>NZ_JAURTI010000003.1:0-738700 GCF_031457855.1 Nocardioides sp. BE266 | reverse complement strand
ATGGACTTCCACCCGAGCGCGTGGAAGTTCAGGCCCACCCCGACGCCGCCACGCTCAGCCGCCGATGGACTTCCACCCGAGCGCGTGGAAGTTCAGGCCCACCCCGACGCCGCCACGCTCAGCCGCCGATGGACTTCCACCCGAGCGCGTGGAAGTTCATCCGGCGGCGCGTCAGCGGGTCCAGACGTACGGCGTCGTGGTGGTCACGGCGCGGAGGCCGGAGCGCTCGAGGATGGGGCGCGACATGTCGGTGCAGTCCGAGTTGATGTACCGCACGCCGCGGGCGACGGCGGACCTGGCGCGAGCGGTGACCAGGGCGCGGTAGATCCCGCGACCGCGGAACTCCGGCAGCGTCGAGCCGCCCCAGATGCCCGCGAACTCGGTGCCGGGCACGACGGCGAGCCGACCGGCGCAGACGACCTGCCCGTCGACCTCGGCGAGCCAGAGCTCCGTGTCGCCGCCCTCGAGGTCGGCCAAAGAGCTCTCCACCGACGGCCCGCGACCGCTGCCGAAGACCGACCCCTGCATGGCGAGCATCCGGGTGACGTCGTCACGCAGGTCGGCGCCGTCCCCCGCCTGTCGTACGACGATCCCGCCAGCAAGCGGAACATCGACGGCCAGCAGCGTGGCCTCGCCGATCATCACGGTCTCGCGCGGCTCGGCCTCGAAGCCGTGGGCGACGAGCCGGTCGCCGAGGTCGGCCGGCAGGTCGTGGCCGCGCGACTTCCACTCGAACGAGGCGACCTCCGTGTCGTCGCGGAAGTAGGCGATCGTCTCCTCGATGAGGGCGTCGAGGTCGGCGCCGTCGAGGCCGCCGAGGTCGCGGTAGGTGACGAACCCGCCGTGGTCGAAGACCGCCCACATCAGCGGGCCGTGGCTGACCACGCCGTCGACCTGGCCGACCTCACCCTCCCGCCGGAGCTGGTCGTCGTAGGCAGCGAGGAGGTGGTCGTCAGTCATGGCCGCAGCGTAGGTGCCGGGCCCGGGCGATCGCCTCCGGTTATGAGGTTGTCAGGCTCTCGCTGAACTTGTCGGCCCGTGCACCGCCTGACAAGTTCAGCGATCCCCGGTCAGCCGGGGATCACTGGTGGCGAGGCACACGTGGCCGGAATCACCGGAAATCAGGGTGAATCTCAGGGTTGTTCCCCTGCGGAAATCGCGCGCGAGGCCGCACACTTTCCTCGTGGTCCATCGGGGGAACCTGCGCCGGGTCGTCGGCACGTCAGTCGTCGTGGTGCTGCTCGCTGCCCTGATGGCGTTCTACGTCGCCGGCCGCGCGGGCGCGGGTCCGGCCCGCTGCCAGCAGCACCGGGAGGACTCCCGCGAGCGCGCGGGCATCGTCACCGGCGAGGGCGAGCCCGTGCTCGTGATCGGCGACTCGTGGTCGGTCGGCCTCGGCCAGGACGACCTCTCCCGCTCGTGGGCCTCCGAGCTCCCCGGCGAGGTGCACGTCGCCGGCTTCTCCGGGTCCGGCTTCAGCGCGAGGGCCAGCGGCTGCGGCCGCGTCTCCTTCCACGACCGGGCGCCCACGGCACTCTCCGTGCGTCCGGGACTCGTGGTCGTCGAGGGCGGCCTGAACGACTACGACCAGCCGGCGTCCGCGATCGACCGCGGCTTCCGCGACCTGATGGCCGACCTCGCCGGCCAGCAGGTCGTCGTCGTCGGGCCGGCCACCGCGCCCGCCCGCGCCGGCGCCGTACCCCGGGTGGACGAGCTGCTGGCCTCGCTGAGCGAGCAGTACGACGTCCCCTACGTCCAGACCAGTGACCTCGACCTGGACTACCTGGACGACCGGCTGCACCTCACCGAGGGCGGCCACCAGGAGTTCGGCCGCGTCGTGGCTGAGCGGATCGCCGCGGTTTCGCCGCACCGACCCGTCGTACTCCCTCGCTGAGATCGCTCTCACGCAACGGAATCCCGCGAAGCGCCGATTATCGGACAAGGGCCGCGGTTCTCGTTCGGGACGTGCATGTTCTCGCGTTGCACGAACCTGCAGTTCAGGGGTGATTGACGCACCCCCGACCGATTGCGAGTTTGTGCAGTGGTCCGCATCACCCAATCCATCCTCGGGCCTCTCGGCCTGAACTCACGATTGGAAATCCCCAAGTGAAGACAACCCGCCTGGCCGCACTGGCCGGTATCGCAGCGACAGCCGTCGCTGCGTCGTTCCTGGCACCGACCGCCACCCCGGCCGACGCCGCACCCTCCGCGGGCAACCCCCGCAGCGAGGCACAGCAGGCCGCAAGCGCCTGGGTGAAGGGTCACGGAAACGCGCTGGAGCGCGCTTCCCAGGACGCCTTCGTCCGCACCGGCACCTACTCCGGTGACGCCGACGTCTACTCCATGGCCTACGAGCGGACCCACGAGGGCCTGCGCGTGGTCGGCGGCGACTTCGTCGTCCTGGCCAACGGCGAGGGCCAGGTCGTCGGCACGTCCGTCGCCCAGGACGCGCCGGTCGACATCGCGAGCACCACCCCCTCCATCACCGCCGACCGCGCCACCACGGCCGCCGCCGGCCTGGCCGACAAGGGCGCGACCACGTCGACGCCCGAGCTGGTCATCTGGCACCGCGACGCCGGCACCAAGCTGGCCTACGAGGTCGAGGTGCGCGGCACCGACAAGGGCGAGGTCTCCTGGCAGAAGGCCTGGATCGACGCGAACACCGGCAAGGTGCTCGAGTCGCGCGAGCAGATCGCCCGCGGCACCGGCGCCGGCGCGTGGGAGGGCAACGTCACGATCCCGACCTCGGGCTCCGGCACGTCGTACTCCATGACCAACACGAACGCCACCACCCTCAAGTGCCAGGACGCCGCCAACAACACGACGTTCTCCGGCACCGACAACGCGTGGGGCAACGGTGTCGCGACCAACCGGGAGACCGGCTGCGTCGACGCGTTCTACAGCGCCGAGCAGGAGCGGCTGATGCTGGCCAACTGGCTCGGCCGCAGCGGCATGAACGGCTCGGGTGGCTGGGTGCCGATCCGCGTCGGCCTCAACGACGTCAACGCCTACTACGACGGCACGCAGGTCCAGATCGGCCACCGCCAGGGCACCAACGAGTGGATCGGCGCCATGGACGTCGTGGCCCACGAGTTCGGCCACGGCATCGACGACAAGACCCCCGGTGGCATCTCGGGTGGCGGCACGCAGGAGTTCGTCGCCGACACCTTCGGCACCGCGACCGAGTTCTACGCCAACAACCCTGCGGACCCGGCCGACTACACCATCGGCGAGGAGGTCAACCTGGTCGGCTCCGGCCCGATCCGCGACATGTCCAACCCGGGCAACGTCGGTGACCCGTCCTGCTACACCAGCTCGACCCCGAACTCCGAGGTCCACGCCGCGGCTGGCCCCGGCGACCACTGGTGGTACCTGCTCGCCAACGGCGGCACCTCCAAGTGCGACGGCACCTCGGTCTCCGGCGTCGGCGTCCAGAACGCGATGAAGATCATGTACAACGCGATGCTGATGAAGACCTCGTCGTCGTCGTACCTGAAGTACCGCACCTGGACCCTCACCTCGGCGAAGAACCTCGACTCCACCTGCGCGCTCTTCAACTCCACGAAGAACGCCTGGGACGCCGTCAACGTGCCGGCGCAGTCGGCTGACCCGACGTGCGGTGGCACCACCACGCCGCCCACCACCCCGCCGACCGGCGGCAACCTGCTGGCCAACCCGGGCTTCGAGTCCGGCGCCACCAGCTGGACCGGCACCTCCGGCCCGATCACCAACAACACCGGTCGTCCGGCCCGCACCGGCTCGTGGAAGCTCTGGCTCGGCGGCAACGGCTCGACCAGCACCGAGACGATCAACCAGTCGGTGAGCATCCCGGCCTCTGCCACGGCGGCGACCCTGTCGTACTGGATCCGCACCGACACCTCGGAGAGCGGCTCGACGGCGTACGACAACATGCGGGTGCAGGTGGTCGACGGGTCGACCGCCACGACGTTGCGCACCTTCACCAACGTCGGCACCAACGCGACCTACACGCAGTACTCGCACAACCTCCTCGCCTACAAGGGCAAGACGGTCACCATCCGCTTCACGATGACCGAGGACTCGTCGCTGCAGACCAGCTTCGTGGTCGACGACACCGCGCTGAACGTCTCCTGACGTCACGCAGCTCCTGACGGGGCGGGGCAGCACTGCTGCCCCGCCCCGTCTCCCTTTCACCGACCCTTGAGGAGACTCCATGCGTTCCCTTCGTACGACGGCCCTGTCCGCCGTCGCGGCCTCGGCCGTCGCCGCGTCGCTGCTCGCCGGCACCGGCTCACCCGCCGTCGCGGCCCCCTCGCCCGACCTCAGCGTCACCAACGTGACCGCGCACCTCCAGCAGCTGCAGAACATCGCCACCGCCAACGGCGGCAACCGCGCGACCGGCCGGCCCGGCTACAAGGCCTCGGTCGACTGGGTGAAGGCCAAGCTCGACGCGGCCGGCTACACCACCCAGATCCAGCAGTTCTCGACCTCGTCGGGGACGTCGTACAACCTGATCGCCGACTGGCCCGGGGGCGACCCGGAGCACGTCGTGATGACCGGCGCCCACCTCGACAGCGTCTCGGCCGGCCCGGGCATCAACGACAACGGCACCGGCTCCGCCTCGGTCCTCGAGGCCGCGCTGGCGTGGGCGTCGAGCGGCAACACCTCGCGCAACCACCTGCGCTTCGCGTGGTGGGGCGCGGAGGAGCAGGGTCTGCTCGGCTCCAACAAGTACATGTCGCTGCTGCCGACGGCCGACAAGGACCGCATCGACCTCTACATGAACTACGACATGGTCGGCTCGCCCAACCCCGGCTACTTCGTCTACGACGACAACGCGGCCGGCAACTTCGCGCGGGACACGATGACCGCCTACTACACGTCGAAGGGCATCCCCTGGGAGTACATCGACGTGCAGGGCCGTTCGGACCACGCGTCGTTCCGCAGCTACGGCATCCCGACGACGGGCATGTACTCCGGCGGCGAGGTCATCAAGACCAGCGCCCAGGCGCAGAAGTGGGGCGGCACGGCCGGCCAGGCCTTCGACGCCTGCTACCACCGGTCCTGCGACACGATCTCCAACATCAACACCACGGCGCTGGACCGCAACCTCGACATGATCGGCCACATGGTCTGGCTCTACGCCGACAAGGACTTCGGCACCAGCATCCCGCCGACCACGCCTCCGACCGGCGCGAACCTGCTGGCCAACCCGGGCTTCGAGTCCGGCGCGACCTCGTGGACCGGCACGTCGGGCCCGATCACCAACAACACCGGCCGCCCGGCGCGCACCGGCTCGTGGAAGGCCTGGCTCGGCGGCAACGGCAGCACCTCGTCGGAGAACATCGCGCAGAACGTCACCATCCCGGCCTCGGCCACGGCGGCGTCGCTGTCGTACTGGATCCGCACCGACACCAACGAGAGCGGCTCGACGGCGTACGACACCCTGAAGATGCAGGTCGTCAGCAGCGGCACCACCACGACGTTGAAGACCTTCAGCAACGTCGGCGCCAACGCGACCTACGCGCAGTTCAGCCACAGCCTGCTGGCCTACAAGGGCAAGACGATCACGGTGAAGTTCCTGATGAGCGAGGACTCCTCGCTGCAGACCAGCTTCGTCGTCGACGACACCTCGGTCACTGCTTCATAGGTGGTCGAGTAGCCGAGCGAGGAACGAGCGAGGCGTATCGAGACCCCTTCACCATGGGTCTCGATACGCCGCTCGCTGGCGCTCGCGAGCTACTCGACCAGCAGAGATGACCTACTCCGCGAGCCACGCCTCCCAGGCGTCGAAGGAGTAGGGCCGGCCGAGGAAGTCGGCGACGAGGTCGGCGGCGTCCTTGCGGCCGCCCTGCGCGAGGACGCGGTCGCGGTAGCGGCCGGCGACGTCGGCGTTGAACATGTCGTCGACGTCGAAGGCGGAGAACAGGTCCTTCGCGATGACGAGGGACCACATGTAGGTGTAGTAGCCGGACGAGTAGCCGTCGAGGTGCCCGAAGGCGGCGTGCATGTGCGCGCCCTCGAGCGGCGGGAAGACCGAGTAGCGACGCTGGAGCTCGTCGCCATAGGCCGTCAGGTCGTCGTGCTGCTGCGCGTGGAACCAGTAGGACCGGGCGGCGTACGACATCTGCTGGGCGGCGTGCGTGCCCTTGCCGAAGTGGTCGGCCCGGCGCATGGCCGCGACCAGCTCGGCCGGGATCGTCTCGCCGTCGGCGTTGCGGGCGAAGGTCGCGAGCACGTCGGCGTCCCACGCCCACTCCTCGAGCATCTGGCTCGGCGCCTCGACGAAGTCCCACTCGGTGGCCACGCCGGAGAACCGGATCCAGTCGCCCTGCCCGCCGAGCACGTGGTGCACGAGGTGGCCGAACTCGTGGAAGAGGGTGACCACCTCGTCGTGCTCCATCAGGCCGCGGCTGAAGTTGCAGACCAGGCCGCCCTCGGGGAGCTGGACGCCGGCGATGCCGCGGACCACGTCGAACTGCGCGGCGTGCTTGAACTTGCCCTCGCGCGGGTGGAGGTCGAGGTGGATGCGCCCGATCCGCCGGCCGTCGAGCCCGACGTCGTACGTCGCCACGTCCTCGTGCCAGGTGCCCGCCTCGGCGTGGTCGACGGGCGTCCACTCGAGGCCGAAGAGCCGGCCGGTGACGTCGAGGAGGCCCTGCCGGACCTGCTCGAACGGGAAGTAGGTGCGCACGACCTGGCCGTCGACGTCGTACTGCTCGCGGCGGACCAGCTCGGAGTAGTAGCGCGAGTCGTAGGTCGCCACCACGTCGGCGCCGGGCTCGTCGACGCGCTTGCGCTCGAGCAGCACCGCCAGCTCCTGGCCGGCGCGCTCGTTGGCCGCATCGCTGATCCGGTCGATGAACTCGGCGACGGCCGCACCGGTGCCGATCATCTTGACCTCGGTGTCGTAGTCCGGCCACGAGTCGTAGCCGAGCAGGCCGGCGGTCTCGCGCCGCACCGCGAAGATGTCCTGGAGGACCTGGTCGTTGGCCGGCCAGGCGACGTTGTTGGCCGCGAGGCTGAGGTCGCGGCGGGCGTCGGCGTCGGCGCCGAAGGTCACGAACGGCACGAGGTCGGGGTAGTCAGTGGTGATGGTGACGAGGCCCTCGTCGTCGGCCGGGTGGGCCTCGCGGTAGTCCGCGGGCAGGCCCTCGAGGCGCTCGGGCGCGATCCGGATCGACCGGACGTCGTCGCGGATGTTGCGACCGAAGTCCTGCGACAGCTTCACCCCGCGCTCGCTGAGCTCGCGGAGCCGCTCACGGGTCGTGTCGTCGCGGTCGACGCCGGCGCGGCGGAAGTCGCGCAGCGTGTGGTCGAGCACCCGGCGCGCGTCGTCGTCGAGGCCGTCGGCGGAGAGCGCGTCGAAGACGGCGAAGAGGTCGCGGTCGAGGCCGAGCTCGGTGACGTACTTCTGCACCTCCTGGCTCAGCTCGTCGGCCCGGTCGCGCACGGCGGGCTCGGGGTGGACCTCGGCCCACAGCGACACCGCGCCCGCGTTGGCGATCGCGGTCTCGGCACGGTTCCAGTCGGCCAGCACGGCCGACGCGTCACCGGAGCCGGCCTTCACCTGCTCGACCAGGCGTCGCGCCTCGGCCAGCTGTCCGTCGCAGTGCTCGCCGACCCAGGCGAGCCAGTCGCCGTCACCGGGGAGCTGGAGCGGGTCGGGCGCGATGTCGGTGTTCTGGGTCACGCTCCGAGACTAGGGCGTGCAGTCCAGCGGAATACCTCGCGGACCAGACGTGTAGGGACAGGTATGACTGTTCCGACCATCCAGCTCCACGACGGCACGTCCATCCCCCAGCTCGGCTTCGGCGTCTTCCAGGTGCCGCCGCCCGAGACCGCTGCCACGGTGACCAAGGCGCTCGAGGCGGGCTACCGCCACATCGACACCGCGCAGATGTACGGCAACGAGGCCGGCGTCGGCGAGGCGATCCGTGGTGTGGACCGCGACGAGCTCTACATCACCACCAAGCTCAACAACACCTTCCATCGCCCCGACGACGCGCGCCGCGAGATCGACGCCTCGCTGGAGCGCCTCGGCCTCGACCAGGTCGACCTGTTCCTCATCCACTGGCCGCTGCCGACGCGCTACGACGGCGACTTCGTGCAGACCTGGCGCGCGTTGATCGAGGCGCAGGAGGCCGGCAAGACCCGCAGCATCGGCGTCTCGAACTTCCAGCCCGCCCACCTCGACCGCATCGTCGAGGAGACCGGCGTCGTACCTGTCGTGAACCAGGTCGAGGTGCACCCGTTCTTCGCCAACGAGGACGTCCGCGCCGCGAACAAGAAGCACGGCGTGCTCACCGAGGCGTGGTCGCCGATCGCGCAGGGCAAGGTCGTCGACGACGACACCATCGGCGAGATCGCCTCCCTCGTGGGTCGTACGCCGGCCCAGGTGGCGCTCCGCTGGCACGTCCAGCGCGGCGACATCATCTTCCCGAAGTCGATGAACGCCGACCGGATGAAGCAGAACTTCGAGATCTTCGACTTCGAGCTCGAGCCGACCCACATGGCCGCCCTCGACGAGCTCGACCAGGGCGAGCCCGGTCGGATGGGCCCCAACCCCGACACCTTCGACTGGATCCCCTCCTGATCGATTCTGTGTCGGGCGGTGTGTGAGGGGGATTCCGGGGGCTCCGAATCCTCCTCACGCACCGCCGACGGGCGTGTCGTACGCGTGTCGCGCCTGGGGCGGTGCGTGAGACACCTTCCACCGGTCGAGAAGGCGCCTCACGCACCGCCCGAGCGACCACTTGAGAGGATGAGCGGGTGAGCTCGGGGGCGGCGGAGGACTTCAGGTTCCGCGACATCTGGCTGGTGGCGTACGGCCCCTCGATCGTCTCGGCGGTCGGGCACGGCGCGATGATGCCGGTGCTGGCGCTGCGGGCCCGCGACCTCGGCGCCGACGTCAGC
The DNA here is from genome assembly GCF_031457855.1 of Nocardioides sp. BE266. Lineage (NCBI taxonomy): Bacteria > Bacillati > Actinomycetota > Actinomycetes > Propionibacteriales > Nocardioidaceae > Nocardioides > Nocardioides sp. BE266. Next base: position 729,805 of record NZ_JAURTI010000003.1, on the reverse strand, counting down.
GTCGCGGCCGCGATCGTGGCGATGCTCAGCGTCGGCATGCTCCTGGCGAGCCTGCCGTCCGGCGCTCTCATCGCCCGGATCGGCGAGCGGCGGGCGCTGATGGGAGCCGGGTTCCTCGACGCCGCGGCCATGACGCTCGCCGCGACGACCGAGTCCGTGGCGGCGCTCGCCGCGGCGGTGCTGCTCAGCGGCGTGTGCTGGACGCTGTTCCTGATCGCGCGCCAAGGCTTCATGATCGACGTCGTCCCGGCCACCCACCGGGCGCGGGCGATGTCGTTCCTCGGTGGCACCTACCGCGTCGGAGTCCTCGTCGGCCCGCTGATCGGTGCCGCCCTGATCAAGGTCTCCGACATCGCGAGCGTGTTCTGGCTCGGCGCGGTGAGCTCGATCTGCGCGGGCCTGCTCGCCGGCACGATGCCCGACCTCGGCGAGGCGAAGCGGGCGGCGGCGAGGCAGTCCGGGCACCTCCCGGTGTGGACGGTGATCCGCGAGCACCGCAGGCTGCTCGCCACGCTGGGCAGCGCGGTCGTCATCCTCGGCATGACCCGGTCGCTGCGGATGAGCCTGCTGCCGCTGTGGGCCGACCACGTGGGCCTGTCCGCCTCGACCACCTCGCTGATCTTCGCCGGAGCGGCCGCGATCGACGTCGCGCTGATGTGGCCCGGCGGCTGGCTGATGGACACCCGCGGCCGCCGGGTCGTCGCCGTACCCGTCGTGCTGTCGATGGCCGTGGCGTGCCTGCTCCTTCCGCTCGCCACGTCGGCGGTCACGATCGCGCTCGTCATGGCGCTCATCGCCGCCGGCAACGGGCTGGGCGCTGGGATCGTGATGACCCTGGGCGCGGACTCGGCCCCGGTCGACGGCCGCTCGCAGTTCCTCGGCGCGTGGCGGCTGTGCGGCGACATCGGCAACACCGGCGGACCGCTGCTGGTCAGCGCCGTCGCCGTCGTCGCGCCGCTCGCGACCGCCTGCCTGGCGGTCGGGGTGCTCGGCCTGGCCGGCTCGGTGTGGGTGGGCTACTGGACCGGCCGCGTGGACCGCGCCCGTGCCGCCGAGGCGATCGCCGAGGTCAGCCGACCGTCACGGTGATCTCGTTGGAGGTCGCGTCGGAGTCGGTGTCGACCACGCGGAACTTGTTGGGCCCGGGGCGGCTCGTCTGGACGTAGGTCGCGAAGGTGCCGCCGCTGACCGACATGGTCACCGGGAAGTCCGACCACTCGCCGTTCTCCATCCGCTGCACCTGCAGGATCGCGCCCTCGCCGGACTGGTAGGTGCCGGTGAGGTCGATCTGCTGCATCGGGCTCACCGACTGCTGGGTGGCCGACAGCGAGATGCCCTCGGCGGGCGCCTCGGAGGTCGACTCCTCCGTGCTGGGCTCGCTGGACTCCGTGGGCTCGGGGATCGAGCTGCCGGTGTCGGTCGGCTTGGGCAGGTCGAAGGTGGCCGACACGCTGCTGTCGTCGCTGGCCGACGTGCTCTCACCGATGCCGGCGGCCTTGACGCCGACGAGGACGGCGAGACCTCCGAGCAGACCGATGGCCACAGCGACGCCCACGAGGGCGACCAGCCCCGTCAGGACGGGACGGTTCTCGGTGTCCATGGAGACCTTTCAACCGGTGGGCACGGGCTCCGCCATTGTCCGTGATGGCCGGTTGCATGGCCAACCGGCGCCCACCCCACCCGGGCGTCGGACAGGATGGGCGCATGCAGTCACCGTTGCGACACGGCAGGGCGGCCCTCGGTACGACGATCGCCGGGGGCGCCCTCGCCGCGCTGTCTCAGGCGCCCGAGCGGGCTTCGCGCCTCCTCCGTCACCGCTACCCGACCGTCGCGGTCACCGGAATGACCGGCGTCGGCAAGACCCGGCTCGTCGACCGGCTGGCCCGGCGCGCCAGCACGCAGGCCGAGGGCGCCCAGGATGTCGGCTCGGCCGTCATGGAGCGTCGTACCCGCCGCGACGCGCGGATGCGCGGCTACCGCTTCCGCGTCGTCCCCGGCGAGAACGCCGCCACCCGCCTCGGCGCGCTCGACGAGGTCTTCCACGACGAGCCGGTCGACGGCGTGCTGCACGTGGTCGCCCACGGCCACGCCACCCCGCGTCGTACGGCCGGCACGACCGGCACGGCGGTCGCCACCCGCGAGGAGCAGCTGGCCGCCGAGCTCGAGGACTGGTCGATCACGGCCCACCGCATCGCCGGCATGGCCGTGCGCCGCGACCGCCCCACCTGGCTGATCATCGCGGTGACCAAGGCCGACCTCTTCGCCGACGACGTCGACGCGGCCGTCGACTACTACTCCCCCGGCAGCGGCTCGCCGTTCGGCGACAAGCTCGACGAGCTCCGCGCACTGGCCGGCGGCGCGAAGCTGTCGATCGACGTGCTGCCGGTCTGCTCGCAGGGCGGCGGCCGGAAGTCGTCCATGCCCGACAAGGCGTGCACCGACCTCCTCGGCCGGCTCGAGCTCCGGATGGCCCAGCTCAGCGGGCACGTCTGACGTGCGATCCGGGCGTCGGGTCCTCCTGCTCAGCGCAGCGGCGTACGTCGTCGCGCTGGTGTGGGCGGCGCTGGTCCTGCCCGACCGCGTGCCGGCTCACTTCGACGCCGCGGGTCGGGTCGACGACTGGTCGTCGCGCACGGGGCTGCTCGCGATGTTCGCGGTGGTCGGGCTCCTGGTCCTGGTCGGCATCCCGGTGCTCACGCGGTTGCTCGTCGCCGGCGACGGGACGTGGGTCAACCTGCCGCAGCGCTCGAAGGACTACTGGTTCGCGCCCGAGCGCCGCGCGGAGTTCCGGGAGCGGTTCGGCGACGACATGGAGGGCTTCAGCGCGTTCACCGGACTGCTGATGACCGCGGTGCTCGGCCTGACGACCTGGGTCGGGGCGACCGGCCGCGAGGAGCTCCCGTGGTGGGTCCTGGCCGGCCTCGTGGGGGTCTACCTCGCGCTGACAGCCGTGTGGACGGTGCGGCTGCTGCGGTCCTACCGGCCGCCGACCCCACCCTGACGGGCGCGGCGGTCCAGACCGCCGGAGCGTCGTAGTTCACAGTTTCACCACATCGCGTTTCGACTGCGTCCATCGGGGCAGAAGGTCGCCATGAGGCCGATCGCGATCAACCAGCGGGCGCTGCGGACCGCCAAGGAAGAGCTGGACTCCGCGCGCGAGGCGCTGAAGGACGCGCTCGGCGACGTCGACCACCCGGCCGACGACTTCCCGTGGCGCGACCTCATGGTCCAGGGCGTGCGCAGCCTCGTCGAGGACGCCGAGCAGGTCTCAAAGAAGTGCCGCACCCTCGCCTCGGCCATCGACGACTCGATCATCGACTTCGACGAGCTCGACTTCATGGTCGGCGAGGCCGCACAGGTCGCCGCGAAGCTCGACCAGGTGACGCCATGACCAAGGTCCTCGTCGACGCGATCGAGACCCAGCAGGACGGCCTGCAGTTCGGCGACCCGATCGGCTGCAGCTACCACTGGCTCGAGCCCGACAAGGTCGACTCCTACGGCGACTCCGTGCGCCGGCTCGCCACCAAGGTCGAGCTCGCCGTCGACGGCTTCGAGCGGACGGCCACCCTGTCGGAGGACGTCTTCGCCGGCGAGGCCGCCGACACGCTCCGCGAACGGGCCGGTCGCCGCCACGAGGAGTCGGCCACCGTGCGCGACAACCTCCGCGGCCTCGGGCGCGCCATCAACGCCTACTCCGACGTGCTGCGCCGCCACCGTGAGGGTCTCGAGCAGCTCCGCGCGTTCGCGACGAGCAAGGGCCTCGAGGTCCGCGACCACCGGATCTGGCCGCCCATCGAGACGCTCCCCGGCGACGCCACCCAGAAGCAGGCCGACGCGTGGGAGGCCGACTGGAAGGCCTACCAGGAGTGCTTCGACGCCAAGATCGAGCTGCGCGATGCCCGGCGGGCGAGCACCCGTGAGCTGATCAAGGCGCTCGCCGACTACGCCGACGTCCACCCCGACAAGGACAAGGCGAAGTTCGTCGCGGCCAACGCCAACCAGGTGCAGTTCGGCGAGCTGCGCCGCGAGGCCGCCGAGGAGGCGCGCGAGGCGGTCGAGGCCAACGACCGCGCCGACGCCGCGCACCGCACCGTCGACCAGCTCAAGCGCCGCGAGCAGAACTCCCTCGACCAGCTCGAGAAGATGGTCATCGAGGAGCGCTCGCCCGAGGAGATCCAGGCCCAGGCCGCCAAGGTGCAGGCCCTCCACAAGGAGCTCGTCGACGCGCGGGTCGAGGCCCACGACGCCCAGCAGGACGCCGACCGCGAGCAGGCCCAGGCCAACCGCGCGGCCCGCAACCTCGAGGCGGCCGAGTCGGGCAAGCCCCGCCTCGTCGTCGAGCGTGCCGACTGGCAGCCCGCGACCAACCTGCGCGACCGGCTCGGCTGACGTTCACCCCTCGCGCAGCTCGACGACCTCGTGGCGCGGGACCACGTTGTCACGCCGCGCCGAGCAGGTGAGCCGGTGCGTCGCCTCCCCCGCCACCCGTCGTACGACGACCAGGTGGGCGTGGCCGGCGACGTCGAACCGGGCCGTGGTCAGGTCGCCGTCGACCCGCACCGACCGGGCCACCACGTCGTCGAGACCGGTCAGGCCGAGCTCGCGACGCAGCGCGATGTCGGCGGCCTGGGCGCCCATCGGCAGGTCGGACCGGCCGCGGAGGTGGTCGAGCAGCACCTCACCCGTCGCCGTTGCGTCGGCCACCGCTGAGGCCGCGGCAGCGTCGAGCCCGCCGTAGTAGAGGCCGCGCGGCAGCACGACGAGGTTGCCGGCGAACCGGTCGCCGCCGACGTGCGAGGTCTCCCAGACGTCGTCCGCGTGGGGGCCGTCGGCCAGCGCGGCGGCGACCGGGCGGCCCAGCTCGGCGCAGCACGCGTCGTGGCGGCCGTGCGTGCAGATCGCGAGCAGCGGAGCCGCGTGGGGCTCGAGACCGAGCGAGCGGCCGGCGCCGAGCGCGGCGAGGTCGAGGTCACGCACCTGGTCGAGGTCGTCGAGGACGGCGGTCTCGGCCCACGAGTCGGGGCCGGCGGCCCGGCACGCGAAGACCCGGACCCCTCCGTCGGCGCGCCGGCCGTGGCGGCGTACGAGCAGGACGCGGACGCGGTGGCGACCGGCCGCCTCGCGCAGGTGGTCGCCCAGCCCGTCGGGGAGCCGGGCGTCACGGAGCGCGTCGGAACCCCACGGTCCGGCGTGCTCGACCAGCAGGAAGCTGCGCACGGTCGAGGCGGTGCCGGCCAGCTCGTCCCCGCGCTCCCGGCTGGCCGCGGCACAGCGGAAGTCGCTCACCGGACGACCTCGAGCAACCCTTCCCGGACCAGTCGCCGGCACAGCACCAGCGCACTCCCGGCGTCGAGCGGCAGGTCGCCCGGGGTGAGCTCGAGGTGGGTCGCGACGTGCTCGAGGGCGGGACGGATCCGCGCCGGCACGCGCAGCGCGCGGTCGCCGATGAGCACCCGGACCACGTCGCCGTGGTCGGCGAGCACGCACGGGCGGCCCGGGCGGCGGCGCAGTGCGGTGGTGGCGTCGAGTCCGGCGAGCGCCTCACGATCGAGCAGCGCACCCGGGAGGCGGGACGGTCGGCCGCCGAGGAACCGGTCGGACTGCTCGTGCGCGACGGCGGCCGGGTCGAGTCGTCGTACGGCATCGGCGAGGGCGGCGAGGTGGTCGCCGAGTCCCTCGGCCAGCCGGTCGGGGTCGTCCAGGTAGCCCGCGGGCAGGTGGTCGTCGGGGACCTCGTCGAGGAGCCGGGTCACCTCGCGGGAGACCAGGCTGCGCCACGTCAGCTGGTTGATGCCGATGGTGAGGTGGAGCGAGATCCCGTCCTGGGCGCGGGCGGCGTGCGGGGTGCCGGTCGGGAGGTAGGCCACGACGCCGGGCTCGAGCAGCAGCTCGCCCGGGCCGCCGTCGCCGTGGATCTCCCACAGCTTGGTGCCGTGGGTCTGCACGACGAAGACGTCGTGGGAGTCGGAGTGCACGGCGAAGCCCTGGGCGCCCGGCGGGGTGAGGTAGGCGTTGGCCTGGCAGGGGTGGCCGAGCTCGAGCTCAAGGTCGGCGATCAGGTCGCCGACGGGCGTCCAGTAGCGCTGGAGACCCTGGAGCACGATCGTGGCGCCCTCGTCGTGCAGGCGCATCAGCTTCACCGGGTCGACCAGGCCGGTGAGCGGCCTGCCGGCCAGGGTGCCGCCGCGGGTGTACGACGACTCGGGCAGCACCGAGCCGTCGTGCGCCACGCGGACAGCGGGGGTTCGGATCGCGGTCTCGGTCAGCAGGTGGTCGGCGTCGGCGAGCGAGAGGACCTCGGCGCCGAAGCCGGGGTCGGTGCGGTGGACGTGGACGCGCGACGCCCAGACCTTGTCGACGAAGGTCTGGGCGTCACCCGTCAGCCGGTCGAGGGCGCTCAGCCGTCGGTCCCGTCGGTGCCGTCGGCGTCGGTGGAGTCGCCGTCGGTGGAGTCGGTCGAGTCGCCGTCGGTGCCGTCGGCGTCCGTGGAGTCGCCGTCGGTCGAATCGGTGGAGTCGCCGTCCGTGCCGTCGGCGTCGCCGCCGTCGGTGCCGTCGGCATCGCCCGGAGCAGCAGGTACGCCGGTCGGGTCGGCGCCCTCGGTGGTGATCTCGTCGTCGCCCAGAGGGCTGTCAGGAGTCGTCGTCATGGATCCTCCTCGTCGTGCCGCGACGGACGGTCCGCCCCGGGCTACGCCTCGAGTGTCGTGCGCTCGACTCCCACCGTCCCACACCCCAGAGGGCGGGGTCACCGGGCCGGACGGACCTCGAACCTAGTGGTGCCCTTGACCTTGTCGTCGCCGCAGGACTGCCGCCGCGTCGGGCCGGGCACGGCGACCACCTCGTCGGCCGGATCGCCCCCGGCCAGCACGTGGAGCTCGCGGACCTGCTCGGCGCCCGGACGACCGGCACGACCGCGGACCCACTCGGTCGGCACCTCGCCGCGCTCGACCGCCTCGCAGGCGGCCAGGGCGGTGGCGGTGTCGAGACGGCCGAGGGTGAGCCCGCTGGGCAGCGCGAGCAGGGTGCCCGAGAACCGGTGGCCGCCGAGGTGCGTGGTCTCCCACGTGCCCTCCGGCCACTCCTGCGCGAGCAGCCCGGCGATCGGCCGTCCGATCTCGGCACAGCACCGGTCGCGCTTGCCGTTCGTGCAGACCAGCCACAGCGGGGCGTCGTACGACGGCAGGGTGGCGACGTCGAGGTCGAGCAGGTCCTCGGGCCGGTCGAGCACCGTGCCGCGGACGTCGTACCCCTCGTCGGTGGCGCGGGCGTGGAAGACGTGCGTGCCGGGGCCGGCGCCTCCGTCGTACCGGCGCAGGAGGAAGACCTTGAGGTCGAGCCCACCCAGGTGGTCGCGGACGGCCTCGGGCAGGCGGTTGTCGGCGAGGGCGTCCTTGCCCCACGGGCCGGGCGACTCGACCAGCAGGATCTCGGGGTCGGTCGGCGCGGTGCCGGCGATGGGCTCGTCGTCGGTGAGGCTGGCGAGCGAGCACCGGAAGTCAGGCATGGCGCCAGTCTGCCGGTCTGGTCGGACCGTCCCGTCAGGGGGAGCCGATGAGGAAGCCGACCGCCGAGATCCGGTCCCGGTCGTCGACCCACACCTGCACCGCTCCCATCTGGAGGCAGGCGTCGGCCGAGGCGGACAGCAGCGCAGAGGACCACCACAACCGGTCGACGAGGTCGGGCGGGATCGGGGCGGCCCGCACGAGGCAGTAGGCGCTCAGCCCGCGCGAGGGCTGGAGGAGGACCTCGGCGTCCATCCAGTCGAGGAGATTGATGGCAGCGAGCTCGGCGTAACCCGCCGGGAGGCGCCACGCGCCCCGGTCACCGGCCTCGGCCGCGGTCAGCCGGGCGACCTGCCGGCCGCCCTGCAGCAGGCGGACGTGCGGGGCGAAGGCGGGTGGCCCGCCCTCGCCCTTCGCCCACGCAAGGAACGCGCGGGCCAGCGGAGGCGCCGGCCGCGGCACGCACGAGGCGGCGGACGGCGTGCGCCCGAAGGTCAGCACCACCTCGCCACCACGAGCCAGGCGGGTGCCGGGCGCGGGCTGCTGGGCGACCACCAGTCCCTTCGACAGTCGGCAGTCGTGCACCACGTCGGCGCGGACGGTGAGGCCGTCGCCCTCGAGGAACTCGCGAGCGCTGCGGAACTCCACCGCCGTGAGGTCGGGGATCGTGACCGGGCGACCACGCGCGTCATCGCTCCGCGACGTGGTCGCCGACGGTGGGGCAGCGGCCGTGGCTGCGGTGCCGCTCCCGACGGGATCCCGGCCGGGATTCGTGGAGCACCCGAGGACCGCCAGGCACGTGACGAGGGCGAGTGCGACGACTCTCATGCTGGGGAGACGCGGGCGGAGCCGTCGAGGTTGCGTCTGGACGGCGTACGCCAGACCTTGGTGACACCGACGTCCGGTCCTGCCGATGACATGCCCGTACACCCGGGGCTCGGCGTGACGATGTCGTACATGTGTCCGAGAAGTTGCCCTCGATCCGTTGCACGGAGGGCGAGAAGTCGGACACGTGTGGCGTCCGCCACGACGTCAGGACCTCAGAGCAGGCCGCGCCGCCGGGCGACGGCGGCCGCCTCGGTGCGGGAGGCCGCGTCGAGCTTGGCGAGGATGTTGGAGACGTGCACCGAGACCGTCTTGGTGGCGATGAACAGCTGCTTGCCGATCTCGCCGTTGGACCGTCCCTCCGCGACGAGGGCAAGGATCTCGGCCTCGCGCGGGGTCAGCGTCGCTACCTCGGACGCCGTGGCCGGAGCGGGCGCGGACCCCTGCGCGGTGAGCTCGGCGAGGAGCGGCTCGGCCCGCATCGCGTGCGCCGACTCGCGCGACAGGTCGCCCGCCTCCCGGGCGCCCGCGGCGTCGCCGGCGGCGCGCAGCACGCCCGAGAGCCGGACCCGGGTCTGGGCGATCTCGGGCACGCTGCCGTAGGCGAGGGCGGCCTCCTCGGCCGCGCGCCAGGCCTCCACGAGCTCCTCGCTCGACGGCGGCTCGACCTGCGCCAGCCAGCGCCAGCGCAGGTGCTCGGCGGTGCGGCGCGCGACCCACATGCGGTATTCGGGGCCGCGGCTGGCTTCGTAGCGGGCGTAGAAGTCGATGACTCGGCCGCCGTCGGACATCAGCCGGTCGACGGCCGCGCGGGCCCGCTCGCGTTCGTCGGCGGACTGGTGGGCGGCGGCGCCTGCGAACACGCCGACCACCAGCGTGGCGAGGCGGAGGCGGGCCTGGAACCACTCGTGCCAGAGGGGTACGACGCTCGCGACCACGTCGTCGTACACCCCGAGCGCGGCGGCGGGATCGCCGGTCGCGGAGGCCTGCAGGATCTCGGTCGTGCCGGCGGTGATCGCCGTGATGCCGTCGGTGCCCCAGTGCTCGCGGAGCCGCTCGAGGGCGTTGTCGCTGTGCGGCTTGCCGCGCAGGCCGAACTGCACGAGCACCTGGTGGGCGAAGTACATCCACTCGTAGACCATCGGCGGGTCCTGCCCGCTGACGTCGAGCGTGCGCCAGGCGTCGCTGAGCCGCCCCTGGTGGGTCAGCGCGACGGCCAGCAGCAGCCGCGCCTCGGCGGGGTAGGGCGACCAGGTCAGGCCGCCGACGTCGCTGCGGGCGATCAGCTCGCGGTAGATCTCCACCGCACCGTCGAGGTCGCCGCGGTCGTGGAAGAGGCGGCCGAGGAAGTAGAGCGCCCGCAGCTCGGGCTCGATCAGGCCGGCCTTGCGGGCGCGCTCGGCGGCGGCGCGCCACCCGGTGCCGGGATCCTCGCCACCGGCCGGGTCGAGGCCGGCGAGAGTCGTGTGGAGCTCGACGGCGAGGCTGGTGAGGTCGTTGCGCTCGGCGATCTCGAGGGCCTCGAGCGCGGCCGTGCGCGCCTCGTCGGCGCGCCAGTTGCCGAGGGACTCGGCATGGACGAAGAGCGCCCGGGCGAGCAGCTTGGGCGGTCCGTCGCGCAGCAGGTCGACGGCCTCGGCGGCGGTCTCGCGCGGCGACTCGGTCGTGTCGGTGAGCATCAGCGCCTGCGCCACCGCGGTGAGCAGCTGGCCGCGGTCGACGTCGGAGGTGTCGGGCGCGAGGCAGGCGATGCGCGAGCGCAGCACCTTCACCGCCTTCGGCACCCGGCCGGCGGCGATCAGCGCCTCCGCGCACCGGCGGGCCAGGGAGTGGGCGTCGATGTCGGTGATCGGCGTGCGCGAGGTGTCGATCAGCTCGAGGGCGTCGAGGAAGTGGGTGGCCGCCTCGGAGGGACCGCCCACGGCCAGCGCCTCCTCGCCCGCCTCGATGGACGCACGGATCGCGACGGGCCGGTCGTCGGCGCGCCGGGCGTGCTGGGCGAGCTCGGCGGCGGTGCCGACCGCGCGCCCCTCGCCGAGCGCCGACACGAAGTCGGCGTGGAGGCGGACCCGCTCGCCGGGCAGCAGGTCGTCGTAGACCGCCTCGCCGAGCAGCGCGTGGCGGAACGCGTACGTGCCTCCGCGCGAGGCGACCAGCACGTTGGCCTCGACGGCGTCGCGCAGCGCGGCCTCGAGGTCGGTGGGGTCGAGGTCGGAGACGGCCGCGAGCATCCCGTGGCTCACCTGGCGCCCGGCGACGGACACCAGGCGGACCACGCGACGGGTGGTCTCACCGAGGCGGTCGAGGTGGACCAGCAGCACGTCGGCGAGCTCGCCCGGCACCTGGCCGGACCACGCGGCCCCGACGAGCTCCTCGACGAAGAACGGGTTGCCCTCGGCGCGGTCGACGATCGAGGTGTATTCAGCCTCGGACATGGTGCCGGGGCGCAGCGCGCGCACGAGACGTCGTACGTCGTCGTCGGGGAGGGGGTCGACCTGGAGTCGGTCGACGCCGCGCAGGCGCATCCACTCGGCCACCTGGCGGCGGAGCGGGTGGCGGCGGTGGAGGTCGTCGGCGCGGTAGGAGACGACGAGCGCGACGCCGGGGACCGGGCGGGAGAAGAGGAAGCTGAGCATGTCGCGGGTGGACTCGTCGGCCCAGTGGGCGTCCTCGACGACGACGAGGACGGGCGCCTGCTCGGCGACGGCGGAGAGGAGGTCGCCGAACGCGTCGTAGACGTTGCCGCGGTCGAGGGCCTGGTCGCCCGACGCGGTCTCGCTGCTGCGGATCCGGCGGCCCGGCTGGAGGCGCGCCAGCGTCGGGTGCTGCTCGAGCACCCGGGCCGTGACGTCGGGCAGGTCGGCCATCAGCCGCCCGAGGATCTCGGTGAAGGGGAGGTAGGGCAACGAGCTGTCGGCGAGGTCGAGGCAGTGGCCGGCCACGACCTGCCAGTCGGCCTCGAGCGCGGTGTCGCGCAGCGCCATGATCAGGCGCGTCTTGCCGACCCCCGCGTCGCCGGCGACGAGCATCGCGCGCGCGGACGGATCGCCCCCGGACGCGCGAATGCCGAGCTGGGTGGTCAGTTCCTCCAGCTCGGCATCGCGTCCGATGAGATCGGTGGTCCGCAGCGTCGGCACGCTCGACATTGTGTCGTGCTCGTCCGACAACGTCGCACCGATCGCGGTGCGGGTCACTTCTTCTTGATGTCGTCGCCGCGGGTGGGGCGGGTCCAGCGGTGGATCAGCCCGTAGTCGCGGCGCACCTTGTCCTGTCGGTACGAGATCTCGGCACCCAGGAAGCTGTCGGTGTTGAACATGTGCTTCTCCTCATCTCAGGGTCCTTTCTGGACCGTGAGGAGAGATTCCGTCGCTGAGGTAGGCACGGACATCGGGTGCGTGCCCTATTCACGCTCGGCGGGGTACCTCAGATGCGGCCTCAGGCGGCGTACGGGCGCGTCTGAGGTAGCCGCCTCGTGGGGTAGTCCAGTGACGAGTTGTCCTCTGGTCTCGGTAGTCCAGTGGCGAGTGGTCGTCGGAATGGCCGTCTGACAGCCATTCGCCACTGGACTACCCCGAGACGACGGGACGACCCTGCTGCCAGACCCCGGAGACGAGCGGAACGCCGGGGCGGTAGGCCAGGTGGACGTACGACGGCGCGTCGAGGAGGACGAGGTCGGCGGCCTTGCCGGGGGCGAGCACGCCGACGTCATTGCGGTCGAGCGCGGCCGCCCCCATGGCCGTCGCGGCGTGCAGCGCCTCGGCCGGACTCATCCGCATCTCGCGGACCGCCAGCGCGATGCACAGCGCCATCGAGGAGGTGAAGCACGAGCCCGGGTTGCAGTCGCTGGCGAGCGCGACGCGGACGCCCACGTCGATCAGCCCGCGCGCGTCGGGATAGGGCTGGCGGGTGGAGAACTCGACGCCCGGCAGGAGGGTCGCGATGGTCCTTGAGTCTCGGAGAGACTCAACGTCGAGGGTGCTCAGGAAGGTGCAGTGGTCGACCGCCGCCAGGCCGAGCTCGCAGGCCAGCTGCACGCCCTTGCCGTACGTCAGCTGGTTGGCGTGGAGCCGCCCGCGCAGGCCGCTGTCGGACCCCGCGGTCAGGATGGTGCGGGCCTGGTCGACGTCGAAGGCGCCGTCCTCGCAGAACACGTCGATCCACCGGGCGTGCGGTGCTGCCGCCGCGAGCATGGGGCCGGTGACGAGGTCGACGTAGTCCTCGGGGGTGGTGTCGGCGGGGACGACGTGGGCACCGAGGAACGTGGTCTCGTCGGTGAACTGCCGGGCCACCGCGAGGCTGCGGGCCTCGTCGGGCACCGACAGCCCGTAGCCGCTCTTGATCTCCACGGTCGTGGTGCCCTGCGCGCGCATCTCGGCGACGAGCCGGGCGACGTGAGACGTGAGCTGCTCGTCGCTCGCTGCCCGGGTCTTCGCGACCGTGGTGCGGATGCCGCCGGCGGTGTAGGGCTCGCCGATCATCCGTGCCTCGAACTCCGCCGACCGGTCGCCGGCGAAGACGAGGTGGCTGTGCGAGTCGACGAAGCCGGGGATGACCGCGCGTCCGCCGGCGTCGACCTGGACGTCCGCGTCGGGCGCCTCGGCGGCGGGGCCGACCCAGGCGATCCGGCTGCCGTCGACCACGACCGCCGCGTCGTGGAGCAGGCCCAGGAGCCCGTCCCGTTCGGGGTCGTTGGTGGCCAGCTCGCCGATGTTCGTGATGACCGCGGTGCTCATCCCCAGATCCTCCCGATCACGTCGTCCAGCTCGCGCCCGATCTCGGCCCGGTCGCCGTCCTCCACGATCCACCGGCCACCTGCCATGACACGTCGTACGTCCTCGGCGGCGGCCGCGAAGACGACGGTGTTCTCGTCGCGGCCCGTGCCCGCGGTGCGCGGCGAGACCGGGTCGAGGACGACGAGGTCGGCCCGCCTGCCGACCGCGATCGCGCCGGCGTCGTCCCACCCGAGCGAGGCGTGGCCGTCGGTCGTCGCCGCGGCCAGCAGCTCGCCCGCGGTCCAGTGGCCGCGCTGCTGGGTGGCCAACCGCTCGTCGAGCTCCACCGCGCGCATCTCCTCGAAGAGGTCGATCACGGCGTGGCTGTCGCTGCCGAGGGTCAGCCGCGCGCCGGCGTCGTGGAGGCGCCGCGAGGGGCCGATGCCGTCGCCGAGGTCGCGCTCGGTGGTCGGGCAGAAGGACGCGTAGGTGCCCGCGCCGCCGATGAGCGCGATGTCGTCGTCGGTCAGGTGGGTCGCGTGGACCAGCGAGGTGGTGGGCCGGAGCAGGTCGTGGTCGGCGAGCAGCCGCGCGGGCGTGACGTCGTACGCCTCGAGGCAGGCGTCGTTCTCGGCGACCTGCTCGGAGAGGTGCACGTGGAACGGCCGGTCACCGACCCACGCAGCGACGGCGTCGAGGTCGGCGGCGGGCACGGCTCGCACGGAGTGGACCGCCGCCCCGACCCGCTCCGTGGGCGACGTGCGGGCGAAGCGCGCCTCGAGCCCGCTCACCCGATCGGTCCAGGCCTCGACGGAGCCGTCGCTGTAGCGCACCTGCGCGCCCTCCGGCGCCGCGCCGAAGCCCGAGGACAGGTAGAGCGTGTCGAGCAGGGTGATCCGCACACCTGCCTCGCGGGCGGCGTGCACGAGCGCCTGACCCATCTCGTTGGCGTCGGGGTAGCGGGTGCCGTCGGGCTGGTGGTGGAGGTAGTGGAACTCCCCGACGCAGGTGATCCCGGCGGCCGCCATCTCGCGGTAGGTCGCCCGGGCGAGGGCGAGGTAGGTGTCGGGGTCGAGCCGCGCGGCGACGTCGTACATCTGGTCGCGCCAGGTCCAGAACGTCCCGCGCTCGCGCTGCGTCCGGCCGCGCAGGGCGCGGTGGAAGGCGTGGCTGTGGGTGTTCGCGAGGCCCGGCACGACCAGGCCGCGGACCGGGATGGCCCGCGGCGGGTCGGCGTCGGGGGTGACCGAGGTGAACCGGCCGCCCTCGACCTCGACGAGGACGTCGTCGCTCACCGCGCCGCCGATCCACGCACGCTCGAGGAGGTACGACGTCATGCGCCCGCCAGCTCGACCAGCACGTCGGCGAGCGCCTCGACGCCGGCCAGGCAGTCGGCGGTCTCGGCGTGCTCGTCGGGCGAGTGCGAGACGCCGGTCGGGTTGCGCACGAAGACCATCGCGGTGGGGATGCCGGCGTCGGACAGGATGCCCGCGTCGTGCCCCGCCTGCGTCGGGATGACCGGCCAGCCCCCGAGCGACGCGAGTCGGGTCGCGAGGTCGGCGTCGAAGGCCACCGACCCGGAGACCGACTCGGCGGTGACGGTGAGCCCGGTGCCGTCGCGCCCGGCGCGGTCCTCGGCCTGACGCTCGATCGACGCGACCAGGGAGGCGAGGGCATCGTCGGAGGAGGCGCGCGCGTCGAGCCAGGCCGTGACGAGCGAGGGCACGGCGTTGGTGCCGTTGGGCTCGACCGCGACCCGGCCGAAGGTGGCCCGCTGCTCGGCGAGGCGGGCCTGCTTGTTGGCGGCCAGGGCCGTCATCGCGTAGGTCAGCATCGGGTCGTGCCGATCCTCCATGCGCGTGGTGCCGGCGTGGTTGGCCTGGCCGGCGAAGTCGAAGCGCCAGCGGCCGTGCGGCCAGATCTCGCTGGCAAGGCCGACGGCGACGTCGCGGTCGACGAGGTCGCGGCCCTGCTCGACGTGCAGCTCGACGAAGGTGCCGACCCGGTCCAGCGACAGCAGCCCGGCCGACGGGTCGAGGCCGGCGTCGGCGATCGCGTCGGCGAGGAAGACGCCGTCGCGGTCGCGCAGCTCCTTCGCCTGGTCCCACGTCGTCGCACCGGTCACCAGCCGCGAGCCGAGGCAGGCCCGGCCGAACCGGGAGCCCTCCTCCTCGACGAAGACGCCGATCCCGATCGGCCGCTCGGGCTCGACGCCACGGGCCCGGAGGGTGTCGACGGCCGCGAGGGCCGAGGCGACGCCGAGCGGGCCGTCGTACGCGCCGCCGTCGAGGACGGAGTCGAGGTGCGACCCGGTGAGCACGCCGGGCAGGTCCGACTCGCCCCACCAGGCGACCTGGTTGCCGATGCCATCGGTCTCGACGGTCAGCCCGCGGGCGGCGCACTCCTCGGCGAACCACGCGCGCAGCTCGGACTCGGCCGACGTCCAGGGCTGGCGGAAGTAGCCGCCCGAGGTCGCCGAGCGACCCACCGGCGACAGGTCGCGCCACATCTCCTCGAAGGCCATGGGCCAAGTCCATCGACATCCTCGACCCGGGTCAACGAGGACGCCCGGCAAGTCGTCTCGGATCCCAGACGCCGTGGCTTCCGTCAAGCCGGGCGCTCCGCCGCTGTAACGCCCTGTTACTACCTGTAGGCACCCCCGCACACCATGGGTAGAACAGGTGGGAACACGGCGTTACAGCGGGGTGGGTGCCGGCGGTGGCAGAGTCGACCCCATGGAGTTCCGTGAGGTCGTACGACGCCGGCGGATGGTGCGCCGCTACTCCGGGGAGCCGGTCGACCCGGCGGTCGTGGACCGGCTGCTCGAGCACGCGCAGCGCGCGCCCAACGCGGGCTTCACGCAGGGGTGGGCGTTCCTGGTTCTCGACACCCCCGACGACGTCGCGCGCTTCTGGGAGTCGACCGGCGCCGACCCCGACACCCACAACGCGTGGCTCGACGGCATGCGCACCGCGCCCGTAGTGATCGTCCCGTTGGCGTGCAAGGCCGCCTACCTCGAGCGCTACGCCGAGGCCGACAAGGGCTGGACCGACCGTCGCGACGACCGCTGGCCGGTGCCGTACTGGTACGTCGACGCCGGCATGGCCTCGCTCCTCATCCTCCAGACCGCCGTCGACGAAGGGCTCGGCGCCTGCTTCTTCGGCATCCCCGGCGAGCACACCGACTCCTTCCGGGCGGCCTTCGGCGTGCCCGAGGACCACAAGCCGGTCGGCGCGATCACCATCGGGCACCGTGAGACCGACACCGGCGCGAAGGGCTCGCCGGCGCGGCGCGAACGGCGTACGAATCTGGTCCACCGGGGACGCTGGGGCACTACGGTCACCCCATGACCGACCGCGTGGTCACCGCGCTGCAGGCCCTCGTCCGCATCCCGACCGTCTCCGACCGTGATGCCTCGCGCATCGACACCGACGCCTTCGACCGGCTGCTCGCCGAGCTGGCGACGCAGTTCCCGCTGCTGCACGAGCGGCTCGAGCTCACCCGCGTCGGCACCCACGGGCTGCTGTTCCACTGGGCCGGCGCCAGCGCGGAGAAGCCGGTCGTACTGATGGCCCACCTCGACGTCGTACCCGTCGACGGGGAGGCTCCGTGGCAGCACGACCCCTTCGGCGGCGAGATCCACGACGGCGCCATCTGGGGCCGCGGCACCCTCGACGACAAGGGCTGCGTCGCCGCGATCTGCGAGGCCGTGGAGTCCCTGCTCGAGGCCGGGCAGACCCCGGCCCAGGACGTCTGGCTGTCCTTCGGCTGCGACGAGGAGGTCAGCGGTACGGCGGCACCCGAGGCGGTCGCCGTGCTCCGCGACCGCGGCGTGACGCCGTGGCTGGTGCTCGACGAGGGCGGCGCGATCGCCGGCGGCGCGTTCCCCGGCGTGAAGGCGCCGCTCGGTGTCATCGGCGTGACGGAGAAGGGGACGACGTCGCTCGAGCTGGTCGCGGAGGGGCGCGGCGGCCACGCCTCGACGCCCGCGAGGAACGGCCCGACCGCCCGCATCGCCCGCGCGATCCTTCGGGTCGAGAAGTCGCCCTTCCCTGCCTCGGCCCCCGCGCCGACGCTCGAGCTGATGCGCCGCCTGGCGCCCCACCTGCCGCTCCCCGTGCGGCCCCTGCTCGGGCGCGCCGACCAGCTGGCGCCGGTGATCACCCGGGTGCTCCTCGCGGCCGGCCCCGAGGCCGCCGCCATGACGCGTACGACGGTCGCGGCCACCACCCTCAGCGGCTCGCCTGCCCTCAACGTGATCGCCTCGACGGCCAAGGCCGGGCTCAACATCCGGGTGATGGTGGGCGACACGGTGGCCGGCGTGGTCGACCACATCCGCAAGGCCGTCGCCGACGAGTCGATCCGGATCGACGTCGTCGAGTCGGGCGAGCCGTCGCCGGTCTCGCCGATGGACGAGCCGTTCCAGCTCGTCGAGGCGTGCATCGGCGAGGTGTTCCCGGAGGCGATCGCCACGCCCTACGTGATGATGGCGGCCACCGACTCGCGGCACTTCACCGCCATCAGCGAGCACGTCTACCGCTTCGCCCCCTTCCGGATGACCAAGGCCCAGCGCCAGGCGATCCACTCCTACGACGAGCACATCGGCGTGGCCGACCTCGTCGACGGCGCCCGGTGGTACCAGCTGCTGATCGAGAGGCTCCCACATGACTAGTTTCGACGAGCTCAGCCGGCGGGCGGATGCGGCGCCGACAGCGGTCAAGGGCCTGGCCGCGATCGTCGGCTTCCTGGTGATGGTGGAGTTCGCCAGCGGCATCCTCCAGGGCTTCTACACCCCGATCTACCCGCAGATCGCCGACCACCTCGCGATCCACGAGGGCGACATCAACTGGTTCGAGGCGGCCCAGCTGATCGTCAGCGCGCTGTGCATCCCGCTGCTCGCCCGCCTCGGCGACCTGGTCGGCCACAAGCGCGTGCTGCTGATCTCGACGGCCGTGACCGCCCTCGGATCGTGGTGGCTCGCCTTCTCGCCGACCTTCACGACCTTCCTCATCGGCTGGGCCATCCAGGGTGCGTACGTCGTCTGGCTCCCGCTCGAGATCGCGATCATCCACCGCCGCACGCGCACGTCCGGCCGCCAGGAGCTGCTGACCCGGCGCGGCGCCGCGATCCTGGTCGGCTCGCTCGAGCTGGCCGTCATCATCGGCGCGGTCACCAGCGGCGCGCTCGTCGAGACGCTCGACATGAACGTCCTGCTCACCCTCCCGGCCCTCGTCGTGACGGCCGTCTTCTTCGTCATCCTGTTCGGCATCGAGCAAGCGCCCGGCGACGACGCCGGCGGCATCGACTGGGCCGGTCTCGGCCTGGTGACCGTCGCGCTCGGCGTGCTGATGGGCGGCCTGGTGTGGCTGCGTCTCGACGGCCCAGGCTCGCTGCGCGGCTGGCTCACGATCGTGGTGGCCGTCGCGGTGTTCGCGGCGTTCTGGCGCTTCGAGCAGCGCCACCCCGAGCCGATCGTCGACGTCCGCCTGCTCTCCAGCCCGGCGCAGTGGCCGGTGCAGCTGACCGCCTTCCTGTTCGGCATCCCGGTGCTCGGCGGCCAGATCCCGCTCTCGACCTTCGCCCAGGCCGACCCCGTCGAGCGCGGCTACGGCCTCGGCGCCGACTCGAGCTTCATCTCCACCCTGATCGGCGTCTACGTCATCACGCTCGCGATCGGCGCCTTCACCCTCCCGCTGACGACCCGCCTGCTCGGTGGCGTACGACGCGCGCTGGTCGTCGCCTGCGTGCTCGTCGGTGTCGGCTACCTGCTCTGGCTGCCCTTCCACGAGCACACCTGGCAGGCCCTCATCAACATGGCCGTCGCCGGCATCGGCTCGGGCGCGCTGGTCGCAGCACTGCCCGCCGCCGCGGCAGCCGCGGCTCCGCCCGAGCGCACCGGTATCGCGACCGGCATGACCAACGGCACCAAGACCGTCGGTGGTGCCATCGCGTCCGCGATCTTCGCGATCGCGCTGACCGCCACCGGCTCGCTGGAGGAGACCTCCGAGAAGGTGGCCCCGCTCAGCGGCTACCTCACCGTCTGGGCGGTCTGCGCCGGAGCGTCGTTCCTCGCCGCCCTCGCCCTCCTCGCGGCACCGCCCCACGCGTTCAGCGACGTACCAGCCGAGACCGCCGGCCACTGAGCAGCCGATGAGGTGGCTCGTCGCGCCGCTGGCGCTCATGCTCGCCGGCTGCGCGCCGCCGTGGTCCGACGACGAGCCGGACGACACGTCGGGCTCGGTCCAACTGGTGACGCGCCCCGAGGGTCGCAACGACTCGACCTGGGACGAGGACACCGGGACCATGCGGGTCGAGGCGGGATGCGTGCTGTTCAAGGGCCAGCTGACGGCGTTCCCGTACGGCACCCGCGTGGTTGATGACGGCGCCGCGATCCAGCTGGACGAGGACTCCGCGCCGGTGGCGCTCGACGGCCGGACCGAGGTCTACGTCACCGGGAGCGAAGTCCCGCTCGGCGAGGACGGGGACTGGGACCACGCCATGGATCGAACCAACCTCGAGCGATGGGACGAGTGCCGCCGACGCGTCGCCCCCTCGCCGTACGCCGACTGGTGGCAGGTCACCGGCTTCGAGGCGACCGGGAGCTGACGGGTGGTGTGGTCAGGGCGTGACGGCGCCGGACAGCAGCGCGGCGGCCCGCGGGTCGAGCCCGGAGGTGTCGGCGCGGTGCCAGAGCAGGCGGAGCAGATCCTCGGCCTGTCCCTCCACGACGAGCGGGTCGCCGGTGCCGAGCGTGACGTCGGCCGCCACGTCCACGCCGCGGATCCGCACGGCGGGGATCAGCGGTGCGACGCGCCCGAGCCGGACCTGACGGGGGTACATCACCGTGGCGACCTCCAGCACGCCGTCCCAGGCGAGCGCGGGGTCGAACGGGCGAGGCGTTCCGAGCGCCTCCTCCGCGTCCCACGTGTGCATGAGGGTCTCGTGCACCTGGCGGCGCCGCCAGAAGCCGGCTGTCTGGTCCTGCTTGTCCAGGGTCCACGCGGGCGCGTCCGCCGGCGTCGACCCGAGCACGTCGACCAGTGCCACGGCGTGCGTGCGGTACCACCCCGCGAGGTCCGCGCCACGCTCCAGGCGCACCGGCTCCAGGCTCGGGTCGCCCGCGACCACGGCGTGGCCGGCCCACTGGTGCACCCCGCCGAGGTGGTCCACCAGGTCGTGCAACGTCCAGCCCGGGCACCACGTGATCGGCACGTCGGGGTCGACGCCCTC
Source organism: Nocardioides sp. BE266 (assembly GCF_031457855.1). NCBI lineage: Bacteria > Bacillati > Actinomycetota > Actinomycetes > Propionibacteriales > Nocardioidaceae > Nocardioides > Nocardioides sp. BE266. Next base: position 709,534 of record NZ_JAURTI010000003.1, on the reverse strand, counting down.
GAGCGCGGCGGCGAACCGGTCGGTGGAGTCGCCCAGGAGCGTGAGCCAGTCGTAGGACATGGCCAGAACCTAGTCGGGTCAGCTGGTCGGGTACGACCGGGCGGTGGCGGCCTCGATGCTGTCCTCGGACGGCATGAGGAACCAGAGCAGCGGGTAGACCAGGATCTGGCTGCCGGGGATCGCGAAGAGCGTCACGATGAACAGCAGGCGCGTCACCCACGGCGTGAGGCCGAGGCGGCGTCCGACGCCGGCGCAGACGCCGCCGATGATGGCGCGGTCGGTGGAGCGGACGAGGCCCTGACGGGCCAGTGAGGTGCGGATCGTTTCCATGCCTTCAGCGTGCGTCGTGCGAGGCACCCACACCATCGGGATCAGCCCCGGCCGGACCCTGACCCCGCCCGATGAACTTCCACCCGAGCGCGTGGAAGTTCAGGCCGAACCGGGCACCCCCACACTCAGCCCCCGATGAACTTCCGCCCGAGCGCGTCGAAGTTCAGGCCGAACCGGCCACCTCCACGCTCGGCCCCCGATGAACTTCCACCCGAGCGCGTGGAAGTTCATCCGGCGGGCGGCGTACAGCGCCGATCCGTCAGCTGCCTGCCGGACGGGTCAGGCGGCGAGACGGCCGGGGAAGTGAGGCCGCCAGTCCTCGCTGGGCCGCTCCGGCAGGCCCTCGAGCCCGCGTCGCTCCAGGAGTCGGAACACCCGCCGCACCGTGCGTTCGGGCTCGGCGTAGATGCCCGAGGCGACGACCACGAGGATCCGCCACTCGTCGTCGTCGATCTCCTCGCGCCGGTCGAGGTCGGCTTCCCACTGCTCGACGCGCTCGACGTGGTGGCGGCCGTCGTACTCGACGACCACGCGGACCTCGGGCCAGCAGAGGTCGAACCGGCGTACCTCGTCGCCGTCCACCAGGCGCACCGTCATGTTGACCTCGGGCTCGGGCAGCCCGGCGAGGACGATGAGCATCCGCAACCGCGTCTCCATCGGGGAGTCCACTTTCGCCCGGACGTAGCGGGCCGCCCGACGTGCCAGCCGCGCATGCGGTCCTGTTGCTCTCATCGCAGCGCGACGAAGCTCCTTGACCCGGACATGGTGGCGCCGCACCATCCAGTCGCCGGCGACCACCAGCTCGACGAGCGACAGCTCCTCTGCCAGTTCGACGAACAGGTCGACGAGCGCAGACACGCGCACGCCCTCCCGTACGACGATCGAGGCGCCCGGTCGGTGGTGGGTCGTGACACCGACGCGGCGGAGGCGGTGGGCCTGGTCCGGGACGGTGACGTGCTCGCCCGGACGAGTCTGCACCGGGACCCGCCACACCCTCGCGGCCGACGCGTGGCTGGCGAAGGCGGAGTCGAAGTAGCACGCGAGCGCAGCCTTCACCCGGAGCACGGCCGAGTCGGGCACGTCGGCCGCGACGATGACGCCGTGAAGGAGCCGCCTGAAGGCAGGCGAGTCGACCGTGGCGCGGGGGATGCCAGCCTTCAGCGCCCGGAAGCGCGGGAAAGGTTGGCTCGGGTCGAAGGGGCGGCGGCGATGCACCAGGTCAGCCTGCCCGGCTCCGGACGAGGGCGTCGTACGTCATCCACAGGGCCGTGCCCACTCGCTCGTCGATGAACGTCCACCCGAGCGCGTGGAAGTTCAGGCCAGCCGAGCCGCCCCACGCTCAGCCCTCAATGAACTTCCACCCGAGCGCGTGGAAATCCATCGGGCGGCCACCGACGAGGCGTCGTCGTAGGCTCGGGGCATGTCGGCAGACGACGAGTTCGAGACCGCGGACACCGAGTCGGTGCGCGAGGTCGAGCGGGACGAGCGCACCGGCCGGTCCGCCGCGGCCGCACGGATCCAGCAGCAGGCCAGCTGGGTCGACCTGCAGGTACGACAGGCGATGGAGCGCGGCGAGTTCGACAACCTGCCCGGCGAGGGCAAGCCGATCGAGGACCTCGGGGTCGAGCACGACCCCGACTGGTGGCTCAAGAAGCTCGTCGAGCGCGAGAACATCGCCCTCCTGCCGCCGGCGATCGCGCTCCGCAAGGAGGACGCCGAGCTCGACGCGCGCCTCGACGCGATCCCGGCCGAGAGCGAGGTGCGCCGCGAGCTCGCCGACTTCAACCGGCGGGTGGTGGAGACCCGGCGGCAGCTGCAGGGCGGCCCGCCGGTCGTGACACCGACCCGCGACGTGGACGACGAGGTCGCGGCCTGGCGTGACCGTCGTACGGCGCTCATCGAGGCGCAGCGCGCCGCCCGGGCCGTGCGCCCGCCGTCGCCGCAGAAGCGGTCGTGGTGGTACCGCTGGCGCAGCCGCTGACCCGCCCCGGAGAGACATCCGTCATATCGACGCACGCGTGAGCGGCGGTAGTTTGCGCGCATGTCACGAACCGCCAAGGACTTCTTCGCCCCGCTCGCCGTCGGGGCGCCCGCGCCGCTGCGCGACATCCCCGCCCGGCCGAGCCGCGCGATCCACTTCTTCGACCCGGGCAACGAGAAGATGGCGGCCAAGGTGCCCGGCATGGTCGGCACGGTCGACGTGCTGCTCGGCAACCTCGAGGACGCGGTCAAGGCGGAGAACAAGGAGAAGTCCCGCCAAGGCCTCGTCGAGATCGGCAAGTCGACCGACTTCGGGCCGACGCAGTTCTGGACGAGGATCAACTCACTCGACAGCCCATGGGTGCTCGACGACCTGACCACGCTGGTGCCGGAGATCGGCGACAAGCTCGACGTGATCATGGTGCCCAAGGTGCAGGGCGCCGAGGACATCCACTACGTCGACCGGCTGCTCGCGCAGCTCGAGGCCAAGGCCGGCATCGACCGCCCGATCCTCGTCCACGCGATCCTCGAGACCGCGCGCGGTGTGGCCAACATCGAGGAGATCTGCGCGGCCAGCCCGCGCATGCAGGGCCTCTCCCTCGGCCCGGCCGACCTCGCCGCCGACCGCCGGATGAAGACCACCCGCGTCGGCGGCGGCCACCCCGGCTACCTCGTGCGCCAGGACCCGCCGCGCGACGACCTCGGCGTGGCGCAGTACGACGCCCAGCGCACGACGTACCAGCAGGACCTGTGGCACTACACGATCGCCCGGATGGTCGACGCGTGCGCGATGCACGGGATCTACCCCTACTACGGACCCTTCGGCGACATCGCCGACACGGTCGCCTGCGAGGACCAGTTCCGCAACGCGTTCCTGCTCGGCTGCGTCGGCGCCTGGAGCCTGCACCCGGCGCAGATCAAGATCGCCAACAAGGTCTTCTCCCCCAGCGTCGAGGACGTCGCGCACGCGCGGCGGGTGATCGCCGCGATGGGCGACGGCACCGGCGCGGTGATGATCGACGGCAAGATGGAGGACGACGCGTCGGTCAAGCAGTGCCAGGTGATGGTGCGCCTGGCCGAGGAGCTCGCCGCGATCGACCCCGACCTGAAGGCCGCCTACGACCAGATCGAGGTCTCCGATGTCTGAGTTCACGCCCCTCCGCTCGGTCCTCTACATGCCCAGCTCCAACGAGCGGGCGCTGGAGAAGGCGAAGTCGATCGCCTGCGACGCGCTGATCCTCGACCTCGAGGACGCGGTCGCCCCCGACGCCAAGCCCGCGGCCCGCGAGGCGGCAGCCGCAGCGGCGGCCAGCGGCGACTACGGCCGGCGCTCGGTCACGATCCGCGTCAACGGCATCGGCACCGAGTGGCACGACGCGGACATCGCGGCTGCCAGCCAGGCCGGACCGACCGCGATCGTCGTGCCCAAGGTCAACAGCGCCGACGAGGTCGCCCAGCTCGTCGCAGCGATGGAGAAGGCGGGCGCCCCCGACCACACGACCCTGTGGGCCATGGTCGAGACGCCTGTGGCCATCCTCGACGCGCTCGCCATCGCCCGCGCCTCCGAGCGCCTCGGTGCCTTCGTCCTCGGCACCAACGACCTCGTCAAGGAGCTGTACGCCGAGCACGTCCCGGGTCGCGCGCCGATCCTGCCGAGCCTGCACACCGCGCTGCTCGCCGGTCGCGCCGCCGGCATCGCGGTGATCGACGGCGTCTACAACGACGTGAAGGACACCGACGGCTTCCTCGCCGAGTGCGAGCAGGGCCGCCAGATGGGCTTCGACGGCAAGACCCTCATCCACCCCGGCCAGGTCGAGGGCGCGAACACCGCCTTCGCCCCCAGCGAGCAGGCCGTCGCCGACGCCCAGGGGCTCATCGCCGCCTGGGAGGACGGCATGGGCGCGGGCGTCGTGACGCACAACGGGAAGATGGTCGAGAACCTCCACGTCGAGTCCGCCCGGCGCACCCTCTCCATCCACGAGGCGATCCAGGCGCTGTCCGCCGACTGAGGCCTCCGTCGGGCCGGTTTCCGACCACCACCCGCAGGGAGGGTCCCGAATCCGGACGCAGACGACATAGTGGATCGGCGCCCACCGTGGGCTGCATCAAGGAGGAGAAGAAAGAATGATTGTCCTCGGACTGATCCTGCTCGTCCTCGGGCTGCTTCTGCCCCAGAGCATCCTGGTCACGCTCGGCATCATCCTGCTCGTGGTCGGTCTGGTGCTGAACTTCGTCCCGATCGGCGGCAGCAGCCGCCGGGTCTGGTAGCGCTCTCCACCTCGGAAACGGGCCTCGGACACCTCCATGGTGTCCGGGGCCCGAGCTCATTTCGGGGCTGCCGACCGGGCGCGCCACTAGGGTCGGCACATGCCCGGCCCGCTCACCCTCTTCGGGGTCGCCTCGCCCTATGCGTTCGACGTGGTCGAGTCAGCGCGCCGCCTGGGCCGCGACGTGGTCTGCGTCGACAACTTCGGCGGCGCGGACCCGCGCCTGCCGGGGCTGAGCGACCTCACCGAGGACACCCGGATCACGCCGTTCGCGCTGGGTCTCTCGTCGGCCGCCCACCGGGCCAGGGCCGCCTGCGCCGCAGCCGAGGGCGGGTGGACCACGCCCGAGTGGCTGGTCGACCCGACCGCGGTGCTGCCGTCGACGGCCTCCGTGTCGCACGGCGCCTACGTCAACGCCGGGGCGGTCCTCGGCTCGCACGCCGCGATCGGCTGCCACGCCAACGTCAACCGGTCCAGCTCGATCGGACACGACGCGCGGCTCGGCTTCGCGGTGTCGACAGGCCCCGGGGTCGTGCTGGCCGGCAACGTGGCGGTGGGGGCGGCCGCCTTCATCGGCAGCGGCGCGACGATCCTGCCCGGGGTGGCGATCGGCCACGGTGCGACCGTAGGTGCCGGCGCGGTGGTGACGCGCGACGTCGAGCCGGGCGCCGTCGTCGTCGGCAACCCCGCCCGCGTGCTGCGCACCGAGGACGTCGAGGAGCTGACGTGCCCCCACTGCTGAGCGACCTCGACCGGCCGGCCCCCCTCGTGCTGGCGCCGACCGGGATGGTGCCGACGCGGGCGATGACGCCACACGTGCCGCTGACCCCGGCCGAGATCGCGGCCGACGTCGCCGCGGCCGCGTCGGTCGGCATCACCTCGGTCCACCTCCACGCCCGCGACGACGACGGCGACCCGACCTGGGAGCGCGAGGTCTACGCCCGCATCGTCGGCGCGGTCCGCGAGAAGGCGCCCGAGGTGGTCATCAACGTCAGCACCAGCGGCCGCACGTGGTCGGAGGTCGAGCGCCGCGCCGACTGCCTCGCGCTCGACGACGACCTCAAGCCCGACCTCGCCTCGCTCACGCTGTCGTCGCTGAACTTCCTCACCCAGGCCTCGGTCAACAGCCCCGACACCATCCACGCCCTGGCGCAGGTCATGCTCGACCGCGGGATCGTCCCCGAGCTCGAGCTCTTCGACTTCGGGATGGTCAACTACGTCGGCGTGCTCCAGCGCAAGGGCCTGCTGCCCGGTCCCGTCGTGGCCAACCTGTTCTTCGGCAACGTCGCCGGCATGCAGGCCACCCTCGGCGAGATCGGCCTCGCGGTCGACCGGCTGCCGGCCGGCACCATCTGGTCGGGCGCCGGCCTCGGTGACTTCGGGCTGCCGGTCCAGTCGCACTCGATCGCGGCGGGCGGCGGCGTACGGGTCGGGCTCGAGGACGGCATCTGGTTCGACCGCGGTCGCACCCGGCTGGCCACCAACCCGATGCTGGTCGAGCGAGTCCACGAGCTGCTCGAGCTCCACGGCCGCACGATGATGACGCCCGACCAGCTGCGCGCGCGCCTCGCGGCGGGGTGAGGCCGGTGCCTCGCGCCTCGGTGCTGATCCCCATCCACAACAAGGCGACGACGCTCCCGCTCACCGTCGACACCGTGCTGCGCCAGAGCGTCACGGACGTCGAGGTGCTGCTGATCGGCGACGGCGTCACCGAGGACGTACGCCGGGTCGCCGAGGACCTCGTCGCACTCGATGCGCGGGTCCGCTTCCTCGACCTCCCGAAGGGTCCCCACCACGGCGAGCGCCACCGCCACACCGCGGTCGAGGCTGCGGAGAGCGACGCGATCTTCTACCTCTGCGACGACGACCTGCTGCTGCCCGACCACGTCGCCGACCTGCTCGACCTGCTGGCCGACCACGACCTGGTGCAGTCGCTCAACGGCTACCTCACCGCCGACGGGCGGGTCCGGCTCTACGCCGCCGACCTCGCCGACCCCGACGACGTCGCCCTCCACCTCGACGACGACGTCGAGCACAACGCGATCTCGATCACCGGCACCGCCCACACCCGGGCGGCGTACGACCGCGTGACGCCGTGGGACACCACGCCTGCGGGCTGGTGGCCCGACCGCTGGCAGTTCCGCAAGATGCTCGGGTTCGGCTTCCGCGCCGCGACGTCCGCACGGATGACGGCGCTCCAGTTCCCCACCAGTGCAGACGGCCGCGACACCTGGACCGACGACGAGCGAGCGGCGGAGGTCGTGCCCTGGCACGCGCTCGTGACCGGCCCCGGCGCCCAGGACGAGATCGACCGCCGGGTGCGGGCCAGCCTGCTCCCACAGCTCGTCGAGGAGCGCGGGCAGCTCGCGCGACTGCACGCCGCGCTCGCGTCGCAGCGCGCCTACCAGGACGACGTCGTCCGCGCCCGCGAGGCGGAGGCGGCCGACCTGCGGTCCGAGGTGGAGACGCTGCGCACCCACGTCGACCGGCTCGTCGAGATCCGGGCCGCCCAGGAACAGCAGCTCGCCAAGCTGCGCGAGCGGCTCGCGCACAAGGACGAGGTGCTGGCCCAGCTGCGGGCCAAGGTACGCCGACCGCCACAGACGTGAGCCGGGCGACGCCGCGGTCCGAAACCCGCGTGCCCCTGTCGGTGCGGGGAGACAGAATCCTCGGGTGAGCTCCTCCACGACCCTGCGCCAGTTCTGGGCCCAGCTCTCCCCCGAGGGGCGCTGGCTGCTCTCGACCGTCGCGGTCCAGACCCTCGGTCGCGGGCTGACGCTGCCGTTCACCGTCATCTACCTGCACGAGGTGCGCGGCTTCTCCCTCGACCTGGCGGGCACCCTGATGGCGTTCATCGCGGTGGTCGCCCTCCTCGTGACCGGCCCCGGAGGTGCGCTGACCGACCGCGTCGGGGCGCGGCGGGTGCTGCTGTTCGCGACGACCTCCCAGCTGGTCGGCTGCGCGATCCTCGCCTTCGCCACCACCCCGGCCGTCGCGGCGCTCGCGATGGCCTTCCTCGGCATCAACTTCGGGATGTCGTGGCCGGCCTTCAACGCCCTCATCGCGGCCGTGACCACCGGCGAGATGCGCCAGCAGTACTTCGGCATCAACTTCGCTCTGGTCAACCTCGGCATCGGCGTCGGTGGCGTCGTCGGCGGCATGTACGCCGACGTGTCCCGGCCGCACACGTTCACCGTCATCTTCCTCGCCGACGCCGCCAGCATGCTCGTCCCGATCGCCTTGCTGCTCGGCCCGCTGCGCCGCGTGACCGCCGTCCACGAGACCCCCGACGACGCCGACGCGTCGAGCGGCTCCTACCTCGCCATCCTCCGCAACCCCGCGGTGATCGGGATGACCGCGCTGACCTTCACCGCGGTGTTCCTCGGCTACGGCCAGCTCGAGACCGGGCTCCCGGCGTTCGCCCGGCAGGCCGAGGTGTCGACGCGGGTCGTCGGCTTCGCCTTCGCGGTCAACACAGCCGTGATCGTGCTGCTTCAGTTCCTGGTGCTGCGCCTGATTGCCGGGCACCGCCGCACGCGGGTCATGCTCGTGATGTGCGCCCTGTGGGCACTGTCGTACGTCGTCCTGGGCGCCACCGGGCTGGTGCCGGGCGCAGTGGCCGCGGCCGGGGTGCTGGCCTACATGGGCGCCTTCGCGCTCGGCGAGACGATGATGCAGCCGACGATCCCGGCGATCACCAACGACCTGGCGCCCGACCACCTGCGCGGCCGCTACAACGCGGTCAACGCCGGCGCCTTCCAGGGCGGCGCGATCACCGGTCCGCTGTTCGCCGGGTTCGTGCTCGACCGCGGGTGGAGCATCGCCTACGTCACGGTGCTCGTTGCCGGCTGCGGACTGATCGCCGTGCTCGCCCTGGTGGTCGAGCGGCTGATCCCCGCGTCCGTCAACGGCGTCCCCGACGACGCGACCCTGACCGCCGACCCGGCCACCGGCGACCGGGCGCCGCAGGGCCAGCCGGGCCAGGGTTGAGCGTCAGGCGCTCTCGCCGCGGCGGAAGCGGTCGTTGAGCCAGGTGCTCGCCGAGCCCATCCAGCCGGCGAGGTCGTGGACGAGCTTTCCGAGGGTGTCCTGGGTGCGCTCGAAAGCGTCGGAGTAGCTCGCTGCCGCCTCCTGGGCAGCGGCGCTGACCGATGCCGAGTCGTCGTCGGCGCGCCTCGGGTAGTCGCCGCCGAGGATCCCGGTGTAGGCGCCGGTGTCGACCCAGCGACGCAGCTCCGTGGCGCGGACGACGGCGAACGGCACCTGCTGTCGCTGCAGCAGCGAGAGCTTGATCAGCGACTCGCGGACGTCGCCGCCCTCGTCGTACTCGGCTCCCTGCTGCAGGAACGAGGTGACGTCGAGCTCCTCGAGGGTGCCGCCGCTGGCGAGCTTCATGTGGGTGCGCAGGGCGGCGTTCGGGTCCTGGCTGGCGAGCAGGCCGGCGCGGTCGGCCGACAACTCGGCCTTGCGCGACCACTCGAGCAGGCCGACGGAGATCATCCGGAGACCGATGGCGCCACCGGGGAGGGCGTTGAGCAGGTTGCCGAGCCCGAGGATGCGATCCAGGAGCGTGCGGTAGACCGCGTGGCCGGTGACCGCGTGGCCCAGCTCGTGGCCGATGACGAAGCGCAGCTCGTCGTCGTCGAGGTGCTGCACCATGCCCGACGACAGCACGATGATCGGCTTGTCCATGCCGACGCACCGGGCGCTGAGCCTCGGGTCCGCCGAGACGTACATCTCCGGCAGCGTGGTGCAGTCGAGGCTCTGACCCACCTCGGCGAGGATCCGGTGCAGCCGCGAGAACTGCCGCTCGTCGACCCGCACCGCCGAGCCGAGCAGCGTCAGCCGCCAGGCGCGCTCGCGGAACACCCCCGACATCGTCTTGAGCAGCACGTCGAAGCCCTTGAGCTTGCGCAGTGCCACCAGTGCTCCGCGGTCGGCTGGGTGCTCCCAGGCGCGCGAGCTGATGTCGGTCAGTGTGACGCGCGTGCGCGCCGGCTTCTTGCCCCCCGTATTGGCCATGGCGAGATCTTGGCAGAAGAGCGAGTCGCACGCAGCGCTTCGGCGCTGACCCGAGCCTTTACCCGGACGTCGGGCAATCCACCGGAAAGGGCCCGGTCGCGAAGCGCGCGACCTACCGTGGAGGAATGATCGATCGTGCCGACCTCGAGCCGCGGGACCCGAAGGCAGCCACCACCTTCGCCGTGACGCTGTGCGTCGTCGCGGGTGGGCTGAGCGCCGTCATCACCGCACTCACGCCCCAGGACCTCGTTCCGGGGATGCAGGCCCCCGTCATCGCGACGTCGTTGGCGGTGATGCTGGCCGGCGTGCTGCTCGTCGTCGTCAAGGAGCAGCTCAAGGTGTGGCTGTGGCTGCCGGTGCCGCTCCTCGGCATCGGGGCAGTCGTGCTCGCCGACCTCGCCACGCACGACGCCTCGGCCGCGGGCCAGGTCGTCCTCTGCGCCCCGGTCCTCTTCGCCGCCTCGCAGCTGCGTGCACTGGCGGCCTGGGTCGTGACCTCCTGCGCGGTCGCCGCCGATGCTGCGATCGTCCTCACGCTGAGTCCGCTCGAGCAGGCCCTCCCCGACCTGGCCACCGTCGGCGTGCTCCTCGCGATCACCACCTGGCTGCTGGTGCGCGCCAGCGAACGCACGGCGCGGCTCACGGACAAGCTGCGCGAGCAGGCGGCCATCGACCCGCTGACCGGCCTGGTCACCCGCCGGGTCCTCGACGACGCCGCCCGCTCCGTGCTGACCAGCAACGACGGGGACGGTGGCACGTCCCTGATCCTGCTCGACGTCGACCGGTTCAAGCAGATCAACGACACGTGGGGACACCCTGCGGGAGACGCCGCCCTCACCCACCTGGCCGAGGTCCTGCGGGCCTGCAGCCGCCCCGACACGGTCCTCAGCCGGCTCGGCGGTGACGAGATGGCGATGCTGCTGCCCGGTTGCCCGTACGACGTCGCGCTCCGGCGCGCGCAGGAGCTCGTCGAGGCGGTCCGGACTCGCCCGATGTCCCTGCCGCACGGCGAACAGATCACCCTCTCGATCAGCGTGGGGGTCGCGCACGCCCCGGTGCACGCCGACAACCTGCAGGGTCTCTACTCGACGGCGGACCTCTCGCTCTACGACGCCAAGCGCAACGGGCGGGGTCGCGTCGGCGGCGCCCCGGACACTGTCGACGGTTCGCCCGCGCGAGCGTGACCTGCGAACTTCGGCAATCGCCTGCGGCGGGCCGACGTCCCTGACTAGCCTCCGCCGGTGAGCCTCCCACTGCCCCGACGCCGCCTGCGGTCCTGCGCCGCGCTGCTCGCGCTCGGCGTCGTCGCCTCGACCACCTCAGTCTCCTTGGCGTACGCCGAGCCGGCGCCGGCCGGCACCACCCGCCTCGCCGAGCCGCACCTGCTCGACGAGCCGGCCCGAGGCGCCGCGGCCATCCGCGAGCTCGGTGACGACCTGCAGGTCGCCGCCGTGCGCAACGACCTCGGGACCAGCGAGCTGCGCGACCTGCTCCGCACGGACCGGACCGCCTGGCTCGACGTCGACGGACGCGTGCACTTCGTCGATCCCGCGGCGGGAGCAGACCCCGCGACCGAGGTCGCACCGGCGGCCGTGGCTCCGCTCGCCGACACCTTCTCCCTGCACAGCAACCCGGGCTCGAGCCTGAAGATCTTCCTCGACGTGGACGGCGCCGACGTGTCGGGAACGGCGTGGAACGCCAGCGACGGCGTCACCGCCGGCACGCACCCGGCCTGGGACCCGGCCGGCGACGGCGCCTCCTTCAGCGACAGCGAGCGCGCCGCCGTGCAGGAGGTGTGGGCCCTCGTCGCCGAGGACTACGCCCCCTTCGGCGTCGACGTGACGACCCAGGACCCGGGCACCGCCGGTCTGGTGCGCAGCTCCTCGAGCGACACGGCGTACGGCACCCGGGTGCTGATCTCGCCGAGCAACGACGCGTGGAGCAAGATCTGCGGCTCCGGCTGCGGCGGCGTCGCCTACCTCAGCGTCTTCGACGAGATCGACTCCCCGTACCAGCCGGCCTGGGTCTTCCCCCAGGCCCTCTACGACGAGCCCAAGGCCGTGGCAGAGGCGGCCTCGCACGAGGCGGGGCACAACCTCGGCCTGGCCCACGACGCCACCGCGTCCAGCAGCTACTACTCCGGGCACGGGAACTGGGCGCCCATCATGGGCGTCGGCTACAACCGCCCGATCGTCCAGTGGAGCCGCGGGTCCTACCCGGGAGCCAACAACACCCAGGACGACGTCGCAATCGTTGCCGGCTATCTCGGGCGCCGCACGGACGAGGACGGGACGTCGGGGGAGCCGGTCGCGCTGCCCGTGGGGCCGGCGGTCATCTCTGCCGCCTCCGACGTGGACACCTACCGTCTGGGCACCTGCCCGGCCAACACGGTCGTCGAGGTCGACCCGGTGGCGTACGCGCCCAACCTCGACGTGCAGCTGACGGTCCGCGACGGCACCGGCAGCGTGGTGTCGACCGTTGCTCCGGCCTCCGGTTTCGGTGACGGCGCTACGGCCACCGGGCTCGGCGCGAGCGTCACGCTCGCCGCGACCGGTCCGGGCTGGACGATCTCGGTCGACGGCGTCGGCGAGGGCACCTGGGCAGGTGGGTACGACGACTACGGCAGCCTGGGTGCCTACACCGTGAGCGCCCCGGGGTGCACCGGTGAGACGGACGAGGACGTGCCGACCGCCCCCCGGACCCCGAGCGCCGGGTCTGCGACGACCAGCAGCCTCACCCTGGGCTGGACCGCACCCGCCAACGCAGGGATCAGCCCCGTCACCGGCTACGTCGTGGCGCGCTACGGCTCGACCCAGACGTGGACGCTGCCGGCCGATGCCCGCAGCCACGTCTTCACCGGGCTCGCCGCCGGGACGGCGTACGTCCTCTCCGTGCGCGCGGTCAATGCTGCGGGCGAGGGCCCGGCGGCCACGACCAGCGCGTCGACGCTCGCCCCGCCGGTCGTCCCGACCGCACCCGGCGTCCCGGCCCAGGTCGTGGTCAGGTCGGGCGACGCGTCAGCGGTGGTGACGTGGGCGGCGCCGGCGGCCAACGGCTCGCCGATCACCGCCTACACCGTGACCGCGCGTTCCTACGGCATGCCCACGCGCACCGTTGGCGTGACGGCGCCGGCTACGAGTGCCACCCTTACGGGGCTCACGAACGCGATCCCATGGCTGATCACGGTGTCGGCCACCAACGCCGTCGGAACCTCCGCGGAGTCCGCCGCCCTCACGGCCGTGCCGATGGCCCCGCCGACGCCGACACCCCCCGCCAACACCACCCCGGTCCTCACCCCGACGACGGCACCGGCGCGCATGAAGGCCCCCAGGCTCTCGGCGCGGCGTCGCACGATGACCGTGGTGTGGACGGCGGCCAGCAGCCCCGACAGCCTCGTCACCAAGTACCGCATCGACCTCTCCAAGGGCCGCGACCGGACCACGACAGGTGGGATCACCCGGCTCGTGATCCGGAGGCTCAAGCCCGGGACCTACCGTGTGCGCGTCTCCGCGCTCAACGCGGTGGGCTGGTCGCCCTACAGCGGTTGGGCGCGGATCCGGGTCAGGTAGCCGCTCAGGCCTCGCGCACCGGGATCCGCACGCCGCGCTCCTCGGCGACCTCGACCGCGCGGTCGTAGCCGGCGTCGACGTGGCGGATCACGCCCATGCCCGGGTCGTTGGTCAGCACGCGCTGGATCTTCTCGGCCGCGAGGTCGGTGCCGTCGGCGACGGTGACCTGGCCGGCGTGCAGCGAGCGGCCGATACCGACGCCGCCGCCGTGGTGGAACGACACCCACGTGGCGCCCGACGCGGTGTTGACCAGCGCGTTGAGGATCGCCCAGTCGGCGATCGCGTCGGAGCCGTCGAGCATCGCCTCGGTCTCGCGGTAGGGCGAGGCGACGGAGCCGCAGTCGAGGTGGTCGCGGCCGATGACGATCGGCGCGGAGATCTCACCGCTGGCGACCATCTCGTTGAACTTCGCGCCGGCCTTCGCCCGGTCGCCGTAGCCGAGCCAGCAGATGCGGGCCGGCAGGCCCTGGAACTGCACGCGCTCGGCGGCCATGTCGAGCCAGGTGTGGAGGCGGGCGTACTCCGGCTTGTCGTCGGCCGGGAAGAGCTCCTTGATCGCGCGGTCGGTCGCGGCGATGTCGGCCGGGTCGCCGGACAGCGCGGCCCAGCGGAACGGGCCCTTGCCCTCGCAGAACAGGGGCCGGATGTAGGCCGGCACGAAGCCGGGGAACTCGAAGGCCCGGTCGTAGCCGCCCTTGCGGGCCTCGTCGCGGATCGAGTTGCCGTAGTCGAAGACCTCGGCGCCGGCGTCCTGGAGCTCGACCATCGCGCGCACGTGCGTGGCCATCGACTCCTGCGCGCGCTTGGTGAAGCCGCGCGGGTCCTCGGTGCGCTCGCGCTCCCAGTCGTCGTACGACGTCCCGGCGGGGAGGTAGAAGAGCGGGTCGTGCGCGGAGGTCTGGTCGGTGACGACGTCGATGCGCACCGAGCCGTCGAGGTGGCGCTCGAGCAGCTCGGGCAGCACCTCGGCGGCGTTGCCGAGCAGGCCGATCGACAGGCCGCGGCGCTCGTCGCGGGCCTCGATCGCGAGCTCGATCGCGTGGTCGAGGTCGCGCGCCTGCACGTCGAGGTAGCGGGTCTCGAGGCGGCGGTCGATGCGGTGCTGGTCGCACTCGACGCAGATCGCGACGCCGTCGTTCATGGTGACGGCCAGCGGCTGGGCACCGCCCATGCCGCCGAGGCCGGCGGTGACGGTGATCGTGCCGGCGAGGGTGCCCCCGAACTTCTTGTCCGCGATCGCGGCGAAGGTCTCGAAGGTGCCCTGGAGGATGCCCTGAGTGCCGATGTAGATCCACGAGCCGGCGGTCATCTGGCCGTACATCGTCAGCCCGAGGTCCTCGAGCCGGCGGAACTCCTCCCAGTTGGCCCAGTCGCCGACCAGGTTGGAGTTGGCGATCAGCACGCGCGGCGCCCAGGCGTGGGTGCGCATCACGCCGACCGGCTTGCCCGACTGCACGAGCAGCGTCTCGTCGTCCTCGAGGTCGCGCAGGGTGCGGACGAGGGCGTCGTACGCCTCCCAGCTGCGCGCCGCCTTGCCGGTGCCGCCGTAGACGACGAGGTCCTCGGGACGCTCGGCGTTGTCGGGGTCGAGGTTGTTCATCAGCATCCGCAGCGGCGCCTCGGTCTGCCACGACTTCGCGGTCAGCTCGGTGCCGTGGGCGGCATGGATGGGGAGGCGGGGGTTCGTGCTCATGCGCCCATCGAACTCCGACGAGCCGTCACCCGCCAGAGTGGCGACGCTCGCTAGCGTCTCGGATCCGAGATTCAGGGGAGCTCGGGCTCGACCGGCCGGCACCCCGCCGAGGAGTCGTCCGGCCCGCGGTGCAGCACGACGTAGCCGTCCTCGTCGTAGGCCACCTCGAGCCCGTCGCCGTACGTCGTCCGGGCGAAGGCGAGCAGGTCGTCGGTCGTCACGAAGGCCCCGTCGGTGATGCGTCCGCCCCAGATGTGGCGCTCGGGCGTGCCCACGTGGGCGACGAAATAGTCGGGCCGCGGACACCCACCGAAGGTGGTGACGTGGTAGGTCGTGCGGTCGCCGGCCAGGTGACCCACGAGGTAGTCGTCGGCGACGACCGTCGCACCGACGGGCACCTGCGCCAACGCCCGGCGGGCGGCGTCCGGGCGATCGGAGCCATAGGCGTCGACCACCAGCGCTGCCGGAACCACGGCCAGCCACGCCAGCATCAACGCCGTGGTGGCCGCCGCCACCCCGAGAGCGAGGCGACGCTGGAGCGGACGAGCGCGCGCGAGCACCGGGACGGCGGCGAGGAACACCACCGGCATGAGGGGTGCCGAGTAGTGCCAGAGTGGCGTCCAGTAGGCCATCTTCGGCGCGGTGAACCGCCACGCGAAGGTCGGCACGGCCACGAGCGCCCAGCGGTTGCGGAGGCACGCGAAGCCGACGACGCCGAAGGTGACCACGAGGGTGAAGAGCTTCACGCCCCACCCGGAGGCCGCGGCGTCGAGCATGCTGCCCGACGTGCTGGCGTACGCCGACGTGCCGCCGTCCGCGAAGTGCGGGATCAGCACGGCCACGATGACGACGAAGGCGACGACACCCGTGGCCATGAGGGCGACGCCTGCACGGCGGGAGCGGGAGTCGAGCGCCAGCACGAACCCGATCGCCGCGACTGTGAGCCCGAGGTCCTCCTTGACCAGCAGCAGGCCGAGGCTCGCCAGCACCACGCCGCGCGTCGACCCGTCGAGGAACGCCGCGCCGGCCAGGGCGAGGAGCAGCACCGCGAACGGCGTCTCGCGCGCGCTCATCAGCACCCCGTTGACCAGCCCGAAGGACAGTGCGTAGAGCACCGCGAGGGCGAGGCCGGTGCCACGCCCCAGGCGCTTCGTCGCGGCGACCAGGACCACCACGACCGACAGGCCGAGGACGGCGCCCTGCACCGCGAACAGCGTCTCGGGCGCAGGCACGAGGCGGTAGAAGGGCGCGTAGACCGCGAGGACCGGGGAGAAGTGATCGCCGAAGTAGTTCACGCCCGCGCCCTCGACCTCGGTGACCGGAGCCGAGAAGTGGGCGAGCCGGTCGACGACCTGCTCGATGATCGCGTGGTCGAAGGCGGTCACCACGAAGGAGCGGAAGACCACCGTCGTCAGGGCGGCGTACATCGTCGAGCTCACCAGCCACACCAGGGCCAGGCGCCACCGGGGCCACACCGACTCGCGGGTCAAGGGCTCCCCCTCCTGCGGTGCGCGACGACGGCGGAAGTCTAGGCACCACCGGCCCGGCAGGAGGTGGGTTCAGGGATGTCGGTGGGGCCCGCCGGGGTCTACGGTCTGCTCATGGGGGACCTGGTGCTGAGGCAGTCGTCGGAGGACCGGCGCAGGTACGACGTCGAGGGCATCGGCTCGATCCGTCGGATGAGCCTGTTCTCGCGGACCGCGCTGCTGCTCCCGGTGGACGGCGAACCGCTCACGGCCCAGTCGCGCGGCCTGCTCAGCGGCGAGGCCGAGGCGGTCACACCCAAGGGCGAGGTGGTCGGCGCCTTCACCCGACCCGATCTCCTGACCCGCGGCGGCGAGATCGCCTGGCACGGTCGGAGGCTCCGCCTGAGGACGACCCCCGTGCTCGTCAGCCGCTACTCGCTGCGCGACGGGGAGACGACGCTGCTCGACCTCCAGGCCACCGGCTGGGGCACCTCCCCGGCCCAGCTGACAGTGCACGAGGCGACCGATCCCGGGCTGGTGCTGTTCGTGCTCTGGCTCGCCCAGGGCTTCGTCGACCACGACTCCGGTCGGGGTCGGACCGGCGCCGCGGCCACCACCTGACGGCACGCTGGTCACGCCAGCTCCCCGACCACCGACTCGGCGGCGGCGAGCACCGCACCGGACCTCACGAGCTCCACGGCAGCCTCGATCTCCGGCGAGAGGTGGCGGTCGGGTCCCGGGCCCTCGATGCCCGCGGACCGGAGCAGCGCGACCACGCCGCCGGTGGCCGGCGAAGGCGTCAGGGGCGCGCGCAGGTCGAGCGCACGAGCGGCGGTGAGCACCTCGACGGCCACGACCCGGGTCAGCCCGTCGACCGACCGGCGCAGCTTGCGGGCGGCGTTCCAGCCCATCGACACGTGATCCTCCTGCATCGCGCTGGAGGGGATCGAGTCGACCGACGCGGGCACGGCGAGCCGCTTGAGCTCGGAGACGATCGCGGCCTGGGTGTACTGCGCGATCATGTGGCCGCTGTCGACGCCGGGGTCGTCGGCGAGGAAGGGCGGCAGCCCGTGGTTGCGGGCCTTGTCGAGGAACCGGTCCGTACGACGCTCGCTGATCGACGCCACGTCGGCCGCGACGATCGCGAGGAAGTCGAGGACGTAGGCGACCGGGGCGCCGTGGAAGTTGCCGTTGGACTCGACCGCGTCGCCGAGCACGACCGGGTTGTCGATCGCGCTGGCCAGCTCGCGCCCGGCGACCGTGGCGGCGTGCTCGACGGTGTCGCGGGCCGCGCCGTGCACCTGCGGCGAGCAGCGGAGCGAGTAGGCGTCCTGCACCCGGTTGCAGTCGCCAGTCCTGTGCGAGGCGACGATCGCCGAGTCGGCCATCAGGGCAGTGAGGTTGGCCGCCGACAACGCCTGGCCCGGGTGCGGCCGGATCGCCTGGAGCTCGGGCGCGAAGACCCGGTCGGTGCCGAGCTGGCCCTCGACGCTCATCGCGGCGGCGATGTCGGCGGTGCGCAGCAGCATCCGGAGGTCGGTGATCGCCATGACCAGCATGCCGAGCATGCCGTCGGTGCCGTTGATGAGGGCGAGGCCCTCCTTGGCGACCAGCTCGACGGGCTCGAGCCCGACGGCGGCGAGCGCCTCGGCAGCAGGCATGAGGGTGCCGGACGCGTCGCGGACGTCGCCCTCGCCCATCAGCGCGAGCGCGCAGTGCGACAGGGGCGCGAGGTCGCCGGAGCAGCCGAGCGAGCCGTACTCCCGCACCACCGGCGTGATGCCGTGGGTCAGCAGGCCGGCGAGCAGCTGCGCCGTCTCGCGTCGTACTCCGGTGCGCCCGGTCGCCAGCGTGGAGAGACGCAGCAGCATCAGCCCCCGCACCACCTCCCGCTCGACCTCCGGGCCGGAGCCGGCCGCGTGCGAGCGGACCAGCGAGCGCTGGAGCTGCGCGCGCATCTCGGTGGGGATGTGCCGGGTGGCGAGAGCGCCGAACCCCGTGCTCACGCCGTACGACGGCGTCTCGGCCGCGGCCAGTGTCTCGATGACACCGCGGGCCCGGTCGACGGCGGCCAGCGCCTCGTCGGTGAGCTCGACGCCGAAGCCGTCACGGGTGACACGGATGAGGTCCTCGAAGGAGACGGGGCCCACCCCGACCTGGATCGTCTGCATGGCGCCATTGAAGCCCGCGCCGCGCGGTGGCCACCAGAGGCCGGTGAGGCACGAGGGTCTGGGATACGAGACATGTGGCCTCACCCTGCAGGGGGAAACCAACCGGCCGCGGTTGTGGCACGGTCGAGGACGAGGCGGCACACCCACGCCGCCGGGGAGCAGGTTGTCATGAGCACCACCGCATGGATCATCGTCGTCATCGTCGTCGTGCTGGCCGTCGCGGCACTCGTCGCCTGGATGGCCGCACAGCAGCGCAAGCGCAAGCACGTCGAGCACGCCGAGAGCCTGCGCCACGAGGCGCAACAGCACGCCAGCGAGATCCCGGAGAGCCAGGTGCGCGCCAAGGAGGCCGAGGCCGAGGCCGAGCGCGCCCGCCTCGAGGCCGAGCGTGCCCGCGAGAAGGCCGAGGAGGCCAAGGTCGCCGCCACCCAGCAGCAGGCCGTGCACGAGGACCGGCTGCGCACCGCCGACCAGGTGGACCCGCGGGTCGACACGGCGTCCGAGGGCTACAGCCCCGACACGGTGCTCGACGCGGACGACGCCCGGCGTACGGACTCCGGGGACGGCACGCACCGAGCCTGACCGCCCCCGCCGGGGCCCCTAAATGGGGATGACGGTCCGCTGGGCCGGGTCTAGCCTCGATCGCGAGGGAAGACCATGCCGGACCTTGTGCTCAGCGAGATCGAGCAGCAGGCGCTGCGCCACCTGCTGGACACGAGCCCCTGCCCGGGATCCCCGCTCCCGTCGCGCCAGGTGCTCGAGTGGTTGAGCGTGCTGATCCCCTCGGACGGCGTGATCGCCGTCTTCCAGGACGGCACGCTGCGGATCAGCGACGTCGTCACGTTGGGCTATCCCGACGCGGACGGCGACGACCGACCCCACGGCGCTCCCTACTACCTCGGTGTCATGCACTGGAGCCGCAACCCGCTCGCCGCGGAGGCGTGCCACGCGATCGACGGGCTCGCCGACGGGCTGGCGATCGGCTTCCGCAACGGGCCCGACGCGATCGTGCAAGTGGCGTTCGGACGGGAGCACCGCTACTTCGACGAGCACGACCTCGCCATGGCCCGCATGCTCACGCCGCTGCTCGGCCGCCTGGTGCGCGAGCGGCCGACGCCGACGCTGCCCGCCAGCCTCACGGTGCAGGAGCGCCGCGTGCTGAGCCACGTGGCCTCCGGAGCGTCCAACTCCGCGATCGCCGAGGACCTCTTCATCTCCCCCGCGACCGTGCGCAAGCACCTCGAGAACATCTACCGCAAGCTCGGCGTCTCGGGCCGCCTGGCCGCCGTCGCGCGGCTGCAGGGCCGCGACCTGCCCGACCTCGACCTCCGCGAGCGGATCGAGCGACTGGGCTAGACGGGTGCGTCACCGGGCCCGAACGTACGCGCAAACGCGTATGGCCCGTGCGCCAAGGGGCGCCTGACACTCACGAGCAGGGACACCCTTCTCGCGAGAGGCACCTGCCATGACACTGAAGAGAACCCGCGTCGCACTCGGCGCCGCGGTCCTGCTCGCCGCATCGATCTCCGCCCCGTCGGCCACGTCCAGCGCCGCCACCGGCGGCGGGGCACGCCACCATCACCACCATCACACCGACCCGCCGAGCTCGCCCGACAGCGGGCAGGTCGTGCTCGACTGGGAGCGCGTCGCGTTCGCCACGATCTACCCCGTGACGCCCATCCCCGTCGGCGTACCGCTGCTGGGCTACACCTCCACCGCGATGTACGACGCCATGCGCGCGTCCGCGTCGCGCCACGACAGCTCGGAGACGGCCGCCGTCGCCCAGGCGGCGCACGACGTGCTCGTCCACTACGTGCCGGCCGCGGCGACGTCGCTCGACGCCAGCCTGCCCACCTCCCTGGCCGGCGTGCCCGACGGCAGCGCCGAGGACCGAGGCGTGTGGATCGGCAGGAAGGTCGCCGCCCGGCTGATCGACGAGCGCGCCGACGACGGCTACCTCGACACGACCATCCACTACACGCTGCCCCCGGGCATCGGCGTCTGGCAGCCGACGCCGCCGGCCACCGACATGCTGGCCGCGTGGATCGGCTCGATGGATCCGCTCGTGGTGAAGCGGCTGGCCCGCGTCAACGGACCGGACGCCCTCACCAGCGACGACTACACGACCGACTACAGCGAGGTGAAGCTCCTCGGCGGCACCGGCTCGACCGTGCGCAGCCAGGCCCAGTCCGACACCGCGGTCTTCTTCAACAGCAACTCCGCGACCATGGTCGGCGACGCCCTCGTGCGCTACCTCGAGACACATCCCCAGAGCCTCGAGGACACCGCCTGGATGTTCGCCGCCATCCACGGGGCGATGACCGACTCCCTGATCAGGTGCTGGCAGCTCAAGCGCGACGTCGGCTTCTGGCGCCCGTTCCAGGCCATCGCCCGCGCCGCGGACGACGGCAACCCCGACACCGCGCCCGAGGCCGGCTGGACGCCGTACCTGCCCAGCCCGCCGTACTCCGACTACGTCAGCGGCCACGGCTGCCTGACCAGTCCCGCCGTCGAGGTCATCCGGGAGCGGCTCGGCGAGACCACCCCACTGGAGCTGCGGTCGAGCAACTTCCCGACGGCGCCGCGTACCTACGCCACGCTCACCCAGCTGGAGTACGACGCCCTCAACGCCCGCATCTGGGGCGGCTTCCACTTCCGTGACGCCATGTCCGACGCGTACGCCATCGGCCACCGCACGGCGAGGACGGTGATGGAGCGACTGCACTGACGCCCACGGTTGGGGCCCACGGTCCGGCACACGCGAACACCACCCCTGCGGGTGGGCGCGTGTGCTGGACACGGGCAGCAGGGCTGCGAGACTGGCCGCATGACCACGCTCATCACCATCACGCTGCTCGTCGTGCTCGTCATCGCCCTGGCGCTGGTGGTGCCCCACGTCCTCCGGAAGAACCGCGAGAGCAACGTGGCACGTGCCGACCAGTTGCGCTCCGAGGCGGCTGCCAGCGCCCAGACGGTGCTCCCGCCCGCGCAGGCCCGGGCAGAGGAGGCGGAGGCCACGGCCGAGGAGGCTCGGGCAGCCGCCGACCAGGCCGAGGCCGAGGCCGAGCGGGCCCGCATCGCCGCGAGCCAGGCCGAGGCCGCCCACGAGGACCGCATCCGCGCCGCCGACCGCCTCGACCCCCGCGTCGACCACAAGGCCGACGACTACACCCCGCAGGTCGGCGCGTCCGAGCCTGTGCAGCCCACGCCGCCGGCCGAGGTGAACGCCGAGCCCGAGACCGCTCCCACCCCGGAGACCACGCCGGAGACCACGCCGGCCCCCGAGCCCGAGCTCGAGACCGCTCCCGAGCCGGAGCCCGCACCCCAGGCCGAGCAGCCCGCCGAGCCCGCAGCCGAGCAGCCGCCGGCCACCGGCTCGCCGCTCCTCCCGCGCCGCACGCCGGGCGCCAACGACATGCCCGGCAAGCCGATGGAGAGCGAGGGTGGCGGCGGCGGCTGGTTCACCAAGAAGGACACCACCGACTCCTGATCCCGGACGTGCCACGATCGGCCCCGTGAGCCAGGTCCCCGCAGCCACCCGCGCCCTGCGCGTGCTGCGCTTCCTGGCCACGCAGGCCGACCCGGTCCCCCTCGACCGGATCATGCGGGCGTGCGACCTGCCGCGCAGCACGGCCTACCACCTGCTCAACACGATGATCGACGAGGGCTTCGTCGTGCACCTGCCCGACGAGCACCGCTACGGCCTCGGCGTCGCGGCGTTCGAGGTCGGCAGCGGCTTCACCCGGCAGGAGCCGCTGGCCCGGCTGGCCCGCCGACCGCTGGCCGAGCTGGTCGACCGCACCGGCCACGGCGCACACCTCGCGGTGCTGCACGGCCGTGACGTGCTCTACGTCATCGAGGAGCGCGCACCGGGCCGCCCGCCGCTCGTCACCGACGTCGGCGTACGGCTCCCGGCGCACCTGACCGCGTCGGGCCGGGCTGTCCTCGCCGCGCTCCCGGCGAGCCAGGTCCGCGCGCTCTACCCCGACCGCAGCGCCTTCGTCGACCGCCACGGCAAGGGACCGGCGTCGCTCAGCGCGCTGCGCACCATCCTCACCGAGACCCGCCAGCGCGGGCACGCGTCGGAGGACGGCGAGGTGACACCTGGGCTGCAGAGCGTGGCGGCGGCCGTGCTCGACCACAACGGGCACCCCGTGGCCGGGGTCGCGGTCACGTTCCCGAGCGACGCCGACGCCGACGTGGCGGCCATCGCGCGGGCGGTCGCCGCGACGGCGGCCCAGCTCACCCGGCGGGTCAGCGGGAGCCGGCCGACGTAGCCCCGGCGGGGACCGGGTCGTTGAGCCCCCGACGACAAGGAGCCGCCGTGTCCCCCACGCCCCACCCCGTCCGCCGCGTCCTCATCTCCCTGGTGACCGCAGGCGGAGTGGTCACCGCCGGAGCGCTCACCGCCGCGCACGATCCCGCGCCGTCGGCGAACCTGTCGTCGACCTACGACGCGCAGGCCCGCCAGCGCGCCGAGGTCGCTGCCGAGCAGCGCCCGCACACGCACGCGGCCGTCGACGGGATCGACGGGTTGGACGGGATCGCGTCGGTGCTCGACGACGGGCACGGGCACGTCCACAACGACCCGACCACCAAGAACGCGATCAGCCGCAGCGGCGAGGCCGCGACCGCGCCCGACCCGACGACGCCCCGCGAGCGCGCTGCCAGCCGGGCCCGCGTCTCCGCCCAGCGGACGCTCGCAGAGCCGCGCCTGACGAAGGTGCCGCTGCGCAGCCCGCGGCGCCTCGTGCCGGAGAGCCGGTACGCCATGGCCGGCGGGTGCTACTCCCTCGCCGGCCGGCCGACCGCCTTCCAGGCCACCGGCCTCGGCTCCTACCTGCTCTACGCCGCCGACCGCACCTTCCTCGCCGCCACGTCCGGCGGCGGCACGACCTCGGCGGCCGCGCCGTCCCCCGACTCCGACTGGACGGTCCGCGGCGCCGGACGAGGCCGCTTCACCTTCACCCTCGCCGACGGCCGCGCGCTGCGTCGTACGGCATCGGGGCTGGGCACGGGCGCCGCGGAGCCCTTCGCCCTCCGTCGTACGGACGGCTGCACCGCCTTCCCCGAGGTCGAGACCAACGTCAGCGGCCGCCCGTTCGGCGGCGCGACGCCGTTCCAGGAGGTGCGCGGCTACGTCGACCCGCACGTGCACGGCCAGACCCACGAGTTCCTCGGCGGCCGGGTGATCTGCAGCCCGCCCTTCCACAAGTACGGTGCTGCGGCGGCGCTCGTCGACTGCCCCGACCACCAGGTCGCGGACGGTCGCGGCGCGCTGCTCGAGGACGTGCTCGCCGGGCACGCGCCCGGCACCGGCCACGACCCGGTCGGCTGGCCGACGTTCTCCTACTGGCCCAACCCGCACTCGCTGACGCACCAGCAGGTCTACTACACGTGGCTCGAGCGCTCGTGGCGCGCCGGCCTGCGCATCCACACCAGCCTGCTCACCGAGAACCACATCCTCTGCACGGTCTACCCGCTGAAGAAGAACTCCTGCGACGACCGCGACGCCGTCCGGCTCCAGGCCAAGGACATGCGCGCGATGCAGGACTACATCGACGCGCAGTACGGCGGCCCCGGTCGCGGCTGGTACCGCATCGTCACCGACCCGTTCGAGGCCCGGAAGGTCATCAACCAGGGCAAGCTCGCCGTCGTCATGGGCATGGAGACCTCGGTCCCGCTGGGCTGCAACGTCCAGCTCGGCCGGCCGACCTGCACCGAGGAGCAGATGCTCCGCGAGCTCGGCGAGATGAAGCAGCTCGGCGTCAGCCAGATGGAGCTGACCAACAAGTTCGACAACGCCTTCACCGGCGTTGCCGGCGACTCGGGGACCAACGGCCCGCTGACCAACAGCGCCAACTTCCTCAGCACTGGGTCGTTCCTGCGGATGCAGACCTGTCCGTCCACCAACCCGCCCGGCATGGAGGACAAGCTCCAGTCGCCCAACCTCGGCGACCTCTCCGGCGGCGCCGGCGCGCAGGAGCCCGATCAGGACGCCATCTTCGGCGCGATCTGGAAGCTCTTCGGCGACGTCGGGGTCCAGCCCGCACCGGTCTACCCGGCCGGCCCGCACTGCAACCAGCTCGGCCTGAGCCCGCTCGGCCAGAAGCTGCTCTCGGCGATGATCGACCAGAAGATCCTCTTCGACCCCGACCACATGAGCGTCGCTGGCCGCAACGCCGCGCTGGACTACATGGAGCAGCAGCAGGCCGCCGGCCGCACCCCCGGCGTCGTCTCGTCGCACTCGTGGTCGACCCCCGACGCCTACCCGCGGATCTACCGGCTCGGCGGCTTCGTCGCCCCCTACGCCGGCGACTCGACGGGCTTCGTCGAGAAGTGGCGCCAGCACCTCGGCTGGACCGACCCGCGCTACTACTTCGGCTTCGGGTTCGGCTCCGACATGAACGGCTTCGGCGCCCAGGGCGACCCGCGCGGCGCCGGCGCGAGCAACCCGGTGACGTACCCCTTCACCGGGCTCGGCGGCGTCACGATCAGCCGGCAGCGCAGCGGGGAGCGGGTCTTCGACATCAACACCGACGGCGTCTCCCACTACGGCCTGTACGCCGACTGGGTCGAGGACGCCGAGCACGTGGCCGGCGCCGACGGCGACGCGCTCGCCGACGACCTGTCCCGCGGCGCGGAGGCCTACCTCCAGACCTGGGAGCGCGCCTGGGGCCTGGCGCCCGACTCCTGCCGCAACCCCGGGCTGCGGATGTCCGTGCACGCCTTCACGAAGGCCGCCGACACCGGCCTCTCCACCCGCGCGCTGATGCGGCGGATCGGCCAGCCGTGGCAGCGGCTCGGGCAGGAGTTCACCTACTGCGCGAAGCAGCCCGGGCGGAAGCGGGTGCTGATGACGGTCGAGCTCTCCCGTGGCGGGACGGTCAAGGCGGTCCGCCGGGCCTGATCGCTCAGGCCCGGCCCGCGACCCGACCCGCCAGGAGGCGCAGGTCGGCGGCGTCGAGCCCGGGCCAGCCGTGCACCACGGCAAGCCACTCCTCGGGCAGCGACGACGCGCCGTGGGCGGCACCGAGCAGGGCGCCCGCGATGGCCGCGACCGTGTCGGTGTCGTTGCCCGCGTGCACCGCGGCCACCAGCGAGCCGACGGTCGGGGAGCCCATCTCCACCGGATGACGTACGGCTGACCAGGCGGCCTGCAACGCGGTGACGACGAACCCGTTGGGCGAGAAGTCGGAGGGCATCCGCCGCTCGGCGTCGGTGATCCAGCCGGCCCACTGGTCCCGGCGCTCCGACGGGACCTCACCGACGAGGTCACCCAGGTCGGGCACCTCACCGCCGAGCACGGCGTGGCGGATCGCGAGGCACCAGAGCACGCACGCGTCGCCGGCGAGCGGGTCGGCGTGGGTGAGGCCGGAGATCGCGCGGGCCTGCTCGGCGAGTGCGGCGGGATCGTCGAGGAAGGCGAGCGCCACCGGCGCCGTGCGCATGAGGGAGCCGTTGCCTGCGGTGTGGCCGGTCTGCGCGTGCAGGGAGTACGACGCCAGCCGGGCGTCGTGCGCCGGTCGGGTGAGTCCCCCGGCACCCACCTCCGCGAGCACCGACCGGGTCTGATTGCCGACGTCGGAGGCACCGTCGCGGAGCCAGCCGACCCAGCCGTCGACGACACGGTCGAGCGCCGCCTCGTCGCGCAGCCCGTGCTCCGCCGCCACCTGCGCGACCACGACGGCCATCTGGGTGTCGTCGCTCCACTCGCCGGGCGCGTAGGGGCCGAGCCCGCCCCCGATCATGCGGGGCACCTCGCCGGGAGCCAGCGGCGCCGAGCCGAACTCGTAGGGCACGCCGAGGGCATCACCGCACGCGGCCCCGAGGAGGACCCCCTCGACCCGGTCGCCGAAGCCCGGCGCAGGAGCGCCCAGCTCGATCACGCGACCTCGATCACGCGATGTCGCCGGCGAACTTGCCCGGGATCGATGCCGGCACGGGCTCGCGCAGCTCGGCCTGGAGGAGCGCACGACCGATCTCCTCCTCCACCGCGGCGAAGTCGACGGCCGGCGGGTCGGTGTCGGATGCGGGGACGAACTCCTCGACGATGGTCACGCCGAGGTCCTTGAACCGGACCCGCGTGACCAGCGTGAAGATCGTGCCCGGCAGGAAGACGACCTCGTGCTCGTGCCGGGCGGCCGAGAACGGCTCGATGTCGCGGCCCGAGCGGCTGAGGATCGCGTAGACGGCCTCGGTGCTGAAGTTCTCCGTCGCGACGCGCGGGTCGCGCGAGGTCGACAGCAGCGCGTCGGTGACATGGGCCCGCCCCGCCCACCGCTCGTGGCTGCGCGCCTCGCAGCCCCGGAAGACGACGCCCTCGTGCGGCGGCAGCTGCTCGAGAGTGGCGAGGAAGGCTTCCAGGTCGGGCGTCTGGGTCACGGCTGTCCCTCCATGTTGGTCTGCAGGCTCCACCGGGCGCTCGCGCCCGAGCCGTCACCGTGCCGCGCGACGACGGGCACGGTCAACGTCTCGACCCGCACGCGGCCGCGGTCGCCCGGAGCCCACTGCTCGCCGTCGGCCCGGGTGCAGGCCCACGTGGTGCCCTCGAGCTCGACCAGCAGCTCGTCCTGCCCCCGCGCAGGTCGTACGCCGCCCAGGGTGCCCTCGACCTGCACGCCGTCGCCGCGGTCGACGAGCACCCGCTCGCCGGCGCGCGTGTGGAACATGTAGGCGACGAGGTTCCAGTGGGGGTAGTCGTCCTGCTTGGCGCGGTTGAACTCGGGCAGCGGGTCGTCCTTGTGCGCCTCTTTGGCAGCGGCCCAGTCGCGCGCGGCCCAGTCGGCGATCTCCTCGGGGGTCATGTCACCCAGGTCCTCGCGACCGCTCACGGGATCTCCCTCACCACCAGCTGCCGGACCCCGTCGGGCCCGATCGTGTTGCTGAGCACCTCGAACTCGGTGCCTCCCTTGAACAGGATCTCAGCCTCGGACTTCGCGGCGGAGAACGGGCCCACGTTGCTGCCTGAGTGACCGTCGATCGTGATCCGGGTCGGGTTGTCCTTGCCGGGGTTCATGAAGCCCTCGGCGACGTTCGGGTTGGTCGAGCTGCTGGTGAAGGCGCGGTCGGAGTAGGTGCCGCCGTTGTTGATGTGGTCGACCACGGAGTCCGGCAGGTTGGTGGCGCGGTAGGTCGTGCCGTCGTACTTCGGCAGCTGGTCGAGGCCCTTGTTGGTGGCGTCGATCCGCTGCTGCACGCTGAGCTCGTTGGGCCCGATCTCGCGCATGTTGCCGTTCATCACGTCGTAGCCGTCGTTGGTCGTGTAGTCCCAGATGCCACGGACGCCGTCGCGGTCGAGCTCGGGGTGCTGCTTGGTCACCTCGTCCAGCCACGGCTCGAGGGCCGGGTCGTCGAGGGTGCGACCGACGCCCTGGGGCGATGTGGCGACGTCGTCGTACTTGTGCAGGTCGGCGAGGTCGTCGAGGTGACGGAGGTCGCCCAGGTCGTCGAGCTTGTTGAGGTCGCCCAGGTCGTCGAGGTGACGGAGGTCGGACAGGTCCTCCAGCCTGGACAGGTCGTGCAGCCCGTCGAGGAGGTCCGCGCCGCCCTTCGCGCCACGGGTCGCGAGCGCTCCCGAGCCCGCGGTGGCGACCGCGATGACCGCGTCGGGCACCAGGTGGCCGAGGGCGCGTGCCGGGTCGTCGGCCCAGGTGTCCCAGTCGAGCAGCGACTTGCCGAGCTCCTTGCCGAAGCCGATCGGGTCCGTGGTGAGGCCGGTGTAGATGCCCTGCGCCATGTCCCACGCGCTCTCGGCGGAGAGCTCGTACTTCTTCATCAGCTCCTCGGGCGTGAGGTCGCCCGTGGCGAGCTTGTAGGAGTCGATGACCATGTTGACCGGGCTGAACGGCACCATGGTCAGCAGGTCCCAGACCGCTTCACCGGCGCCCTCGAAGATGCCGCCGACGAACTTGAGGCCCGACTCCCACCAGCTCGGCTCCTCCGGCGCGTCGGCACAGCCGGCCTTGACCTCCCCGGCGCAGACGTGGGCGGCGTTGTCGAGATCGGCCCGCGCGGACGCCAGCTCGCCGAGCGCCTCCTGCTGGATCGGGTCGCCCCAGTCGTGGAACGGCTCGGCCTGGTCGGTGCCGCCGCTGCTCCAGTAGGCCTGCATCTTGCCCATGTAGGAGTCGTACTGGGTGCGCGCGCTGGCCGACTCGCGCTGGCCGCGCTCGTACTCCTTGCGCGCCCACTCGGCCCGGGACTGCGCGTTCTCGAGCTCGCCGGCGTACGTCGTCAGGCCGGCGGCGGCCTTCTTGAAGCCGTTGCCGGCCTTGACCCAGCGCTCGGGCTCGAGGTCGTGGGCCTCGCGGAACTCGTCGGCCGCGCGGCCGGTCCAGCCGGAGACGTCGATCTTGGCGAGGGCATCGCCGGTGTCGTAGAAGAGCTGGCCCTTCTGCTCCATGGTCAGCGCCTTGGAGCGGATGTTGCCGGGGTTGCCCTCGATCTCGAAGTCCGGCATCTCACATCACCTTGATGGCGGCGATCGTGCCCTTGAGGGCGGACAGCGACTCGCGCCCGGCCTTGTCGGTCTCGAAGTAGTTCATCGCGATCTTGCCCAGCCGGCCCGACATCTCCTCGACACCCTTGCAGAGGTTGTTGACGCCTTCCTCCCAGCGGTTCTTGAACTCGTCGAGCGCGTCCCACACCACGTCGCTGCCGACGTCGCCCTTGCTGGGCACCAGGTCCTCGACGTCCTTGTCCTTGAAGAGCTTCACGGTGTCGTTGAGACCCTGGGCGGCCTTGCCCATGCTCTCGAGGTCGACTTCGTAGTCGTAGGACGGCATGGCTGTGGAGTTCCCCCTCGCGAGGCTCCCCAAACGCGCCGAACTGGTGCAGGTTGGGGCGTGTAGACCCGCGTGCGCGGGGGTATGGATCCTGCGACACCCGAACGGAAGGGGGCGGCCGTGGCCGTCGGACTCGTCTACGCCGAGATGCAGGCGGCCGCCCAGGCCGCGGCAGACGCCGTGGAGCCCTTGCAGCAGACGCTGCAGGACCTCGGCTCCACCATCGAGACCGAGGCCGGCGCGGGCTTCAAGGGACAGGCCGCCGCCGGGTTCGGCGAGGCGATCAACGAGTGGTTCACCGTCGCGATCACCCTCGGCCCGATCCTCGAGGGCTACTCCCAGAACCTGATGTACGTCGCCCAGGAGCACGCCACCAACGATGTCGCCCAGGCCGAGCGGGCCGGCCAGCTCGCCGACCGCCTCGGTGGTGGTCCCCGATGAGCGAGCGCGGACTGGTCGTCCACCAGGGGGCGCTGTCCTCGATCGAGACCGCGCTCGGCAACGCCACGACCGCGATCACCCAGCAGATCGACACGCTGCTCCAGGAGGCCGAGCGCCTCACCCCCAGCTGGGAGGAGAGCAGCGAGTCGCACGCCGCCCACCTCGACTACCAGCAGAAGCTCCGCGACGGGGTGAAGCAGCTGACCGACGCCCTCGACCAGGTCAAGCAGAAGCTCGCGACCTACCGCGAGGACGCCCGCGAGATCGAGGTGGAGAACGTCGCGATCGTGAACTGATCGCACGCGCCTCCACCACTGAAGTTACCTGCGGGTAGGATCCTTCTCACTCGTACGTGCCCTGCCGTCGGCACCATCGACGGCCATATGCTCCGGCTCGTACGCCCCGACCGAGGAGCAGTCCTTCATGCAGATGTTCGCGATCGTCGTCTCGTTCGCCCTGACCGTCGCCGCAGTGGCCCTCCTGGTGCCGGCCGTACGCCGCATGCTGGGCGTGATCCGGTCCGGCCAGCCGGCGCCCGGGCGCAACGACAACCCCGGCGGTCGCTTCGCGACGATGCTCAAGGAGACGTTCCTCCACACCCGGATGCTCCAGTGGCACTGGGTCGGCATCATGCACTGGTTCGTCTACGCAGCGTTCCTCTTCCTCAGCACTGCCGTGCTGGCGGCGTACTTCCAGCTCTTCACGCCCGACTTCGCCTGGCCCGTGATCGGCCACTGGTACCCCTACGAGTGGTTCAGCGAGCTCATCGGCCTGCTCAGCACGGTCGGCATCATCTACCTGATCGTCTACCGGCAGACGCACCACCCGCGGTCCGAGGGACGCAAGAGCCGCTTCTTCGGCTCGACCTTCTGGCAGGCCTACTTCGTCGAGGCGCTCGCGCTGCTCGAGGGCTCCGCGATCCTGTTCGTGCGCGCCGCGGAGTGGAAGCTCGACGAGGAGGTCGGCCGCTCCCACTACCCGATCGCCTCGTGGATCGGCGACGCGATGTACCCGGTCGACGAGTCGTCGCTGCACAACCTCATCTACTTCATCGCCGCCTTCAAGATCGCGCTCGCGATGATCTGGCTGATGGTGATCGCCCGCAACATCACCATGGGCATCGCGTGGCACCGCTTCACCGCGTGGTTCAACATCTACTTCAAGCGCGAGGCCGACGGCAGCACGGCGCTCGGCGCGATGAAGCCGCTCACCTCGGACGGCAAGGCGATCACCCTCGACGACATCGACGACCTCGACGAGGACTCGGCGCTGGGCGCCGGCAAGGTCGAGGACTTCTCGTGGAAGGGCATCCTCGACTTCACGACCTGCACCGAGTGCGGTCGCTGCCAGTCGCAGTGCCCGGCCTGGAACACCGAGAAGCCCCTCTCGCCCAAGCTGCTGATCACCAGCCTCCGCGACCACGCGTACGCCAAGTCCGCAGGCGACGAGGCGCACGCAGAGCGTGCGCTGGTCGGCGTCGGCTCGAAGGGCGAGTCGGCCGGCTCGGGCACCGACGTCCTCGACTACTTCTACAACCCCGGCGACGGCGACTTCGTGATCGACGAGGACGTGCTGTGGAGCTGCACCTCGTGCGGCGCCTGCGTCCAGCAGTGCCCGGTCGACATCGAGCACGTCGACCACATCATGGACATGCGGCGCTACCAGCTCCTGGTCGAGTCGAACTTCCCGGCCGAGCTCAACCAGCTCTTCAAGGGCCTGGAGAACAAGGGCAACCCGTGGAACATGTCTCCCTCGGGCCGGCTCGACTGGGCCAAGGGCCTGGAGTTCGACGTCCCGGTCGTCGGTGACGACCTCGAGTCCCTCGAGTCGGTCGACTGGCTGTTCTGGGTCGGCTGCGCCGGGGCCTACGAGGACCGCGCCAAGAAGACCACCCGCGCGGTGGCCGAGCTGCTCAACATCGCGGGCATCTCCTTCGGCGTCCTCGGCAACGGCGAGACCTGCACCGGCGACCCGGCCCGCCGCGCCGGCAACGAGTTCGTCTTCCAGGGCCTCGCGCAGCAGAACGTCGAGACCTTCAAGGAGTACAAGGTCAAGAAGGTCGTCTCGACCTGCGCCCACTGCTTCAACACGCTCAAGAACGAGTACAAGGACTTCGGCATCGAGCTCGAGGTCGTCCACCACACGCAGCTGCTCAACCGCCTCGTGCGCGAGGGGAAGCTGACCCCGGTCAAGGACGGCGCGGGCGCCGCGAAGCGCTCGATCACCTACCACGACCCGTGCTACCTCGGTCGCCACAACCAGGTCTACGAGCCGCCGCGCGAGCTGCTCCAGGTGCTGCCGGGCGCCGAGTACGTCGAGATGGAGCGCAACTCCGAGCGCTCCTTCTGCTGCGGCGCCGGCGGCGCCCGCATGTGGATGGAGGAGAACCTCGGCGAGCGGATCAACGTCAACCGCACCAAGGAGGCCGTCGGCACCGGCGCCGACCAGATCGCGGTCGGCTGCCCGTTCTGCCGGGTGATGCTCTCCGACGGCCTCACCTCCCAGCAGGCCAAGGGCGAGGCCCGCGAGGAGGTCGAGGTCCTCGACGTCGCGCAGATGCTGCTCGCGTCGGTGAAGGGCGAGCAGGCCACCAAGGCCGCTCCGGGCTCGTCTCCCGCACCCGCGGCTGCCAGCGCGAGTGCGACGACCGACGTGGCGACCAAGGACGAGCCCGAGGCCGGCGACGTCACCATCACCGAGGACACCGTCACCGAGACCGCCGACGCCGGTCCGGCCGCGAAGGCCTCGGGAGGTACGTCGCTCTTCGACACCCCGGCGCCCGAGCCCGAGCCCGCCGCGAAGGTGGCCGAGAAGCCCGCCGAGTCCGGTGGCTCGCTCTTCGACACCCCGGCCCCCGAGCCCGAGCCCGAGCCCGAGCCCGAGAAGCCTGCCGAGAAGCCCGCGTCGTCCGACCTGGGTGCCGGCGGATCGCTCTTCGACGTCGGTACGCCGGCCGAGCCCGAGGCTGCCCCGGCAGCCGCTCCCGAGCCCGAGGCGAAGGAGGAGCCGGCGGCCGAGGCCAAGCCGGCCGCCGCGCCCGCCACCGACCTGGGTGGCGGCGGTTCGCTCTTCGACATCGCCGCCCCCGAGCCTGCCGCTGAGCCCGAGGCGAAGCCCGAGCCGGAGCCCGCCGCCGCGGCGGAGCCCGAGCCTGAGCCCGAGGCAGAGCCCGAGTCAGAGCCGGCAGTGGACGTTGAGTCTCCCAGCGACTCAACGCCGAGTGCGCCGGCCGCACCCGCCCCGACGGTGGACCTCGGTAGCGGCGGCTCGCTGTTCGACATCCAGGCCCCGGAGCCGGCTGCTGCACCCGAGTCGCCGAGCGACTCAGCCCCCAGCGAGCACGCAGAGGCTGAGGTCGACGACCCCGAGACGGTCCTCGACGCCGATGACGAGCCAGAGGCGGCAGCAGCTCCGGCGACCCCGGCCCCGTCGAGCGGCACGACGTCGACCCCGAGCACCGACGTCGACATCAGCGCCGTGAGCTCGCTCTTCGACATCGACGCCCCGGCGACCGCCAGTGCCCCGGCACCGGCCGAGCCGGCAGCCGAGGCAGCGCCCGAGCCCGAGGCAACCGCCGAGCCGGAGCCCGCAGCAGAGGCAGAGGCCCCCAGCGCTCCGCCCAGCGGCGCGGACCTCAGCCAGGCGGCGACGTTCCGCGACCCCGAGGACACGCCCGCGCCCGAGGCGGAGGCGGTGCCTGCCGAGGACCCGGACACGATTCTCGACTCCGACGACGTACCGACGGACGAGCCCGAGGAGGAGCCCGAGGAGGAGCCCGCGGCCGAGGCCGCCGAGGACGAGGCACCCGCCCCGGAGGAGCCGGCCCCGAAGCCGGCCGCCTCGGCCGGGCCGGGTCACACCCCGCGCACCGACGCCGACATCGACGGGGCAGGTTCCCTCTTCGACCTCTGACCGAGTCGGCTCATCTGCACACGCAGGACCCACCGAGTCGGCGCATCTGCACAGTCACCGCGTGCAGATGCGCCGACTCGGCCCATTTCAGGCGTGCAGATGCGCCGACTCGGCGCTGATGTCAGGTGGGTGGCAACGTGATGTCACGAAGGTGTTGACATGACATCACAGTGATGTCACGATGGTGCGCATGGACATCACCCCGTACGTCGACACCCTCCGCCGCGACCTCGTCGCCGCGGCCGAGGCGGGCAGCGACGACCTGAAGCAGGCGGCCGAGCGCCTGGCGTACGCCCTGGACCCCAGCGCCCGCCTGGCGCTGATGGAGGCCATCTCCCACGCCGCGGCCGAGATCACCGCCGAGCTGCCCGAGGGCAGCGTCGACGTGCGGCTGGTCGGCCGCGAGCTCGACTTCGTCGTCGAGGTCGCCCCCCGCAGCGAGCTCCCCGCACCTCCCCCGCCGCCGGCGCCGCCGGCCGCGCCCGAGGAGGACGACGGCGACCTGGCCCGCATCACCCTCCGGATCCCCGAGGCGGTCAAGGCCCGGGCCGAGGAGAAGGCGGCTGCCGCCGGCCAGAGCCTCAACACCTGGATGGTCGGCCTGGTCCGCAGCGCCACCAACGAGCACTCGATCAACGTCGACATCGACCTGAGCAGCGTCCCCTTCGTCGGCTACGACCCGTTCGCCGCCAACCGCAAGCAGGGCGGCAACCGCCGGATGACCGGCTGGCTCTGACAGCCCGGCCCTGCTGAGGGCCACCTCACCACCCGCTTCAGCGGACCGGCACCGGCCGGCCCGTCGGACGAACACACCTTCTGGAGACCACCATGAGCAACCAGCTGGACCTCGCCTTCGACACCCCGGAGCCGGTCGACCTCTACGTCGAGAACGGCCGCGGCAGCGTCGACGTCACCGCCACCGACACCACCGAGACGACCGTACGGATCACCGGCGAGCGCGCCGAGGAGTACGACGTCCGCGACCTGGGCGACCGGATCGCGATCATCGCCCCCAAGCGTGGCGGCTTCCTCGGCAAGGACGCCCGCGCCGAGATCGTCGTCGAGGTGCCCGTCGCCAGCGGCCTCTACGCGAAGGTGGGCAGCAGCGACGTGGTCACCCACGGCCGGTTCGCCGACACCAAGATCGACAGCGGCTCGGGCGACGTCTCGCTCGACGTCGTCGACGGCGACACCACCGTGCAGTCCGGCTCGGGCGACGTCGTCGCAGAGCACCTCGCCGGCGACGCGCGGGTCAAGTCGGGCTCGGGCGACGTCCTCGTGCGCCGGGCCGACTCCCACCTGGTCATCACGACCGGCAGTGGCGACGTACGCGTCGAGGCCAGCCGTGACGAGCTGGCCATCAAGACCGGCTCGGGCGACGCCGAGGTCGGCTCGCTCACCGGCGAGGCCATCTTCACCACCGGCTCCGGCGACCTCGTCATCGGCCGAGCAGCGGCCGGCCGGATCACCGCCAAGACCGCGAGCGGCGACGTCCGCATCGGGGTCACCGCGGGCCTGCCGGTGTGGACCGACGTCCGCACCGCGAGCGGCCGCCTGGCCTCCGACCTGCCCGGCACCGGCGAGCC
This sequence comes from Nocardioides sp. BE266, assembly GCF_031457855.1. Classification (NCBI taxonomy): domain Bacteria; kingdom Bacillati; phylum Actinomycetota; class Actinomycetes; order Propionibacteriales; family Nocardioidaceae; genus Nocardioides; species Nocardioides sp. BE266. The sequence goes on along the minus strand of NZ_JAURTI010000003.1, from coordinate 674,310 downwards.
CGGTCCCGACCAGCCCTACCTCGAGGTGCGTGCCACCACCGCCTCGGGCGACGTCATCCTCCACCAGAGCTGACCCCGGTCAGCCACTCCCCTCTCGTCGAAAGGAGCACGGCCATGTTCGACTCGCTCACCGACATCGAGCTCATCGCGCGACACCGCATCGCCGAGCGCGTGCGCTACTCGCCGCGCGCGCCCAAGCGCCGCTGACGCACCACCACGCACTGGCGTCGCAGCCAGGTCGGGAGTTCGGTCAGGACTTCATGGCCACGCCGCGGCGCCAGTAGCCCATGAACGCCACCTGGCTGCGGTCGAAGCCCAGCTCGTTGACCAGGTGCCGGCGCAGGCCGGTGACCACCTTCGACTCCCCGGCGATCCAGGCGTAGGTGCCTCCCACTCCGGTCAGGTCGCCGGAGACCTCCTCGCCGGAGGAGGAGTAGAACGGCGTCTCCCACAGGTCGGGGTCGACCTCGTCGGCCTCCACCTCGACGGCGGCGCCGGGGATGCCGAGGTGCGACACGACCGCCTCCTGCAGCCCGGCGCCGAGCTCCTCGCCCTCGCGGGCCAGCCACACGACCTCGACGCCCGCCGGACGTCGTACGTCCTGGACGTCGGCCGCCAGGGGCACCTCGAGGAACGCCGTGCCCCGCGCGTCGTCGGGCAGCTGCTCCAGGATCGTGCAGACCGCGGGCACCGCGGTCTCGTCGCCGACGAGCAGCAGGTCGGCTGCGAGCGGCGGGGTGAACTCGATGCCGCCGTAGGGGTAGCCGCGGCGCGGCGCCAGGATCACGAGCCGGTCGCCCGGCTCGGCCGTCGAGGCCCACGTCGAGCCCGGCCCGACGAGGTCCCCCTCGAGGTGGAGCACCATGTCGACGACGAAGGTGGTCTGTTCGCCGGAGCCGCGCACGTCGCGGATCGTGTACGTCCGCATGTGGCCGCGCTCGCTGGCCGGCTGCTCGAGCCACGTCCCGAACCACGACTCGTCGGCACCCTCGGTCGACGTACGGCGCCCGGTCACGGGGTCGGGGAAGATCAGCTTGATCCGCTGGTCGTAGCGCGGGCCGTCGACGCCGAAGTCGGCCAGCTCTGGACCGCCGAGCTCGACGCGCAGGAAGGTCGGGCTGAGCCGCTCGACCGACACGACCTCGAGGTCGGCGAAGAGCATGGGCAGGGTCGAGGAAGTCACGGTCATCGGTTCTCCTGGTGCGGGGTGTCGGTGATGTGCTGGGCGCGTGGGCGGTGGCGGCCCACAGGCACCACCAGCGGGGTGCGGGACACGGGGTCCTCGATCACCTGGTTGTCGAGGGCGAAGACCGTGCGGACGACCTCCTCGGTCACCACCTCGCGCGGCGAGCCCTCCGCGGCCACCGCGCCGTCGTGCAGGGCGATGAGGTGGTCGGCGTAGCGCGCAGAGAGGTTCAGGTCGTGCAGCACCATCACGATCGTGGTGCCGCGGCGCGCGTTGAGCTCGGCGAGCAGGTCGAGCATCTCGACCTGGTGGGCCACGTCGAGGTACGTCGTCGGCTCGTCGAGGAGCAGCAGGTCGGTGCCCTGCGCGAGGGCCATCGCGATCCACACCCGCTGGCGCTGGCCGCCCGACAGCTCGTCGACGGCGCGGTCGGCCAGGGCGTACGTGTCGGTGAGCACCATCGCCTCCTGCACGGCCTGCCGGTCCTCGGCGCTCCACCGGGTGAAGACACCCTGGTGCGGGTGGCGGCCGCGGCCGACGAGGTCGGCGACGGCGACGCCGTCGGGGGCGATCGGGTTCTGCGGCAGCAGCCCCAGCACCTGCGCGACCTCCTTGGTCGGGCGGCGGTGGATCTCCTGGCCGTCGAGCAGCACGCTGCCGCCGTGCGGGCGGACGAGCCGGGCCAGCCCCTTGAGCAGCGTCGACTTGCCGCAGGCGTTGGGGCCGACGACGACGGTCACCTTGCCGTCGGGTATGGCGACGCTGACCTCGCGGACGACGGTGCGGTCGCCGTAGCCGAGCGTCACGCGGTCGGTGAGCAGCCTGGTGGTGGGGGTGGTCATCCGGTCCTTCCCGTCGCGGCGCCGCGCGCCAACAGCCAGAGCAGGAACGGTCCGCCGACCGCCCCTGTCACGATCCCGACGGGGAGTACGACGTCGGGGATGAGGTACGCCGCCACGTAGTCGGCGAGCAGCATGAGGATCGCGCCGACCAGGGCGCCGGCGAGCAGGCTGTGCCGTCCGCCCATCAGGGCGCGGGCGATCGGGCCGGACATGAAGGCCACGAAGGCGACGGGTCCGGCGGCGGCCACCGCAACGGCCGTGAGCAGCACACCGACGAGCAGCAGCGCGTCGGTGCGGTGGCGCCCGACGCCGAGCCCGGCCGCGGCGTCGTCGCCGAGCTCGAGCGCGGGGAGCGCGTGCGCCAGCACCGCGAGTGTCGGCAGCAGCACCGCCAGCGCGACCGCGAGCACGCCGATCGTCGACCACGGGACGTTGTTCACGCTGCCGACCAGCCACCGCAGCGCGAGCTGGACGTCCCAGGTGTTGGAGCGGGCGAGGAGGTACTGCACGACCGAGACCATCGCGGCCGCGACGCCGACACCGACGAGCACGAGGCGGTAACCGCCGGTCGTGCCGGCCACCCACCGCACCACGGCGGAGATGACCACGGCGCCGACAACGGCGAAGAGGGAGACGGCGCTGTCGCGCAGGCCCAGCGTGAGCAGGGCGAAGATGCCGGCCGCGCTCGCGCCGAGGCTCACGCCGACGATGTCGGGGCTGGCGAGCGGGTTGCGCAGCACCATCTGGAACAGCGACCCGGCCGAGCCGAGGGCCAGGCCGACCAGCACCGCGAGCACCGCGCGCGGCAGCTTGGACTCCATCAGGATGAAGGTCGAGACCGGCATCTGCTCGCCGAAGAGGATCCGGAAGAAGTCCGGGACCGTGAAGGTGTAGTCGCCCAGCAGCACTCGCACCGCGAAGGCCGCGACCAGCGCGACGAGCAGCCCGCCGAGGGCCAGCCGTCGGCGACGTCGCGGCCGGCGGGTCAGGGCGCGCAGGTCGGGCAGCTCCTCGGGCGACGCCGGAGCGGAGGTCACGGGAAGGGTCGGCGCGCTCATACGGGGTCCCCGCGGCGTTGTTCGGGGGAGCGCAGCGGAGGAGAAGAACGTCGTGGGGTGTTCACAGGCCCATCCGTCCGCGGCGTACGAGGAGCAGGAAGAAGGGCACGCCGACGACGGCGGTCATGATCCCGACCTGCACCTCCGAGGGCGGCAGCACGATGCGACCGGCGGTGTCGGCGAGCAGCACCAGCACGGCGCCGAAGCCCGCGCTCAGCGGCAGCAGGTGCCGGTGGTCGGAGCCGGTGCGGGTGCGGACGAGGTGGGGGACGATCAGGCCGACGAAGGCGATCGGCCCGGCGGCCGCGGTGGCGGTGCCGGCGAGCAGCACGATGGCGACGCCGACCAGGATCCGGTCGCGCGTGGTGTGGCGGCCGAGGCCGGTGGCCATCTCCTCGCCGAGGGCGAGGGCGTTGAGGGTACGGCTGAGGGCGAGTGCCAGCAGCGTGCCGACGAGGAAGACCGGGGCCAGCGAGACCACGAGGTCCCACGGCCGGCCGCCGATCGAGCCGACCTGCCAGCGCCGCATGACGTCGAGCGCCGTCTGGTCGACCAGCTGGACGGCGACGGTCCAGCTGCTGGCGGCTGCGGCGAAGGCAGCGCCGGCGACGGTGAGCTTGGCGGGCGTCGCACCGTCGCGGCCGATGCCCGCGATCGCGTGGACGGCGACGGACGCGACAGCCGCGCCGACCAGGCCGAGGACGACGTAGGCCCAGATCCCACCGAGGCCGAGGAACGAGATGCCGAGCACGATGGCGAGGGCCGCGCCGGCGTTGACGCCGAGGATGCCGGGGTCGGCCAGCGGGTTGCGGGTCAGGCCCTGCATGCAGGCACCCGCCAGGCCCAGGGCCACCCCGACGAACAGGCCGAGGACGGTGCGCACGGCACGCACCTCGATGACCGTTCGGTCCGGGCCTGCCTCGAGGACCGCGGTCGGGGAGATCAGCCGTGACCCGAGGAAGACGGACGCGAGGACGGCCACCACCAGCAGCCCGAGCAGCACGGCGTACGCCGTCCCCGGACCGGCCGCGGAGGTGCTCCGCGGCCGCTCCAACAGCTGAGTGGTGGCCGTCATCTCAGGTCTCGTCCGTCGTCCGGTGCCGGATCAGGGCGTGGAGCCGTCGCCGTCGACCGCCGCGGCGACCTTCGGGATGAACATGTCCATCGCGACCGGGATCGACAGCGGCGAGGGGGCCGAGAGGCCGATGGACTCGACCGGGTCGACCTGGGCGTACCAGCGGTTCTCGGCCACGGCCGGGATCTGGTTGACGAGCGGGTTGTCCGCCAGCTCCTTCACGTTGGCCTCCGAGGTGGCGTAGGTGAGGAAGACGTCGGCGTCGAGCTGCGCGGTGCGCTCGGAGGAGATGTTGAACAGGAACTGGCCCGGCTCGCTGCGCTCCTCGACCAGCGGGGAGTTCTTCATGCCGAGCTCGACGAGCAGGCGCGGGCGGTTGTCCATCACGGTGTAGACGTAGAACGACGACGGGTCGGCGTTCGGGCCGGCGTAGGTGAAGGTCTTGCCCTCGAGCTGCGGGAACTTCGCGGCGGTGTCGGCGATGACCTGCTCGGTCTCGGCCTTGACCTCCTCGGCGAGGTCGGAGCGACCGAGCGCCTTGCCGACCATCTCCAGCGACTCCTGCCACGTGGTGTTGTACGGCGCCTCGGGGTAGGCGACGACCGGGATGCCGGCGTCGGTGAGCTGGTCGTACTCGTCCTGGGTGATGCCGGACTGGGTCGCGGTCACCAGGTCGGGCTGCAGCTTGACGATCTGGTCGACCGGCACGCCGTCGGCGGTGCTGAAGCGCTTCGGCTGCTCGGCGCCCTCGATCTGACCCAAGGCCTCGTCGAACCAGTCGGAGGAGGCGTTCTCGTTGCCGGCGTACTCGATCTTGTCGGCGCCGACGGGCACGACGCCCAGCGACAGCGGGTAGTCGGCCTCGGCGTAGCCCAGCGCGACGACGCGGGTCGGCTCGGACTCGATCGTGGTCTCGCCGAGGGCGTGCTCGATCGTGACCGGGAACGCGTCGGCGTCGGCGCTGGTGGTGGCCGTCGGCTCGCTCTCGCTGGCGGACGAGTCGGTGGAACCGGTGCTGCAGGCGGTGAGTGCTGCAACGAGGAGGGTGGCCGCGGCCGCCTTCAGGGCGAGGGGAGCGGCGAGCGTTCGCTTCATCAAGATCTCCGGAACAGGGGTGAGTGAGGCTGACCTAACTTAGGAGAGCCTAACCACACCTCGTTCGATTAAGAACACACGGGTGTGCCCTAATCCACGATGTGGACCGGGTGTGAGCGGGCGCGAGCCGTCAGATGGGCGTGCGGTGGAATCCCTGGAACGACCGGCTCGGCGTGGGCCCGCGCTGGCCCTGGTAGCGCGATCCGTACTTCTCCGAGCCGTAGGGGTGCTCGCTCGGCGAGGACAGCCGGAAGAAGCAGAACTGGCCGATCTTCATGCCGGGGTAGAGCTTGATCGGCAGCGTCGCGACGTTGGCCAGCTCGAGGGTGACGTGGCCGGAGAAGCCCGGGTCGACGAAGCCCGCGGTGGCGTGGGTGAGCAGCCCGAGGCGGCCCAGCGACGACTTGCCCTCCACGCGCGCGGCGATGTCGTCGGGCAGCGAGACCACCTCGTAGGTCGACCCGAGCACGAACTCGCCCGGGTGCAGGATGAACGGCTCGTCGCCCTCCGGCTCGACCTCGCGGGTGAGCTCGGACTGGTCCGCCGCCGGGTCGATGTGGGGATAGCGGTGGTTCTCGAAGACGCGGAAGAACCTGTCGAGGCGTACGTCGACGCTGGACGGCTGCATCATCGCCGGGTCCCACGGATCGAGGGCGATCCGGCCGGCGTCGATCTCAGCGGTGATGTCGCGGTCAGAGAGCAGCACGCGGCCAACCTAGCCTCGAAACACCCAGCCCGCTGGTTGAGCAGGGCGCCCTGGCGCCCGTGTCGAAACCAAGGGCGCGACAATGATCCGGTGACCTTCCACCGCTACGTCGCCCTGGGCGACTCGTTCACCGAGGGCGTCGGCGACCCCGATCCCGCACGCCCCAACGGACTGCGCGGCTGGGCCGACCGCGTCGCCGACGTGCTGGCCGAGCAGACCGACGACTTCGGCTACGCCAACTTCGCCATCCGCGGCCGCAAGCTCGGCCCGATCGTGGCCGAGCAGGTGGACAGGGCGATCGCCCTGCAGCCCGACCTGGTCACCATCCACGGCGGCGGCAACGACGTGCTGCGTCCGCGGGTCGACCTCGACGCCCTCGCGGTGACGTACGACGACGCGATCGCGCGACTGTCGGCCACCGGCGCACGGGTGGTCATGTTCACCATCTTCGACCCGGGCGGCGGCGGGATCTACGGCCCCGTGCGCGGGCGGATGGCGATCTTCAACGAGTGGGTGCGCGAGATCGCCGACCGGCACGGCGCGACGATCGTCGACATGTGGCGGATGCGCGACATCGAGATCGCCGGCGTGATGGACACCGACCGGATGCACCTCAACTCCTTCGGCCACACCCACATGGCGCACGCCGTCCTCGAGGCCATCGGCGTCGAGCACGGCCAGGAGCCGGTCGCCGTCGGCCCGCTCCCGGTCCTCGACCGCCGTCAGCAATGGCGCGCCAACGCCCAGTGGACCCGCGAGTTCCTCGTGCCCTGGGTCCACCGCCGCATCACTGGCCGCTCCTCGGGCGACACCGTCTCGGCGAAGCGGCCCGGCCTGTCGAGCGTCCGGTAGCCCAGGTCCGGTATCGTTCGGCCCGCCGTCCCCGGACGGCACTGCGGATGTAGCTCAGTTGGTAGAGCGCGACCTTCCCAAGGTCGATGTCGCGAGTTCGAGTCTCGTCATCCGCTCCAAGTGCTAGGTGCGAAACCTAGCGATCGCAGTTGCGAAACTGTTTGCCGAAGCGCGATCTGGAGAAAACGGTGACTTGGCACCGTCCGATACGCGGCTGAGAAGCCTTCTGTCAGCACTCCCCGGAGCATCGGTCGGGGTCGCGTCGCCGGTCCGGCCCATTTCGGGCGCGCCAATGCCTCGTACCGGCAACCGGCACGAGGCAAATGTTTGTTTGAAACTTGACGGGCCTTAGGCGGCCAGCGGCGGAGACCCGCCGGTCTCCCAATCGGGCCGCTTCTTTCGCCAAGGTAGCCAGGAGGGCGGTCCGGTGAACTCGCCCTTGACCGGCTTGGTCTTCGGGTCGCTCGGCAACGGCATACCCGCCTTGTAGAACGACCGGATTTTGCGGACGTTGGTCGCTACGAGTCCGACGATGGCGATAAGGGCGTTGGCGGCAAACCCTCGAACTCGACGATTCTCCTTCATGTCGAGTTGCTCGTGCTTACCGTCCTTGGTGTAGCCGTTGTAGCCCTCGACCATCGAGCGTGCCGGGCGGTACCGGTCGTCCCACTCCTGGGAGCCGTGCTGGAGTTCCTGGACCAACTTTTCGTATGGGCCGACGTCCTCGCGTTCGATTTTTACGGTGCGCTGCGAGCAGAGTGCGCCCTGGTGATTGGGTGCTTCAGGCGCAATGACGTATTCCTTCGAGGCGACGCCGATAGTCAGTGGGCCGTCCGGCCGGACGGGGCAGGCGACTGTCGCTCGGGCGCCGAGGGCAGGGCAGGCGTATCGGTCCTTGTCGTGTCGCTTCGCGAGGTAGAACGAACGCTGACGGATGCGCTTCTGGTACGACTGCCAGTCGTCGTCCTGGTTGAAGGTCTTCTTGGCGTCGATGAGGTACTGCGGCATGTTGGGGCTGTAGAAGTTGCCTTCGACGAGGATGGCGCCGCGGACGGTGGCCGTGACACCTAGTTGGTCCTTCTTGTAGTCGCCGACGAGGCGGTAGCCGAGCGCCTCGATGGGGCGGTTGAAGTCCTCGGCAAGACAGTGGCCGAAGTAGCCGCGGTCGGTGACCATGTCACCGGCTGGGTGGCCTCGTTCGACGATGGACCGGCAGATGGCCGCGGCGTTCTCACCCGAGCGCTTGTTCGGAGTGTCCATCGACGCGCCGACAGCCAACACGGGAAAGCGGCCCGGGGCGTACGGGTCAGGTGTCGCGACGGCGAGGTGCATCGCGTAGGCCCACACCTGGGTGTCGTCATGACGGTTGTACCAGCCCGCGTACCACTCGGGGCTCATGCTGTCGGTCGGCTTGGTCCTCTTCCCGTTGGTCTTGTGCCCGCGTTTGCCCCATACCTCGATGGGCGTCGCGTCCAGAGAGATGTGACCCGTCCAGGCGGTGCGAGTTTCCTCGTCGAGCAACTGCACAGTCGCCTCAAGGAGGCGGTTCATTACCCATCGCAGTCGAGCCATCTTCGTCGCGCTCGCCTGCGGGTCCAGTGCCTGCTGGAGCGCTTCGACGTCACTACGCGGCATGCGCACGCCGCCGGACAGGGTCGGGAACGGGTCGCAGACTGCGGTGAACCTCACCCATGCACGACGGATGCGGTGCTTCACGGCGATGTCGCTGGCGCCCTTGCCCTTGGTCGGGATACCGAGCAAACGCTTGCTCGACGGCGACAGCCGGTGCTGCACCAGGTCAGAGATGGAGGCCAGTTGAGGCGTCTCACCCAGCATCTGGAGCACGTAGGTGCACACCAGGATGAGTCGGTCGCGGTTGTCGTGCCCGTCGTCAGGCTGGGCGCCGCCCAACACCCCAACCCGGCCCTTGTCAGTGTCGTCGGTGCTGCCGTACACCGCGGGCCTCCCACCCGGCCCCTTGCGTTCCAGTGTGTGCCAGTAAGCCAACTTCGGGAGAACAGCACTGCCCTTGACGAGGTCGACGGCTCCCTCGACCAACTGGGGGTCGACGAAGCCGCGGTGGTCGCTGCCGTCGTCGCGGGTCTGGACGTTGAGGCGCTGCCGCGTGACTCGGCGAGCGTTCTCAGACCAGTCGGCCATCAGAACCGGCACCACCTCAGGCGCCTGCTCCCAGCCAAGGAAGTGGCTCATTCGTCGTCCACCGCTCGGAGCGGACGGCCACTGTGCGACGCGCGGCAACCCTCGGCCCGCGCCCGCATCGTCAGGGCCGAGCGAGCCGTCCGCGCCTCCATCGGCGGGACGTGGTCGTAGAACCGACCCAGCGCACCAAGCGTCTCAATCCCAGCCGCGTCCATCAGCGCCTGCACAGGCGTCTCGGCCGACAGGTGGGTGACAATCCACGTGGCGCGCAACCGCTGCACGTTGATGGCGAACGGCTTGTTCGGCGCCTTGTGCAGCATGTCCGAGAGCACCTTCGGTGTACGAACCGCCCGCGTCGGCCGGAACAGAAACATGTCCGGCTTCCACGCCGCTGAAGCGATGTCGGCGATGACGCCTTCCCACTCGGCGAGGACCGGCACCGTCCGAGGCTTGTCACCGGTCACCTCGATGAGGACGCCTTCGTCGTCCACCGTTACGTGTGAGGCGTTCACACGGAGGGCCTCCCCGTTGCGCAGCCCGGCACCGAGACAGAGGGCGAGCAGCAGGTTGAAGTCGACTCGGTTGACTTCGCTCGGCTGGTAGTCCACCCACGCGCGAAGGATGTGGACCTCAGCGTCGCTATACGGCGTCGAGCCGTCTGCTCCGCGGAAGCCGGGCATCCGCGACGTCGGCTGAAGGTGGCCGATGTTCGCGTCGGCCACCCGCAACAACCGCGACCGATAGGTGCCAATGGTGGCGTCGGTCATGGCGGTGGTCGCACTGAGGTGGTTGCCGTAGGCGACGACGATGTCGCGCCGCAGCAGCACCGTCGGGTCGAGCGGCAGACCAGCGATGTGCGTCTGGTGGTCAAAGTAGCGGGCCACCACGACCATCAACTGTCCCGCCTCGTAGGCGGACACGTCTGCGCATCGCATCACCACGTCGCGGGTCATATCCGCGATGGGCGCCCAGCGGGCAGCCGTCATCCCCTTCGGGACGTACTTCTCGCGTACGCGCGTCACGGGGTCCTCGGCGGTGGTCTCAGTCGTGGCTCCGAGGGTCTCGGAGTGTTGGTAGAAACCATCATGCCGCGCGCCACCGACGCTGGGCTCGGCACCGACCTGCGGCGCAAGGCGGAGCCGCGGCCTTACCCTGACCTCATGGTCCGCAAGGAACCGACTCCCAAGCCCGCCGAACTCGTCAATGACTGGCCCCACGGCGACGCCGTGGACCCGCTGGCCGAGGTGGCTCGGCTCGTTGCGCTGCGCGTCACCGAGGCGATGGACGGACGCTCCTTGCGTTCTGTCGGTCAACTGACCAGCGTCGACTTCACCGCGCTCAGCGACCTGCTCAACGGGCGCTCCTGGCCCAGCGCACTCACCATCGCCCGTCTCGAAAGAGGTCTTGACGCCGACCTGTGGCCCGTCGGCGCGGCCCGCGCGGACAGCACGGCCCGCACCACGGAGTAGCGCACGAGTCTGGGCTTGAATGGTCACGGCTGGCTCTGTGCCAAAGGCCCGCAGCCCAGCGGCGGTATATCGGTCCTCAACTCCGAATGTCGTGCACTTCTGCACGTACTTCGTTCACATCATCACTGACTACGGTGCCCCGCCCCGGAACATCGCTACCTTCGACCCGTGCCCGGCCAGCCTCGACCTCGTGACCTGATCCAAGGCTCGCCCGAACAGTTCGGGTTCCAGCCCAATGCCCGGTGGAAGCAGCCAACGACCTTGGACGAGTTGGTACGACTGCGGCACGCCGAGATGCAGCACGAGTTCGCCTTCCGGGTCCGCATGCACCTGCGAGAACGAGGGCTCAGCCAAGCACGCTTCATCGGAGTCGCCAAGGATGAGCCCGACGGGGCCAACTGGTTCCCGAAGGACCACTTCGGCCGCGGGATCAACGGCACCGCTCGGTTCACCCTGGACCAGTTGCTGAGGATCGAGCAGCACACCGGCCCCATCCTCACTCGCCTGAAGTTCCCCAGGACGGTGCTCACGAACCCAGGGCTCATTCAAGCGGTGCCACACGCGGACGGCGTTGACCACGACGTCTATCGCCACGTGCACGGGCGGCCCCACCCGCACGCAGAGTCCGCTCGTAGCCAGGACGAGCCGCCACTCAACAGGCCCCGGGCGTAGGCGCAAGTGGGTCGGGTCAGGAGCAAAGCCGCTGCATGCCAGGCCTGGTCGTGCTCGCTATCAACGTCTGTAATGAGTACACACGGGCGCCCTGATCAGTCGCGATCCGTCGGCCACATCGCGCGCTACAGGGGTAGATTCGGCTTCTCTGCTGGTGGCGTCGCCGCCGTAGGCTCTACAGCCACTCCAACATCGCAAACGGAGGCGCAGGATGGCGTACCTCGCCGCTGCTGGGTTCATCCTCGTGGTGGTCGCGACCGTGTGGATGTCCTCCCGTCAGGGAGGGTCGGTCAATGGTTGCTGCGCACCAGCAGACCCCCGCAAAGACCTGCGGATGCGGGCCGCATACACAGACGATGAGACGCCGCCGTCCTAGCCGACGCGCCAATGGCGGCGACGTGGCCCAGGCGCTGACCGGCACCATCCGTCACCCGCGCGCCTAGCGGCTCATCAGCCGCAGCCCATCGCTCTGTTGCGACGCCCCGTTGGATAACAGCGCAGGCAGGAACGCCGTCTCGCATCCGGGTCTCCCGGCTGCGGACCGGCGTGTTGGACCTGCTCCTGGCTGGCTCCTGCCGTGGTCAGGCGGGCCGCGTAGCGGCGACGCTGTCCTCAGCGGAAGCAGTGTTGCCACTGCAGCAGCCGCCGCCACCGCAGCAGCCGCCGACGGTGTCAGAGGCGCCTTGTGCGTCGGCGGTGAGCAGCGGGAGGTTGTAAGTGTCGGGTGTCATGAGCGTTTCCTTTGTGTTGGTCGGTCAGGAGCGGACGAGTCGTGCGATGGCGGCTGAGGCTTCGGCGATTTTCGTTTCCGCTTCGCCTCCACCGGCGCGTGCAGCGTCGACCACGCAGTGGTGCATGTGCTGGTCCAGGAGTGAGAGGGCGACGTTCTCGAGGGCACGGGTGGCGGCGCTCACTTGGGTGAGCACGTCAATGCAGTAGGTCTCTTCGTCGACCATGCGTTGCAGACCCCGCACCTGTCCCTCGATGCGCTTGAGCCTGTTGAGCAGTGCTGCCTTGTCGCTGGTGTATCCAGGCGTTGTGGTCATGTCGCGCGCTTTCGGTTCGTGGTGGAGGTTCAGGCGACGGGGGTGGCGTCGTGGTGGCGCTGTTTCGAGGTCACGGCTGTGACGACGATGAGGGCAGCGACGAGCACGAGTCCAGCGGCCCACAGGTAGGCGCTGGCGTACCCGTCGGTGAGCGCGGTCGTGGTGGTCTGGTTGCCGGTGGTGACAGCCGCGATGGTCGACAGGACCGCGATGCCGAGGGCGGCACCAATCTGCTGTGCGGTGTTGAGGATGGCGGACGCGACCCCGGACTGGTTCTCCGGAACGCCTGCGACGGCAGCGAGGGTCATGGGGATGAAGCCCATGCCGAGACCGAAGTAGGCGAGGAACAGGGCGGGGAGGATGTGGGTGGCGTAGTCGGAGTCCACGCTGAGGGTGGAGAACCAGACAAGTCCGGCGGCGGCGATGAGTAGGCCGGGAACGGAGACGGCTCGCACAGGGAACCGTTCGACCAACTTGGTGGAGACCCCCGCGGACAGGACGATGCCGACGGCGGCGGGCAGGGTGGCGAGGCCCGCACGGATGGGACCGTAGTCGAGCACCTGCTGCATGTAGAGACTCAGCAGGAAGTAGGTGCCCATGAGGCCGACACCGACGAACAGCACGGTGGCGTAGGCCCCGGCACGGTTGCGGTCGCGGAGTAGCCCGAGCGGAAGCATGGGGTGCTCGCGGCGGGTCTGCAACCAGGCGAAGAGGCCACCGAGCACGACGGCGGCGAGGAGGGTCAGCAGGGTGGCGGCGTCACCCCACCCGTGTTCGCCGCCTCGGGTGACGCCGTAGGCGAGGGCGAGCATGGCTCCTGCGCCGGTAGCGGCGTCGAGGGTGTGAAGGCGTCCGGTGCTGCGTTGTCCTTCGATGAGGGTGCGGGTGCCTGCGAGGACGGCGAGGCCGATGGGGATGTTGATGAGGAACACCCACCGCCAGTCGAGCAGCCCGGTAAGGACCCCGCCAAGAAGGATGCCGACGGTCATGCCTACAGCGGACATGGCTGCGTAGACACCGAGGGCGTTGTTGCGGGCCTTGCCGGGAGCGAAGTTGGTGGCGATGAGCGCCAGCACATTCGGGGCGATGAGAGCCGCGCCGACGCCCTGGAGTCCGCGTGCGGCGACGAGGAACTCACCGTTAGGAGCGAGCCCACCGACCAGTGACGCAACGATGAACAGGACGAGTCCGACCCGAAGGATGCGGCGTCGCCCGTAGAGGTCTCCCAGTCGGCCTCCGAACAGCAGGAGCGCCCCGAACGCGAGGACGTAAGCGCTGACAATCCACGGCAGCAGCGACGTGGGCACGGACAGGTCGCCTTGGATGCTCGGCAGCGCGATGTTGGCGATGGTGTCGTCGAGGACGAGCATCAACTGAGCGGTCGCCACAACCAGCAGCGCCAGTCCGGCGCGTGGGGTCGCGGCGCTTGTGGCGGCAATGCGGGTACTGGAACCGTGGAGCGAGGAAGTCATCGAGCCGTCCCTAACGACTAGGAATAGATACCCCCTGGGGGTATGTTGATGAAAGGAGAACATACCCCCACCCCGTATTTGTTCCAACCCGAGCGAGGCAGACGCCATGAACCATGAGCACCACGACACCCAACGCGATGCGCGTCCCGCACCGACGGTCAAGGACCCGGTGTGCGGCATGGACGTGAACCCTGCGACGAGCACACTGACAGCGATGCACGACGGGGAGACGTTTCACTTCTGCTCCGCGGGCTGCCAAGCAAAGTTCGAGGCCAACCCCGACCAGTACGCCGGGCATACCGGGCACACGGGCCACGACCACGCGGCGGGCGCGGCCACGGAGGTTCCGGCGGGGGTCGAGGTAGCGGAGTACACGTGCCCCATGCACCCCGAAATCCGCCAGCCCGGACCCGGTTCGTGCCCCATCTGCGGGATGGCGCTGGAACCAGTCCTCGTCACTGCCGACACCGGCCCGAACGCAGAACTCGCCGACATGACTCGGCGGTTCTGGGTTGGTGTCGTGTTGTCCATTCCGGTGCTCATCCTCGGGATGGGTGGGGACCTGTTCCCGGCACTCCACGACCTCATCTCCCGGCGCACCTCAGCGTGGGTCCAACTGGTGTTGGCGACGCCGGTGGTGCTGTGGGCTGGCTGGCCCTTCTTCCAGCGGGGCTGGACATCGGTGCGCACCATGCACCTGAACATGTTCACGCTGATTGCGATGGGCACCGGGGTGGCCTGGCTGTTCAGTGTGGTCGCCACGGTCGCGCCCGGCATCTTCCCCGAAGCGTTCCGCATGGACGGGACCGTCGACGTCTACTTCGAAGCGGCCGCCGTCATCACCACGCTGGTCCTGCTGGGGCAGGTGTTGGAACTACGAGCCCGTGAACAAACCTCGGGTGCCATCAAGGCGCTGCTCGACCTAAGCCCCAAGACGGCCCGACGGGTCCGCGCGGATGGCACGGACGAAGAAGTGGCATTGGACGAGGTGCAACTCGGCGACCGGTTGCGGGTCCGTCCGGGCGAGAAGGTGCCGGTCGACGGCACGGTCGAAGAGGGACGCTCCTCGGTCGACGAGTCCTTGGTGACCGGTGAGTCGATGCCGACCACCAAGGCCCTCGGGGATGCGGTCATCGGCGGCACCATCAACCAGACGGGGGCGCTGGTCATGGTCGCCGAGAAGGTTGGGCGTGACACGATGCTGGCCCGCATCGTGCAGATGGTCGCGGAGGCACAACGCTCCCGTGCACCCATTCAGCGGATGGCGGACCGGGTTGCCGCCGTCTTCGTTCCCATCGTCATCCTCATCGCAGTCGTCGCGTTCATCGTGTGGGCGACCGTTGGCCCCGACCCGCGCTTGGCGCACGCCCTGGTCGTGGCGGTCGCTGTCCTCATCATCGCCTGCCCGTGTGCGCTCGGGCTCGCCACACCGGTCTCCATCATGGTCGGGGTAGGTCGAGGCGCGCAGATGGGTGTCCTCATCAAGAACGCCGAAGCGCTGGAGCGGATGGAGAAGGTCAACACCCTCGTGGTGGACAAGACCGGCACCCTCACCGAGGGACGCCCCTCGGTTACCCACATCGGTCCTGTCACCGGCTTCGAGGCCGACGAACTGCTCCGGTTGGCTTCGGGAGTCGAACGTGCCTCCGAGCACCCGCTGGCCCAGGCCGTCGTCAGCGCCGCCAACGACAAGCAGGTCCAGATTCCAGCGGTCACCGAGTTCGACTCGCCTGTCGGGCGAGGCGTCGTTGGTGTCGTTGAGGGTCGTCGGGTCACGTTGGGCAGTGCCGACTTCATGACAAGCCAGCACCTGGACCCGGCCGCCCTCCTGGCCGAGGCAGACCGGTTGCGGGGCGACGGCGCCACGGTCATCTTCATGGGCGTCGACACCGAGGCGGCGGGCATCTTTGCCATCGCCGACCCGGTCAAGGCCACCACGCCGGAGGCAGTCGAAGCGTTGCATGCGGCGGGTATCGAGGTTGTCATGCTGACCGGCGACAACCGGGTCACCGCCGAGGCGGTCGCCCGCAGACTGGGCATCGACCGGGTCGAAGCCGAAGTCCTTCCCGACCACAAGGCGGACGTGGTGCAACGCCTCCGCGCCGAAGGCAGGGTGGTCGCCATGGCCGGTGACGGAGTCAACGACGCCCCCGCCCTTGCGGCAGCCGATGTTGGCCTCGCGATGGGTACCGGCACCGACGTTGCCATCGAGTCGGCAGGCGTCACCCTCCTCAACGGCGACCTCACCGGCATCGTCCGTGCCCGGCAACTGTCCTCCGCCACGATGTCCAACATCCGTCAGAATCTCGTGTTCGCGTTCATGTACAACGTCGCAGGCATCCCGATCGCCGCGGGAGTCCTCTACCCCATCACCGGGCTCCTGCTTTCGCCGATGATTGCCGCCGCCGCGATGGCCCTGTCCTCGGTCAGCGTCATCACGAATGCGCTCCGCTTGCGTACCCAACACCTCAACTGACTCCGCATCACCTACGAACGTAGGCTGGAAGGGATGAACACCATGGGCCGAACGGCGGACACGTTGAGCAGGGCTCTGCCCGCGCTGCTCACTGCTGTCGTCGCGTCCATCGTGCTCGGCATCGTCGGCATGCACGCCCTCAGCACGCACGGCGTCTCAGGCATGGGTACGGGCTCTCTTGACCACTCGACCATGACCGGCCCGATGACTGTGGCGGATGGGGTAACGCACAGCGGCATGTCTACTGGCCCGGTCATCAGCCCGGCGGCTGGGAAGCACGCTGGCACGTCCAGCACGGCTCCCGAAGGGGATGGCGGTCACAGCCTGGGCAGCATGGTGATGCTCTGTTTCGCCATGCTTGCCGCCACGGCAGGGGCACTCTTGCTCCTGCTGCTCGGACTGCGCTACAAGCCACGGGTCTGGGACGCCCTTCGTGCGCCCACCACCGTCGCCAGGTGGGTCACCGCCCGCCTAGGGACCGGACCACCGTACGTCTGGCAGTTCTCCGTCATTCGTTGCTGACAGGCAGCACGCCGCCACCCCCGCCACGGGGCGGTGCGGCACGCTGCTGCCCTTTTCAGACACGCGTGACTCCAGGAGAACCCCTATGCGTACCAACCGCACTACCCGCGCCATCGGCGCGCTCACCCTTACCGCCGCATTCGCCCTCACTGCTGCCGCCTGCGGCAACGACGACGCAGATACCGCCACCACGTCGGAGGTGTCCACCACTGAGCACAACGACGCCGACGTGGAGTTCGCCTCCAACATGCTTCAGCACCACGCCCAAGCACTCTCGATGGTGGACCTGACGATCGAGCGCCCCCTCGACCCCGAAGTGCAGCAGTTGGCGGAGCAGATCCGCGAAGCACAGGCCCCGGAGATTGAGACGTTCACCGACTGGCTCACCGACTGGGATGAAGAAGTCCCCGAGACCATGCGTGACCACGTCAACTCTGGTCACGACATGGACGACATGGGCGGGTCGATGGACGACGAGAACATGCCGGGAATGATGACCTCGGACGACATGAGCGCCCTTGAAGACGCCTCCGACGCCGAGTTCCAGACCATGTGGCTGGAGATGATGGTCGAGCACCACGAAGGCGCAATCGAGATGGCAAAGACCGAACAAAACGACGGCCAGTACAAGGATGCCGTCGATCTCGCCGGGAACATCGTGGAATCCCAGACCGCCGAAGTCGAGACGATGAAGGACCTACTGTCCTGACCGTCAGGTGATCCGCGGGGGCGGGCGCCGATGCAACTCCCGCCCGCCCCCGGTGGCCTTCCCAGGCTCAACCCAGGCCCGCCACCCGCGCGACGCTCAAAGGCCCCCGCCATCTGCGCGCCCTGAACGACACCGTTCCCGAGGAGAACCGGACCGTGAAGACCTCACCTGCGCTCATCGCGCTCACACTCACCCTCGCGCTCGCCACCGGGTGCGGCGCGGGAACCGAGACCGCCGAGTCCGGTGCGACGCCACCGCCCGGTGCGGGCAGAGCGGGAGAGCCACGGCTGGATGGGGCCTCACGTCCACCGTGGGCCGCGCCCACTGACGTACCTGCGCGGGCGGCAAGTGCCGGACTGGACCTCGGTCCCATGGGAACCGCAGAGCACTATCACCCGCACCTGCGCATCATCATTGATGGTTCTGACGTCCCTGTTGCACCGAACATCGGCGTGGACCCTGCGACCGGCGCTATGTCGGCGCTTCACACCCACGAAGGTGACGGCACTATCCACATCGAAGCCGACACCCAGGGCGAGGTCTTCACCCTCGGGCAACTGTTTCTTCAGTGGGGAGTGAAGTTGACCCCCCACCAGATCGGCGGAGTCCGGGCTAAGCCCGGAGACATGGTCGAAGTCACGAGCAACAGCGGTGTCGTAGCCGGCGATCCCATGGACCTTCCGCTCACCCCCGAGCAAGAGATCGTGCTGACCCTCGACTAAGCGCCTGGTGCACAGTGGCCGCCCGCCGACGGGCTCCTACACCGGAGTTGCTGACGTTCGCGTCGTCCGCTCGCGTTGGGCCTTGCGCCACCCGTACGGCGTCAACCCGGTCGGCTTGTACAGGTTCAACACTTGTATGAAGAGCAGTAAGACAAGGGCTAGGACGGCGTGGAAGAGATCGCCGCCGTACTGGTCGAGGTCCCCTGGGTTCGCGGTCGCCACCGCATCTGCCACCGAGGAGACGTCAGGCATGTGGACGATCAAGATGGCGGTCGCGAGGGTGGTCAACACGAACGAGAACACGACCCAGTAATGCCGAAACAGGCCCCAGCGGCTTCCTAGAGACATCACCAGCCCGGTAGCCCACGAGCCAAGCGCCATCGGAACCAGCACGTACCAACCGACGATTTCCATGGCGGTCCACGCGCCGCGGGTCGTCTCGGTGTCTCCATTCGTTGCCGCTACCCCGAGCCCTATGTAGGCGATGACCGCACCGACCCAGCCGACCGAGCACGTCAGGTGAACCGATAGCGCGAACCGGCGGATCGGCGGCGACATCATCACCGCACGGACACCGAACCAAGCGCAGGTGCCCCCATATGACGCCCCGGTCCGTGGTTTCCCCCTGCCAGCATCGCAACGACTAGCACCACCACGAGAAGGCCGACCACGATGAGGGAGATCAGCACCCATCTCGGGAGACCGGGAGGGCCTTCCCCGCCTAGGTGATGGTCGGTGTTGGGGGCGGGCGGCGGTACCTCATTCATGGCGACAGGTCCTTCCGTGCAGGCGAGCGAATCCAGTTATCGATACACTTTGTCACACATCGGCGAAGTGCGTCATAACAGGTAGGGTTGGCGTGTGCCCAAGTTATGGACCGAGACCATCGAGACTCATCGTCATGAGGTCCGCCACGCCATCATGGACACCACCTGGACCCTTGCGACCCAACACGGACCCATGTCGGTGACCATGTCGCAGGTCGCCTCAGAGGTTGGAATCGGGCGCGCGACCCTCTACAAGTACTTTCCTGACGTGCAGGCCATCCTCGTTGCCCGACATGGCGAGCACGTCCGGCAGCACCTGGATCGCCTTCACGCGTTGCGCGACCGAACAGACGACCCGACCGAGCGCCTTAGTGCCGTCGCTCACGCCTACGCCCACATCTGTCACCACCGTGCCCAGCACGGGACTCTTGAACTTTCTGCCCTGACCCACCAACCCGAGCACGTGGCCGAACCCGAGCAGCAACTTCGGGACCTCTTCGAGGCCCTCATCGGAGACGCGGTCACCGCCGCAAGCGTCCGCACCGACATCAAGCCGCGAGAACTCGCCATCTACTGCGTGCACGCACTCGGCGCAGCCAGCAACCTGCCCAACGCCGCCGCCAGCAACCGGCTCGCGGAACTAGTCCTTGAAGCCCTGCGCCCTCTCCCTGAGTAGCACTTGGTCAAGGGCTCGCGCACCTGGTTGGTCCGTCGCCAGGCTTTCAGCCCTTCGGTATCGCTTGCACCGCCGCGTTCCGCAACTCAGCGGTGGCCTCGGCGGGAAAACTCTGGATCGTTTGTGCGGGGGAAGCACCTTCGAGGTAGGCGTTCGGGGACGACGTCCAAAGGATGAGGTTCTCGTCGCTCCACCCGGCGGGCGCGAGCAGCGCGATTAGTTGCGGCCAAGCAGGAGGGACCTCCTTTGTGCCGTCACCCCAGTCGACGATCTGGAACGTCGGGTATCGCACGCCTCCTCGCCTCTGTACTCCGATGAGCCCATCGCGGATGGTCTTGGGCAGGGCGTCGAGGTCTTCGTCGGTGAGGAAGTCGCCGAAGCGCTCCATCTCTTGCCAGTGTTCCTCGCGCAGGGCGGCTTGCGAGGCCTGCCCCGATCTCGTGGTCACCATGGCTCCCCCTTGGCTGCTCACGATAGTCGGCGAAAGCGACAACAGGACAGGCTCGGCTCTGGTGCGGCCTGTGAGACCGCGCTGCCGAGTTGAAGCGCACAACACAGGCACGGGAATGTCGACCTGCCCGAAAGGTGCCCCGTCGGCCGCTGAGCCTCTTCCACAGATGACGCAACGGATGAAAACTCTCAGGACACCACGCGCTGAGCCGAGCGGGTGGCGTGCGTCGCACTCGAGCGCGCGCCGAGGCGCGTAGTCGGCAGCACCAACGCAGAAGCGGCGAGGCCGTGAACCACCCCCAAGACATCACGGGGAATGGCGCGGTGCTCTGGGGAGAACTCTCCCTGCTGTCGGTGAGAGGAATTACACTTGTGGTAGTCCGAACACACTTTCGACGGAACCATCGCCGTGCCGCAACGATGCGACTTAATTCAAGGAGATCACCGTGAGTAGCGATAACCGACGCCACGTCGTCCCAAATCCCGACGGCGGCTGGGATGTGAAGGCTCCTCACGCGAAACGCGCGAGTGCGCACGCCGAAACCCAGGCCGAAGCAACCGCTCGCGCGAAGCAGATCGTTACCAATGCTGGAGGTGGGGAAGTCCGAATCCACGGCCGAGACGGCCGCATCCGTGACTCAGACACAGTCGCTCCGGGCAACGACCCACACCCACCCCGCGACAAGAAGTAGACAGCCGATGACGCGCAACACCTGGCCTCGTGACCGTTACACCGGCTCTGGCGGCGGACTTTCAACTCTCCCGGGTGGCGGCCTCTACACCGGCCCGGGCGGTGGAGCGTCGACCCACAGCGGTGGTGGCCTCTCGACGCGCAGCGGCGGAGGTCTCTCCAGCCTCAGCGGTGGTGGGTTGAGCGCCCGAGTTGGCGGCGGTCTCTCGACACGGAGCGGCGGTGGCCTGTCCACCCGCAGTGGGGGTGGTCTCTCTACGAGGACCGGAGGCGGCCTGTCGACGCGGCCAGGCGGCGGGCTCTACGCGGGGTCCTGCTCGGAGCCGTACCGCAGCAACATCCCTCCGATTGACGTCTTCATCGTGAAGTTGCGCGAATACGGATACGACTGGGCAGCCGACCTGCTTGCCGACGCTCACGGACTAGATCTCTGAGGTAGTCATGTCCACCACTCGCGGCAAGATGATCGACGCCAACTCTCACAAAGGCGATGCAGGAATCGCGCTGATTCACCGGCGTGTGAGCCAGATGAAGCACCTGTGGCACGAACGCAGCATCGACCCGGGCATTGACGGCACCATCGAACTGCGCGATCCGTCCACCGGGGAGGTGAGCAACCAGCACATCTTCGTGCAGTCGAAAGCCAGCGACGCCTTCGCCGGAGAGACGGAGGCGAAGTTCCACTACATCTGCAAGCAACGCGACGTCGACTATTGGATGAAGGCGGGGGACAACCCAGTCATCCTGATCTGCTCCCATCCCGACACCGGCGAAGCATGGTGGGTACACATCCAGTCGTGGTTCGCCGACCCATCCCACCGGGCGTCGTTGCGCGTCGACTTCGACAAAGCCACCCAACGGTTCGAAGGGGACATAGCAGCCAAACTATTCGCCATCACCGACCCGCACGGGCGTGCGCACACACCGGTAGTGGACGGCCGGTCCGAGACCCTGGTGAGCAACTTGCTGCCGGTGGATTTTCCGGACACCTACTTCACCGCCCAAGTGGCGCCAGGAACCACCCTGCGGGACGTGTTCGTCTCGCAGAGGGCCACCGGCAAGCCATTCCGTCGTGACTTCTTCGTCAGCCATCAGCGCATCTACGCGTGGTCACCCATCGCTGGCACCAGCCTGGCTCGAATCGCAATCACAGCCGCCAACGAGACGCCCGTGGGCGAACTTCTGGCCGGGACCGACGACGAACGACGCCTGTTCGTACGGCTCCTGAGTGCGGCGCTGCAACATGATCTGCTCGAAGTGTGCGACTGGAGCAATGCCCGAAAGTTCCTCTACTTCAGAGCATCGAGCGACCTGAGCGAACGGAAGGTGCTCAGCGGCTCGGGCCGGAGCCGCATCGCCTTCAAGGGCTTCTACCAGCGCAAGGACGACCCGACCCTCAAGCAGTTCTACCGTCACGCGGCCCTACGTTGGGACTTTGTTGACATCGGCGAGGAATGGCATTGCCAAGCGACCCCCGACTACTACTTCAGCAGTGACGGGCGCCGCGAGGCGCACTTTGCCGACGACTACCTGGCGCGACTCAAGCGCATGGAGCGGAACCCGGCCGTGCTGGGAGAGACCCAACTGTGGGCAGGGATTCTGCGCGGAGAGGCAGAGCCAACACTGCTTCCCAACACCAGTGAGGACCGGATCCTCACCTTCGGCCCGCTTGCCACCTTCGACATCACGGGGGGCATCGACGACAAGGACTGGCAAGCACCGGTCGGCGGCGACGACAACCCCGACCAGATGGCATTCGACTTCGAGGACCACGAATGAATATCACTGTCCTCGATGAACCGGCCTTGGAGTTCGCCCACGGCGGTCACCACATCGACCCCCGCCACGGGATCGACTTCTACGGCCCAGCCGACATCACCGAGACCGCTGTCCGAGTCATCCGGGTCGGCATCGTGGGACCGCAAGCCTCAATCGACGGGGTCAAGCGCTGGCTCGACACGTGCCGAAGCATCGTCACTGCCAAGAACAGCCACCTTGGGCATCTGTACATGCCGTTTCCAGGCTTCGACACCGATCGAGCATTCCGATCCACGATCGTGTGGAACGGGCGGCTCGAACGAGCAATCCCGAAACGCGACCTGGATCGCATCGCGTCTGCAAACCCACTCGATGCCACCCGTCTGGCCGTCGACATCTACGACACTGAACTGCAAGCCCTTCACGAGGAACCGAACTGCAACGTCGTCATTGTGTGCCGCCCCGACACCCTCATCGACACCGGCACCCGCACCCGCGGCAAGACCGTCAGCCACGGCACGACTGAGTCGCCCGACGAGCCATCGAACGACCACAAGCAAACGGACACTGCCGCTCACAGCCCCGAGCGCCTGACGACGCCCCTTGCCGCAGGCAGAGGCGACTTCCACTCCCTGCTCAAGGCTCGCTCACTGCGCTACAGCCAGCCGATTCAACTCATTCGACGATCCACTTGGGACCCGACCTTCAAGGAACCTAAGGACGCTGAAGCGCGCGTCAAGCAGGATGAGGCCACTCGCGCCTGGAACCTTCACACGGCGCTCTACTACAAGGCTGGAGGCGTCCCTTGGCGTTTACCCCGCGCCGCTACCGACCTCGCCAGTTGCTACGTCGGCGTGGCGTTCTACCGCAGCGGCGATCAGGAAACGCTCGAAACGAGCGTGGCGCAAGTGTTCAACCAGCGCGGCGATGGAGTGATCGTCCGAGGAGGACAAGCGCGGGTCTCAAAAGAAGACCGGCAACCTCACCTCAGCGAAGAAGACGCCCATCAACTGCTGCATGACGCCCTCGACAAGTACCGACGCGAGCACAAACAGAGCCCGGCCCGCATCGTGCTTCACAAGACATCAGCGTTCACGCCCGCCGAAACCGCCGGATTCCGTGCCGCCGCCAACGAGCAATACATCGACCTCATCGAGATGATGTGGCTGCGACAGAGCGAACGGCTTCGTCTCTTTCGACGAGGCCAACAACCGCCGCTGCGCGGCACCTTCCTGTCGCTCGATCGCGACCGGCACGTCCTCTACACGCGCGGCAGCATCCCCTTCTACAAGACGTACCCCGGCATGTACGTACCGCGCCCCCTCGGGATCCGCCTCCACGACACCGAGTCCAGCCCGACCGAACTCGCCGACGAACTGCTAGCCCTCACCAAGATGAACTGGAACGCCACCCAACTGGACGGGCGCCTTCCGATTACCTTGCGCACCGCAGACAAAGTCGGCGAAATCCTGAGGCACCTCGCGCCGACCGATCTGCCTGCTTCCAGGTATGCCTTCTACATGTGACCATCCGCGAGACTTGACCAAAACCGCCGGGCCGCTAATATCGCATTATGTCGATGACAACTGACGAGGCGATCATGTTGGACCCGGCCGCGTGCTTGTTCCACGGGTTCAGCGACCCGTCGCGGCTCGTGATCCTGCGTCACCTCGCGCTGGGCGAGCACCGAGTCACGGACCTCGTTGCCCACCTCGGCCTTGCGCAGTCCACGGTCTCCAGACACCTGACGTGTCTGAAGGACTGTGGGCTGGTGCAGTCGCGTCCGGAGGGTCGCGCGTCGATGTTCTCCCTCACACACCCCGAGGCCATGACCGAGGTCTTCGCGGCCGCTGAGCGGCTCCTTGACCTCACCGGAGAGAAGGTCGCGCTCTGCGTGAACTACGGCACCGACACGCTCCCGTCCATGCCTGGGTAGCAAGCCTTTCCACCTCGCTCACTGGCCGCTCCGGCCCTGCTCTCAAGGACATCCATGACCTCCCCCGCGCCCAACGTCCCCGGTTCCAGCGTCCTCGACGACGCACAGGTGGAACGACTAACTCGTCGCGGTCTGCGGCTCGCTCAGTTCACGGTTGCCTACAACGTCGTTGAAGGCGCGGTGGCGATCACCGTCGGGTTGATGGCCGGGCTCGTCTCGCTGGTCGGGTTCGGGCTCGACTCCGGCATCGAGTCCGCCGCCTCCGTTCTGGTGGGGCTTCGGCTCGCGGCGCGGCTGCGGCACGGTGAGGCAGACGAGGCGAAGGAACGTCGCACGTTGAAGGCCGTCGCGGTCACGTTCTTCGTGCTCGCGGCCTACGTGACCATCGAAGGCATCCGCGCGCTCGTCGGTGGTGAGACTCCCGAGCAGTCCAAGGTGGGCATCGTCTTGCTGGTCCTGTCGGTGATCATCATGCCGCTGCTCGCGCGAGCCAAGCGCCGTGTGGGCGAGGCGTTGGGTGGGGATCAGTTGATCCTCGCCGACGCGGCCGAGACGAAGATCTGCGTGCTGCTCAGCATCTCGACCCTGCTCGGGCTCGGCTTGTTCGCGCTCACCGGAGCCGCGTGGCTCGACCCCGTGGCGGGCTTCGTCATCGCGGCCTTCGCCATCCACGAGGGACGCGAGGCTTGGGAGGGCGAACTTGTCGAGGACGATGATGACGACGACTGATGGCGACTGAGGGCGTGGGCCGACCGGCGCCAGCGCAGCGAGCCGTGTTCTTCAGCGTCGCAGCGGCCGTGGTGGTCGCCGACATCGTGACCAAGCACCTCGCGGCCACGGCGTGGGCCGATGAGCCGGTCACGATGCTCGGTGGCTGGGTGCGGCTTACGGAGTCTCGCAACCCCGGCGCCGCCTTCGGGATGGCAACCTCCGCCACACCCGTGCTCGCCGTGATCGCTGCTGCCGTCGTGGTCGGGCTCGTCGCCTTCTCGGGTCGGTACACATCGCGGGGGCAGGCAGCCGTCATGGGTCTGCTGCTGGGCGGTGCCGCTGGCAACCTCATCGACCGGATGTTCCGTGCGCCCGGCGTGATGCGCGGACACGTCGTGGACTGGATCGACATCGGGGCGTGGCCGAACTTCAACCTCGCCGACTCCAGCCTGGTCGTCGGCTGCGTGCTGTTGTTCCTCACCTCGCTACGCCACGGGACCTTCGAGCCCACCGGCCGAGATCCGGATGGCGGCTCGGTCGTTGTTCAGGACGTCGTAGATACTCAGGACACCGGGAGCACCGGCTCGCGGGAACATGAAGGGTGAGCCATGAAGGTTGAGTTGCTCTACTTCGACGGCTGCCCGAACTGGATGGTGGCGGCCGAGCGCCTGGCGAAGGCTGCCGAACTCGTATCGCGTGATGACCTCACCGTTCACCAGCGCAAAGTGAACACTGAGCGGGCCGCCGTCGCCGCGGGCTTCACCGGATCACCGACGATTCTGATCGACAAGCGCGATCCATTCGCTACTGGTGATGAACAAGTCGGGTTGGCGTGCCGTGTCTACGCAACACCGCACGGGCTGGCTGGATCGCCCACCTTGGACCAGTTGGTCGAGGTGCTGTCATGAGGCGGCTCGTTGGCGTCCTGCTCAGCGGCTACTTGCTTCTTGCCGTGGGCAACAAAGTTGCGGAGGCCGCGGGAGCGCGGCGATGCCACTGCGCCGACGAATGCTGGTGCCGACGTGCGGGCCTCAGCCTGTTCCGCTGGGTGTTCCCATGGCACACGAACCGTCGGGAACAACACGACATGCACTCTGTCGCCGACAACGCCTGAGGCGTCCCGTCCAGTCGCGCTGACTTCCGGCACGTCCGGCGCCATCCGGATCTGCTGCGATCTGTTCGCTCAACGGGTGCAAGGACATGATCAGCCGTGACTCCGTGACGGGTCCTGCATCCGGCATGGAACGCCCGCGGGATATTTCCTCGCCTGTCGTGGGAACTGGTCGGAGCGACTCATGCATAGCAGCAGGTGAGCGGGGTTTCGCAACTACCCCTCCAACAGTTCGCTGACCGGGCACTTCGTGCCCGTCTTGATGATCGACCGGGCACTTCGTGCCCGTGTAGCGGCATGAACCGCCCGGTCACCGAGTGGGACTGGAGGGGGACTTGCGCCCGATGGGGCGAGAGGGGACAGTGGGGCGTCCGTTCTTCTCGGATCGAGGTACCTTCCCCATGCCTGCCCTGCCCCGCTTCCTCGCCCACCAGATCGCCGGTGGCGACCGGTCCCGCCCACTGTGGCGGCACCCCGTGACCATCGCCGCGGCGGCGCTCACGCTGACGCTCGGCGTCGTACCGTTCCTGCCCGACGGCGACGACGACCAGGGATCCATCGCGCCCAGCGGCGAGACGACGCCGACGTCCGGCGCGGGGATCGGCCGCGGCCGGGTGACCCGCGCGATGCAGGCGGAGATCGACCGCGTGGTGGCCGAGGGAGCCGGCGCCGAGCGCGCCCAGGGTCGTACGGCGCTCGCGCGCGCGTCGGTGCGCTGCGCGACCTTCGACGGCCAGCGCTACTGCCTCGGCTTCGGCTGGACCAACCAGACCCCGGAGGCCCTTGCCGCCCGCCTGACCGAGCGGCCCGCCTTCGGTCGCGAGCGCACCGGCGACCTCGACGCCGACGGGCTCATCGCCCGCACCAGCGAACGCAGCGCGACCGCGCGCGCGGAGGCCGAGCGGGCCGAGCTCACCCTGGCCGCGCAGTCCGTCGGCAAGGTCTGGATGCTCCGCCACGAGATCCAGGGCGTCGAGCTGCCGGCCGACTTCGCCGCGCGGCACCCCGAGGTCGCCGTGAGCGACACCGACGCGCGGGGCGGCTTCGGCAAGAAGTACCCCCGCAAGTTCGCCATCCTCAAGAAGTCGCGGATCCTCGCGCAGAACCAGACCTGGTGGTGCGGCCCGGCCACCATGCAGTCGATCGCGTGGAGCTCGAGCAAGAGGCGCAAGAACCAGGCCTTCTGGGCCCGACGCCTCGGCACCACCAGTGACGGCACCGCGATCACCGACATGGTGCGCGTGGTCAACGACAAGACGATCTACGCCGGCGCAGACAGGGCCGGCCCGTACATCACGCTCGACATCAGCGACTTCACCTTCAAGGAGTGGTACCGCCTGATGATGCGGCACGTGCACGACTACCGCTCCCCCGTCGTGCTCCACCCGGTGCTGCTCAAGCAGTACTACCCCTACCTCGACGACGACGCGAGCGGCCACTTCCAGGTCGGTCGCGGCTTCGACCAGAACCCCAAGGGCAACCCGCAGATCGGCTACTTCGAGCCGTGGGACCAGTCGCGCTTCGACCCGAGCGAGCCGTCCATCGGGCGCGTGCAGTGGCGCAACGCCTACCGCTCCTACCGCGCCAACCTCGACCACTTCCAGCACAACCTCGGCGTCTGACGTGAGGCGTACGACGATCGCGTTGGCGCTGCTGCTCGCGCTCACCGGCTGCGGGACCGGCGACTCCTCCCCCGGGTCGGACGCCTCGAGCAGCGCAGCCCACACCGACGACCCCGACACGTCGGGCAGCGCTGAGCCGGGCACGACCGAGCCGACGGGCGGCACGCTCGAGGACCCCGCCGTCGCCGAGCCGACGGAGAACCTCCTCGACTGGAGGAACACCGGCGCCCTGCCCCGCACCCGCTACGTGAAGGGTCCCGCGTGGGAGGCCCTCGGCAGCGAGGACGACAGCACGGTCGACCTCGCGCGCGACGGTGACGCACTGTCCATCGCCGCCGGCAGCGGACGCACCATCTCCGAGGTGCTGATGACCGAGGACTGGGCAGTCGTGGTCCGCCAGGACAAGGCCGAGACCGACCCCAGCGAGGTCGACGTGGTCGACCTCGCGACCGGCAAGCAGTCGGCCCTCGCCGGCCCGGCCCCCGCCAGCGGTGGCTCCTGGGCGCTGGTCGGCGGCGACCTCTACTACCCGACGTACGGCGACGGTCGGGCGTACTGCCTGGCCACCAGCGCGCTCGCCGACAGCAACGGCGAGGACGCCTGGTGCGCCCCGAAGGGCCATGGCTTCTCCGGGCTCACCGCGAGCGACCGCGGGATCGGGATCATGACGTTCGACGACGCCAAGCCGGTCAGCTGCCGCACCGTGAACCTGTTCGTGAACGGAGCACCGGAGCCGATCGACGGCCCCGCCGAGTGCCTCGGCTGGGACGTGGCGGCCGCCGCCGACGGCGCGGTCTGGTCGGAGGTCCCGAAGCCACGTCGCCAGGAGGAGGCGCACTTCCACGCCTCCGCCTACGGCGCGTACTTCGACCTCGGGCCGGGCCTGACCGGCTCGTTGGTGCCGTGCGGCGACTCGCAGTTCTTCGTGCGCGACCCGCAGGGCCCCGACGAGCCGGCGCGGTTGATGCGCTGGACGCCCGGCCACACCCTCGAGGTCGCCTACGAGAGCGCCTCCGTGGGCAACGCCTTCCTGCTCGAGCCGACCTGCGGTGGTGGAGTCCTGACCATTTCCTCGTTCGGCGAGAAGGGCGACGAGCAGGTGTGGGCTAGCGTCACCTAGCCTTCGAGGGTGAGCTTCACCGGATTCCCCGTCGCCGCCCTCGACTTCTACGACGACCTCGAGGTCGACAACACCAAGTCGTTCTGGGAGAGCCACAAGCACGTCTACAAGGAGTCGGTCGAGGCGCCGATGAAGGCGCTGATGGCCGAGCTCGAGCCCGAGTTCGGTACGGCGAAGGTGTTCCGCCCCTACCGCGACGTGCGGTTCGCCAAGGACAAGACGCCCTACAAGACCCACCAGGGCGCGTTCGTGTCGGCCGGCCCTGCGACCGGGTGGTACTTCGAGATCTCCCCGCGCGGCACGCGCGTCGGGTCCGGCTTCTACGACGCCGACGGCCGACGGCTGGCGGCGATCCGCGAGGCGATGGCCGAGGAGAAGACCGGCAAGGCGCTCGACCGGCTGCTGAAGAGGCTCGAGAAGGACGGCTTCGAGGTCGGCGGCGACCAGCTCAAGACCACCCCGCGCGGGTACGACGCCGACCACCCGCGGATCCACCTGCTGCGCCGCAAGCAGCTCTTCGTCGGCCGCTCCTACGGCTTCGAGGCCGACGCGATCGGCGCCGGCCTCGTCGACCGGGTGCGCGCGGACTGGCGCTCGCTCAAGCCCCTCGTCAGCTGGCTGCAGGCGGTCGAGGTCGAGCCGGTCTGACCCTCACCCGAACCAGACCTCGCTCGTGGCGATCGCCGCGAGCTCGTCCAGCGACAGCGGCGGCTCCGCCGCCAACGGGGGCGAGTCCTTCCCCGCGGCTGCGTTGCAGGAGTTGGCCCACACGACGTACCCGTAGCGGTAGGCGCTCACCCCCTGACAGGTCACCCCGTCCGCGAGCGTAGGGCCCCATGTCAGCTGGACCGTCCCGTCCGCCAAGCCGGTGCAGGACCCCCCGAGGTGGGAGTTCATCTCGTTGCACCTGGCGACGGAAGGGAGGTGGTTGAAGCCCATGCCGACGGCGCTCTCCATGCCGCCGTAGGGGAAGTAGACGACCTTCTCGTCCGGATCGTCGACCACGGTGTCCGTGGGCCGCGGGTCGGCAGCGAGCGCGGTCCCCACGATCTGGTTGACGGTGGCGATGACGTCTGCCGTGCTGAAGGCGGCCAAGGCACGCTCGGTCGCGGCCGGCAGGGGTGGCGCCACCGTCGGTGTCTCGATCGCCGTCGCCCCGTCCGTGGCGATGCCCGGGCCGGGCGCGCTGTCGGCTCCGCCGAGGTGGGGTACGACGGCCGCCAGCCCGCCGACGACGCCGATCACGGCGAGCGAGGCGACCGTCGTACCGATCCGGGCGCGGCGCTGGCGCGAGCGGCCGCGGGAGATGCCGCCGCTGACGAGGCGGTCGACGTCGGGGGTGAGGCCGTCACTTGCCTGGCGGAGCAGCTCGGTGACGCCGGTGTCGTGTGCAGTCATGGAAATCCTCCTCAGGTTTCCAGCAGGTCGCGGAGGGACGGGCCCAGCACGACACGGAGGCGGTCGAGGGCGCGGAGCGTGCGGTTGCGCACGGCGCCGGGGCTGACCCCGAGCGCCTCCGCGGTGTCGGCCACCGACACGTCCTCGAGGTAGCGCAGGACCAGGACCGCCCGGTCCATCGGCGCCAGCTCGTCGAGTGCGGCCCGGAGGGCGAGCCCGGTGGCGGCGTCTCCACCGGGTCCGGCCTTCTCGGGCAGGTGCTCGATCGGTGTCTCGTGGGTGCTGCGTCGACGCTGGGCGCTCAGGTACGTGCGGGCCAGCGTCGTGTGGGCGTAGGCGACCGGGTGCTCGATCGGCGCGCCCAGGCGGCGGTGCCACCGGACGTAGACCTTGGCCAGGGTGTCCTGGACGAGGTCCTCGGCCCGGTGCGCGTCACCGCACATCAGCCACGCGGCGCGATAGAGCTGAGGCGTCCGCGCGACGGCGAACTCCTCGAACTCCTCGCTCGTGCGGGGCATGTCTCTCCTCAGTGGTGGTGGTGTCGTGCTTCGGCGTCACCCGATGAGACGCACTCAACCACCCGTGACGTCACAGCCCGGGGAGCGACGATCGGTAAAGAGTTCTCGCCGCCGACGGCGCGCGTTCACGTCCCCGATACACGCCGGGGTCAGGCTGTCGCCATGGCCAAGCGACTGTTCCTGCTCCACATCGGCCCCGACAGCGTCGACGTCTCCGCGATGACCGAGGCGCTCGCCCTGGGCCGGATCTCCGTGCCCGACGCCCCCGCCGAGGCCTTCGCGCACGCCGGCGCCGAGATCCGTCGTACGCACAAGGCGGCCGGCCTCAAGCGCAAGCAGGTCGAGGGCTCGTGGGCCACGGTGTGCCGCCGGGCCTGGAAGACGAAGACCGACGTGTTCGTCAGCATGCCCGACTTCTTCGACGCGACGCCCGAGCAGGCCGCGCTGGCCCTCGACGGCGTGGCCGACTTCAAGGTCGTCCTCGTGGTGACCAGCGGGTTCGAGGTCGAGCCGCCCACCCCGTGGATGGAGCTGGTCAAGGACGGCCGCACGCACGTGCTGCCCTCGAGCCTCACCGACGACCAGTTGGCCGCCCAGGTCGCGCGCATCGCGCTGATCGAGGAGGAGGCGCGGCTGGAGAAGCGCCTGACCAAGATCTCCAAGCGGCGCCGCCAGGTGAACCGGAAGCTCGCCGCCTGAGCCCCGCCTCAGCGGAATCCCCGGATATCCGGGGATCCTCCCGCTTGGTAGCCAATGCATCGGCTACAAGGCGGGAGATTCGGCATCGAAGCCCGGCTCAGTGCGGCTGCCAGGCGTCCTCGTCCTCAGTGAGGGCGGCGACGCCCTGCGGGAGCCGGCCGTCGGCCAGGTCCTGGATGGTGACCTGCTCGAAGACCGCGCGCAGCGAGCTGCGGGCCGCGATCCAGACGTGCTGGAGCACCTGGGCGGAGTCGTCGTACTCGACCGCCTCGGGGCGCAGGCCGTAGACCGACACGAGGGGTCCGTCGACCGCGCGGATCACGTCGGCGACGGTGACCGACTCCGGCTGCCGGGCGAAGCGCCAGCCGCCGGACTGGCCGCGCTGCGACACCACGATGTCGGCACGGCGGAGGTCGGCGAGGATGGCCTGGAGGAAGCCGTGGGGGATCCCCTGGGCCTTGCCGAGCTGCTCGGCACTGACGGCGGCCCCGTCCGTGCGCACCGCGATCTCGATCAGGGCCCGGAGGGCGTAGTCGGCTTTGGCGGAGACGCGCATAAGGCCAGTTTGTCAGATATGTCGGCCTAGACAGTCATGCTTGGCGGTCAGGTGGGTGAAATGGCTGTACGCCGCCACCCCCGGTGCAGCGGGGGCGACGGCGTACGACGTGGATGCCCGAGCGATCAGGCGTTGGCCGCCTCGAACTCGGCCTCGTCGAAGAGCGCTGCCTTGGCCAGGCGCTCCTGCTTGACGGCCCAGACGATGCCGGCGACCCAGAGGACGAAGATCACCGCGGCGGCGACCGCGACGCCGACGCCCGGCACGCCGACGGCCTCGAGGAGTGTCTTGGAGTTGGTCAGGATGATCAGGCCACCGGCCGCGGTGCCGAGCACGCGGGCCGCGAGGTGCTTCACGAGCCAGGCGGCGATCGGTGCGGCGATGACGCCACCGGCGAGCAGCGCACCGGCGTAGCCCCAGTTGATGTTCTCGGCGCCGAGGCCGAGAAGGAAGCCGAGCGAGCCACCGACGGCGACGACGAACTCGGAGGTGTCGATCGAGCCGACGACCTTGCGGGGCTCGAGGCGACCGCTGGAGAGCAACGAGGTGGTGCCGACCGGGCCCCAGCCACCGCCGCCGACGGCGTCGAGCGTGCCGGCGACCAGACCCATCGCGGCGAGGAAGAACGCAGAAGGGTGGCCCTTGAAGGTCGGGCGCGCGCCACCGAGGCGCAGGAAGCGGTAGACGACGTAGAAGCCGAGGCTCAGCAGGATCACCGCGACGACGGGCTTGGCGACCGCCGCGTCGAGGTTGGAGAGCAGCGTGGCGCCGATGAAGGCGCCGACGAATCCCGGCAGGGCCAGGATCGAGACGGTGCGCCAGTCGACGTTGCCGAGCTTGTGGTGGGAGGCGCCGGAGACCAGCGAGGTGCCGATCTCGGAGAAGTGGACGGCGGCCGAGGCGGCAGCCGGCGCAACGCCGGCGGCCAGCAGCAGGGTCGAGGAGGTCACGCCGTAGGCCATGCCCAGGGATCCGTCGATGAGCTGGGCGATGAGGCCCACGACACCGAGCACGATGAGCTTGCGCATGCGCAGGCTCCTTTCTGGTGGTCTGTCAGGTCTAGGTCATGTGACCGTGGTTTGTCACGTGACAGACTAGACATACTTTCAGTGATAGACAAAACCGACACAGTGGACGGCGTGTCCGACCACCTCCTTTCGGACACCTGTGACCCGCGAGATAGCCCGTTCGTGTTGCGCGACCGCCGATCGCGAGGCATCCTTTAGTTACTGGCGAGTAGAACTACTCGGTAGACCTCGCCCCACGACCGCGACACGGAACAGGTGGAAGCTGTGAGCCACTACAAGACCAACCTCCGCGACATCGAGTTCAACCTCTTCGAGGTGCTCGGCCGCGACGAGGTGCTCGGCACCGGACCCTTCGGCGAGATCGACGGCGAGACCGCCCGCGAGATCCTCGCGGAGGTCGACCGGCTGGCCCGCGAGGACCTCGCGGCGTCGTACGTCGACAGCGACCGCAACCCGCCGGTCTTCGACCCCGCGACCAACACCGCGCCGCTGCCGGAGTCGTTCAAGAAGAGCTACAAGGCCTGGGAGGACGCCGAGTTCTGGCGCCTGCAGATCAGCGAGGAGCTCGGCGGCACGCCGGCCCCGTCGTCGGTCATCTGGGCCATCGGCGAGATGGTGCTCGGCGCCAACGCCCCGATCTGGATGTACGGCGCCGGCCCCGCGTTCGCGGGCGTCGTCCACCGCAACGGCAACGAGCGCGACAAGCGCATCGCCCAGCACATCGTCGACAACGGCTGGAACACCTCGATGGTGCTCACCGAGCCCGACGCCGGCTCCGACGTCGGCGCCGGCCGCACCAAGGCCACGCCCAACGAGGACGGCTCCTGGAACATCGAGGGCGTCAAGCGCTTCATCACCTCGGCCGAGTCCGACCTCTGCGACAACATCATCCACCTCGTGCTGGCCCGCCCGGTCGGCGTCGAGGGCGCCGGCGGCCCCGGCACCAAGGGCCTCTCGCTCTTCATCGTCCCGAAGGTCCACTTCGACCACGAGACCGGCGAGTTGACCGGCGAGCGCAACGGCGTCTACGTCACCAACGTCGAGCACAAGATGGGCATCAAGGTGTCCAACACCTGCGAGCTCACCTTCGGCGACTCCGCCGTCGGCGGCGGCGAGCCCGCCAAGGGCTGGCTGCTCGGCGAGGTGCACGACGGCATCGCGCAGATGTTCCAGGTCATCGAGAACGCCCGCATGATGGTCGGCACGAAGGCCATCGCGACGCTGTCGACCGGCTACCTCAACGCCCTCGACTTCGCCAAGGAGCGCGTGCAGGGCGCCGACCTGACGCAGGCCGCCGACAAGACCGCGCCCCGCGTCATCATCACCCACCACCCCGACGTACGCCGCTCGCTGATGACGCAGAAGTCGTTCGCCGAGGCGATGCGCGCGCTGGTGCTCTACACCGCCACGTGGCAGGACCAGGTGCTACTCGCCGAGCACGCCGGTGCAGCCGACTCCGACGAGGCCCGCCTCGCCGCCGCGGTCAACGACCTGCTGCTCCCGATCGTCAAGGGCTACGGCTCCGAGCGCTCGTGGGTGCTGCTGGGCACCGAGTCGCTGCAGACCTTCGGCGGCTCCGGCTTCCTGCAGGAGTACCCGATCGAGCAGTACGTCCGCGACGCCAAGATCGACACCCTCTACGAGGGCACGACCGCGATCCAGGGCCAGGACTTCTTCTTCCGCAAGATCGTCAAGGACCAGGGCAAGGCGCTCGGCCACCTGGCCAAGGAGATCGAGGGCTTCATCGCCTCCGAGGCTGGCAACGGTCGCCTCAAGACCGAGCGCGCGCTGCTCGCCACCGCGCTCGAGGACGCCAACGCCATCGTCGGCCACATGATCAACGACCTGATGTCGTCGGCCGACGAGCTGCGCAACATCTACAAGGTCGGCCTCAACACCTCGCGCCTGCTGATGGTGCTCGGTGACGTGGTCTGCGCCTGGCTGCTGCTGCGCCAGGCCGAGGTCGCGCTGGGCAAGCTGGCCGGCGAGGTCTCCGCCAAGGACAAGACGTTCTACGAGGGCAAGGTCGCGGCCGCGCAGTTCTTCGCGCAGAACAACCTGCCGAAGATCAGCTCCGAGCGCGCCATCGCCGAGGGCATCACCCTCGACCTGATGGACCTCGACGAGTCCGCCTTCTAGTCGAGCACTCGCCCTCGCTGGTTGAGGTGCGAGGAGCGCAGCGACGAGCCTCGAAACCCATGGAGACATGTGGTTTCGAGGCTCGCTGCGCTTCGCACCTCAACCACCGGTGGAGTGCGAGTCGATGACAGGTGTCACGGGGAGCTCGTGACAACTCCACCCGGGACGGAGCTGCTCCGGCCGTGAGGCTGGTGCCATGAGCACACCAGCCATCCACGCCACCGGCCTGCGCAAGGAGTTCCGCCAGGCCGACGGCACGCCCGTCGTCGCCGTCGACGACGTCGACCTGACCATCCAGCCCGGCGAGATCGTCGCGTTCCTCGGCCCCAACGGCGCCGGCAAGACGACCACCGTCGACATGCTCCTCGGGCTGACCCGCCCCGACGCCGGCACCCTCGAGGTGTACGGCGTCGAGCCGGGCGCCGCGGTGCGCGCGGGCCGGGTGTCGGCGGTGATGCAGACCGGCGGGCTGCTGAACGACTTCACCGTCGAGGAGACGGTCCGGGCGATCGCCGCCCTGCACGGCCGCCAGGACCGGGTCGACGTCGTGCTCCAGCGGGCGCGGCTCACCGAGCTGGCCGGCCGCCGGGTCGAGGCGTGCTCGGGCGGCGAGCAGCAGCGGCTGAAGTTCGCGCTCGCGCTCGTGCCCGACCCCGACCTGGTGATCCTCGACGAGCCGACGACCGGCATGGACGTCGGCGCCCGTCAGGAGTTCTGGCAGGCGATGCGCGAGGACGCCGCCCACGGCCGCACGATCGTCTTCGCCACCCACTACCTCGCCGAGGCCGACGAGTTCGCCGAGCGGACCGTGCTGATGAACCACGGCCGGATCGTCCACGACGCCGCCACCACCGACGTACGTGCTGCCTATGGCGGCCGCACGCTCACGTTCCGTCCGCCGGCCGGGGTCGTGGGGTCGGACGGCATCGACCCCGCGTGGCTCGCCAGCGTGCAGCAGGCGCTGGCACCGCTCGGCGTCACCGACCTCGAGGTCTCCGCCGCCAGCCTGGAGGCGGCCTTCCTCGCCCTGACCGCGGAGACGCCGGTCGACTCGATCCTCGAAGGAGCCATCCGATGACTGCCCAGCTGGTTCATCCCGACGTCCGCACGGCGCCGAGGCCCGACATGCTCACCTACGCCCGGCTCGACCTGCGCCGCCAGCTGCGCGACAGGTTCGGCATGTTCTTCATCGTCGGCCTGCCCACCTTCATGTTCCTCGTCTTCGGCCTCGGTTCGGACGAGCAGGTCGGCAGCGGCAACGTGGCGATGTACGTCATGATCTCGATGGCCTCCTACGGCGCTGTCACCGCGACCACGGGCGTCGCCGGCAGCGCGGCGACCGAGCAGGTGATGGGCTGGGGCCGCCAGCTCGGGCTGACCCCGATGCGCCCGCTCGCGTTCGTGGCCGCCAAGGCCGGCATCGCGATGGTCGTCGCGCTCATGCCGGTCGCCCTGATCTTCGCGATCGGCGCGGCCACCGGAGCGCGCGGCGACGCCAGCGACTGGGTGCTGGCGGCCGTGCTGGTGTGGCTCGGGTCGGCGCTGTTCGCGATCTACGGCCTGGCCGTGTCGCTGGCCTTCCGCGGTCCCAACGCCACCGGCATCGCCTCGGGCATGATCGTGATCATGGCCTTCCTCGGCAACGTCTTCACGCCGATGAGCGGCCTGCTGCTCGACATCGGCCGGCTCACCCCGCTCTACGGGTACGCCGCGCTGGCCCGCTTCCCGCTCACCGAGGGCCACCTCCCGATGGGCGGCCGCGACCCCCTCTGGCTGCCGGTCGCTAACGTGCTCGCGTGGACGGTCATCTTCTCCCTGCTGGCCCTGTGGGGAGTACGCCGGAGCCGGGCGCGGACGTGACCGGCACCGGCAACGTCTCGGACGCCCTCCCCACCAACCCCTGGGAGAAGTGGGGCTGGGCGTTCGCGTCGATCTGGCTGGTCTTCCTGATCTACCCGACCATCGCGGTCCTCGACGCCGACCAGCCCGTTGCGGTCAAGGTGCTGTGCCTGCTGTGCATCGTCGGCTTCGCAGTGTCCAACGTGCTCGGGTACGCCAGCCACGGCCGCCGTCCCTGGCTCTTCCTCGCACTGATGGTCGCGCTCGCCCTCGCGACGGTCCCCGTGATCGGCATCGAGGCGGTCTCGTACACGCCCTACCTCGCGATGCTCTCGGCGCTCGAGCTGCCGTCGCCCGCCTGGAAGTGGGCCGTGGCGTTCTGGGTGGTCGTGCCGCTCATCTCGCTGTTCGGCGTCGACGGGTTCCCGCCCTACCTCTTCCTCATGTTCTGGCCGATCATGCTCGGCGGCGTGATCCTCCGGATCTTCGGCGAGCGGGAGCAGGTCGCGACCGACGCCAGGAACGAGTACGCCATGGTGGCCGAGCGCGAGCGGGTCGCCCGCGACGTGCACGACGTGCTCGGCCACTCCCTCACCGCTCTGTCGGTGAAGGCCGAGCTCGCGGCCCGCCTGGTTGACGTCGACCCGGAGCGGGCCAAGGCGGAGCTGGAGTCGATCCAGGCCACGGCCCGCCAGGCGCTGGCCGAGGTGCGCGCCACCGTCGGCGGCCTGCGCGCCGGCAACCTCGAGGCCGAGCTCCTCGCGGCTCCGCGGGTGCTGGCCGACGCGGGTGTCCGCACGCAGGTGGTCGGCGAGGTCGCCGACACCGACCCGCGCCACCGGGCGCTGCTCGCGTGGGTGCTGCGGGAGTCGGTCACCAACGTCGTACGTCATGCGCGGGCGCAGTGCGTCACCATCGAGCTCAGCGCCGCAGGGATCGCCGTCACCGACGACGGCGCCGGTCTCAGCGGGCCCGAGGGCAACGGCCTGCGCGGCATGCGCGAGCGGGTCAGCGGCGCCGGCGGCACCCTCAGCGTCACCCCGACCACGCCCGGCACCCGAGTGGAGGTGGGACTTCCGTGATCAAGCTGCTCCTGGCCGACGACCAGGCGCTCGTGCGGGGCGCCCTGGCGGCGCTCCTCGACCTCGAGGCCGACCTCGAGGTGGTCGCGCAGGTCGGCCGCGGCGACGAGGTGGTCGACGCGGCCCGCACCTCGGGCGCGGAGGTGTGCCTGCTCGACATCGAGATGCCGGGCCTCAACGGCATCGACGCCGCTGCCGCCGTACGACGTGAGCTGCCCGGCGTGCGCTCGTTGATCGTGACGACGTTCGGCCGCCCCGGCTACGTCCGCCGGGCGATCGAGGCCGGCGCCTCCGGCTTCGTCGTCAAGGACACCCCGGCCCGCCAGCTCGCCGACGCCGTACGCCGGGTGCACTCCGGGCTGCGGGTGATCGACCCCGACCTCGCCGCCGAGTCGCTGATCGACGGCCCGAGCCCGCTGACCGACCGCGAGCGCGAGCTGCTCACCCACGCCCTCGACGGCTCCCCCGTGGCGACGATCGCCGCCCGGGTGCACCTGTCGGAGGGCACCGTGCGCAACCATCTCTCGGCAGCCATCGGCAAGACCGGCGCGACCACCCGGAGCGAGGCCGCGCGGATCGCCCAGGACCGCGGCTGGCTATGAGCCGGGGACGGCCAGGTAGCGCACGGTCACGGTGAAGGTGCCGATGTCGACGGAGTCGGTGCCGGTGGTCATGAACGACCAGATCACGCCCGGGTCGTAGGACTCGTCGTAGGCGTCGATCCCGCGGCAGCCGCGCGGGCAGTCCACCCAGGGCGTCTCGGCCGCAGTCGAGCCGGTGACGTCCACGTCCGGCAGCGAGAAGTCCTCGCGCCAGACCGACAACGTCCCCTGGTCGGTGTCGCCGTCGGCCGTCGGGCGACCGGCGAAGGCGACCTTGGCGGACCCGACGCCTCGCACGCCAGCGGTCTCGGGCACCGGGAGGTAGTGGAGCGACCAGGCCTCGCTGCGACCGTTGGCGCCGGGTGCGCACTGGGCCGAGCGGTAGCTGAGCCCGCCGGTCAGGAGCGTGCTGGGCACGACCTGACCACAGGGCTGCGGCTCCTCCCCGCACCCGTTGGCCGTGGACAGGAACCCGCAGACCGGGGTGCGGCTCTCCGACGCGGTCACCACACGGGTGGCCTCGCGCCACTCGAGTGCCTCGCGGGAGACCCAGAGCGGGTAGGCGGGCGTGCGGTTGGTGTTGCCGACACTGTCGCGGCCGCGGATGAAGGCGCGGTAGCGGCCGGCGGGCAGCGGCTTCCCGTGCAGCCTGGCGGTCCACACGACGTCGTCGGGGTGCTCCTTGCCGTAGTCGGCGTTGGTGTAGGTGGCGTCGCGCGCATCGGTGACGTCCTGGGACAGCACCGTGCGGCCCCGGGCGTCCTTGATCACCAGGTCGGCCCAGCGCGCCTTCTCCTGCACCAGCGGGCGCAGGCTCACCGCGTCGCGCACGACGGAGGTGCGCGGGTAGACGGGGAGTGCCTTGCCCTCGCGCAGCGACCAGTCGGTGCGCGGCCAGACCCCGCCGCTGAAGACCGTGTCGACCCGGGTGCGCGGCCGGCGGTAGGGCTTCACGGTCGTGCCGTCGGCGGTGGTGAGCGTGACGTTCACGTAGTAGGAGCCGTCCGCGACCTTCGCGCCGCCCTTGCCGCGGCCGTCCCACCGCCACTCGTGGCTGCCGCGCCCCTGTCGGCCGAGCTTCGCGACGGCGACGGTCTCGCCGGGGATCCCCTGCATGACGACGACCTTGACGGTGCCCGTCTCAGGCAGGTCGTAGGTCACCTTCGCCTCGTCCTTGCGGCCGTCACCGTTGGGCGAGAAGGCCCGGGGCACGTGGACCGTCAGGTCACCCGGCGTCGCGTTGGCCGTTGGTGCGACGGCGACGAGGGCGGGGGCGAGCAGCCCCAGCGCGACCACGGCCTGGACGAGACGACGTACCACTGCGAACCCCCGTTGGGACGTGCCGTCGCGGGCGCGAGCGGCGGACGATGCTACGACGCAGGGGTAGGCCGGAAAGTTGCCGGGGTCAGAGGTCGCGGCGCTCCTCGACGTGGGTGGTCTTCGAGCGCTGGTTGTTCATCACCAGGCCGAGGACCAGCGCGAGCACGCCGGCGATGACGAGGATCCAGCCGACCGTGCCCGGGTCGACGACGTCCTGCACCGACGCGGGGAACTCCTTGATCGCGAAGAGGAGGATCAGGCCGATGACGAGAAGCAGGATGCCCAGTCCGATACCCATGAGAACTCCTTCGTGAGGTGGTGCCGGTCGGCTCGGGCCCGACCGTCCTCGGCAGCGTAGGGCCTCCGGACGCGCGAACAGTGCACCCCGCTCCCCCGCAAGGGTGGGGCCTACCCTCTCCTCCATGACCGATGCCGATCGCCTCAGCTCGCTCGTCGCCGTGTGGTGGGAGGCGGTCGACTCCTTCACGCGGCTCCTGGAGCACGTCGGTGACGAGCAGTGGGCGACCCCGACCGACCTGCCCGGCTGGGACGTGCACGCGATCGCCGCGCACACCGCCCACCTCGAGTCGCTGCTCGCCGGACGGCCGCACGACGACGTCGAGGTCGGCGACGCCCCGCACGCCCGCGGGATGATGGGCCAGTTCACCGAGCAGGGCGTGGTCGCCCGTCGCGGCGAGAGCGCCGACGCGCTGATCACCGAGATCCGCGAGTCCACCACCGCGCGGCACACGCAGCTGCTGGCCGACCCGCCGACCGACCCGGCCGCGCCCGCACCCGGGGCCTTCGGCGCCATCGGCTGGACGACCGGGCTGCTGCTGCGCAACCGACCGTTGGACGTCTGGATGCACGAGCAGGACGTCCGGCGTGCGCTCGACATGCCCGGCAACCTCGACTCCGCGCCCGCGGTGCACAGCGCCGGCTACCTGATGGAGAGCCTGCCGTTCGTCGTGGCCAAGCGCGCGCAGGCGCCCGTGGGCAGCGTCGTACGCCTCGAGGTGGACGGGCACGACCCGGTGACCGCCGTCGTCGGCGAGGACGGGCGCGGGCGACCGGCTGGCCCGGAGGACGGCGAGCCGACCGTCACCCTCACCACCGACCGGGAGACCTTCATCGTGCTGGCCGGTGGGCGTCGCCCCGCCGAGCCCGGCGTCGTACGGATGACGGGGGACCTGGAGCTCGGCGAGCGGGTCGTCGCCTCGATGGGCATCACGCCCTGACCCCCGATATCTGAGGACGTCATGGTCGGGATCGGCCGTCGGATCCGTTCACCACGTCCTCAGACATCGGCTCAGCTGCGGTCGGTGACGCGGACCAGGCCGGCCATCGTGCCCATCCACACCGAGCCGCCCGGCCCGACGGTGAGCTCGGAGCCGAAGCTGCTGGCGAGGAGGCCGGTGCCGGCACGGACGCTCCACATGCTGCGGCCGGTCGCGGCGTCGAGCCCGGTGACGTACCAGGCGCTGACGCCGAGCAGCGACGGCCGCTTGGTCCAGGCGTAGACCAGGCCGTTGGGCCAGCTCGCCACGGCGCCGGAGCCGGGCGCGACCTGGTCGCTGGTCCACTGCTCGGCGCAGGACCCGTCGACCAGGTCGACGCGGGCGATGCCGTGGCTGCTGGTGAAGCCGAGGAGGGTGCTGCGGGGCGAGGAGTAGTCGTGGTCGTTGGTCACCACGACGCCGGGACCGACGGGAGCCAGCGCGGCGTCGGCCGCGCCCTCGTCCTTCTCGAAGACCGCCTGGCGGCAGACCTCCTCGCCGGTGCCCCGCTGGAGGAAGACCACGGACAGCTGCCCCTTCACCGTCTCGGTGACCGCGACCGCGCCGCCGTCGACGAGCACCGGGGTCGTGCCGCTGGCGTGGTCGGTCGCGGCCGTCCACACCACCTGCGGCGACCCGTCGTCAGAGACGGACAGCCGGTGCACGGCCTGGTCGGTCGCGAGGATCACGCCGCCGTCGGCGTCGGCGGCGAAGCCGTGCGCGACGCCCTCGTCGAGGTCCAGCACGCGTACGTCGCCGGTGTCGGGCGCGATGGTGCCGACGAGTCCCTTCGCCGACGCCCACCACACGCGGCCGGCCCAGTCGGGTGCGAGGGCGACCAGGCAGTCGGCGTACGGCACGTAGGGCTTGAGGTCCCAGGTCGTCTCGGTGTGCAGCCCGACCTTCTTCCCGGAGGCCGTGCCGACGACCAGCACGCTGCGGTCGGTCGTCGCCACGACCGCCCGGTCCTGGGCGTCGAGGTAGAGCGGGTCGGCCTCGCAGGAGGAGCGGTCGTCGGCGGCGGGCAGGTCCTTGGTCGCGCGCGGTCGCATGGTGTCGGCGTCGACGAGGCGCAGGCTCGGCCCCGACCGGTCGCCGCACAGCGCGACGAGCAGGTCGGTGGAGGTCACCTCGAGCCGGCTGCACCGCTGCAGGCCGAACCACGACGTCTCGACCTCGGGTTGTAGGCCGAGCGGCCCGGGCCGTGCCGCGGGGGCGACAGCGGGCAGCTGCGGGTTCTGCGGCAGCTCGGAGGTGATCGCGCGCGGGGTCGCCGGGCGACCGACGTACGACGGTCCGGCGAAGACTCCGGGCGCCTGCGGGATCGGGAGCCAGCCGTCGGGGACGACCAGGACGACGCCCGCCAGCAGCACGGCCGCTCCCGCGGCACGAAGGGCGATCCGCGGCTCGATGTAGAGCCGGTCCTGCACCCACCAGCGCAGGCGCGGCACGAGCAACGCCGCCGCGGCGAGGACCAGGACGACCGGTCCCCACGCGATCCAGGCAAGCAGAAGCGCCCCCACCACCCAGATCACCGGCTGACTCTAGGTCAGCAGCAGGCGTGGATCCGGGAGGCGCAACGGCTCCGGAGCGACCGCTCAGTCCTGGCGGTGGCGGTGCGGCACGACCGGCGCAGTCAGTGTCAG
Organism: Nocardioides sp. BE266; assembly: GCF_031457855.1. Lineage (NCBI taxonomy): Bacteria > Bacillati > Actinomycetota > Actinomycetes > Propionibacteriales > Nocardioidaceae > Nocardioides > Nocardioides sp. BE266. Next base: position 631,302 of record NZ_JAURTI010000003.1, on the reverse strand, counting down.
GTCGGCGAAGGAGCCGTGGCCCTCGCCGTGTCGCAGGAAGACCCGCGACCGGCGGGGGACGGGAATCAGAGGGCGTGTCGCCTCCGGGATCGCGATCACCTCGGGCTCACGCTGCGGGAGCATCGTCCCCGTGAGCCGTTCGAGCTCGGCAAGCCGTCCGGAAATGTCCGCAGTCTCATAGCTGTGGTCGCGCATGTCGGCGAACCCCCTCTGGTCCCCACCACCAGGCGACCCCCCACGGATCGCCTCGGACGAAAGGCTAGGAGCCGATCTGGGCGGTGGGGAATGGGCTGGACGAAGCCTGCGAAAAGTCTTGAGGGACGGTCCAGACCAGGACCGTCCCTCAGTGACGAGTTGACGTGTGCTTGACGCGCAGGGCCCTCAGGCTGCCGGGAATGCCGGCATCTCGTTGGCCACCGTCCCCCTCGGGCGCGGCACGTAGACCACGACCCGACCGGTGTCCTCCTGGAGCGGCCGCCCCACCGAACCGACGCGGATCATCGGTTCGCCCCCGTGGTGGCGGTCCTGCTCGTCATGCGCACGTCCATCTCTCCCCCATTGCTCCCCCGGATGGTGCTTCCCCCCGGAACCTTCCCCCGTCACCGCGCCCGGCACCCCCGAGCCGGGCGCGGTGTCGACATCAAGGATGTCCGGAGGGGAGATCTGATACATCCGCAGGACTACGGATTGTCCGGATCGGCGATTTCCCGGGTGGAGGGGCTCACGCAGCGGCGGCGCGCGCCTCGCTCTCGAGCTTGCGGCCCAGCAGGCGACGGGTACGACGGTCGCCGGTGGCCATCTTGTAGAGGATGCCCAGCTGCTGCGGGGCGTTCTTCGCGTTGGTGGTGGCGAGCCAGCCGTTTGGGAGCGAGAGGCGCACGACCTTGTGCCAGGCCGAGTAGACCTGCTGCGGCATCGGGCGCGCGCAGTAGGTGAGGTCGTACTTCTCGAAGAGCGCCTGCACCTTCGGCGCGATCTCGCCGTAGCGGTTGGACGGCAGGTCGGGGAAGAGGTGGTGCTCGATCTGGTGCGACAGGTTGCCGGTCATCAGGTGGAGGAACTTCGAGCCGGAGATGTTGGCGCTGCCGAGCATCTGGCGGACGTACCACTCGCCCTTGGTCTCGCCCTCGATCGAGCGCTTCTCGAAGGTCTCGACGCCCTCGGGGAAGTGGCCGCAGAGGATGACGGAGTTCGACCAGAGGTTGCGCACGACGTTGGCCGTGAAGTTCGCGGCGAGCGTCGGAAGGAAGGAGCCGGTCGGCAGCGACAGGAGCGGGTGGACGACGTAGTCCTTGGTGGCCTGCTTGCGGATCTTGCCGAGGACGGCCTTGGCGCGACGGCGGAACTCGGGGTCCTTGGTCTGCTTCTTCTTGATGACGGCGCCGAGCTCGAGGTCGTAAGCGGCGATGCCGTACTCGAAGAAGACGGCGTTGATGAAGCAGAAGATCGGCTGGGCCAGCGAGGCCGGGGTCCAGGTCTGGTCCTCGTCGACGCGCATGATGCCGTAGCCGAGGTCGTTGTCCTTGCCGATGACGTTCGTGTACGTGTGGTGCAGCTCGTTGTGGCTGTGCTTCCACTGCTCGGCCGGCGAGGCCATGTCCCACTCCCACGTCGAGGAGTGGATCTTCGGGTCGCGCATCCAGTCCCACTGGCCGTGGAGGATGTTGTGGCCGATCTCCATGTTGTCGAGGATCTTGGAGATGCTCAGGCCGGCGGTGCCGAGGATCCAGGCGGGCGGGAAGGCGCTGAACAGCAGCACCGCGCGCGAGCCGAGCTCGATCTTGCGCTGGGTGTCGATGACCCGGCGGATGTACGCCGCGTCGTTGGCGCCGCGGGTGTCGAGGACCTCCTGGCGGATGGCGTCGAGCTCGATGCCGATCTGCTCGATGTCGGCCTCGGTGAGGTGCGCGATCGGGTTGGTCTGGCCGAGGACGGCCTTCTTCTGGACGGTGGTCATGTCGATCTCCTGGGGGTGTGAGGGAGGTCTGGTCAGTGGTCGATGTGGCAGGGGCCAGCGGCGGCGTTGATGCACGTCTGCACCTTGATGTCGCCGGTCTCGCCGGGCACGGCGGTGGTGATCGCGCCGTTGCGCAGGTCGCGGACGCTGCCCTCGCGCAGCGGGATCACGCAGCCCATGCAGATGCCCATCCGGCAGCCGCTGGGCATCAACATGCCGGCCTCCTCGGCCGCATCGAGGATCGGCGTGGCGCCGTCGAGGTCGAGGGTCGTGCCGGAGGCGAAGGTCACCGTGCCGCCGTCGCCCGGCTCGACGCGCGCGGTGCGGAACTGCTCGGTGGTGAGGGTGAGGCCTGCGGCGTCGTGGTGGTCGGCGAGGGCGTCGAGCAGGCCGGCCGGCCCGCAGGCCAGGGTCTGGCGCTCGGCGAGGTCGGGGACCAGGGCGGCGAGGTCGTCGACGTCGAGGACGCCGTGCTCGTCGTCGTACCTCGCGACGAGGCGGATCGCGCCCGCTGCGTCGAGCGCCTCGAGGTCGCGGATGAAGATCGAGTCGGGGCGGCTCGGAGCCACGTGGACCACGACGATGTCGTGCACCTCGCTGCGGGGCAGACGGAGCACGCCCTCGTCGGTGCTGGGGTAGAGGTTGCGCAGCATGCCGATCACCGGGGTGATGCCGGAGCCGGCCGTGACCATGAGGAACTTGCCACCCGCGGGCGGGAGGACGAACTCGCCGGCCGCCTGCTCGAGGTGGACCAGCGTGCCCGGGCGGGCCTCGTGGACGAGGTGGTTGCTGACCAGGCCGTCCGGCACCGCCTTGACGGTGATGGAGATGCGGCCGTCGCGGCGCGGGCCGTGGGTCAGGGAGTACGCGCGCCACTGGCGCACTCCGTCGACGTCGATGCCGATGCGGAGGTACTGGCCCGGCACGTGGCCGGCCCAGTCCGCGCCGGGGCGGATCACGATGGTGGCGGCGTCGGCGGTCTCGGGGTGGACCGACTCGATGCGACCGCGCAGGTCGGCGCCGGAGCGCAGGGGCGCGAAGAGGTCCATGAAGTCGGCCGGGAGGTACGGCGTGGTGGCGGCCTCGGCGACGCGGACCAGCTGGTCGCGGACGCGGGCGCCGCGCACCGGCGGCTCGAGAGTCGTGCTCATGACACCAAATGTCCCGGACCGGGCGCCCGCTTGCCTGCTCTGGGCACGTGAATCCGCGGTAGACTCTTGTTCGCTGCGAACAAAAGCCACGTCAGGAGCCCCCGATGTCCACCCCACCTGTGCGTCCGACCATACAAATGCAGACCGTGGTCGGCCTCGACCCCCAGGTGGCCGAGGCGTTGCGCACCCGGCTCGCCGAGGTCGCGGACCGGGTCGTGCTGACCATCATCGACGAGGTGCCCAGCTATGCCGGCGCGTTCAGCGGGCGGATGGGCGAGGTGATCCGCAACGCGGTGCAGCTCGCGCTCGGCGGCTTCCTGACGCTCGCCACCCGGCAGGACGGCAACGCGCCGCCGAAGGCGCCGGCCATGGAGGGCGCCTACCAGCTCGGGCGGGGCGAGGCCCGCAGCGGCCGGACCGTCGAGGCGCTGCTCGCCGCCTACCGGGTCGGCGCGCGCACCTCGTGGCGCGACATGGCCGACGCCGCAGTCCAGGCGGGGATCGGCGCCGAACAGCTCTCTCGCTTCGCCGAGCTCGTCTTCGCCTACATCGACGAGCTGTCCGCGGCCTCCGTCGCCGGGCACACCGACGAGCTGGAGAGCAGCGGCCGCGTGCGGCAGCGCAACCTCGAGCGACTGGCGCGGGCCCTGCTCACCGGCGCCCCGGCCGACGCGATCAACGCCGCAGCCGAGCGCGCCGACTGGGAGCCCCCGGGCGCGCTGACCGCCGTGGTGCTGCCGGAGTCGCAGGTCTCCCACGCCCTGACCGCGCTCGACCCGCGGACCCTCCAGCCGACCGACGACGTGCCCGGGCTGCCCGAGGGCCATGCCTCGCTGCTCGTGCCGAGCACGGGGTCGGCCACTGCGCGTCGTACGTTGCTGCGGGCGCTGCGGGGCACCGACGCGGTGGTCGGGCCGAGCACCGCGTGGCTCGAGGCGTCGGCGTCGTACCGCCGCGCGCTGCGGTGCACCGCGCTGGAGATCGCGGGCCTCGTCGACACCGACGAGCACCTCGCTGCCCTGCTGCTGGCCGCCGACGCCGACGCCCGCGCCGACCTGCGCGCCCGGGTGCTCGCGCCGCTCGCCGACCTGCGTCCCTCGACCGCCGAGAAGCTCACCGACACGCTCCGCAGCTGGCTGCTCCACCACGGCCGCCGCGACGCGGTCGCCGAGGAGCTCTTCGTCCACGCCCAGACCGTCCGCTACCGCGTCCAGCAGCTGCGCGAGGTCTACGGCGACCGGCTCGAGGACCCCGCCTTCGTGCTCGACGCGACGCTCGCGCTCGCCTGAGCCGCGGTTGGGCGGTGGTCCACCTACATTCGGCGGCTCGGAAAGGTAGGTCCATCACCGCCCATCGGCGTGGCGCGCCGCGACACGGCCGTCGGCGGTGGTCCACCTCCCTTCGGCGGCCCGGAAATGTAGGTGGACCACCGGTCGCAGAAGGTCGGATGGCGGGCGCTCACCCGCGGGCAGCCGGGTTGGCCAGCGTGCCGGCGAAGATCAGCGACTCGGCCTGGTCGGCGAGGTCGACCATCTGGAGCGTGTTGCGCAGCTGGAGCCGGTTGAGGCAGCTGTGGGCGAACTCCTCGCGCAGCAGGTCGTACGCCTCCGCCTCGGCAGCGAGCTCCGGGTGGTCGGCGAGGTGGCCGGCGACGCAGTCGTGCACGAGCGCCCAGAAGTGGTGGTCGCACAGCAGCCCGGCCTCGGACAGGATCGCGCCGAGGTGGCGCAGGAACCCGTCGAAGACGTCGGTGTGGATCGCGAGCGCCGCCATGTCGGGCGAGACGACCGCGCGGATCCGCTCGACCTCCTCGGGCAGCGGGCGGTCGGTCAGCACGGCGACCTCCTCGCCGATGTCCTTCATGACCATCCGTACCGGCACGTGGTCGCGCAGCACCATCACGAGGTTCTCCCCGTGCGGCATGAACGCCAGGTCGTGGGCGAGGAGGCAGTGCACGACCGGGCGCAGGTAGGCGCGGAGGTACGTCGCCACCCACGTGGTCGCGTCGACGCCGGAGGCAGCGACCAGCTCGGCAACCAGCGGCACCCCGGCCGCGTCGCGGTGCAGCAGCGAGGCCATGGTCGCCAGCCGCTCCCCCTCGGCGAGCTGCGGGACCGGGCTCTCGCGCCAGAGCGCGGCGACCATCTTGCGGTAGGGCGAGGTGACCCGGAGGCGGTGGTAGGCGTCGCCCGTCCAGCCGATCGCGGCATGCTCGCGCAGCACCGTGAAGCCCAGTGCGGAGAGCTCCTCGTCCCCGGTAACGAGCTCGTGCACCCAGTCGTTGATCGCGGGGGTGCCGGCCATGTAGGCGGGCGAGAGGCCGCGCAGGAAGCCCATGTTCTGGATCGCGAGCGCGACCTTCACGTAGGACCGCTCGGGGTGGTCGACCGGGAAGAAGGTGCGGATCGACTGCTGCGCGCGGTGGGCAGCGTCGACCTCCCCGAGCGGCACGAGCGCCTGCCGGGCGACGTCGGGCGCGAAGGTGATCGCGAGCCGGTTGGTCCACTGCCAGGGGTGGACGGGGAGGTAGAGGTAGTCGGCCGGGTCGAGGCCGAGGTCGCGCAGCCGCTTCTCGAGGTCGACCAGCACCTCCTCGCCCAGCTCGTCGCGGTAGTGCTGCTCCTCGGAGCGACCGGCCGACAGCGACAGCTGCGCCTCGTCACGCCGTACGCCGACCCACCACAGGCGCACGTCCGCCCCGGTCTCCGGCGCGAAGGCGGCGTGGTCGTCGACCCCGAAGCCGATGCGGCCGTTGCAGGCCACGAAACCGGGGTGTCCTTCCGTCATCGCCGCCTCGATCTCCTGGTAGCCGGCGTGCACGAGGTCGGCCGAGGAGAGCGCGTGGTGGGTGAGCTTCCAGGCGCCGGAGGCGAGGGTCGCCGCGATCTCCTCGAGGTAGACCGGCAGCAGGTGGTCGGGGATGCCGAGCACGTCATTGCAGTCGACGACGAAGTCCTGGGCGTCGACGCCTCGCTGCGCGCCGTCGACGGTGCGCTCGATCGAGCCCGGGTCCACGACCCAGTGCTCCAGCGGGTGCCGGCGCGCGGTGAACGTCCAGGTCGAGTCACCGAGATCGAGCCGCCAGCCGTCGCCGTCCGGCACCGGTGCGAGCAGCCGCTCGTGGCTGAACTCGGCAATCGCCTTGGCGACGAGGTGGCGATGGGCGCGCGCCATGGTCTCCGGGGTCAGGTGGGTGGTGAGGTCGATCATCAGGCTGCTCCTCCGAGGGCGGATGCGGTGAAGTCGGCGCGGCTGCAGAAGCTCAGCGCCGCGGTCTTGTCGGGCAGCTCGACCGGGCGGGCGACGACGAAGCCGACGGCCGCGTTGAGGGCGGCGATCTTCTGGTTGCGGATGTCGGGCTCGACGACCACGCGCTGCACGGCTGGGTCGGCGAAGCACTCCTCCATCACCCGGCGCATCACCGCGGCGGTGAAGCCATGGACCGGGCGGTCGGTCGGGGCGACGAGCACGTGCATGCCGACGTCGCCGGGCTGCAGCTCGGGGAGCCCGGCCAGCGGCGAGTGGGCGGGGTCGTAGCGCTCCATCAGAAACGCCGGCTCGCCGTCGGCGCGGCCGAGCAGCGCGTGGTGGTGCGGGTCGTCGGCGATCCGGGCGTACTCGTCGTGCACCTGCTCGAGGGTCGCGCCCTGCATGCCCCAGAAGACCGAGCGCGGGTGTGTCACCCAGGCGTGCAGCAGGGCGAGGTCGCGAGTGTGGTCGAGGGGTTCGATCGTCAGCCTCACGACGCCTCCACGGGGAAGCGGTAGCGGTCGGGGATGCCCCACTCCTGGAAGGCGATCCGCTTCTCCACGGCGTACGGCTCGCGGCCGAGGACCTGCGCGAGGATCACCGAGCTGCGCATCGCGCCCATACCGAGGTCGGGCGCGACGAAGCCGTGGGTGTGCTCCTCGGCGTTCTGCACGAAGACCTCGGCGTCGGCGTGGTCGACGGCGAAGGTCGGGCCGGCGAGGAAGCGGCCGCGCTCGTCCCAGCGGATCCGGTCGCGGACCGGCTCGAGGAAGTCGGGCACCCGCGGGGCGTAGCCCGTGGCGAGCACCAGGGACTCGGTCGTGAGCCGGCCGGTCGTCCCCTGCTCGGTGTGCCGCAGGTCGAGGGCGAAGCGCTCGCCGTCCCAGTGCGCGGCGCTCACCTCGGTCGCGGTGAGCAACGTGGTGTCGACGCCGCCGGTGGCCTCGCGGCGGTAGAGCTCGTCGAAGATCGCGTTGATCGTCTCGGAGCTGATTCCCTTGGACAGCGCGGCCTGGCCGGCCTGCACCTCCGAGCGGCGCGGCGCCGGCAGCGCCTGGAAGTACGACGACCACTCGGGCGAGGTCATCTCGAGCGTGAGCTTGGTGTACTCCATCGGGAAGAACCGCGGCGACCGGGTGATCCAGATGAGCTCGAAGCCGTGGTGCTCCTGCTCGGCCAGGAGGTCGGCGTAGACCTCCGCAGCGCTCTGGCCGCTGCCGACGACGGTGACCGAGCCGCTGGCCAGCAGCGACTCCTTGCGGGCGAGGTAGTCGGCGGAGTGCAGCGCCGGACCCTCGACGCCGAACGGCAGCCTCGGCTCGGTGCCGGTGCCGAGCGCGAGGTGCCGGGCCCGCCAGCTGCTGCCGGTCGCGGACCGGACCACGTAGGCCTCGCCGTCGTGCTCGACGGCGATCACGCGCTCGCCCCAGCGGACCGAGTCGAGGCGGTCGGCCGCCCACCGGCAGTAGTCGTCGTACTCGCGGCGGAGGGGGTAGAAGCTCTCGCGGATGTAGAAGGGGTAGAGCCGGCCGATGTCCTTGAGGAACGCCAGGTAGGAGAAGCGCGACGTCGGGTCGGCCAGCGTGACCAGGTCCGCCATGAACGGCACCTGGAGCGTCGCGTCGGGCAGCATCATCCCGGGGTGCCAGGAGAAGCCGTCGGCGGCGTCGAGGAAGACCGCGTCGAGGTCGTCGATCGGGTCGGCGAGGCAGGCCAGGCCCAGGTTGAAGGGGCCGAGCCCGATGCCGAGCAGGTCGTGGGTCGTGGTCATCGCGCCACCGCCAGCCGCTGGCGGGGCGCCCGCGGGGCTGCGGACTCCCCGGCGATCCGCCGCCCCGCCCCACGCACCATCTCCACGACCCCGAGCACGTCGTCGACGGTCGCGATCGGGTTGAGGAGCGTGAGCTTGAGGTAGCTGCGGCCGTCGACCTTGGTGGCGGCGACCAGCGCCCGGCCGTCGTCGAAGAGCTCCGCACGGATCGCCGCGTTGAGGGCGGCGAGGGCCGCCTCGTCGGCCACGCCGGGCGGGCAGGAGCGGAACACGATCGTGCTGAGCTGCGGGGCCGCGGCGACGTCGATGTCGGGCATCGCGGTGAGCTCGGCGGCGACCGCGTCGGCCAGGTCGATGACGGTGTCGAGGTGCTCGCCGATCGCGTCGGCGCCCATCACCCGCAGGGACATCCAGAGCTTGAGCGCCTCGAACCGGCGGGTCGTCTGGAGGCTCTTGTCGACCTGGTTGGGGTGCGCGGAGTCCTTGGGGTTGAGGTAGTCGGCGTGCCACGTGACGTGCCCCAGGGTCGCGCCGTCGCGCACGAGCAGCGCGCTGCACGAGACCGGCTGGAACCAGGTCTTGTGGTAGTCGACGGCCACCGAGTCGGAGAGCTCGATGCCCTCGAGCCAGTCGCGCCGACGCGGCGAGACCAGCAGGCCGCCGCCGTAGGCGGCGTCGACGTGGAACCACGCGCCGTAGGCCCGGGCGAGGGCTGCGACCTCCGGGAGCGGGTCGATCGCACCGAAGTCGGTGGTGCCGGCCGTGGCCACCACCGCCATCGGTACGTCGCCGCGCTCCACGCTGTCGGACAGGGCGGTCGACAGCGCCGCGGGGTCCATCCGCCGCGAGAGGTCCACCGGCACCGGTACGACGGCGGCGTCGCCGAGGCCCAGCATCCGGGCGGCCTTCTGCACCGAGAAGTGGCCGTCGGCGCTGGCGAAGATGCGCAGCCGCTCGGCGGGCGCGGCCTGCTGGCCGAGGGCCAGGAGCAGCGCCTGGAGGTTGGACTGGGTGCCGCCCGTGGTGAAGATGCCGTCGGCCTGGTCGTCGTACCCGATGCGGGCGGCGGTCCAGTCGACGAGGTGCCGCTCGATGAAGGTGGCGCCGGCGCTCTGGTCGAAGGTGTCGAGGCTGGAGTTCACGCCGCTGATGAAGACCTCGGCGGCCAGCGCAGGAATGACCACGGGGCAGTTGAGGTGGGCCGCGGCGGTCGGCTCGTGGAACCAGATCGCGTCGTCGAGCCACAGCCGCGAGAGCTCCGCGAGGGCGTCGGGCCCGGCGCCGAGCGGCCGGTCGAGGTCGACGGCCGCGACCCGCTCGGCGGCCTCGCGCGGGGTGATCCCGGTGAGCGGCCGGCCGGCGGTGCCGCCGAGGTGGTCGACGAGGTGGTCGACGGCCGAGCCGACGGCCTGCCGGTAGCGGTCGGCGTTGGCCGGGTGGAAGAGGTGCTGCCAGGGTGCGCCCACGTGCGTAGCTCCCGAGACGGAGGGATTAGGTAAGGCTTACCTTACTCACATCGTCCGGGTTGGCTAGGTGGCCCGTGTCACATGCCGGTCGGCTACCTCCTGAAGACCTCGTCCCCGGCGACCCAGGTCGCCACGACGTGGTCGGCGAAGTCACGGAGGGCGTGGCCGTGCGCCTCGTCGGACTCCCCCGCGAGCGGGTCGGCGTCGAGCAGCACCAGGTCGGCCGGGTGGCCGGCCGCGACGGTGCCCCAGCCGTCGGTCGAGGCGGCGAGCGCCTCGCGCGCGGTGATCGACTGCTCGGGGTGCCACGGCTCACGGTCGTCGCCGGAGCGGTGCACCGCGGCCGCGATCGCCAGCCACGGGTCGAGCGGCGAGACCGGCGCGTCGGAGCCGAGCACCACGTCGACGCCGTCGTCGAGCATCCAGCGCAGCGGGAAGCAGCGCTCGGCCCGGCCCGGCCACAGCCGCTCGGTGACGTCGCGGTCGTCGAGCAGGTGGGCGGGCTGCACGCTGGCGCGCACGCCGAGCGCCGCCATCCGTCGTACGTCATCACGGGTGGTGAGCTGCACGTGCTCGATGCCGCCGCGGGCGCCGGTGTCGGCGAAGGCGGCGAGCGCCTCGGTGACGGCGCGGTCGCCGATCGCGTGCACCGCCACGTCGAGCCCGCCGGCAGCGGCCCGCGCGAGCAGGTCGCGCAGCTCGGCCGGCGTCTGGTTGGGCTGGCCCTCCTCGAACCCGGGGACTGCCTTCTCGGCATACGGCTCGCAGCACCAGGCCGTGCGGGTGTTGAGCGAGCCGTCGCTGATGATCTTCAGCGGCCCCATCGTCAGGCGCGGGTCACCGTCGAGCGGGTCGCCCGACCGCAGCCCGCGCGACAGCACGTCGTCGAGGCCGTCGGCGTAGCAGGCGTGGCGGATGCGCAGCAGGTCGGCGCCGCCTGCCCAGCGCTCCGCCCAGTCGGCGACGCCCCCGCTGAACTCCAGGTCGACCAGGCCGACCACGCCCTGCGCGGCCGCGGCCTCCATGGTGCGTCGGTAGGCCTCCGGGCTGGTGCCGTCGGAGCCCACCATGGCGCCGAGCCGGCCGTAGGCCTGGAACCACTCGGCCTCGCTGACCACGCTGTCGCGGATAGGCAGGGCGAGCATGTGCAGCGCCATGGTGTTGAGCCAGCCGTGGTGGCCGTCGCCCGCGATCAGCACGATCGGCTGGTCGGTCGAGATCGCGTCGAGGTCAGAGACGGTGGGGTTGTCCGGCCACGCGGTCGGCCGATGGCCCCAGCCGATGACCGGCAGGTCGGGCCACTGCTCGAGCCGCTCGCCGACCAGCGCCACCGCGTCGGCGCTGGAGCGCGCAGACGCGAGGTCGAGCCGCGCGGACGCCAGCGTCCACTGCCCGAGGTGGACGTGCTGGTCCCAGAGGCCGGGCATCAGCCACCCACCCCCGGTGTCGTACGACGACTCGCTCACGCCGGCGGCCAGGTCCGGGCCGACCTCGACGACCCGCCCGCCCTCGACCCGCACGTCGACCGGTGCGGGCGCGTGCTCGGTCACCGCCACCAGGCGGACGTTGCGCAGGAGCATGGGGCCACCGTAGGAGGTGTGGGTCAGGCCGCCACCGCGACCCCGCTGGAGGACGCACCGGGGTTGCGGAGTGGACCAGACCAGCGCCCGGCCTCCTAGACTCCCCTCCATGGGATGGCGGGGGCCTGTGGTGCTGGTCGCGCTCCTGGCCGTCGGCACAGGAGCGGGATACGCCGCATCCGGGCAGACCCGCGACACCACGATCGGCACCGGCGTACCTGCACCGGTGGTGGCCCGCGAGCCGGACTTCCCGGTCCAGGCGCCCAAGCCCTACACCCCCGACCCGGACGACCCCGCGCTCGAGCCCGGCGTCGCGATGACCACCGGCAACATGGGCAGCGGCAAGTTCGAGATCTTCTTCCCGGTGCCGCGGGGATGGCGCACCAACGCCAACGCCTCCAACGAGACCAAGTGGAAGGCGCCGGGCACCTCCAACAACAGCTACGTGATGCGGGTCGAGCAGATCGACAGCCAGGACATCACCATCGAGGACGCGATCGACATCCGCGTCGAGCGGCTGCGTGCCGAGCAGGAGGACGTGGTCATCGTCGACCGCGGCGCGAGCTCGCTGGAGTACACCTACCGCAGCAACGAGGGCAACGCCCGCCACAGCTTCATGCGCTGGCTCGACCTCGACGCCAGCGGCCAGGCCGACGTGGAGATCGTCGTCCACGGTCGCGAGCGCGACGTCCCCGGCACCAGGGACCTGATCCAGCGGGTGGCGGAGGGCATGCGCGGCGCCACGAGCGGGCCGGTCGAGTAGTGGTTGGATCTGTGCGGTGAGGACGCGGGGGCTGATGCTCGTGGGCCTGCTGCTGGTGCTGGGCGCCGCTGCAGGTTTCGGGGTGTCCCTCGCGGTCGCCGAGCACCCGCCCGGCAGCGGTACGGCGACGCCCGTGGCCGCGCTGTCACCGAGCCTGCCGGTCGACCCGGTGCCCGAGCTGCTGCCCGACCCGCAGACCGAGCCGCTGGAGCCGTCGCTCGACCTGGTGCGGCAGAGCGTGGGCAGCGGCGACTTCCGGATGACGCTGCCGCGGCCGAAGGGCTGGGACTTCTTCGTGAACTCCCTCAACGAGTGGCAGTGGCGCCCGCCGGACCAGCCCGACTTCGGCTACGTCCTGCGCGTCGAGCAGGTGCTGAGCAACCGGCGCTCGATCAGCTGGACCCTCGACAACCGGATCGCCGAGCTGGACGAGGACGAGACCAACCTCGCGATCCTCGACCAGACCGACGACAGCCTCCACTTCACCTTCGTCACGTCCAACCACCTCCGCCACGGCTACCTCACCTGGCTCGACCTCACCGGGTCGGACAACGCGCAGGTCGAGATCGCGGTGACCGGACGCAAGGTCGACGACGCGGGCATGGCCGACCTGATCGCCCGCGTCGCCGCGGGCATGGAGCTGGGCTGAGGGCCCTCAGACCCCCGACGTCCGGACCGAGTCGAGCACGCGGTTGGCGGTGGCGCGGTCGTCGCTGCGCACCTGCACCCACAGCAGCTGGCTCTCGTTGACCTGGACCACCCGCTCGACGGTGAGGTCGGCGCCGGGGCACCCGTCGAAGAACACCGTCATGAAGCGGTCGCCGTCGCGCTCGTCGAAGATCGGCGAGCGCGACCGCTCGCAGTCGGGGTGCTGCGGAACCCGTGTGGGGAGCTTCTCCCCCTGGAGCAGTCCCACGAACACGCCGGGGGCCGGGTCGGCGCTGGTGTTCCAGCCCGAGCGCGTGCCCGCGGAGATCGCGGGCTGCTCCCGCTGGCCCTCGGTGGGGATCCACTGATCGGGGTCGACCTGTGCGGTCCATGCCTCCGGCACGGTGACCGAGATCGTCCCGGTCGCGTCGTCGAGGCTGCGGTCGGTGGTGGCCGCCCGCTCGAGCGCCCAGCCGCCGCCTCCGCCGACGACCAGCGCGAGCAGCCCGGCCACCATCCACGGCCACGTACGACGACGGCGCGCGGCGTCGGGGATCGGCGGGAGGCTGTCGATCAGGCCGGTGCGCTGGGGGCTGGCGCCGGCCTGGGTGAGCTCCGGGTCGACCGGCATCCAGGCCTGCGGCGCCTCGTCCATCTCGCCGCCCAGCGAGTCCACGAGTGCGGCGGTGAAGGACTCGATGTCGGGGTAGCGGTCGTCGCGGTCCTTCGACAGCGCCTTGCGGATCACCGTCTCCGCGCCCGTGCTCGCGAGGTCCATCGGCGGCGGGGGCTCGGGGTCCTCGGCCGCGGCGAGCGTCTTGTGGTCGTAGGGCTGGCGACCGGCCAGCAGGTAGTAGCTCAGCGCGGCCAGCGAGAACTGGTCGGCGCGCGGGTCGAGGCCCTCACCGAGGGCCTGCTCGGGCGCGACGTAGGTCGGGGTGCCGCCGACCATCGTCAGCCGCGACGACATGTCCATCGCCTTGCCCAGACCGAGGTCGCCGACCATCGCCACCACCTGCGAGCCGCGGCTGTTCTCGATCGTTCGGAACAGCACGTTGGCGGGCTTGATGTCGCGGTGCAGCACACCGCGGTCGTGGAGCGCGGTGAGGCCTCGCCCGACCTGGGAGATGACGGTCAGCGCCTGCGCGGGCTCCAGGGCGGACAGCTCGAGCCGGTCGGCCAGCGTGCCCTGGTCGGCGTACGCCATCACGAGGTAGGGGCGGTCGTCGGCGAGCTCGCCGGCGTCGTAGACGGTCACCACGTGCGGCGACTCGACCTTGCGGAGGAAGCGGCCCTCCTCCAGGAATCGCTGCCGGATGTGGAGGTCACCGGTCCAGTTGTCCGCGAGGACCTTGATCGCGACGGGCGAGTCGAGGTGCTCGTCGTAGGCCAGCCAGACGGTCGCGAAGGCTCCGGACCCGATGCGACGGCGCACCGGATACCGACCGAGACGAGAGGGAGCAGACACCCGGGCATTATCGTGCAGCCGTGAGCTATTCGGGGGACGGCGGGGCCGCACTGGCGCCGGACGACATCGACGAACTGGCCCGAGCGGCCCGTGACGGCGACCGCGACGCGCTGGAACGGCTGCTGGCCGACGTGCGTCCGCGGGTGCTGAACATCTGCCGCGGGGTCCTCCCCTACTCCGGCGACGCCGAGGACGCCTGCCAGGAGGCGATGCTCAACGTCGCGACCAGGATCGACTCCTGGGGCGGGCGCGGCCGGTTCACCACCTGGCTGCACATCGTCGCCGTCAACAGCGCGCGCACGACCTACCGCCGGCTGCGCAACCTGGCCACGCCGACCGACTTCGAGGACGGCTCGCACGACCGCCCCGACCCGCGTACGACGTCGGTGATCGCGGGCACCCGCCTCGACCTCCTCGAGGCGATGGAGACGATCGAGCGCGACCACCCGCAGTTCGTCGAGCCGCTGCTCCTCCGCGACGTCTACGGCCTGCCCTACGACGAGATCGCCGCCCTCGTCGACGCGCCGCTCGGCACCGTGAAGGCGCAGATCCACCACGGCCGCAAGCTCGCCCGCCCGCTGCTGCGGGGCGAGAGATGACGCCACGCCGGGGCCGCGCCGCCCTGGCCCTCCTCGTCGCGACCGGCGTCCTCGCCGGGTGCTCGACCGAGCAGGACGCCGCAGACGAGCTCACGCCGCCGTCGTCCTCCGCGGCCGCGAGCGACCCGACCGAGGACGCCGTCGCGCCGACGTCGCCGGCCCCGGTCACCGACGCCGTCGAGCAGGACCTCGACCTCGCACTCTCGAAGCCCGTCGAGGACAGCGTCTACCCCGACGTCGGCGACCCGCGCGTGGACGCACTGCTCTACGACCTCGACCTCACCTGGAGCCCGACCGACAAGCGGCTCGAGGGCGAGGCGGTCATCGACTTCCGCGCGACCCGCAAGGCACCGCGCTTCCAGCTCGACCTCGGCCCGGGGCTGACGGTCGGCGAGGTGTCGATCGACGGGGAGGTCGTCGGCTTCGCGCGACGCGGCAAGAACCTCGTGGTGAAGGCGCCGATCACCGCCGACCAGCGCTACCAGCTGAGCATGGACTACGTCGGCACGCCGGAGCCCGCCCCGGCGCCGACCACCCGGCAGGACTTCTCCACGACCGGCTTCACCATCACCGACACCGGTGAGGTGTGGACCATGCAGGAGCCCTACGGCGCCTACACCTGGTACCCCGTCAACGACCAGCCGTCCGACAAGGCGCTCTACGACGTCACCATCCACGCACCCGCGCCGTGGACCGGCATCTCCAACGGCCACCTCACCGAGCTCACCAGCGACGACGACGGCACCACCACGTCGTGGCAGCTCACCGAGCCGGCGTCGTCGTACCTCATCACGCTCGCGATCGGCGACTACGCCCACAGCAGCAACACGACCGCGAGCGGCATGCGCGTGGACTACTGGACCCCGCGCGGGATGGCGCAGCACCTCGACCAGGTGCAGACCGGCGCCGCGTCGATCGACTGGATCGAGTCCAAGCTCGGCCCCTACCCGTTCGACTCGCTCGGCCTCGTCGTCACCGACTCGATGAGCGCCATGGAGACCCAGACCATGGTCACGCTGGGCAACAACGACTACGTCCTCTCCCCGGCGGTCATCGCCCACGAGCTCGTGCACCAGTGGTACGGCGACCAGGTGTCGCCCGCCGACTGGCGCGACGTCTGGCTCAACGAGGGCATGACGATGCTGATGCAGTGGGTCTACCAGGACGAGCACGACATCCAGCCGATGCGGGTGAGCGTCAACAACGGCCGCGCGGCCGACCAGGCGCTGCGCGACGAGTACGGCCCTCCCGGTGACTACGACCCGCGCCAGTTCGGCGGGTCGAACATCTACACCTCGCCCGCCCTGATGTGGAACGAGCTGCGGGTCGAGCTGGGCGACGACGAGTTCTACCGGATCGCCCGGTCGTGGCTGACCCAGCACGACGGCACGTCGGTCACGCGCGAGCAGATCTTCGCCCACTGGGAGAAGGAGACCGGCCGCGACCTGTCGGGCTTCTTCGACGCCTGGATCACCGGGCGCCGGACGCCGAAGCCGGGCGTGCCGAAGGCCTGAGCCCCGGCACGCCTCGGCATCACAGCTAGCGGACCTTCCTGGCCGCGGAGGTCTTCACCACGGTCGTGAGCCCTGCCTTGGCGTAGGTCACCTTCACGCTGACCTTCTTGCCCTTGTCGGCGGCAGTGAGCTTGTAGGACGCCTTGGTGGCCTTCTTGATGGCCTTGCCGTTGCGCAGCCACTGGTAGGTCACCTTCACCCCGGTCGGCGCGACTGTCCCGACCACGGCCTTGACCGACTTGCCGACCTTGAACGTGCCGGACGTCTTCGGGGTCGGGCAGGTGATCACCGGAGCCGGCGGCGGGGGCGGCGGCGGGGGCGGGGGCGGCGGCGGCGGGGGCGGCGGCGGAGGCGGGGGCGGCGGCGGGGTCACGGCCGCCACCGCAGCCGTCGCCACCGACGTCGCGCTGTCGGAGGTGTAGCCGCTCCTGGACGCGGTGACGCGCACCGCGAGCGTCTTCCCGACGTCGCCCGCAACGGGCGTGTAGCCGTTGGTCGTGGCGCCTGCGATCGGCGTACTCCCGGCGAACCACTGGTAGGCGTAGGTGCCGTCAGACGGGTTCCACGTGCCGCTCGTCGCGGTCAGCGCCTGGCCCACTTCGGGCGTGGTGTCGCTGATCACCGGGCGCGTGACGTTGACCATCACCGGCGTGCCCGGCGTGGAGACCGCGGCCGTCTCCGCCGAGGTCGCGACACCATCGGCCCACCCGGACCTCGACGCCGTGACCCGGACGGTGAGCTTCGCGCCGACGTCGGCAGCGACCGGCGTGTAGCCGTTGGTCGTGGCGCCTGTGATCGGCGTACCCCCGGCGAACCACTGGTAGGCGTAGGTGCCGTCCGCGGGGTTCCACGTGCCGCTGGTCGCGGTCAGCGCCTGACCCACCTCGGGCGTGGTGTCGCTGATCACCGGCGGTGCCGTGTTGGCGACCGGGAGCGGCGCGACGTCCGTCGTGGCCGCCGAGGTGGCGCTCACGCTCGTGTAGCCCGTGCGCGACGCGGTCACCCGCACCGAGAGCGCCTTGCCGACGTCCCCGGCGACCACGGTGTAGCTGCTGGTGGTCCCGGCTGCGACGGGGACGCCGTCGGCCAGCCACTGGTAGGCGTAGGTGCCGTCGGAGGGCGTCCACGTTCCGCTCGTCGCGGTCAGGGCCTGGCCCACCGTCGGCGTCGTGTCACTGATGACCGGCAGGGCGTTGTTGACCATCAGCGGCGCGTCGGGCGGACCGATCACCAGGTCCTGCGGGACGGCCGTGCTCGTCCCTCGGGTCGCGGCGACCGGCACCGCGCTGCCCGACGACGGCGACACCGTGCCGGCGCCGTCGTAGTACGACGTGGTCGGACCGCAGCCGCCACCGGACACGCGGAGCAGGTAGCTGCCCGTGGTGAGCCCGGGGACGGCGAACGTGCCGTCGGCGGCGGAGGGACGCGACTCGCGCCCGACCAGCGCCCCGCTGGTGGTGTACGCCGTCACGACGCAGCCGGCGACCGGGGCCGAGGCCGTGTCGCGGACCCGGCCGGTCAGCCGGCCGCCCTCCACGAGGACCGCGTCGACGCCGGTGCGGGTCGCGGCCGCCGCGAGGGTGAAGGTCTGCGCGGACGCCACGCCCTGGTTCTCGGACGTGCCGTCGTAGAACTGCGCCTCCGCGACGTCGTACCCGAAGTCGCGGGAGAACTGCGCCCGGTAGGTGCCCGGCGGCAGGTCGGTGACGGTGTAGGAGTTGGTGTAGGCGTTCACCGCGGCGCTGGTGGCGTACGCGCCGGTGCTCGTGTCGATGATGACCACGCGGCTGTCCCAGCCGGACTTCCGCTGCGGGAAGGTGACCGTCCCGGTGACGGTGGCGCCGTCGTCGAGGATGGCGTCGATCCCGGTGACGTCGCTCGCGCCGAGCGCGACCGTGGCGGCGCCGGCCTGGGTGGTGGCGTTGTTCCACCACTCCGAGATCCGGTTGTCGTAGGCCGAGAAGTAGACCTTGTAGGTCCCGGAGGGCAGGTTCGCCCGGTAGCGGCCGTCGGCGTCGGTGCGGTCGGAGTCGACGAAGTCGTAGCTGCCTCCCGGCTGGAGCTGGTAGAAGTACGCCGACGCGGTCTCGATGCCGCCGCCGACGCCCGTCACCGTGCCGGAGATCGCCTTGCCGCGAGCGAGGGTCGCGTCCACGACCGTCGGTGCTGCCGTCGACAGCGCGACGGGGGTGGCGCTGGCCAGGTCGGGCTTGTCGAGGTGGAACTCGGGGATCAACCGGTTCGCCTCGAACCTGACCTTGTAGCTGCCGGGCGGGAGGGTGTCGACGAGGTAGGCGCCGTCGCTGCCGGCGAAGTCGCTCGCCACCGCCGTGGCGGTCGCGAGGTCGGTCGCGCTCGCCGGGTAGACGGTGACCCGGCCCGACACCGGGCCGTCCGGTCCGGACAGGTGGCCGCTGAGGACCGCCGCGGCGGCCAGCTGGGCGTTGATCGACCCGACGTCGCCGGTGGTCACCACGACGGGCTGGGCAGCCGCCGCGGTGGCGGCGTCGTTCCACCACTCGGCGAGGTTGCCGGAGCGGGAGAACTGGACCCGGTAGGTGCCGGGGCTGACGTCCGCCGACCACGCGCCGGTGGCGGTCGAGGTCGCGCCGGTGTAGTAGTCCCAGTAGGTGCCGCCCTCGCCGTCGTCGTACTGCCTCTCGACGGTCACGTCGGCGCCGGCGAGCGCCGTCCCGGTGGGTCCGGTGACGGTGCCCGACAGCTTCTTCGCGGCAGCCAGGACCGCGTTTGCCGTCGCACTGCCCCCGATGCCGAGCACGATGCGGTCGGCCGCCGCGAGGGTGGCCTTGTCGTTCCAGTACTCCGTGACGTGGCCCTGGGCACCGATCTCGACGACGTAGGTGCCGGGTGCGAGTCCGGTGAGGCTGAAGGCACCGCTCGCGTCGGTCGAGGGGTAGTCGACGTCCTCGAGGTCACCAGGGGCGACCTCGCGGTAGATCGTGAGGTAGGCGTCCTCGAGCGGGCCGGTGGGGCCGCTGATCGTCCCGCTGATGGTGGCACCGAGCGGTAGCGCCGCGTTCAGCCCGGTCCGGTTGCTGCCCGCGACGACGACCGGGGTCGCGTCGGCGGCCGCCGCCGCGCCGTCGTACCAGCGGGCGAGGTAGGCGTTGCGGGAGAAGCGCAGCCGGTAGGTCCCGTCGGGGACGGTCGTGGACCACGTGCCGTCGGCCTGCGTCGTCACGTTGGCCACCACCCGCCACCGGACGTCGTCCTGGGTCTGCACCCGCCGCTCCACCTGGACCGAGGCGCCCGGGAGCGCGGCCCCGCCAGCAGCAGCGGTGACGGTGCCGGAGAGCGTCCGCTGGCTCGACACGAGCGTCGCGTTGACCGTCGCGGTTCCGTTGAGCACCACCGCGACGTCGTCGGCCAGCTCGACGTCGGTCTTGCCCGCGTTGAACTGCGGCGTCATGCCACTGGCCGTGAGCTCGACCCGGTAGTTGCCGGGGTTCAGGCCGGGGACGGTGTAGGCACCTCCGGCGGTCGTCTGCACCGATGCGACCTGCGTGAAGACCGGGTTCTGCCAGCGGTAGACCCGCACGGTCGCTCCGGTGAGCCCGCCCGAGGGACCGCTCACCGTGCCGCTGATCCGGCCGAGCCGGTCGAGCGCGACGTCCTTGCCGGTCTGGTCGGCACCCGCTGGTACGACGATCGGCGAGGGCCGCGTCGAGGTCGCCGGCTCGCTGTAGAAGCGCTGGCGGTGCTCGTCGGCCGAGGCGGCGACCCGGTAGGTCCCGGGCGCGACGTCGACGGTGTACGCGCCGCCGGCGCCGGGGGTCACCGAGGTGACGGCCTCCCAGTAGGACCCCTCGGGGCCGCCGAGCTTGCGGTAGACCGACACCGACGCGGAGGTCAGCGCGCCGCCCGCCCGCGAGGTCACGGTGCCGGTGATCTTCCGCGCCGAGGCCAGCACGAAGTTCGCGGTCGCGGTGCTGTTCTTCGCCGCGGTGATGCTGTCCGCGGCGAACACCTCGGACTTGTCGTTCCAGCACTCCGGCGCCAGGCCGGCGGCCGTGTCGACGCACACCCGGTACGGTCCAGGCGTCAGGCCGGTGAAGGTGTAGCCACCTCCGGCCATGGTGGTCTCCGAGTCGCGCCACATCCATCCGGAGTCGGAGAAGCTGCTCGGTGAGTAGAGGACGACGCTGGCCCCGGTGACTGCTCCCGAGGGCCCGGTGACCGTTCCGGAGATCTGGCCGCCGAGGTCGAGCGTGGCGTTGGCGGTGGCCGTGGCACCCTGCGTGACCGCGACGTCGTCGGCGGTGACGATGGTGTCCTTGTCGTTGTAGTACTCGGGCAGGTAGCCGCCGGCGCCGAAGGTCGAGAACTGGACCCGGTAGCTGCCCATGCGCAGCCCCTCGACGGTGTAGGTCCCGGTGCCGTCCGTGAACCCGCTGCCCGCGCTCTGCCAGGCGTTGCCCACGAACCGGTAGGCCGTGACCGACACGCTCGGGATGGGCGCGTTGGCCGCGTTGCGGATCGTGCCCGTGATCTTCCCGCCGACCACGAGGGCCGCGTTGATGCCGGTGACCGGGGACTGTGCGACCTGGACGAGCTGGGCGTTCGCCGCGTCGAGGGCGTCGTCGTAGTACTCGGTCAGGTAGCCGGTCGCGGCGAAGCTGATCCGGGTGGGCCCGGACGGCACCCGGAGCGTGTACGTCCCGTCGGCTGCGGTCACGTCGAAGCCGACCTCGTCCCAGTAGGTGTCCCCGAACTCGTCGGTGACCTGCTGCTCGGCGGTCACGCTGGCGTTGGCGACGTTGGCCCCGCCCGTCCCGGTGACCCGTCCGGAGACCGCCGTACGGCTGGCGAGGACCGCGTCGGCCTGCTGGACCTGGTCCACCACGACGGTGACGTCGTCGGCGGTGGCCAGCGAGGTCTTGTCGTTCCAGTACTCGGTGATCTCGTCCATGGCGCTGAAGCGGATCCGGTAGGCCTTCGGCGGCAGGCCGGCGAGCTCGTAGTGACCGGATGCGTCGGTGGTCGCGTAGGCGACCTCCGTCCAGAACCCGTCGAGCTCGTAGGCAGTGACGTCCGCGCCCTGGATCGGACCGCTCGCGTTGCTCACCGTGCCCGCGATGACGGGTGGCGGGATCAGGTAGAGGTCGGCGACGTCGCCGAAGTCGGGGTCCACCGCGATCGCGTTGGCGTTGGCGAGCGTGCCCGCGTTGTCGTAGAAGACCGTGCCGACGCCGGCCTTGGTGGCGCCGACGTAGTAGGTGCCGTCGAGGCCGCCGAACTCGTAGGTCCCGTCCGGCCCCGTCACCTGCGGGCTGCCGACCGCGACCTTCGAGGCGTTGTAGAGCGTGACGGTGGCGCCCGGAGCGACGTCGAAGTTGGCGTCGTAGACCGTGCCGCCGATCGTGCCGGGATCGAACGGAGCCGCGGACGCCGGCGCCAGCGGGGCCAGCATCACGGCGAGGACGAGGAGCATCAGGCCGACGGGGCCTCCGACGCGTCGAGCACGAGTGACCACAGCGTTCTCCCAGCAGGCGTGGCCCGAGCCCGGTGGACAGCGGTCTGCACGGTAGACCCGACCGCCAGCGCGTCAGGAACGGCTTGTCAGCACATACCCACGCTGGTGTATGCCGCCCTACCCCTCCGGGTGGGCGCCGATGACCTAGCCTCGCCGCATGACGCGACTCAGCGCGCACGACCTCATCGACCTGGTCCTCGACCCCGACTCGTGGTCCTCCTGGGACACCCCGCCGTCGCGCGACGGCGTCTCGGAGGAGTACGCCGCCGAGCTCGCGGCGGCCGCCGAGAAGTCCGGCGTCGACGAGTCCGTGCTGACCGGCGAGGCCCGCATGCACGGGCGGCGGATCGGCGTCCTCGTGGGCGAGTTCGGCTTCCTGGCCGGGTCGATCGGCCGGGCCGCGGCCGACAGGATCGTGGCCGGCATCGAGCGCGCGACCCGCGAGGGCCTGCCGCTCGTGGCCGCCCCGGTCAGCGGTGGCACGCGGATGCAGGAGGGCACGCCCGCGTTCGTGCAGATGGTGCGCATCTCGGCGGCCGTCGCCGCGCACCGCACCGCAGGGCTGCCCTACCTCGTCTACCTCCGCAACCCGACCACCGGCGGGGTGATGGCGTCGTGGGGCTCGCTCGGGCACGTGACCGTCGCCGAGCCGGGAGCCCTCGTGGGCTTCCTCGGGCCGCGGGTCTACGAGGCCCTCTACGGCAAGCCCTTCCCCGTCGACGTACAGACGTCGGAGAACCTGTACGCCCACGGCATCATCGACGCGGTCCTGCCGCCCGACCAGATCGCCGACATCCTCGACCGCGCGCTGACGATCCTGATGGCCGCGCGCGAGGGCGTGGCGCCGGTCGCCGACCCTGGGCAGGAGGACGTGCCCGACGTCGACACGTGGGACTGCGTGACGCGATCGCGACGCCCGGACCGGCCGGGGGTGCGCCGGCTGCTGCGCTATGCCGCCAGCGACGTCGTACCCCTCAACGGGACGGGGCAGGGCGAGGCCGACCCCGGCCTGCTGATCGCGCTCGCCCGGTTCGGCGAGGCGCCGTGCGTCTTCCTCGGCCAGGACCGGCGCGGCCAGACGACCGACCACCCGCTCGGGCCGGAGGCGCTGCGCGAGGCACGGCGCGGGATGCGGCTGGCGTCCGAGCTCGGGTTGCCGCTGGTGACCGTGATCGACACCCAGGGAGCGGCGCTGTCGGCCGACGCCGAGAACGGCGGCCTCGCCGGCGAGATCGCGCGGTGCCTCGCCGACCTTGTCACGCTCGACGCGCCGACCCTGTGCCTGATGCTCGGCGAGGGCAACGGCGGCGGCGCGCTCGCGCTGCTGCCCGCCGACCGCGTCGTCGCCGCCCAGCACGCCTGGCTCTCGCCGCTGCCACCGGAGGGCGCGTCTGCCATCGTGCACCGCGACCTCGACCACGCCGCCGAGATGGCGCGCGCCCAGCAGGTGCGGGCGATCGACCTCTACCGCCGCGGCATCGTCGACCGGATCGTCGCCGAGAAGCCCGACGCCGCCGACGAGGCCGAGGCCTTCTGCCACCGCGTCGGCGCCGTGCTCGAGCACGAGCTCAGCGCGCTGGTCGCCGCCGGCCCCGGGTCACCCGAGAAGCGGGCCCGCCGCTACGTCTGACCGTCCGGGCTCGGGCGGTGGTCCACCTACATTTCGGCGCGCTCGAATGTGGGTGGGCCACCGCTCGCCGGCGCGGCACCGGCATGTCGTACGCCGGGCGGTGATCCACCTACATTCCGGCGCGCCCGAATGTGGATGGGCCACCGCTGGGCGGTGCGTGAGACAGGTTCTGGGGCGCCAGAACCTGTCTCACTCACCGCTCGTCGGAGGAGTCCTCGGTGCCGTCGGCGCGCTCGGCGGCGTCGGCGGCGGCCTCGTCCTGGGCCTCGACGACCTCGGCCTCGGTGACGGCCTCGGGCTCGTCGGCGGGCTCGGGGTCGGCAGCGGCCTCGACGGGCGACTCCTCGACGGGTTCGGGGAGCGCCACGCCGGGCACGGTGCCGGTGAGGGTGGCGAGCATCTGGCGCACGTTGGAGAGCTGTGCGTTGATGCTGTCGCGGCGCTGGGCGGCGGCGGTGAGCTCGCGCTCGGACTCGGCACGGACGCGGTCGGCGGTGGCACGGGCTTCGGAGACCATCGAGGTCGAGCGCTCGTCGGCGTCGGCGAGCATCCGCGAGATCCGGGCCTCGGCCTCGGCGCGGCTGCGTTCCATCGCGGCCTCGGCGTCACGGTTGCGGGCGGTCATCGCGTCGAGCTCGGCCTGCGTCGCGGCCTGCTGGGCCTGGAACTCCGAGGTGGCCTTCTGCCGGCGCTCGGCGAGGGTCGTCTCGAAGTCGGCCGCGGCCTGGGCGGCCTTGGCGCGCTGGTCCTCGTGGAGCGCCTCGGCCTCGGCGCGGCGGGCGGAGGCGTCGCGCTCGGCGGCGTCGCGCTCGGAGTCGGCGGCGGTGCGGGCGTCGGCGACGAGACGCGCGCTCTCGGCCTCGGCGTCGCGCCGGGTCTCCTCGGCGTAGCGGTCGGCGTCCTGCCGCAACGCTCCCACCTCGACGTCGGCGTCCTTGCGCAGCGCCTCGATCTCGCCGACCACGCGGTCGCGGATCTCCGCGGCCTCGGTCTCGGCGAGCGAGAGGATCTGCCCGACGCGCTCACCGAGGTGGGCGTACGTCGGCTGCTCAGCCTGCTGCGCCTCACGCGAGACCAGCGCCTCGCGGGACGCCGCGGCCTCGGACCGCGCCTGCTCAGCCGCCTCCTCGGCCTCCTCGACGCGCTGACGCAGGGCCGCGAGCTCGTCCTGCGCGGCGCTGAACGCTCGCTCCACCTCCACCGGGTCGTAGCCGCGGCGCACGCTGGTGAACAGTTCTTCAGGCATCGGGGGTCTCCTGGTCGGGCTGGAACTCGGGGGCGAAGGGGTGGGGTTCGGGTGAGGTCTGGGCGGCCCGCGGCGGGTCGGGCTCGGTCTGGGCGAGGCTCGGCTGGCCGGTCTCGGACACCGACAGCGCCTCGATGACGCCCGACCACTGGCCGAGCTCGGCGACGATGCCGTCGCGCCGGGTCTGGAGCTGGGCGATCTCGGCGCGGGCTCGCTCGAGGGCGAGGCGGGCGCTCTCACGGAGCTTGTCGGCCTCGGCGCGGCCCTCGGCGACGTGGGCGACCGCCTCCTCGCGGGCACGGCGTCGCTCCTCTGCGGCCTCCGCGCGCGAACGGGTGACCTCCTCGGCGACGAGGGCCCGCAGGCTGGCGGCGCCGGTCTCGGCCTCGGCCCGGCGGCGCTCGAGGCGCTCGACGGCGCGCTCGGACTCGTCGGTGGCGTCGGCGATGATGCGCACGGCCTCGGCCTCGGCCTGCTCGAGCACGGCTCGCGCCTCGGCCTTCCGCTCCTCGGCCGCGTGGAACGAGTCCTGCGCAACCTCCTCGGCGCGCTGCTTGGCCTCGGCCTGCTCGAGCGCCACCCGGCCGTTGACCGCGGCAATGACGCCCTGCACCCGCTGGCGTACGAGCCGGGCGTGGTCGCCGGCGTCGGCGTGGGCGGCCTTGCGGATCGAGTCGGCCTCGGTGGCGGCGCCGGCGAGGACCGACTCCACCGTGCGGGTGGCCCACTCGGTCTGCTCCGCCGCGTGGCGCAGCTTCTCGTCGCTCTCGGCGCGGGCGGCGGCGAGGGTCTCCTCGGCGGCGACGCGCATGCGGTCGACCTCGGCCCCGGTCGTACGCCGCATCTCCTCGACGTGCAGCCCGGCGTCGTCGCGCATCCGGGCGGCGTCGATGGAGGCGGTGGAGCGGAGGGACTCGGCCTCGGCGGTCGCGGAGTCGAGGTGCTGCTGGCCGGCCGCACGGGCCTCCTCGACCAGCCGGGCGGCGGTCTCCTGGGCGGCCGTGACGGTCGACTCGGCCTCGGTCCGGGCCCCCTCGAGGAGCTCGGCCTTCTCCAGCGCGGCAGTCTCGCGCAGCTCCTGGGACTCGGCGCGGAGCGCGACGGCGTCGTCCTGGGCCTGGGCGCGGAGCTTCTCGCCCTCGATGCGGGCGGCCTCGACCTGCTCGTCGCGCGCGCCCGACGCGGAGGCCATCAGCAGGGCGGCCTGCTCGTTGGCGTCGAGGACGATCGTCGAGGCCTCCTCCGAGGCGCCGGAGAGCACCTGCTCGGCCTGCTTGCGCGCCCGGCCGGCCTCGGCGCGGTCGCGCTCGGCCTCGACCTTCAGCAGGCGCGCTTCCTCGCGGAGGCCGGCGAGGTCGGCGGTGAGCCGCTCGGCCTCGAGGCGGGCCTCGCTGACGAGCTGGTCGGCGACCTGCTGGGCCCGCGCGAGCAGGGCAGAGGTCGAGGACTCCCCGGGCGGCGTGACCGGGGCATCGTCGTTCATCCCACTGCTCCTCTCCGGCCGAGTCCGACGCCGCTCATCTTCTCAGGCTCGAGCAAGGGACAACAGGGGTGGTCCGCCGCCTGACCACACCCCGTCGGGTGGACACACGCCGACCGGGCACGAAGTGCCCGGTCGCTCAGAAGAGCAGGGCCGTACCCGGGTCCTGGAGCATCCCGGCCACGTCGGCGAGGAAGCGCGAGCCCTTCTCGCCGTCGATGTGGCGGTGGTCGAACGACAGCGCCAGCGTCGTGACGTCGCGTACGACGATCTCGCCCGTCGCCTCGTCGACCCACGGCCGCTTGTTGATCGCGCCGAAGCACAGGATCGCGGACTCGCCCGGGTTGATGATCGGCGTGCCGGCGTCGACGCCGAAGACGCCGACGTTGGTGATGGTGAACGTGCCGCCCGCCATCTCCGCCGGCTGCGTCTTGCCCTCGCGCGCGGTGGCAGTGAGCCCGCCCAGCGCGGCGGCCAGCTCGGTCATCGAGAGGGCGTCGGCGTCCTTGACGTTGGGCACGACGAGGCCGCGCGGGGTGGCGGCCGCGATGCCGAGGTTGACGTAGTGCTTGTAGACGACCTCCTGTGCGGCCTCGTCCCAGAAGGAGTTGATCTCCGGCGTGCGCTTCATCGCGAGGATGACGGCGCGGGCGAGGACCAGCAGCGGGCTGACCTTGGTGTCGCGGAACTCGGGACGCTTCTTCAACCGGGCCACGAGCTGCATGGCGGCGGTGACGTCGACGGTGATCCACTCGGTCACGTGCGGGCTGGTGAAGGCCGACTGGCTCATCGCCGTCGCCATCATCTTGCGCACGCCCTTGATCGGCTCGCGGGTCTCGCGCTCACCCGGCGCAGAGGCGTACGCCACGGGCGCAGCCGGGGTCTCGACTGCGCTCGACCGACCGGACACGGCTCCCTGCACGTCGTCGCGGGTGATCGAGCCCGAGGGCCCCGAGCCGGTGAGGGTGGTCAGGTCGACGCCGAGGTCCTTGGCGAGCTTGCGCACCGGCGGCTTCGCCAGGGCGCGTACGCCACCCGGCTCCTGCGCCGCGGCCGGCACCAGTGCCTCGGCAGGAGCCGTCAGCGCCGCCCGCTGATCGGTCGCCGGGACCGGCGACTCGTCGGCCGGCATGACCTCGTCGGACTGCGCGCCGCCCGGGGCGAACGCACCCTGGACCTGCATCTGCGTCTGCGCACCGGCCTCGGTGCTCGGCGAGGCCGAGCCGCGGCGGGCCCTGCGCATCGGGCCGCGCTCGGCCTTGATCCGGCCGACGAGGGACGCGCCCTCCATCGAGCCGGAGGCAGCCGGGTTGGACAGGTCGATGTCGGCCGGGTCGACCTGTGCCTCGGCGGCACCGGCCTTCTCGGCCATGCCGAGGTAGGGGTCGGACTCGGTCTGCTCAGTGGGAGCGGACGGCGCCGGCTCCTCGCCGGGAGCGCCGATCGAGATGATCGGGGTGCCGACGGGGATGGTCTCGCCCTCGGGGACGAGCAGCGCCAGGACGGTGCCCTCGAACGGCGAGGGCAGCTCGACGAGCGACTTGGCGGTCTCGATCTCGACGATCACGTCGTTGATCTCGATGGTGTCGCCGACCTTGACCTTCCAGGCCACGATCTCGGCCTCGGTGAGGCCCTCGCCGACGTCGGGAAGAAGGAACTCAGACATCAGGATCCTTTCGGAGATCCTTGGTTTCGACACGGTCGCTGCGCGACCTGCTCAACCAGCGGATGGATCAGTAGGCGAAGGAGCGGTCGACGGCGTCGAGCACCCGGTCAAGGTCGGGGAGGTACTCCTCCTCGATCCGCGACGGCGGGTAGGGCATGTCGAACGCGCCGACGCGCAGGACCGGGGCCTCGAGGGAGTAGAAGCACTCCTCCGTGACCCGGGCCGCGACCTCGGCACCCATGCCGAGGTTGACGTGCGCCTCGTGGGTGACGACGCAGCGGCCGGTGCGGCGTACGGACTCGTAGACCGGCAACATGTCGAGCGGCGACAGCGTGCGCAGGTCGATGACCTCGAGGTTGCGACCCTCGGACTCGGCGGCCTCGGCAGCCTTCAGCGCGGTCTTGACCGTCGGACCGTAGGCCAGGACGGTCGCGTCGGTGCCGGCGCGTACGACACGCGAGGTGAACAGCGGCTCGGGGGTCGCCGACTCGTCGAGCTCGGCCTTGTCGGCGTGGTACTGCCGCTTGGGCTCGAGGAAGATGACCGGGTCGTCGTGGGCGATGGCCTGCTGGATCATCCAGTAGCCGTCGACCGGGTTGGAGCAGGCCACGACCTTGAGGCCGGGGGTGTGCGCGAACTGCGCCTCCGGGCTCTCGGAGTGGTGCTCGACCGCACCGATGCCACCGCCGAAGGGGATGCGGATGACGATCGGCATCTTCACCTTGCCCTGCGAGCGGTAGGTGTACTTGGCGACCTGGCACACGATCTGGTCGTAGGCGGGGTAGACGAAGCCGTCGAACTGGATCTCGATGACGGGGCGGTAGCCGCGCAGCGCCATGCCGACCGCGGTGCCGACGATGCCGGACTCCGCGAGGGGCGAGTCGATGACCCGGTCCTCACCGAAGTCCTTCTGCAGGCCGTCGGTGATGCGGAAGACGCCGCCGAGCTTGCCGACGTCCTCGCCCATCAGGAGGACCTTGTCGTCGTCCTCCATCGCCTTGCGCAGGCCCATGTTGAGGCCCTTGGCGAGGGTGATCTTGCTCATCAGTGGGCTCCTTCGAACGACTCGAGGTAGGCAGCGAAGCCGTCGCGCTGGGCGGCGATCTCGTCGGTCATCTCGGTGAAGACGTAGCCGAACTGGTCGAGCGGCTTGGGGTCGGGCAGCGCCTTGCAGCCCTCGCGGAGGTGGTGGCCCAGCTCCTTGGCCTCGGCGTCGAGGTCGTCGAAGAACTGCTGGTCGACCAGGCCGTTGCGGCGGAGGTAGACCTTGAGCCGCTCGATCGGGTCCTTGAGCTTCCAGTGCTCGAGCTCGTCGTTGAGGCGGTAGCGGGTCGGGTCGTCGGTCGTGGTGTGCGCGCCCATCCGGTAGGTGTAGGCCTCGACGAACGACGGACCGTTGCCCTCACGCGCACGCTGCAGCGCGGCCTTCGTGACGGCGTACGTCGCCAGCACGTCGTTGCCGTCGACGCGGATGCCCGGGAAGCCGAAGCCCAGCGCGCGCTGGTAGAGCGGGATGCGGGTCTGGCGCTCGATCGGCTCGGAGATGGCCCACTGGTTGTTCTGGCAGAAGAACACCACGGGGGCGTTGTAGGAGGCGGCGAAGATGAACGCCTCGTTGACGTCGCCCTGTGACGACGCGCCGTCGCCGAAGTGGGCGATCACGGCCGAGTCGCGCTCGGGGTCGCCGGTGCCGACGACGCCGTCGCGCTGCATGCCCATGGCGTAGCCGGTGGCGTGCAGGGTCTGGGCGCCGATGACGATGGTGTAGAGCCCGAAGTTGTTCTCGTTGGGGTCCCAGCCGCCCTGGTCGACGCCGCGGAAGAGGCCGAGCAGGCGGAGCGGGTCGACGCCCTTGCAGTAGGCGACACCGTGCTCGCGGTAGGTCGGGAAGACGTAGTCCTGCGGGCGCAGAGCGCGGCCGGCGCCGATCTGGGCGGCCTCCTGGCCGAGCAGCTGGGCCCAGATGCCCAGCTCGCCGTGGCGCTGCAGTGCGGTCGCCTCGACGTCGATGCGCCGGGTCAGCACCATGTCGCGGTAGAGGCCGCGCAGCTCCTCGGCGGAGAAGTCGTGGTCGAACTCGGGGTGGTGGACGCGCTCACCCTCGGGCGTCAGCAGCTGGACGAGGTCGGGGCCACCGTCGGACTGGGAGGGTCCGAAGACCTCCGCCAGGTCGGGGCCGAAGGTGTCACTCCCGTGGGAGGCAGGATCGGACAACGCAGTCTCCTTCAACAGCTAGCGGCAGTCCCGGGATCGCCGGACGCCGACGGCTTGCAGCGTGGCCGTCGGCGTGTGTGACCCCGACCACATGATGGCTTCAACGTAACGGCCGCAGCCTGCCAGCACCAATCTGGAGGGCCTCCTCCGGGAGGTCACGGAGGGGTCCTGCGAGCAGACAGACGAGCCGGCGCCGATGGACTCGTGGGTGATCCATCGACGCCGGCTCCCTCCATGGGGGGTGGAGGCTCGGGCGGCATGTCTGCAGCGCCCGGAGTTCAATCCGAGTTCAGTCCCCGTCGAGCCCTCGTCTCCCGGACGACCTCCCGAGTGAGAGTCCGGGAGGACCGACGAGGCTCATGTCGCCCCCCTGTCCGACGTGTCGTCGGCCCTCCCGTATCCGCGGCCCCCTGCAACACCCCCGTGCTCTCCGCGAACGCTCTCCGCACAGCATCGGGATCGCAGGGGCAGACGAAAAGACCCCTGCGCGAAGATTGGGCAAGCGTGCGGGGACGCTTGACGGTTTCTGGACGACGCGTGCCGATCAGCGGCCCACCGGACCAGACCGGACGTAGCCTGACGGCCTGCCGAGACGGCCGAACCGGGGGTGCGAGCGATGCGAGACCTGACCCGCGGGCTGCTCGCGGTCGCCGTTGCGGCGCTCGCGCTCGGCACCTCCTCGCCCGTCTCCCGGGCCGACGTGACGACCTTCCCGCCCCGCCCGCTCTTCTGGGAGCAGCCGCTCGCCGACCCGTCGGTGGTCCACGACGGCACCCGGTGGTTCGCGGCCGGCACCGGCTGGCGCGGCGGGACCAGCACGAGCGCGCAGGAGTACGGCGGCTGGGTGCCCGGCGCACCGTTGCTCGACTCGCGGCCGCTGTGGGCGCGCAACGGCGACGTGTGGGCACCGGAGATCGAGCGCGCGCCCGACGGCACCTGGCTGGCCTACTACTCCGTCCCGGTCACCGGGCTGCCGAACCTCACCGACCGCTGCATCGGGGTGGCCACCTCGCCCGACCTCGCGACCCCGTTCACGCCGCTGCACTCCCAGCCCCTCGCGTGCCCGGCGGGGGCCGCGACCGTCGCCGCCAGCGACGTCGTACCCACCGAGGCGGGGCTGCCGCGCCGAGGCGTCATCGACCCGTCGTCCTACGTCGCTCCCGACGGGCGGCGGTTCCTGCTCTACCGCACGCAGGGCACGCCGTCCTCGATCCGGATGGTGCGACTCACCCGCAGCGGGCTGCGCGCCGCCGGGCCGAGCCGCGCGATCCTGCGCGACCCCGGCGTCGTGGAGAACCCGGAGCTGGTCGACGCGGGCGGGCGGCACCACCTGCTGCTGAGCCGCGGCGACTTCGGGCGCTGCGGCTACCGCACCGTGTGGCGCGCGTCGGCCTCGGTCCGCAAGGGCTGGCAGACGGCGCCGGAGCGGGTGCTGCTCGACCAGGCGTCGACGGGGATCTGCGGGCCGGGCGGTGCCGACTACGTCGCGACCACGCCCAACCGGCTGTTCGTCCACGGCTGGGTCTGCGACGGGGTCAACGGGCCGTGCGAGTCGTCGTACTCCTCGCACGCGGACACGCTCGGCCGCGGGCACCGGGTGCTCTACCTCGCCCGCCTGCGCTGGACGAAGGACGGCCCGCGGCTGGCGCGCTTCGGCCAGGGGCCCGCGTGGACGGCGCCGCCGAGCCCGACACCGACGCCCACACCGACACCGACGCCCAGTCCTCCGCCGACGAGCCCGACTACCCCGCCGCCGACAGGCTGAGGATCAGCCCCGACCGTGGGGCGTGAGCCAGCCCGACTCGTCAGGCCCGGCGGGCACGATGCCGGTGGGGTTGATGTCCTCGTGGACGACGTAGTAGTGCTTCTTGATCTGGTCGAAGTCGACCTCGTCGGCGAAGCCGGGCGTCTGGAAGAGGTCGCGGGCGTAGCCCCAGAGGTGCGGCATCTCGGTGAGCTTGTTGCGGTTGCACTTGAAGTGGCCGTGGTAGACCGCGTCGAAGCGTACGAGCGTGGTGAAGAGCCGCACGTCGGCCTCGGTGATGCGCTCGCCCATCAGGTAGCGGCGGTCGGCGAGGCGCTCCTCGACCCAGTCCAGCGCGGCCCAGAGCCGGCCGTAGGCCTCCTCGTAGGACTCCTGCGTCCCGGCGAAGCCGCAGCGGTAGACCCCGTTGTTGATCTCGGTGAAGATCCGCTTCATCACCGGCTCCATCTCCGCGCGGAGGTCGGCGGGCCACAGGTCCGGGGCGTCGGGGTGCCGGTGGTCGCGCCACTCGAAGAAGAGGTCGTGGGTGATCTGCGGGAAGTCGTTGGTGACGACCTGGCCGGACTCGACGTCGACGATCGCCGGCACGGTGATGCCGCGAGGGTAGTCGGGCTGGCGGGCGAAGTAGGCCTCCTGCAGGCGCTCGATGCCGAGCACCGGGTCGCGGCCGCCGGGGTCGAGGTCGAAGGTCCAGCTCCGCTGGTCGTGCGTCGGACCGGGGGCTCCCCAGGAGAGGACGTCCTCGAGCCCGAGCAGGCGTCGGACGATGATCGAGCGGTGCGCCCAGGGGCACGCGCGGGCGGCGACCAGGCGGTAGCGACCCGGCTCCACCGACCA
This sequence comes from Nocardioides sp. BE266, assembly GCF_031457855.1. Taxonomy (NCBI): domain Bacteria; kingdom Bacillati; phylum Actinomycetota; class Actinomycetes; order Propionibacteriales; family Nocardioidaceae; genus Nocardioides; species Nocardioides sp. BE266. The sequence goes on along the minus strand of NZ_JAURTI010000003.1, from coordinate 598,804 downwards.
CACCGGGACGTCGCGCGGGCTGTCCTTGGAGCCGCTGGGGAACTCCGCGTCGAGCGGGTCGGCCGACGCCTCCCCGGCCAGGATCCGGTCGGGGAGGTAGGTCATGTCGCGCTCGAAGGACTCGCCGTGCGTGGCGTAGCTCGCGGTGTCGTTCACCTTTCAAACACTAGCGACGGTGCCTTGCGGCGTACGGTCTGACGGTGACCGCGACCTTCGCCACCAGCGACCCCCACGGCCACCTCGCGGAGCTGACCGCCGCCCTCCACGCCGCCGGGCTCGTCGATGCGGGGAACCGCTGGTCCGGCGGTGACGCCCGGCTCTGGGTGCTCGGCGACCTGCTGGACCGCGGACCCGACGGGTTGGGCGTGATCGCGCTCGTACGACGCCTCGTGGACGAGGCCGCAGCCGCCGGTGGAGCCGTGCTCCCGCTGCTCGGCAACCACGAGGTCATCGCCCTGGGCACCCGCCTCTTCGGTGATGCCGAGGTCGTGCACCGCGGGGTCGTGCGGACCTTCTCCTCCATCTGGGAGCGCAATGGCGGCCTGGCCACGGACCAGGCCGGGATCGACGAGGAGCTGTTCGCCTGGCTGGCCGGCCTGCCCGCGATCGGGCGCGACGGCGACCACCTGCTGATGCACTCCGACACGGTCGGCTACCTCGAGTGGGGCGGCTCGGTCGACGAGATCAACGCCGCCGTCCGCGAGGCCCTGGCCGGCGACGACCCCGTCGCGTGGTTCGACGTGCTCGTCCGGCTGGGGCAGCGCCACGAGTACGCCGGACCCTCGGGCGCAGCCGTCGCCCGCGCGTTCCTCGACCGCCTCGGCGGCCACCGCATCGTCCACGGCCACAGCATCATCGGCGACCTCTTCGACGAGCCCTGCGACTCCTACGACGAGCCCCGGCTGTACGCCGACGGCCTCGCGCTCGACATCGACGGCGGGATCTACGAGGGCGGGCCCTGCCTGGTCGTCCGCCTCTCGGGGTAGTCCAGTGGCGGATGGTCGTCGATCCCAGGTAGTCCAGTGACCGATGGTCGTCGATCCGCCTCCGGGACAGCCACTTGCCACTGGACTATGTCGACCTAGTTCTGCAAAGAAGTGTTTGCAAATGACTCTTTGCAGTCGTAGCCTCGGGCCATGGCCTCCTCGATCACGCCCGACATCGCCGGCCTCCGCGCGCTGAGCCACCCCGTCCGGCTGCGGATGCTGACGCTCCTGCGCGGCGACGGGCCGGCGACGGCCACCACGCTGGCGCAGCGCCTGGACCTCAACACCGGCGCGACGTCGTACCACCTGCGCCAGCTCGCGCAGCACGGCTTCATCGTCGAGGACACCGAGCGCGGCAACGCGCGCGACCGGTGGTGGAAGGCCGCGCACGAGAGCACGCGCACCGACTTCCGCGAGGAGGGCGTCGTCGACAGCGACGTCGAGGCCTACCTCAGCACCGTCGCACTGATGTACGCCGACCGCATGCGCGCGGCGGTCTCGGAGATGGCCTTCCTGCCCGAGGAGTGGGGCACGGTCGGCACGCTCAGCGACTGGGAGGTGCGGGTCACCCCGACCCAGGCGCAGGCGCTCACCCAGGCACTCGTCGCGGTGATCGAGGACGTCGAGGACTCCGACGACGCGGACGCCGCCCCCTTCGTGGTCAACATCAACGCCTTCGTGCGTCCCGGCCAGCAGTGGGGCGAGTCGTGACCACGCGCCGCCCCCTCGTCGGCGGGCTCGTCGCCGAGGGCATCTCCTTCGTGGGCACCCGGATCTCGATGATCGCGATCCCGTGGTTCGTGCTGTCGACGACCGGCTCGGCGACGCAGACCGGTCTCGTGGCCGCCGCCGAGATCACGCCGCTGGTGCTGTTCAAGGCGCTCGGCGGGCCGTTGCTCGACCGTGTCGGGCCGCGCCGGGTGACCCTGACCTGCGACCTCCTGTCGGCCTTCGTGGTCGCCTCGATCCCGCTGCTGCACCACCACGGGCTGCTGACCTTCCCGGCGCTGCTGGTCCTGGTCGCGGTCGCCGGTGCGCTGCGCGGGCCGGGCGACGCCGGCAAGGCGGCGATGAGCCCCGAGATCGCCCGCACTGCCGGCTACTCGCTCGAACGGGTCTCCGGACTCGCCGCCGCCATCGAGCGCACCTCGTCGATGGCGGGCGCCGCGCTGGCCGGCGTGCTGGTCGCCTCGGTCGGCGCGGCCAACGCGCTCTACGTCGATGCCGCCTCGTTCCTCGTCTCGTTCGTGGTCTTCGGGATCGCGACCTCGGGCCTGGGCCGGCCGGTCCCGCCCGACGTCGCGGCCGACCCGACGTCGTACGCCCAGGAGCTGCGGCAGGGCTGGGACTTCCTGCGCACCGAGCCGGTGCTCGTCGCGATCTGCGCGATGGTGGCGGTGACCAATCTCGTCGACCAGGCCTACACCGCGGTGCTCGCGCCGGTCTGGGCGAAGGAGTCGGGCGCCGGCGTGGCCGTGCTCGGCACGCTGTTCGCGGTGATGAGCGGCGCGTCGGTGCTCGGCGCGCTGGCGGCCGCGCGGTGGGGCGAGACGCTGCCGCGCTTCCGGACCTACGTCATCGCGTTCCTCATCGCAGGCGCGCCGCGCTTCGTCGCCATGGCACTGGAGTCGCCCGTGTGGGCGGTCTTCGCGGTGACGGTGGTCGCCGGCATCGCGTCGGGCTTCCTCAACCCGATCCTCGGCGCGGTGATCCTGGAGCGGATCCCGGCCCCGCTGATGGGCCGGGTCTCCTCGCTCAACACCGCGATCTGCTGGTCCCTGATGCCCCTCGGCGGCGTGCTCGGCGGCCTCGCGGTCGCCGGGCTGGGCCTCTCGCCGGCGCTGCTCGTGGCCGGGGCGGCGTACTTCATCACGACGATGGCCCCGACCCGGCTGGCGTCCTTCCGGCAGATGGACCGCGCGCCGGCCGACCCAGCGCCTCCCGAGCGGGACTTGTCAGGCTCTCGCTGAACTTGTCGGCCCGTGCACGGCCTGACAAGTTCAGCGATCCCCGGTCAGCCGGGGATCACTGGGGCGCGAAGCGGGCGGCCACCTCGACGACGCGGTCGAAGGCCTCGGACTCGCCGATGCTGACGCGCACGCCGTCGCCGGCGAAGGGGCGCACCGAGATGCCGACCTCGCCACACGCGGCGGCGAAGTCGAGGGCCCGGTCGCCCAGCGGGAACCACACGAAGTTGCCCTGCGCCTCGGGGAGGTCCCAACCGACCTCGCGCAACCGCGCGAGCAGGTCGGTACGCCGCTCGACGAGGTCGGCGACCCGCGCGAACAGCTCGTCCTGAGCCTCGAGGGAGGCGATCGCGGCGGCCTGGGCGACGTGGCTGACGCCGAACGGCAGCGAGACCGCGCGGAGCGCGCCGGCCAGCGGCGCCGGCCCGACGGCGTACCCGACGCGGAAGCCGGCGAGGCCGTAGGCCTTGGAGAAGGTGCGCGTCAGCACGACGTTGTCATGCGCGCGGTAGGTCGCGACGCCGTCGATGGCGTCGTCCATCCGGACGAACTCGAGGTAGGCCTCGTCGACCACGACCAGCACGTGCGGCGGCACCTTCGCGATGAAGGCGTCCAGCTCGGTCTGCGTCACGGCGGGGCCGGTCGGGTTGTTGGGCGTGCAGACGATGACGACCTTGGTGCGGTCGGTGACCGCGGCGGCCATCGCGTCGAGGTCGTGGCGCCCGTCGGCGGTCACCGGCACCTGGACGCTCGTCGCGCCACCGGCGGTGACGGCGATCGGGTAGGCCTCGAAGGAGCGCCAGGCGTAGACGACCTCGTCGCCGGGCTCGCAGAAGGCGTTGACCAGCTGGTAGATCAGCCCCACCGAGCCCGTGGCCGCGGCCAGGTCCTCGACCGGCACGCCCATCGCCTCGCCGAGGGCCGCGTAGAGCGCGGTGCTACCCATGTCGGGGTAGCGGTTCATCTGCGCCGCCGCCTCGGTCGCCGCCTCCAGCACGCCGGGCAGCGGCGGGTAGGGGTTCTCGTTGGAGGAGAGCTTGTAGGACGTCAGCCCGGGCTGGGCGACGGGCGGCTTGCCGGCGACGTAGGTGGGGATGGCCAGCACGTTCGGTCGCGGCTGAGGAGAGGTCATGTCCGAACCCTAGTTGGGCGCGAGGCACGAGCGTCCGGCGTGGGTGAGGAGGTTGAGCACGCCCGCGACCGAGGGACGAGGTCGCGACGGCACGTCGAAACACACGCTCAGGTGCGCGTTGGTCTCCGGCCCCGCCACGGCCTCACGACCGGCAGCAGCACGACGCCGATCGCGAAACCGATCCCGGCGCCGAGGACGTTGTCGACCATGTCGGTGACGTCGCACGCCCGGTCGAGCCGGGCGAGCTGGAGCTGGGTGAACTCGATCGCGAGGCTGTACGCCGCCAGCACGCCGAGGCCGAGGGGCGCGAGCACGACCCCCGCCCACCAGCGACCGACCGCCAGCACGAGGAACAGCCCGGCCGGGACGAAGAGCAGCACGTTGAGCGTGCGCTGGTCGAGGCCGAGCACCTCGAACGTCGTGCCCGACGGGCCGCCGTAGTCCCACGAGCAGGTCTCGCTGCGGCCCTCGGCGGGCACCACCCCGACGTCGGGCCGGGTCGGCACGAGCGTCACCAGGGCGATGGCCACCAGCGACCACAGCAGCCCGGCGACCGCGACGGCGGAGGCGGTGCCGAGCCAGCGCCGGGTGACGAGCGCGAGCAGCGCGGCCACGACGCCGGCGAGCAGCGCGCCGAGCACCATCACGCCCGTCCCGCCGATCGTCACCACGTCGGCGAGGGTAGCCACCCACCGCTGGTTGAGCAGGGCGCCCCGGCGCCCGTGTCGAAACCGAGGTGACCGGTGGCCCTTGGTTTCGACACGCTCGCTGGCGCTCGCTGCTCAACCGGCGGGTCCTCGCTGGCGCTCGCTGCTCAACCGGCGGGGGCCTCGAGCACACGCGGCTTGGCTAGGGTCACCTCCATGCGCTTCGTGACGTGGTTGCTGACGTACGCCGCCGGGCTGGCCGTGGCGGCGCAGCTGCTGGACGGCATCTGGTTCGACGGGCCGAAGAACGGGCAGGCCGAGCTCCAGGAGAAGATCGTGCCGCTGCTGTTCGTGGCGCTGATCCTCGGCCTGGTGTCGACGTTCATCGAGCCGGTGATCAAGCTGCTCTCGCTGCCGTTCATCATCCTGACGCTGGGCTTCCTGCTGCTGGTGATCAACGCGCTGATGCTGATGCTGACCGCCCGGCTCGCCGACGCCTTCGACCTCGGCTTCCACGTCGACGGGTTCTGGAACGCGCTCGTCGGCGCCATCATCGTCACCATCGTCGGCTGGGGCGTCCGGACGGCCCTGCCGGCCCGGGACTGAGGCGCGTGCGGCTCCCCGAGCCCCGCACGCCCGGCCGCTACCGCATCGCGCTGGTGTGCCTGGGCAACATCTGCCGCTCGCCGATGGCGCACGTCGTGCTGGAGAGCCGGCTCGCCGACGCCGGGCTCGACGACCGGGTCGAGGTCGAGTCCTCGGGCACCGGCGGCTGGCACGTCGGCAACCCGATGGACCGCCGCGCCGCCGCCACGCTCAGCACCGCGGGCTACGACCCGAGCCGCCACCGCGCGCAGCAGTACGACGCCTCCTGGCCCGCGGCGTACGACCTGGTCCTCGTGATGGACGAGGCCAACCTGGCCGACGTCGGTGGTCGCGCAGAGCGGGTCGGGCTGTTCCGGGACCTCGATCCGGTCGATCCGGGTGGTGAGGTACCGGACCCGTACTACGGTGGGGCCGACGGGTTCGAGGAGGTGCTGGCGATGGTCGAGCGCACGAGCGACGCGATCGTGTCCGCGGTGGGTGGTGCGCTGGAGGCAGCGCCCGAGGAGCCCGCCTGATGGCTCGCCAGCCGCTGGTCGCCAAGCGCGCCGAGGAGCTCCTCGGCGCGTCCGTGGTGGCCACCTCGCCGGTCGCCGGCGGCGACATCGCGACGGCGACCCGGCTGCGCCTGTCCACCGGGCAGACCGCGCTGATGAAGACGCTGCCGCACGCCCCGGAGGGGTTCTTCGAGGCCGAGGCGGCCGGGCTGCGCTGGCTCGCCGAGGTCGACGGCGGCGTGCCGCTGCCCGAGGTGCTCGGCGCGGCCAGCGACTGCGTGATCCTCGAGTGGGTCGAGCAGAGCCCCAAGACGCCGGTCGAGGCGGCCACCACCTTCGGCCAGCAGCTCGCCACGACCCACGCGGCAGGCGCCGACGGCTGGGGCCTGGACCACGACGGCTTCATCGGCAAGCTCCCGCTGCCCAACAAGACGGCCGGCTCGTGGCCGGAGTTCTACGCCGTGCGCCGGGTCCTCCCCTACCTCAAGCTCGCCCGCGACCGCGGCGCGATCACCGACGAGGACGCCGCCTCCGTCGAGGCGGTCGTCAGCCGCTTGACCGACCTGCTGCCCGACGAGCAGCCCGCCCGGCTGCACGGCGACCTCTGGAACGGCAACTGCCTCTGGGGCCAGGACCTCGCCATCCACGTCATCGACCCGGCCGCCCACGGCGGCCACCGCGAGGTCGACCTGGCGATGCTCCACCTCTTCGGCCTCACCCACCTGCAGCGGGTGGTCGCGGCCTACGACGAGGCCACCCCGCTCACCGAGGGCTGGGAGGAGCGGCTCGGCATCCACCAGCTGTTCCCGCTGCTCGTGCACGCCTGCATGTTCGGCGGCGGGTACGGCGCCCGGGCCGGGGCGGTCGCAGCGCGCTACGCGTGAGTCGAGTGCTCAACCCGTCGTAGTCGCCGCGGGGCTGCGCACTCGACGTTCAGGATCTGCTCAGGCGTGGCTGGCATCCTTGCGCTGTGAACGACACCCGACCCCGCGTGCTCGTCGTCGACGACGACCGCGCCGTGCGTGACTCGCTGCGCCGGTCGCTGGAGTTCAACGGCTACGAGGTCGCGCTGGCCGCCGACGGCGCCGAGGCGCTGGTGACCCTGGGCGCGAACCACCCCGACGTCGTGGTGATCGACGTGATGATGCCGCGCCTCGACGGGATCGAGACCACGCGTGCGCTGCGGGCTGCGGGCAACGACGTACCCGTGCTGGTGCTGACCGCGCGCGACGCGGTCGGCGACCGGGTAGAGGGCCTCGACGCCGGCGCCGACGACTACCTCACCAAGCCCTTCGCCCTCGAGGAGCTGCTCGCGCGGCTGCGGGCGCTGCTGCGCCGCGTCGTGCCCGACCCCGACGCCGAGGGCGAGGTGCTGACCTTCAGCGACCTCACCATGGACGTCTCGAGCCGCGACGTCTCGCGCGGCGGCCGGCCGATCGAGCTGACCCGCACCGAGTTCACGCTGCTCGAGATGTTCCTGCGGCGCCCGCGCCGGGTGCTCGAGCGCTCCTTCATCCTCGAGGAGGTCTGGGGCTACGACTTCCCGACCAGCGCGAACTCGCTGGAGGTCTACGTCGGCTACCTCCGCCGCAAGACCGAGGCCGAGGGCGAGCCGCGCCTGATCCAGACGGTGCGAGGCGTCGGTTACGTGCTCAAGGAGTCGTGATGCCAGCCTCCACGTGGCCCGACGGCCGCTGGCACTACCGGAGGTCGCTCGCCTCGCGGGTCGCGGTGCTGACCACGCTCGCGCTCGGCATCTCGATCGCCATCATGGCGTTCACCGCGTTCATTGTGATGCGCCAGCAGCTGATGAGCTCGCTCGACGAGTCGCTGCTCAACCGCGCGCACAAGGCGACCGCCTTCACGACCCTGTCGGAGATCACCGCCAAGGGCGCGCCGGCGTGGATGCTCGGCGCCGCCGACGTGCGGATCATCTTCATCACCGCCGAGGGTCGCGGCATGACCGGCGACGACGTCCCGCACTTCGCCATCGGCCGGCCCGAGCTCGACGTCGCGTCGGGGCAGTCAGACTCGTCGGTACGCACCCTGGTCACCGACGAGGGCGAGCGGTTCCGCGTCGCGACGGTCCAGGCCGGGAGCGGGACAGCGCTGATCCTGGCGCAGCCGCTCACCGCCAACGACCGCACGCTCGAGAAGCTCAGCGGCGTCCTCTTCGTCTTCGGCGCGCTCGGCGTGCTGGCCGCACTGATGGCCGGCTGGATCGTGGCACGCAGCGGCCTGAGGCCCGTACGACGGCTCACCTCCGCGGTCGAGCGGATCGCCGTCACCGAGGACCTCACGCCGCTGCGGGTCGAGGGCGACGACGAGGTCGCCCGACTCGCGACCGCCTTCAACCAGATGCTGCTGGCCCTCGGCGCCTCCCGCGACCGGCAGCGTCGGCTGGTGGCCGACGCCAGCCACGAGCTGCGTACGCCGCTGACCTCGCTGCGCACGAACCTCGACCTGCTCCGCCAGGCCGAGGGCAACACGGCGCTGCCGCCCGAAGCACGGCTCGAGCTGCTCGACGACGTGCGCGGCCAGATCGAGGAGCTCAGTGCGCTCGTCGGCGACCTCGTCGAGCTGGCCCGCGACGAGCCGATGACGCGCGTCGTCGCGCAGGTCGACCTCGCCGAGGTCGTCGAGCGGGCCGTGACCCGAGTGCGCCGCCGCGCGCAGGGCATCTCCTTCGACCTCGAGCTCGACCACTGGCCGGTCGTCGGCGACTCCAGCAGCCTCGAGCGGGCGGTGACCAACCTCCTCGACAACGCCGGCAAGTGGAGCCCGCCCGAAGGCACCGTGACGGTCCGGCTGGCCGAGGGCGTGCTCACCGTCGACGACGAGGGCACCGGCATCGCGGAGTCCGACCGGCCGCACGTCTTCGAGCGGTTCTTCCGCTCCGAGGAGTCACGCGCGATGCCCGGCTCGGGACTCGGGCTGGCGATCGTGCGCCAGGTCGTCGACCGTCACGGTGGCCGGATCGAGGTCTCGGAGTCCCCCTCCGGCGGCGCTCGCTTCTCGCTCTGGCTGCCCCGGGTGGCCGTCGACGCCCCCGCTGGTTGAGCAGCACCCCGCCGGTTGAGCAGCCCCCTCCCCCGCTGGTTGAGCAGCACCCCCGCTGGTTGAGCAGGGCGAGGAACGAGCCCGTGTCGAAACCGAGGGCCTTGGTTTCGACACGCTCGCTTCGCTCGCTGCTCAACCAGCGGGTGTGGTTCGCTCGCTGCTCAATCGGCGGCGTGGTCGAGGCTCAACCAGCGGCGGGAGGATTGTCGAAGACCCGCAGCAGCCGCTCGGCCTTCCACTCCGACTCCGCCCACTCCTCCGCGACGTCGGACTTCACCGTGATGCCCCCGCCGGTGCCGAGGGTCCAGGTGCCGCTGCCGTCGGTCATCAGCGACCGGATCACGACGCCCAGGTCCGCCGGGCCGTCGCCGCCGATCCACCCGAACGCACCGGCGTACACGCCTCGCGGGGTCGACTCGACCTCCTCGATGATCTCCATCGTGCGCAGCTTGGGCGCGCCCGTCATCGAGCCCGCGGGGAAGAGCGCGTGCAGCGCCGCGACCGTGCTGACGTCGTCGCGCAGCCGACCGCGGACGGTGGAGACGAGCTGGTGCACCGACTCGTAGGACTCGACCTCCATCAGCGCCGGCACCTCGACCGACCCGACCTCGCAGACCAGGGAGAGGTCGTTGCGGAGCAGGTCGACGATCATCAGGTTCTCGGCACGCGTCTTCGGGTCGCTCGCCAGCCGGACCCGGTGGGCCTCGTCCTCCTCCGCCGTCTCGCCGCGCGGCGTCGTGCCCTTGATCGGCTTGGTCTCCAGGTGCCGGTCGGGGGTGATGAGGGCGTACCTCTCCGGCGAGCTCGACAGCAGCCACGCGCGGGCGCCGTCGACGTCGTGCTGGAGGAACCCGCTGTACGGCGCCGGGTTGAGCTCGCGCAGCCGGAGGTAGGCCGACACCGGGTCGAGGTCGGCCTCGCGGGCCAGCCGGTGGGTGAGGTTGACCTCGTAGGAGTTGCCCGCGTGGAGGTGCTCCTGGACGGCCGCGAAGGCGGCGGCGTACTGGGTTGTCAGGCTCTCGCTGAACTTGTCAGGCCGTGCACGGGCCGACAAGTTCAGCGATCCCCGGTCAGCCGGGGATTCCGAAGCGGCGTGCTCGAACACCCGCACCGCCGACGGCCGCATCCAGACCGCGTCGGGGAGCAATGGATCGGGCGCGGCCGGGAGGTCGGTGCGGCTGGCGTAGCCGAGGTAGCCGAACCACTGCTCCCCCGCGCCGATGCGGTCCTCGAGCACGGCGAAGACGTCGTCGCCGACGACCGTCGACGAGCCGCCGGACCACTCGCGCACCTCGCGCCGGGCGGCCGAGAAGGTGAGCGAGACGTCGTCCTCGTCGAGCCAGCCGATGATCGAGCGGCGCCCCGACCACTCGCGCGCGCCGCCGCCGTCGAGCCAGAAGCACCGCGGGTGCTCGGCCGCGACCGAGGTGAAGAAGGAGACCGGGTCGTCAGTCATGAGAGGAAGTTCCTGACCATCGCCTCGCCGTGGGCGGAGAGGATGGACTCGGGGTGGAACTGCACGCCCTCGAGCGGGAGGTCGCAGTGGCGCACGCCCATCACGACGCCGTCCTCGGTCCACGACGTCTCCACCAGGCTCTCCGGCACCTCGACCGCCGCGAGCGAGTGGTAGCGGACGGCGGCGAAGCCCTGCTCCAGCCCGGCAAAGACACCGGCCCCGTCGTGCCGGATGGCGGCCACCTCCCCGTGCGCCGGGTCGACACGCGCCACCGTGCCGCCGTACGACGTCACGAGGCCCTGCATGCCCAGGCACACCCCGAGCACGGGGCGGGACCCGGCGCGCAGCACCTCGGTGCCGACCGCGAAGTCGACGGGCGAGGCCGGGTGGCCCGGGCCGGGCGAGAGCACCACGTGCGAGTGCCGCAGCACCTCGTCGGGCTCGACCTCGTCGTGCTGGACGACGCGGGGCAGCGTGCCGGTGACGGCGGCGACGAGGTGCACCAGGTTCCACGTGTAGGAGTCGTGGTGGTCGACCACGATCACGTCCGGCGTCACGCGCCGAGGCTACTCACTGACGGGCCTACTGCGTCAGGAGTCGACACGCCTCCGAGACCGCCTGATCGGCCTTCTCGCGGCACCCGTCGAAGGCGTTCAGCTTCGCCTTCAGCAGCGCCACCTCCTGGCGCCGCTTCGGCTGGGTGAAGGTGTTGCGCTTCTCGAAGCGGCTCTGCCGGTAGCTGTAGAACTCGTAGCCCCACTTCGTCTTGCCCGGGCGCGGGTCGAGGTCGAAGCGCGCAAGCAGCGCGGTCCGGCTCCGCACCGCGGTGAACGACGGGATCCGGTCGAGCTCCGAGCCGGTGAAGGGCGCGTCGGGGTCGCCGCCGGTGAGCGTCTGCTGGGTGTGCTCGAGGAAGGCGTAGGAGCGTCGCACCAGCTTCGGCTGGGCGAAGGTCGGCGCGAGCGAGGCGCCGCTGCGGTAGGCCGGGGCCGGGAGACCGGCGAGCTCCTCGAAGGTCGGTCCGAGGTCGATGTTGCTGGCGACCTCGCGACGCTTGCCGGGCACCACGCCCGGGCCGGTGACCAGCAGCGGCACGCGCACGTCGGTGTCGTACGGCGTCCCCTTGCCGCGGGCCATGCCGTTCTGGCCGAGGTGGAAGCCGTTGTCGGAGGTGAGCACGACGTAGGTGTCGGGGCCGACGGACTTGAGGATCTTCGACACGAGCCGGTCGGCGGACTGCGCCATCCGCGCGCGGTCGCGCAGGTCGCGCACCGCGACCGCCGAGGGCAGGGTGGCGGAGGTGTTCCAGGCGCGCAGCTTCTTGCCCTTCGCGCTCCGCGGCACGTTGTCGGCGCGCCCGTCGCCGTAGCCGGGGAGGTCGGCGACGGTGAGCTTGCTGCACGCCACCCGGCCGCAGCTGCGCTCGCCCGTGCGGTCGCGGAACATCGGCGGGAAGAGCGGGTCGCCGGGGTAGTGGCCCTGCGGCTGCGTGCGGTTGTGCGGGGCGTAGACCGCGACCTCGAGGAAGTACGGCGCGTCGGCCGCCTCGCCCTTGGCCAGGAAGTCCATCGCCAGGTCGCCGATCACCGTGCCGGCGTACGCCTTGTCCTTGGCCGCGTTGCTCGCCGACGCCGGCGGCGCGGGGTGGTCCTGGATCTGGAGGCGGCCGTCGGTGACCGTGGTGCTGGTGAAGTCCCAGCCGTCGTAGGCGGAGCCGAAGACAGTGTTGAAGGTCGACCAGCCCGGCACGACGGGCGGCAGCGCGCGGCCCGGCACCCACTCGTACTCGTTGAGGAACTTGCCCACGAAGCCGGTCGTGTAGCCCGCCTCCTGGAGCCGCACGTTGAACGACCGCTCGGGGTTGCCATGGGTGTCGAAGGCCGGCCAGCCGCCGAGCATCGAGGTGCCGTTGTTGGACGTATTGGTGCGTACGCCGGTCTGGTGGGGGTACTGGCCGGTGAAGAAGCTCGACCGCGAGACGCAGCACAGCGAGTCGGTCACGAACGAGTACGGGTAGCTCGCACCGGTCTTGCGCATCTTCTGCACCGACCGCATCGTCTGGACGAGGTCCATCGAGAAGTCGTCGAGCATGACCACGACGATGTTGGGCTGCCCGGCCTTCCGGGCCGCCGGCTGCAGGTCCGCGACAGGCGCGGCGCGGCCGGTCTCGCGCGGCGGGCGCACGTCGTCGCCCGTCGTTGTAGGGCCGGTGCCGCCGCAGGCCACCAGCCCGAGCAGGCACACGCCTGCCAGCGCTCGCTTCAGATGTCGCACGTCTCCCCCGTCATGTCCCGAGCCGGCCTACACAGGGTGACGTCACGGACACCGGATCGGTTGCATCCCGCGCCGCATCAATGTCGACCGTTTGACTCGACTTTAGCCCATCGCCACCGCTGGTTGAGCAGCGAGCGAGGCGAGCGTGTCGAAACCACGACCGAGCAAAGGGGGGTTTCGAGGCTCGTCGCTGGCGCTCCTCACACCTCAACCACCAGGAGGGGTCAGGTCAGCAGGTCGCGCACGGCGCGGTGGAGGAGGTCGTACCCGTTCTCGGTGAGGATCGACTCGGCGTGGAACTGGATGCCGCGGTAGTGCGGGCCGGTGATCGCGTGGATGTCGCCGGTGGCCTCGTCGGCCTCCACGACGACCCCCTCGGGCAGGGAGCCGTCGGACGGCACCCGGCCGACGAAGGTGTTGTAGAAGCCCACGCGCTCGGTGCGGCCGTCGAGCCGGACCGGCGACTGCGTGCCCTGGAAGACGACGTCCTTGTAGCCGAGGTCGAGCCCGAGCCGCTGGCACAGCGTCTGGTGGCCCAGGCACACTGCGAGGAACCGCTGGCCCGAGGCGAGCAGGTCGTCGACGGCGCGGCGGAACGACGCGATCTTGGGGTGGTCGCCCTCGCGCGGGTCGCCCGGGCCGGGGCCGACGATCACCAGGTCGGCGCCGTCGAAGGCGCCGGTCGCGTAGTCCTCGTGGCGCACCACCCGCGACGTCATGCCGAAGACGCCGAGCACGTGGACGAGCATGTTGACGAAGTCGTCCTCGCCGTGCAGGATCACGACGCTCTTGCCGGCCAGCCCGGGGTCGGCGGGCTCGCCGGCCTGGTCGGTCAGCCAGAAGCGCGAGAGCCGCTGGTTGCGACCGCCCAGCGCCAGTACGACGTCCTCGTCGCGCGCGAGGTCGGCGATGTCGGTGCCGTCGGAGCCGGCGGCCGGCGCGAGCCCGAAGGCGCTGAGGATGCCGCCCGCCTTGGCGCGCGTCTCGGCCACCTCGTAGGCCGCGTCGGAGTCGCGCACCAGCGTGGCGCCGGCGGTCACCTTGAGCTCACCGGACGGCGAGACGTCGGCCGTGCGGATCAGGATCGGGCTGTCCATCGTGGGCGTGCCGTCGGGCGCGCGGCCGAAGAGCGCGAGCGCGGCGCCGTAGTAGCCGCGCCCCTCGGGCTCGTAGTCGGCGATCAGCCGGCAGGCGTTCTCGACCGGCGCGCCGGTGACGGTCGCGGCGAACATCGTGTCGCGCAGGATCTCGCGGTGGTCGCGGTGGGAGCGGCCAGCGAGGAGGTACTCCGTGTGGATGAGGTGCGTCATCGGCTTGAGGAACGGCCCGAGCACCTGGCCACCCTCGTGGCAGATGTCGCACATCATCTTCAGCTCCTCGTCGACGACCATGAAGAGCTCGAAGATCTCCTTCTCGTCGGCCAGGAAGTCCAGAAGCCGGTTTTTCAAGCTGGTCGAGTAGGCGTCGCGAGGAACGAGTGACGGCGTATCGAGACCCGCCCGCTCGGCGACGCGGAAGGTGCCCGAGATCGGGTTCATCCGGACGTCGCCCTGCCGCACCGACACGTGCCGCTCGGGGCTGGCGCCGATGAGGAACCGCTCGCCGGTGAAGAAGCAGAAGGTCCAGTACGCCCCGCGCTCGCGCTCCATGAGCCGGCGCAGGACGGTGAGCGCCTTCGTGGCGTCCCAGTCGGCGACGACCGCGCGGTAGTGGCGACCGATGACGAGGTTGGCGCCCTCGCCCTGCCCGATCTCGTCGCGGATGATCGCCTCGACGACCTCGCCGTAGTCGTCGTCGTCGGTCGCGAAGCCGCCGCGGTCGGCGAACTCGACCGGCACGTCGGGCAGCGCGGCGAGCAGGTCGTCGACGCCCACCTCGTGCTCGGCCTCGATGTCGACGACGGTCAGCGGGGTGCCGTCGTCGATCGCGGCGAACCCGCGCTCGCTCACCTGGCGGAACGGCACGGCGACCAGACGGTCGGCGCTGCGCCCGGGCTCCGGCGTACCGGTCTCGAGGGGGATGTCGAGCAGGCTGGCCACTTCGTGCGGGGTGCCGCCGATGAGGCCTGCGGTGGGTGCGGCCTTGCGCCGGATGACCGCCCACGCACCGAACCCCTGGATCTGCTCCAGGAGGTCTCGGACAGGCGTGGTCTCGGTCATGGCCGAAACCCTACGGCGGGCGGCCGGCCGCCCGGCCGGGTGTCTCAGCCCACCACGGCGATCCACATCTGCGGTCGGGCGCTGACAGACTCCGGCTCATGAGCGAGGGGTCGCGGTCCCACCTGCGCGGCCTCGTCGAGGTCGCGGCCGCCAGCGTGCTCTGGGGCACCGGTGGGCTCGCCGTGCAGCTGATCCGTGAGCACGACGACCTCTCCCCCGTGACGATCAGCGCGTGGCGGATGGCCCTCGCCGCCGCCGTCCTGCTGGTCGCCCTCCTCGTCGCGCGTCGAGGGCGCGAGCTGGTCGACCTCGCCCTGTCACAGCCGCGCCAGCTGCTCGCCGTCGGCGCCGGCACCGCGGCCTACCAGGGTCTCTACTTCGTCTCGGTCACGCAGGTCGGGGTGGCCGTCTCGACCGTGGTCAGCCTCGGCCTCGCGCCGGTGCTCCTGACGGTCGCGGAATCCGTACGCCACCGCCGCGCCCCCGCATCCAGCCGCCTGGCCGTGCTCGTCGCGGCACTCACCGGGCTGGTGCTCGTCAGCGTCGCGGGCCACGAGTCCTCGACCGGCCCCGCCCCGGTCATGGGCGTCGTGCTCGCCATCGCGTCCGGGACGACGTACGCCCTGACGACCGTGGCCGGCGGCTCCATCAGCCGTACGTCGTCGCCGCTGGTGCTGACGAGCGGCATGACCCTGGTCGGGGCTGCCGTGCTGCTGCCGTGCCTCGCGTTCGTCGACGGCGCCCGCGGGACCACCGACGTCGCAGCCCTGGCGTGGCTGCTCTACCTCGGCGTGCTGACGATGGCGCTCGCCTACGTCCTCCTCTACTCCGGCCTCCGCGTCGTCGCACCGAGCACCGCGGTGACTGCTTCGCTGATCGAGCCGGTGACCGCCGCGGTGGTCGCTGCCGTCGTGCTCCACGAGGCGCTGGGCCCGGCGGCCGTGGTCGGGATCCTGCTCGTGCTCGGCGCTGTCGCCGGCCTCGGCCGCCCGAGCGCCGCGGCCGGTCCGGTCCTGCCCGACCCGGAGGTGGACTGAGGGCGCCTCGCAGGGGAGCCTCCAGCGACAGTGCGGTGCTGGTGACGTGGATGGCGCGTCACCAGGACCACACAGTGGAGGGAATCACCGGATATCCGGTGAATCCCCAGGCGGGCCGGGAGGGAGACCTACGGGTACTTGACCTCGACGGTGACCCAGTCGACGAGCATGCTCTGGCGGGTGCCGCCGGGGACGGCGTACTGGGGGAGGACGTCCTTGTTGGAGAGCCGGAGCTGGAAGGGGGCGGCGTTGCCGGGGACGCGGCGGGCGTCGGGGGTGGAGCTGATGTCGTACGGGCGGTTGCCGGCGGTGTCGCTGGCGGAGAACTGCACCGTGTCGCCGCCGATGGTGAAGTCGGCGGAGTAGCGCCAGAAGGTGGACCAGGGCTCGGAGCCGGCCGGGAAGGTCTGGGTGACCGGGATGGTCTCCGGCGGCCGGCCGGTCGAGGCGCACGCGTTGATCGCGGTCTCGGGCTGGTCGTCGTAGCAGATGTGCGTGGCGAGCTGGGCGCCCGCGGGCTTGAGCGGGCCGTAGCTCTCGATCACGTCGACCTCGCGCGGGTCGATGCCGTTGGGGTGCTGCACCCAGAAGGCGGCGTAGTTGCTGCCGGTGTCGGGCATCAGGAGGGCGGCGGTGACCCGCACCTCCGTGCCGGCGGGCAGGGTCCAGCCGGTGTTGGTGCGGATCTGCGAGAGGTGGCCGACCTCGAGCTGGCCGAGACCGTTCTGCGCCGCGCCGTTGGTGAAGAGCATGTTGTGCCACTGCTCGGGCCACACACCGGCCGGCCCGTCGAAGCCGTCGTAGAAGACCGTCTCCCAGCCCCAGGTGGGGTCCGGGTCGGAGTCGGCGGAGTCACCCGACGCGAGGCCCGCCTGGGCAGGGCTGCCGTGCGCGAGGACCAGCGTCAGGAGCGCCACGAGGAGGCCGAGGGGGCGCGTGAGCGGGGACATCACCCTCCCGAAGTGTGCGAGCTGACCTGACCGTGAGTCCGAGATGCTACGTGCCGCGACCAACAACGGCGTGAATCCACGCGGGTCAGCCGACCGTGGTCAGCAGCTGCGTCGCACGCGTGAGCACGACGTAGAGCGTGGCCCGGCCGGTGGCCGACTCGTCCTCGATCTCCTGCGGGGAGACCACGACGATGCCGTCGAACTCGAGACCCTTGGTGTCGAGCCCGGTGAGTACGACGATGCGGTCCTCGCCGCTCGGCGTGACGCTCGAGTCGACGGCCGCGCGGGCACCTGCCGCGTCGTCGGCGTGCTCGGGCCACGACGCCAGCCAGGCGTTGACCTCCGAGCGCCGGGCGACCGGCACCACGATGCCGACCGTGCCCTCGACGCGGTCGGAGATCGCCGTGACCGCGGAGCGCACCGCGCCCTCGAGGTCGTCGACCGGGCCGACGACGAGGGGTTCCTCGCCCGTGCGTCGTACGGCGTCGGGAAGGTCGGCGTCGAGGCCGACCCGGCGGGCGTAGTCGGCGGCGAAGGCGTAGATCTCGGCCGAGTTGCGGTAGTTGGTGGAGAGGTGGAACTCGTGGAGCTCCTTGCCCTCCAGCGCCTCCGCGCGGGCCGCGGCGGCCTCGGGGGCGTCGGGCCACGAGGACTGCGCGGGGTCGCCGACGATCGTCCAGCTCGCGGTGCGGCCACGGCGCCCGACCATCCGCCACTGCATCGGCGTGAGGTCCTGCGCCTCGTCGATCAGGACGTGGGCGTAGCCGTCGTCCTCGATGCGGTGCGTGGGTGGGGCCCACTGGCGCCCGCCCGGGGCGTACTCCCGCTCGGAGATGGTGGTCAGCTCCTGGAGGTCGACGCCGCCCTCGAGGAGGCCGGTCTCGTCGAGGTCGCGCTCGTCGTCGGTGCGCTGCGGCACGTCGCCGAGGGCGTAGCGCAGCTCGTCGAGCAGCGGCACGTCCTCGATGGAGAGGTCGCCGGACGACCACGACTTCAGGAGCAGCAGCTGCTCCTCGCGGGTCACCACACCCTCGCCGACGCGGGCGAGGAAGTCGGGCTCGCGCAGCCAGCCGAAGACGGTCTGCGCGTCGAGCGGCGGCCACCACGCGGAGGCGAACTCGACGAAGCCCTCGTGGCCGAGCATGTCGTCGTCGAAGGCCTCGCGGCCGCGCTCCTTGCCGCGCTCGCCGGTGACCTGGCGCCACATCGCGTCGAGCAGGGTCTTGGCCACGCGGGGGAGCTGGCGGTTGCGGCGGCCCTGCGACATCAGCTGGCGGCGCAGCCGGCCGAGCAGGCCGGGGTCGAGCACGATCGTCTCGTCGCGCCAGTAGATGCGGAAGCTGGTGGGCGCGCCGGGCGCGTGCTGGCGCGCGGTGCGGCGCAGCAGCTCGGCCATCTTCGTGGCGCCCTTGACGTCGGCGACCGCCGGCTCGTCGTGGCGCGTCGCGCGGACGCCGCCGACGACCTCACCGAGCGAGCGCAGCGCGACGGCGGTCTCGCCGAGGCTCGGGAGCACGCGCTCGATGTAGCGCATGAAGACACCGCTCGGGCCGACGACGAGCACGCCGCCGCCCTCGTAGCGACGACGGTCGGAGTAGAGCAGGAAGGCCGCGCGGTGCAGCGCGACGACGGTCTTGCCGGTGCCGGGGCCGCCGGAGATCGACACGACGCCCTTGCCGGGCGCGCGGATCGCCTTGTCCTGCTCGGCCTGGATGGTGGCGACGATGGAGTGCATCGAGCGGTCGCGGGCGCGGGAGAGCTGCGCCATCAGCGCGCCCTCGCCGACGATCGGGAGGTCGGTCTCGGCCTCCTGGTCGAGCAGCTCGTCCTCGACACCGATGACGGTGCGGTGCAGCGAGCGCAGGACCCGACGTCGTACGACGCCCTGCGGGGTCGCGGCGGTGGCCTGGTAGAACACGCCGGCGGCCGGCGCGCGCCAGTCGATCAGCAGCACGTCGCGGTCCTCGTTGCGCACGCCGATGCGGCCGATGTAGCGCGGCAGCGCGTCGATGGACGGGTCGAGGTCGAGCCGGCCGAAGACCAGCCCCTCGTGCGCGGCGTCGAGCTGCGCGATCCGCTTGGCGGCCTGGAAGACCATCGCGTCGCGCTCGACGAGACCGCCCTCGTGCTCCAGCTTGCCGCGGCTGTGTCCCTCTGCCGCGAGCGCCTTCGCACTCCGGGTGGACGCCTCGAGCTGGACGTAGACCTCGTCGACGTACTGCTGCTCCGCCGCGATCTCCCGCGCCTCGAGCTCCTCGCTCACACCTGCTCCTCATCCCCCGAACCACTGCTGCCCGTTCCCGGCGGGCAGGACCGTCAAGCGTACCGGCGGACCTACCGGACCGCCGACTTACCGGAAATCCGTGGAACCCGACCTGTCACGGACCCGTCCGCTTGGATGGGAGCAGGAGGTCGGGTGGACGAGCAGACGCGGGCGGTACGACGCTGGGCCGCCGGGGCCGTGGCCGTGCTGGTCGTGCTCGGCGCGGTCTTCCTCGTGCCCCGCCTCACAGCCGGCGACGAGCCGCCTGCACCCTGGCCCTCGACCCGACGCAGTGCGCCACGCTCAGCGCGGCGGTGGGCACGCCGCCGGTCGACACCTACCTCGGCCTCGCCACCACCGAGCTCGTGCGGAGCGTCGCGCGCAGCCGGCCGTGAGGTCGGCGCCCGGGGTCACGCGAAGTCCCCGGCGCCGACGTCCAGCTGCCCGACGGCCAGGGCGTCCACGATCCGGGCCGCCACGAGATGCGGGGCGAGGCCCTGCGGGAGCCGGGGCGCGACGCCGGACAGCGGTCGTCCCGCCAGGCCGGTCTCGGTGTGCGGCGGCCGGACGTCGTACACCTGCACGCCGTGTCGCCGCAGCTCGAGGCGCAGGGCCGTCGCCGACGCACTGAGGGCGGCCTTGCTCGCGGAGTAGGCAGCCATCCCCGCCATCGGCCGCTCGGCGACCACGGCGCTCACCTGCAGCACGAAGCCGCCGGACTCCTCGAGGAGCGGCAGGAGGCGCCGGAGGAGGAAGAGCGGACCAATCACGTTGGTGAGGAACAGCTCCTCCACCACGATGTCCGGGGTGTCGGCCAGCGGCCCGAAGGCGACGACCCCGGCCGCGTTGACCACTCCGTCGAGCCCGCCCAGGTGCTCGCGGGCCGCGGCTGCCACCGCGGTGCCTGCGGCTGCGTCACCGACGTCCGCCTCCACCGGTACGCCGACGTCGAGGGTCGCGAGCCGGTCGGGGTCCCGGCCCACGACCAGCAGGCGCGAGCCGCGGCGGGCGAGCTCCTCGGCGACCAGGGAGCCGAGCACCCCGGTGGCGCCGACGACGGCGATGCGGGCACCGTCGAGGTCGCGCCCGGCGCCGGTCTGCGCGGCACTCACCACGGGAGGGGCTCGCCGTCGCGGGTGAAGGTGCCGGTCGGGCCGTCGTCGGGGAGCAGCGCAGCGGCGACCACGCTGCGGGCGCCGTCGGGCACCGGTCGAGCGCCCATCGCCTCCATCCCGGGAGCCGTGGCGGTGAGCCCGGGGTCGACGGCGTTGACCAGCACGCCCGACGGCCGCAGCTCGGTCGCCAGCTTCACGGTGAGCGCGTGCAGCGCCGCCTTCGAGACGGCATAGCTGGCCGAGGCGGGGTTGGTCGGCAGCCCGAACTGCGGGTCGCCGTGGGAGCCCGACCCGCTGCCCACGTTGACGATCCGGGACGAGCCGGCCCGCGCGAGGGCCGGCAGGAGCGCCTGGACGACCCGCCACGCGCCGAAGAGGTTGGTGTCCATCACCGCGCGCGCCTGCTCGAGGTCGGCGGTCGTCGCGGTCTCGGTCCAGTCGGCGAAGGCCGCGGCGTTGTTGACGAGGACGGTGAGCGCGCGGAAGCCGAGCGCGTCGACGAGGGCGGCGACGCTGTCGGGGTCGCCGATGTCGAGCGCGATCGCGGTGGCGTCGTGGCCCTCCGCGACGAGCGCGTCGGCGTGGGCCTGCGCCGCGGCCCCGTCACGGGCGGTCACCACGACGGCGTACCCCGCCTCGGCGAGCTGGCGGGCGACCTCGGCGCCGATGCCGCGGGCGGCACCGGTGACCAGGGCGAGCGGGCGGGCGGCGTCGATCGCCATGACGGTCTCCTCGGGTAGGGTTCAGTCCCTTCTCGCCCCCGAGCCGCCCCGTGGATGCAGCCCCGCGCTACTTCTTCCGCGAGAGGAAGGCCGTCATCGCCTCGCGCGCCTCGTCGCTGGCGAAGAGCCGGGCGCTGGTGGTGGCCATCTCGTCGCCCAGCACGTCGATGCGCGCGACCAGGTCGCCGTTGAGGATCCGCTTGGACTCGCGCAGCCCCTGCGGCGCGCCGGTGGCGAGGCTGGCGCAGATCGCGGCGACCTCCTCGTCGAGGCGCTCGGCCGGCACGGACTTCGTGACCAGTCCGTACGCCGCTGCCTCGGCGCCGGTGAACACCTCGCCGCCGAGCGTGGTGAGCGACGCGGCGCGCGGGTTCATCCGGTGGTGGACGGTGAGGCTGATGATCGCGGCGGCCAGGCCGAGCTTGACCTCGGTGAGGGCGAAGGTCGCGTCGTCGGCGCTGACCGCGATGTCGGCGGCGGCGACGATGCCGATGCCGCCGGCCCGCACCGCACCGAGGTTCTTGGTCACGACGGGCTTCTCGAGCGTGACGATCAGCCGCTGCAGGTCGACGATGCGACGGGCGCCGACCTCCATGCCCTCGGTGGTCGCCTCGGAGAGGTCCGCACCGGAGCAGAAGACCTTGCCGGAGCTCTCGATGAGCACCGCACGCACCTCGTCGTCGGCTCCCGCGCGCTCGAGGTGGCCGAACAGCTCGGTCACCAGCTGGCGGCTCAGCGCGTTGCGGTTGGCCGGGCTGTCGAGGGTGATCGTCGCGACGGCGTCGGACACGGCGTAGTGGACCAGCTCTGCGGGGGCGTCGGTCATGGGGGCATCCTGCCGCACCCCCGTGCGTAGTCCAGTGGCCAGTGGTCGTCCCGGCGGGGTAGTCCAGTGGCGAGTGGTCGTCCGGACGGCCTCCCGACAACCATTGGCCACTGGACTACCCCGAGACCGATCCGAAGACCCCGCGGCTCCGAACACCACCCATGGAGACCTCCGCCCCGACGTCCAGGTGGCACCTGGCCCGCCACGGCGCCTATGGCGTGCTCGCCACGCTCGTCGGGCTGGCGGCCGCGCACCTCGTCGCGGCCCTGACCGTGCCCGCCGCCTCACCCGTTCTGGCGGTCGGCTCGACGGTCATCGACCTGACGCCGACGCCGCTCAAGGAGTTCGCGATCCGGCAGTTCGGCACGAACGACAAGCTGGTGCTGGTCGGCTCGGTCACCGTCGTGGTGCTGCTGCTCGCGGCCGCCGCCGGGATCGTCGCCGCGCGGCGCCCGACGGCCGGGCTGCTCGTCGTCGTCGGCCTGGCCGCCGTCGCCGGCGTGCTCGCGATCACCCGTCCGAGCGCTGGTCCGCTCGACCTCCTACCTGCCCTGGTCGCAGCGGTCGCCGCGTCCGCCTCCTTGGCGTGGCTGCACCGCCTCGACGACCGGGGTTCCGATGGACCTCCCTCGGGAGAGGCAGGTCCGACCCGGCGCGGGGTCGTGCTGGCGACCGGTGGCCTGGCCGCGGCCGCGCTGACCATGGGGGCAGCCGGCCGCTGGGTGACGTCGTACCGCCTGCGCGGGACCGACGTCACCCTGCCGACCGCCGCCGACCCCGCGCCGTCGTTCCCGCAGGGCCTGGAGGAGATGTACGACGGCATCACCCCGCTGCGCACCCCCGCGGGCGAGTTCTACCGCGTCGACACCCGGCTCACCCTCCCGACCGTGGACGCCGAGTCCTGGACGCTGACCATCGACGGCGACGTGGAGCGGGAGGTCACGCTGACCTTCGACGACCTCGCCGGGATGCAGACCATCGAGCGCGACATCACCCTCACGTGCGTCTCCAACGAGGTCGGCGGCCCCTACGTCGGCGGCGCCCGCTGGCTCGGCGTACCTCTGGTCGACGTGCTGGCGAAGGCCGGCATCGACGCGACGAAGGCCGACCAGATCCTCTCGACCGACGTCGACGGGATGACCATCTCGACGCCGCTGAAGGTCGCCACCGACGGCCGCGACGCGATGCTCGCCATCGGCATGAACGGCGGCCCGTTGCCGCGCGAGCACGGCTTCCCGGTGCGGATGGTCGTGCCGGGCCTCTACGGCTTCGTCAGCGCGTGCAAGTGGATCACCCGCATGACCCTGACGACGTACGACGCCCAGCAGGCGTACTGGACCGACCGGGACTGGGCGATCGACGCCCCCATCAAGATCTCCAGCCGCATCGACACCCCGAAGCCCCTGTCCGAGACCTCGTCCGGGAAGGTCGTCATCGGCGGCATCGCCTGGGCGCAGCACGTCGGCATCGACAAGGTCGAGGTCCGCATCGACGGCGAGGCGTGGAAGCCCGCCCAGCTGGGGCCGCAGGTCAACGACGACTACTGGAGGCAGTGGTTCTTCGAGTGGGACGCCGAGCCCGGCCAGCACTTCATCTCCTGCCGCGCGACCAACAAGGACGGCGACGTGCAGACGCCTGCGCGGATGACCCCCTTCCCGGAGGGCTCCAGCGGCCTCCAGGAGATCTCCGTGTCGATCACCTGACACCTACCCCCTCCTGCCCGAGCGGTGAGTGACCTATGTCACTCATCGCTCGAGCAGATTTCGGGGAAATCGACCCATCCGCTCGGAGAGCCGCACCGAACACCCCATGACAGACGGGCACCTGAGCCCAACCCCACGAAAGGGCACAGTCATGAAGCGCACCATCCTGAACCGCTCGATCGGGCTCGCCGCGATCGCTCTCACCGCCTCGATGGGCCTCACCGCCTGCGGTGGCGACGACACCAGCTCGACCGCCTCCGACGACACCACGTCGTCCTCGACCCCGTCGGAGTCCCCGATGGAGTCGGAGTCGCCCTCCGAGGAGCCGATGGCCGACGGCCCGTTCGGCCCCGCCTGCGCCGACGTCCCCACCTCCGGTGAGGGCTCCGTCGAGGGCATGGCCGACGACCCGGTCGCGACCGCCGCCTCCAACAACCCGCTCCTCAAGACGCTGGTCGCCGCCGTCACCCAGGCCGGCCTGGTCGACACGCTCAACTCGGCGCAGGACATCACCGTCTTCGCCCCGACCGACGAGGCGTTCGCCAAGATCCCGAAGAAGGACCTCAACGCCCTCCTCAAGGACAAGAAGGCGCTCACCACCGTGCTCACGCACCACGTGGTGTCGGGTCGCCTCACCCCGGAGGACGTGGCCGGCGAGCACGAGACGCTCGCGAAGGACATGATCACCGTGGAGGGCTCGGGTGAGGACTTCACCGCCGAGGGCGCCAACGTCGTGTGCGGCAACGTGCAGGTCGCCAACGCCAACGTGTACCTCATCGACTCGGTGATGATGCCGAAGATGTGACTCGTCCCCTCGACGATCACTACGCAAGGATGCTGACGTGGACCACGTGAGGCCCGTTCCGGACGGGGCGCCCCAGGGCGTCCCGTCCGCGGGCGAGGGCGCCCGGCTCGCCGACCTGCTCGGACGCTGCGCGCGAGGCGACGATAAGGCCTTTGCCGAGTTCTACGACGCCACCTCGGCGCGGGCCTACGGCCTGGCCCTGCGCGTCGTACGGAATCCGGCGCACGCCGAGGAGGTCACCCAGGAGGCCTACCTCGACGCGTGGCGCTCCAGCGCCAGGTACGACGCCGGGCGCGGGAGCGCGGCCGGCTGGCTCCTGACGATCGTGCACCGCAAGGCGGTCGACCGGGTCCGCTCGGTCGAGTCCGCCACCACGCGCGACGAGACCTGGAACCGCGAGACCGCACCGGTCGACCACGACCAGACCGCCGAGTCGGCCCACGCCTCGCTCGAGGCGACCAGGGTCCGCAACGCGGTCGCCACCCTCACCGACGTCCAGCGCCAGGCCGTCGAGCTCACCTACTTCGGCGGCTACACCCACACGGAGGTCGCCACCCTGCTCGACGTGCCGCTGGGCACCGCCAAGACCCGAATACGCGACGGACTGATCCGACTGCGAGACCTGATGGGAGTTGCCTCATGAGCGATCTGCACAAGCTCACGGGCGCCTATGCCGTCGACGCCCTCGACGACCTGGAGCGAGCTCGGTTCGAGCAGCACCTCGCCGACTGCGAGGACTGCCGAGCCGAGGTCGCCGAGCTGCGCGAGACCGCGGCCATGCTGGCCGAGACGGCCGTCACCGCACCCCCTCCGGGGCTGCGCGACTCCGTCCTCGCGGGCATCTCGCAGGTCCGACCCCTGCCTCCCGTCGTCACGGCCGCTCCCTTCGCGGTGCGCCGTCGCGTCCCTCTTCTCGTGGCTGCCGCCCTGGTCCTGATCGCCGGCTTCGGCGCCGTCGTGTGGCAGCCGTGGTCCGACCAGGCGCCCTCGCTGACTGCGGCCGAGAAGGTCCTCCAGGCCGACGACGCGCAGGCGGTCTTCCACGACCTCGGTGACTCAGGGCGGGCGACCGTCACCCGTTCGAAGTCCCAGGACCGTGCCGTCATCGTCACCGAGGACATGGCACCTGCTCCGTCGGAGAAGGTCTACGAGCTCTGGCTGATGGCACCGGACGGGACGTTCTCGCCTGCCGGCCTGATGCCCGACCGTGGCGACCAGACCGTGCTGCTCGAAGGCTCGGCTGCTGATGCCGCAGCCGTAGGGATCACCGTCGAGCCCGACGGCGGTTCCGAGCAGCCGACGTCCGACCCGATCGCCCTGTTCGACCTGACGGAGGCAACATGATCGAGTCGGGGCAGCGCCGGATCGCCGTCGTCGGCTCCGGCGTCGCCGGGCTCACCGCTGCCTGGATCGCCTCGCGCACCGCGCACGTGACCCTCTACGAGGCCGACGACCGGCTCGGCGGCCACGCCGACACCCACCGCGTCGCGACGCCCGACGGCGAGCTGGCCATCGACACCGGCTTCATCGTGCACAACCGCCGCACCTACCCCACGCTGCTGCGCCTCTTCGCCGAGCTCGGCGTCGCGACCCAGCCCTCGGAGATGTCGCTCTCGGTGAGCGACGCCGGCACCGGTGTGGAGTACGCCGGTGCGCTCGGCGCCCGCGGCCTGTTCGCCCAGCGGGCGTCGCTGGCGTCGCGCGACCACTGGCGGATGCTGCTGGAGATCCCGCGGTTCCACCGCCGGGCCCGGGCGCTGCTCGCTGCCGATCCGTCATCCCGATCCGACTCCATTGGATCGGCTTCGCATGACGGACCGGCGGACGACCAGACCCTGCGCGACTTCCTGGCCGAGGGCGGCTTCTCCGCCGGCTTCGTCCGGCACTTCATGGAGCCGCTCGTCGCGGCCGTGTGGTCGTGCGACCCGGCGACCTCCCTCGACTACCCCGCGCGCTACCTCTTCACCTTCCTCGAGCACCACGGCATGCTCGGCGTCTTCGGCTCCCCGCAGTGGCGCACGGTGACCGGCGGCTCGGGGACCTACGTCGCCGCCGTCGCGGCCGGGCTCGACGTCGTACGGCTCGAGACGAAGGTGACGTCGATCCGCGAGCTCGGCGACGGCGTCGAGATCACCGACGGCAGCGGCACGACCACCGCCTTCGACGCGGTCGTGGTTGCCGCCCACCCGGCCCAGGCGCTGGCGATGCTCGAGTCGCCCACCGACCTCCAGCGCGACGTGCTCTCGGCGCTGCCCTACAGCAGCAACCCGGCGCTCCTCCACACCGACACCTCGCTGCTGCCGGAGGCCGTCGGCGCCCGCGCCTCGTGGAACTTCCACCGCCCCGCGGAGGAGACGGGAGCGGTGACGGTCACCTACGACCTCACCCGGCTCCAGCGCCTCCCCACCGACACCCACTACCTCGTGACCCTCGGCGGCGAGGACCTCGTCGACCCGGCCACCGTGATCGACCGGATGGAGTACGAGCACCCGCTCTACACGCCCGAGTCCGTCGCGGCCTCGCGCCGGCTGCCGGAGATCAACAGCGACCGGATCGCCTTCGCCGGGGCCTACCACGGCTGGGGCTTCCACGAGGACGGCGCGCGCTCCGGCCTCGCCGCCGCGACCCACCTCGGCCTGCCCTGGCCGCGCGCGACCCACGTCGTGCCGCAGCCCGGGCGCTTCGAGACGACGATCCGGCACACCCGGCGTACGCCGTTCAAGCGTTCCTTCGAGCACGCCTCGACGTTCTGGCTCGTCGACCTCGACGACCTGCCCGACCACGGCGCTCTGGCCCGCTTCGAGGCGCGCGACCACCTCGGCGCTCCCGACCGGACGCTGCGCCACAACGTCGAGGCCTTCCTCGCCGACAACGGCGTCACGCTGGGCGAGGGGGGCGGCCGGATCCTGATGGCCGCCCAGCCCCGCTCGCTGGGCTACGCGTTCAACCCGATCAGCGTCTTCTGGTGCTTCGACGACTCCGGCGCGCAGGCGGGCGTCATCGTCGAGGTGCACAACACCTACGGCGACCGCCACGCCTACCTCGTGCACCCCGACGAGCAGGGGCACGCGCAGACCGAGAAGGCGATGTACGTCTCCCCCTTCCACGGCGTCGACGGCACGTACGACGTCGCGGTGCCGCTGCCGACCGACCGCCTCCACGTCGCGGTGACCCTTCGCGGCCACGACGACGGCGACTCCGCACCCTTCAGCGCCAGCCTCACCGGCACCCGCAGCGACGTCCCCGTCCGCAGGACGCTCGGCGCCGCCCTGCGCGGCAGCGCGCTGATCCGCGCACACGGCATCTGGCTGTGGGCGCGGCGCCTGCCGATCCGTCCACGACCCAGCCACTCCCAGGAGGGCGTGAAGTGACTCTCGACCGGACGCGGCCCGACCGCGCTCACAACCCCGACCCCAACCCCAGCCAGGGCGTCCCCGCGCTCGAGCAGCTCCGTCGCGGCCCCCGCACCGCGATCTCCGCGGCCGTGGCCAAGCGGCTCTTCCTCGCTGCCGTCGCCCGCATCGACGTGACCGTCGTGGACGAGCCCAGCGGGAGGACCTACGGCCGGGGCGGACCGACGATGCGCCTGCACCGACCCGACGAGTTCTACGCCCGCCTGGGCCGCGACGGCCTGATCGGCTTCGGCGAGGCCTACCTGACCGGCGCCTGGGACGCCGAGGACCTGGCGGGCTTCCTGACCGTGCCGGCCGCCCGGATCGCGACCCTGATCCCCGAGCCGCTGCAGAAGCTGCGCGCCTTCGTGACACCCCGACTGCCCGACCACCACCGGAGCACCGAGGCCAACAGCCAGGCCAACATCTCCCACCACTACGACCTGTCCAACGAGCTCTACGCGCTCTTCCTCGACGAGACGCTGAGCTACTCCTCCGCGCTCTTCGACACCTCGGTGGTCCCGACGGGGCCCGGCCCCGGCTCCGTCGGTGACCACCTCGTCGCCACGCCGCCCGAGCCCAGCGACGGTCCGGACCCGACGCAGCACGGCGCCGACTTCGCCGAGGCGCAGGGCCGTAAGATCGAGCGCCTCCTCGACGAGGCCGGCGTGATCGCGGGCTCCCGCGTGCTCGAGATCGGCACCGGCTGGGGCGAGCTCGCCATCCGCGCCGCCCGGCGCGGCGCCACCGTCCACTCGATCACGTTGTCGGTCGAGCAGCTCGAGCTCGCCCAGGAGCGCATCGCCGCCGCGGGGTTCTCCGAGCACTGCCGCCTCGAGCTGATGGACTACAGGGCGCTCGGCGCCGACGGAGCGACCTACGACGCGGTGCTGTCGGTCGAGATGATCGAGGCCGTCGGCCACGAGTTCTGGGGCACCTACTTCGAGACCATCGACCGGGTGCTCGCACCGGGCGGCAAGGTCGCCATCCAGGCCATCACCATGCCCCACGACCGGATGCTCGCCACCCGCGACGGGGAGACGTGGATCAACAAGTACATCTTCCCGGGCGGCTTCCTGCCGAGCGTCGAGGTCATCGACCAGATCACCCGCGACGACACGTCGCTGCGGCTCACCGGACAGCTCGAGATGGGCAGCCACTACGCCGAGACCCTGCGCCGCTGGGACCGCCGCTTCCTCGCCCAGGGCGAGGCCGTCCAGCGACTCGGCTTCGACGACCTGTTCCTCCGCGTGTGGCACTTCTACCTGGCCTACTCGCAGGCCGGGTTCGCCAGCGGCTACATCAACGTCTCCCAGCTCACCTTCACCCGGGAGGACCAGTGACGAGCACCGCCCAGCGCACCGCGACCGGAACGGGGGTCGCCGGTCGGCTCGCCGAGGCCGTGCGCCCCTTCATCGGCGGCGACCTCCCCGTGCGGCTCCAGGCCTGGGACGGCTCGGTCGCCGGACCCGAGGACGGACCGCTTGTCGTGCTCCGCTCCCCCGACGCGCTGCGCCGCCTGCTCTGGCACCCGGGCGAGCTCGGCGCTGCCCAGGCCTACGTGACCGGCGAGCTCGACGTGCCGGAGCAGGACGGCTGGGACCTGGAGTCCGCACTCACGCACGCCTTCGCGGTGGGCGCCGAGCGCGGCCTGTCCGGCGTACGCCTCTCGCCCCGCGCGCTGGTCGACGCGGTCCGCACCGCCGCCGGCCTCGGCGCCCTGGGCCGGCCGCCGGCACCGCCCGCGTCGCAGGCGCGGATCAAGGGCCGGTTGCACAGCCTGGCTCGCGACCGCTCCTCGATCAGCCACCACTACGACCTCTCCAACGAGTTCTACTCGCTGATCCTTGAGCCGCAGATGGCCTACAGCTGCGGCTACCACGCCACCCCCGACACCCCGCTCGAGGAGGCGCAGCGCGCCAAGCTCGACCTGGTCTGCACCAAGCTCGGCCTCGAGCCCGGGATGCGGATGCTCGACGTGGGCTGCGGCTGGGGCTCGCTCTCGCTCCACGCCGCGCAGCACTTCGGGGCCCAGGTCACCGGCGTCACCATCTCGGCCGAGCAGAAGGCGTTCATCGACGCCCGCATCGCCGAGCGCGGCCTGGAGGACCGGGTCGAGATCCGGCTCCAGGACTACCGCGAGGTGCCCGAGCGCGACCACTTCGACGCCGTCGGCTCGCTCGAGATGGGCGAGCACGTCGGCGCCACCAACTACCCGACCTACGTCGAGGTGCTGCGCCGCGCGGTGAAGCCGGGCGGGCGGGTGCTCGTGCAGCAGATGTCGCGGCAGGGCGCCGGCGGTGGCAAGCACCCCGGTGGTGGGCCGTTCATCGAGTCCTTCATCGCCCCCGACATGACCATGCGGCCCGTCGGCGAGACCGTCGGCCTGATCGAGGCCGGCGGGCTCGAGGTCCGCGACGTGCACGCCCTGCGCGAGCACTACGTCCTCACCGTCGCCGGCTGGATGGAGAACTTCGAGGCCCACCTGCCTCGCCTGCGCGAGCTGGTCGGCGAGGAGGTCGTCCGCGTCTGGCGGCTCTACCTCGTCGGTGGCGCGCTCGCCTTCCGCGACGGCCGGATGGGGGTCGACCAGGTCCTCGCCGTCCGCCCGGGTGCTCCGCACACCCTGCCTCCCGTCAGGGCATTCTGAGGACATGACCCAGGTCCTCGTCGCGCTCCTCACCGCCGCCGTCGTCATGGGGTCGACGGCGGCCGTGAGCCGCAGGCTCGACAAGGTCGCCGTCGTCGACGTCGCGTGGGGCCTGTCGTTCGTCGCGATGACCGTGGTCCTCGCACTGGTCTGGCCCGACACCCATTCGTGGCTGCTGGCCGCCCTCGTCGTCGTGTGGGGCGGGCGCCTCGCCTGGCACATCGGCCGGCGCTCGCGCGGGCACGGTGAGGACCCCCGCTACGAGAAGATGCTGGGCGGTCCGGGCTGGTCGTCCGGCGCCGGGCGCGTGCTCGGCAAGGTGTTCCTGACGCAGGCGGTCGTGTCATGGGTGATCGCCGCCCCGATCCAGGCGGCTGCGATCGCCGACGTGCGCTGGTGGCCCGTGGTCTGGGTCGGCGTGGTGGTCTGGGCGGTCGGCGTCTTCTTCGAGGTCGTCGGCGACGCCCAGCTCGAGGCCTACAAAGCGCAGCCCCGCGAGTCCCGGCCCCGGATCCTCGACACCGGCCTGTGGGGCTGGACCCGCCACCCCAACTACTTCGGCGACGCCTGCGTGTGGTGGGGCCTGTGGGTCGCCGGCGCCCTGGCGCTCGGCTGGCTGCCCGGCCTCCTCACCGTGTGGGCCCCGGCCGCGATGACGT
This sequence comes from Nocardioides sp. BE266, assembly GCF_031457855.1. Lineage (NCBI taxonomy): Bacteria > Bacillati > Actinomycetota > Actinomycetes > Propionibacteriales > Nocardioidaceae > Nocardioides > Nocardioides sp. BE266. The sequence goes on along the minus strand of NZ_JAURTI010000003.1, from coordinate 567,901 downwards.
ACTTCGTGCGCAACGTCACCGGCGCCAAGCTCCTCGAGAAGAGCATGTCGCAGCGACCCGGCTGGGACGAGTACGCCGCCCGGGTGCCGCTCTTCGTCCCGCGCCCGCCGCGCGGTTGACCCCGTTGGGGGATCTGCGCGCGGGGCGACATTCGCCCCTGTGCGGCGTCGCCGCGCTTCGGCACACTCGTTCTGTGGCGAGGGAGGACGGGCTCGACACTGCCGTCGCGTCCATGCGGGAGGGTGACGAGGCGGCGTTCCGTCGCGTCTACGGCGCGGTGCAGCCTCCCCTCCTGCGCTACCTCACGGTCCTGGTCGGCCCGGCCGATGCCGAGGACGTGGCCAGCGAGGCCTGGGCGCAGGCGTTCCGCGACCTCGACCGCTTCGACGGCGACGCCGACGGCTTCCGCGGCTGGATCACCACGATCGCGCGCAACCGGGCCCTCGACCACCTGCGCCACGCCCGGCGGCGCCCGACGTCCGCCGAGCCCGTGGAGGGCATGGTCGAGCTGCGGGACGCCGCCGACGTGGAGGGCGACACCCTGGGCCGGGTGCAGTCCGAGGCGGCGCTCGCGCTGATCGCGTCGCTCCCCCGCGACCAGGCGGAGGCCGTCATGCTCCGCACCGTCCTGGGCTTCGACGCACCCACTGCCGGCCGGATCCTGGGCAAGCGACCGGGTGCGGTGCGCGGCGCCGCGCACCGGGGCCTGCGGCAGCTCGCGAAGAAACTTGCCGAGGAGCCATAACACTTCGGGCGTCCGCGGCGCTGAAGGTGTGAGATGACTGCCCGGGACGACCACCTGTCCCGCCGCGACGCCGAGCGCCTGCTCGAGGATCCGGCGGCGTCCGGCAGCGCCCTCGGCACGGCCCTCGCCTCCGCGTCCGCCCCTGCCCGTCCGGCCGAGCTGCGCGGCGAGCACGCCGCGGTCGCCGCCTTCCACGCGGCGCGCCTCACGCCGCCGCCCGCCACCCGCAGCAGCTACGTGTCGCCCTCGAGGCTCGGGGGTCGGTCCGCCACCCGCTTCGTCGTCGCGTCCGGTGCGGCGCTCGCGCTCGTGGTCGGTGGCATCGCGCTCGCCAACGGCTTCCACCTGCCCGACCTGCCGGGGCTCGCCACCGACGGCACGCAGAAGGTGGCCAGCTCGTCGGACCAGGAGTCCACGAAGGCCGACCCGCGCCGGACGAAGCCGCCAACCGCGAAGAAGCACGCGCCCCGCTCGGGCCAGAACGCCACACGGGGCACGTCGAAGGGCAGCGCGTCCCCCGGATCGACGTCGCAGGACACCTCACCCGGGACCTCGACCTCCCCCGAGGGACTGACCTCGGTGCACCCCACCCCGCAGACCACGCAGCTCCTCGCGGAGGTCTGCCGCGGCGTCCTCGACAAGGACCCCAAGGACCGCGGAGACCAGCGCCGCAGCCACCCCGACGGTGACCATCACGGCGACAGGCACGGCGACGGGCACGGCGACGCGGACGGCCACCACGACGAGGTCCTCGCGGCCCTCACCGACCTGGCCGATGGTCGCGGCGGGGTCATGGACTTCTGCGTGGTCTTCCTCGGCACCCTGCCGCCTGCGGCCGCCGAGGACGAGGACGGCGACCACGGCGTCGGCCGGGACGGTGAGCACAGCGGCTGGGACGGTGACCAGGACGGCGACTCGGACGGTGACCAGGACAGTGACCACGACGGCGACTGGGACGGGGACCATGACGTCGGCCGGGACGGTGACCACAGCCCCTGGGACCACGACGGCGATCACGACCACTCCGAGGAGGGGGACCGATGACTCCCGGGTGACACCTGGAGGCGGCTGCGTTCCGCGGAGACCCCTCCCGCTCCCGTACTTCCCGACTGCCCCCGTCCCGAGGTACGGACAACCCCCCGCATTCGGCGGGCGGACTCCAACAACGCACATCGGCAGCGGCACGGCCCACCCCACCCACCCAGGGCCGTGCCGCTGTTGCGCGTAGCCTCGACCGCGTGGACGCCGTCGACCACGCCTTCGCGGCCCACCCTCGGGCTGGGTTCCTGCCGCGAGCGGTCCGACGCCGCGCGTCGTACGACGGCCCGCTGCAGATCGCGGCCGGGCAGACCAACTCCCAGCCCCGGACCGTCGCCGACATGCTCCGGCTCCTCGACGTCCACCCCGGCCAGCGGGTGCTCGACGTCGGGTCGGGCTCCGGGTGGACGACCGCGTTGCTGGCCCACCTCGTCGGGCCGACGGGCGAGGTGCACGGGGTCGAGCTCGAGCCCGAGCTGGTGGCCTTCGGCAGCACCAACCTCGCCGCGACCGGCCAGCCGTGGGCGTCGATCTCCGTCGCGACCCCGGGCGTGCTCGGCGACCCGAGCGGGGCGCCGTACGACCGGATCCTGGTCTCAGCAGAGCCGGCCGAGCTGCCGCAGGACCTGGTCGACCAGCTCGGCGAGGAGGGCCGGATGGTGATCCCGGTGGCCGGCACGATGCTGCTGGTGACCAATCCGGGAGCCCGGGTGAGCGAGCACGGGTGGTACAGGTTCGTGCCGCTGCGGTGACTCAGCGGGCGGGGCGCGCCACCTGCTCGGCGAGGGTCGCGGGCGCCTGGATGCAGTAGGAGTCGGTGAGCAGCTCGGCGAGCTCGTCCCAGTCGGTGTCGTCGTCGAGCAGCATCCCGATCGCGTTGCCGCCCCAGCCGGAGCGGAAGTAGGGGTCACCCATGTGCTCGAACGCGGCGACCTCGTCGGGCTCGCCGCGGAAGGTGATCCGGAAGAGCTGGTCCTCGCCGCCGAAGACGTGGGCCACGGTGGCGCCGCCGACCCGCCAGCGGGTGCCGGTCCACGCGCCCTCCTGCCGGCACCGCGGCAGCCGGCCGAGCACGCCGTCGATGCGCAGCACCCACTCCTCGGGGACGAGCGGTCGGTCGGCGAGGGCCACGGCGTACAGCCTGCCACTGGACACCGACAGCGGTTAGGTTCGTGCTCATGAGCTATCCACCCGCGATCTACCACGGTGAGGGAGGCGAGGTCTCGGCCCGCCTGGTGCGGGGCGACGGCGAGCCCGCGCTGGTCTACCCCAACGGCAACAAGGTCTTTCACCTCGCACTGGGGTCGGGCACGGGCGGGACCTACGGCCTGTACCGCTGGGAGTTCGGCGGACCGCCGAGCGGACCGGGCGCGCACTTCCACCGCACGATCACCGAGTCGTTCTACGTCCTCGAGGGCACGGTCACGATCTACGACGGCAACGGCTGGGTGAAGTGTCATTCGGGCGACTTCGTGCACGTGCCGGCCGGCGGGCTGCACGGCTTCCGCAACGAGGACGGCGCGGCCAAGATGCTGCTCCACTTCGCGCCCGGCGCGCCGCGCGAGCGCTACTTCGAGCAGCTCGCGGAGGGGACGGCGGACATGACGCCGGAGGAGTACGACGCCTTCATGCGCGAGCACGACAACATCTGGGTGTGAGCGTGGACCTCACCTCGCAGGAGGACACCAACCGCCGGATGCTGCGGGCGCGCGACGAGATGGACCGCCGCTACGCCGAGCCCCTCGACGTACCCCACCTGGCGGCGATCGCGCACCTGTCGGCCTCGCAGTTCGGCCGGGTCTTCAAGTCGGTGTACGGCGAGACCCCGCACCGTTACCTCCAGCGCCGCCGGGTCGAGCGCGCGATGACGCTGCTGCGCCAGACCGACCGGCCGGTGACCGACGTCGCGTGGGACGTGGGGTTCGCGAGCCTCGGCACGTTCAGCCGCACCTTCAGCAATGTCGTCGGCTGCTCGCCGACCGAGTTCCGTGCGCAGCACGCGCCCGTCGCGGTGCCGTCGTGCTTCATCGCGGCGTGGACCCGGCCGCGGACGGCGGCCACGACAGTCGTTTCGGAGAAGCAGGCGGGGGTCGACCCCGCCTAGCGTTCTCGTCATGACCACCAACCACATCACCTCGCTCCACATCCGCTCCGTGCCGGTCCTCGACCAGGACGAGGCGCTCGACTTCTACACGACCCACCTCGGCTTCGAGGTCCGCGACGACATCGACCTCGGCTTCATGCGCTGGCTGACGATCGCCGTCCCCGGGCAGGACACCTCCCTGCTCCTCGAGCTCGTCGGCGGCCCGCAGCACGACGAGGCCACCGCCGCCCAGGTGCGCGAGCTCGTCACAAAGGGCGCCCTCGGCGGGCTCTTCCTGGTGAGCAGCGACGTGCACGCGACGTACGCCGCCCTCCGCGACGCCGGTGTCGAGATCACCCAGGAGCCGGTCACCCAGCCCTACGGCACCGACTTCGGCATCCGCGACCCCTTCGGCAACCAGATCCGCATCAACCAGTTCAACGGCGCCTCCTCCGAGGAGGTCCAGGAGCAGTACGACTCCGCCGACGCCTGACCCCTCCATCCCTCGTTCCGTCATACGTTCCCGCGCTCATGCGTTCGGGAACGTATGACGCATTTCCCGGGCTAGGGTCCGGGCATGAAGTGGTTGGTCGGGGGGCTCGTCATCGGCGCCGTGATCGCGGGCGTCCTGCTCGTCGTGCAGGGCAGCCCGGCGCGGGCCTGTCCGGGCTCGAGCGTCACCCTGCACGACGCACCGAACGGCGGCCCGCCTGAGGGCGAGCGCGACCCCGCGGCCGCTGCCGGCTGGTCGCTCGACTCCACCGACCAGGTCGAGAGCGAGCCCGAGACGCCTGGTGAGGCCGACGACCGGATCACCTACTACAGCTACGACGGCCGCGACCTCGCCCAGATCGTGGTCGTCGAGCGCGGAGGTCGCGACCGCTGGTTCGCGACGGCGGACACCACCTGCGAGTGAGACATCTGAGGACGTGGTGGACGAGATCTCTGGTCGGATCCGACCACCACGTCCTCAGACATCCGTCATACCGAATCGACCCGATGCGTTCGGGAACGTATGACGGATGTCTCCGGGCCCGGCGAGGGCGTCAGCGAAGCGGGCGCAGCGTGTAGCGGACGAGGGCGGTGCCGCTCCAGCCGGGCGCGGCACCGACGAAGGTGAGCTCGACCTTCACGCGGAGACCACGGCCGTGCGCGCGGATCACGAACTCCTCGCGCGAGGACGCGGCTGGCGCGGATCGGCATGGGTGCAGTGAAGCGCACGACGGCGCGCGTGTCAGTAGGACTTCGGCAGCCCCAGGCTGTGCATCGCGACGAAGTTGAGGATCATCTCCCGACTGACCGGGGCGATCCGCCCGGCGCGGGCGGCGACGAGCATGCCGGCCATCCCGTACTCCTGCGTGATGCCGTTGCCGCCGTGGGTCTGCACCGCCGCGTCGACGGCGTGCACGGCCGCCTCGGCAGCGGCGTACTTCGCCATGTTGGCCGCCTCGCCCGCCGCCATGTCCTCACCCTCGTCGACGAGCGCGGCCGCCTTCTGGGTCATCAGGCGGGCGAGCTCGGTCTCGATGTGCGCCATCGCGAGGGGGTGGGCGATCGCCTGGTGGGCACCGATCGGGTCCTTGAACACCGTCCGCTCCTTGGCGTACGACGACGCCTTGGCGAGGGCGTGTCGCGCCAGTCCGGTCGAGAAGGAGGCCGCCATGATCCGCTCGGGGTTGAGCCCGGCGAACAGCTGCACCAGGCCGCCGTCCTCGTCGCCGACCAGCGCGTCGAGCGGGAGCCGGACGTCGTCGATGAAGACCTGGAACTGCTTCTCCGGGCTGACGATCTCCATCGGGATCACGGTGGCCTCGAGGCCGGCCGCGTCCGTGGGCACGACGAACAGGCAGGGCTTGAGCTTGCCCGTCTTCGCGTCCTCGGCGCGCGCGACCACGAGCACGTTGGCGGCCTCGTCGACCCCGGAGATGTAGATCTTCTGGCCCTTGAGCACCCACTCGTCGCCGTCGCGACGGGCGGTCGTGGTGATGTTGTGCGAGTTGGTGCCGGCGTCGGGCTCGGTGATCGCGAACGCCATCGTGGCGGTGCCGTCGCAGATGCCGGGCAGCCACGTCTGCTTCTGCTCCTCGGTGCCGTAGCGCGCGATCACCGTGCCGCAGATCGCCGGGCTGACGACCATCATCAGCAGCGGGCAGCCCTGTGCGGCGAGCTCCTCGCAGACCGCGGCGACGTCGCCGATCCCGCCGCCACCGCCGCCGTACTCCTCGGGGATGTTGACGCCGAGGTAGCCCGCCTTGGCGATCTCGAGCCACAGCTCGGTGGTCTTCTCGCCGGCGCGGGCGCGTTCGACGAACCAGTCCCGGCCATAGCCGCTCGCCAGCTTCGCCACCTGACGGCGCAGCTCCTGACGCTCCTCGGACTCGGTGAAGTTCGACATCTCTCATCTCCTCGGTTTCGACACGCTCGCTGCGCTCGCTGCTCAACCAGCGGGGTGGCTGGCGCTCGCTGCTCAACCAGCGGTGGTGGCTGCTTCTTCGACAACTGCCAGGACTTCCCCGGACGCGACCTGCGCACCGGGCTCGACGTTGATCTCGGTGACCGTGCCGTCGTGCGGCGCGGTCACGGTGTGCTGCATCTTCATCGCCTCGAGGACGAGGACGACGTCGCCCGCGGCCACCTCGCGGTCGGCCTCGACCAAGACCTTGACGACCGTGCCGGGCATCGGGGCGAGCAGCGAGCCACTCGCCACGGCGTCGGCGGGGTCGGTGAACCGCGGGACCTCGCGCAGACGCGCAGACATTGCCGGCCCGTCGACCCACACCTCACGCGGGCCGCCGGGGTGGTCGGCATACCTTTGCCCGCGCGTCTCCGTGGTGACGCCGTCGACCTCGAGCCGTGCGTGGGTCGGCGAAACCTCCAGCACGGTGATGCCGTCGACGACGAACCCGTCGCGCGTGCCCCACCACTCGACCGGCTCGTGGCCCTCGAACGTGGTGCGCTGGGGCTGGCTGACGACGTTGCGCCAGGCCGGTGGCACGCCCTGCTGGACGGTACGACGACCCGCGTCGGCGGCAGCAAGCATGAGGGCTGCCGCCACGACACTGGTCCTTGAGTCGCTGGGAGACTCAGCGGAAATCGGACGCGACTCGAGCCACGTCGTCGTCATCTCGCCGGCCACGAAGACCGGGTCGGTGAGGATCTCGACGAGCTGGTCGCGGTTGGTCGTCACGCCGTGGATCCGGGCCCGGCGCAGCGCGGCGACCAGCTGGCGGATCGCCTGCTCGCGGTTCGGCGCCCACGCGACGACCTTGGCCAGCATCGCGTCGTAGAAGGTCGATACGTCGTCGCCGCTCGCAAAGCCGCTGTCGACTCGGATGCCGCGCTCGCCACCGAGCGCGAACTCGAGGTCGTGGTCGATCTCGAAGGTGACCAGACGTCCGCTCTGCGGGAGGTACGACGCGTCCTCGGCGTAGAGGCGGACCTCGATCGCGTGCCGCTGGGGCGCACCGCCGTTGGACGAGAAGCCGAGGACTGCGCCGCTGTCGGCTGCCTCGGCCACGGCGAGCTGGAGCTCGACGAGGTCGGTGTCCCACACCAGCTCGGTGACCGGGTGCTCGACCTGGAGGCGGGTGTTCATCTCGAGGAAGAAGAAGCGCTCGGTGTCCGGGTCGTAGAGGAACTCGACCGTCCCCGCGCCGCGATAGGAGATCGCCTCCGCCGCGCGCCGGGCCGCGTCATGCAGGGCGTCGACGACGTCTCCGTCGATGGCCGGGGCCGGGGCTTCCTCCACCACCTTCTGGTGGCGTCGCTGGACTGAGCAGTCGCGCTCGCCGAGCACCAGCACCTGGCCGTGCCCGTTGCCGACGACCTGCACCTCGACATGGCGCCCCCGCTCGACGTACGGCTCGACGAAGACGGTGCCGTCGCCGAAGGCCGACTCGGCCTCGGCCTGCGCGGCGGCGACCTCGGACGCCAGGTCCTCGAGGCGGCGTACGACGCGCATGCCGCGGCCACCGCCACCGGCCGACGCCTTCACCAGCAGCGGCAGGTCCGCCTCGCTCGGCTCGTCGGATGCCTCGAGCGTGGGCACGCCTGCCTCACGCATCAGCCGCTTGGCCTCGACCTTCGAGCCCATCGCCTCGATGGACTCCGGGCTCGGACCGACCCAGGTCAGACCGGCCGCCTCGACGGCGCGCGCGAAGTCGGCGTTCTCCGAGAGGAAGCCGTAGCCCGGGTGGACCGCGTCGGCGCCCGACTTCCGGGCTGCCTCGACGACGAGGTCGATGCGGAGGTAGGTGTCGGCAGGCGCGTTGCCCGGAAGCCGTACGGCGTGGTCGGCCTCGGCCACGAACGGCAGCCCGGCATCCGCGTCGGAGTGGACGGCGACGGTCTCGATGCCGAGGCGGCGGCAGGTCGCGAAGACCCGCCGCGCGATCTCGCCACGGTTGGCGACCAGGAGTCGCTGGATCATCGGAACACCCCGAATCCCTTGCCACCGGTCCACGAGGTGTTGGCGATGACGCTGAGGCAGATGGCCAGCACGGTGCGGGTGTCGCGGGGGTCGATGACCCCGTCGTCGTAGAGCATCCCGGACAGCGCGTAGGGCAGGGACTGCTCCTCCACCATCGCCTCGACCATGGTGCGCATGCCGGCGTCGCCCTCCTCGTCGTACGCCTGCCCCTTCGCCTCTGCGGCGGCGCGGGCGACGATCGAGAGCACGCCGGCGAGCTGGGCCGGGCCCATGACGGCCGACTTCGCGCTGGGCCAGGTGAAGAGGAACCGCGGGTCGTAGGCGCGGCCGTTCATGCCGTAGTTGCCGGCGCCGTAGGACGCGCCCATGATCACCGACAGGTGCGGGACCGAGCTGTTCGAGACGGCGTTGATCATCTGGGCGCCGTGCTTGATGATCCCGCCCTGCTCGTACTCCTTGCCGACCATGTAGCCGGTGGTGTTGTGCAGGAAGAGCAGCGGGGTGTCCGACTGGTTGGCGAGCTGGATGAACTGCGTCGCCTTCTGCGCCTCCTCCGAGAACAGCACGCCCTGCGCGTTGGCGAGGATGCCGATCGGGTGGCCGTGCAGCTGCGCCCAGCCGGTGACGAGGGAGGTGCCGTAGAGCGGCTTGAACTCGTCGAACGGCCGGCCGTTGCCGCCACCGTTGGTTGAGTCTGTCGAAACCCCGTCGACGATGCGAACGATGACCTCCCGCGGGTCGAAGGGTTCCTTGAGGTCGGTCGGGATCAGGTCCAGCAAACCCTCGGGGTCGGCGTCGGGCTCGGCGAAGGGTCTCGACTGCGCTCGACCGCCACCCGTGGAGCGGTTCAGCCGGGCGACGATGCGGCGGCCGATGCGGATCGCGTCGTGCTCGTCCTCGGCGAGGTAGTCGGCGAGGCCGGAGACGCGGGCGTGCATCTCGGCACCGCCGAGGGACTCGTCGTCGGACTCCTCGCCGGTCGCCATCTTCACCAGCGGCGGGCCGCCGAGGAACACCTTGGCGCCACCGCGGACGAAGACGGTGTAGTCGCTCATGCCCGGGACGTAGGCGCCACCGGCGGTGGAGTTGCCGAAGACCAGGGCGATCGTCGGCTGCTTGCGGGCCGACGAGCGGGTCAGGTCGCGGAAGAGCCGGCCGCCGGGGATGAAGATCTCCTTCTGCGTCGGCAGGTCCGCGCCGCCCGACTCGACGAGCGAGATCGTCGGGAGGTCGTTCTCCTCGGCGATCTGCGAGGCCCGGAAGATCTTCTTCACCGTCCACGGGTTCGACGCACCGCCCTTGACCGTCGGGTCATTGGCGCTGATCAGGCACTCGACGCCCTCGACGACGCCGATGCCGGTGACGACGGACGCGCCGACAGTGAAGTCGGACCCCCAACCGGCCAGCGGCGACAGCTCGAGGAAGGCCGAGCCCGGGTCGACGAGCAGCTCGATCCGCTCGCGAGCGGTGAGCTTGCCGCGCGCGTGGTGGCGGTCGACGTACTTCTCCCCACCGCCCGCCACCGCGACCGCGTGCTGCGCGTCGAGGTCGGCGAGCTTCTCCAGCATCGCCTCGCGATTGCCGCTCATGCCTCGAGCACCGCCTTCATCCGCTCGAGCGTGGTGCGCATCCCCCGCTGGTTCGTACGACGACGCAGCGGGCCGAGCACGAGCCAGTAGATGCGCGTGGGGAGGTTCGTCCCGAGCCGGAAGTACTCCGTGACCAGGGTGCCGCCGTCGCGCGGCTCGAGGCGGTAGCCCCAGTTGTTGACGTTCATGTCGTCGGTGCCGACGGCGAACTCGAAGACCTCCTCGGGCACGCACTTCGTGACCCGGCACAGGCTCCAGTAGGTCGGGCCGACGCCGTTGCGCTTCACGTGGCCCTTGAAGTACGCGCCGACCTCCGGCCCGGTCGAGCCGCGGGTCCAGCGGGCCTCGAAGGTCTCCGGGCTGAACTCGCCGATGCGGGTCACGTCGCTGACGAGGTCCCACGTCGCGGTGGGTGTGGCGTCCATCCACACCGACACCTCGTCGCCGAGAGAGGGCAGCTTGATCATCGAATCATCCCATCGTTGGTTGAGGTGCGAGCGCAGCGAGCCTCGAAACCCATCATCAGCAGTAGCCCATCAACTTGGCCGTCAGGTCGCGCAGCACCTCGTCGGCGCCACCGCCGATCGGCAGGAGCCGGGCGTCGCGGTAGTGCCGCTCCACCTCGGTGCCGTGCATGTAGCCGGTGCCGCCGAAGAGCTGCACGGCCCGGTCGCAGACGTACGTCGCGCAGTCCACCGCGGTCTGCTTGGCGAGGCACGCCTCGGCGATCACGCTCTCGCCGGCGACGTGGCGGGCTGCCACGCTGCGGGTGTAGGTGCGCGCGACCTCGACCTGGCGGCGCATCTCGACGAGCGTGTGCTGGACCGACTGGTTGGTCAGCAGCGGCTTGCCGAACGTCGTACGGTCCCGGCAGTACGCCGCTGCCAGCGCGAGCGAGCGGGCCGCGATGCCGTAGCCGTGCACGGCCAGCGCGATCCGTTCGACGACGAACTGGTCGGCGATCTGGCCGAAGCCGGAGTTCTCCGCACCGACGAGGTTGGCCACCGGCACCCGCGCGTCGACGAACGACAGCTCGGCGGTGTCGGAGCAGTGCCAGCCCATCTTCCTCAGCGAGCGGGTGACGGTGAAGCCGGGCGTGCCCTTCTCGATGACGAGCAGCGAGATGCCGCTGTGGCCAGGGCCGCCGGTGCGGACCGCGGTCGTGACGAAGTCGGCCCGGACGCCGGAGGTGATGAAGGTCTTGGCGCCGTTGACGACGAAGTGGTCGCCCTCGCGCTCGGCGCGGGTGGTGATGCGGGCGACGTCGGACCCGCCGCCGGGCTCGGTGATCGCGAGCGACCCGATCGTGTCGCCGGCCAGAGTGGGCCGGACGAAGCGGTCGATCAGGTCGGGGTTGCCGCTCGCCGCGATGTGCGGCAGCGCGATGCCGCTGGTGAACAGGCCCGCCATCAGGCCGCTCGACGCGCCCGCCTCGAACATCGCCTCCTGCACCTCGACCGAGTCGAGCAGGTCGCCGCCGGAGCCACCGACCGACTCGGGGAACGACACCCCGATCAGGCCGAGGTCGCCCGCGACCTCGTGCAGCGCGCGCGGGATCTCGCCCGCGTCCTCCCACTCCTGGAGGTGCGGCGCGACCTCACGGCGCACGAACTCCGCGGCCGTCGCCCGCAGCGCTGCGCGCTCGTCCCTGCCCGCTGGTTGAGCAGCGAGCGAAGCGAGCGTGTCGAAACCCGGGCCACTCACAGCAGGCTCTCCTCGATCGAGACCATCCGCGAGCGCAGCCACTCGCCGAGGCCCTTGGCCTGCGGGTCGAATCGGGTCGAGGCAGCGACGCCCCGGCCGAGGAGCCCGTGCACGACGAGGTTGACCGCACCGAGGTGCGGCAGCAGCCACACCTCGACGTCGAGGTCGGCCGCCTCGGGCATCAGCGCGCCGATCCCCTTGGGCGACATCATCTTGAACAGCCACTGCACGCGGGCGTCGTACGTCTCCTGGTCGACGCCGTCGTGCGCGACCCAGAGCCCGACGTTGGCGTCGCCGCCCTTGTCGCCGGAGCGTGCGTGGACGAAGGTGCCGAGCGGCATCCGGCGGGTGAGCACGTCGGAGCGTCCCGGGTACGGCGACGGGCGGGCGCCCGGTGCCTCCGGGGCCGCGGTGTACGACGTCGGGTCGGCGACGACCTCGCGGCGGCCGTCCGCGTGGACGACGGTGTGCGTGACGTCGGCGCGGTCGACGTACTCGGCTCGGTAGACGCCGTAGGGCGTGGCGGCCGCGGGCGGCGCGGTCATCGTGAAGCCGGGGTAGGACGCGAGGGCGAGCTCGACGGCGGCAGAGGTGAAGGCGCGACCGACGGGGTCGGGCGAGGGGTCCTTCACGGTGACCCGCAGCAGGGTCGACGCGGCCTCCTCGGTGGCCGCGTCGGCGGGCGGGGCGGTGACCTCGGACCACGAGACCTCTTCGGCGGTGAGCCGCGAGCCGAGCTGCTCGCGCACCCACGCGGCCTTCGCGTCCACGTCGAGCCCGGTCAGCACCAGCTCGGCGCTGTTGCGCCAGCCGCCGAGCTCGTTGACGCAGACCTTGAGCCGCTCGGGCGGCGCCTCGCCGACGACACCGCTGATCGCGACCCGGTCGTCGCCGGCCTGCTCGAGCCGGACCGAGTCGAGGTGCACGGTGACGTCGGGACCGAGGTAGCGGGTGGACTGGATCTCGTAGACCAGCTGCGCGGTGACGGTGTCGACGGTGACTGCGCCGCCGGTGCCGTCGTGCTTGGTGATGACGCTCGATCCGTCGGCCGCGACCTCGGCGACCGGGAAGCCGAGCGGGCGGTCGCGGTGCGGGAGGCTCAGGAAGCCGCTGAAGTTGCCGCCGGTGGCCTGCGCCCCGCACTCGATCACGTGTCCCGCGACGACCGCGCCCGCCAGCTCGTCGTACGACGTCGGGGTCCAGCCATGGTGGGCGATCGCCGGGCCGACGACGAGCGAGGCGTCGGTGACGCGACCGGTGACGACGATGTCCGCGCCAGCCGTCAGCGCGGCCGCGATGCCGAAGCCGCCGAGGTAGGCGTTGGCAGTGAGGGCGTTGTCGAAGGAGAGGTGGCGTACGTCGTCGCCCTCGACGTGCGCGACCTTCGGGTCGAGGCCGAGACCGGTCGCCACCTCGCGCAGCTTGTCGGCCAGGCCCGCCGGGTTGAGGCCGCCGGCGTTGGCGACGATCTTCACGCCGCGCTCGAGTGCCAGGCCGAGGCAGTCCTCGACCTGGCGGACGAAGGTGCGGGCGTAGCCGAGGGAGGCGTCCTTGAGCTGGTCCTTGCCGAGGATGAGCATGGTGAGCTCGGCGAGGTAGTCACCGGTGAGGACGTCGAGGCGCTGCCCACTTTTCGAGGCGCCCTCGAGCATCTCGCGCATCGCGCTGAGGCGGTCGCCGTAGAAGCCGGAGCAGTTGCCGATCCGCAGCGGTTCGGTCATCGCGGCGGCCTCCCCTCACCCGGCTGACCGGCGAAGGCCTGGGCGATGTCGAGCCAGCGGTCGACGTCGGGACCGGTGGCGACGAGGTCGGTGTCGGCGCGGTTGACCCGCTGGGTGACGAGGCGGCAGAAGTCGCCGGCGCTGCCGGTCAGGGTCTGCGCGGCGTCGTCGGGACCCCAGCCCCACACGTCGCCCGACGGGGAGACGAGGTCGATCCGGAACTCCTCGGCCGGGGCGTCGAGCCCGTGGACGGAGAAGGCGAAGTTGCGGGTGCGGGCGCCGAGGTGGGCGATGTGCCGGATCCGGTCGGTGTCCTCGACCGGCGCCCCGAGCCCGGCGTGCACGTCGAGGCTGTGGGCCCACGTCTCCATCAGCCGCGCGGTCGCCATCGAGGTCGCCGACATCGGCGGGCCGAACCACGGCATCTTCTCGCCGCTCGGGTGCGCGGCGAGGGCGGCGTGGAGGTTGCTGCGCGCCGAGCGCCAGTGCGCCAGCAGGTCGGGGTCGGTGGCGAGCGCGAGGGCCTGCGCGTCGACGAAGCCCTCGGGGTCGGCGATCGCGTCGAGCACGACGGCGTCCCACGCCTCCTTGTCGGTCGCGGCCTTGAGCGCCACGCCGTCGGTCCAGAGGAGGTGGGCGACCTGGGTCGCCACGTCCCAGCCCGGCGCCGGGGTCGGCGTGCGCCACCCGTCGGCGTCGAGCCCGGACACGAGCGCGTCGAGGCGGTCGCCCTCGGCGGCGAGGTCGGCGAGCACCTGCGTCAGTACGTCGGTCATGCGAGCGCTCCCGAGATGGGTCGGTGGTGGCGGTCCCGATGGATTTCCACCCGAGTGGGTGGAAGTTCATCGGCGGCTGAGCGTGAACGGCTGCCGGGCGCCCTGAACTTCCACGCGTACGGGTGGAAATCCATCGGGCGGGAGGTCATGCGAGCTCCTTGTCGAGCACGTCGGCCCACTCCTGGAGGATCCGGCGCCGGCGGGCCGAGTCGTCTGAGATCGTCGAGGCCAGGCCCAGCCCGCGGACCAGGTCCAGGGTCGCCTGCACGAGCTCGCGCACGCCCGGCTGCGACTCGTCGGCGCCGAGGGCAGCGACGGTCATCCGGTGCGCCTCGCGCCCGACCCGCTGCTCGAGCGGGGCGACCGCGGCGAGCAGTGCCTCGTCGGTGCGGGCCGCGACCCACAGCTCGAGGGCCGCCGCGAAGACCGGCGAGGCGAAGTGGTCGCCGAGCATCTCGAGCATCCGGCGGAGTCGAGTGCGCCGCCCCGCGGCCGATGCGACGGGTTCAGCACTCAGCTCGGCGAAGGCGGCGGACAGCTCGGCGCCCCGGCGCTCGGTCAGGTGCTCGACGGCCGCCACGACGAGGTCGTTCTTCGTCGGGAAGTGGTGCAGCTGTGCGCCCCTGCTGACGCCTGCCCGCTCGGAGACGAGCGTGGTCGAGGTCCCGGCGAAGCCGCGCTCGACCAGCAGGTCGACCGTCGCCTCCAGCAACCGCGCCCGCATCGCGCGGGTCCGGTCGGCCTGCGGGACGCGCGCCGCGGGGGACTCGACGGGGGACGGCATGCGCCCAGCCTGCCGTCGTACAAACAAACAGTCAAGCCTGACTTTTAGTTCAGGAGACGCTCATCCCGCGGCAGGGTGACGACGTGCCTGCCCACAGGTCGCCGAAGAGGGTCTCGGCCTTCCAGGAGTAGGCGCCCGCGCCGAAGACGAGGAAGGACGCGGACACCGAGCCGTTGCCGAACCTCGCGAGGTCCTTGGAGTCGATGGCACTGCCGCACGAGGCGTCCTGGTAGAGCGTGATCCGGAGCGTGACCTGGGCCGGGAACGGGAGCCCAGCGACCGACGCGGTGGCCGTCACGTTGCTGTTCGCGGACGGGGTGACCGGGGCCCAGTCGACACTCGTGACCGGCCGTGCACGCACCTGCGTGGTCGCCCCGCACGCGCTGATCGGGAGGTTGGTGTCGGTGCCGTCGACGGCGACCCGCCATGCGTAGTAGCCACCAGACGGTGTGACCGAGGGCAGGGCGTACGCCCCGTCCGCGGCCACCGGCGTGCTCACCGTGGCCACCGGGCTGCCGGTGCAGCCCGCCGCTGCCGCGGTGGGGAACGGACCGTAGAGCCCACCGGTCGCGGTACGCGCGGCCCCGTCCCCGCTCACGGTCGCGACGACCCGCGCCGGGGCGCCGGCGACGAGCTGGCTCGGGCTGGCAGCCAGGGAGAGGGTCTGCGCACCGCGCACCGCGGCCGCCGTCGAGACGACCAGCGTGCGGGTCACGCCGCCCTCGGCGGACGAGGCCTGGCCCTTCCGGTCAGGGGACCGGAGCCGCAGCCGGTGCTCGGGGACGTGGGCGACCGTGGCGGTCACGCCCTGCCAGCCGCGGGCGTCCGCGCTGAACCGTGCGACGGCCTGGCCGTCGTCCCCCGTGACCGCCTCGCGCGGGTCCGCACCGGCCATCCTGAGCGTGACCGGGAGCCCCGGCGCGGGCCTTCCGTGACCGTCCAGCACGCTCAGCGTGACCGCGACGGTGCCGCCGACGTCCGTGCCCGCGACGTCGAGCCGGGCGGTGTAGGCGCCGGCACTCTGCCGTGACTGGCGCAGCATGATGCGCGCGAACCGGGCGACGGCGTCACCGTTCCCGGACTGGCGGATGCGCCGGGCACCGAGGCGCTTGTCGATGTGCCAGGCCCCGCCGACGAGCAGGTGGTAGACGCTGGCGTCGACCGCGGCCGACTGCGTGGCCTCGCGGTAGGCGCCGTACTTGGAGAGGATCCAGGCCGCCCGCGCGGTCTCGCGCCGACTGGCCACCTTTCCCTTCAGGTCGCCGACCAGGTGCGGCCGGCGGAAGCCGGCGCGGTTGGGGGTGCGGGTCGGGGTGGTCAGGTAGAGCTCGTGGTGGCCGACGCGGTAGCCGCCGATCCAGCCGCCGGCGGCATGGCCGGTGCCGGCGATGGCGTAGCCCGACCAGCGGTGCGGACGGTCGTCGCCCGCCGCGCCGGCGGCGCTGGTCACGCCGACCAGGCCTGCCAGGACGAGCGCCAGCACGGCCAGGCGGACGATCTGACGGGGACGTGTGTGGTCGGACATGGCGATCTCCTCAGCCCACCGGGGTCGGCGCCACGGTCCCGGGGTCCGTGGGCGTCCCGGTCGGACCGGAGGACGGGGACGGGGACGGGCTCGGCGTGTGGCTGGTGGGGGTCTGCACGGGAGTCGGGGTCGGCGTCGGGGTCGCCGCCTGCGACGGGGTCTGGGCCGCCGTGACCACGGCGGTCGTGGTGGTCACGGGAGGCGGGGGCGGCGTGGTCACGGAGACCTCGCCCCGCACCCCGCTCGCGGACTCCGACGTCGCGGACCACTGGTAGGTGCCGGCGTCGAGACCGTCCACCACCACCTCGCGTCCGTCGGCGGCGCGCACCACCACGTGGCGTACGACGCGCAGGCCGGCGCGGCCGCGCACCACCAGCCGCACCTCCGCGGGCAGCCTCGTCGCGCGTACGTCGAAGGCGGCCGACCCGGCGGCGGAGCGGACCGGGCGGACCTTGACCGTGCGAACCGGTGCGTAGGTGGTGTCCGCGCTCGGCGACGGCGACGTGATCACGGTGGAGGGACCCGGGTCACGGGTGGCTTCCGGCGACCGGTCCGGTCCGGTCAGCGCGACGGCGAGGGAGACGGCGAGGGCCACCCCGGCGGCACCGACGAGCGCGGTGGCGACGCGTCGTACGCCTGCGTGCCTGCGGTCGTCGCCGAGGAACTGCGCGAGGTCCTGCACGGGCGGCGGGGGCGGCGGCTCGGGCCGCGCCGGAGGGCGGATCGCAGCGGGCGCGACCGCGGGTGCGGCCGGTGCGGCGGGTGGAGCGACGCGCTGCCGTGACACGGGCGCAGGGGCCGGAGCCGGCGGCTCGACGGGCGTCTCGACGAGGGCCTGGATGCGGTCGGAGGGCGCGACACCGAGCTCCTCCTCGAGCATGTCGCGGTAGCGCCGGAGCTCGCTGTGGGCGCTGCCGACGTCGCCGCGGCCGATGTGGCCGCGCACCGAGAGCTCACGCGCGGACTCGCGCAGCGGCTCGATCTGGCTGGCGACCGCGGCCGACTCGACGGCCAGCGCGAAGTCACCGCGGTCGAGGGCGTCCTGCGAGATGCGCTCGAGCGACTCGACCCGGACCTGGTCGAGGCGGGTCCGCTCGTCGACCACCCAGTCGTCGAACCAGCCCGGCAGGAGCTCGGGGCCGCGCAGCACGTCGAGCAGCCCGCGGGCACCGTCGTCCATCGGCAGCTCCGTCAGCCCGGCCGCGCGGCGCAGGTCGTCGACGTCGACGCTGATCTCCGGGGCCAGCGCGAGGGTCGACCGGCTGGCGCTCAGCACGCCGGGGCACCGGCGCTGGCACTGCCACACGGCGCGGCGCAGGCTGCCGAGCGCGTGCTCGTCGGTGCTGTCGGGCCACAGGATGCTCGCGACCCGCGACCGGGTGCCCGGCGCGGCGAGCCCGAGCAGCGCGACGAGCCGCTGCTCGCGGTGGCCGAGGGCGACCTCGGCCCCGTCGACGACGAGCTGCCAGCCGCCGATGAGCCGCAGGCGCGCGGACGCGACAGCGACGGCGCTGTGCTCTGGCATGGAACGACACCTCCCCCGAGGCAGGTCAACGAAGACGTGCGAGGTCAGTCGGTCGGGGGTCTGATCTCTTTACCTTCTGCAGCGTCCTCCTCACCCGGATGGGTGAGAAGGGCGAATCGGAACATCCCCAATTTTCGTGTCCGGGTCTAGACCGCGAGGCCCGAGAAGGGCCTGCGTCACGGGGCTGTCACGCAGGAGTCACGGCGGTGCGCGTCCACTCTCCGGCACACAGCGCAAGAGGGGGGAGGTGAATCACCATGCGCAACGTACTCACCATCGCCGAGCTCGAGTCCGAGCACACCGAGCTTCTTCCCGTGCGGGAGACGCTCACCTTCGGCTTCGGCAACAACAACTGGGCCGCCGTCTACGCGAGCAACTCGTCGCTGGCACTCAACGCCGCGTCGATCCTCGCCAGTGCCAACAGCGCCGCTGTCCAGACGATCGTCGTCGGACAGGGCTGATCAACCTGCCGTGGCCCCACCGCGGGGGGCCACGCGCACCGACCGGCCCATCCGGGCCGGCGACATCCAGGGAAGGGGGTGAACCGGAATGTCCCGACGACCTCTTGTCACCGTGGCCGATCTCGACGCCGAAGTGGCAGTGCCGCTCCCCCGTCGCCAGACGATGTGCTACCTCGGCTGCGTGAACGTCCAGAACGTCATTGGCGTCAACCTCGCCATCGCCGTCAACGCCGCCACGATCAACTCGCAGGCCAACGCCCTGGCGATGCAGTACCTCGCCTCGGTGAACATGCCGTGATCCAGATCAGGCGGCGGGTGTGTTGCTCTGGCGCACCCGCCGCCCTCAGCTTCGACCTCCAGAGCACACCAGAGCGATGAACAACACCCAGACTGCTACTCAGCACGCCACCGACACGGACGTCCCATCGGGAGCCACAGGGCCGCGATGGCGACGGGCACTGGGCCTGCAGTTCCTGGGGCCGGTCCAGGGGTCGGGTCTGCGCGACCCGGCCTACCTGGTCCGGCGGATCGACGACCAGGTGGTCCAGCTCTCCGAGCTCCTCCACCTGGTCGTCGTCCATGCCGAACCGCCGCGGTCCTCCGCCGAGGTCGCCGACGCGGTGAGCGCGGCGTACGGCCGGACGCTGACCGTCGAGGGCGTCGAGCACCTGATCACCACCCGTCTCGAGCCGCTCGGCCTGGTCGTGGAGGACGAGGCCGGCGAGCCGCTGCGGCCCGTGAAGGCCCGCCCGCTGCTCGCGCTGACCCTCAAGGCCACCCTGCTGCCGGCACGTCGTACGCGCGTCCTGGCAGCACTGCTCGCACCGCTGTTCTGGCCGCCGGTCGTGCTGGCGGCCCTCGCCGCGCTGGTCGCCTCCGACGTCCTCCTCGTGACGGGTGGCGGGTTCTGGCAGGCGATCAGCGAGGTGTTCGCAACCCCGACGGCAGCCCTGCTGATCTACGGGATGCTGGTGGCGGCGGCCGTGGTCCACGAGCTCGGCCACGCGGCTGCGTGCCGCTACGGCGGAGCCGACCCCGGCGAGATCGGCGTCGGCGTCTACCTCGTCTTCCCGGCCTTCTACACCGACGTCACCGACTCCTACCGGCTCGGCCGCGCCGGCCGGGTCCGCACGGACCTCGGCGGCCTGTACTTCAACGTGCTGACCGTGCTGGGGCTGGTGGCGGGCTACCTCGCGACCGACAGCGGACTGCTGCTGCTGACCGCGCTGGGCCTGCAGCTCCAGATGCTGCAGCAGCTGATCCCGGTCGTGCGGTTCGACGGCTACTTCATCCTCTCCGACCTCGCGGGAGTCCCGGACCTCTTCTCTCGGGTGGGTCCGGTCCTGCGGAGCCTCCGCCCCGGCCACCCGGTCGACCCGCGCGTCAGCGAGCTGCGGCCCCGGGCACGGCGCTTCGTGACCACCTGGGTGGTGCTCGTCGTACCACTGCTGGCCGGGGCGATCGTGTGGTTCGTCTGGGTGCTCCCCCAGTTCGTCGACCACGGCCGCGAGGGGATCCGCCTCCAGCAGCTCGTCTTCGACCTCGCCTGGCAGCAGCGGGACTGGCCGGCGATGGCGCTGGCCGTCTTCTCGATCACGCTGCTGCTCGTGCCACTGGTCGGCGCCAGTGTGGTCCTGTGGCGCCTGGCCACGACCCTGTCCACCCTCGTACGGCGCCACGTCGCCGCGCGGATGCGCACCGAGGAGCGACGCATGGACACCTTCGACGAACCACCCGAGACCGAGCGCGCCGTGCTCTCCGCGGCCGACTTCACCGACGCGATCATGTACGCCCCGCGCGTCCCGCCGCCGCGCCAGGGCTGGCGCCGCGCCGTCTACGAGGGCAGCGGCCACGTCGTGAACCCCGGACCCAGCCCCACCGAGCAACGCCGCCAGGAGCTCGAGCGCCGGCTGCGCACCCCGATCGAGGGGTCGCGCCGAGTGGTCGTGCTCAGCCGCAAGGGCGGCGTCGGCAAGACCACGATCTCGCTGGCTCTGGGCAGCACCTTCGCGATGCTGCGCGGCGACCGGGTGATCGCCGTGGACGCCAACCCCGACGCGGGCAACCTCGCCCACCGGGTCGCGCCGCCGCACGACATGAACATCACGCACGTGCTGCGCGACCTCGACGACATCACCAGCTATGCCGCGCTGCGCGGCTACACCTCGCAGGCCATCGAGTCGCGGCTGGAGGTGCTGGCCTCCGACGACGACCCGCGCATCCAGATGGCGCTGGACCGCGACGACTACCACCGCCTGGTCGGCCTGCTCGACCACTTCTACAACCTGATCCTGCTCGACACGGGCACCGGGATCCTCGACAGCGCCAACCAGGGCCTGCTCAGCGAGGCCGACCAGATCGTGCTCGTCGTGCGCTCCGGCCTCGACGGCGGCCGGGCGGGCGCGCTGACCCTGGACTGGATGGACGAGCACGGTTTCGGCGACCTCGTCTCGAGGGCGGTCGTCGTCGTCAACGCGCAACGCCACGGCTACGCACCACCTGACCTGATGCGGCGTCACTTCGAAAAACGTTGCCAACGCGTGGTCACCGTCCCGTGGGACGGAGCCCTCGAGCAAGGAGCCCTGACCGACATGTCTTCCCTGCACCGCAAGACCCGGGACAGCCTGGTCGACATCGCCGCAGCGGTCGCCGACAACTTCGTCCGGATGGAGGCACGGCCGTGATCCCGCGCGCCGTCGTCCTGCCCGCCGTGGCCACCGCCCTCGTCCTCGTCGCCACCGTCGGCGGCTCCTCGCCGGCGGCCCACGTCGGTGGCGCCAAGCCCAGCGCCGTCGACCTCCTCTCCAGCGCGCACCCGACCGGGCCGCTGCCCACCGTGGTCGACAGGGCGTACGACGTCGACGCATGGGTCCGCTCCTTCGACCTCTCCGCCGACGCCGCGGCGATCACCTCGGCGACGTGCGACGGGTGCGTGGGCGAGAGCACGACGCTCCAGGTGGTGTACGCCAGCCGTGCCCGTCGCGCCCGGCTCGACAACGTCGCCAACGCGTGGGCCCAGGAGTGCGAGGGCTGCACCGGCACCGCCCTCTCGGTGCAGGTCGTGGTGCTGCGCGGCCGGCCGACGACGATGCCCAACAACCGCGCGCTGTCGGTGTCAGCAGCGTGCACGGGATGTCGTACGTCCGCAGCGGCCTTCCAGGTCGTGCTGGTCTCGGACGACGCCGTACCGATGAGCCAGGGCGAGCTGGCCGACCTGCGGGCGTGGTTCGAGGCGCAGGCCGCTGCGATGCGGGGGTCGGTCACCGGGACGCTGCCCGAGCCGCCGGCCCCGACCGAGGAGCCGACACCGACCACGGAGCCGACGCCCACCAGCGACCCGACGCCGACCGAGCCGACGCCGACGTCCAAGCCGGCTCCGACGATCGCGCCGCCGACACCCACGCTGTCGGGCACCAGCACCCGTCGCGCCCGTCGCGACGCCGCCTCTGCCCTCAACGCCCTCGAGCGACTCCTGGAGAACGCGCTCGACGCCGAGGCGGTGTCAGCCGACGTGGACCTGAGCCGCTGACTGCCCCGGGGAGTCGTCAGTCGAGGCGGGCCACCAGCGGCAGCCGCGACCGGGCGGACAGGCCGACGACTGCCGCGGTCAGCAGCGGCAGCGCCAGGACGATGGTCGCGACCAGCAACCACGGGATGGCCAGGAAGGGCCCGTCGTCCCCGAAGTTCGTGAGCGGCCGCGAGATCGCGACGCCGGGGATGAACCCGACGGCTGCGCCGAGGATCGCCCCGACGAAGCCGATCACCAGCGCGTACGCCGCTGCCACCCGTCGGCGGGTGCGCGGCGCGGCGCCGACGGCGGACAGCGTGGCCAGGTCGGGACGTGCGTCCGACAGCGCCAGGAACGTCGCGGTCAGGGTGCCGCCCAGCATCAGGACGCCGCCGAGGGCGGCCAGCACCAGCAGGATGATGACGGCCTCGGGCGGGCGCTGGTAGCCGCGCTCGACGTACAGGGAGGAGCCATCGGCGACTCCGGCGACCGCCTCCTTGATCCGGGTCTCGGTCTTCTGGTCGACATCGCCGGTGAGGCTGGCGCTCACGGTCACGACCTCGAGGCCGAGCCCCTCGGCAAGGGCGGCCGACACGATGGTGCTGGAGGGCGCGGGACCGCGCGTGTCCTCGTCCCACGACAGGGCCTGGACCTCCACCGGTTGCTTCGAGCTGTCGAGGGCCTCGGCGTCGCCCTCGCGCCAGGTGTCCTGCCGCAGCGTGGCCTCGAATCGCGCATCCGACGACGGGGTCAGCATCACGACGATCCCTTCGGACAGGGCAGCATCGACCTCGGCGGCGACCTCGCCCTCGATCCCGAGCTCGGCGGCGTCGTCGGCGACGGCGATGGAGGGGCCGTAGGTGACGAGGCCGTAGACCTGCGCCCCGAGGTCGTCCGGGGGCTCGAGGTAGGTCGACGTCGAGCCGTTGGGGTCGTAGGCGTCGTCGACCCCGCGTACCAGGGCGACGTCGAGGTCGGGCGCAGCGCCGTGGACGGCGTCGACGATGCGGTCCCACACCGCGGCGCGGTCGGGTGCCTGTTCGCCGACCAGGACGTCCGGCGCCCACCTCAGCGTTGCGGAGCCCATCGGCGCCTGCGGGCTGTAGGTCTCCTCGTTCTGCTTCTGGTCGCTCGCGTTGGCGATGCCGAGGGCGACCACGCCGGCGACCGTGGCGGCGACGGCGGCCACCGCCGGCACGGTGCGGGTGCGGTGCCGCGCGGCGTCGCGGGCGGCGTACCGCGCAGCGAGGGGCCAGCGGCCCGTTGACCTGGCGACCGTGGCGACCACGACGGGCACCACCAGGATCATGCCGAGCACCGACACGATGGCCGCGCCGGCGATCCAGAAGGCGCCGTTGCCGTTGTCGGAGGTGAAGGCGCCGTAGGTGGAGGCGGCGATCCCGGCGCCGAGCAGCACGAGCCCGAGCACCGGGGTCGAGGGGCGGGGTCGCCGGTCGCCGCGTCGGCCGGCCAGGACGGCCACCACGTCCTGGCGGCTGGCGAGCCACGCGGGCACGACCGAAGCCAGCAGCGCCGACACGAGGCCGAACGCGGTGATGGCCGCGAGGTAGAGCCACGGCAGCTCGAACGGACCGAACCACTCGCCGTTGAACCGCTGCACCAGCGGCAGCAGCGCCCATCCGGTGACGATGCCGAGGACGAGCCCGACCGTCGAGGCGACCGCGCCGAGGACCAGTCCGCTGGACAGGATGATGCGTCGCGACTGGCGCGGCGTGCCTCCCGACGCGGCGATCAGCGCGAGGGTGCGGGCGTGCTTGCGCGCGCCCACCGCGAACGCCGGGCCGGCGAGGAGCACGACCTCGATGAGGGCCATCACCACGATGAGCACGACGACGGCGAGCATCTCGTTGCTCCCGGTGTCGTAGCCCATCTGCTCGGCCATCGCCACGACGTCGGGCGGGTCGGCCAGCACGGCGCGCGAGGTGACCACGCCACCGAGCGCGTTGAACTTCTGCACCGTCGCCCACGACACGGGGCCGGAGTCGACGAGCCACTCGCGGACGTTGGTGCCCTCGCCGGCCAGGTCGTCGGGCGACCCGATCACGACCGCGGAGTCGCGGTAGGTCGCGTCGCGCCCCACGCCGACGATGGTGAGCCTGGTGCCGTTGGCGTCGAGGTCGTCGCCCACGGCGAAGCCCTTGTCGATCATCGGCTGGTTGACGACGACCTCGCCGGGCTGCTCGGGCAGGTGCCCGGTCTGGAGGTCGAAGAGCCCGGTCGTGAGCGGGTCGGACAGGTCGACCCCCGTGGTGGAGAAGTCGATGACCCGGTCGCCGAGGCGGGCGCGCGACCAGCCCGAGTGGATCGGCAGGAGGCGCGCGTCGGCGCCGAGGACGGTCCGGAGGTCCTGCTCGGTGACCGGGTGGTCGTAGTCGAAGTCGCCCAGCTGGCTCCACAACCCCCCGGCCGGGTCGGGTGCCTGCGCGACGTGCCCGCTGCCCTCGGTGCGGATGCGCGCATCGGCGGCGCCCATCACCCGCTCGACACCTTCGGTGCCGTTCACCTGGGAGGTCTTGATGATCACCGCGGCAGCACTGACCGCCAGCACCGGCAGGCTGATCATCACCAGCACGAGGGCGCTGCGGCCCTTGTGGCGCAGTGCGTCACGCCAGGCGATCAGCAGCGCCGGGCGCCAACCGCTCATCGACCGGCCTCCTCGACGAGCAGCTCCTCAGGCTCGTCGGCACCGGTCTCGTCGACGATGACGCCGTCGCGCAGGAACACGACGCGGTCGGCCCAGGCGGCGTGGCGGGCCTCGTGGGTGACCATCACGCCGGCCGCGCCCGCGTCGCAGCGGGCCCGCAGCAGCCTGAGGATCTCCTCGCCGGTGTCGGTGTCGAGGGCGCCGGTCGGCTCGTCGGCCAGGATCAGCCGCCGCTCGCCGACGATGGCGCGGGCGATCGCGACGCGCTGCTGCTGGCCGCCCGACATCTCGTCGGGGAACCGGTCGGCGAGGTCGGCGATGCCGACCTCCTCCAGCGCGGTCAACGCCAGCCGCCGGGCGATCCTGCCCTTCTCCCCGTCGAGCTCGCGCGGCAGCGCGACGTTCTCGGCTGCGGTCAGGGCGGGGATCAGGTTGAAGTCCTGGAAGACGTAGCCCACCGACGTACGGCGCATCCGCGCCCGGCCGGCGTTGTCGAGGCTTGCCAGGTCGGTGCCCTCGATCCAGACCGAGCCGGCCGTCGGGGCGTCGAGGCCGCCGGCGAGGGTGAGCAGGGTCGACTTGCCGGAGCCCGAGGGTCCCATCACCGCGACGAGCTCGCCGGGGCGGGCGCGGAAGGTGACGGCGCGCAGGGCGTGCACCTCGGTGGCTCCTTCGCCGTGGACCCGGGAGACGGCGGCGAGGTGGAGGACGGCGTTCATCGGGCGACCTCCTCGGTCGTCGTGGCGGCAGGGGCGTCTCGTCGTACGGCATCGAGGTCGCGCGCCGCACGGCGCAGGCGGGCCTCGCAGTGGTCGAGCCACCGCACCTCGGCCTCGGCGTCGAAGACGAGCGAGTCGAGGACCAGGCTCCAGGCGAGGTCCTCGGGTGCCTCGGGCGCGGCGGCGCGGCCGGTGCGCTTGAGGCGGGTGTAGTCCTGGAGCGCGGCGATGGTCGCGCTGCGCTGGCGCTGGATGATCATGCCCACGTCGACGCCCGGGAGGGTCACCGCGATGGCGAGCTTGATGGCCAGCTCGTCGCGCGGGGGTTGGGTGCGAGGCACCGGAGTGGCGAACCACTCCGACACCTCGCCCCGTCCGGCCTCGGTGGCGCGATAGCTGACGTGCCGCTCACTTCCCGACTGGTGGTCGTCGGCTCCCCCGAGCTCGACGACCTCGACCAGTCCGTCACGCTCGAGTCGCGTGAGGGTGGTGTAGACCTGCCCGATGTTGAGCGGCCACGTCTCGCCGGTGCGCTGCTCGAACTCCGCCCGCAGCTGGTAGCCGTACATCGGCCCCTGCTCCAGGATCGCCAGCATCGCCTGTCGGATCGACATCCGCGCCTCCGTGGTCCGTCCGTCGCCCCCCGTGAGCGATGGATACCGGGTATGTATACCACGTATGCATGCCCTGGGCTGCCTTCGTGACCCCCGGTCAGCCGGGGATTCCTGAACTTGTCGGCCCGTGCAACGCCTGACAAGTTCAGCGATCCCCGGTCAGCCGGGGATCGCTGACGTCAGACGGCGGCGACGGTGAGCACGACCCGGGCGCGCTCGGTGGGCTCGAGCCAGCGGCGGCGGGCGCGGAGGAGGCGGCGGGTCGACCAGGCGAGGAAGGGTACGGCGAGCGCGAGGGGCAGCCAGGCCCACGGGAGCGCGGCCACGGCGGTGAACAGCATCGCGGTCAGGGTGGTCACCAGCGAGAGGCGGCCGGCGTACCCGGCCATCGCGCCGTGCGGCGCCGGCGTCGCGCGGGGGGAGGACAGGTCGACGGAGTAGGGCGAGCGGACCGACCACGTCATCACGATGGCGAGCACCTGCACCAGCACGACGAGCCAGCACGCGGCGACCGACAGCCCCGTGATCAGCGGAGGCAAGCCGTTGCGCAACAGCGCCAACAGGACGGTGACCCCGGAGACCATCGCCATGCACTCGGCGACCACCAGCGCCCGTACGTCGAACACGTCCCGCGCGGAGACCGGAAGGGTCTCGCGCCAGACCATCCCCTTGCCGTCGAGGCACCAGGCGTTGACGCCGAAGAGGAGAGCCGCGCCGCTGGCGGTGAGACCGGGGAGGAGCATCACCGAGCTCCACTGGAGGCCGGCGACCAGGGCGACGAGGCCCGGGCCGAAGCCGAGGACGAGCAGGCCGCGCCGCATGCCGACCGAGCGCCACACCGATCCGCGGTCGAGGCGGCGGAGCAGCGCCCGCTCGGGCGAGGCCCACCGCGGCTCGGGTGCCGGGCGAGCCTCGTGCACGCCGGACTGCACGCGCAGCTCCTCGCGCGGCGGCAGGCCGAGGGCCCAGGCGGCGGGGCGGGCGCCGACGACCACCGCGAGCACGGTGAGGGCCAGCAGCACGAGCACCGCCAGCGGCCAGCGTGACGTGGG
Organism: Nocardioides sp. BE266; assembly: GCF_031457855.1. Lineage (NCBI taxonomy): Bacteria > Bacillati > Actinomycetota > Actinomycetes > Propionibacteriales > Nocardioidaceae > Nocardioides > Nocardioides sp. BE266. Next base: position 540,963 of record NZ_JAURTI010000003.1, on the reverse strand, counting down.
AGCGGTCTCGGCGAGCCAGGTCGTGGGGAGCGCGCGGACGGCCGGGGCGAGCCCGCCGGCCAGGTGCAGGCCGGCCAGCCCAAGCACGACGAGCCCGCTGACGACCCGGACCGCTACGACCCCGTGGGCGGTCCGGCGGACACCCTCGACGGTCCAGCCGATCGCCTGACCGGCGGCGGTCGCGGCGGCCACCCAGGCCAGCACGACCAGCTGCGAGCCGAGCAGGTGCGCGGGCTCGGCGACCAGCGCGCTGACGGCGAGGAGGCCCCACAGCTGCACCAGCCACGCGAGGTTGACCGGTGCCAGCAGGAGCGACCCGAGGTGCTCGGTGGTGGGACTGATCGGGTGGATCGCCGCCTCGCTCCGCGACAGCAGCTCGCGTCCGCCGCCGTTGCTCATGGCCGAGCTGACGGAGAGGAGGAGGAAGCCGACGAAGGTGGCGCCCAGGTTCGCCTGCAGGGCGACGACCGCCTTCTGCACGGTCACGCTGCGGACCGATTCGAGGTCGAGGAACGCCGGCGTGATCGCGAAGCCGGCCGTGAAGAGCAGGACGACGGCCACGCCGACGAGGGCGGCAGCGGGGCGTCGTACGGTCCGGGCGCGGAAGCCGACGAGGTGCTTGGTGTCGCGGGCGGCGTCGAGCCAGGTGTCAGTCGAGGAGGTCACGATAGGTCTCGCCGGTGAGCTCGGCGGCCTGCATCGCGGCCACGCGGTTGCCGCCGCGCAGCACCACCGCCGTGCCGCAGGCCTCGAACGCGAGGTCGCGCAGGTGGGTCGAGAGCAGCACGCACGCGCCACGCGCGCGGGCGTCGGCGACGACCTCGAGCGTGGCCTCGACACCGAGCGGGTCGACGCCGTCGAAGGGCTCGTCGAGCAGCAGCACGGCCGGCTCGTGCAGCGCAGCCAGTACGACGCTGAGGCGGCGGCTCATGCCGTGGCTGAACCCACCGACCACGCGGTGCGCGACGTCACCGAGCTCGAAGCGCTCGAGCAGGTCACGACCGCGCTCCTCCCAGTCGCCCATCCGACGCAGCCGGGCGGTGAGCTGGAGGTGCTCCCACGGCGTCGCGCGCGGGACCAGGCCGCCGACGTCGGGGCAGTAGCCCACGACCCGCTTCACGCCGAGGGCGTCGGTCGCGGCGTCGTGACCGACGACGGTCACGTCGCCCGCGGTCGGCGGGACGACGCCCGCGAGCACCTTCATGGTCGTCGACTTGCCCGCGCCGTTGCGCCCGAGCAGCGCGGTCGCCTGGCCGCTCGCCGCCGTCAGGTCGACGCCCGAGACGGCCTCGACGTCGCCGAAGCGCACGTGGAGGTCGCGGACGACGACGGCGGGGGTCTGGTTCACCCGACGAGTGTGCCTTCGATCGGGCCTCTGCGGAGGCGCTTTGCCCGGACCGTGACCGCTGTAACGCCGGGTTGATGCTTGTAGGCACCCCCTCCGGAGATGGGTAGAACAAGCACTAACCCGGCGTTACAGCGGCATCTGCCCAACCTCAGGCGGGGAAGGACTCGCCCTTCGCCGCGAGGTCGCGGAGGTAGGGCGTCGGGCGGAAGCGCTCGCCGTAGGCGTCGGCGAGCTCGTCGGCGCGCGCCAGGAAGGCGTCGAGGCCGATCGGGCCGGTGCCGTGGCCGGTCTCGTCGAGGGCCTGCCAGCCGGTCATGAACTGGGCCGCGCCACCGGTCAGCGGCGGGAAGCCGATGCCCATGATCGAGCCGATGTTCGCTGCGGCGGCCGACGTCAGCACGCCCTCCTCGAAGCACTTCGCGGTCTCGAGCGCCTCGATGAACAGCATCCGGTCACGGACGTCACGGATCGGCAGCTGCTGCTCCGCGACGGGGAACGTCTCGCCGAGCCCGGACCACAGCGTCGTACGGCGTCCGGACTCGTCGTAGTCGTAGAAGCCGGCACCCTTGAGCCGCGACGGGCGGCCGAGGCCGATCATCGTGGAGATGACGTCGCCCGCCCGGTAGTCGCCGAGGTCGACGCCGTCGCGCGCGGCAGCGTCCTCGGTCGCCTTGCGGATCTTGGCCATCAGCTCCATGTTGAGCTCGTCGCTGATCTGCAGCGGCCCGACCGGGAAGCCGGCCGACGTCGCGGCCCGCTCCAGGGAGACCGGGTGCACGCCCTCGGCGAGCATCGTCAGGCCCTCGTTGATCTGGGTGCCGATGACGCGCGAGGTGTAGAAGCCGCGCGAGTCGTTGACCACGATCGGCGTCTTGCGGATCTGCTGCACGACGTCGTACGCCTTGGCGAGCGCGAGGTCCGACGTCTCGGCGCCGCGGATGATCTCGACCAGCGGCATCTTGTCGACGGGGCTGAAGAAGTGCAGGCCGATGAAGTCCTTCGGACGGTCGACGCCCTCGGCGAGCTCGGTGATCGGCAGGGTCGAGGTGTTGGAGCACAGCAGCGCGTCGTCGTTGATGAAGGGCGCGATCTCGGCGAAGACCTTCGCCTTGAGCGACGGGTCCTCGAAGACGGCCTCGATCACGAGGTCGCAGCCCGCGAGGTCGGCGGCGTCGCCGGTCGGGGTGATCCGGCCGAGCAGCTCGGCGGCCTTCTCCTCCGTCAGCTTGCCGCGCTCGACGCCCTTGGCGTTGAGCTTCTCGGTGTACGCCTTGCCGCGCTCGGCCGCCTCGAGCGAGACGTCCTTGAGCACGACCTGCATGCCGGCGCGGGCGCACGAGTAGGCGATGCCGGCGCCCATCATCCCGGCGCCGAGGACGGCGACCTTGGTGGCCTGCCAGCGCTCGATGCCCTGCGGGCGCAGCGAGCCGGAGTTGATCGCCTGGAGGTCGAAGAAGAAGGCCTGGATCATGTTCTTGGCCTGCTGGTTGACGACCAGGTTGGTGAAGTAGCGGCTCTCGATGCGCGACGCGGTGTCGAAGTCGACCTGCGCGCCCTCGACCGCGGCGCTCATGATCGCGCGCGGCGCGGGGTAGACCGCGCCCTTGGTCTGCTTGCGCAGCAGCGCCGGGAACGCCGGCAGGAACTGCGCGAGGGCCGGGGTCTTCGGGGTGCCACCGGGCATCTTGTAGCCCGCACGGTCCCACGGGTTCTTCGCCGCGTCCTCGTCGTCCTGGTGCGCCAGGATCCACGCCTTCGCCGCCGGCACGAGCTCGTCGCGGGTCGGCACGACCTCGTCGATGAGCCCCTTGGCCAACGCGCCCTGCGGGTCGAACTGGGTGCCTGGCATCAGCACGTCCATCAGCGCGGACTGGAGCCCCAGCATCCGGACGACGCGCGTCACCCCGCCGCCGCCGGGCAGCAGGCCGAGCGTGGACTCGGGCAGCCCGATCTTGACCGAGCGGTCATCGACGGCGATGCGGTGGTTCGTGGCCAGCGCGATCTCCAGGCCACCACCGAGGGCGGCGCCGTTGATCGCCGCGACGACCGGGCGCGGGAAGGTCTCGAGCTTGCGCAGGCTGGCCTTGATCGCCTCGCCCATCCGGAAGATCTCGCTCGCGTCGTCGGGCGTGGCGGTGACCATGCTCTTGAGGTTGCCGCCGGCGAAGAAGGTCTTCTTGGCGCTGGCGACCACGACGCCGGTGACGCCGTCCTGCTCGTCGTACAGCCGATGCACGGCGGTCTCCATCGACGAGAGGTAGAGCTCGTTCATCGTGTTGGCGCTCGCCGTCGGGTCGTCGAGCGTGAGGGTGACGATGCCGTCGGCGTCCCGGTCGTAGCGGACGGCGCTGTGCTGGTCGGCGTGGGGGGTTGCGGTGTCAGTCATGTGGAGTTCCTTCACTCGGTGGTCGAGTAGGGCCGAGGAACGAGGTCCGTATCGAGACCTGCTCGGTTGGGGCTGCTTGTCATCGGATCGGGTCTCGATACAGCGCCGTCGCGGCTTCGTTCCTCAGCCGCGGGCGCCACTCGACCACCGATGGATTGCGACGGGAGTCAATGCTCGTGGAGCGCTCCGCGCTCACACGAGCTCGACGACCGTTGCAATCCCCATCCCACCGCCGACGCAGAGCGTGGCGAGGCCGCGCTTCTGGTCGCGGCGGGCGAGCTCGTCGACGAGGGTGCCGAGGATCATCGCGCCCGTGGCGCCGAGGGGGTGGCCCATGGCGATGGCGCCGCCGTTGACGTTGGTGACGTCGTGGCTGATGCCCATGTCGCGCATGAAGCGCATCGCGACAGCGGCGAAGGCCTCGTTGATCTCCCACAGGTCGATGTCGTCGACCTCGAGGCCGGCACGGGCGAGCGCCTTGCGGGCCGCCGGGGCCGGGCCGGTGAGCATGATCGTGGGGTCGGCGCCCGAGACGGCGGTCGAGATGATCCGGGCACGCGGCGTCAGGCCGAGCGACGCGCCGACCTCCTCGGTGCCGATCGCCATCACGGCCGCGCCGTCGACGATGCCCGACGAGTTGCCGGCGTGGTGGACGTGGTCGATCGCGGGGATCCAGTGGTACTTCTCGAGCGCCACGTCGTCGAAGCCGGCGTCGCGGCCGATCTGGGCGAACGACGGCTTGAGCCCGGCGAGGCCCTCGACGGAGGTGTCGGGGCGGACGGTCTCGTCGCGGTCGAGCACCGTCACACCGCTGATGTCGCGCACCGGGATCACGGCGTCGTCGAAGTAGCCGTTGGCCCACGCCTTCGCGGCGCGGTGGTGGGACTCGGCGGCATAGGCGTCGACGTCCTCGCGGTTCCAGCCCTCGATCGTGGCGATCAGGTCGGCACCGATGCCCTGCGGCACGAAGCCGGTCTCCAGCGCGGTCGCCGGGTCCATCGCCCAGGCGCCGCCGTCGCTGCCCATCGGCACGCGGCTCATCGACTCGACGCCGCCGGCGACGATGAGGTCCTCGAAGCCCGAGCGCACGCGCTGCGCGGCCTGGTTGACGGCCTCGAGCCCGGAGGCGCAGAAGCGGTTGAGCTGCACGCCGGCGACGGTCTCGGGGTAGCCGGCCTTGAGGGCGGCGGTCTTGGCGATGTCGCCGCCCTGGTCGCCGATGGGGGTCACGACACCGAGCACGACGTCGTCGACGCGGGCCGGGTCGAGCGTGGGGTTGCGGGTCTTGAGCTCGTCGAGGAGTCCGACGACCAGGTCGACCGGCTTCACCTCGTGCAGCGAACCGACGGCCTTGCCGCGGCCGCGAGGTGTGCGGATGTGGTCGTAGACGAATGCTTCTGCCATGCAGGCGATTGTGACACCATTACTGTCACAGTCCAACAGGTGTGTGGCGCGTCACGTCGGGCCCGCGGACCGACGACGAGAGGATGGGTCGGTGGAGACCGAGCTGCTGACGCTGGACGAGCTGACCGAGCGCACGGGGGTGAGCGCGCGCAACGTGCGCTTCTACGCCTCGCGCGGCCTGGTCCCCTCGCCGATCCGTCGCGGCCGCTCGGGCTACTACGGCCCCGACCACATCGCCCGCCTCGAGCTGGTGCGCGAGCTGCAGGGCCACGGCTTCACGCTCGCCGCGATCGAGAAGTACGTCGACCAGATCCCCGAGAGCGCCACGCCGAGCGACATCGCCCGCCACCTCTCGCTGCTCGCGCCAGTCACCGGAGACCGCGACGTCGACGTGCCCGGCGGCCTGTCCGGCATGGGCATCTCGCCGGAGGCGGCCGCGGCCGTCGCCGAGGTGTACGCCGACCACGGCCGCCAGGTCGCCGAGGAGCTCTCGGAGATCGTCCGCACCATGGTGTGGCCGCAGTTCCGCGAGCACGGCTACACCGCCGAGCAGCTGCGCGAGTTCATCCACCGGCTCAAGCCGCTCACCATCGCCGGGCTCGTCACGGCCTACGAGCAGGCCATCGACCAGAGCCAGGCGTCGTACGACGGCAGGCGGGCGCGCTGACCGCCCATCGGGGTGTTCGCCCGCGCTGCGGGAGTTGCAAGGCTGGGACGGTGACCGACACCGACCCGCGGACGTGATGACCGGAGCAGCGGTCTACCTCCTGCTGGGCCTGTCGTTGCTGCTCGCGACGGTCCTGCCCCAGGTCACGCGTCGCATCGCCCTCTCCCCGCCGATGGTGCTGGTCGGGCTGGGGATGCTGTTCGGGCTGCTGCCGCTCGCCGACTCGGCCAGCCTCGAGCCGCAGGACCACCGCGAGCTCATCACGCACGTCACCGAGTTCACGGTGCTGGTCTCGCTGATGGGTGTCGGCCTCGCCATCGACCGCGAGCTCGACCTCCGGTCGTGGCGTTCGTGGTGCACGTGGTCGCCGGTGTGGCGGCTGCTGCTGGTGACGATGCCGCTGACGATCCTCGGCACAGCACTCCTCGGATGGTGGGTGGCCGGGCTGGCGCCGGCAGTCGCACTCCTCCTCGGCGCGGTCCTCGCGCCGACCGACCCAGTCCTCGCCTCCGATGTCCAGGTGGGCGAGCCGCTGACCGAGGACATCGACGACCCCGAGGACGAGGAGCGCCCGGAGGAGGACGACGACATCCGGTTCTCCCTCACCGCCGAGGCAGGCCTCAACGATGGGCTCGCCTTCCCGTTCGTGCACCTCGCCCTGCTCCTGCTCGCCGGCGGCTTCGCGTTCGCGGACGGCATCGCGTGGGTGGGCTGGTACGTCCTCGGCAAGATCGCGCTCGGCGTCGTGGTCGGCCTGGTCGTCGGCTGGTTGCTGGGACGGCAGGCGTTCCGCGCCCGCAGCGACACCTTGCGGCTGGCCGATCGCGGCGAGCCCCTCCTGGCACTCGCCGCGCTGTTGGCGTCGTACGGCGCCGCGGAGCTGGTCGGCGGCTACGGCTTCCTCGCGGTCTTCGTGTGCGCGATGCGGCTGCGCGCGTCCGAGCGCGGGCACGCCTACCAGCGCGCGATGCACGGCGTGGTCGAGCGGCTCGAGCGGCTGATGACCCTGCTGGTGCTGCTCGTCCTCGGCATGGCGATGACGCAGGGCCTGCTGGAGCACCTCGACCGGCGCGGCGTCGCGGTCGCCCTCGCACTGGTGCTGGTCGTCCGCCCGGTGACCGCGTGGCTCGCCCTGTCATTGTGGGCGCGCGACGAGCACAAGGACGGCGGGCTCGACCGCGGCGAGGCCGTGGCGGTCGCCTTCTTCGGCGTGCGCGGCGTCGGCTCGCTGTTCTACCTGGCGTACGCCGCCTCCCACGAGCACCTGCCCGACGAGCCGTGGCTGTGGTCGACGGTTGCCTTCACCGTGATCGTCTCCGTGCTGCTGCACGGGGTGACGGCGACGCCGGCGATGGCCCGCATCGACGAGCGGCGCGGCCGGGCAGGCACGAAGGGATGAGGCACCCGCGGGGCGCGGGCTGACAGCATGGGGCCATGTCGACAGTTCTCGTGACCGGTGCGACCGGCTTCATCGGCCGTCGCCTCGTCCCCGCCCTGCTCGACGCCGGGCACGACGTGCGCGCGATGACCCGCCACCCCGAGACGTACGCCGGCCCGGGTGAGGCGGTCGGCGCCGACGTGATGGACGCCGACTCCCTCGGCTCGGCGCTCGAGGGCGCCGACGTGGCGATCTACCTCGTGCACTCCCTCGACGACCCCGACTTCGAGCGCAAGGACGCCGAGGCAGCACGCAACTTCAGCGCCGCGGCCGCCGGTGCCGGCCTCAAGCAGATCGTCTACATGGGCGGCCTCGGCGACGACGAGCAGGACCTCTCGGCCCACCTCCGCTCGCGCCGCGAGGTCGAGCAGCTGCTCGGCGAGGACGGCGTACCGGTCACCGTGCTGCGCGCGGCGATCGTCGTCGGGCACGGCGGCATCTCCTGGGAGATCACCCGCCAGCTCGTGAAGAACCTGCCGGCGATGGTCGTCCCGCGCTGGGTCGCGACCCGCACCCAGCCGATCGCGATCGACGACGTCGTGCGCTACCTCGCCGGTGTCGTCGACCACCCCGACGCGATCGGGAAGGTGTTCGAGATCGGCGGACCCGACCAGCTGACCTACAAGCAGATGCTGCTGGTGGCCAACGAGGAGAGCGACGGCCGCCAGATCCCGATCGTCGTCCTGCCGCTCCTCACCCCCCGGCTGTCGTCGTACTGGCTGGCGCTCGTCACGGACGTCGACGTGACGACGGGTCGCAACCTCATCGACTCGATGTCCACCGAGGTCGTCGTGCGCGACACCTCGATCCGCGACGTGGTGCCGGGCGAGCCGCTGAGCTACCGCGAGTCCGTACGGCGGGCGCTCGCCGAGAGGGCAGCCGGCGGGCGGTGACCGACCGCGCCGCCGCATCGGGACTCGAGTGCGATCGGCAAGCCGCACGCGACGTCACATAACGCGGTGATCCTGACGCGGTAGCTACGTCACGAGCACCACGCAAGGCGGATGCGACTACGTCCCGTACGCCTGTCGTGCCGCGCGGCGCTTCGGTGGCTCTTGGTTCACGACTGACAGATCTGCATCTGCCGCGATGGTCTCGTGCTCGCCCACGTCAGCACCTCGACGACACCGCGCTCCTTCTTCCCGCTCACTGGACGGTGACCAACGGTCGACGACAGCGAGAGTCAGGTCGGCGCCGCCCTCGAAGCTGCCCAGCAGCGCAGGTCCGTCGGGCGCGCGGCCGAGGCGGCGCAGCACCGTGAGCGTCAGGTCGCCGGCGGCCACGGTGGTCCGGTCGTCGCCGTCGGTGACCGTCACCGGGGTGGCGGGGTCGTGAGCCGGTACGTCGGGCGCGCCCGCGCCACGGGCCGTGACGACGGCGTCGCGGACCACCTCGGTGCCGTCGGCCCTACGCACGTGGAGCTCGTCCTTGCGCGGGGTGATCGTGGCCTCGTGGAGGATCGCCATGGGGTGACGCTAGAACAGCAGGGGTAGCAGGAAGAGCATCGAGAGCGACCACGTGATGTGGGTCAGGATCGGCGCCAGGATGCCGCCGCTGGCGCGCCGCTCGAGGCCGCAGACCGCGCCGAGCAGGACGGCCGCGAAGCCGAGCATCACGTTGCCGGTGGCCAGCGTGGCGACGACGTAGGCGATCGTCGTCCAGAGCACGGGGTGGCGCGGGATCGCGGCGTACATCGCACCCCGGAAGAAGAGCTCCTCGGCGATGCCGTTGAAGAAGGTGATGACGGCCAGCGCCGTCAGCGAGCCCTCGTCGGCGTACTCCAGCACGGAGGAGACGTACGACGCCAGCGGCTCGATCTCGCGCACCACGAGCGCGCCGAGCACGAACACCCCGACCATCAGCAGGCCGAGCAGGATCGGCGCGAGGATCGGGCGCACGAACACCTCCGTGCCTCCGGAGATCCGGCCGAGGTGCAGCCGGCCGGACAGGAAGGCGCCCGTCGCCCAGACGCCGGCCAGCACGACGGCCGCGACGTAGAAGAGGTCGCCGCCGGGCTCGAGCCGCAGCGACCAGCCGAGCACCCCTGCGCCGACGAGCACCACGACCGCGGCCACGACCTGGCGGCGGCGGAAGGCGGCGTCGGAGTCGCGCTGGTCGCGCGGGACGACGTCCCACAGCGATCGGCGGATCCAGGTGCGCATGGCACCCAGCCTAGGTAACGGCGCTCAGCCGAGGGCGAGCGCCCGGAGGTGGGCGAGGGTGTCCTCGACCAGCTCGGGGAAGGTGCGCGTCTCGGCCGTCACGATCCACTGCTGGAAGGCGACGTGGAAGACCGACAGCGTGGAGTCGGCGACGAGGCCGGCGCGCGGGTCGGGGATGCCGCGCTCGCGCAGTGCCGTGGTCAGCAGCCCGGAGAGGTGCGCCAGCTTGAGCAGCTCGCGCTCGCGGAGCCCGGCGTCGGTCGCGATGACCTCCTGGCGTGCCCGCGCCCATGCTCGTCGCTCCTCACCGAAGAAGCCGGACGCGCTGTGCAGCGCGGCCGCGCTGAGCTCGGTCGGTGTCGCGTCGTCGGGTGCGCCGCCGACGCCGTCGAGGAAGGCCTGCTCGAAGTGGTGCTGGCCGTCGAAGAGCACCTCGCGCTTGTCGGCGAAGTAGCGGTAGAAGGTGCGCTCGGTGACCTCGGCGCGCGCGGCGATCTGCGCCACCGTCGTCTCGTCGAAGCCGTGCTCGCCGAAGAGCTCGAGTGCGGTCGCCTGGAGCCGCTCCTTCGTCCCCGGTTCCCATCTGGCCATGCGTCGATCCTATGTGATGTCACGTCCTGTCATCACCGTGCTACCGTGATGTCACGGACTGACATCACATCTCAGGAGGCATCCCCATGAAGGTCTTCGTCACCGGAGCATCCGGCTGGATCGGGTCGGCCGTCGTGCCGGAGCTCCTCGCCGCCGGGCACCAGGTCACCGGCCTCGCGCGCTCGGACGCGTCCGCAGCCCGGCTCGAGGCGTCGGGCGTCGAGGTGCTGCGCGGCGACCTCGACACGCTCGAGGTGATCCGCGACGGCTCGCTCGCGGCCGACGCGGTCATCCACCTCGCCAACAAGCACGACTTCGCCAACCCGGCGGTCTCGAACGCCGCCGAGCGCGCGGCCGTCGACACCATCGGCAGCGCACTGCTGGGCACCGACAAGCCGTTCCTCTTCGCAGCAGGTACGGCGATCGCGCCGGGCACGGTCGTCACCGAGGAGACCGTCAACCCGGGCGTCGGGCCCGACGCACCGCGCGGTGGCTCCGAGGCGCTCGCGATGGACTACGCCGAGCGCGGCGTGCACGCCGTCTCGCTGCGGTTCGCCCCGACCGTGCACGGACAGGGCGACCACGGCTTCATCCGGATCATCGCCGACGCCTCCCGTCGCGCCGGCTTCGCGCCGTACGTCGCCGAGGGTGCCAACGCCTGGTCGGCCGTCGGCCGGGCGGACGCCGCCCGACTGGTGGCACGCGCCCTCGAGTCGGCCCCTGCCGGCACTGCAGTCCACGCCGTCGGCGAGGAGCGGGTCGCCACCCGCGACATCGCCGAAGCGGTCGCCGAGCGGCTCGGCATCGAGGCGCGCTCGGTCAGCGCGGAGGAGGCCGTCGAGGCCATCGGCGGCTTCATCGGGACGCTCTTCGGCTGGGACCTGCCCGCCTCGAACGCGATCACGCGGGCCCGCTACGACTGGGAACCCGCCGCCCCGACCCTGCTCGACGACATCCGCTCGGGGTTCTACACCGACTGATCACCGCACCGAGCGGTGAGTGAGACAGGTTCCGGACGTCCGAAACGTGTCCCACTCACCGCTCGACGACGGCGTACGACAGGGGCGGTGCGTGAGGCAGGTTCCGGGCATCGGAAAGGTGTCTCACGCACCGCTCGGGGACGGTCAGCGGCGGCCGGAGAAGCCGGCGGCGCTGTGGCCGCCGCCCTGGCCACCGCCGCTGCGGCGACGGCGCTGACCGCCGCCGCCCTGCGAGGCCTGGCCACCCTGGCCGCCCTGGGCGCGACCCTTCGACGAGGCCTGGCCGGAGCGCTGGCCCTGGCCGGAGCCGCCCTGGCGACGACCGCCGCCCTGGCCGGAGGACTGGGCGCCGCCACCGTTGCCGCGACGACGCGACCGGTTGCGACCACCGCCGCCGGCGCGCGAGCCCTGGGCCCCGGCGCCGGTGGGGGTCTCGACGACGAGGCCGCCGGGGACGAGCGACCGCTCGCCCGGGGCGAGCTGCACGAGGACCGGGTGGTCGGGGCCGTTGACCTTGGTGGTGACCGGCTTGATGCCGGCCTGGCGGGTCAGGTCGCGGACGTCCTTGACCTGCTCGTCTGTCATCAGCGTGATGACGGTGCCCTCGTTGCCGGCGCGGGCCGTACGACCCGAGCGGTGCAGGTACGCCTTGTGCTCGACCGGCGGGTCGGCGTGCACGACGAGCGACACGTCGTCGACGTGGATGCCGCGCGCGGCGATGTCGGTCGCGACCAGCGTGGTGGCCGTGCCGGAGTGGAAGGCCTCCATGTTGCGGGTGCGGGCGTTCTGCGACAGGTTGCCGTGCAGCTCGACGCTCGGCACGCCGGACTTGTTGAGCTGGCGGGCCAGCGCCTTGGCGCCGTACTTGGTGCGGGTGAAGACGACAGTGCGACCGGGGGCGCTGGTCAGGTCGACCAGCACGGGCACGCGCTGCTCGCGCGAGAGGTGCAGCACGTGGTGGTGCATCGTCGCGACGGGCGACTGCGCGGAGTCGGCCTGGTGGGTGACCGGGTTGGTGAGGAACCGCTTCACCAGGACGTCGATCGCCTTGTCGAGCGTGGCCGAGAACAGCAGGCGCTGGCCCGACTGCGGCGTCTTGTCCATGATGCGGCGGACGCCGGGCAGGAAGCCGAGGTCGGCCATGTGGTCGGCCTCGTCGAGCACGGTGATCTCGACGGCGGAGAGGTCGGCGTAGCCCTGGCCCATGAGGTCCTCGAGGCGGCCGGGGCAGGCGATGACGATGTCGACGCCCTTCTTCAGCGCGGTCACCTGCGGGTTCTGGCCGACGCCGCCGAAGATCGTGCGGGTGGTGAGGCCGGTGGCCTTGGCGAGCGGGGCGAGCGAGGCCTCGATCTGGCCGACGAGCTCGCGCGTGGGCGCGAGGATCAGGGCGCGCGGCTTGCGCGGCATCGCGGGCAGCTTGCTCGCGTCGAGCCGGGCGACCAGCGGGAGCAGGAAGCCGTACGTCTTGCCCGAGCCGGTGCGACCGCGGCCCAGGACGTCACGACCGGCGAGGCTGTCGGGCAGCGTCGCGGCCTGGATGGGAGTAGGAGTGGTGATGCCCTGCTGCTCCAGGATCTGGACGAGCGAGGACGGGACGCCGAGGTCGGCGAAGGTCATGTGAGTTGCTTTCGGTTGGCGTCTCGCCACCGTGAGCCGCAGGTCGGAACCGCGGCGTACGTGCCTCAGAAGTGAGGGAGGGTCCCCATCGGGGAGCCTGCGCCCGGGGCAAGACCGGCCGGGCGACTGTGGGCACAACGCTAGTGGGACGGGTGGTGTTCCCGTGAATCCGGACGACTGTGAGCCTGCCCTCAGGAGTCGCCACGTCTTGCGATCACCGACGTCAGTCAGTCATGATTGAGTCAATCATCACTGACCGATCGGACACCCGTGGACTTCGCCGAACGTGTTGCGGCCCTCTCGGCCCTCGCCGACCCCGCGCGCCTTCGCATCGTCGACGTGCTCGACGCCGGCGACGCGTCGCCCGGCGAGCTGCGCACGCACCTCGACCTCCCGTCCAACCTGGTCGCCCACCACCTGAAGGTGCTGGAGGAGGCAGGGGTCGTGTCCCGCCATCGATCGCACGCGGACCGGCGCCGCACCTACCTCCGCCTGCACCGCGAGCGCCTCGCCGGCCTGCTGCCGAGCGTCGCGCTGCACGTGCGACCCGTCGCGCGGGTGGTGTTCGTGTGCACCGCCAACTCGGCGCGGTCTCAGCTCGCGGCCGCGGCGTGGCGTCAGGCCAGCCCCATCCCGGTCACCTCGGGCGGCACCCACCCCAGCAGCAGGATCGCGCCGGGGGCGGCGGCCGCGGCCCGCCGGCACCACCTGTCCCTGGTCCAGCAGCGACCCCAGCCGCTGGCAGGTCTGCTGCGGGACGGCGACTACGTCGTCACCGTGTGCGACGCCGCGCACGAGGAGCTCGGACCGGCCGCGATGGCCGCACGGGAACAGGTCGACCTGGCAGGGGTCACCCACTGGTCGGTGCCCGACCCGGTCGCCGCCGGATCCCGTGCCGCCTTCGACGCGGCGTACGCCGAGGTGGCCGAGCGCGTCGCCGACCTCTCCCCCCGACTCGTCGCCGCAACCTAGGAATCCACCATCGTGATGACAGCACCCCTGCACCGACGGCTCGTCGCCGAGCTCCTCGGCACCGCACTCCTCGTCGCGGTCGTCGTCGGCTCCGGCATCGCCGCCCAGCAGCTCTCCCCCGACGACGTGGGGCTCCAGCTGCTGGAGAACTCGACCGCCACCGTGCTCGGCCTGACCGTCCTCATCCTGCTGTTCGGGCCGGTCTCCGGTGCCCACTTCAACCCCGTCGTGTCCGCGGCCGACTGGCTGCTCGGCCGTCGGTCGGGCACGGGCCTCTCCGGACCCGAGGTCGGTGCGTACGCCGTCGCCCAGACCGCCGGTGCCGTCCTCGGCGCGGCGCTGGCCAACGTCATGTTCGCCGTCGACCTCACCGCGCTCTCGACCAAGGAGCGCACCGGGTCACACCTGCTCGTCGCCGAGGTGGTCGCGACCGCCGGCCTGGTCGCTCTCGTCTTCGCCCTGGCCCGCACCGGTCGGGGCGCCCTGTCGGCGCCGGCGGTCGGCGCCTACATCGGCGCGGCCTACTGGTTCACCGCCTCGACGTCGTTCGCCAACCCGGCCGTCACCGTGGGCCGGATGTTCTCCGACACGTTCGCCGGCATCGACCCGGCGTCGGTGCCCGGCTTCGTGGGCGCGCAGGTCGTCGGCGGGCTCGTCGGCCTCGGCCTGGTCCGCTACCTGTTCCCCGACGTTGCCGCCGCTGCCGACGACGTCATCGTCCCCCACCCCACCGACACCTCGTCCGACACCAGGAGCCCCCGATGACCACCGCACCCGCCACGACCGAGGTCCCCCAGGTCGTCTTCGCCTGCATCCGCAACGGGGGCCGCTCGGTCATCTCACGGGTCCTGGCCGAGCACTACGCCGGCGGCCGCGTCGTCGCGCTGTCGGCGGGCACCCAGCCCGGTGAGCACATCCACCCCGAGGTCGCCGTCGCCCTCGAGAATCTCGGTCTCGACACCTCGGCGGAGACGCCGACGAAGCTGACCCGCGAGACCATCGCAGCCTCCACCATGGCGATCACCCTCGGCTGTGGCGAGGAGTGCCCGTACGTGCCCGGCGTGAAGTACGTCGACTGGCCTGTCGCCGACCCGGGCGGCCAGGACGAGGAGACGGTGCGCGGCATCATCGCCGACATCGACGGCCGCGTGCGCACGCTGCTGGTCGAGCTGGTGCCCGACCTCGAGCTGCCGCCCTCCGTGCTCGCCTGAGCAGGCAGGCCGTCAGTCGGCCCGGCGCCTCTCGAGCAGCACGGTGTCGCGCCACACGCCGTCGAGCCGGGCGATCCGGGAACGCACCGCGAGGGTGGCGTACCCGGCAGAGTGGTGCAGCGCGATGGAGGCGCGGTTCTCGGGGAACACCGAGGTCTGCAGCGTCCAGAGCCCGCCGGCGTCGGCCTCGTTGACCTGGCGCCACACCAGGGCCTTGCCCACGCCGCGGCCTCGCGCGGCCTCGGTGACGTAGACCGACGACTCGCCCACTCCGGCGTAGCACTCGCGCGCCGACACCGGCGAGATGGCTGTCCACCCGACCACCTGGGTCGACCCGTCGACCTCGGCCTCCGCGACCCAGCGATGCTCGGGCAGCCACTTGGTGGCCAGTGACGCGAGGTCGGGGACCTCGGTCTCGAAGGTGGCGTTGCGGGTCGCGATGCCCTCGGCGTAGATGTCGCGCACGATCGGCAGGTCCGCGTCGGTCATCGCGCGGGTCGTGACGTCGGGGGGCAGGTCCTCAGGGCAGCACGGTCGGGCAGCGAGGGTGCCCATGACCACGTCGGCCGCATGCGGCAGGCCGGTGCAGCAGGCCGGGTTGACCGAGACGTGCTTGCTGGTGCCCACGCGGTCGACCGAGACGAAGCCGACCTCGGCGAGCTTCTGGACGTGGTGGGTCACGGTCGGCTGGCCGATGCCGAGCTCGACCGCGAGGTCACCGATGCGGATGTGGCCGGCCGGCGCGGTCGACACGGCGTGCAGGAGCCGGACCCGGGTGGGGTCCGACAGCGTGGCGAACCAGCCGGCGAACGTCTCGGCCTCGGCGCGGTCGAGCACCATCGGTGCGTCGGTGGCGGCGGGCCCGCACGCGGCGTCGCACCCGGGTGCGTCGCCGGTCCCGGAGGGGTCCTCGGCCAGCAGGGTCTGCGTCGTCGTGGTCACGAAGACACCTTACATCGAAGTTCGTCAATGAAACCTCTTGCCTCCATCGATCCAGGTCGATACTGTCTCCTACATCGATAACCGTCAATGCTTCAGGAGTACGCCGTGACCAGCCCAGCCGCCACCCTCACCTCCTTCCCGCTCGTCGTCATCGGCGCTGGTCCCGTCGGCCTGGCCGCCGCGGCCCACGCAGCCGAGCGCGGCATGGACTTCGTCGTCCTCGAGGCCGGACCCGACGCCGGCGCCGCCGTCGGCGAGTGGTCGCACGTGCGGCTGTTCTCCTCGTGGTCCGAGCTCGTCGACCCGGCGGCCCGCCGCCTGCTCGAGGCCGCCGGCACGTGGACGGCACCGGACGACAGCGCCTACCCGACCGGCGGCGAGTGGCGTACGGCGTACCTCCAGCCGCTCGCCGAGGTGCTGGACGGCGTGGCCGGCAGCGCGGTGCGGTTCGGCACCCGGGTGGTGGGCGTGGGCCGTGCCGGTCGCGACCTGATGGTCGACTCCGGCCGTGAGAGCGACCCGTTCGCGGTCCACGTCGAGGGACCGGGCGGCCGGGAGCGCCTCCTCGCGGGCGCCGTCGTGGACGCCTCAGGCACGTGGACGAGTCCCAACCCCCTCGGCGCCGACGGCTACCCGGCGCTCGGCGAGACCGAGAACGCCGCCCGCATCACCTACGGCATCCCCGACTTCCGCGACCCTGACGTCGCAGCCCGCTACGTCGGCAGGCACGTCGCCGTGGCAGGCAAGGGCGCCTCGGCCCAGGGTGTCCTCGTCGGCCTCGGGCGGCTGGCCCGCACCGACGAGACGACCCGGGTGTCGTGGCTGCTGCGCCGACCGTCGGTGGGCGACGCCTTCGGCGGTGGTGACAACGACCAGCTCGAGCAGCGCGGCAAGCTCGGGCAGGACGCGAAGGCCGCCGCCGCCAGCGGGTTCGTCACGACCGTCGCGCAGTTCCGGACCGGGTCCGTCACCGCCCAGGCCGACGGGCGGCTGACGATCTCCTCCGTCGACGGCCAGCAGGTCACCGACGTCGACGAGGTCATCGTCGTCACCGGCTTCCGTCCCGACCACTCCTTCCTGTCCGAGGTCCGCCTCGACCTCGACCCCGCCCTCGGGTCCGCGCGAGTCCTCGCCGACCAGATCCACCCCGACCACCACAGCTGCGGCGACGTCGCGCCGCACGGCCACCGCGAGCTCACCCAGCCCGAGGCGGGACTGTTCCTGGTCGGCATGAAGTCCTACGGCCGCGCGCCGTCGTTCCTCGCGATGACCGGCTTCGAGCAGGTGCGCTCCGTGGTGGCCGCGCTCGACGGCGACCTCGAGGCGGCCGACCGGGTCGACCTCGTGCTGCCGGAGACGGGCGTGTGCAACGGAGCCGGGGCGTTCGACGACCCGGACGCCGTGGCGCTGTCTGGAGCCGGTGGCGGATGTTGCGGCCCCGCTCCGGCTGCCGCGGCACCCCGGCTCGAGCCGCAGCTCGTCACGATCGGCGCACCGTCCGGCTCGACCCTTCCCCTGGCGCAGGAGGAGAGCAGCTCGGGCTGCTGCGGATGACGGCGGCCCGCCCGACCAGCACCAGGTCCGGGGCCGACGACACGCGGGCGCCGGCCCCGGGCCTGGGTCGTGTCGTCGCGGTGCTGTGCCTCACCGAGATCGTGTCCTGGGGCGTGCTCTTCTACGCGTTCCCGGTGCTCGCCAGCAGCATCAGCGCCCACGAGGCGTGGCCGATGGTGTGGCTCGTCGCGGCCTTCACCCTCGCGCTCGTGACGTCGGGAGTCACCGGCGTCTGGGTCGGCCGTCGCATCGACCACGTCGGCCCCCGGACGGTGATGACAGCGGGCTCGGCGCTGGCAGTCGCAGCGGTGGTGGCCCTCGCCTTCGCCCCCTCGCTGCCGTGGTTCTTCGTCGCCTGGCTGCTCGCGGGAGTCGCGATGTCGGCGACGCTCTACGCACCGGCGTTCGCGGCTGTGACGGGCTGGAGCGGCGACGACGCCGTCCGTCGGGTGCGGTCGCTGACCGCGATCACCCTGGTCGCCGGGCTCGCGTCGACCGTGTTCGCACCGCTGACGGCGTACCTGCTCGCGGGCCTGGGGTGGCGCGGCACCTACCTCGCGCTGTCGGCCGTGCTGCTGGTGACCGTGCCGCTCCACGCGGTCGCCCTCCGCCTGCCGTGGACGTCGACGCGCAGGCCGCCGGCCCCGCCACCCGCGAGCGAGCCGCCGCAGCTGGCTGCCGACTTCGACGCTCGCGCCTTCGCGCTCCTGGTCGTCGCGATGGCGCTGGCCGGGTTCGCCGTCTACGCCGTCGTCATCAACCTGGTCCCGTTGCTGACCGGGCATGGCCTGACGACCGGGCAGGCGGCGACGGCGCTCGGCGTCGGCGGGGTCGGGCAGGTCGTCGGCCGGCTGTTCTACGGCCCCGTGCTCAGTCGGCTGGACCCCACGGCCCGCGCGACGGCGACGGTCGTCGGGGTCGTGGCGACCACCGGCGCACTCGCCGCCTGGCAGACCCCGCTCGCGCTCGTGTGCGTGCTGTCGTTCCTGTCGGGCACGGTCCGCGGCACCTTCACCCTCGTCCAGGCCACCGCGGTCGTCGACCGCTGGGGCATCGGCGACATCGGGCACCGCAACGGCATCCTGACCGGCGCGATCACCGTGGTCTCGGCGTTCGCCCCGTGGGTGGGGGCGCTGCTGGCAGCGCTCCTCGGGTCGTACGACGCCACGTTCGCCCTGCTCGCCGGCCTCGCGGCGGTGTCCGTGCTCGTCCTGACCGTCGCCGAACGGTCCCGGTCGTGACCGTCCTCAGGCGCTCGCGCGACGCACGATCGTCGGCGGGATGATCAGCCGCACGGGGTGGCTGCCGTCGACGCCGTCGACCCGCTCGAGGAGCAGGCGGGTGGCGCGCTCGGCCATCTCGTCGACCGGCTGGCGGACCGTGGTGAGCGGCGGGGTGGTGCGCTCGGCGACGCCGAGGTCGTCGTAGCCCACGACCGCGATGTCGTCGGGGATCCGCCGGCCCATCTCGGCCAGCACCCGCAGCGCGCCGAGCGCCATCAGGTCGGAGGCGACGACCAGTCCGTCGAGGTCGGGGTGGCGCTCCATCAGCGCGCGGGCCGCAACCTCGCCGCTCAGCTCGGTGAAGTCGCCGTGCTCGACCGCGTCGGCAGGCAGCCCGGCGGCCGCCATCGCCTGGCGCCACCCGGCGAGTCGGTCCTCGGCGGCGGTCATGTCGGCAGGACCGGCGATGGTGCCGATGCGTGCACAACCGCGGGCGATCAGCAGCTCGGTGGCCTCGCGCTCGCCCGCGGTGTTGTCGACGTCGACGTAGGCGACCCGGTCGCCGCCGGTCCACGGCCGGCCACCGAAGACACAGGGCAGCCCGAGGTCGGCGATGTGCTCGGCGAGCCGGTCGTCACGGTGGTGGGAGACGACGTAGGCCCCGTCGACGTGGCGGTTGGTGAGGTAGCGCAGCGTGCGCGCGGTCGAC
The DNA here is from genome assembly GCF_031457855.1 of Nocardioides sp. BE266. NCBI lineage: Bacteria > Bacillati > Actinomycetota > Actinomycetes > Propionibacteriales > Nocardioidaceae > Nocardioides > Nocardioides sp. BE266. Next base: position 521,756 of record NZ_JAURTI010000003.1, on the reverse strand, counting down.
GCGCCCGGCCGCGCCAGCAGCAGCACGAGCTGGATGTCGCGCTCCCCCAGCACCCGCGTCACGCCGCGCAGGGTGCCGGCGAAGAACGGGTCGGAGAAGACCCGGTCGTCGGGCTCGGGCACGACCACGGCGATCGAGTCCGTACGACGAGTGACCAGGCTGCGGGCCGCCGGGTTGGGCACGTAGCCGAGCTGGGCGACCGCGAGGTCGACCGCGGACTGCGCGCGGGCGCTGACCCGCTGGCCGCCGTTGATCGCACGTGATGCCGTGGCGCGCGAGACCCCCGCGACGCGGGCCACCTCGTCCAGGGTGGGGGACCCGGAGCTCAGGGGGGACCGCGGGGAGTTCACGCGCGCCACGCTAGTCGCCCGTGGGGTCGGGCGACGGCAACTGACCAGTGCGGGACACCGCGGCGTACCACCGCGCGCTGGACTTGGGGATGCGCTGCTGCGTCTCGTAGTCGACGTAGACGAGGCCGAAGCGCTTGGCGTAGCCGAAGGCCCACTCGAAGTTGTCGCAGAACGACCACTGGAAGAAGCCGCGCACGTCGACGCCCTGCTCGACCGCGCGGTGCACCGCGCGGAGGTAGGAGTCGAGGAACTCGATGCGGTCGGGGTCGTGCACCTCGCCGTCGGCGTCGGGGCTGTCGGCGAAGGCCCCACCGGTCTCGGTGAGGTAGATCGGCAGGTGCGGGTAGTCGTCGTGGAGGCGCACCAACAACCGGCGCAGGCCGTCGGGCTGGATCTCCCAGCCCATGTCGGTGACCGGCAGCCCGCGGCTCGGGAAGGTGACGTGCTCGGAGCCGACGAACGGCGACAACGCGACCCGGTCGGGGTGGTCGGCACCGATGCCGACGACGTCGGTGCGCGGGTGACCCGAGACCTCGTTGCCGTGGTAGTAGTTCACGCCCAGCACGTCGATCGGCGTGGAGGTCGTGGCCAGGTCGCCGTCGCGGACGACGTCGTACCAGGGGCGGCCCTGCCACTCCAGGTGCGCCGTGTCCTCGAGCAGGTCGGCGGGGTAGGAGCCCCGGAAGACCGGGTCGAGGAAGAGCCGGTTGTGCAGGGCGTCGATGCGCCGTGCGGCGTCGACGTCGACCGGGTCGGACGGGTCGCTCGGGTCGGGCACGGTGAGGTTGAGGCTCAGCCCGAAACGTACGTCGTCGCCGCGGCTGCGCAGCGCCTCGACCGCCATGCCGTGGGCGAGCAGCAGGTGGTGCGCGGCGACCAGGCCGGCCGCCCCCTCCCGGCGCCCCGGCGCGTGGTGGCCGGCTGCGTAGCCCAGCAGCGACGAGCAGAACGGCTCGTTGAGCGTCGTCCACGTGGGCACCCGGTCGCCGAGGACGTCGTACACCGAGGAGGCGTAGTCGACGAAGCGGTGGGCGGTGTCGCGGTTGGTCCAGCCCCCGGCGTCCTCGAGCACCTGGGGGAGGTCCCAGTGGTAGAGCGTCAGCCACGGGGCGATGCCGCGCTCGAGCAGCTTGTCGACGAGGCGGTCGTAGAACGCGAGGCCGGCCGGGTTGACCGGCCCCGCGTCGGGCCGCACCCGCGGCCACGCCACCGAGAAGCGGTAGGACGTGGCGCCGAGGTCGGCGAGGAGGTCCACGTCTGCCGGCATCCGGTGGTAGTGGTCGCAGGCGACCTCGCCGGTGTCCCCGCCCAGGATCGCTCCGGGGACCCGGGAGAAGGTGTCCCAGATCGAGTCGGTGCGTCCGTCCTCGGCGACGGCACCCTCGATCTGGTACGACGCGGTGGCCATGCCCCACACGAAGTCGCGGGGGAACCGCACCTCGCCGTCGGTGGCGACAGCCGTCACCGTCCTGCTCTGCACGCTCATCCCTTGACTGCTCCTTGCATGATGCCGGACACGAGCTGGCGTCCGGCGACGACGAACAAGACGAGGAGCGGGATGGTCGCCAGGATCGTCCCGGCGAGGACCATGCTGAAGTCCTTGAAGTACCCGCTCTGGAGTTGGTTCAGTGCCACCTGGATGGTGGGGTTGTCGGGCGGCAGCGCGATGAGCGGCCAGAAGAAGTCGGTCCACACCTGCATGAAGGTGAAGAGCCACAGGATCGCCGCGGCCGGTCGTGCCGCCGGCACCGCGACCGTCCAGAAGGTCCGGATCTGCGAGCACCCGTCGACGCGGGCCGCCTCGATCAGCTCGTCGGGGACGGCGTCCACGAGGTACTGCCGCATGAAGAACACCCCGAACGCGGTGACCAGCCACGGCAGGATGACCGAGAAGGTGCTGCCTGCCCATCCGAGCTTGGCCATCAGGATGAAGAGCGGGACGACCCCGAGCTGGGTCGGCACCGCCATCGTCGCGATGACGAACACCAGGAGCGGTCCGTTGCCGCGGAAGCGGAGCTTCGCGAAGGCATAGCCGGCGAGGGTGCAGAAGAAGACGACCGAGCACGCCGCCACCGACGAGACCAGGAGGCTGTTGCCCAGCGCCTTCCAGAACGGGATGGAGTCCATGGCGCGCTGCGCGTTGGCGAGGAAGTGCCCGCCCGGCAGCAGTGGCGGGACGCCCTGCGCCGCGACCTCCTTGGTCTGCGAGCCGAGGAGGAACGACCAGTACAGAGGCGCGGCCGAGCCGAGGGCGAAGGCGATCAGCAGCCCGTAGACGAGGAAGCCGGGCCGGCGGGTCATCGCCCACCTCCCAGCGCGCCGAGGCGGCGGATGAGGAGCAGGTTGACGACCGCGAACAGGCCGATCACCACGAAGAGCAACCACGCCGTCGCCGACGCGCGCCCGAGGTCACGCAGCTGCCACCCGAAGTCGTAGATCAGCATGGTGATCGTGCCGAACTGGCGGTCACTGCCGCCGTTGCGTGCGTTGGTCTCGTCGAAGAGGCGGGGCTCCGCGAAGATCTGGAGGCCGCCGATGGTCGAGGTGATGATGATGAAGATCATCGTCGGGCGGATCATCGGGACGGTGATCGAGAGGAACTGGCGGACCCGGCCGGCTCCGTCGAGCTCCGCCGACTCGTAGACGTCGCGGGGCACCGCCTGCATCGCGGCGAGGAAGATCAGGGCGTTGTAGCCGGTCCAGCGCCAGTTGACCATCGTGGCGATCGCGACGTGGCTCGCCAGCCGGTTGGTGTGCCACCCGATGGGGTCGATGCCCACCAGGTCGAGGACGTGGTTGATCAGGCCGTAGCGGTCGCCGTACAGGCTGCCGAAGATGATGGCCACCGCGACCGGGGACACCACGAACGGCAGCAGGACGCTCATCCGCCAGACGGTGCGGCCCCGCAGCTGGTTGTCGAGCAGCGCGGCGACCACCAGGGCGATCAGGACCTGCGGCACCGAGGAGATCAGGAAGATGCTGATCGTGTTGACCAGCTGCTTGGCGAAGTAGGGGTTGTCGAGCACCTCGCGGTAGTTGCCGAGGCCGACGTAGTCACCCTTGCCCCCCAGCAGGCTCCAGTCGTGGACCGAGACCCACGCCGTGTAGCCCAGGGGGAACATCCCGATGACGAGGAAGAGCACGAAGAACGGCGCGATGTAGAGGTAGGGCGAGAACCGGTAGTCGATCCAGTGCAGCCTCTGCCGCCACAGCGGGGTGGTCGGTCCGCCGGATCGGCGGTCCGGCCGGGGTGGCGACACCTCGTCGGTGTCGCCACCCCTGAGTGGGAGTTGGGTGCTCACGTCGCGCCGTTCGCTCGTGGAGTGGACAGAACCGGTCAGCCGAGCGCCTCGACGTCAGACAGGAACTGGTCCCACGACTTGTCAGGGTCCTGGGATCCGTCGTCGACCCGCAGGATCGCGGCCTGGAACGCCGACAGGATGTCGGAGTACTTCGGACCCTTGTAGGGCTGGACCGTGACTGCCTGGGCGCGCTCGGCGAGGATCTCACCGGTCGGCGCGTCGTTGAAGAACTCGTTGGTGGCCCCGGTGATCTCGGGGGACTCCAGCGCGTCCACCTGGCTGGGGAAGGTGCCCTTGGCGGTGAAGGCCTTGACCTGCTGCTCCGGCGCGGTGAGCCACGCGGCGACCTCCTGGGCCTCCTCGGTGTGCTTGCCCTGCGCAGGAACGGTCAGGAAGGAGCCGCCCCAGTTGCCGCCGCCGCCGGGGAAGACGTTGGCGAAGTCCCAGCCCTTGACGCCCTCGGCGTTGCCCGCGACCACGCCGAGCATCCAGCCCGGGCAGGCCATCGTGGCGAAGCCGTCGTTCTGGAAGGACGCGGTCCAGTCGTCGCCCCACTGGGGGAGCTTGGTGGAGAGGCCCTTGGCGATGTTGCCGGTGACGGTGCCGTAGACGGCCTCGAGCTCGGGGTTCTCCACGTCGACGGTGTCGTCGTCGGTCTCGAACGGGTTCGCGACCTGGTTGAGCATCGCCTGGGCGAGGCCGCCCGAGGAGTCGTACCACGCGGTGTCGGGCACCTTCTTGATGAAGTCCTCGCCGGTGGCGAAGTAGTCGTCCCAGGTGCCCATCAGCCCGGCGACCTCCTCGCGGTCGGTCGGCAGGCCCGCCTTCTTGAACAGGTCGGCGCGGTAGCAGATGCCCTCGGGCCCGATGTCCGTGGCGTAGCCGATCATCTGGTCGTCGGAGTTGGTGGCCTTCGCGGCGACCCAGTCCAACCACCGGCCCTCGAGCTCGGAGTCGCTGAGGTCGACGAAGGCGTCGCTCTCGGCGAGGATCGCCGGCATCGCGTCACCCTCGATGGCCTCGATGTCGGACAGGCCGGAGCCCGCCGCCAGCTTGGTGAAGAGGTTGGCCTTGGCGTCGTCCCAGGTGCCGACCTTCACCTGCTTGATCTTGATGTCGTCGTGCGAGCTGTTCCACTCGTCGATGAGTCCTTCGTAGCCGAACTCGTTGAAGGTGGCCACGCTGATGGTGGTCGTGCCGTCCGAGCTGGCGTCGTCGTCGCTGCCGCCGCACGCGGCCGCCGTCGAGGCGAGGGTGAGCGCCACGATCGCGCTCGTGGCGAGTCGTACCCGCCGGGTCTTCCGTGTCTGCACCACTGCACTCCTGCCGTCCTGGAGCGCCGGACGGGGTGTCCGGCCTGGGGAGGTGGACGGGTGACGTGGTGTGAGAGCGCTTCCACTTCCGTCCGCCGCCAACTATGACTGGCGTCACACAGAGTGTCAATGGTGCGCTCAATTTGCACGTTCAAGTGCTTGAAAGCGCTTCCACCGCGCCTTCCATTCCGGGCGATCTCAGTCCTCCGCGAGCAGCGCGCGGACGCGCGGGACGACTTCCTCGCCGTAGAGCCGGATCGACTCCATCCGCTGCCCGTGCGGGAGCTCGCCGACGGAGTACTTCAGCTGGAAGCGCGAGAGCCCGAGCGTACGCACCGCCCAGGCGATCTTGGTGGCGACGGTGTCCGGCGAGCCGACGAACAGCGCGCCCTTGGGCGAGGCGCCCTGCTCGAACGCAGTGCGGGAGTACGGCCCCCAACCGCGCTCGCGACCGATCCGGGTGACGAGCTCGGCCTGGTGCGGGTAGAGCTGCTCCTTGGCCTCGGCGTCGGTGGCCGCGACGTGGCCGGGCGAGTGCATGCCGATCGGCAACTCGGGGTGGCCGTACTCGATGAGCGCGCGGCGGTAGAGGTCGGCGAACTGGACGAACGCCTCGGGCGAGCCGCCGATCACCGCGAGCACCAGCGGCAGGGCGTACCTCGCGGCGCGCACGACCGACTCGGGCGTGCCGCCGACGGCGATCCAGGCCGGCAGGCGCCCGGCGGCGGTCGTCGGGTAGACCTGCTTGCCTTCCAGCGGCGGGCGGATCGAGCCCTCCCACCTCACCGGCTGCTCGGACTGCAGCGCGGCGAAGAGGTCGAGCTTCTCGGCGAAGAGCCGGTCGTAGTCCTGCAGGTCCAGCCCGAACAGGGAGAACGACTCGATGAAGGAGCCGCGGCCGAGCTGCACCTCGGCACGACCGCTGGAGACGGCGTCGAGGGTGGCGAAGCGCTCGTAGACCCGGATCGGGTCGTCGCTCGACAGCACGGTCACGCCGGTGCCGAGCCGGATCCGCTCGGTCTGCCCGGCGATCGCGGCCAGCACCACGTCGGGAGCCGAGATGGCGTAGTCGGGACGGTGGTGCTCGCCCAGGCCGATGTAGTCGACACCGACCCGGTCGGCCAGCGCCGCCTCGGCGACGACCTCGCGGATCGTCTCCGCGTGGTTGGCCGGAGCCGCGCGGAGGGGCGCGTCACCGAAGGTGTCGAGGCCGAGCGAGGGGTGCTCGCGGGTGCCGAGGACGTCGTGGTCGGACATGTCGCGATCCTCTCCCGAGCCGTCCGGTCAGCGGAAGGACAGCACCCCGTCGTCGATGTCCGCGCGGCGCAGCGTGCGCGCGTCGTGGCGGTAGTTCTGCCGCAGCTGCCACGGGGCGACGCTGCCCTGGCGCGGCAGCGTGTGGATCACCCGCTGGACGTAGCCGGCGTCGAAGTCCATCAGCGGCACCTCCCCCACCGACGGGTCGCGCACGGGCACCACGCTCCGGGCGCCGGTCTCACGGAGGTGGGACAGGAGCCGGACGACGTACTCCGCGACGAGGTCGGCCTTCAGCGTCCAGGAGGCGTTGGTGTAGCCGATGGTGAAGGCGAAGTTGGGCACGCCGCTGAGCATCATCGCGCGGTAGGCCATCGTCTCGTGCGGCTTGACCGCGGCGCCGTCGACGACGAGCTCGGCGCCGCCGAAGATCCGGACGTTGAGCCCGGTGGCGGTGACGATGACGTCGGCGTCGAGGTGCTCCCCCGACTCGAGGTCGATGCCGGTCGGGGTGAAGGTCCGGATCCGGTCGGTGACCACGTCGGCCTTGCCGCTGCCGATCGTGCGGAACAGGTCGCCGTCGGGCACCAGGCAGAGCCGCTGGTCCCACGGGTCGTAGGTCGGCTTGAAGTGCGTGTCGACGGCGTAGCCCTCGGGCAGCAGCTTGACGTTGGCGGCGCGGATCAGACGTCGCACCAGCCGCGGCCGGCTCCGGCTCAGCCGGTAGAGCGCGCTGGCGATGCCGATGTTCTTGGCGCGCACGAGGGGGTAGGACAGCCGGTCGCCGAGCACCCGTCGGGCGCGGCGGGCGAAGCCGTCCTTGGCCGGCAGCGGCAGGACGTAGGTCGGCGAGCGCTGGAGCATCGTGACGTGGCCGGCACCGGCCGCGACCATCGCCGGGACGAGCGTCACCGCGGTCGCGCCCGAGCCGATCACGACGACGCGCTTGCCGGCGTAGTCGAGGTCCTCAGGCCAGTGCTGCGGGTGCACGACCAGACCGGCGAACTGCTCCTGGCCCTCGAAGCGCGGGGCGTAGCCCTGGTCGTAGTCGTAGTAGCCGCTGCACGCCCAGAGGAAGCCGGCGGTGATCGCGCGGCGCTCGCCGTCGACCTCGACGGTCACCGTCCAGAGGGCGGTGCCGCTGTCCCAGGCCGCGGAGGTGACGTGGTGGCCGTAGCGGATGTGGCGGTCCACTCCGTAGGCCCGCGCAGTGTCGCGGACGTAGTCGAGGATCGAGGCCCCGTCGGCCAGCGCCGTGTCGCCGCGCCACGGGCGGAAGCGGTAGCCGAGGGTGAACATGTCGGAGTCGGAGCGCACGCCGGGGTAGCGGAACAGGTCCCAGGTGCCTCCGCTGGTGTCGCGCCTCTCGAGGACGGCGTACGACGTCGCGGGGAGGTCCTTGGCCAGGTGCGCGGCAGCGCCGATCCCGGAGAGCCCCGCTCCGATGATGAGCACGTCGACGTGGTCGGTCACGACACCGAGCGTAGGCGATCGGGCACCACATGTAACTACGAGTTACATCACTCGGGGATCATGTGCCGCCACGGCCGCGACAGCTCGAAGCGCCGGCCGCTGATCTCGGTCACGTCGATCTCCACGACGTTGTACTTCAGGGTCGACACCCACGGGCGGAGCCGGACGTCCTCGGCCCGGTGCTCCTCGTGCTCGTCGAGCACCCGCGCCCGCCCGCGCACGATGACGCTCGCGGCCCGGTCCTCCTCGAGCTCGTCGGCCTCGAAGGCGACGTCGCCGTTCATGATGACGCCGATCATCTTGGAGCCCTCGGCGGTGCGGAAGAGCAGCGAGTGCCGGTCGGTGGCCGGGTCGTGGTCGACGGCGTAGTTGACCGGCACGATGTGGACCTCCTGGAGGAGGTGGTACGCCAGTCGCCCGAGCTCCTGGGCGGCCAGGAACTCCCAGCACTCCTCGGTGCTCATCGGGGTGATCGGTCCGTCCATGCCTCGACGCTAGGTCCGTGCCCGCCTGCACGGACAGGGCCGAACGTCCCGACCTAGCGGGCGTACAGCTCGACGAACCTCCCGAGCAGCCGCACCGGCTCGGTCACCAGCGCCTCGCGGGCGGCCGCCTTGAGCGACTCGCGCTCGTGCGGCTCGTAGTAGCCGTGCGCGCTGTAGGCGTCGATGCGGTCGCAGATCGCGACCGGGTCGAGCTCGGGGTGGAACTGGGTGGCGTAGACGTTGCGGCCGATCCGGAAGGCGTGGACCGGGCAGGTGTCGGTGGAGGCGAGCAGGACCGCGCCCCTGGGCAGCCGGGAGACGGCCTCCTTGTGGCCGAGATAGGCCGCGAACTCGGCCGGCATCACGCCGAAGAGCGGGTCGTCCCGGCCGTCCGTGGTCAGCCGCACCGGCAGCGCGCCGATCGGCTCGCCGTAGGTGCGGTCGACGATCCCGCCGCCGAGACCGCCGAGCACGCCGATGCCGTAGCAGGCGCCGAGGAAGGGGAAGTCGGCCGCGAGGACCTGCTCGGCGAGGCCGCGCAGGTCGGCCTCCGCGCTGCGTTGCGCCTCGGACTTCGCCTCCTCTGGGTCGGAGGAATTGAACGGCCCGCCGCCGAGGATGATCCCGGACCAGTCGGCGAGGTCGACGTCGCCGAGCGGCCCCTGCTCGAGGCGGACGCGCACCAGCTCGTCGGCGCGCAGGCCGCAGCCGGCCAGCACGGCGTCGTACTCCTGCTGGGCGACGTCGTCCTCGGCCCGGGTGCCGAGGAAGAGGAAGGGACGCATCCCCTAACTCTGCACTGCTGCGCCGGAGTCGATGAGCGCGTCCACGTCGGCGATGCCCCAGGCGGTCAGCGCCTCGCGGGTGTGCTCGCCGGGCAGCGCTGGCGGCGTAGTGAGCGACGACGCGGTGCGCGAGAAGCGCGGCGCCGGTGCCGGCTGGGTGACGCCGTCGGGGGCGACGAAGGTGCCGCGGGCCGCGAGGTGCGGGTGGGCCGGTGCGTCGGCGAGCGGCAGGACCGGGGCGACGCACGCGTCGGTGCCGTCGAAGACCGCGGCCCACTCGGCCTGCGTCCGCTCCTTGAACCGGGTGGTCAACGCCTCGCGGATGGCGCGGGTGTTGGCGGGATCGTTGCGGTCGGGCAGGTCGACCCCGATCCGCTCGACCAGCGCGTCCCAGAACTGCGGCTCGAGCGCACCGACGCTGACGTGCTGGCCGTCGGCGGTCTCGTAGAGGTCGTACCAGGGGGTGCCGCCGTCGAGCAGCCCCGCCCGGCGCCGGCCGTAGTCGAGCCCGAGCGCCGCGAAGGTCGACGCCATCGCGTTGAGGTGGGCGGTGCCGTCGACGATGGCGGCATCGACGACCTGTCCCTTCCCGCTGGTGCGCGCCTCGAGGAGCGCAGCCAGGATGCCGATGACGAGGTACGTCGACCCGCCCCCGAAGTCGCCGAGAAGGTTGCTCGGGAAGTGCGGGCGGGCGGGGTCCTGGCCGAGGCCGTGGAGGGCGCCGGTGATGCCGATGTAGTTCATGTCGTGGCCGGCGGCCTGGCTCCAGGGGCCGTCCTGGCCCCAGCCGGTCATCCGCCCGAAGACCAGCGCCGGGTTGCGCGTCCAGCAGTCCTCCGGACCGAGCCCGAGCCGCTCGACGGCACCGGGCCGCATCCCCTCGACCAGCACGTCGGCGGCCTCGACCAGGTCGAGCACGGTCGCGATCGCCTCGGGCCGCTTGAGGTCGAGCGCGACGCTCGGCCGCCCGCGATTGAGCAGGTCGGCCCGCCCGCTGGCGAACATCCCACCGCCCGGCCGGTCGACCCGGATCACGTCGGCGCCCAGGTCGGCCAGCAGCATGCACGCGTGCGGCCCCGGCCCGATGCCGGCGACCTCGACCACCCTGACACCCCGCAGCGGCCCGGTCCCCTGCCCCAGCTCGTACGTCATGCGCCTGATGATGACAGCACCACTGTCACGATCGCGAGGGGTAGTCCAGTGTCCGATGGCTCCCTCGCCGGGGTAGTCCAGTGACGAATGGCGGTGGAATCGCCCGCCACACGACCACTTGCCACTGGACTACCCCGGCAGGGAGGGAGTGTGACGGACCCCATCTTGCAACTCGTTGCATAGGTGAGTCAGACTGCCAGGCATGGCCCTCGAGCACGCCCTCCTCGTCGCGCTCAGCGAGCGACCCGCGAGCGGGCTCGAGCTGACCAAGCGCTTCGAGCGCTCGCTCGGCTTCTTCTGGCAGGCCACCCACCAGCAGATCTACCGCGTGCTCGCGCGGATGGAGGCCGACGGCTGGGTCACCGTCGAGGTGGTCGAGCAGGAGGGCCGTCCGGACAAGCGGGTCCACACGCCGTCCGCCGTCGGGCGCGAGGTGCTGGCCGAGTGGCTGGCCACGCCGATGCCCGTCGAGGCGTTCCGCAGCGAGGTGGCCGTCAAGCTCCGCGGGGCGTCGTACGGCGACCGGGCGACGCTGCTGCGCCACCTCGCCGACGCCCGCGCCGACCACGCGCTCCGGCTGGCGGCGTACGAGCAGATGGAGACCGAGCAGTTCCCCGACCCCGCGGGCCTCGACCCCGGGGTCCGCGACCGCTGGCTGGTGCTGCGTGGCGGCATCCGGCTGGAGCAGTTCTGGATCGACTGGATCACCGAGTACCTCACCGCCCACGGAAGAGACTGAGATGACGCACCCCGCCTACCCCCACCTCCTCGAGCCGCTCACGCTCGGCCCGCTGACGCTGCGCAACCGCGTGGTGATGGGCTCGATGCACACCGGGCTCGAGGACCACCCGTGGGACATCGACAAGCTGGGCGAGTTCTTCGCCGAGCGGGCGCGCGGCGGCGTCGGCCTGATCATCACCGGCGGCTACGCGCCGACCAAGCGCGGCTGGCTCAAGCCCTTCGCCTCCGAGATGACCAACCGCCTGCACGCGATGCGCCACGAGCGGATCACCGGCGCGGTGCACGACGCAGGCGGCGCGATCGCCCTGCAGGTGCTGCACGCCGGGCGCTACGGCTACCACCCGCTCTCGCAGAGCGCGTCGGACAAGAAGTCGCCGATCACGCCGTTCAAGCCGAGCGCGATGTCGAGCAAGGAGGTCGACCACACCGCGACCGCCTTCGCCAAGAGCGTCGCCCTGGCCCGCAAGGCCGGCTACGACGCGGTCGAGATCATGGGCTCCGAGGGCTACCTCATCAACCAGTTCCTCGCCGCGCGCACCAACGACCGCGACGATGCGTGGGGCGGGTCGGCCGCGCGCCGCATGCACTTCGCCGTCGAGGTCGTACGACGCTCGCGCGAGCTCGCCGGCGAGGACTTCCCGATCGTCTACCGGATCTCCCTGCTCGACCTGGTCGAGGGCGGGCAGACCTGGGAGGAGACCGCCGAGCTCGCGCTGCACCTCCAGGAGGCTGGCGTCACCGTCTTCAACACCGGCATCGGCTGGCACGAGGCGCGGGTGCCGACGATCATCACGCAGGTCCCGCGCGGGGCCTGGCGGTCCTACACGGCGCGGCTCAAGCAGGTCGTCGACGTGCCGGTCTGCGCGTCGAACCGGATCAACACCCCCGAGCTCGCCGAGGACATCCTCGCGAGCGGCGAGGCCGACCTCGTGTCGATGGCACGGCCGCTGCTGGCCGACCCGGCCTTCGTCGCCAAGGCGATGGACCAGCGCGCCGACGAGATCAACACCTGCATCGCCTGCAACCAGGCGTGCCTCGACCACGTGTTCTCCAACGAGCGCGCCTCCTGCCTGGTCAACCCGCGCGCCTGCCACGAGACCGAGCTGGTGCTGATGCCAACGCTGCGCAGGCAGACCGTCGCCGTCGTCGGCGCCGGGCCTGCCGGGCTCGCGGCCGCGACCGCCGCGGCCGAGCGCGGCTTCGCCGTGACGCTCTTCGAGAAGTCGCCCGCGATCGGCGGCCAGTTCCGCCTCGCGATGCAGGTCCCCGGCAAGGAGGACTTCGCCGAGACGCTGCGCTACTTCACCCGGCGGCTCGACGTCCTCGGCGTCGACGTACGCCTCTCGACGGAGGCGTCCGCGACCGATCTGGCGACCTTCGACCAGGTCGTCGTCGCCACCGGGGTCGAGCCCCGGATCCCGACGATCCCGGGCATCGACCACCCGAGCGTGGCGTCGTACGCCGACGTGCTGAGCGGTGCCGTCGTCCCGGGCCAGCGCGTCGCCGTGATCGGTGCCGGCGGCATCGGCGTCGACGTCAGCGTCTTCCTCACCCACACCGACGAGGACCTCGACGAGTGGATGGCGCACTGGGGTGTCGGCGACCCGGCCCTGTCCCCGGGCGGCCTGACCGAGGCGAAGCCGCGCACCCCCGCGCGCGAGGTGACCCTGGTCCAGCGCAAGACCACGCCGATCGGCATCGGGCTCGGCAAGACCTCGGGCTGGGCGCACCGCGCGGTGCTCAAGCAGTCGAAGGTGACGCAGGTCAGTGGCGCGACCTACGACCGCATCTCCGACGAGGGTCTCCACGTCACGGTCGACGGCGTCGCCCGTGTCATCGAGGCCGACACGATCGTGGTCTGCGCCGGCCAGGACTCCGTGCGCGGGCTCTACGACGCGCTCGACCACTCCTCCGCCCACCTCATCGGCGGCGCCGACGTCGCGGCCGAGCTCGACGCCAAGCGCGCGATCAAGCAGGGCACCGAGGTCGTGGCGGCGCTGTGAGCCCGCACCTCCTGGCGGCGAGCGGCCTGCGCACGCGGGTCCGTCGCAGCGACGTGTCGGGCGTCGGGCGCCCCGGCGGCCCGCCCTCGGCCCGGACGGCAGTCGGCGAGCTCGGCGCCGGCCTCGACGCCGTACGACTGGTGGGTGCGCTGCCCCGCCTGGCCGCGGCGCCGAAGGGCGACGGCCACCTCGTCGTCGACATCCCCGGCTGGCGCGCACCCGAGCTGTCCGGGGCACCGCTGCGGGCGTACCTCCGGCGCCTGGGGTACGACGCCCGCGGCTGGGGCCTCGGCACCAACACCGGCGACCCGCGGCGCGACGTCGAGCGCCTGTCGACCCGGGTCAACGAGCTCGTCGACGCCACCGGCTCCCCCGCGTCTCTCGTGGGGTGGAGCCTCGGCGGCGTCATCGCCCGCGAGGTGGCGCGCCGGCACCCCGACGCCGTACGCCGCGTCGTCACCTATGGCACGCCGGTCTCGGGCCCGGCCCACACCACCGTCGCCCGGTTCTTCGGCAGCGGCTCGGACGACGTGGAGGAGGTGACCCGTCGGCTGGACGCCCAGTCGCCGATCCGGGTGCCGCTCACCGTCATGTACTCCCGGCGCGACGGGATCGTGTCGTGGCAGGGCTGCCTGGACCACGCCTCGCCGGACGTCGAGCACGTCGAGGTCGCGTCGCGCCACCTCGGCATGGGTGTCGACCCCGACGTGTGGGAGGTCGTGGCCGCGCGGCTCGCGCAGTCCTGACCGTCAGCCCAGCGGCGGCAGCGTCACGACCTGGCCGGCGTAGCTCAGCCCGGCGCCGAAGGCGATGAGCAGGGCGGTGTCACCGACGGCGGCCTCGTCCTTGCGGAGCATGGCCTCCATGGCGAGCGGCACCGAGGCGGCCGAGGTGTTGCCCGAGTCGACGACGTCGGTGGCGACGGCGACCGAGTCGGGGAGCTGGATGTTCTTGGCGAGGGTCTGCGTGATGCGCAGGTTGGCCTGGTGGGGGATGAAGGCGTCGAGCTCGTCGACGCTGACGCCGGCCAGGTCGAGCGCCTCGTGGGCAACCTTCGCCATCGCGAACGGCGCCCACCGGAAGACCGCAGTCCCCTCCATCTGTACGACGGGGTGCTCCCGCTCGCTGTGACCGCCGAGGCAGCTCGGGGTCTGCGTGATGACGTGGGCCTGCGAGCCGTCCGAGCCCCAGGCCGTCGGGCCGATGCCGGGCGCGTCGGACGGCCCGACCACGACCGCGCCGGCGCCGTCGGCGAAGATGAACGCGGTGCCTCGGTCGGTCGGGTCCATGAAGCGGCTCAGCTGCTCGACGCCGATGACGAGGACGTGCGACTCAGCACCCGAGCGCACCATCGACGCGGCCAGGTTGAGCGCGTGGCAGAAGCCCGCGCAGCCGGCGGAGATGTCGAACGCCGCGGCCGTGATGCCGAGCGCCGTCGCGACCTGCGGCGCTGATGCCGGCGTGTGCTCGGGATGGGTCGACGTCGCGACGATCACGCACCCGACCTGCGCAGCGGCGACGTCCGCCGCGGCGAGGGCACGCTCGGCCGCCGCGATCGACATGCCGATCAGCGTCTCGTCCTCGCCCGCGAAGCGCCGGGTCCGGATGCCCGAACGCGTCTGGATCCACTCGTCGGAGGAGTCCAGGACCTCGCAGATCTCGTCGTTGGTCACCACCCGCTCAGGGCGGTGGACTCCGAGCCCCAGCATCGCGGCGTGGGTGAGCTCGGTGGGCTGCTGGATCGTCATGTGCCGAGCATAGGACTGCGCCCCGGAGTCGACCTCCGGCCGCAGTCCGTGGCGGCCAGACCGTGGGCCACGTCCGCCACACGTGTCCGCGAAGTCGCCCTCGGCCCGAGCCCGGACGGACCTCGGCGGACCCGACCACGAGGTCGGGTCCGCCGGGCAACCCCTGCCGATGTGGTCGGACCACTGTTCACGGATCACGGTCGCCGCGCAGGTCGAGCCTGCGGAGCCCGTCCGCCCCAGGGGTGAGGCGAGGCCTCGAGGCTAGCCCCGCGCCCGTGATGCGGTCACGCGATTTGTGCGCGACGAAGACGCCGTACACCGGGAGGTGGCCCACGTCGCGGCCCCCGGGCTCGCCACTACGGTGGGCTCGTGCCCGACGCCCCCGCCCGCGCTGCCCGGCTCGGCGCCCTGCTCTTCCTGCTGCGACCGACCTACATCGTGACCGAGGTCGTGACCGCGGCTGCGACGACCGGCGGCTACAGCTTCGTGTCCGACTCGGTCAGCAGGCTGGGCGAGGTCGGGTGCACGGCGGCGTACTGCTCGCCGCGGCACGCGGTCATGAACGGGTCCTTCGTCGGCTACGGCGTGATGCTCGCCGGCGGCGCGCTCCTGCTCGCCAGGCCGCTGGGGCCGTGGGTGACCGGCCTGCTGGTCGTCTCCGGCGTCAGCTCGGTGGCGACGGGACTGGCGCCCCTGGACCAGGACACGACGTTGCACGCGTTGGCCGCGACGCCGTTGTTCGTCGCCCAACCGGTCGCCCTCCTGCTGCTCGGCGCGCGCCTGCGCGAGGACCGGCCGTGGCTCGCGAAGACGCTCCTGGCGACGGGCGCGGTCACCGCAGCGGCCGCCGTCGGATTCGTGGTCTCGGGGGAGGGACGGGGCGCAGGCGCGCTCGAGCGAGCTGCCCTGTGGCCGGTGCTGTTCGGGCTCGCCGCGTTCGCGTGGGAGTGCCGACTCACCAATCCGTGACCCGGGTCACACCGAACACAGACGGAGCCGCCGCTCGGCGGCCTCCACCTGATGAAGGGTCCGAACGATGCGTCTCCCCTCCCTCCGCCGCCCCTCACCGTCCATGGCCGTCTCGGTCATGGCCCTGGTCGTCGCCTCGACCGGAACGTCGTACGCCACCGGGCTGATCGGCTCGAAGGACGTCCAGAACAACTCGATCCAGTCCCAGGACATCAAGAACAAGACGATCCAGGGCAAGGACGTCAAGACCGGCACGCTCGGCGCCAAGCAGGTGAAGGACGGCTCCCTGCGCGCCCGCGACTTCAAGGCGGGCCAGCTCCCGGCCGGGCCCCAGGGCCCTGCTGGCGTGGGTCGCTGGGCGCTCGTCGACGCGACGGGCGCGATCATCGCCCAGTCCGGCGGCTTCACCGTGACGGCCGCCTACCCGACGTTGGCACCGAGCGGCACTGACGTCACCGGCCTGCGCGCCAACGGCAACGTCTACATCAACGCCGGCGAGAACCTCACCAACAACGGCGTGCTCGCGGTCGTGGCCCTCCAGAACACCGTCGACCAGAACAGCGACACCATCACCAACGGCCGGGCCGCCGGTGCCGACAGCAACCCGGAGTTCTCCGGGGAGATCACGGCAGCGATGTGCCAGCCGGGCGTCGTCAACTGCGCTCCTCCCGGCACCGGCAACACCAACCACCTGGTCGTGAGCCCGCGCAACAGCGACGGCAGCTTCACGACCGACGGCACCCGCAAGCGCTTCTACGTCGTCGTCACCGGCGACTCGAGCGACCGCGGCTGAGGCCCTGCGCCGACGGTGGTCGTGGGGAGCGGTCCCTCGCAGCACCCTCCCCGCGACCACCGCGTCTCGCTGTACGTTTGGCGCCATGGGACGAGCCGTGGTTCGCCGTCACGCCCTCGTCCTGAGCCTGCTGCTGGCCGCGGCCCTCGCGGCCTGCAGCAGCGAGCCGGGGCTCGTCTCCGACGCCGGCGATCTGGACGTCGCGGTGTCGGTGTGGTCCGACGCCTGGGTGGCCGCGAGCCATGCGACGGTCGCCGGACCCTCGCTCGGCAGCAACGGCCAGGTCGACCGGGTCGTCGCGCGGCGCGAGACGTCGTACGACGCCGGGGTCGAGGCGGCCGCGCGGGCCGAGCTGCGGGTGGCGGCTGCGTCCGGCTGGGAGACGACGTCCAGCACGTGCGGCGACACCGTCGAGGTGGCCCTCGTCAGCGCGAACGAGGACGCACTCGCCCAGCTCGTGGTGACGCCCGACGGCGAGGGCGCGAGCGTGGCGCTCCAGGTCGCGGCCCGGCACCACCTCGACACCGTCTGGAAGACGCCCGAGCCCGTCGACGGCACCTGCCTCGACGGCGAGTCGCCTGCCTTCGAGGCGCCTCCGCTGGCCTCCGACCCGCTGCGTGAGGGCGAGCCCGAGGAGCGCGAGGCGGAGTGGGAGGAGACCGACGCCGCCCAGGACTTCGTCGACGCGGTGAACGCGGACCCGGCGATGGCTGCGCTCGGCGTCGAGGTCACGGTGCCGAAGCTGGACGACGGCGTGAACCGGCGTCAGGCACCGGGTGCCGAGGTCGACACCACTGTCGAGTCCCTGCAGGAGCTGGCGGAGCGGCTGACCGGGTGGCGGCTGACCTACGCCGCCTGCGGCGGTGGAGGGCCGGTGCGGGCGACCTTCGTCCAGGACATCGCCGACGGCCATGCCGTGGTCTCGGCCGAGGTACGGCCGGACGGCACGACGCTGCGGGTCACGCTGCCCGTGACCGAGGGCCCGACCGGCGAGTGGCTCGACGGCATCCAGGTGCTCGACCCGACGGCGTGCATGCAGTCCGAGGCACCGCGCAGGCTGGAGGCCTACGGCACCCCGGCCGTGCTGCCGAGCGTGCTGACCCCGATCGCCGACTGACTCGATAACCGCCGGTCAAGGCGGCAGGAGTTCACCTCGTGTTGTCCGCCGTACGGCACAATCTCCCGCGTGACCACTCGGATCTCTGTTGCAGGACTCGGCTACGTCGGGCTGTCGATGGCGGTGCTGCTCGCGCGCCACAACACGGTCGTGGGCCTCGACCTCGACGAGCGCCGGATCGAGGGGCTCAAGCGCGGCGAGAGCCCGATCCACGACGACGACATCTCCCGCTTCCTCGCCGAGGAGGAGCTCGACCTCGCGTTCACGACCGACGCGGAGGAGGCCCACACCGGCGCCGACTTCGTGATCATCGCGACGCCGACCAACTACGACCCGGTGACCAACTACTTCGACACCGGCTCGATCGAGGCCGTCATGCGTGACGTGCAGCGGCTCAACCCCGACGCGACCATGGTCGTGAAGTCGACCGTGCCGGTGGGCTACATCGACGACGTACGCGCACGGCTCGGCACCGCCAACGTCATCTTCTCGCCCGAGTTCCTGCGCGAGGGCCGGGCGCTGCACGACAACCTGTTCCCTGCCCGCATCGTCGTCGGCGAGGACTCCGAGCGGGCCCGGGCCTTCGCCGAGCTGCTGGTGAAGGGCGCCGACGCGGACGACGTACCCCTGCTCTTCACCGCCCCCACCGAGGCCGAGGCGATCAAGCTCTTCGCCAACACCTACCTCGCGATGCGGGTGGCGTACTTCAACGAGCTCGACTCCTTCGCGCTCTCGCGCGGGCTCGACTCGCGCTCGATCATCGACGGCGTCGGGCTCGACCCGCGGATCGGCACGCACTACAACAACCCGTCGTTCGGCTACGGCGGCTACTGCCTGCCGAAGGACACCAAGCAGCTGCTGGCCAACTACTCCGACGTCCCGCAGACGCTGATCTCCGCGATCGTCGAGGCCAACACCACCCGCAAGGACTTCATCGCCTTCGACATCATCGACCGCGAGCCCGAGGTCGTCGGCATCCACCGCCTGATCATGAAGGCCGGCTCCGACAACTTCCGCGAGTCGTCCGTGCAGGGGATCATGAAGCGGCTCAAGGCCAAGGGCATCGAGGTCGTGGTCTACGAGCCCGAGCTCGAGGACGACCACTGGTTCGGCTCCGAGGTCACCCGCGACCTGGCGTCCTTCAAGGAGCGCTCCGACCTGATCGTCGCCAACCGCATGGTCGACGAGCTCCGCGACGTGAAGGACAAGGTCTACACCCGCGACCTCTTCGGCGGGGACTGAGACGCCCTCTTGCTGGTCGAGTAGCCCGCGAGCGCCAGCGAGCGGGCGTATCGAGACCCACTGATACAGCCAGGTCTCGATACGCCTCGCTCGTTCCTCGCTCGGCTACTCGACCACCTACGGGCGGCGGCGGCCGAAGAGACCCTTCTTCTCGACCTCGGGCTCGGACGCAGGAGCACGCTCCGAGGCATCGGCCTTCGCCAGGGCGCGGCGCAGCTTGTTCTCCGACTTGACCGGGTCCATCGCGGGCCGCGCGCCGAGGACGAAGCGCTCGACCTCGCGCTCGGCGGTGGGCACCCAGCCGACGGAGGCGGCGTCGTACTCCTTCACCCCGAACGACTCGTCGAGCAGGGCATCCCGGTCGTCGCCGTCACCGGCCAGTCGGGCGACGCGCGCGCTCGCGGCGGTGCGCTCGATCCGCGCCGCGACCCCGGTGCCGTACGACAGCAGGCGGACGCCGTGGTGGGTGCGCTCGAGGTCGTCGAGCACCGCCGAGACGGCCGGTGCCAGCGGCGCGAGCGAGACGTCGGGCAGCGTGAGCAGGAACTCCGCGTCGGTGGTGCCGTCGAACGACTCGACCAGGCGCACGCGCGGCTCGTGGAGGTAGGAGCGATGCACCAGCCGGGTCTCGAGCACCGGGTCCTCGACGGGCTGGACGCGGTCTTCGTGCACCGACGACCACGGCCCCACGATGGTGATCCGGAGGTCGGGGACGTCGCCGTCGAGCAGCGAGTCGACGACCCGGATCGTGTCGTCGGCAGGCCCGGCCTGGAGGACGACCTCGAGGTAGGGCACCTGGTAGGTCCGGCCGTGCCTGTTGCGCTTGGGTCGCATCGTCGGCACGAGGTCGGCGAGGTAGGGGTCGTTGTAGCGGTTGACCTGCTCGGCGCGGCGCAGCACCTGGGAGCGGCCGAGGTGCCAGCTGCGGGCCTCGCGGTCGACGACGAAGACGCCGCCGGCCTGGGCGAGCGAGTGGCCGAGGTGCATGTCCTCACCGAGGCGGAGCTGGCGGTCGAAGCCGTCGGAGTCGAGGTAGAGCGCCTTCGTCACCGAGCCGGTCATGCCGATGTGGTAGCGCTGGGCGCGCGGTCCGGCCGTGCGGAGGTCGTCGGTCTTGGCCCAGTAGTCCTCGACCCACTGGTGCGGCTCGTGCTCCTCGCCGGGGAACAGGTCGGCCGCCTCGCCTGCCGCCACCCGGTCCCGTACGACGGCCGGGTCGAGTTCGAAGAGCGAGGTCGGGTCGACGAAGAGCTTGTGCCCGCCGGGCACGGCGTAGTCGATCAGGTGGTGCCAGCGCGCGTGCGCCTCGACCTCCTCGCGGTGGGCCAGCATGTCGGCGTCGTACCAGTGCAGGACCTCGCCCTCCGCGGCGAGCGCGCCGAGGTGGCAGGCGTTGGCTCGGCCCCAGCCCTCCTCGACACGGATCAGCCGCGTGTTGTCGGGCCGGACCTCCGGCAGCTCCTGCGTCGGCGAGCTCTGGTCGTCGACGACGAGCACCTCGAGGAGGTGCGACGGGTAGGACTGCGCGGCGAGGCCGGCGAGGACGTAGGGCAGCTTCTGCTGGTAGTTGAAGGTCGGGACGACGACGGTCACCGACAGCGTCGGCTCCCAGTCGCCGAGCGTCGCGGGGGTCAGCGAGCCCCAGTCGTTGTGGCGCACCACCGGCTGACGGGCCATGTCCTAGTCACCCCCCGTCGGGTCCTGGTCGGGACGGTCGAGCGGATCGATCTCCAGCGCCGCGCTGGGCTGGAAACCCTGCCACTCGGCAGCCACGATGTCAGGTCGGCGGAACTCCTCGTCGTCACGCTGCCAGGTGTGTCCGGCACCGGTGCGCCGGAGGATGTAGCCGAGCCCGTGGGTGCGGTAGATCCGGCCGCCGGCGGCCTCGACGCCGGCCAGCAGCTGGGCGTCGACGAACTTCCGCACCCGCCGGAAGTCGCCGAGCGAGTGCAGCAGGCCGCGATCCATCAGCAGGGTCCCGCCGGCGACGAAGCGGGCGAAGATCTCGGACGGGTGGTTGCGCCGCACGGTGAGGTCGTCGCGGTGCTCGTTGGCGTGGAGGTAGACGAACTCCGACGGCATCCCGACGACGTCGGCGCCGGAGAAGCGGCGGGCCATCAGCAGGTCGTGGACGGCGTCGGGTGAGTACCAGTCGTCGTCGTCGACCTTGAGCAGCACCTCGCTCGACGCGGCCCGTGCAGCTGCGGTCAGCACGTCGCCGAAGAACGTCGACTCCCCGAAGGTGAGCACCTGGTGCGGGCGATCGCCGAGCGCACGTCGTACGGCGTCGCGGTCGGGCTCCCAGCCGTGGGCCGCGAGCACCAGCTCGACGTCGGCGCCGCGCTGGCGCGCGATCTGGCGCAGCGCGAAGTCGAGCATCTGCGGACGCTTGGTCGCGAGCAGCGCGCTGACCGGCGGCAGCCCGACGTGGCGCACGCCGGCGCGCGAGGCGAGCGACGCGCGCCAGGCCAGCGTGGAGTGGTGGTCGAAGGCGGCCCGGCGGACGGCGAGGCTGTGCTCCTCGCGCCGCAGCGCGTCGTCGAGGTCGACCTGCGCGTCGAGCGCGGCCGCCAGCCGCGGCGCCACGTCGAGCACGCCCTCGGTCACGAGCGGGACGCCCGAGATGGCGAGCGCGAGCAGGTCGGCGGTGCGGGTGTCGGCCGGCAGCCGGACGCCCTGGAACCCGCGCGCCGAGGCGATGACGTCCTCGGTGACCGGGCCGTTCGTGATGCGGGAGAGCTCGACGACGCCGTGGTCCCAGTCCTTGCGGAAGCCGATCGGGTTGAAGACCCGCTCGTCGACGGGCTCCGGGCCGGGGTCGGTGACGACAGTGGGCGCGCGGTCGATCACGTGGTGCTCGGCGACGCTCTGCTGACCGGTGGCCCCGCGACGGGCGACGACGACGTCGGGTGGCACGTCGCGCTCGGCGTCACCGGCGCCGGCCACGTCGGGCAGCAGCACGGACCGCGCGTCGAGGCCGGGGGCCGCGGGCCGACCGGCGTACGACACGACGAGCCCGCCGTGCGTGGTGTCGCCCGGTCCGGCCGCCTGGCGCGCCATCTCCATGACGACCAGCTGGGCGCGGGCTCCGGAGGCGAAGCGGACGACCGTCAGGACGCCGCGGTCGCCGGCCTCGCGTGCGGCGAGGTGGACCAGCGGCGGCCACTCCGGCCGGGGCACGAGCACCCACGGGGTGGGCGCGTCGGTGAGCCAGCAGGCGATGACCTTCGCCTGCCCGAGGAGGGGTACGGCGCTCGCCATCCGCCGCAGCCGGGCGCGGTCGGCGGCCACGACGAGCACCGAGCCCCAGCCCTTCAGCGGCCCGTCGAGCGATGACAGCGTGACCACCTGCGGCTTCAGGCCGGGCACGTCCTCGATGCCGTGGAGCGCGTCGAGGGCGAGCCCGTCGGAGTCGTCGACCAGGACCAGCGTGGGGCCGGGCATCCGGAGGTCGTGGAGGGGATGGGTCACGGTCGGACGCGCTCCTTCAGCGAGGCAGGCAGCGAGTGCTTGACCAGCGGTCGCGGCTGGCGCCAGAGCCAGTCGCGGCTGACGAAGTCGATGATGTGGACGCCCTCGGGCGCGGTCACCTTGACCAGCCCGCCCAGCGCCTCGGGGTCGCCGTTGCGGATGGCCTCGTCGACCTCGAACTCGCGGAGCTTGCGGTAGAGCCGGGTGTTCGTGAAGTCGACGCCGTCGCGCCGCCAGTGGGCGTACTCGTCGGCGTCGAGCCACTTCACCTCGAGCACCAGCCCCTGCTGGAGCACGATCCGCTCCACGCCGGGCGGGAACTCGCGCAGCTCCCAGTCGAAGGCCTTCACGAACGTGAAGTCCGGGCCCATCGGGTAGACCCACGGCTCGAGGAAGCGCAGCGACAGGTCGAGCCAGCCGGTGGACTCGTCGACGACGGTCAGCGGATGGCGCGGCATCGCGACGATCGCGCGCGTCGACTGGAGCTGCCACGACAGGTCGCGCAGGATGCCCGCACCCTCGGGCGTGAGCACCATGTCGCCGTCCCACTTCATGGAGTACGTCGTGCGCACGTGGGAGAAGCACCAGTTGTAGAAGTGCGTCAGCGAGTGAACGCTCGTCGCCGGGGTCGCGAGGTGTTCCCCACCGGCGCGCGCGACCTGGTGGGGGTAGTCGAGGACGGTGAGCCGGTCGGCCGCGCCGCACTCCTCCGCGACCTTCCGCGCGACGTCGGCCGTGCCGTCGTCGGAGCCGTTGTCGACCAGCAGCACGTGCTGCACCGCGGAGAAGATCGGCGGCAGGACCCACGGCAGGTTGCGCGCCTCGTTGCGGACCCGGAAGACGCACGTCAGCCCGGGCGTCAACGGCTCGCCCGAGGTCCACGGCCACGTGACGTCGTAGCCGGGCTCGCGCTCCAGCGAGGCGATGTCGGGCATCAGGCTCCTTGGCCCCGTTCACGGCCCATCGCCTTGCGCAGCTTCTGGCGGGCGGCCGGCGGCACCATCGCCCGCACGGCGTGGGGCACGCGGTCGGCGCCGCTCCTGCCGGGGGCCTGCTCGGACGCCTCGCGCCGCGCCTCCGCTGCCGCCGTACGACGCTGGGCGACGACGGTCGAGTGGGCGAACGCCTCGGCGTCGGCGTACTGCTCGGCGTAGGCGGCCCGCAGCTGGTCGCAGGTCTCGTGGAGGGCGGCCGAGTCATCCGTGGCGAGGGCGTCGAGCGCCTGCCAGGTCTCGTCGGCGAGCTCGCGCAGCCTCATCGGTACGCCGATGTCGTCCCACGTCATCGTGACGCGGCGCAGCGAGGGGTCGATGAAGCGGTGCACCTCGGCGATGTCGACGGCCATCGCGGTCTTCACGCCCGCCAGGTCGAAGGCCTCCCCGAGCGCGAAGACCGGCTGGGTCCAGTCGTCGAGCAGGTCGCCGTAGCGGACGAAGGCCCGCTGCTGGCCGCGCGTCGCGCGCTCGGTGTGCAGCATCATGTTGATCCAGGCAGCCGTGCGGGTGATCGCGCCCTGGTCGGACCCGGCGCCCATCCGGCCGTAGTAGGTCTGCTTCGAGCCGACCACCTCGGTCACTGGCCGCAGCATGGTGACGTACGACGACGTCGCGTCGCAGCGGTCGGCCGCGGCGCGCCACAGCCCGAGGAACCAGGCGGCCCGCGGGTCCTTGATGACGAGCTCGTCGGCGACGCCGAGCTGCTCCTCGAGCCAGGTCGTCACCCGCTCACGGGTGGCGTGGTCACCGCTCGTCGTGCCGGTGTCGAGCCACGCGCGCGGGCGGGCGTCGGAGACCTGCACGTTGCTGCGCTGCAGCAGCTCGGCGTGGAGGTCGACCACCCACCGCGGCTCGCCGAAGCCCTTCGGGTTGGTCGCGTCGGCGACCACCTCGGGCGGGGGCACGTGGAGCCCGAGCGTGCGCAGCGTGCCGGCCATGGTGCTCGTGCCGCTGCGGCCCGAACCCACGACGAACACGACGCGGCGGTTGCTCATGTCGCGAGCCTATCGATCGACGGACGCGGATCTCGATACGGCCTCGTCGCGACTTCGTCCCTCAGTCGCGGGCCTACTCGATCTGGCCGAGCCGACGCGCCGACCTCGTTCCTCGGTCGTCGCTGCTCGTCTCACAGGTGCTGGGGCTGCGCGGCGATGAGGTCGGCGTACCAGTGGAAGGAGTTCTTCCGGGTGCGCTTCAGGGTCTTGTAGTCGACGTGCACCAGGCCGAAGCGCTGGGTGTAGCCCTCGGCCCACTCGAAGTTGTCCATCAGCGACCACGTGTAGTAGCCGCGGACGTCGACGCCGCGGGTGATCGCCTCGGAGACGGCGTTGAGGTGGGAGCGGAGGTAGTCGATGCGGGCCTGGTCATCGACGACGCCGTTCTCGTCCGGGCCGACGTTGTAGCTGCAGCCTGACTCGGTGATCATGATCGGCGGCAGCGCGGCGCGGAAGCGGGCGCGGAACATGACCAGCCACTCGCGCAGCGCGTCGGGCACGATCGGCCACCCGAAGTCGGTCGTCGGGTAGCCGACGACCTCGCGGAAGTCGAAGGGGATCTCGGAGTCCTCGTCGGCGGCCGCGATCTTCATCGGGTTGTAGTAGTTGACGCCGTAGAAGTCGAGCGGCTGACGGATGGTCGCGAGGTCGCCGTCGGCCATCACGTCCTCGAAGAGCGGCATCAGGTCGGCGGGGTAGCGCCCGAGCAGCATCGGCTCGAGGAACATGCCGTTCCACAGCGCGTCGAAGATCTTGCTCATCCCGACGTCGGCGTCGTCGTCGCTCGCCGGCCAGATCGGCGCGTGGTTGTTGGCGCAGCCGATCGAGGTCGCGCCGGCCTTGCGCAGCTCGATCGCCGCGCGGCCGTGCGCGAGCAGCAGGTGGTGGGCGGCCGGCAGGCAGTCGAAGAGCATCGCCTTGCCGGGCGCGTGCGTTCCCATGCCGTAGCCCAGGATCGAGGCGACGTTGGGCTCGTTGATCGGGATCCAGTGCTCGACCCGGTCGGCGAAGCGCTCGCCGACGATCGCGGCGAACTCGGCGAAGCGGTCGACCGTCGCGCGGTTGAGCCAGCCGCCGTCGTCCTCGAGCGCCTGCGGCAGGTCCCAGTGGTAGAGCGTGACCATGGGCTGCTGGCCGTTGGCGAGGAGCGTGTCGATGAGCCGGTCGTAGAACGCCAGGCCCTTCTCGTTGGCCGGACCGCTGCCGGTCGGCTGGATCCGCGGCCAGCTGAGGGAGAACCGGTAGCCACCGGTCCCCAGCTCCTTCATCAGCGCCACGTCCTCCTCGACCCGGTGGTAGTGGTCGCAGGCGACGTCGCCGGTGCTGCCGTCGACGATCCGGCCGGGCTCCGCGGTGAAGGTGTCCCAGATGCTCGGGCCCTTGCCGTCCTCGTGCGCCGCACCCTCGATCTGGTAGCTGGCCGTGCTCGTGCCGAACCGGAAACCGGGCGGGAGCATGGGGAACTGATGCGGGGGAGGCACATCCGCGAAGATATCGGCATGTCCATGGCTCTGTACGCCGGTTCCACGAGGACGTCGGAGACCGTCAAGGGGCGCTTGACCAGGCATTCCTTCTCCTTCGGACCCCACTACGACCCGGCGAACCTCGGCTTCGGGCCGCTGGTCTGCCACAACGACGACCTGCTCGACCCGGCTACCGGGTACGCCGAGCACCCGCACTCCGAGCTCGAGATCGTCACCTGGGTGCTCGAGGGGGCGCTGGTCCACACCGACTCGACGGGCGCGTCGCACGTGGTCGAGGCCGGCCGGGCGCAGGTCCTCTCCGCGGGGTCGGGCATCCGGCACAGTGAGGTCGCCGACCGCTCGTCCGGCCGCTGCCGGTTCGTCCAGGCCTGGCTGGTGCCGTCGGCTGCCGGCACCGAGCCGTCGTACGTCCTGGGCGAGGCGCCGCCGCCCGCCTCCGGCCTGGTCGAGGTCGCCGGCGGCTCCGGCCTCCCGATCGGCACCGCCGGCGCCCGGCTGATGGTCGCCCGCCTGGCGGCTGGTCAGGCGGTCGCCCTCCCGGACGACCCCCGCCACCACGTCTTCGCCGCCACCGGCGCGGTCGACCTCGGCGAGCACTCCCTGCGCGGGGGCGACGCCGTACGCCTCACCGACGAGGGCGGCCAGCAGGTCCGGGCCACCGAGCCGACCGAGCTCCTCGTCTGGTCCTTCGCCACCTGAGCAGCTGCCGGATGGATTTCCACCCGAGTGCGTGGAAGTTCAGGCCCAATCCGGGCCGACCACGCTCAACCCCCGATGAACTTCCACCCGAGCGCGTGGAAGTTGATCGAGCGGCCAGATCAGGGGATCAGCACGCCCGGGTTGAGGATCCCGGCCGGGTCGAGCTCGGCCTTGACCGCGCGGAGGACCCGCACCCCGACGTCACCGATCTCCCGGGCGAACCACGGCTTGTGGTCGGTGCCGACGGCGTGGTGGTGGGTGATGGTGGCGCCTGCGGCGATCATCGCGTCGCTGGCGGCGGCCTTGGCGACCTGCCACTGCGCGATCGCGTCGTCGGCCTGGCGGGCGGCGACGGTGAAGTAGAGCGAGCAGCCGGTCTCGTAGACGTGCGAGATGTGGCAGAGCACGAGCGAGCCCTCGCCGAGCGACGACTGGAGGGCGGCCTTCACGTCGGCGTACAGCCGCTCCCGGTTGGACCAGAACGTCGCGGTCTCGAGCGTCTCGACGAGCACGCCGAGGTCGAGGAGCGAGTCGCGGAGGTAGGGCGCGTTGAAGCGGCCGTGCACCCACTTGTCCCCGGGCTCGGTGCCGAGCGCCGTGCCGCCGAGGTCGGTGAGCACCGCGGTGACGGCGGCCTGCCGGGCCGCGACCTGCGACGAGGCGCCCTCGTAGCCGGTGATCATCAGGCAGCCGGGGTCGTCGGTGCCGCCAATGGACGACGGGTCGGCGAGGTTGATCGCGGTCTCGGACTCGTCGGAGAGCCGGATGACCGTGGGCAGCAGCCCCGCCTGGGCGAGGGTGCGCATCGCGTCGGAGCCGGCGTCGAAGGACGGCCAGCGCCAGCCTTCGTACGACGTCACCTCGGGGACGCGGCGCACGCGGACCGTGACCGACGTGATGACGCCGAAGGCGCCCTCCGACCCGAGCAGCAGCTGGCGCAGGTCGGGCCCGGCGGCGTTGGCCGGCGAGGAGCCGAGGTCGAGCGAGCCGGTGGGCGTGGCGGCGGTGAGCCTGACGACCATGGCGTCGAAGCGGCCGTAGCCCGCACTCGACTGGCCGCTCGAGCGCGTGGCCGCGAAGCCGCCGATGGAGGCGTGCTCGAAGGACTGCGGGTAGTGCCCCAGCATCAGCCCGTGCTCGCCGAGCAGCGCCTCGGCCTCGGGCCCGCGCAGGCCCGGCTCGAGGGTCGCGGTCATCGAGACCTCGTCGACGGCGAGCACGCGCTTCATCCGCACCAGGTCCAGGCTGACGAGCCCGGCGAAGCCGTCGCGGCGAGCCGCGAGGCCGCCCGTCACGCAGGTGCCGCCGCCGAACGGGACGACGGCCACCCGGTGCTCAGCCGCCCAGGCGAGCACCGCGACGACATCGGCATGACCCATCGGGCGGACCACGGCGTCGGGGGCGTCGGCGAGGTCGCCGGACCGGGCGCGCAGCAGGTCGGGGGTCGACTTGCCGCGGGTGCGCAGGGTGCGGGTCGCGTCGTCGGTCAGCACGTGCTCGGCGCCGAGGACCCCCCGCAGCTCGTCGAGCAGCGCCCCGTCCAGCGCGGACGCGGGAGGCACGGCGTCGGTCACGGCCGGCCGGTCCTGCCGCCCGAAGGCCAGCTCGACCAGCCCACGTGCCGACTCGGGCAGCTCGGCGGCGGCAGCGGGGTCGCCCCAGCGCTGGGGGTGCATCTCGACGGTGGGCTCGAACAGGCTCATGCGTTACAGTGTGACATATGTCGTCACTTCGTCACATACCTGATGCGCGGCTCGATGCCTACCTCGACGCCGCACGGGACTGCATCCTCGACGTCGGCTGGCGTCGTACGACGCTGACGGAGGTCGCCAAGCGCGCCTCGGTCTCGCGGATGACGATCTACCGCGCGTGGCCCGACATGGGCTCCCTGCTGGGCGACCTGATGACCCGCGAGTGGGTCGGCATCGCCGCCGCCACCCGCGTCGCCGCCCGCGACACGACCACGCCCACCGGCATCGCCGCCGCCGCGCTCAGCACCGTTCGGGCACTGCGCGACAACGAGCTCTTCGTCCGCATCGTCGAGCTCGACCCCGACCTGATGCTCCCCTACCTGCTCTCGCGCCGCGGCCGCTCGCAGGAGGCGCTGATCGAGATCCTCGCCGCCGAGATCGAGAGCGGCCAGGCCTCCGGCGCGATCCGCCCCGGCAACCCGGTCCTGATGGCCCGCACCCTCACCCTCGCGGGGCACGGCTTCGTCTTCTCGGCGCTCACGATGGTCGACGCGGACGTCTCGCTCGAGGACCTCGACGAGGAGTACGTCCGGCTCATCACGCGGACGCTGGAACCCTGATGACGCGGATCGCTCCCGGGCTCGCCGGCATCCCCACCGAGGTCGACGTGGTGGTGGTCGGCCTCGGCATCACCGGCGCCGGCGTCGCCCTCGACGCGGTCACCCGCGGCCTGTCCGTGCTGGCGGTCGACGCCCACGACCTCGCCTTCGGCACCTCGCGCTGGTCCTCCAAGCTGGTGCACGGCGGCCTGCGCTACCTCGCGCAGGGCCAGTTCGCGATCGCCCACGAGAGCGCCGTCGAGCGCGGCATCCTGATGCAGGTCACCGCCCCGCACCTGGTCCACGCGCTGCCGATGCTCACGCCCGTCAACGACGCCATGCCCCGCAGCCGTACGGCGCTGACCTGGGCCGGGCTGCACGGCGGCGACGTCTTGCGTCGCACCGCCCGCACCTCCGCCCGCACCCTCCCCCGCCCGCGCCGGCTCAACGCCACCGAGGCGCTCAACCTCGCGCCCGCACTGCGAGCGGACACCCTCCGCGGCGGCTACCTCGCCTGGGACGGGCAGCTCGAGGACGACGCGCGGCTGGTGACCACCGTGGCGCGCACCGCGGCGTCGTACGGCGCCGAGGTGCGCACCCGCGCCCGCGTCACCTCGGCGACCGGCACCGCCGTCGAGCTCCGTGACGAGCTCACCGGGGAGGCCCACCGCGTCAGCGCGAAGGCCGTCGTCAACGCGACCGGCGTCTGGGCCGGCGACCTCGACGACCGGGTGCGGCTGCGCCCCAGCCGGGGCACCCACCTGGTGCTGCGCGGCTCCGCGCTGCCGGAGACCCGGGTCGCAGTGATGGTGCCGATCCCCGGCTCCCGGGCGCGCTTCGCGATGGTGCTGCCGCAGCCCGACGGCACGATCTACGTCGGCCTCACCGACGAGCCTGTCACCGGACCGGTGCCCGACGTCCCGGTGCCGAGCGAGGGCGAGATCGACTTCCTCCTCGACGTGGTGGCCACGGCGTTCGCCACCCCTCCCACGCGCGACGACGTGGTGGGCGCCTTCGCCGGCCTCCGGCCGCTGCTGGAGGTCGCCGACACCGACGAGACCTCCGACCTCTCACGCCGCCACGCCGTCCTCACCTCGCCCGCCGGCGTGACCACGGTGGTCGGCGGCAAGCTGACGACCTACCGCCGGATGGCCGAGGACGCCGTCGACGCCGTGGTCGCCTCGACCGGCCTGGCCGCGGACCCGTGCCGCACGGCCACCGTTCCGCTGCTGGGCGCCGCGTCGGCCGAGGAGCTGCGCCACAGCACCGCCCCCGCCCGGCTCGTACGCCGCTTCGGCACCGACGCCGACCTCGTCCTCGCAACGGCCCGCGAGGTCACCCGGCTCCCCGACGACGAGCTGCTCGCGCCGGCCTCCGACCTGGTGCCGGTGACCCTCGCCGAGCTGGTCTTCGCGATCACCCACGAGGGCGCCCACGACGTCGACGACCTGCTCGACCGGCGCACCCGCGTGGGCCTGGTCGCCGCCGACCGTGCGGCCGCCGAGCCCCTCGCGAGACGCGCCCTCGAGATCGTGGCCACGACGTCGCAACCAAACGCGCACGGCTAGCGTCTCCCGTCCAGGCGCACGGTGCGCCGACCGATCGGGGGATCACATGCTTCGTCGTCTCGGGGGCTGCGCGGTCGCGCTGGCCCTCCTCGTTCCGGCCCAGGCCACCGCCTCGCCCACGGCTCCCGCCGAGCGCGCGCAGGCCACCACGAAGACCAAGATCGTGAAGCTCGGGCACAAGCCCGTGCGCGCCACCACCTCGACCAAGGTCCGGCTCGTCTTCGAGGGTCGCAAGGGCCAGTTGGTCAACCTCGCCCGCGTCGGCGCGACCGATGAGTGCGGCGGCCGGGTCCTGCGATCCGGCGGCAAGACCGTCAAACACTGGGCGCAGGGCTTCTGGCGCCTGCCGCGCACCGCGACCTACACCGCGATCAACAAGCCGTGCCGCGGCGCCGCCAAGGCGTCCGTCAAGCTCCAGGTGCGCAAGGTGGTCCGTGAGGACCGTCTTCTGCCCGACTCCTCGACCGCCGTGGGCTCCAGCACGAAGGTCACCCACCTCGTGCCGTTCCGGATCCTCGCCCAGCAGATCGCCCAGGTGAACGCCGGCACCTTCGACCTCCTGCGGCCCGACCGCAGCATCGTCCGCAACGTGGGCAACGACGAGCTGGCCCACCTCGTCAGCGACATGCCCGGGCCGATGAGGTACGACCAGCCGAGCCCGGTGGGGCGCTACTTCGCGGTGGTCGACCCCGGTACGACGGTGAGCCTCGGCGTCACCCAGCTGCAGCCCGTCGCCGTGGACGGACCTGCCGTCACCGTGACGCGCGGAACGAAGGACAACGTGGCTGCCTACCTCGTCTTCACGGGCGAGGCCGGCCAGTGGATCTACCCCGAGCTGACCAGCGCGACCAACGACCCGACCGAGGTCCGGTGGTGGATCCCGCAGACGCTCGACGTGCTCGGCGAGTCCCCGGCAGCGGCCCGGGCCACGTGCCCGGGCGGCGACCAGACGTCGTACTGCCCGATCATCCAGCTCCCTGCGAGCGGGACCTACGTGATGAACGTGATCAACGGACCGGGCTACGGCACCGCGGTCAACGTGCGCGTCAGGAGCGCCGCCCGTGCCACCCCGGCCACGGTCAACGGGTCGACGGTGACCTACACAGTGACGAACCCCGGCCAGTGGGTCGTGGGCGAGCTGCCCGAGCTGCCCCGGCAGGCGTCCGGCGGGTCGGACGCGACCGTCACGCTCAGCAACCCCACCGGCTCCCTGGGTGACTGGCGGGTCCGGACGGTGAGCGGCTACGGACGGTGCAACGCCTCGGTCGACTTCGCGGCCTGCTTCGACATCCACGCACCGGCCAACGCGTTCACCATGACCCCCACGTCGCTGACCTCGCCAGCTCCGTGGGACGCCTTCGAGCACTCGTCGGTCGCCATCCTCGCCGTGCCTCCGGGCGCCACCGGGAGCCTCGACCTGGCCGTCACGCGTCCGGCCTCCTGATCCGCCATGAGCACCACATCGAACGGACACCCCATGTTGCGCCGTCTCGGGGACTGCGCCGTCGCGCTCGCCCTGCTCGTGCCCGTCCACGCCGCCACGGGCCGGGGCCGCGGGAGCGACCCCCTGCAGCCAAGCCCGGCGCCGGTCCCATCGCCCGCGACGTCCGCCTCGGTCACCGGCCGGTCCGGTACGACGGTGAGCGCCCCTCGGTGCGGCTCACCTTCCACGCCCGCAAGGGCCGGCTGGTCGAGCTCGCGGACTGGGAGGAGTGGCCGAGCCACCCGTGCGTGCGCAAGAGCCTGCGCACCTCGACCGGGAAGAAGCTGGCGAACTGGGCGACCGGCTACTGGCGCCTGCCGCGCACGGGCAGCTATACGGCAGTGCTGCGGCCGTGCGGTGCCGTCGACGATGTGATCCACGTCCAGGTGCGCAAGGTCGTGGTGCAGGACGCCGTCGTCGACGGGGGCGCCACCGCCGTCGGCGCCGACCCCGACGTCACCCACCTCGTCGGAGCGACCGTCACCGCCGACCAGCCACCGCTCGCGGTCGACGTCAGCCGCACGCCTCGGCACATCGTGCGTCCCGACGGGCGCCTCACCGAGGGCCTCCCCTACGGACGTCTGACGTTCGACCCGACCGGCACGACAGCGTGGTCCGGAGGGCCGGGCCGCTACTACGTCGCGGCCCGGCCCGACACCACCGTGACCGTGACCCGCACGCTCCGGCAGCAGAGCATGCTCGACGGCGCCGAGGTGGTCCTCGACAACCAGGGCGTGGGATCGCGGAGACACGAGGTCGTCTTCACCGGCCGCGCCGGCCAGTGGGTGTACCCGCAGCTGCAGGACACCACCGGTGCGCTCGTCAACGATGGCCAGCGCAACGTGGGACTGATCGGCCCGACGGGCGGCTCGGTCAACGACCGCGTGATGACCAGCTGCCCCGGCAAGGCGACCAGTGAGCAGTGCTCGTACCGGTCGGCGGCTCCGCGCCGGCGGACCTGTTCACGCTGCGGGTCCGGTCCGCAGCCGTTGCCGAGCCACTGACCCTCGACGGACCGGCGGTGACGTACACCTCGACGACGCCGGGACAATGGGTCGTCGGCCCCTACACCGAGCACCTCCCCGGCTACGGCCCGATCGTCACCGCGAGCAACGCCTCGGTCGACCTGACCGACTGGCGGATTTCGCTCGCCAGCGGCTTCCCCAACGTCTGCCCGCCCTACGACACCTCCAACGGATGTCCCGACTACTGGCACGTCACGCTCACCCCGGACAAGCCCCGGATGCTCGCTCCGTCGGACGGCAACGCCGGTCCCTCGATCGCCGTGCTGGCCGTCCCGCCGGGCGTCAAGGGCTCCCTCGAGGTGCGCCTCACCAGCCAGTGACCGAGGCGACAGCAAAATCCACCGGGCACTTCCCACGAACTCCGGACAGGACGCCGGACAGGGTGGGAAGGTTCTCCACGGCGCGCCCCTTGCTGACCCCATGCAGCAAGGGGCGCCCAGTCCATTTCTGTGCTGGTGTGGCTGCACCACCGGACGAGGATCGACCGCCCCGGGCGGGGATTGAATTGACCTCAAGTCAATCCGGACGAAAGCGGGGTTTCGCGGGCCGCTGGTTGAGCAGGGCGCCCTGGCGCCCGTGTCGAAACCAAGGCCTACCGGTGCCCTTGGTTTCGACACGCTCGCTTCGCTCGCTGCTCAACCAGCGGGGGGACTTCGCTCGCTGCTCAACCAGCGGGGGGACTTCGCTCGCTGCTCAACCAGCGGGGAGGTGCGTTCGCTGCTCAACCAGCGGGCGACAGAGCTACTCGACGGTGACCGACTTGGCGAGGTTGCGGGGCTTGTCGATGTCGTGACCCAGGTGTAGCGCGGCGTGGTAGGCCAGCAGCTGGAGCGGGATGGTGAGCAGGATCGGGTCGAGCTCCGGCTCGTTGCGGGGTACGACGATGCGGCGGGCGGCGAGCTCACCGAGGTCGACCTCGTCGTGGGTGATCACCACGAGCGGGCCGTGGCGCGCGTCGATCTCGTGCAGCGCACCGACGTTGCGCTCGGTCAGCTCGTCGTGCGGCACCAGCGCGACCGTCGGCACCTCGGGGTCGATCAGGGCGAGCGGTCCGTGCTTGAGCTCGGAGGTCTGGTAGGCCTCGGCGTGCCGGTAGCTGATCTCCTTGAACTTCTGCGCACCCTCGCGCGCGACCGGGAAGCCGCGCACCCGGCCGATGAAGAACAGGCTCTGCGCCTCGGCCAGCGACTTCGCGACCTCGACCATCTCGTCCTCGCCGCCGAGGATCTCCTCGATCTGGCCGGGCAGCTTCTCCAGACCGGCGACGAGCCGCTTCCCGTCGGCGATCGAGAGGTCGCGCACGCGACCGAGCTGGAGGGCGAGCAGTGCGAAGCCAAGGAACATGTTGGTCAGCGCCTTGGTGCTCGCGACCGCGACCTCAGGGCCCGCGTGGAGGTAGATGCCGCCGTCGCACTCACGCGCGATGGCCGACCCGACGACGTTGATCAGGCCCACGCAGCGCCCGCCCTTGCGTCGTACCTCCTGCACGGCGAGCAGCGTGTCGATGGTCTCGCCCGACTGGCTCACCGCGACGTAGAGGGTGTCCGGCTCGATGACCGGGTCGCGGTAGCGGAACTCGCTCGCCGCCTCCGCGTCGGCGGGGATGCGAGCCAGCTCCTCGATCAGGCCGGCGCCCATCTGGCCGACGTAGTAGGCCGAGCCGCAGCCCAGGATCTTCACGCGCCGCACCGCGCGGAGGTCGCGCGCGTCCATGTCGAGGCCGCCGAGGTGCGCGGTGCCGAAGCGCTCGTCGAGCCGGCCGCGCAGCACCGCCTGGGCGGTCGTCGGCTGCTCGAGGATCTCCTTGCGCATGTACGACGCGTGGTCGCCCGCCTCGTAGGCATCGGCGTCGATGTCGACCTCGGTCGCGGTCTTGCCCGTCGCCGCGAGGTCGTGGTGGCGCATCGTGCTGAAGCCGGCCGCGGTGATCGTGGCCATCTCGCCGTCGTCGAGCATCGCCACGGTCGTGGTGTGGCGCACGATCGCGGCGAGGTCCGAGGCGACGTACATCTCCTTGTCACCCACACCGACGACCAGCGGGCTGCCGTTGCGCGCCGCGACGATGCGGTCCGGGAAGTCGGCGTGCACGACGGCGAGGCCGTAGGTCCCGACCACGGCGCGCAGGGCGTCGCGCACCTTCCCCTCCAGGGTGTCGGCGTCGCTGCGCGCGACCAGGTGGGCGATGACCTCGGTGTCGGTGTCGCTGGCCAGCGAGACGCCGGCGTCGGCCAGCTCCGCGCGGAGGGCGGCCGAGTTGTCGATGATGCCGTTGTGCACCACCGCCACCTGCCCGAGCTCGTCGGTGTGGGGGTGGGCGTTCACGTCGGTCGCCGGGCCGTGGGTCGCCCAGCGGGTGTGGCCGATGCCGGTCGAGCCGGCGAAGCGCTTGGGCAGCGAGTCCTCGAGGTCGCGCACCCGCCCGGCCTGCTTGGCCACCCGGATCCCCCGGTTGCCGATGACGGCGACGCCGGCCGAGTCGTAGCCGCGGTGCTCGAGCCTGGTCAGTCCCTCGAGGACGACCGGAGCGGCGTCCTGGCGGCCGATGTAGCCGACGATTCCGCACATGGGTGGGTGTCTCCTATCCGTAGATGATCCGGCGCAGCTGCCTCTCGGACAGCTCGGGTGGTGCCACGACGCGCTCGCGCAGCTCCTCGGCGATGAGCGCGAAGATCTCGGGGTTCTTCGCGCCGTACGTCTTGAGGCTGGCGTGGCGCGCCCGGACGTAGTCCTCCACCGGCTGGGCGTGGAAGGCGATCACGTCGTCGATCACCCGGGCCGCCTCACCGGGCGTCAGCGACGTGGTGGCGACGACGTGGGACACGAGCGCGGGGTCGGGCACCGGAAGATCGTGCGTCCTGACGGGAGCAAAGGCAACTTCCTGCCCGAAATCGGGCAGAATGAGCGCATTGCCCGGACTGCTGTCCCGAGCACGGCAGTCACACCGGCCACAAAGGGAGGAAGATGCCCCCACTCGCCCTCTCGGAGTAGTCCGAGTGGAGGATCTTCGCCGATCTCCAGCGAAAAGATGGTGCGCGAGTGGGGACGTGATACCTTAGGTGAACAGAAAGTGAACGGGAGGTGTCACATGAGCAAGCACACGACGACTGGTGCGCCGGTCTGCACCTGGGTGGCCGTCACCGATGCGTCGGGTCGCACCCACATGGAGGCACGCTGGTCGATCGCCGGAGCAGCCCAGACCAAGGCCGCCTGAGCGCAGATCCCAGGAATTCGAGCCGCGTCCCCACCGGGGGCGCGGCTCGGTGCATGTCCGGCCCACACCGGTGGCACGGCAAAAACTTCCGCGGCGCGGGAATAAACCGTGGAAGCTCCTCGTTACTGTGGTTGAAAGTTCTACCAACCACCACTTCAGGAGCTCTCCCCATGACCACCGGTTTCGACGCCCCCACCACCGCCATCGACGACATCTCGGGCTCGTACGCCCTCGACGTGAGCCACAGCCGCCTCGGCTTCGTGGCGCGCCACGCGATGGTGACGAAGGTTCGCGGCCAGTTCGGCGCGTTCACCGGCACCGCCACCATCGACGAGGCCACCCCCGCCAGCTCGAAGGTCGAGCTCAGCATCGACGTCACCTCGATCGAGACCGGCAGCGCGGACCGCGACGGCCACCTCAAGTCGGCCGACTTCTTCGACGCCGAGACCTACCCGGCCATCACCTTCACCTCGACCGACGTGAAGCGCGACGGCAGCGACTGGACCATCACCGGCGACCTGACCATCAAGGACGTCACCAAGCCGGTCACCATCGAGTTCGAGCAGACCGGCTCGGCCGTCGACCCGTTCGGCAACACCCGCGTCGGCTTCGAGGGCGAGACCACCATCAACCGCAAGGACTGGGGCCTCACCTGGAACGCCGCACTCGAGACCGGCGGCGTCCTCGTCTCCGAGAAGATCAAGCTCGAGTTCGACGTCTCCGCCATCCAGGCCTGATCCACCGGGCACTTCGTGCCCGTCCTGATCATCGACCGGGCAGTTCGTGCCCGTCCTGATCACCCACCGGGCAGTTCGTGCCCGTCACGCGACAACGCCCCCTTCCTCAGCCGAGGGAGGGGGCGTTCGTCATGTCCGGACGGGCACGAAGGGGGGAGGTCAGCGGGGGTTCTTGCCCTTGTAGCCGCCGCCCCTGCGGTGTCCCTGGCCGCCGTGACCGCCACCGGGACGGCCGCGGTAGGGGCCGTTGTCGGGCTTGATCTCGATCAGCTTGCCGGAGATGCGGGTGCCGGCGAGGCGGTCGAGGGTGCCGGCCGGCAGGTCGGCGGGGAGCTCGACGACGGAGAAGTCGGGCTTGATGGAGATGTAGCCGAAGTCGCCGCGCGACAGGCCGCCCTCGTTGGCCAGCGCGCCGACGATCTGGCGCGGCTCGACCTTGTGCCGCTTGCCCACCTCGATGCGGTACGCCGCCATCGGCGCGCGGCTGCGCGACTCCCGCGGGTGCCGGTCGGCCTTGCCGCCGTGGCTCGAGCGCTCCTCGAAGGACCGCTGGCGCGGCTCGGGCTCCGGCTCGAGCAGCAGCGGCTGCTCGCCGTGCATGACCGCGGCCAGGGCGGCGGCCACGTCGACCTCGGCCACGTCGTGCTCGCTGACGTAGTGCGAGACCACGTCGCGGAAGAAGTCGATCCGCTCGGGCTGGGTGAGCGCCTGGGTGATCTGGTCGTCGAAGCGGGTGAGGCGGGTCGCGTTGACGTCGTCGACGGTCGGCAGCTGCATCTGGGTCAGCGGCTGGCGGGTCGCCTTCTCGATCGAGCGCAGCAGGTGGCGCTCGCGTGGGGTGACGAAGGCGATCGAGTCGCCGCTGCGACCGGCACGACCGGTGCGGCCGATGCGGTGGACGTAGGACTCGGTGTCGGTGGGGATGTCGTAGTTGACGACGTGGCTGATCCGCTCGACATCGAGGCCGCGGGCGGCGACGTCGGTGGCGACGAGGATGTCGAGCTTGCCGGCCTTGAGCTGGTTGATCGTGCGCTCGCGCTGGACCTGCGCGACGTCGCCGTTGATGGCCATCGCGCTGTAGCCGCGGGCCCGGAGCTTCTCGGCGAGGGTCTCGGTCTCGTTCTTGGTGCGGACGAAGACGATCATCCCCTCGAAGTTCTCCACCTCGAGGATGCGCGTGAGGGCGTCGACCTTCTGCGGGTAGGACACGATCAGGTAGCGCTGGGTGATGTTGGCCGACGTCGACGTCTTGTTCTTGACCGTGATCTCGACGGGGTCGTGGAGGTACTTCTTCGAGATCCGGCGGATCTGGGCCGGCATCGTCGCGGAGAAGAGCGCGACGTGCTTGTCGTCCGGGGTGTCGGCCAGGATCGTCTCGACGTCCTCGGCGAAGCCCATGTTGAGCATCTCGTCGGCCTCGTCGAGGACGAGGAAGCGCAGCTCGCTCAGGTCGAGCGTGCCCTTCTCGAGGTGGTCCATGATGCGGCCCGGCGTGCCGACGACGACGTGGACGCCACGGCGCAACGCCGACAGCTGGACGCCGTAGCCCTGGCCGCCGTAGATCGGCAGGACCTTCACGCCCTTCATGTGGGCGGCGTACTTCTCGAAGGCCTCGGACACCTGGATCGCGAGCTCGCGCGTCGGTGCGAGGACGAGGGCCTGCGGGGTCTTCTGGGAGAGGTCGAGCTGCGACAGGATCGGCAGGGCGAAGGCCGCCGTCTTGCCGGTGCCGGTCTGGGCGAGACCCACCACGTGGCGACCCTCGAGCAGCGGCGGGATCGTGGCCGCCTGGATCTGCGAGGGCGTCTCGTAGCCGACGGCGGCGAGGCCCTTGAGGACCTCGGGCGAGAGGCCCAGGTCGGAGAAGGTCTGCTCGGGCACTACGGGCTGGTCGTCACTCACCCGACAACGGTAGGGCCTCGCGCGGGATCATGACATTCCGCGAGCCCGGATATCGGCGCGACAAGCCCCCACGTGAGCAAGCACACTCCTGCCATGGCAGACAGCGCTCCTCCGCTCCCCGCGGGCCTCACCACCCGCCCGCTCGAGAAGACCGACGCGCACGCCGTGTTCGTGCTGATGGCTGCCCAGGAGCAGGAGGACATCGGCACCGTCGCGATCGAGGAGGCCGACATCGTCAGCGACTGGGCCCGGCCCAGCCACGACCTCGGTGCCCGCTCGGTCGGCGTCTTCGACGGCGACACCCTGGTGGCGTACGCCGAGCTGATGGGCGCCGACCGCGCCGACACCTCCGTGCTCCCGAGCCACCGCGGCCGCGGCATCGGCACCTGGCTCGCCCACTGGCTCCAGGACCTCGGCCGCCGCATGGGGTCGACGGTCATCGGGATGCCGGTCCCGCAGGGGTCCCCCGGCGACCGCCTGCTGGAGGACCTCGGCTTCCACGTCCGTTGGACCAGCTGGGTGCTCAAGCTGCCCGAGGGCGCGACGATCCCCGACCGCGACCTCCCCGACGGGTACGTCGTACGGACGGCGGAGGCCGGTGAGCTGCGGGCCGCCCACGACGTCCTGGAGGACGCCTTCCTCGAGTGGTCGAAGCGCGACCGCGAGCCGTTCGAGGACTTCGCGGCCTCCACGTCCGGACGCCCGGGCTTCGAGCCGTGGAACCTCCGCGTCGCCCTCGACCCCGCCGGCGAGGTCGTCGGCGTCTCGGTGGTGCTGGTGTCCGACAACGGCGCGACCGGGTACGTCGACCGGCTCGCCGTGCGCCGCGACCAGCGCAACCGCGGACTGGCCCAGGCGCTCCTCGTCGACTCCTTCGCCCGCGCCCGCGAGCACGGCACGACCACCTCCGAGCTCAGCACCGACTCCCGCACCGGGGCCCTGAGCCTCTATGAACGGGTCGGAATGGTGGCCGACAGCACGTGGGTCAACCGTGGCATCGACCTGGTCTAGCCGAGGAAAGCGTGGTCGAACGATCGATATTCAACTGAAACCGAGGTATCACGCGGTGGTCTAGACCCCGATGCCGCCCGGTGGATTGAGGCTCCCACAAAGCGGGTATGCCACTTACCATCGATCGACGCCGTTCGGGCGGTGCCACGGCGGGGGCGTGGGGCTCCTGTCTGGAAACTGTGGGGGGTAGGACGTGCAAGATCTTCATGCTCTGGTCGTCGAGGACGATCCGGACATCTCGTCGGCGTTGGTGGAGACCCTCGAGGGGGCGGGTTTCCGCGTGACGTCGGCTCGTGACGGCAGGGCGGCGGTGGACGTGGCGGCAGCCGATCCGCCCGACCTGGTCACGCTCGACCTGACGCTGCCGCACATGGACGGCATCGAGGTGTGCCGCCGGATCCGCGAGACCAGCGACTGCTACATCGTGATCGTCTCCGCCCGCTCCGACGAGGTCGACAAGCTGATCGGCCTCGAGGTCGGCGCCGACGACTTCGTTCTCAAGCCCTTCTCGCCGCGCGAGCTGCGGGCCCGGGTCGCGGCCCTGTTCCGCCGCCCCCGCTCGGCCACGCTGGTCGACGACACCCCGGTGGCCACCGCGCCGCACGTGCCGAGCCCGTCGCAGCCTGCCGACGAGCCGAGCGTGATCGCCTGCGGCGCCGGCCTGGTCATCAACTCGGCCCGCCGCGAGGTCCAGGTCGACGGCGACATCGTCGACCTGACCCGCATCGAGTACGACGTCCTGGAGTACCTCGCCACCCACCTGTCGCGGGTCTGCACCCGCGAGGAGATGGTCCTGGCGATCTGGAGCAGCGCGCTCACGCACGACCACCACCTGGTCGACGTGCACGTCGCCAACCTGCGCGGCAAGCTCCGGCGCCACTCCGACGCCACCTGGATCCACACCATCCGCGGCATCGGCTACCGGATGGACAAGGAGGGCCAGCAGCAGGGCCGCCGGGCGGGCGGGGGCCCCTACCTGGTGGCGCGCTTCGACTCCGAGGACTGGGCCCGCGGCCTCGACTTCTGAGCACGACGCACCCGCCGCGGACCGGGCGTCGACCGGGCGTCGGTAAAGCCTCGGTCCACAGCACCGCACACATCTGGTGGGCGCTCCGACGGCCCCACTAGACTCGACCAGCGGGGGGATAGGCGGGGGCACACAACATGATCAACCAACGCACGGCCGTTGTCGTCGAGGACGACAGCGACGTGGGTGAGCTCATCTCGGGGCTGCTGGACCAGGCAGGCTTCGTGGTCACTGTCGTGCCCACCGGCGCCGAGGCGCTCGCGGTCATCCGCGAGCAGATGCCCGACCTCGTCACCCTCGACCTGTCGCTGCCCGACATCGACGGGGTCGAGGTGTGCCGGCAGGTCCGGCTGATCACCGACTGCTACGTCATCGTGGTCAGTGCCCGCACCTCCGAGATCGACCGGCTCATCGGCCTCGAGGTCGGCGCCGACGACTACCTCGTCAAGCCGTTCTCGATGCGCGAGCTCCAGGCCCGCGTGGCCGCGCTGTTCCGCAGGCCCCGCACCACGACCGAGCTCACCCCCGAGCCGCGGCGCGCCGTCGCCGCGACGGCCGCGACCAACGGGCACGCCAGGTCGGAGCCCGGTCAGCTCGGCTGCGACGACCTCAGCCTCAACACCGGCGCCCGCGAGGTGCGCGTGCAGGGCGAGGAGGTCGACCTGACCCGCACCGAGTTCGACCTGCTCGCCCACCTGGTCAGCCACCCCGGTGTCGTCGTGCCGCGCGAGGACCTGCTCCGCGCCGTCTGGGCGACCGACTTCGTCCCCGAGAGCACCCACGTCGTCGACGTGCACCTCGCCAACCTGCGCCGCAAGCTCCGTGCCGAGGTCGACGGGTCGATGGAGCACGAGTGGATCCGCACGATCCGCGGCGTCGGGTTCCGGTTCGACCCCTGCTGCACCTGAGCCGCAGGCTCAGCGCGCCGACTCGCGCAGCGTCGCGCCGCGGGCACCGCGCACGGTCATCGACGCGCTGACCAGCGCGACGGCGCCGAACACCGCCGCGGCCAGCAGCGCCAGCACCACCAGACGCAGTGGCGAGATGGCCGCCACCAGCGCCGGCGTCGTGGTGTCGTCGGCGTACCCGAGCGTGATGGTGCGCAGCACCACCCACTGCGCCAGCGAGCCGGCCAGGATGCCCGCCAGGGCGGCGCTGCCGAGCACGACCGCGAGCTCCCTCACCACCGCCACCATCACCGCGCCACGAGGTACGCCGACCACGCGCAGCGCCGCGGCGTCGCGGCGGCGGGCCGGCAGCTGGACAGCGGCGCTGACGAAGAGGCCGGCGAGGGCCATCACCAGCACCAGCGCGGCGACGACGCCGTAGAGCCGGAGCGCGAGGGCGTACGCACTCTGGTCGAGCACGTGCCGCTCCTGGGCGAGGGTCGTCCCGACGCTCAGCCCGGCCTCCGACAGCGCCTCGGTGATCGAGGACGGAGTGCCCGCGCGGGCCAGCACGTGCACGGTCATGAGGTTGTTGTAGACGGGCCGGTCGGTGATGAACGAGGAGTAGTCGACGAGCAGGCCGGACGGGCCGGTGAACGGCATGCCCTCGATCTGGCCGACGCGGTCGACCGGGATCAGGCCGTAGCCCTCGTCGAGCTTGGCGATGGCGCGGTCCTGGACCTTCGGGCCCGACAGCGCCAGCCGGTCACGGGTGAGGCCGCCCGCGGTGAGGCGGGCCATGCCGACCGAGTCGCCGGTGTCGACCGTCAGGTCGAGCTCGCCGCCGGCGTCGGTCATGTCCGTGATCGAGGTGCGCACGGCCGGGTCGGGGGTCGGCGTCCAGCCGGCGCCGTCTATCCCACCCTCGACCGGGGTGCCGTCGACCGAGATGTCGGTCAGCCGGAGCGTGCCGGACATACGGGTGTTGGTGCCGGCGCCGCCGGCGAGGGTCATGCCCTCGAGCGGGCAGCCGTCCTTGCAGAACGGGATCTTCGTGGCGTGGGTGCTCTCGCCCTTCGGGTAGGGGCCGAGGTAGGCCTTGAGCGGCGTGCCGCCGCGACTGCCGAAGCGCACCTCGACGGCGAGGTCGCGGTCCATGTCGGCCCGGTTGTCGATGGTGATCGAGAGCCGCTTGCCCTGCACGGTCGGGACGACGCCGCCGGGCTTGATCTCGTCGACCACCTGGTCGACGTCGAGGCCGGGGCTCCAGGTCGGCGGCCAGGTCGCGACCCGGGCGAGCCGGCTGCTGTCGACGATCGAGAAGTTGGCGCCGGGGTTGGCGGCGCTCGCGGCGGCCATGATCCACTCGCCGTCGGGGTCGATGCGGCGGGTGAGGTCGACCGCCTCCGACATCGTGAGCGTCGTCGACCACGTGGTGTCGGCCGGCGAGGCCGTCGCCGCGACGCTCGTGCGCCACGTGGCGGCCGAGTCGTAGACGCCCGCACCGAAGACGGCGACCGCGATGGCGGCGGTGATCGGCAGGATCACCAGCGTCCCTTCCTGACGGCGCGAGATGGCCCGCGAGGAGACGAAGCCGCTCAGCGACCGGCCGCGCGACCGCGACGTCCACCAGGTGGCGAGCACCGCGGTGAGCTTCGTCGCGGCGAGACCGGCGACGACCGCCAGCAGCACCGGCAGGACGAGGTCGGTCGCGTCGGGCTCGCCGGGTCCGCTCGCGGAGAGCTTGCTGGCCAGCACGGCCACCGCGAGGGCGACGAGGGTGAGCTGGGCGATGACCGACCAGCGGCGCGCGGCGACCGGACGTCGTACGCCGGCGAGCTGGGACGCCAGCGACTCGCGGACCACCAGGCCGACGGCCACGCAGGCGACGGCGAAGGCGGCGACGAGCACCAGCCCGGCGGCGATCCAGCTCGCCGCGGGGAGCGGTAGGGGCAGCCCCGGGACCAGCCAGCTGCGCACCAGCAGCACCGAGAGACCGAGACCGAAGCCGGCGCCGATCGGGATGGCGATGAGCAGCAGCGCGAGCGGCTCGGCGAGGCCGAGTCCCCAGAGCCTGCGCGCGGTGACGCCGCGCAGCGAGGCGAGGGCGAGCTCGGGCACCCGCAGCTCGCTCGCGGCGTTGAGCAGCCGCATCAGCAGCGCGAGCGCGACGAGCACCAGCGACAGCACGGCAGGGGCGATGGAGCTGCGGGCCGTGGACTGCTGGAAGCGGACCTCGTCGACGACGTCGGCGAGGGAGTTCGTGTCGTCCTTGCGGAGCGTGCCGCCCTCGACCTCGAGCTCCGTGTCGCTGGGCAACGCCTTCGCGGCGGCAGCGGCCTCGTCGAGCTGGTCGGGGGTCAGGTCCGGCGGGACGTCGAGGGGCGTGTCGACGCGGATGGTCCAGGAGCCCATCGCGGTCACGGTGTCCTCGGTCGTGATCAGCGGGCCGGGCTGGTAGGGCGTGTAACCGCCGTTGATGGTGGTCTGCTCGTTGGTGCGGGTCAGCCGGCCCGGGATCAGCCACCCCTCGCCGGGGCCGGGGGTGTCGTACGTGCCCACCACCGTGACCTCGGACAGGCCCGGTCGCGGCAGGTCGAGGTCGATGACGCCACCCGGCTCGAAGATCGGCAGCTGGAGCGGCTCGCCGAGCTCGACGCTGTTGGCCTCGGCGTCGGCGGTGAGCATCAGCACCTCGCCCTTCTTCTGCGGGCAGCGGCCCTCGATCGCGAGGTGCTCGCAGGCGTCGGCGCGCGACCAGAAGGTCACCACGCCGCGCAGGGCGCTGAACTTCTCGGAGACGACGGTGACGTCGGGCTCCTGCCACGGGCCGGTCGTGAGCGACTCCGACGCCGCGACCGCGTCGCGCCGCGCCTGGTCGAGCGCGGTCCCGGTGTCGGGGGTGAAGATCCGGCTGAGGCCGGTGAGCCCCTGCGGTGTCTCCTGGAGCCGGGTGACGACGTAGGAGTTGGTGACGGCCTCGGAGAAGACCGGGCCGAGGACCGCGGACCCGATGGCGAGCGCCGTCAGCAGGACCGATCCGGCCGAGAGCAGGGCACGGGCGCGCAGGCCGCGGAGGATGGCGCCGAACAGCTGGGTCATCGACCCTCCTCCTCGCGCAGCAGGCTCGGCTGGGTCGTGGCCGAGCGCACCGCGCGGGCACGACCTCCGACGAGGACCACCGCGACCGCGGCGATGACCGCCGGGACCGCGAGCGGCCACAGGTGCGGC
Organism: Nocardioides sp. BE266; assembly: GCF_031457855.1. Lineage (NCBI taxonomy): Bacteria > Bacillati > Actinomycetota > Actinomycetes > Propionibacteriales > Nocardioidaceae > Nocardioides > Nocardioides sp. BE266. Next base: position 477,013 of record NZ_JAURTI010000003.1, on the reverse strand, counting down.
GTGGTGTCCACGGGCATGCCGGCCGCGGGGTTCGAGAGCAGCGGGATCCCGCCGAGCAGCAGCGTGACCGCGAGCCAGCCACCGGCGACGACGATGCCGAGCACCAGCAGGGTGAGGCTGATGAGCTCGGCGCGGCCGGCCCGGCGGGCCGTGGCCACCGAGATGCCGAGGACGCGGAGCGACGCGACGTCGCGGCGGTAGTCGCGCAGGTGCCGCGCGACACCCGCACCGAGGGCGAGGAGCGCGACGAGGGCGCAGGCGAGGGCGGTGAGGGCGTACGCCACGGACTGGGCGCCGCCGTACTGCTCGCCGAGCGCGTCGCGCACCGAGTCGAACGTGCGCCACGACGAGCCCGTCGCCTTCGCGACCTCGTCGAGCATCGCCTGCGGCGTGCCGGCCGCGGCGACCACCTGGACCTCGGCGGAGGGGACGGTCGGCCCCGACCCGACGGCCGAGGTGCGGATGTCGGTGAGCAGCCCGATGCTGCCGAGCAGCGGCAGCGTGCGGGCGACGCCGATGACGTCGGTGGCGCGGTCGTCGCCACCGAGGTCGAGGGCCTGGGGCTTCGACTCGTCGGCGACCAGCGCCGGGACGGCCGAGCCGACGTCGAGGTTGAGCTCGAGGGTCACGCTCGGCAGCAGCGCCACCTGCAGGCCGTCGGGCCGGTTGACCACGATGTCGCGGGGCGGCTCGTAGCCGGGGAAGAAGTTGTTGCCCAGCAAGGTCTCGATCGCCCCCGGGTCGGGGATCCAGGTCCGGCGGGAGAGGTCGGTGTCGCCGAGGGTGAAGCTGTGCACGAGGAACGTCATGCCCCGGTTGTCGAAGACGACGTCAGCACCGCGGGCGACGTCGATGCCGGTGATCGTGCAGCCCTTGGCGCAGTCGCGGACCCGTACGGACTTCGTCACCGAGCCACCGTCGCGCGGCACCACGAAGGTGACCGCGGCGGAGCCCGTGGCGTTGGCGGAGGTGACGTAGTGGAGGGTGAGCTCGGCGTTGCCGCCGCCGAAGGGGACGCGCTCGCCGTCGGGGCCGATGAAGAAGCGGACCTTGGGCACGTCGATGCCCGAGGCGGTGACGGTGAGCCGGTCGCCCTTCACCTGGAACGGGTCGGCGTCGGTGCTCAGCCGGTCGACCGCGTCGGAGGCCGCGCGCGCGGGAGTGCCGTCGTAGAAGCCTCCGACCACGGCGTCCCAGCGGTCGGCGTCGACGTAGGCGCGGCGCTCGGGCAGGCGGTCCTCGTTGCGGACGATCGCGGTGGCGATGAGGTGGGTGGCGTCGGGGTCGACGCGCTCGGTGAGCTCGACCGCTCCCATCGCACCGGTGTCGGCGGTGATCACCCGCGCTCCCGGCACCTCGACGCGGGACTGGTCGTCGGTCCAGCCGCTGACGCTCACGGCTCCGCTCAGCGCTAGCGATCCCACGACCGCCGCCGCGACGACGAGGCGGATCGGGGTGACCAGGTCGTCGGCGCGGGCCAGCCGGCGGGCCGCCAGGAAGGCGCCCATCCCCCGCCTCTCGGTCGTCGGGGTGAGGCCGCGCGCGGCGATCCGGATCACCCAGATCGCCAGCTGGCCCAGCGCCAGGCCGACGAGGGCGGGCCCGACGAGGACCACCAGGTCGGGCTCGCCGTCCGCCCCCCTGCTGCGGTACGACGCCACGCCGGCGCCGACGAAGACCAGGACGCTCAGGAAGATGGCCAGCGTGGTGGCCCGGCGCGGGCGACGTCGCGTCGACACCTGCACTGCCAGCGGTTCGCGCAGCGCGGCGGCGGCCGACACGCCGACGATCACCAGGCCGACGCCGGCGATCGCGGCGGTGGCCAGCAGCGCCGGCCGGCCCCACGGGTCGGCAGCCTCGTCGAGCCAGGTCTTCGTCGCGAGCACGGTGCCGACGGCGCCGAGGGCGAGCCCGACCAGGGCGCCGACCACGATGGCGAGCAGCGGCTCGAGGAGCAGGAAGCGCCACAGCCGCAGGCCGTGGATGCCGCGCAGCCGGGCCAGCCCGATCTCCTCGCGGCGCGCGACCGCGAGCTCGGCGCCGATGCTGGGCACGGCGACCGCGCCGAGGAGGAGCAGGGGTGCGGTGAGCCACGGCGAGAGGTCGGCGGCGCGGGCGAACTGCAGCACCGTCACCGCTCCGGCGACGACGACCACCGTCATCAGCACCAGGGTCGTCAGGGCTCCCCGACGGCTCCAGGCGCCACGAAGGACACGGCTCAAGGACGTGACCTCTTCAGGCTCGACGAGGCCGCGCTCACCGGACGACCCGGCCCTCGTCGAGGGCGATGTGGAGGTCGCAGGCCTCGACGACGGCGGGGTCGTGGGTGGCGACCACGACCACGGCACCGCGGGCGGCCTCCTCGCGGAGCTCCTGGAGCACCACGCCGCGGTTGCCCTCGTCGAGCTCGGAGGTGGGTTCGTCGGCCAGCAGCACGTCGGCGCCGACCACGAAGCCGCGGGCGCAGGCGACGCGCTGCATCTGGCCGCCGGACAGCTCCTCGACCTGGCGCTCACCGAGGTCGGCGATGCCGAAGCGGGCCAGCGCGGCCTCCGCTGCCTCGTCGGCGTCGGCAGGCGCGACGCCGCGTGCGCGCAGCGCGATCGACACGTTCTCGCGGGCGGACAGGATCGGCACCAGGCCGTAGACCTGGAGCACGAACGCCACCTCGGGCAGCGGGTCGCCGCTGCCGGTCCACATCTCCTGGCCGTCGCCGAGCACGGCGGTGCCAGACGTGGGCTGCAGCAGGCCACCGGCGATGGACAGCAGCGTGGTCTTGCCCGAGCCGCTCGGGCCCGACAGCGCGGTGACCTTGCCGGCCGGGAAGACGACGCTCACGTCGTCGAGCAGCGTGCGCCCGGCGACGTACGTGATCGCGTCGAGGCGCAGCTCGGTGGTGGATGTCTGGCTGGACGTCTCGGGGGACGCGTCGGCGCGGTGGCTCATGACGGGCTCCCCTCGCCGCTGGCGCGGGTGACGATGATGCGGCCCTGGTCGTCGTCCTCGAAGCGGACGAGCGTGCCGGGGGGCCACTCGGCGGCGATGTGGCCGGGCAGGTGGAGCACGCCGTCCTCGCCGACGACGGCGTACTCGGAGCCGCCGTGGCCCTCGGCGCCGACGCGGCCACCCTTCATGGTCACCGTGCGCGGGAACGTCGCGGCCACCTCGGGCTGGTGGGTGACGACGACGATCGTGGTCCCGAAGTCGTCGCCGAGGGAGTGGATCAGGTGCAGGACGTGGTCGCGGTCGGCGTGGCTGAGCTGGCTGGTCGGCTCGTCGGCGAGCAGCAGGCGCGGCGAGGTCGAGACGGCGCAGGCGAGGGCCAGGCGCTGGCGCTGGCCACCGGACATGGTGGAGACGACCTGGTCGGCCTGGTCGAGCAGGCCGACGCGGTCGAGCAGCTCGGTGTCGGCCAGCGCGTCGTCGCGCTCGGAGCCGGAGAGGGAGAGCCGGGCGAAGGCGATGTTCTGGCGGGCGGTGGCGTAGGGCAGCAGGTTGCGCGTGGAGCCCTGCAGCATCGTGGAGACCTGCCGCGATCGGATGCGGGCGAGGTAGCGCTCGCCCATCCGGGAGATCTCCTCCTCGCCGAGGAAGATCTTGCCGGCGCTGGGGCGCTGGATGCCGCCGAGCAGGGCGAGCAGCGTCGACTTGCCGGAGCCGCTCGGGCCGAGGAACGCGACGCGCTCGCCGGGGCGGATGGTCAGGTCGACACCGCGCAGCGCCACCACGTCGTGGCCGCCGAAGGTCTTGTAGAGGTGGACGACACCTTCGCACCGGATGCCGAGACCACCTGTGCGGGTCTCCTCGACCGCAGTCGCGCTCTCCCGCACGAACCCCCCTTATGAGTGAACAACGGCTTCAAGATACATAAACTGACGTACGTTGAACGCATGGTGATTCGAGTCGCGCTCGTCAATGACGACGAGGTCGTCGTGAGGGGCCTCGACGCGATGATGCGCAGCTACAGCCATCGCGTCGAGGTGGTCGAGCTCGTGGCCGGCAAGCCGGTCGCCCAGCCCGTCGACGTGGCGCTCTACGACACGTTCGGGATGGGCCAGGGCAACGGCGAGGCCGTCAAGCGCCTGGTCGAGAGCCCGCAGGTGCGCACCGTCGCGGTCTACACCTGGAACTTCCAGCCCTGGCTGACCCGCGACACCCTCAACCAGGGCGTCCGCGGCTATCTCTCGAAGAGCCTGCCGGCCGCCCGGCTCGTCGACGCGATCGGTGCGATCGCCGCGGGCCAGGTCGTCGTCTCGCCGTCGCGCGGCCGCTCCGCCCTCGTCGGCGGCGACTGGCCCGGCCGCGAGGAGGGCCTGACCGCGCGCGAGGCCGAGGTGCTGTCCCTCATCACGATGGGGCTGAGCAACCAGGAGATCGCCGAGCGCACCCTGCTCTCGCTCAACTCCATCAAGTCCTACATCCGCTCGGCCTACCGCAAGATCGACGTCGACTCCCGCTCCAAGGCGGTCCTCTGGGGCGTCGAGCACGGCATGCGCGCCGACCGGGTGCGGATCAACGGCTCGCCCGCGCGCGAGTGACCGGCGAGTAACCACCGTCACGCCTGCGTCGTTGACCTCCTGAACCCCTCAGGAGGTACGTCGTGCGCCAGCACCCCGCCCGCCCGTCCGTCGCGGCCCTCGTCATCGGCCTGCTCGCCGCCCTGCTGGTGGCCGGCAGCGCCCCCGGATCGGCCGCGCCCGACCGGCAGGGCAAGGTGCGGATCCAGGTGCTCTCCAACCGCGCCGACCTGGTCTCCGGTGGCGACGTGCTCGTGCGGATCACCGCACCCCGGAAGGCGGGCGCCCTGAAGGTGACGCTGGGCGGCAGGGACGTGTCGAAGAAGTTCCGGAAGCGCTCGACCGTCCTCCTCGCCGGGCTGCGCAACGGCCGCAACGTGCTCGTGGCGCGCGCAGGATCGGCCAAGGCCGACCGGGTCGTGATCACCAACCACCGCAACGGCGGTCCCGTGTTCAGCGGCCCGGTGGCGGCGGCGTACTCGTGCCAGGAGACGGCGAGGGACGCGCTCTGCAACGAGCCGGCGTCGTACTCCTTCCTCTACAAGCCGAAGGGCAAGAAGGCCCTCGAGCCCTACGACCCGGCCCAGCCCGCGACCGACGTCGACACCGCCACCACCGACCAGGGCAGGAAGGTCCCGTTCGTGGTGCGGCGCGAGGACGGCCACCAGGACCGCGACCGCTACGCGATCCTCACCCTCTTCACGCCGGGCCAGAAGTGGAAGGCGTGGGCGCCGCAACACCAGTGGAACCACAAGGTGCTGATCACGCATGGCGGTGGCTGCGGTGCGAGCTACGCGCCGGCCGAGCCGCCGCTGGCGGACGCCTCCGGCACCCTCGACGCGATCCCGGTCCCGCTGCTCGACAACACCTACGTCGAGGCGCTCGGCCGCGGCTTCGCGGTGATGTCGACGGCGCTGGCCAACACCGGCCACAACTGCAACGTCGCCCACAACGCCGAGTCGCTGATGATGGCCAAGGAGCGGATCGTCGAGCAGTACGGCACGATCCGCTACACCATCGGCACCGGCTGCAGCGGCGGCTCGGTCGCCCAGCACACCGTCGCCAACGCCTACCCCGGCATCTACCAGGGACTGGTGACCACCTGCTCCTACCCCGACGTGATGAGCCCGGGCTCGCAGTTCGCCGACTACCACCTGATGCGCGCCTACTTCGAGAACCCCTCGAGCTGGGGTGCCGGCGTGCTGTGGTCGCCCACCCAGATGGCCGACGTCGAGGGGCACCTCACGCCGGTCAACGCGGTGACCGCCGACGAGGGCCTCTTCAAGAGCGCGATCAACCCCGAGCACGCCTGCCCGGGCGTCCCCGAGCCGGTCGCCGGTGACACCCGAACGCGCTTCGACTCCGACACCAACCCGGGCGGCGTGCGCTGCGACATCCTCACCCTGATGCGCAACCAGCTCGGCCCGCGGCCCGAGTCGGTGTGGAGCGCGCAGGAGAAGGCCGTCGGCCACGGCTTCGCCGGACTGCCGTTCGGCAACACGGGTGTGCAGTACGGCCTGGAGGCGCTCGAGGGCGGGCGGATCACGCCCGAGCAGTTTGTCGACCTCAACGAGAAGATCGGCGGCCTCGACGTCAACGCCGACCCGATCGCCGCCCGCACCGCCGGCGACCCGGCGACGATCGCCAACGCCTACCGCACCGGCCTGCTCAACGAGTTCAGCAACACCAGCGAGGTCGCGATGATCAACCACGGCGGCCCCGACCCCGGCCTCGCGCACGACTACGCCCACGCCGTCTGGAGCCACCTGCGCCTCCAGCGCTCGCAGGGCCACACCGACAACCGGGTCGAGTGGTTCGGCCTGACCCCGCTGCTCGGCGACGTGCGCTGGCCGGTCGAGGCGTTCGTGGCGATGGACGGCTGGCTCGCGAAGGTCGAGAAGGACACCCGGACGGTGCCGCTGGCGACGAAGGTCGTCGAGGACAAGCCGGCCTCGCTGCAGGACAGGTGCCTCGCCGACGGCGTGCCCGGTGTCGTGTGCCGGGCCGACCTCGCGCGCACCAACCTGTCGACGCCTCGCCAGGAGGCGGGTGGTCCGGCGGCCAACGACGTGCTGGCCTGCCAGACCAAGCCGCTCGACCGGTCGTCGTACCTCCTGCCGGGCGGGCTGCCGGTCCCGTTCACCGATGCCCAGTGGTCGCGGCTCCAGGCCGTCTTCCCGACCGGTGTCTGCGAGTGGGCGCTGCCCGGCATCGGCCAGGGCCCGGCCCGGACGTGGCTCGGCTACGGCACCGCGACCACGGTGACGTACGGCGGCGAGGAGCTCGGGCGGGTGCCCGCCGGGTCCGGCCTCGGGTGGTTCGGACGGTCGTTCCGTCCGATGTGGCACTGATGGTTTCCCCGGATATCCGGTGAATCTCCCGCTTCGTACCTGATGCTTTCGCTACAAAGCAGGAGGATCCCCGGATATCCGGGGATCCTCCTGCGACCCGTACCCTTCTCCGGTGAACGAGCAGCATCAGCAGGACCAGCAGGGCATCGATCCCGAGAAGCTGGCGATCGCGCTCGAGGTGCTCCGCGACGTCGCGACCCTCGACCCCGAGCACGACGACGTACGCACCATGAAGCGGGCCGCCTCGTACATGTACAAGCTGATCAAGAAGCAGCGTCGCGCCGAGATCCGCCAGGAGCGGCTCCAGCACGACCTCGACATCATCGCGAAGACGGCCACCGGGTCGCCGATGCGGATCGACGACGAGACCGCCGGCATCCCGCTCGTGTCCACCACCGTCGGCGCGTTCGCCGGAGAGCTGATCACCGCGCGCGGCTGCTACATCTGCAAGCAGGACTTCACCCTCGTCGACGCGTTCTACCACTGGCTCTGCCCGAGCTGTGCGGCGATGAGCCACGCCAAGCGCGACCAGCGCACCGACCTCACCGGCAAGCGCGCGCTGCTCACGGGCGGCCGCGCGAAGATCGGGATGTACATCGCGCTGCGACTGCTCCGCGACGGCGCGCACACCACGATCACGACCCGCTTCCCGAAGGACGCGGTGCGTCGCTTCGCCGCGATGGAGGACTCGGCCGACTGGCTGCACCGCCTCAAAGTCGTCGGCATCGACCTGCGCGACCCGACCCAGGTCATCTCGCTGACCGACGACGTCGCGGCCGACGGCCCTCTCGACATCATCATCAACAACGCCTGCCAGACCGTACGACGCCTCCCCGGCGCGTACTCCCACCTCATCGACGGCGAGAACGCCCCGCTGCCGACCCCCGAGGCGCTCGGTGTCCAGGCGCTCCCCGAGATGGTCACCTTCGACCGGATCTCCGAGGCGCACCCGGCCGCGATCGCCGGTGCGCTGTCCTCGACCGCGGTCGCCCACCACGACGGCGAGACCGCCGAGCACGCGCTCGCCGCGCACAACGCCGCGTCGCTGACCGCCCTCGCACTCAAGGCGGGCGGCGCTTCGCTCGAGGCGCACCTGGCCGGCACGGCGATCGACGCCGGCGGCCTGATCCCCGACATCCAGGACAACAACTCGTGGACGCAGGTGCTCGACGAGGTCGACCCGCTGGAGCTCCTCGAGGTGCAGTTCTGCAACTCGATCGCGCCGTTCCTGATCAACTCCCGGCTGCGCCCGTCGATGCGCGCGGCCGTGGAGAACGGTGCGCGACGGGCGTACATCGTCAACGTCTCGGCGATGGAGGGGCAGTTCGGCGGTCGCCGCTACAAGGGCGCCGGCCACCCGCACACCAACATGGCCAAGGCCGCGCTCAACATGATGACCCGGACGTCGTCGGGTGAGCTGTTCGAGGCGGACAAGATCCTGATGACCGCCGTCGACACCGGCTGGATCACCGACGAGCGCCCGCACCACGAGAAGCTGCGCATCGCCGCCGAGGGCTGGCACGCACCGCTCGACCTGGTCGACGGCGCCGCGCGGGTCTACGACCCGATCGTCCTCGGCGAGCAGGGCGAGGACGTCTACGGCGTCTTCCTGAAGGACTACCAGCCCGCCCCCTGGTGAGACCTGGTGACGCGCGGGCTCAGACCTCGAGCCAGGCCAGCACCGCGAGCACCCGGCGGTTGTCGTCGGGGGCGACGGGCAGGTCGAGCTTGGTGAAGATGCTGTTGGCGTGCTTGTCGACGGCCTTCGGCGTGATGAAGAGCCCGGCGGCGATGGCGGCGTTGGACCGGCCCTCGGCCATCAGGCCCAGCACCTCGCGCTCCCGCTCGGAGAGGCGGTCGACCGCTCGCGCCCGCGGCCGCGCCATGATCGCGGAGACCACCTCGGCGTCGAGGACCGTACCGCCGCCCGCCACCCGGTGCACCGCGTCGACGAACTCGCGGATGTCGCCGACCCGGTCCTTGAGCAGGTAGCCGACCGCACCGCCGCCGTCGGCCAGGAGCTCGCGGGCGTAGAGGTGCTCGACCCACTGCGAGAGCACGACGACCGGGAAGCCCGGGCGTTCGGCGCGACAGGCGATCGCGGCCCGCAGGCCCTCGTCGGTGAGCGTGGGCGGGAGGCGTACGTCGAGGATCGCGGCCTCCGCGTCGGGGTCGGCCAGCGCCTCCTCGAGCTCCGGCGCGTTGTCCACGGAGTGCAGGATCGTGAAGCCGTGGGCCACCAGGATCCGGGTCAGCCCGTCGCGGAGGAGGGCGTTGTCCTCGGCGAGGACGACTCGCACGGCACCTCCAGCGTGACCAGGGTGGGACCACCCTCGGGGCTCGAGACTCTCACGCTGCCGTCGAGGGCCGCCAGACGCCGCGCCACCCCGCGCAGCCCGGTCCCGCCCGACGGGTCGGCGCCGCCGCGGCCGTCGTCGCCCACGACGACGACCAGGAGGTCGTCGCGGCGGTCCAGCTCGACCCAGGCGTGCTCGGCCTCGGCGTGCTTGGTGACGTTGGCCAGGCACTCGAGCACCGCGAAGTAGGCCGCTGTCTCCACCGGCGCCGACGGCCGGTCGGGCAGGTCGCCCGTCACCGTGACCGGGACGGCGAGGTCGAGGGCCAGCGCCTGCACCGCACCCGCGAGGCCGCGGTCGGCGAGCACGGGCGGGTGGATGCCGCGGACGACGTCGCGGATGTCGCCGAGCGCGGCACCCGTGGTCGTCGACGCCTCGGCGAGCAGGTCACGCGCGGCGGCCGGGTCGCTGTCCATCAGGTCGCGGGCCAGGCCGAGGTTCATCTGGAGGGCCACGAGACGGGCCTGGGCCCCGTCGTGGAGGTCGCGCTCGATGCGGCGCAGCTCCGCGGCGGAGTCCTCGACCGTCTCGGCGCGGGTCTCGGTGAGCACCTGCACGCGCTCCTCGAGGAGCTCGTGGTTGCCGCGGCTCAGCAGGCGGGCGTCGGTCAGGGCGCGCACCCGCATCAGCTGCGGAGCGGCGTACCACCAGAGCACGAGGGTGACGACGCAGACCATCAGCAGGACCACGAGCAGCGAGACGGCGAAGCCGAGCGTCACCGAGGCGAAGGCCCACGCCAGCTCGCGCCACGTCATCGGGTCGCGGCCCCAGATGGCCAGCCGGGCAGGCAGGGAGCGGTCGTCATCGGGGAGCCGGTCGGCCGGCACGGGGTGGCCGAGGGTCACGGCGGCCATCGCGCGGTGACGGTCGGCGATCCAGCGCAACAGTGGCAGGCCGAGGAGCAGGAACGGGATGCCGACGACGAGCAGCGCGGTCGCACCGCCGACCGCGACGAACACGGCAGCGACCACCGTCGGCACCACCAGCGCCACCTGGGCGAGGGCGTGGCCGGTCAGCCGGAGGGGGCTCGGTCGCGGTGCCATGGCTCCATCCTCACCGATGGCGGCGGCGGGGTCGGTGGGGTTTACCCCACCTCGGACCGGGAGGTGCCACCCCTGCCCTGACGGCGCATCGCCGGGAGCGTGGAGCCGACCGATCCACCCCACCGAACGGAGCACAGCCATGGCTGCCGACCTGATCACCCGGATCCCCCAGCGAGCCGCGCGCTGGAGCGCCGAGCACCCCTGGCGGGCGATCCTCACCTGGCTCTTCCTCGTCCTCGCGGCCACCAGCCTCGCCGTCCTGGTGCCGACCCACGAGGCGGAGGACGCCGACTACCGCATCGGTGAGTCCGGCCGGGCCGACGCGATGGCCGAGAAGGCCGGCCTCACCTCCCCCGACACCGAGGTCGTGCTGCTGAGCGGCGACCGGGCCCAGCTGCCGGACGCCGCCCGGGAGGTGGCTCGGCGGATGACCGACGCCGAGGGCGTCAGCGACGTCGCACCACCGATCTGGAACGACGACCGCACCGCGATGCTGGTATCGGTCGCGCTGGCCGACGGCGTCGATGACGTCGCCCCGCTCCAGGACGTGACCGCGAAGGTCGCGGCCGAGCACCCCGACCTGTCCGTACGACAGACCGGCGGGCTCAGCCTCGACGAGGACATCAACGACCAGGTGGCCGACGACCTCTCCTCGGCCGAGGGGATCAGCCTCCCCGTCACGCTCGTGCTGATGCTCCTGGCGTTCGGCGCCCTGATCGCGGCGGGCATCCCGGTGCTGCTCGCGCTGGGCAGCGTCGCCGCGACCATGGGCATCTCCGCGGTCGTCTCGCACCTCGTCCCGGCCGAGCCGACCGTCGGGTCGATGATCGTGCTGATCGGCATGGCCGTCGGCGTGGACTACTCGCTCTTCTACCTCAAGCGCGAGCGCGAGGAACGGGCCCGCGGGCGCAGCACCCTCGACGCGGTCGAGATCGCCGCGCAGACCTCGGGCCACTCCATCCTCGTGTCGGGCTTCGCGGTGGCCGCGGCGATGTCGGGCCTCTTCCTGGTCGACTTCGTCACCTTCACCTCGCTGGCGATGGGCGCGATCATCGTCGTCGCGGTCGCCGTGCTCGGATCCATCACGGTCCTGCCCGCGCTGCTGGTGAAGCTCGGCCGCTGGGTCGACCGGCCGCGGGTGCCGCTGCTGTGGCGGCTCAACCGCCGCATCGGCGCCGGCGGGATCAGCCGCCGCATCCTCGCCCCGGTCGTACGCCACCCGGCGCTGGCGCTCGCCGGCTCGGTCGCGGCCGCCACTGCCCTGGCCGTCCCGGCGCTCGGCATGACGATGCACGCCTCCAACCTGGAGACGCTGCCTGCCGGCATCCCGGCGGTGGAGACGATGCGCGACGTGGCCGCAGAGTTCCCCGGCGAGGGCACGACCGTCACGGTGCTGGCGCAGGGCGACGGCTCGGCGCAGGCACTGGACGACCTGGCGTCGAGCGCGACGGACTTCACCGCCGTGCCTGGCGGGGTGACCACGTCCGACGACGGCAGCACCTCCTCCCTCACCCTCGCCCTGCCGTGGTCGGACTCGGACCAGCGCACGACCGACGCGATCACCGACCTGCGCGAGGACCTCGCGCCCGCTTCACTGGACGGACTCGAGTGGGCGGTGGGCGGCGACGCCGCCTCCAACCTCGACTTCGACGAGCACCTCTCGTCGTGGATGCCGGTCGTCATCGGGTTCGTCCTGCTGCTGACGCTGGTGATGATGGGCGTCGCCTTCCGCAGCGTGCCGCTCGCGCTGGTCTCGACGGCGCTCAACCTGGTGTCGGTGGGGGTGGCCTTCGGGGTGCTGACCCTGGTCTTCCAGCACGGCTGGCTCGAGGACGCGCTCGGCTTCACCAGCACCGGCTTCGTCATCGACTGGATCCCGCTCTTCGTGCTCGTCGTGCTCGTCGGGCTGTCGATGGACTACCACGTCTTCGTCACCGGCCGGATCCGCGAGCTGGTGGGCCGCGGCCTGCCGACGAAGCTGGCCGTCGAGCAGGGCATCCGCGACAGCGCCTCGGTCGTCACCAGCGCCGCGGCGGTCATGGTCTCGGTGTTCGCGATCTTCGCGACGCTGAGCATGCTGGAGATGAAGATGATGGGCGTCGCGCTCTCGGTGGCGATCCTGCTCGACGCGACGATCATCCGCCTGGTGATGCTGCCTGCCGCCCTCGTCCTGCTGGGCGACCGGGTCTGGTGGCCGCGCCGACCGGCCGGCCCGACGGGCGAGGTGGTCGACGTACGCGTCGAGGAGCCGGAGCTCACCCCGGTCGCCTGACGGCGGAGCACAGACGCGCGGACCTGCTCCGGTCCGCGCGTCTGTGCCTGTCCTAGGAGCCGGTGACGGCCTGGCTCAGGTTGTCGAGGCTGTCCTCGAGCTGGTGCTGGGAGACCAGGGGGAAGCTGATCTTCTCGAGCAGCTCCTTGTCGGTGACGCTGCTCCAGTCGTACGTCAACCGCACCAGCGTCGCGTCGGAGCCCTCGGGCTCCAGCTCCCAGACCCACTGCCAGCCGGGCGGTTCCTGCCCGGCCGGCGCGGTCTGCCAGGCGAGCAGCTTGTTCTGCGAGAAACCGGTGACGTGGTTCTCGGTCTGGTAGTCCCCGCCCATGTGGTCGCCGGTCATGTTCATGGTGAACACGTCGCCGGTGCCCTGGATCCGGTCGGTCTTCTCGTCGCTGACGACGAAGCCCGACCCGTCGAGCTCGACGTGGCGCTCGGGGTTGCTCAGCACCTCGAAGACCTCGGCGCTCGACGCGGGGATGGTGCGCTCCACACTGATCTTGTCATCGCTCATGCCTTCGACCGTGCCTCGCCGACAGGCTGCGGACCACCCCACTAGGGGTGGGCGGTGGAAGACTCCCGGGCATGAGCGAGCTGGAGTCGATCGAGGACTACTACGCGCGGATCGCCGCCGCCACCGACGACGAGGGTCGGCTGGCCGTCGCGATCGAGGCGATGCCGGGGTGGGACGTGTTCCCGTTCGAGCTCGACGGGCTGCGGATCAAGCCGCTCGAGCCGCTGGTCGACGCCGAGCCGCCCCGCAACGGCGAGGACCCGGCCGCGTGCGACTGCCGCAACCCGTTGACGCCCGAGCAGGCGGCGCGGGTCGCGTGGAACAACGAGCGGTGGCGGGTCTCCGAGATCGGCATGCAGCTGCCGGTGACGCTGATCCTCAAGCCGCACGCCCACCACGACGTCGCCGACCTGCCCGACGACCTGGCCGCCGAGATGGGCCGGCTGATCGTCGCGATCACCGCGGCCGTCGAGGAGCTGCCGAGCGTCGGGCGCTGCCACATGGGCCGGTACGGCGACGGCGGGGCCCACGCCCACCCGTTCTTCTTCGGCCGCCCGGCCCGGATGATGCAGCTGCGTGGATCACCCCTCCTGGACTGGGAGGAGAACCTGCCCGAGGTCCCCGAGGACGTACGCCGCGCGAACGCCGGCCACGTCGGGCGCCGGCTCGTCGAGCGCTTCGGCGGCGAAGGCCCGGCCTGGGAGAACCAGCCCGGCTAGCGCCGATGGTGGCGGCACATCGCACGCCCACACGTCGCTCCGACGCAATCTGCCGCCACCCCCACGACGTACGACCCCAAGGTGGCGGCACATCGCACGCCCAGACCCCACCAGACGCAATCTGCCGCCACCCCCGGCGGCAGGGGCTCAGAGCGGCTTGGTCGTCTCGTGGGTGGTGACCACGTCGTTGGCCGCCGCCCACTCGCCGATGTCGCGCTTCTCGATGGCGGCCGCCATCAGGTCGGGGAAGAGGTCGGGCGTGCAGGCGAACGACGGTACGCCGATCTCGGCGAGCGCCGCCGCGTGGTCGGCGTCGAAGGACGGCTGGCCGGAGTCGCTCAGCGCGAGCAGTGCGATCATCGTCGCGCCCGAGCCGACGACCGCGCTGGCGCGGCTGATCATCTCCTCGGCGATGCCGCCCTCGTAGAGGTCGCTGATCAGCACGAGCACGGTGTCGGCCGGCTGGGTGATCCGGTCCTGGCAGTAGGCCAGCGCCCGGTTGATGTCGGTGCCGCCGCCGAGCTGGACGCCGAACAGGATGTCGACCGGGTCGTCGAGGTCGTCGGTCAGGTCGACGACCTCGGTGTCGAAGACCACCATCCGCGTGCCCACCGACTTGATCGAGGCGAGCACCGCGCCGAAGACCGAGCTGTAGACGATCGACTCCGCCATCGAGCCGGACTGGTCGATGCAGAGGATGATCTCGCGCTCGACCTGAGTCGACCGGCGGGCGTAGCCGACGAGCCGCTCGGGCACGACCGTGCGGTGCTCGGGCAGGTAGTGCTTGAGGTTGGCCGCGACCGTGCGGCGCCAGTCGACGTCGCGCATCCGCGGGCGTCGGGTCCGGGCGGACCGGTCCAGCGCGCCCGTCACGGCCTGCACGGTGCGCTGGCGCAGCCGTTCCTCGAGCTCGTCGGTGACCTGCCGGACGACCGCGCGCGCCGTCTCGCGGGAGTGCTCGGGGATCACCCGGCCCAGCCCGATCAGGGTGCTGACCAGGCCGACGTCGGGCTGGACGGCCCGCATCATCTCGGGCTCGAGCAGCATCTGGCGCAGCCCGAGCCGCTCCATCGCGTCGCCCTGCATGACCTGCACGACCGAGGACGGGAAGTAGGTCCGGATGTCGCCGAGCCAGCGCGCGACGCGGGGTGACGACCCGCCGAGGCCGGCCTTGCGCTCACCGTCGTACAACGCGGAGAGGGCGTCGTCGCGACGCCCGTCGCCCTCCGTCAGGCCGATGCCCTGCCCGTCGGCGCCGGTGAGGCCGTCGGCCTCCTGACCGCCGAGGATCAGCCGCCAGCGCGTGAGCCGGTCGCGGCTCTCAGCCTGCTCCGTCATGGTCCACCACCTTCCAGCCGACCAGCCGTGCCACGGCCTCCAGCGCCGGTCGGGCCTGCTCGAGGTCGAGCCCGCTGCTCGCCGTCGCGGGGCTCTCGCCCGGCCGCCCGAGGCGCGACAGCTGCTCGCCGATGGTGCGGCGCTCGGGCGCGCTGAATGCGGCGAACGTACGACGCACGAGCGGCAGCAGGTCCTCGAACGCCTCCTCGTCGAGGTCGCTGACCCACGCGTCGACGAGCCCCAGCAGCGTGGCGTCGTGCACCAGCAGCACCGCGTCGCCGGCGAGGAAGCCTGCCAGCCACGCCGCGGCCTGCGGCGCCGAAGCGGCGAGCGAGAGCCGCCGTCCCATCCTGTGGGCCGTGGTGCCGGAGTCGATCCGGCCGGCGTCGAGCAGGATGCGCGTGGCTCGGCCCGCGACACCGCCGGCGACGTGGTCGGGCGCGGAGATCGACTCCAGCGCCTCCGCCCAGGCGTCGTCGAGCTCGGGGTCGGCGAGGAGGGCGAGGCCGCGCTGCGCGCCGGCGATCGCGGTCGCCACCTGCTCGGCGGCCTCCTCGTCGAGGCTCGCGCACGCCATCGGCAACCCCACGCACGCGCGTACGACGGTGGCGCCGAGGACGGTGCGCACCCGCGCGGTGTCGACGCCGCGCACGTCGCCGTAGCGGCAGGTGCGGGCCAGCGGCTCGACGGTGGAGAGCAGGGCGGGCACGTCGTGCTGGACCGCGGCCCGGGCGTCGAGCGCGTCGAGCACGGCCTCTATCCCGTCGGGCAGGTCCGCGGTCAGGCAGGTGCTGACCAGCGCGGCCAGCTCGGTGAGGTCGGCCGAGTGGGCCGCCCGGTCTGCGGCGCGGGCGGCCGCGGCGACAGCGATGGTCGTGCCCCAGATGCTCGCCTCGACGAGGTCGACGGCGAGCTCGGGCCGCCACTCGAGCGACCAGCTCTCCTTGAACGTGCCGGTCGTGCGGCCCGCGTCGGTGACCTCGCCCCACCCGATGCCGAGCAGCCGGAGCCGGTGCAGCAGCACCGACCGGGCCAGCTGGCCCTCGCGCCGCAGGTCGAGG
Organism: Nocardioides sp. BE266; assembly: GCF_031457855.1. Classification (NCBI taxonomy): domain Bacteria; kingdom Bacillati; phylum Actinomycetota; class Actinomycetes; order Propionibacteriales; family Nocardioidaceae; genus Nocardioides; species Nocardioides sp. BE266. The sequence continues at coordinate 460,838 of NZ_JAURTI010000003.1, read as the reverse complement.
TCGACCTGCTGGACCGCCGCTGTGGGTCTGAGGCGCAGCGACCGCTGCTGGCGGGCGAGGTCGGCCGCCAGCGGGACGACGGGCGCCGACTCCGGCACCGAGCCGAGCTCCTCGCCCACCACCAAGCGGCGGTGGACCAGGTCGAGCGGCAGCCGCGAACCCTCGCAGAGCACGGTCTCCGCGGCGTCGTCGAGCTCGCTCAGCCCGACGGACGGACGGCCGCGGACGGTCGCGAGCGTCTCGGCCAGCCGCGCGGCCTCGACGACCGACGCGGTCGAGGCATCGAGCTTCTCCTCGCGCAGGGTGCGAGCCACACGGACCAGCCACGTCGTGGCGAGGCCGCGCGGGTCGGGCTCCGGCCGGCTGAGGTGGTCGAAGAGGTGCTGGTACCACCCCGGCGCGCTGACGCCGGCGCCGTAGCCCGAGGCGTAGCTGAGCCGCGCCGCGGTCCACGGGGTCCACGCCGCCGCGACCTTCGTCTTGGGCAGCTTGGTGATCAGGTGGTTGTCGCGGCTGGCCGGCGGGAAGTCCGCCGGCACGAGCGCCGGCGCGTGCCAGGCGCCGCACACCACCGCGATGCGGGCCTCGGGAGCGGCCTTGATCTCGGCGCGCAGCACCCGGCGCATCCACTGCTCGCGACGCGCGTTGCTCCGGACGTCGGGGTCGTCGTCGGGCCGGGTGTCGGCCGATCGGACGGCGGCCATCGCCTCGCGGATCGCGGCGAAGCGCTCGGCCGGCGAGCCGTGGCGCTGCTCGACGGCGTCCTCCCACCAGCGCTCGGCGTCGTCGTAGCCGGCGGTCGCGGCGAGCGTCCCGATCGGGTCGAGCCGTGCGGCCGGGATCGGCGGCTCCTCGACGGGCTCCGCGTCGTCGTCCAGCTCGGCGGGCTCGGGCGGGGCCGAATCCTCCTGCGCCAGCGCGAAGGAGTGCGCGGCTGGCAGGTCGAGGAACCGCACGGGCACACCGCGCTCGAGCGCCCACCGCGCCGCGACCCACTCGGGCGAGAAGAGCGCGAGCGGGTAGAACGTGGCCTGCCGCGGCTCGTCGACGGCGTACACCAGCCCGGCGACCGGCGGCACCATGTCGGTCTCGCCCAGCAGGTCGACGATGGCGTCGAGCTCCGGGCAGCCCTCGATGAGGACCAGGTCGGGCGGCTCCTCCTCGAGGGCAGCGCGCACCGCCCGGGCGGACCCGGGACCGTGGTGGCGTACGCCGTAGACGTCGACGGGCATCCGCGCGGCTCAGCCCAGGTCCCGGCAGGCGCGGTAGAGGTCGCTCCACTCGCGGCGGTTGCGCATGACCGTCTCGAGGTACTCCTGCCAGACCAGCCGGTCCTGCACGGGGTCCTTCACGACCGCGCCGATCAGGCCGCCGGCGACGTCGTCGGCCCGCACCGTGCCGTCGCCGAAGTGGGCGGCGAGGGCGAGCCCGTTGGTCATCACCGAGATCGCCTCGGCCGTGGACAGCGTCGCGCTCGGTGACTTGATCGTCGTGCGCTGGTCGGTGGTCACGCCGCTGCGGAGCTCGCGCATCACGGTGACCACGCGCTGGATCTCCGACAGCGAGGCGAGGTCGGCCGGCAGCTCGAGCGAGGCGCCCAGCGCCGTCACACGGGTGCGGACGATCTCGACCTCCTGCTCGAGCGAGTCCGGCAGGGGCAGTACGACGGTGTTGAAGCGCCGCCGCAGCGCCGAGGACAGGTCGTTGACGCCCTTGTCGCGGTTGTTGGCCGTGGCGATGAGGTTGAAACCGGGCCGGGCCTGGATCTCCTCGTCGAGCTCGGGCACCGGCAGCGTCTTCTCGGACAGGATGCTGATGAGGGAGTCCTGCACGTCGGAGGGGATGCGCGTGAGCTCCTCGACGCGCGCGATCGCGCCGGTCTCCATCGCGCGCATCACCGGGCCGGCGACGAGCGCCTCCCGCGAGGGGCCTTCAGCGAGCAGGCGGGCGTAGTTCCAGCCGTAGCGCAGGGCCTCCTCCTGGGTGCCGGCCGTGCCCTGCACGACCAGCGTGGAGCGTCCGCTGATCGCGGCGGCGAGGTGCTCGCCGAGCCACGACTTCGCGGTGCCGGGCACGCCGAGCAGGAGGAGCGCACGGTCTGTGGCCAGCGACGAGATCGCCACCTCCACCAGCCGGCGCTGGCCGAGGTACTTCGGGGTGATCCGGGTGCCGTCGGGCAGGTCGCCGCCCAGGACATAGGTCGCGACGGCCCACGGCGAGAGGTGCCACGACGGCGGTCGGGGGCGGTCGTCCACGGCGGCCAGCGCGGCGAGCTCGTCGGCGTACGCGTCCTCGGCGTGCTGGCGGAGCACGTCGGGCGTGGGCTGGGTGGTGGTCATCTGAAGGCCTCCGTGAGGGATGTGCGGAACGCGTGGAGCTGCAAGGTCTCGGTGAGGGCGCGGCGCAGGTGGCCGCCGTCGTCGGGCAGCCGGGAGAGGGCTGCGTTGATCTCGGGCGCGAGCGCCGGGCTCAGCCCGACCGGCAGGAGCGGGGCGGCGGTGTAGGCGAAGGACATGTCGGTGCGCTCGCCCTGGATCCGCTTCAGCACGGCCCGGCCGAGGTCGTCGGGCCAGGGGCGGGGTGCCTCGGAGAGCAGGCTGCGCAGGTCGCGGCCACGGGAGGCCTGGGTGACCCAGACGGTGAGCAGCTGGGCGCGGTGCTCGGCCGGCAGCAGCCACAGCAGCCGCGGGTCGGGTACGCCGTGGTCGACGCACGCGGCTGCCCACTCCCCGTCGCGGTGGTCGACGACCGCCTCGACGAGCCAGGAGAGCACGTCCTTGTCGCGGACCATCTTCAGCGTGGCCGCCGGGCCCTTCCCGGTGAGGTCGGTCCAGGTGCTCAACGGTGCCCCGCGGACGATCTGCGAGAGCCATTGGGTCGGCGTGGGGTTCACGCCCTTGGCCGGAGCGGTCAGCCCGTCACGCACCGCTGCCTCGTCGGGCGCGGCGGGCACGTCGACCTCGAGGTGGCGCACGAGCGTCCCCTTCACGGTCATGAGCCGCCGCAGCCTCTCGGCCATCCGGGCCGCACGCGCGCTCCCGGGGAGCCGGTCGAGCATCGCGGCGGCCGCCTCGCGCACGGACTTCGCCTTGTCGTCCAGCGCCTGCTCGAGGAGTGGCTCGTCGGCGCTCGAGAGCCCGGGGCCGAGGGCGCGCAACGCGTCGCTGCGGACCTTGGCCGACACGGTCGACCAGTGCTCCTCGAGCAGCTCGCGGGCGACGGTGGGATCCGCTCGGCGACCGAGCGCGAACGCCGTCACCGCCTCGGCGGTCGACATCGTCGGCCAGGCCTGCACCCAGTCGACGGGCGCGTAGACCCGCTCGTCGTCGCCGTCGAGCAGCCCGCTCCACTCCTGGTTGAGCCCGGCGAGCCAGCGGCCGCGCTCACCCAGCGCGCCGCCCATCGCGTTGGCGACGCGACGCCGGGGGGTGGCGTGGTCGAGCAGCGCAGGCAGTAGCGGCCAGGGCACCCGCTGGCCCGCGCCGTTGGCGAGCCGGAGCCACTCGACGACGAGCTCGTCGCGGGCGTTCTTGGACACCGGCGGCTGGGTCAGCAACAACGTGAGCAGCTGGGTGGCGCGCTCGCCGGCAGGCGGGCGCACCTCGTCGTCCGCGGCGAGGAGGTCGTCGCTCGCCGGCGGCAGCGTCGTACCTCCTCGGGTGAGGGCGTCGGCGACGGCAGCGCTGGCGAGCAGCCGGTGCTCGGCGGACTCCTCCGCCGGGCCGACGACGAGGCTGGGTGCGGGAGGTGGCTCGCGGCGGGCGCTGCCGACGAGCGCAGCCGTGGCGACGTCGGTCAGCCACTGGTCGAGGGTGCTCACAGGCCCATCACCTGGTCGTCCAGCCAGACCGCGAGCGGGCGGAACGCGCCCGACTCGACCTCGCCGAAGACGTCGACGGGCTCACCGCCGCTCACCGCGAGCAGCACCCACACCGGGGCACCGTCGGCCATCGGGAGCGAGCCGGTCGCGTCGCTGACCCGCCACTGCTCGCCCTCGCGCACGACGCGTACGTCGGCGAGCGGGGCCGGCTGCCGACCCCGCCACGGCGTCCGGCCGAGCCCCTCGGCGGCCGCGGCGTGCACCGCGGCGAGGGTGGTGCGACCGGGAAGACCGGTGACCGGCACCGCGCCGACGGGTGGGTCGCGGAAGAGCGCCCGGCGGGGCGCGGCCCCGGGGTAGCGCGAGACCGTGACGTCGAGGCGGGCACCGCTGAGCTGCGGCACCGCGAGGGTCTGGCCGTAGCCCGCGAAGTCGAGCACGGCGACCACCTCGCCGTCGTCGTGGGCGAGCCACGTGCGCTGCTCCTGCAGCTTGCCGTCGTCGGTGCGCACGGCGCCGAGGACGGTCCACGGACCCGGGCGGGCGTCGCCGTCGCGGACGTCCTCGCTCGACTGCGCCCATCCGACCGCGACGCGCACGTCGGCCATCGCGTCGGTGTCGAGGCCCTCGCGGGCCTGCCAGGCGCAGGTGATCGTCCACCAGCGGCCGAGCTCCGCGAGGAGGTACGCCGCCCACTCGCGGCTGGCGTGCACCTGCGAGCCCGCCTCGCGGACCCGCTCGGCCAGCGCCGGCAGCTGGGCGTCGACGAGCCGGGCGGCCGCGGTGTCCCAGTAGGAGTAGGGCTGGTTGCGCGCGGCAGCCAGGCCACCGCGGACGAGGTCGGCGAGCCACAGCCGGAAGTCCTCGACGCCGGCGTCCATCCGCGCGAGCCGCTGCTCGAGCCGCTTGGCCTGGGCCGCCGGGTCGGGCGTGCTCTCGGTCGCGGCCCGGGTCGGCTTCGCCGCCTTCTCGGCGCGCTGGGTGGCCCACTCGTCGGCGAAGGCCGCGATCTGGCCGGACTCGTCGATGACGCCCTCGGACCACAGCATCAGCAGGGCGAGGGCGTGCTTGCAGGGGAACTTCCGGCTCGGGCACGAGCAGCGGTAGGCAGGCCCGACGAGGTCGACGCTCACCTGGTAGGGCGTCTTGCCACTGCCCTGGCACTGGCCCCACACGAGCACGTCGCTGCACCCGGTCTCGCGCCACGGACCCGGCAGCGCGAGCTTGCGCGCGGCCGCCAGCGAGGACGCGTCAGGCGCGACCTCGGTCACCTGGCTGGCGCTCCATCGGGTCATGGCGCGGCCATCACACCACGCGGGACCGACGCCGGGAGCCGAATTGCGGGCGCTCCGCGGACGCGGGTGACCTAGCCTCCACTCGTTGCACGCGCTGGCGCTCCGTCCCGCGGGGTGCGGGCGGCGACCTGATCCGTCATCCCGACCCGACCTTGTCCGGTCGCCTTCGTATGACGGATCCGGCGGCAGCCGGAGCCCACCCTCCGGGGTGGAACCTGCGAATTGTTTCTCCGCACGACCCATCCGTCACATCTGTCGCGTCCGAACCCCTGTCGATGCTTCTCCGACGACGCTCCGGCCTTCTTGCCGGGGACGGCTCCGTCCCGATGCCCTCGGGCTCGCGTCGTCGTACGACACTCTGGCTGCTCTCCGGCCTCGGGTTCGTCGCGTTCTTCCTGCTGCTCGGAGCGGGCTCGGCCCAGGCCGACGACGGGATCGAGGACCCCGGATCAGCTGCCCCGGGCCTGCTCGAGACCGTCGGTGACGTCGGCTCCGACCTGACCGGCACGGTCGCCGAGCAGACCACCCCCGTGACCGACGCGGTTCGCGACGAGGTCGTGGAGCCGGTCGTCGTGCCGGTGACAGAGCCCGTGCGCAACGCGGTCGAGCCGGTCACGAAGCCCGTGCGCGACCGCGTGGTCCAGCCCGTCCGCGACCGAGTCGTCGAGCCCGTCACGCGGCCCGTCCGCAAGGCGGTCGAGCCCGTCGTGGAGCCCGTGCGCGAGACCGTTGAGCCGGTCGTTGAGCCGGTCGTCGAGCCGGTGCGCGACACCGCAGGGCAGGCCGTGGACCCGGTCGTCGAAGGCAGCGACACCCCGACCGCACCGAGCACCGACGCCCCGGCCGCCGTCCAACCCACTCCCGGCTCCGATCACGTCGCCGGCACCGCGATGTCGCGCGACGGAGAAGCCCGAGGCGCGGCCCGCTCATCGGCCGCAGTCCCGGAAGCCGCGCAGGTGGACGACACGATCGCGGACCAGACCGCCGAGGACCGGCCCGCCGCCGACCACGGCGACGACCGCCAGCCGACCCCGGCGCAGCCACAGGGCGTGACGTCCGTCCTCTCGACGCCGACGTCCTCACATGCGGGCGGGCACGGCGATGCCCAGGTCGGCGCTGCCTCGGCCGTCCTCCCCGACGCGCGGAACCACGCGCGCCGCGCCACCTGGTCGATCCGCGTCATCCCGCGCGACCACGTACTCCCGGGCTCGCCGACCTATCGTCCGGGCTTCTCACCCGACTGACCTCCTTCGTCCGGTCATCCGCGTCCGCGCACCTGCGCCGACGCTTGGCTTCGCGGTCCCGCGAAGCCTCCAGAAACCGACACGAAGGAACTCACATGAACACCTGGATCAAGCGATCCCTGGCCGTCACGGCCGTGGCGGGCGGGCTCATGCTCGCCGGCGCCGCGGCTGCGAACGCCGACGACACCGAGAGCACCTCGAGCAGCGACTCGAGCCTCTCCTCGCCGATCGAGATCGGCGGCGTGGACCTGGGGCTCGACCAGTCCCAGTCCTCGAGTGACAGCTCCACCACGACCCAGACCGACGAGGACGGTACGACGACGTCGAGCGACAGCAGCTCGACCGACACCGACCGGTCGCTCGGCCTGCAGAGCGACCCGACCACCATCGACCCCGGCGGGGCGCTCTCGTCGGCCCAGACCTCCGGGTCCGACGAGGCGGGCGACGCACAGTCGTCCGAGCAGTCCTCGCACAACAGCGGCTCGGCCCAGGCCCCGGTCCACGTCGGCGGCGTCACGGCCACCGCACAGCAGGACCAGACCACGCACGAGTCGCAGTCGTCCACGACCACCGATGAGGACGGCACCCGGTCGTCCTCCTCGGAGTCGACCGGGAGCCACTCCACCGGTGGCGCGCTCGGTACGGGCGACCTCGCGGTCGACCCGCAGGGCGCCATCGAGCAGTCGAACGCCTCGGCGTCCGACGACACGGGTGACGCCGGTTCGGACGAGTCGCAGTCCAGCGGCTCGTTCGCGGGCTCGGCGCCGTACTCCTTCGACGGCTTGACCTTCGCCTTCGTCGACGACCAGGCCTCGCAGGGCTCGTCGTCCTCGAGCGTGGCCGACGAGGACGGCACCCGGTCGTCCGAGGAGTCGCACGCGGACGCGACGTCCACCGAGGGCGGCTTCGTCCTCGGCGAGATCGCCGGCAACCCGGCCGGCACGTTCTCGCAGTCGGACAGCTCGTCCTCCGGCCAGGCCGGTGACGACATCGCCGGCAACGACAGCTCGCACCAGTCGGCCGGCTCGCTGAGCGGTCCCTCGTCCTTCGAGGGCGCCGGCGGCTTCCTCGGCCAGGAGACCTCGAGCACCGACAGCAGCAGCTCCGCCGTCGCGGACGAGGACGGCACCCGGTCGTCCTCCTCGCACGACGAGTCGTACGCCGACCGCCAGCTCGGCGGCGCCTCCGGTGCCTTCACCAGCGACCCGTCGCTGGTGTTCGCGCAGCAGGGCTCCGAGGAGTCCGGTCGGGTCGGCGACGACTCCGACAGCGACTCGGCGAGCAGCGCGCAAGGCGCGTACGCGTTCCCGTTCGACTACGACGGGTTCGCGGCGTACGCCGCCTCGGTGACCGACGACCGGTCCACGGACGCCAGCACCGTGACCGACGAGGACGGCACCAGCGCCACGCAGGACGAGACGCACAACCACGACGAGACCGCGCCGACCTTCGGGTTCGACGGTCTCGCCGGCCACCCCGCCGGTGACCTCGACTCCGAGGACCTCACCGAGCAGGACTGACCGCAGCACCGCGTCGGCGGCGCGCCCTCCCCGGGCGTGTCGCCGGCGTGCGCGGTGGGCTACCCGCAGTCGACCCCGCCACCGCCGCCGCAGTCACCACCGGCGCCGTGGAACCCGACCCCGCCGCCGAGGGCGTCGCCGCCGTACCCGTGCCCGAGGTGGCCGCTGCCGCGGAAGTCGGGGTTGCCGGGCGACACGATCGCGTCGAGCACGGCAGTCAGCACCCCGATCACCACCACGCCGGTGAAGGCCGTCATGACGACGCCGACCCGGCCGGCACCCTGTAGGAGCGCCACGGAGACCGCGGCGGCCAGACCGGTCGCCGCGATGCCGCCGAAGGTCAGCCAGGACTGCCGCGGGTGGGCGGCCAGGGCACGGGAGGCTCGGGTGGTCATGGGACGAGTGTGAGGCTCGGGGGCCTCGTGCGGAAGAGGTTCGTCAGGAAGGCGCACCCGCGATGTTGAAGAGCCACGAGATCCCGAACCGGTCCTTGAACATCCCGAACTCGTCGCCCCACGGAGCGGCCTCGAGCGCCTGGCCGACCTCGCCGCCCTCGGACAGCGCGGCGAACCAGCCACGCAGCTGGTCGGCCTCGTCGTGGCCGCCCGAGATGCTCACCGAGACGTTGTCACCGAAGGTCACCTGCACCATCTCCGGCGGCGCGTCGGCACCCATCAGCGTGAAGCCGGACGGCGTCTCGAGCTGGCCGTGCATCACCTGTGTGGCCATCGGACCCTCGGTGCCCATGTCGCCGAAGGTCATCACGTTGAGCTCGCCGCCGAGGACCGAGGCGTAGAACTCCATGGCCTCCCGCGCCTTCGCGTCGGGGAAGTTGAGGTAGGGGTTGAGGGTGGCCATCACGCGCTCCTTCGGTCGGGTGCCTCCAACCTAGGACGCCCGACCGACAGCCCGGAAGGCTCAGCTCCGGACCGGCCGCTCCCAGCTCCGCAGCGCACCGCACTGCTCCACGAAAGCCGGCACGGACGACGCCGTGAGCTCTGGGCACCCGTCGTCGGGCGTGACGCCGGCCGCGTCGAGCAGCGCCTGCGCGTCGGCCACCCACCCGAGGAACTTCTGGTGCGCGAAGGCGTCGTCGACGAAGTCGCAGGCGCTCTTGCGGCCCGCGAGGTCGGCGGCGCCGTCGGCCGACGTCACCACGGCGACGGCGTCGAACAGCACCGACGGTGCACCGGGCACCGCGTGGTCCGGCGTGAGCTTGCGACCACCCTTGAACCTGAGCGGCCCGGCGGCAGGAGCGACGTACTCCACGACGGCGCCCGCCTCCGTGAACGCCTCCTCGAGCGCCTTGAGGAGCGCCCCGTCGGCACCCGGGGTCACCAGCACGCCGAGCTTGCGGCCGGCGAAGGAGTCGGGCCCGTTGCGCAGGATGCTGAGCGCCTCCGACTCCGGCAGGTCGGTCCGCGTCGGCAACGCGGGCTCGTTCGCCTCGGGCAGGGGCATGCCGAGCTCGTCGGCGACGCCCTGGGCGAGGTCCTCGTGGACGTTGCGGAGGTTGCCGAGCATGCGGGTGCGGATGGCCGGCTCCTCGCACTTGCCGAGCTCGAAGCCGTACGCCGCCACGATGTGCTGCTGCTCGACCTCGGTCTGGCTGATCCAGAACTGGCGGGCCTGGCTGTAGTGGTCGGCGAAGGTCTCCGAGCGCACGCGTCGGACCTCGCCGCCCTCCTCGCGCGGCACGCTGCGGAAGCCCTGCTCGACGTCGGCGCGCGGTCCGCGCTCGTCACCGGAGAGGGAGTTGGGCTCGTAGTTGGCGCGGCCCTCCTGGCGCGACATCTGCATGTGCCCGTCGCGCTGGAAGTGCGTCACCGGGCAGCGGGGGGCGTTGATCGGGATCTGGGTGAAGTTGGTGCTGCCGAGCCGCTTGAGCTGGGTGTCGAGGTAGGAGAAGTTGCGACCCTGCAGCAGCGGGTCGTCGCTGAAGTCCACGCCCGGCACGATGTTCTGCGTGCAGAAGGCCACCTGCTCGGTCTCGGCGAAGACGTTGCTCGCCACCCGGTCGAGCGTGAGCCGGGCGATCACCCGGACCGGGACCTGCTCCTCCGGGATCAGCTTCGTCGCGTCGAGGACGTCGAACTCGAACTCCTCGGCAAAGGCCTCGTCGAAGACCTGCACGCCGAGGTCCCACTGCGGGAAGTCGCCGGCCTCGATGGCGGCGTAGAGGTCACGGCGGTGGAAGTCGGGGTCGGCGCCGTTGATCTTCACGGCCTCGTTCCACACCACCGACTGCAGGCCCTGGCGCGGCTTCCAGTGGAACTTCACGAAGGTCGCGTCGCCGTCGGCGTTGACGAAGCGGAAGGTGTGGACGCCGAAGCCCTCCATGAAGCGGAACGAGCGCGGGATCGTGCGGTCCGACATCTGCCACAGCGTCATGTGGGTCGACTCGGGCATCAGCGAGATGAAGTCCCAGAACGTGTCGTGCGCGCTCTGCGCCTGCGGCCACCCGCGGTCCTGCTCCTCCTTGACCGCGTGCACGAGGTCGGGGAACTTCATCGCGTCCTGGATGAAGAAGACCGGGATGTTGTTGCCGACGATGTCCCAGTTGCCCTCGTCGGTGTAGAGCTTCACCGCGAAGCCACGCACGTCGCGCGCCAGGTCGGGCGAGCCGAGGTTGCCCGCCACGGTGGAGAAGCGCACGAACGCCTCGGTGCGCTTGCCCTTGCGGGCGAACGGCGTGGCCCGGGTCAGGTCGGTCACCGGGTCGAGGCACTCGAGGTAGCCGTGGGCGCCGTACCCACGCGCGTGCACGACGCGCTCCGGGATCCGCTCGTGGTCGAAGTGGAAGATCTTCTCCCGCATCGCGAAGTCCTCGAGCAGCGTCGGCCCGCGATCACCCGCCCGCAACGAGTTCTGGTCGTCGCCCATCGGCACACCCTGGGCGGTCGTCATCACCTGGCCGCGCGCCGGCGCCTGGTGGAGCTCACCGCCCGCTCCGGTCTGGTCCTGCGCCTTCGTCGTCCTGCGTGCCATCGGGCCGTCCTTTCCGAGAGGTGGCCTTCGACGCTAGGCGCGCATCGACGAGCCCGGCTCACCCGTTGGGGCTTGCCCGGGCTGCGTGGCCCACACCTCGGGGTGGGGCCTCAGTCGGAGCCGGAGTGCCCGCGCAGCAGGTCGCCGAAGGGCGTCACGTCGGCCTCGACCTGCGTGCCGGCGGTACGCCGCGGGCGCGCCGCGAGGTCGGGCGCGAAGCCGCCGACGGCGTAGCCGCCCTGGCTCAGCACGAGGTTCGCCAGCTCGGCCGCCGCGCGGGTGATCCGGTCGGCGAGGCCGTGGCTGCCGAAGTCCTCGGTGGCCGCGAACACCCCCGTGGGTACGACGATCGCGCGGAGGTAGGTGAACAGCGGCCGCATCGCGTGGTCGAGGACCAGCGAGTGCCGGGCGGTGCCGGCCGTGGCGGCGATGAGCACAGGCGTGCCGGTCAGCGAGTCCTTGTCGACGGCGTCGAAGAACATCTTGAACAGCCCGCTGTAGCTGCCGTTGAAGACCGGCGTCACCGCGACCAGGCCGTCGGCGGAGGCGACCTGCTCGCGCAGCTCGGTGAGCCGCGGCGTCGGGACGCCGCCGGTCACCATGAAGGACGCCAGCTCGCCGGCGACCTCGCGGAGCTCGACGTACTCGACATCGAGGGACTCCCCCCGCGCAGTCACCTGCGCGGAGGTCGCCTCGGCGATCTGGTCGGCGAGCAGCCGGGTGGACGACGGGACGGTGAGCCCCGCCGTGACCACGACGATGCGACGGGTCATGCCTCCACCTTGTCAGCCTCTGCCTGCTCGGCCGCTGCCTGCATCTCCTCGACGCGGGCCCGGGCGGGCTCGACGAGGTGGTGCGGGGCGTCGGGTCCGGCGGCCACGAGCGAGGCGTGGGTGGGCGGGTCGCTCGGCACGTGGGCGGGGCGACGGCGCTCGAACTCCTTGCGGAGCACCGGCACGACCTCGGTGCCGAGCATCTCCATCTGCTCCATCACCAGCGACGTCGGCAGGCCGGCGTGGTCGATGAGGAACAGCTGGCGCTGGTAGTCACCGACGTAGTCGGCGAAGCCGAGCGTGCGCTCGATGACCTGCTCGGGCGTGCCGACGGTCAGCGGCGTCATCTCCGTGAAGTCCTCCAGCGACGGGCCGTGGCCGTAGACCGGGGCGTTGTCGAAGTAGGGCCGGAAGGTGCGCTTGGCCTCGGCCTCGGTCGACGCCATGAACACCTGGCCGCCCAGCCCGACGTAGGCCTGGTCGGCGGCGCCGTGGCCGTAGAACTCGAAGCGGCGACGGTAGAGCTGCACCATCTGCTCGGTGTGCTCCTTGTTCCAGAAGATGTGGTTGTGGAAGAAGCCGTCGCCGTAGTAGGCCGCCTGCTCGGCGATCTCCGTGCTGCGGATCGAGCCGTGCCAGACGAACGGGGGCGTGCCGTCGAGCGGCGCCGGCGTCGAGGTGTAGCCCTGGAGCGGCGTGCGGAACTGGCCCTGCCAGTTGACGACCGGCTCGCGCCACAGCTTGCGCAGCAGGTGGTAGTTCTCGACCGCGAGCTTGATGCCGTCGCGGATGTCCTTGCCGAACCACGGGTAGACCGGGCCGGTGTTGCCGCGGCCCATCATCAGGTCGACGCGACCGCCGGAGAGGTGCTGCAGGAAGGCGTAGTCCTCGGCGATCTTCACCGGGTCGTTGGTGGTGATCAGCGTGGTGCTGGTCGAGAGGATGAGCTTCTCGGTCTGCGCCGCGATGAAGCCGAGGTGGGTCGTGGGGGACGACACCACGAAGGGCGGGTTGTGGTGCTCGCCGGTCGCGAAGACGTCGAGACCGACCTCCTCCGCCTTGAGCGCCAGCTGCGTGATCGACGCGATGCGCTCGGCCTCGGACGGCGTGCGCCCGGTGGTCGGGTCCGTGGTGACGTCGCCGACGCTGAAGATGCCGAACTGCATGCTTTCCTCCACTGGTTGAAGTTTGTACGACCTTCAACGGCGCCGTCGGGTCCAGTATTCCGCGGAATCGCCGGGCGACGTACGGCGTTGAGGCGGCATCCGGGCGCACGCTCGGAGTACCCACTGCCGCGGTACGTCTGCGCGAGAGGAGCGACGATGACCGACTTCACCCCCTTCGACCAGACCTCATTCGAGCAGTTGCTGCGCGGACACGCGGGCCTGCTCGAGGACTCCACCCACGACCGCTGGGTGCGCGCCCAGGCGCTGTTCGACGAGCGCGCCTACCGCGAGGCCGCCGTGCTGCTGGCCGAGCTGCTCGACGACCCGGGCGACGTGGGCCACGAGCTCACCGACGTACGCCTCCTGCTGGCACGCTCGCTCTTCCACTCCGCCCAGCTCGACGGCACCATCCGGGTCGCCACCGAGCTGCTCGAGCACGACCCCAACGAGCCCTACGCCCACCTGCTGCTGGGCCGCTCCCTGCAGCGCAAGGGCCGGCGCGACGAGGCGCAGCCGCACCTGCGGCTCGCCGAGCTGCTGGGTGGCTACCGGAGCTGATCCACCCGGCCGTGGCGCGAAGCCTCGGTGAACACTCGCTCCACGGCCCCGTCCGGGCGCGACAAGCCCGGCGGGGCCGACCCATGCTGGTTCCGTGACCAGCTACGGCGACCCCCGCTACGGACACGAGGGTGGACCGCTCGCCATCGCCCACCGCGGTGGCATGGCGCTCGCACCCGAGAACACCCTCGCCGCCTTCGGGCGTGCCACCTCCCTGGGCCTCACCTACCTCGAGACCGACGTGCACACCACCCGCGACGGGCACGTCGTCTGCTTCCACGACGCCACGCTGCGGCGGGTCACCGGCCACCCCGGCCGGATCGCCGACCTCGACCTCGCCGACGTACGACGCCTGCGGGTGCACGGCACCGACCAGGTCCCGACGCTGGCCGAGGCGATGGCGGCCTTCCCGCAGGCGAAGTTCGCGATAGACCTCAAGGACGAGGCCTCGATCGGCGCGATGGCGCGGCTGCTCGCCGCGAACCCCCGGTGGGCCGAGCGGATCCTGGTCGCCGGCGCGTGGAGCCGCTGGTTGCGACGGCTCCAGGACGAGGCACCGGGCGTGACCACCGCCCTCGGGTGGCGGTCGCTGACCACGCTCATCGCGTGCTCACGCGGCGGCGTACGACCCCTCGGCGTCGGCACGTCGGGTGGCGCGTTCGCGCACGTGCCGCTGCGGCTCGGCCGGCTGCCGATCCACTCCGAGCGGGTGATCGCGCGGGCCCACGAGCTCGGCATCCGCGTGGTCGTGTGGACCGTCGACGACCCGGCCACGATGCGTACGCTCCTCGACGCCGGTGTCGACGGGATCATCACCGACCGGCCCGACCTGCTGCGTGAGGTGCTGATCAGCCGCGGCGAGTGGACCGCCCTGCCTGCGCGGGCCGACGTGGCCGCCGAAGTGGCTCAGGGGGAGACGGTCGTCCGGACGACCTGAGTCCGGCCGTCCTGGCCCGGGTCGGCACAGGCGACGGCGCTCGCCCGCTCGAGCAGGGCCGTGCGCTCGAGCATCTCGGCACCGAGCCCGTGCGAGACGGCCCACAGGACGGCCTGGCTCCGGCTCTGGACGCCGGTCTTGGCGTAGGCGCTGCGGATGTAGGACTTCACCGAGTTGAGCGAGATCTGCATCTCGGCGGCGATGTCGACGTTGCTGCGGCCCGTGGCGATGTGGGCGAGGGTCTCGCGTTCGCGGGCGGTGAGCCGGTCGAGGTCGCTGGCGCTGTCGGCGGCGGCGGGGGACCCGGCGGGCACCGTCGGCGCAACGACCGTCTCGCCCGCGTGGATGGCATGGAGGGCGCGGCCGAGCTGCTGGGCGCTGAGGCTGGTGCCGAGGTAGCCGACGACCCCGTTGCGCACGACCTCGCGAGCCAGGCCGGGGTGGTGGTTCCAAGTGAGGACGGCGACCCGCCGGATGTAGGGGTCGGCGACCGCACGGGCAAGCGTGGTGTCGTCCGCCGCGACCCCGAAGGTCTCGAAGAGGGCGATGTCGACCGGGTTCCGGTCGCGGCCCTGGGTCGTCACCGGCTCGAAGCCGCCGAGGACCCTGAGCATGCCGTCCAGGCCACGTCGCAGGATCTCGTCGCCGCCCAGCAGCGCTACTCGGATGGTCATGTGTGGTCCTTGCACCTCGGGAGAGGACCGCGCGTGCGCACGCTCCCCGACGTCCCCCCGGACCGCCGCTCGCCACACTAGGTCGACTGGACCAGACCAGTGACCCCACGAGCCCCACCACGCTCGACTTTTGACCTCAAGTCCACCCCAATGGGTGACTTCCGGCTTGATCCAGATACCCCCTGGGGGTATCTTGGCCACATGAGCGAACAGCACGGGCACCTCGAGGGCAACGACGAAGCCGTCCAGGCCCACCTCAAGCGGCTGCGCCGCATCGAGGGCCAGGTCCGCGGCATCCAGCGGATGGTCGAGGAGGAGAAGTACTGCATCGACATCCTCACGCAGGTGTCCGCGGCCACCAAGGCGCTGCAGGCGCTCGCGCTGTCACTGCTCGACGACCACATGGCGCACTGCCTCGTCGATGCCGCCCGCCAGGGCGGTGCCGAGCAGGAGCAGAAGCTCAAGGAAGCCTCCGAGGCGATCGCCCGCCTCGTGAAGTCCTAGTCAGAGCCGACGAGAAGGAAGACGCAATGACCACCGAGACCTACACCGTCACCGGCATGACCTGCGGCCACTGCGCCGCCTCCGTCACCGAGGAGATCTCCGATATCGCCGGCGTCGAGGACGTCGCCGTCGTCGTGGAGACCGGCGCCGTCACCGTGACCAGCACCGCCCCGCTCGACGAGTCGGCCGTCCGTGCCGCCGTCGAGGAGGCCGGCTACACGTTGGTGTGACAACCCACCGTCTGGAGGAGTCATGAGTACGCCGTTGCGGGTCGCCGCGTTCGTCGCCGCCCTGGTCGCCGCCTTCGCGGCCGCCTGGGGCGGGGGGCGGCTCGTCGGGCCGATCGACACCGAGCCGGTCGCGGCCCACGACGACATGGCCGGTCACGAGGGATCCGACGAGGGTCGCGCCGAGGGCGAGGGCCACGAGGGCCACACCGCCGGCGTCGCCGAGGCGGCCGGGCTCACAGCCCGCGCCGATGGCTTCACCCTCGCGCTGGCCGACCGGGAGGTGTCCGCCGGCCGCACCCGGCTCGCCTTCCGGGTGCTGACCTCCAGCGGCCGGCCGCTCCTCGACTACACCGAGGAGCATGAGAAGGACCTCCACCTCATCGTCGTACCACGCGACCTGACCGGCTTCCAGCACGTGCACCCCACGCTCGACCGGGCGACGGGCACGTGGTCGGTCGACGTGCGCCTGACGCCGGGCGTGTGGCGGGTGATCGCCGACTTCACGCCCGAGGGCTGGAACGGCATCACGCTGGCCGACGACCTCGCCGTCGCCGGTGAGTTCGAGCCCCGGCCGCTGCCGGGCGACGACCGCGTCGCGACCGTCGAGACCGACCAGGGCACCTACACCGTGGCCCTCTCGGGCGACACGGCCCCCGGCGCGAGCACGGTGCTGACCACGCGCATCGAGCTCGACGGCGAGCCGGTGACGGACCTCGAGCCCTACCTCGGCGCCTACGGCCACCTCGTCGCGATCCGCGCGGGCGACCTCGGCTACCTCCACGTCCACCCGGAGGAGGGCGAGCCGGGGCCGGCGATCGAGTTCGCGACCGCGTTCCCCGAGCCGGCGACGTACCGCCTCTTCCTGGACTTCCAGCACCGCGGAGAGGTCCGCACCGCGGCGTTCACGGTCGAGTCGGGCGGCACGCCGACCGGCGACAACGAGGAGGGCGGCCATGACCACTGAGCAGCTCACCGACGTCGAGCTCGCGATCACCGGCATGACCTGCGCGTCGTGCGCCAACCGGATCGAGCGCAAGCTCAACAAGCTCGACGGCGTCACCGCGACCGTCAACTACGCCACCGAGAAGGCCAAGGTCTCCTACCCCGGCACCGTCTCCACCGACGAGCTGCTCAAGACCGTCGAGGCGGCCGGGTACGCCGCCGCGCTCCCAACACCGCCGTCGACCGAGGTGGCCGACGAGGTGCCGGCGGCCGACCCGCTGCTCCAGCGGCTGCTGGTCAGCGCCGCGCTGAGCATCCCCGTGGTCGCGATGGCGATGGTGCCCGCGTGGCAGTTCACGTACTGGCAGTGGGCCTCGCTCGTCCTCGCCGCGCCCGTCGTGGTGTGGGGCGCGTGGCCCTTCCACCGCGCCGCATGGACCAACCTGCGCCACGGCGCGACCACCATGGACACCCTCGTCTCGGTCGGCGTGCTGGCCGCCTTCGGCTGGTCGCTGTGGGCGCTCTTCTTCGGCACCGCCGGCGAGCCCGGGATGACGCACCCGTTCCGGATCGCGATCGACCGCACCGACGGCGCGGGCAACATCTACCTCGAGGCCGCTGCCGGGGTCACCACGTTCATCCTCGCCGGCCGCTGGCTCGAGCACCGCTCGAAGCGGCAGGCCGGAGCCGCGCTCCGCGCGCTGATGGAGCTGGGTGCCCGCGACGTCGCGGTGCTGCGCGACAGCGCTTCTGGTGGGCAGAGCGAGGTCCGGATTCCGATCGACCAGCTCGCCGTCGGTGACATCTTCGTCGTCCGGCCGGGCGAGAAGGTCGCCACCGACGGGTCGGTGGAGTCCGGCACCAGCGCGGTCGACGCGTCGATGCTCACCGGCGAGTCCGTCCCGGTCGAGGTCGGCCCGGGCGACGCGGTCGTCGGCGCGACCGTGAACGCCGGTGGCCGACTGACCGTCCGGGCCACCCGCGTCGGCGCCGACACCCAGCTCGCGCAGATGGCGCGGCTCGTCGAGGACGCCCAGAACGGCAAGGCCGAGGTGCAGCGCCTCGCCGACCGGATCTCCGGCGTCTTCGTCCCGATCGTGATCGGGCTGTCGGTCGCGACGCTCGGCTTCTGGCTCGGCGCCGGTTCCGGCGCGACGGCCGCCTTCACCGCCGCCGTGGCCGTGCTGATCATCGCCTGCCCCTGCGCCCTCGGCCTGGCGACGCCGACCGCCCTCATGGTCGGCACCGGTCGCGGCGCCCAGCTCGGCATCCTGATCAAGGGCCCGGAGGTCCTCGAGTCGACCCGTCGCGTCGACACGGTCGTGCTCGACAAGACCGGCACCGTGACCACCGGCGAGATGGCCGTCCACGAGGTCGTGGCCGCGGACGGCGAGTCCCCTGACGACGTACGACGTCTCGCTGCCGCCCTCGAGTCCGCGTCCGAGCACCCGATCGGCCGAGCCATCGCCGCCGCCGCGACATCTGAGGACGTCATGGTCGAAATCGACCCCGGATCCCGTTCGCCACGTCCTCAGATACCGGTGGTGGAGGGCTTCGCCAGCCGCGACGGCCTCGGGGTCGAGGGCGTGGTCGACGGGCACGCTGTGGTCGTCGGGCGACCGAGCCTGCTCGCCGACTGGTCGCAGCACCTCCCGCCCGCGCTGGCCGAGGCCGTCGAGCGGGCCCAGGGCGAGGGGCGTACTGCTGTCGCCGTCGGTTGGGACGGCCGCGCCCGTGGCGTGGTCGTGGTCGGCGACACCGTGAAGCCGACCTCCGCCGAAGCCGTACGACGTCTGCGCGAGCTCGGCCTCGAGCCCGTCCTGCTGACCGGGGACAACGAGTCCGCGGCCCGTCAGGTCGCCGCCCAGGTCGGCATCGGGACGGTCATCGCCGACGTGCTGCCGGCCGACAAGGTCGCCGAGGTGCAGCGCCTGCAGGCCGCCGGCAAGGTCGTCGCGATGGTGGGCGACGGCGTCAACGACGCCGCCGCCCTGGCCCAGGCCGACCTCGGGCTCGCGATGGGCACCGGCACCGACGTGGCGATCGAGGCGAGCGACCTGACGCTGGTGCGCGGCGACCTGCTGGTGGCCGTCGACGCGATCCGCCTCGCCCGCCGCACACTCTCGACGATCAAGGGCAACCTGTTCTGGGCGTTCGCCTACAACGTCGCCGCGCTGCCGCTCGCCGCCGCCGGCCTGCTCAACCCCATGCTCGCCGGCGCCGCGATGGCCTCGTCCAGCGTCTTCGTGGTGACCAACTCGCTCCGGCTCCGCGGCTTCCGCTCGTCGATCTGAGCGGTGGTCCACCTACATTTCGTCGCTCGGAAATGTGGGTCCACCACCGGCCGTCGGCGTGTCGAGACGTCGCGCTCCGAGAGCGGTGGTCCACCCACATTTCACCGGCCCAGAATGTAGGTGGGCCACCGCTGGGGCCCGGGTTCGTAGGGTGGCGGCATGGGCATCAAGGACCTCGTCACCGGCGGCCGCTCCGACGACACGCCGCGGTCGGCGCTCGACGCCGCCGCGGACCCGCGGCCCGACCCCGGGGCCGTCGACAGGATGGTCGACCTCCTCGTCGACATCGGCATCGACGGCCGTGGTCCGCTCGACCCGGTGCGGTCGGTCGCCGGTCAGGCGCTCGACAAGGCCGGTGGCGACCGCGAGAAGGCGATCGCCGCCCTCGCTCGCCGGTCGATGGTCACCGGCGGCGTCGGCGGCTTCGTCACCGGGCTGGGTGGCTTCGTCACCATGCCGGTCTCGCTTCCGGTCAACGTCGCCGAGTTCTACCTCCAGGCCACCAGAATGGTCGCCGGGATCGCCTCGCTGCGGGGGTACGACGTCGAGGACCCGCACGTGCGCAGCGCGATCCTGCTGACCCTCGTGGGGTCCGATGCCGACGAGGTCCTCAAGAAGGCCGGGATGACCTCGGCCACCGGCGCGGTCACGTCGTATGCCCTCAAGGGCCTGCCGCCGGCGGCCCTGATGATGATCAACAAGGCCGTCGGCTTCCGGCTGCTGCGCGGCGTCAGCGAGAAGGTGCTGTCCCGCTTCGGCCGTGGTTTGCCGCTCGCGGGCGGCGTCCTCGGCGGCGGGATCGACGGCTTCATGATGAAGAAGATCGCCGACCACGCGATGAAGGAGTTCCCGCCGGTCAACCGCTGATCGACTCCCGGATGGCGTCGGCCTCCTGCTGGACCGTGTCGGCGTCGACCAGGTCGCCCGCCTGCTCGGTGAGGACGGTGGACCAGCGGCCGAGGACCTCCTCGGCGTAGCCGCTGTCGTAGAGCTCGGCGGTCAGGTCGGCCTTCGCCTGCTCGACGAGGTCGGCCCACTCGTCGACGGCGGTGAAGCGCTCCACCAGGACGTTGGAGCGACCGCCCATCCCGCCACCGCCGCCGGGACCGCCGCCCTCGGGGCGAGCGCCCTCGGGCATGTCGGTCGGCATCCCCTCGGGACGCTCGCCGTCACCACCGCCGCCGGAAAAGCCCCCGGCCCCGCCACCACGCCCGCCGAAGGCGAGGTTGTGGTCCCACGCCACGACGGTGAAGCCGCCGGTCTCGGCGTCGTACCGCAGGAAGGAGTTGTTGCCCGGCCCGTCGATGTCGTCGAAGTTGTCCACGAGCTCCTCGAAGGCGAGGTAGCGTGCGAACGACGCGACGTCGAGGCGGTCGGGCAGCTCGGCGGCGAAGTCCTCGTCGCTGCTGTTGTTGAGGAAGTCGAGGAAGTCGATCAGCGGCGCGAGGTCGTCGTCGCCGGTCTCCTGGTCGAAGACGTCGGTGTAGGAGTCGGGGTCGTCGCCGCGGTAGGACCAGTCGCCACCGGCATCCGCCTTGTAGAGCAGCCCGTCCCCCGCGAAGTTCTCCGCCTCCCAGTCCTCGTCGAGGTTCTGCACGACGAGCCGCAGCCGCGCGTCGGCGCCGTTGATGCTGAACGACGAGGCGACCGCGTGCTCGCTGGCCAGCCCGGCCTTCGCGAGCAGGTCGAGGGCGACCGCCTCGTTGAGCGCGGTCTCGGAGCTGTTCGACCGGACGATGAGCTCGCTCGAGCCGTCGATCGCCTGGCCGTCGACGTACTTGTCGAGGCGGATCAGCCACGGCAGGTCGGTGGGCTCGGCATCGTCGGTGACGCCACGTAGCGAGGAGTTCCCCTTGAGCCGCAGCCCGGCCTTCAGATAGGTCTCGCCGTCGATCGTGACCGTCGCCTCGACCCACTCCTTCTCGCCGGACTCCTGGTAGGTGTCGACCATCGCCGCGACCGCGTCGTCGTCGACCTCGATCGAGATGTCGTGCACGGTGTCGGCGTCCCACACCCCGTCGCCGTCTTCCACGGTCCGCGTGGCGGGCGCGACGCCGCTCGTGGAGACCGAGTCGTCGCCGGTGATCGCGGCACAGCCACCGAGGGCCATCGTCGCGGCGACCGCCAGGGCAGCGACGCGGGACCTGACCGGCCTCACGCCGCGGCCCCGGTGCGGACCGTGAGGTGCTCGGCGAGGTGGCGCGAGGTGACGCGGTGCCAGCGGTTGGTCTGCAGGTCGGGGGTCAGCAGCGCCAGCCCGGTGCCGTACTTCGAGATGCGCGTCGGCCGGTGCCCGAGCTCCCACAGCCGCCGGTCGAGCGGACCGGGACCGGCGGAGGCGGCCTTCGTCTCGACCACGAGTACGTCGCCGACCTCCGCGGTGCCGTGGGCCGAGGTCCAGCGCAGGTCGCGGTCGATGGTGGCGCGGCCGGCGCCGCCGGGCAGCAGCAGGGTCGTGCGGAGGTAGCTCGTGTGCAGCGTCGCGACCAGGCCGGTCGGGTCGACGCCGTGCACGTGGGCCGCACCGAGCCTGTCGCGCACCCAGGCGTCGGCGCCGTCGGACACCTCGACGCCGTCGTGGGCCAGCCGCTCCTTCACGGTCGAACCTCGCGTGCCGCGGGTCTTCACCTCGAGCCAGCGCTCGCCGGTGTCGGCGTACACGCGCGTGCGGACCTTCCAGCGGCGCCGGCGCCGGTGGGCGGAGGCAGTCCAGCTGTCGAGGTCGACGGTGTCGAGGTAGGTCGACTCGTAGCGCGAGGCACGTCGGCCGTCGATCTCGAGCACGCGCAGTCCGACGATGCCGGTGACCAGCGCGTCGAGGTCGCCGGCGGGGACGACGTACTTCCGGTCGACGCGGGTGAGCAGCTCGGCCTCGGCGTTGAGCTCCGCGAGGGTGACGGTCGGCAGCCGGTCGACGGCGCTCATTCCGGGGTCCCTGCGGCGTTGTTCGGCGGAGCGAAGCGGGGGAGAAGAACGTCGTGGGGTGGTCATCGCGTCAGCACCGGGGCGTCGTGGCGCTCGGCGCGCGGGAGGGCGGGAGCCGACGAGGCGGCGTAGTGCACCTCGACCGTGGTGGTGTCGTTGACCAGGTCGACGCGGATCGGGGTGACGCGGGTGACCCGCGCGTCGAGGAGCAGCTCGAGGCGCGCGACGAGCGTCGGCTCGTCGGTGATCGCCGAGTCGAGTACGACGACCTGCCGCAGGCCGGTGCTGTGCAGCAGCCGGCTGTCGGCGAGGGCGAGCACGCCGACGAGTCCGAGCATGAGCGTGATCGAGAGGGCGGGGTCGCCGGTGCCGAGGCCGCCGAGGAGGCCGATGGCGAGGGCGGCGAAGTAGTAGGCGATCTCGTGCTGGCCGAGCTCGTCGGAGCGCAGCCGGATGATCGAGAGGACACCGAACAGGCCCAGCCCGAGGCCGACGGTCGCGGTGCTGCTGGAGAGCACGATCGTGACGGCCAGGACGCCCATGTTGACCGCGACGAAGGCGGTGACCAGGTCGGCGCGGCGGTGGCGCGGGTAGTAGACGGCCAAAGCGAGCACCAGCACGGCGACCAGGTCGACGGCGGCGAGCAGGTAGGTGGGGTTCATGCGGGTTCCTTCGGGTCGGTGTGCCCCCGACGCTCGCGTGTTCACCTGTTGTTCACCTGCCACGGACCTGTGGCAGGTCTGTGAGGTCTGCTCTGCGAGAATCCGACCTCGTGGACGGACCCCTGCCCCTGGCGCTGATCGCGGCCTCGCTGGCCTTCACCCTGGTGGCGCTGGCGTACGTCGCCCTCGACCGCACGCCCGACTGGGGCCTGCTCGGCTTCGCGGGCGTGATCGAGCTCGGCACCCTCGTGCTGCTCGTCGTCGCGGCCTTCCAGGTGGGCGACGTGTCGATCCCGGGCGCCGGCGAGATCACCCTCTTCGGCTACCTCGTCGCCGGGCTCGTGCTGCTGCCGATCGGCTTCGCGTGGTCGCTCGCGGAGCGCAGCCGCGGTGCCACGGCGGTGCTGATGGTGGCCGGGCTCGCGCAGGCGTTCGTCGTCGTACGCACCCTGCAGGTGTGGCCGGCATGAGCTCGACCCGCACCGGCGCCGGCCGCGTCCTCGTCGCGATCTACGGCGTCTTCGCCCTCGCCGCCACCGCGCGCTCGCTGGTCCAGCTGCTCACCAAGGCGTCCGAGGCACCGCTCGCCTACTCGCTGTCCGCCCTCGCCGGCCTCGTCTACATCGCCGCCACCCTCGGCCTCGCCGAAGTCGGCCCCTCCCCCCGCCGGACCGCCTGGGCCGCCGTCGGCTTCGAGCTCGTCGGTGTGCTCACCGTCGGCACCCTCACCGTGCTCGACCCCGAGCTCTTCCCCGACGCGACCGTCTGGTCGGCGTACGGCGAGGGTTACGGCTGGTTGCCGTTGGTGCTCCCGTTCGTGGGACTGGCGTGGTTGTGGCGCACGCGCGCGCAGGACTCCGTCAGCGCAGCATGAAGCCCGCCACGACCTGACCCAGGTCGGCACCGGCGTCCTCCTGGAGGAAGTGGCCGGCGTCCGCGATCGTCGGGTGCTCGAGGCCGCGCGTGCCCGGGATGAGCTTGCGCAGGACGGGCGCCATGCCGCCCGTGATCGGGTCGCCGTCGCTGAAGGCCACGAGGAACGGCGTCTCGCTGGCCGACAGCACCTCCCAGGCGGCCCGGTTGGCGGCGCTGGCTGGGTCGTCGGGCCGCGTGGGCACGAGGGTCGGGAGCGCGCGTACGCCGGCCTTGGCGCGCTCCTCGGGGAAGGGCGCGTCGTAGGCCGCCCTGACGTCGTCGGTCATCGGGCGGACGCAACCGGCGGCGACCAGCCGGCCCACGTCGAGCGTCTCGGCGCTCTCGACGGCCCGGCGGAACTGCCACCAGATCTCGGGCATGTCGAAGTCGCCGGTCGGCAGCCCGGTGTTGGCCGCGACCACGCGGGCGAAGCGGTCGGGGTGCTCGGCGACCAGGCGGAGCCCGACCAGGCCGCCCCAGTCCTGGCCGACGAGGGTGGCCTCGCGGATGTCGAGGTGGTCGACGACCAGCTCGCGCGTCCACTCCACCAGGCGGGCGAACGAGTAGTCCGCGGTCTCCATCGGCTTGTCAGAGCGCCCGAAACCGATCAGGTCCGGCACCACGCACCGGATCCCGCGATCGACGAGCACCTCGATCACGTGCCGGTAGAGGAACGACCACGACGGCTCGCCGTGCAGCAGCAGGGCCACCGGGCCGTCCGCCGGGCCCGCGTCGACGTACGCCATCCGCAGGCGGCCGCCGTCGGGGTCGGCCACCTCGACGTACGTCGGCTGCCACGGGAAGTCGGGCAGGTGGTCGAACGCGTCGTCCGGGGTTCGGTAGACCTCCATGTCGGCCAGTCTCGCAGCGCCCGGGCCCCCGCGCCGGTGGGCAAGGGGCCGCGACACGTGTGGTCGCCCGTCCTAGGGTCGATCCATGGCCACCGCTGACCTCCGCTTCTACTTCGACCCGGTGTGCCCGTTCTGCTGGCTGACCAGCAAGTGGGTCCGGATGGTGCAGGCCGAGCGCGACCTGACGGTGGACTGGCGGTTCATCTCGCTGCGCCAGATCAACCAGCACATCGACTACGACGCGCACTTCCCACCGGAGTACAAGGCGGGCCACACCGCGGGCCTGCGCCTGCTGCGCGTGGTCGCGCGAGCACGCGAGGAGCACGGGCCCGCGGCCGTGTACGCGCTGCAGGCCGCGCTCGGCGCCCACGCCTTCGACTCGCCGCCGCCCGACTCGGACGCGGAGCCCGGCTGGCAAGGCACCCGAGGGTTCCTCGAGCCCGTCCTGCGCGAAGTCGACCTGCCCACTGACCTCGCCGACGCCCTCGACGACACCTCCTGGGACGACGCGATCCGCGCGGACGGCGACGAGGCGCTCGCCGCGACGGGCAAGGACGTCGGCACGCCGATCATCCACTTCCAGCCGCCGGACGGCGTGGCGTTCTTCGGCCCCGTCATCAGCCGGCTGCCCGAGCCCGGCCGGGCCGGGGAGCTCTGGGACCACGTCGTCGGTCTGGCCGGCTTTCCCGGCTTCGCCGAGCTCAAGCGCAGCCTGCGTGAGCGACCCCAGCTGATGGCGTTCGGCGTCGACCCCGGCGACGTCGGCGTCGAGGAGGACTGGCACGGTGGCAGCCGTCGACAGAGGAGCGAGCGCGGATGACCCAGGCAGCACTGACCCACCAGGACTCCGTGGTTGTCGCGGCCTCGCCCGAGGCGGTCTACGACCTGGTCAGCGACGTCACTCGCACCGGCGAGTGGAGCCCGGTCTGCGCGTCGTGCTGGTGGGACGACGAGACCCAGGCAGGCCAAGACGGCGCGTGGTTCACCGGTCGCAACGAGCTGCCGGAGCGCACGTGGGAGACCCGGTCCCAGGTGGTCGTCGCCGAGCGCGGGCGCGAGTTCGCCTGGCTGGTCGGCCAAGGGTATGTCCGGTGGGCCTTCGTCCTGTCGCCGGAGGGCGGGGGCACACGGCTGACCGAGACCTGGGAGTTCCTGCCCGCTGGGCAGGCGGTGTTCGTTGAGAGGTACGGCGACCGCGCTGAGGCGGAGATCGAGGACCGCACCCGCCACGCCCACGCCGGCATCCCGCGGACCCTCACCGCGATCAAGCGGATCGCCGAGGACGGCTGAGCCGGTGGGACGCGAGCTGCCCAGACCCGTGCGGGTCTTCACGCCGGCGGACCTGGCACCGGCAGATCCGACGCCGGGCATGCACCGTGAACGTGCCTTCGAGCTGCCGCTGCTCTGGGCCGGACAGGTCGAGACCGAGCCCGGTGCGGTGTCGGGCTGGCACCACCACGAGCGCAACGAGTCGAGCCTCTACATCGTGCGCGGCGTGCTCCGCCTCGAGTTCGAGGGCTATGAGGGCCATCTCGATGCCGGCCCCGGCGACTTCGTCCATGTCCCCGCCTGGACCGTGCACCGCGAGTCGAACCCCACGCGGGAGACGTCGCTCGCCATCATCGCGCGGGTGGGTGGGGGTGTGCCGACCGTCAACGTGGACGGGCCGGTCGGGCGCTGACGCTCGTGGGGGCGCCCTGATCGGGATCCGGGTCTATGTCCGCCTGGCGAACGTGACCTTGTTGTCGGCGTGGACGGTCATCGCGTAGCGCGAGTCGTGAGCCAGCCGGTGGTGGCGGGGGCACAGGAGCCGCCCTTTGGCGAGGTCGGTGAGCCCGCCACGCGACCACGGGTCGTCGTGGTGGGCGTGACAGCCGGAGGCGGTGGTCTCGCAGCCGCGGGCGGTGCAGCCGCCGTCGCGCAGGCCGAGGGCGATGCGCTGTGCTTTGGTGAAGAGTCGCCGGCTGCGGCCCAGGTCGAGCGGGATCGAGTGGCCGTCGAGGACGACGGGGATGATGCCGGCCTCGCACGCCAGCCGCCGGGCCTGCCCAGCGCTCATGCGGGAGCCGTCGTCGAGCAGCGCGGTCGCGTGCTCGCCGAGGAGCTGCTCGAGCGTCATCGTGACCACCACGGTCGCGTTGACCCCGGCTGTCTGCGGTGTGGCGTCGACCGGGTAGCGCTCGACGTACTCGATGAACGCCTCGCCAAGCCGGCGGCGCATCGGCTTCCAGTCACCGGACTCATCACGCAGCTCGGCCTCGGGGTGGCGGGCCGGGTTCGCGAGAGCGAGGAGGTGCCGCTTGAGCATCGCGCCGATGTGCGACGGCACGGTGAACCGGCCGTGGCAGCGGCCCTCGCCGTCGTCATTCATCTCGAAATCGGGGCTCGCGTCGGCGCGTGCCTCTTCTCTCGCAAGGGTGGCGGCTTCCTGTGCCTCGCCCAGCTCGGGCGCGACCACGTCGAGGATCCGCCTGCCCAACCGGCGCAGGGCCTTGGCGTCGTGCTCGGCAGCGGCGGCGAGGAGGTGGTCCCGTGCCTGTGCCCGGACCCCTGCTTCGATGATCCTGGTCGCCCCGTCAGCAGTGCGGACCATCGCAGGGATCGCGTCGACCGCACCGACGATCACCCGCGCCTGCTCCACCCGCAGCCGGCCGTCCGCCAGCGCCCGGCCGGTCGGGGCGTGCAGGTCGTCCTCCAGCGCGCGGCCGAGCTTCGTCAAGCGCGCCGCGTCCGCGTGGGTGTGCCGGCTGCGCCCGGCCCACCACTGATGAGTGTGCCGCGCGCCCGTGGCGTCCCCGAGCCGCCGGCGGTCAGCCTCGGCCAGCACGCGGCACAGCTCGCGAGTCAGGCGACTCGACGCGCCCGTCAACGCGTCGAGCACACGTACGACGTCTCCGTCACCGAGCGACATCTCTCCCAGCTGAGCCAGGTCGGTCAGCGTCGCGTCCACACGACGGAGCACCTCGCGCACGACCGGTGACTCCTCCGGTTGCGTGCCCGGGGCACGCCACCCGCCTCCGTGGAGCGGTTCTGCAGGCACTGCGCTCACGGTCACTGCCCCTTCCGCACCACTCGTGGGCGCGTCGACAACTACAGTCGTGGGTCAGTGTCTGGAGGAGGATTCAGCCGGATGTGTGGCTTCAGGGAGGACCCGAGCTCGCTCGCTCGAATGCTTCGATCGTACGCGTCGCCACCGACAACGGCGGTCGCGTGATTGGCATGGTCGTTGAGGGGATCCCGTCGCGCTCGCTCGCGTTGGCGGCTTTCTCGTGTGAGGGCCCGCTGCATAAGCGGCGCTATGACGCATGCGCGTCACCGCTCTCTAACGGTTCCGCGCTTCCACCAGTCGATTGCGGGGTCCTCTCGTATGTATCGTGCGACCACATCGACGTTGCCTAGGTTGCAGTACTTCCAGAGCTCCTTCGCCGCTCGGGAGTACTGGAACAGCACGCGGTCCATGTCGAACGGGTCGAGATTTCCGTCGCGGAACTGATCGATGGCGCCGGCGACGTGTGCGACGAGTCCGGCGAGCTCTGCTTCGTGGTAGGCGGCCACTTGTTGGCGTGCTTGTCGACGCGCTGCCTTCTCGGACACCCACTCAGGCTAGTGCGACTCTCCGTCGAGAGCCTCGCACTCATCGCGGCAGATCCGGACGTTCATGCGTCGGGTCCGCACTATCGTGCGATGCGTGCCTGTGCGAATAGAGTGGTGGCCGGAACATGGCTCAGGGCCCATGTGGGTGGACGGAGTCTCTGTCGAGCCCGCGTCTCTTCTGCGCGACGATCTCGCTGCTCGTGTCATCGAGTGGAACGATGCCTTTGTCGACGATCGGATGCTGCCAATCGAAGGCAGTGGCGATCCAGTTTGGATCGCGGAAGGTAGGCAACTCCTAGAGTCCGTCCGCGCTGCGCTCGCAGCGACGCATGAGGTCGTAGTCACCGAGCCATGGTGGGGTGACTCGCCCAGGCAGTCCTCGTGACCGATGCGCACTCATCTCGGCAGATCCGGATGTCCCCACCAAGCGGCGGTATGCCGCAGTTGCGCCGTACGCTCCGGCTGTGATCTGGATTGATTACTACGAGTTCGAGGACGCTTTCCAAGACTCGCGGATTGAACCCGACGGTTCGCGTTTCTCCGACCGGCTCGCGACCGAGGTCGCGCCTGGTCACCCGCTTCACGGGCGCGACTGGGTTGTAATCGCCAAGTACGAGCCGCAGGACGAGGTGGTTGTCCGCCAGGGCTCGGACGTGGCATTGGTGCATCTGACGTTCACAGCCAACCCGCCCGAGCGCCCGCCTCTGCCGTCGACGACCTTCTTCGAGTCCGCCCGAGCGTTCGAGGCGTACTTCGAATTCCGCTGAACAGATTCCCGCCCGGGAATGTGGGAGCGGCACCCTCGCCCATGGGGATCGACTCAGTTGACGCGGACAAGCGGCGGGGTGGGGCGCACCCACAAGAGCCAGGGGTCAGCTGTTCTCCGGCAGGTGCTTCTTCATCAGGCGGCGGACGCGCTTCTGCTTGCGGTCGGGGATCATCGAGCGCATCTCCTCGAGCTTGCCGAAGCAGAGGAGGCGGTCCTCGCCCTCGAGGACGGTCTTGTTGCGCGGGTTCGGGATGACCTGCGGGCCGCGGTGGAGGGTGAGCACGGTGATGTCGCGCTCGTCGAGACCGGAGTCACCGAGCTTCTTGCCGACCATGTCGGAGCCGGAGTGCACGACGATCTCGGCCACGCCGTAACCGGTGGAGACGGTGAGCCGCTGGCGTACGTCGATGTCGGGGAAGGCCACCTGGTTGGAGATGTAGTCGACGATCGCGCCGGCGACGTCGAGCTTGGTCGCGGCCTCGATGCCCTCCAGGCCGGGCGAGGAGTTCACCTCCATCACCTGCGGACCCTTGCGGCCCTCGAGCATGTCGACACCAGCGACGCGCAGGCCCATGATCTGCGCCGAGCGCACGGCCACGCGCTCGAACTCCTCGTCCAGCTCGACCGGCTCGACGCTGCCGCCGCGGTGCACGTTGGAGCGGAACTCGTCGCCCTGCGCGACGCGGCGCATCGCCGCGACCACGCGGTCACCGACGACGAGCGCACGGATGTCGCGGCCCTTGCTCTCCTTCACAAAGCGCTGGATCAGCACGTTCTGCCGGGTGCTCTGGAGCGTCTCGATGATCGCCTCGGCGACCTTCAGCGTCGGGGCGAGGATCACGCCGATGCCCTGGGTGCCCTCGAGCAGCTTGATCACGACCGGCGCCCCGCCGACCCGCTCGATCGCGGGGATCACGTCGGCGCGGTCCTGCACGAAGGTCGTCGCCGGCATCGGGATCCGGTGGCGCGAGAGGATCTGCGTCGCGCGGAGCTTGTCGCGGCTGTTCGCGATGCCGTAGCTCGTGTTCGGCGTGTAGACGTCCATCTGCTCGAACTGCCGCACGACGGCGGTGCCGAAGTAGGTGATCGAGTTGCCGATGCGCGGCAGCACGGCGTCGTACGTCGAGAGCTGCTTGCCGCGGAAGAGCAGGTCGGGCTCGTCCCCCGTCAGGTCGATGCCGAAGCGCAGCGTGTTGAGCACCTTGACGTCGTGGCCACGGTCGAGCGCGGCCGTGCGCAGTCGCTGGGTGCTGTAGGAGCGCGGGGCCCGAGAGAGGATGGCGAGCTTCATGGGGAGCCATACAACCACCCCGGCTCACGTGCCCTGACAGGATGGCGTGGTGTCCTCCACACCGAACCCGCCCGATGCACCGGACGAGTCCGCCCCCGAGACCGTCGTGGTCGGCTGGCGGGAGTGGGTGTCCCTCCCCCAGGCCGACGTGCCGTGGGTGAAGGCCAAGATCGACACCGGCGCCCGCTCGTCCTCCATCCACGCCTTCGACCTCGAGGTGGCCGAGCGTGACGGTCAGGAGTGGGTCACCTTCTCCATCCACCCGTGGCAGCGCTCCGACGACGAGGCCCACGAGCTGAGCCTGCCGGTGCTCGACCGCCGCGAGGTGCGCAGCAGCAACGGCCAGACCGAGCTGAGGTACGCCGTCGCCCTCGACGTCGTCCTCGCGGGCCGCACGATCACCACGGTCATGACCCTGAGCAACCGTGACGAGATGGGCTTCCGGATGCTGATCGGCCGCGAGGCCCTCGAGCGCGGCTTCCTCGTCGACTCCTCGAAGTCGTACGCCGGCGGGCGTCCGCGCCGGGCGGTGCGCCGGAAGAACTGGGGCAAGTAGCGCCTCAGCGGAGCTTGACCTCGCAGCTCCTCAGCCTCTCGCCGGAGCAGCGGTCGCGGTTGGCGTTGCCGTCGATCCTGTCGCGCCCCGGCCCGCCGACGAGCAGGTCCCTGCCGCGGCTGCCGGAGAGGGTGTCGTTGCCGCCGTCGCCGTAGAGGCGGATCGTCGACTTCCGGGCGTCGCAGTCGAGCAGGTAGCCGTCGTCGCCGGTGCGGTAGGACTCCAGCGTGTCCTCGCCGGCGCGGCCGCGGATGGTCGCCGTGCAGGCGTAGAAGCGGATGTCGTCGGCCTTCTTCGTGCCGCGGACGGTCATCCGCTTCGCCCCCACGCGGACGTCCTCCCAGCTCCCGAACGCGCTGCGCTGGGTCTTGCCGAAGAACCTGTTCTCCAGCCGGTCCCGGCCCAGGTCGAGGTCGAGCCGCGAGCCGGCCCACAGGTCGACCGCGTCCTCGCCCGGACCGCCGAGGTAGGCGCTGCCCTTCCAGCCGATGCCGTCCGGCGCGAGCAGGGTGTCGTCGCCCCTGGCCAGGTTGAGGCGCAGCTTCGTGCGTGCGCCGCGGTTGAGGAGGACGCTGACGTACTCGTCGCGGTCACTGCCGGTGACGGACAGGGAGCGCGGCGCGCCAGGACCCAGGTCGAAGCGGGTGACGTCTCCCGTCCAGGAGAGCACCGGTGCACCGTCCTCGGTCCAGGTCCGCCGGGCGGCGTCGAAGACCAGGTCGCCGACTCCGAGGGCCGGTCGCAGCTCGGCCGAGGAGCCGACCGCCACCTGCGAGCCGGGCGCCTGGATGCCGTACCAGTAGACGATGTGCCCGTCACCAGCGAGCTGCAGGGTGTCGGGGTTCGGCACGTCGCGCATCCCGGTGAAGAACTGGTCGGCGGACTGCCCCGGGCGCACACCGGTCGTCGCGACGACGGCGTCGGCCTCCAGATCCACCGGCCCCGCGTCGTTGGACCCGAGGACGACGTAGTCCCGGCCCAGCGAGGCGGTGTAGTGGTCCGACCCGGTGCCGAGCTCGGCGTCGATCGACGACTGAGAGGCGGAGGCGTCCACCACGTCGTTGCCCGCACCGGTGCGCAGCTGCACGATGCCCGGGCGGGTCACGTCGGTGACGCAGACGAGGTCGTCACCACCCAGGGTGTCGACGCCGGTGGCGCCGTTGGTCACCACGACGTCACGTCCCTCCGTGCCGACGAGCCCGGTCTGCAACGGCTGTCCCACGATCGTCGCGGGCTGCCCCTGGCACGTCTCGCCCGCGGCGGAGGCGGGCGGAGTGCCCGCCACGGTGCCGGCGAGGAGGCCGGCCGCAAGACCGGCTGCGGACACGAAGCGGCCCTTCACGACGTCACCTTGATCTCGCAGCTCCGCAGCTTCTCGCCGCTGCAGCGGTCGCGGTCGCTGTTGCCGAAGACAGTGTCA
Source organism: Nocardioides sp. BE266 (assembly GCF_031457855.1). Taxonomy (NCBI): domain Bacteria; kingdom Bacillati; phylum Actinomycetota; class Actinomycetes; order Propionibacteriales; family Nocardioidaceae; genus Nocardioides; species Nocardioides sp. BE266. Next base: position 428,910 of record NZ_JAURTI010000003.1, on the reverse strand, counting down.
CGCCCCGGCCCCCCGACGAGCAGGTCGCGACCGGTGCCGCCCCGCAGGGTGTCGTTGCCGCGGCCGCCGAAGAGGCGGAACGCGCGCGTCCCGCACTCCAGCCGTGTCGGGAAGCGCCTGCCCGAGGTGTTCCCGCCGATGACGTCCTTCCCGCCGCGGCCGCGCACCGTCGCCCGGCACGCGCGGAAGGGCAGGGCGTCGGCCTTCGGGGTGCCGGTCAGGACCAGCTTCCTCGCCCCGACGAGCTGGCTCTCGAAGCCGGTGAACGTGCTGCGGAAGGTCGTCCCGCTGCGCACCCTCTTGATCCGCTCCTGCGCGAGGTCGACGTCGAGGTTCGTGCCTCCCCAGATGAGAGCGTGGTCCTTGCCGGGACCGCCGATGTAGCGGCTCCCGCGGGAGCCGAGGCTGTCGCCCGCGCCCATCCACAGGTTGTCGTCGCCCCCGCCGAGGTCGATGCGCTGGTCCACGGTGTGGGCGTCCGCGAAGTCGAGCTCGAGCTCCTCGTCGCGGTCGCTCCCGACGAAGGAGAACGACGACGGGGTGCCCGAGGGGGCGCCCCCCGTGCGGTAGCGGTCGAACCCGGTCCAGCGCAGCTGGAGGGCCCCGTCCTGGCTCATCGTGCCCGAGACGGCGTCGACGACCACCGCGCCGCTGCCCACCGTGAAGTCGAGCTTGCTGCCGCCTCCGCCGTCGAGACGACCCCCTGCCGCGAGCGGACCGACCCAGGTGAGGCGTCCTCCGCCACCGCTGAGCACGACGGTGTCGCTGTTGAGCACCGTGCGGTCGGAGCCCGAGAAGACGAGGTCGGTGCCGCCGGCACCCGTGGTGACGACGTCCGGCTCGGTGTCGACGGACGTGCCCGTGGCGAAGGGGTTGGTGCCGGCGTAGACCGACTCACCATGGGGTGACCCGGTATAGGTGTCACTGCCCGTGCCGAGCGCGGTCCAGACGTCGCTGCCCGACGCCGAGGCGTCGACGACGTCGTCGCCGGCACCCGCGTCGACGACCACGTGCGGCTGCGTCGGCGTGCCGCCGGTGACGCACACCAGGTCGTCGCCGCCGAGCGCACTCACCGAGGTGGCGCCGTTGGTGACGATGACGTCGGCGCCCTCCGTCCCGGTCAGGCCGAACTGACCCGGCGTGCCGACGATCGTCGCCGGCTGTCCCTGGCAGGTCTCGCCCGCGGCGTACGCCGTCGGGGTGGCCAGGAGTGCCGAAGCGGCGAGGAGGCCGGTGGCCAGGAGGGGCGTCGTGCGCATGAAGTCTCTTCCGTCCGAGTGCGGGTCACCTGTCTGACGCAGCCGGACCGCCAGAAGTTGCGACGGCCCGGGACCGCTCCCCGCCGAGGTCACACCGGATCGCTGGCTGCACCACAGTGTCCGGACAGCGGCGCCTCGCATCGTCGGGGCATGCCTGCACCCTCGCGCCGCGCCTTCCTCATCGGCGGCCTGACCACCCTGACCCTCACGACCGGCGGCGGCGCCTGGGCGCTCGACCGCTACGTCGTCGACCACGTCGAGGTCGCCGACGCCTCGGCGTACGAGGCGAGCCAGGGCAGCGACGGCACCGAGCTCGACACCTCGCAGGCCGTGCTGACCGACGACAGCTGGAGCGCCGACGGGACGACGATCACCGTGAAGGAGGTCAGCACCGGCAGCGGCGACGCGACCGTGACGTACTTCGTCGCCGACCTCGTGCTCAGCGACGCGACCGTGCTGCGGTCGGCCTTCGCCGGCGACGCCTTCGGCACCAACATCGTCGACGAGACCTCCGACATCGCCGAGCAGAACGGCGCGATCTTCACCATCAACGGCGACTACTACGGCTTCCGCGAGACCGGCATCGTGGTGCGCAACGGCGTCGCCTACCGCGATGCCGGCGCCCGCGAGGGGCTCGCGTTCTACCGCGACGGACACGTCGAGCTCTACGACGAGACCGCGACCGACGCCCAGAGCCTCGTCGACGACGGGGTCTGGAACACGCTGTCCTTCGGCCCAGCGCTCGTCGCCGACGGCGAGGTGCTGGACGGGATCGACGACGTCGAGGTCGACACCAACTTCGGCAACCACTCGATCCAGGGCGACCAGCCGCGCACCGCGATCGGCGTCGTCGACGACAACCACCTCGTGCTCGTCGTGGTCGACGGTCGGTCCACCGGCTACAGCGCCGGCGCCTCGATGACCGAGCTCGCCACGTTGATGAAGAGCCTCGGCGCCGTCACCGCCTACAACATCGACGGCGGCGGCTCCTCGACGATGTACTTCGACGGCGAGGTGGTCAACCGCCCCAGCAACGGCGGCGAGCGCGGCACCTCCGACATCCTCTACGTCAAGGGCTGACCCGTGCCGGCCCCGACGCTGCTGGTCCCGGCGTACTGCCCCGGACCCGCCCTCCTCCGCACCCTCGCCGACGTGCGCGTGGCGCGTCCCGACTGGGCGATCCTCGTCGTCGACGACGGCTCCGGTGAGGAGTACGACCACGTCCTCGCGCAAGCGCGCACGGCCGGCGCCGAGGTGCTGACCCTTCCGGTCAACCGCGGCAAGGGGGCGGCGCTCAAGGCGGGCTTCGCGCACCTGGCCGCCACTCGACCCGGCTCGCCGGTGGTGTGCGCCGACGCCGACGGACAGCACGCGCTGCACGACATCCTCGCCGTCGGCGAGCGCCTGCTCGAGGACCCCACCGCCCGACGCGTGGTGCTCGGCTCCCGCACCTTCGACGCCCACGTCCCGCTGCGCAGCCGGATCGGCAACACCGTCACCCGCTGGCTCTTCACCGCGGCCACCCGCACCCGCGTCACCGACACCCAGACCGGTCTCCGCGGCCTGCCCGCCGGGCTCCTGGAGTGGGCGTGCTCGGTGCCGGGTGAGAGGTACGAGTACGAGCTGCAGGTGTTGCTCCATGCCGGCCGGTCCGGCATCGTCCTCGACCAGGTGCCGATCGCGACGATCTACCTCGACGACAACAGCTCGTCGCACTTCCGGCCGGTCGTCGACTCGGTGCGGGTCTACGCACCACTGCTCGTCTTCCTCGCCTCCGCCCTCGCTGCCTTCGCGATCGACACCCTCGCGCTCCTGCTGCTCCAGGCCCTGACGGGAGACCTCCTCGTCTCCGTCGTCGGCGCCCGCCTCACCAGCGCCGGGGTCAACTTCGTCGTCAACCGGCGACTGGTGTTCGACGGCGAGCACCGCGTCCGTACGGGCCGCGCCGCCCGCCGCTACGCCGCGCTCGCGACGTGCCTGCTCGGTCTCAACTACCTGCTCCTCAGCGGCCTCACCGGACTGGGCCTCGCCCTCCTCCCGGCCAAGGTCCTGACCGAGCTCGCGCTGGTCTCCACCAGCTTCGCCGCCCAGCGGGCCTACGTCTTCCGGCCTCACCGGAACCTCACAGGAGGCGCACAAGGAGAGCCCACGCCCTCGACAGGTCCGACCAGCAGCATCGATCTCACCAGCCGCTGACCCGGCACGACCCGATCCACCGACGAAAGGCCGCATCCATGCGCCTCCCCTCCCGACCGGCCCGGCTCCGCCAGGCCGTCGCCGCCTCCGCGGCCGCCCTGCTCCTCGCCGGGTGCGGCGCCTCCGTGGCCAGCGACACGACCAGCACCGCGACGACGTCGAGCTCGTCCAGCAGCTCCACCACCGTCACGACGAGCGACGGCACGACGGTCGACGGCGCGCTCGCCGACGACATCGCCGTCGAGACCGGCGACACCTCCTACGACGAGGCCGACGCCACGACCATCACCCTGTCCGGCTCGAGCGCCGAGTCCGACAGCGACGCGGTCAGCACCTCCGACGGCACGGTGACCATCTCCGCGGCCGGCACCTACGTGCTCAGCGGCGACCTCACCGGCCAGGTCGTCGTCGACAGCACCGGCGACGGCGTCGTACGCCTCGTGCTCGACGACGCCTCGATCACCTCCGAGACCTCCGCCGCCATCGACGTCGTGGACGCCGAGTCCGTGGTCGTGGTGCTCGCCGACGGCAGCGACAACTCACTGGCCGACGCAACGACGTACGCCGACACGTCCGAGGACGCGCCCACCGGCACGCTCTACTCGACCGCCGACCTGACGATCGGCGGCACCGGCTCGCTGACGGTGACCGGCAACAGCAACAACGCGATCGTCGGCAAGGACGGCCTGGTGATCACCGGCGGCACCATCGACGTCACCTCCGTCGACGACGGCATCATCGGCAAGGACTACCTCGTCCTCACCGACGGCACCGTCACGGTCGATGCGACCGACGACGCCTTCAAGTCCGACAACACCGAGGACGCCGGCGCCGGCTTCGTGCTCATCGAGGGCGGCGAGCTGACGGTGACCTCGCAGGACGACGGCATCAAGGGCGTCCAGGTGCTCGTCTCCGGCGGCACGATCGACGTCGCGGAGTCCAACGAGGCCATGGAGGGCTCGCTGATCATCATCGACGACGGCGACATCGAGCTGCACTCCGCCGACGACGGCGTCAACGTCTCGTCCTCCGACGACAGCGCCTCGACCGACGGCCAGCCCGGGATGGGCGGCGGCATGGAGGCCGACGACTCGCTCCAGCTGTACGTCAACGGCGGCACCCTCGAGGTGTGGGCCAGCGGCGACGGTCTGGACTCCAACGGCTCGGCGACGATCACCGGCGGCGACATCGTGGTCTACGGCCCGACCACCGACGGCAACGGCGCACTCGACGTGAACGGCACCTTCGAGGTCACCGGCGGCACGCTGATGGCCGCCGGCAGCTCCGGGATGATGGTCGCCCCCTCGACCGACTCCGCCCAGGGCTGGATCGCCACCGCGCTCGACACCACGGCGACCGCGGGCTCGGAGGTCGCGATCACCGACGCCGACGGCGCCGAGGTGGCGACGTACACGATCGAGAAGGACTTCGCCTCCGTCGTCTACTCCTCCGCCGACATCACCCAGGGCGAGACCTACACGGTCACCGTCGACGGCAGCGCCACCACCGTCACCGCGGGCGAGGCGCCCGCCGGCGGCCACGGCGGCCCGATGGGCGGCTGAGCCATGACGACCCCTCCCACACCCGCACCCCGATCCGAACCAGAAGGAAGCACGATGAACGACACCACCCCCGACACCCCGACCACCGAGACCCCCGCAGCCGAGGCGATCAGCCCCGAGCAGCCCGCGCGCAGCCGCTCGTGGCACGTCGCCCGCGGCCGCCGCGCCATGGCAGCCGGCGCGGTCGTGGCCGGGCTCGCGATCGGCGGCGCCGGCTTCGGTGCCGGGTACGCCGTGGGCGACCACGGCTCCGACACCACCGGGACGACGCAGCAGACCACGCAGGACGGCTTCGGCGACCGCGGCTTCCCGGGCGGTGGCCCGGGTGGCGACATGGGCGCCCCTCCCGGCGACGGTCAGATGGGCGGCCAGATGGGCGGCCAGACCGACCAGCAGGGCGGCACGACCGGACAGCAGCCGGACTTCGACGGCGACGGCCAGCCCGACACGGACTCCGGCTCGAGCTCCGACTCGGGCTCCGACTCGGGCACCAGCAGCTCCGGGACCACCCAGAACAGCTGACCTCCAGACCGGTTCGCCCCGGGTCACCTCCTTCCCCCGGGGAGGTGCCCGGGGCGAGCCTTGCCCACCACTACCCTGAGCAGGGTGACCACCTCCGCCGCTCCCCGCAGGGCCGCGTAGTGGCACGCGAGTCGTTCGCCATCGGCAACGTCCGGATCCGGGCCGGGTCGCTGCGCGCGATCGAGCTGCCGATCACCCGGCTCGTCACCGGCTCCGACGTGACGCTGCCCGTCCGCGTCGTCCACGGCCGCGAGGACGGGCCGCGCGTGTGGATCGACGCGGCCATCCACGGCGACGAGGTCGTCGGCGTGGAGGTGATCCGCCAGGTGATGTCCGGGCTCGACCCGAAGACGTTCCGCGGGACGCTCGTCGCGGTGCCGATCGTCAACGTGCTCGGCTTCATGACCGGCGACCGCTACCTCCCCGACCGCCGCGACCTCAACCGCTCCTTCCCGGGCTCGGCCCGCGGCTCGCTGGCCAGCCGGATCGCCCACCTCTTCATGCAGGAGGTCGTCGCCGGCTGCGAGGTCGGCATCGACCTGCACACCGGGGCCGACCGCCGCAGCAACCTGCCGCAGATCCGGGCCGACCTCGACGACGACCGCACCCGCGAGCTGGCCGCCGCCTTCGGTGCGCCGGTGATGCTGCACGCCAAGATCCGCGACGGCTCGCTGCGCCACGCGGCCCGCGAGCAGGGCGCCAAGGTGCTGCTCTACGAGGCCGGCGAGCCCCTGCGCTTCGACGACTACGCCGTCGAGGCCGGCGTCGTCGGCGTACGCCGCGTGCTGGCCGCGCTCGGCATGACCGACCCGGTCGACGAGCCTCCCGTCGAGCCGAGCCTGGAGTGCCGGTCCAGCGGCTGGGTGCGCGCGCGGCGCACCGGGATCCTCCACCTCGACGCCCACCTCGGCCAGAAGGTCAGCGACGGCGAGCGCCTCGGCACCCTCTTCGACTCCTTCGGCAAGACGCTCCGCGCGGTCTACGCCAACCGCGACGGCATCGTGATCGGCCGCACCGAGGCACCGCTCGTGAACTCCGGCGACGCGGTCGTGCACATCGCCAACTAGCGTCTGCCACATGGCTTTCGACGTCGCCTCCTTCCGTGCGGGGTTCCCCTCCCTCACCTCCGGCATCGCGCACTTCGACAACCCCGGTGGCACCCAGACGCCCGCCGTCGTCGGCGAGGCGATCGCCCGCACCCTGACCGGCCCGCTGTCGCAGCGCGGCGCCGCGACGCTGAGCCAGCGCAACGCCGAGGAGGTGGTCGCCGGCTTCCGCTCCGCGATCGCCGACCTGCTCGGCGGCGTCCCCGGCGGCGTGGTCCACGGCCGCAGCGCGACGGCACTGACGTACGACTTCTCCCGCACGCTGGCGAAGACCTGGTCACCCGGCGACGAGGTCGTGCTCTGCGAGCTCGACCACGACTCCAACGTGCGCCCGTGGGTGCAGGCGGCCGAGCGGGCCGGCGTCACGGTGAGGTGGCTGCGCCTGGTGCCGGAGACCGGCGAGCTCGACCTCTCCTCGCTGGACGTGATCGGCCCGCGGACGCGACTCGTCGCCCTCACCGCGGCGTCCAACCTGCTCGGCACCCGCCCGCCCGTCGCCACCGTCGCGGCTCGCGCGCACGACGTCGGCGCACTGGTGTACGTCGACGCCGTCCACCACACCGCCCACGCGGCTCCCGACATCACGGCGATGGGTGCCGACCTCGTCGTGTGCTCTCCCTACAAGTTCTTCGGGCCGCACTGCGGCGCGCTCGTGGCCGACCCCGCGCTGCTCGAGACGCTCCGCCCCGACAAGCTCGTCCCGTCGACCGACGTCGTGCCCGAGCGCTTCGAGCTCGGGACGCTGCCGTACGAGCTGCTCGCCGGCGCGACGGCGGCGGTCGACTTCCTCGCCTCGTGGTCCCCCGTGGAGGCGAACCGCCGCGAACGCCTGGTCGCGGCGGCGGCCGACATCGCCGACCACGAGCTCCGGCTGCGGACCCGGATCGAGGCGGGGCTCGCCGACCTCGGCGACCGCCTCACCCTCCACTCACAGGCAGCCGAGCGGACCTCGACGCTGTTCGTCACGCTGCGCGACCGCCTGCCCGTCGAGGCGTACGAGCACCTGGCGAAGCAGGACGTCCTCGTCCCGGCAGGCACGTTCTACGCCTACGAGACCTTCCGCGCCCTCGGCCTGCCCGTCGACTCGGGCCTGCGCATCGGGCTCGCGGCCTACAACGACGACGCCGACGTGGACCGGCTGCTCGAGGGGCTCGCCGACTTCCTCACCTGATCCTTGCGCACGTATCTAGATACGTGTTGTACTTAGATACATGAGCGACACAGCGAGCTGGCCGACCCCGTGGGTCCGCGCCGCCCTCGACCTCGCCGTGCTGGCGAGTCTCACGGACGGGCGGCTCCACGGCTACGCCATCGCCCAAGCGCTGGCCGCGCACGGCTTCGGGCTGCTCAAGGGCGGCTCCCTCTACCCGGTCCTCAACCGGCTCGAGGAGGCCGGCGACGTCGAGGCCGCCTGGGTCGAGGGGCACGGCGGACCGGGTCGCCGGGAGTACGACCTGACGTCCGCCGGGCGTGGCCGGCTGGACCGCGAGCTCGCCTCCTGGCGAGAGCTCGGCGAGACGTTGACGACGATGAGCACGGCGGCGATCCGGAATGGCTGAGCAGACGACACCACTGGCGGCGACGCTGGAGGAGTTCGACCGGGCTCGCGGAGACGACATGGACGGGGTCTGGGCCTTCAGCGTCTCGTGGTCACTGATCATGCGCGACGTCGACCCGGGCCTGGTCCGGGAGGGTGTGGCCGAGGCGCTCGCGGTCGTCAGGCAGACCCAGGAGTCGCCGCAGGACCTGTTCGGGCCCCCACGCGATCACGCGGATGCGCTCTACGACCAGTGGCTCTCGGAGGGAAGGCTGGTGCTGGACGCACGCGTGACCTCGTGGTCAGGGGCGGTGCGCCTCGGTCTCGTACTGTCCGCTGCCTACGTCACCCTGTTCCTCGTCGTCGACCTCCTGCGCGGCGAGGCCACTGCCGCAGGGCTCATCCGGGTCGCGGCCATCTCGCTCGTGGCCGGTCTGGGATCGATGCTGGCGTACGCCGCGTGGGAGCGCCGACACCGGCCACGCGGCCTGGCGGTCGACGCCTCGACCGACCTGCGCTGGTCCGTCGAGCTCACCGAGATCCTCCGCACCCGCCACTCGATGTCCGGGCCACGGGTCCGGGGCATCGTCTCCGAGGCGCTCGCCCACGCCGCGGAGGCCGGTCGCCTGGTCCAGGAGGAGTTCGGGACGCCCGAGGAGTACGCCGCCCGCTTCGCGCCCGACGTCGCCCGCCGCTGCCTGCTGACCTCCGCGCTCCTGGGCGTCCTGGCCCTCGTGAACGTGATCCTGCTCATCGACGAACCCCACTGGTCGAACGCGGCTCTGCTGGTCGGCTTCGGCTGGCTCGCCATCGCCGAGCACCGGAAGTACCGGGCCCTTCGGGCTCGCTGACTCAGCGACGCCAGCGGTAGGTGCGCGTCCGGGCGCCGGGCCGGAAGCCGATGCCGCGGTAGAGCCGCGCCGGCGCCGGGTAGTCGTCATCGCCTCGCGGGCAGACCAGGCCCTCAGTGGCGCCGAGGTCACGGGCTGCGGTGAGCGCCGACACCGAGGCGGCGGTCGCCAGGCCACGGCGGCCGTGCTCCTCGACGCACCCGACCGGCTCGACGAGGGCGACGCCGGTCGTGTCGTCGACCCAGACGCAGCACGACGCCACCCATGTGCCGTCCGGTGCGACGACCACGTGGTCGGTCTCCGGGCGGTAGGGCGACGTCTGCATGAGTCGTCGGTAAGCAGCCGTCGTCACCCGCGACGTCGGCGACCAGGCCGCACGGTGGACGGCGGCCCGCTGCTCGTGCTCGCCCGGCCGCACCGCGCGGACGTCGTACCCCTCGGGGAGCGTGACGGGCGGCAGGTCGGCCAGGTCGAGGTGGTGGTGGGTGAACCACGGCGACTCGACCTCGGTGAACCCGGCGGCGGCCAGCACGTCGAGGACGGCGGTCTCGGTCTCCAACGTGCTGGTGGTGACCTCGTCCTCCGCCTCGGCGAGGGCGGCGTGCACGACCCGCTCGATGGCCTCCGGGTCTCGCCCGCAGACCTCCAGCCAGTCGCGCGACTCCAGCCACGCCCAGGCGGTGTCGGTGACGAAGGTCGGGCCGAGGTCGAGCACCTGCGGCTCGCCGTAGGACACCGACCACGCCAGCTGGCCGGGGTGGTGGCGCGACCCGTGCGACCACAGCTCGGAGGCGAGCGCCTGCATGCGGTGAAGGGCGTCGTCGACGTCGAGGCGCTCGGGTGTCATGGCCGCACTCTGGCAGCGCGGCGCCCGCGCACGCACCCGAGATTCAGTCCTCGACCTGGTCGGCGACCTCCTCGCCGGACGTGCCGCGCTCGGCCTCGGAGTCGACCTCGTCGGTGTCGACCGTGTCGCCGACGGTCGCGTTGCCACCGGGCTCGGCGTCGAGCGCCCGCTGCCGGTCCTCGTCGCTCACGCGCTCCCCGGCGCCGGGGAAGGCCGACTCGTCGGGGTGCTGTGCGTACGGATCGGGCTGGTCGCTCGTCATGGATTCGACCGTACGCCGACGACGTACGGCCGTGACCGCCCGCAGGGGTGGCGGCAGATCGCGTCGCAACCCGTCTCGGCCGCGCGATGTGCCGCCACCCCGACGCGCGCACCGGTGTCGGACCGCTCGGCCACAATGGCGAGGTGCCACAGCGCTGGGTGCTCCACGTCGACATGGACCAGTTCCTCGTCGCCGTCGAGCTGCTGCGCCGTCCCGAGCTGGTCGGCAAGCCGGTGGTGGTCGGCGGGCGTGGCGACCCGACCGAGCGCGCCGTGGTGTCGACGGCGTCCTACGAGGCGCGCGCCCACGGCGTGAGGAGCGGGCTGGCGTTGAAGATCGCGCACCGGCGCTCGCCCGACGCAGTGTTCCTGCCCGTCGACTTCCCCGTCTACGAGGAGGCCTCGGCGCGGGTCATGGAGACGCTGCGCGCCGTGCCCGGCGCGGTCGTGGAGGTGCTCGGCTGGGACGAGGCCTTCGTCGGCGTCGAGACCGACGACCCGCTGGCGAGCGCGCGTGAGATCCAGGCGGCGGTGCTCGAGGCGACCGGCCTGCACTGCTCGGTCGGCATCGGCGACACCCTGGTCCGGGCGAAGATCGCGACCGACTTCGGCAAGCCGCAGGGCACGTTCCGGCTCACCCGCGACAACTGGATGGAGGTCATGGGCGCCCGCCCGACCACCGCGCTCTGGGGCGTCGGCTCGAAGATCGGCAAGCGGCTCGAGGTGATCGGCCTGCGCACCGTCGAGGACCTCGCCGGTGCCGACGAGGAGGCGCTGGTCGCCGCGTTCGGCCCGACCAACGGCCCGCACATCGGCCGGCTCGGTCGCGGCGGGGGCCGCGCCTGGCCCGACGACACCCCGTGGGTCGCCCGCGCCCACGGCCGCGAGACGACCTACCAGGCCGACCTCACCGCACCCGCCGACGTCCTGGCGGCGATCGTCGAGCTCGCGGCGCGGGTCGTGGACGACGTACGGAAGGAGGGGCGCGCGGTGCAGCGGGTCCACCTGAAGATCCGGTTCGCGCCGTTCTTCACCTTCACCCGGATCCGCAAGCTCCCCGAGCCGACCTACGACGTCGACGCGATCGCGCAGACCGCCTACGCGCTCTACCTCGCCCTCGACGACGCCCGCCCGGTCCGGCTGCTCGGCGTGCGCGGGGAGATGGTGCCGCCGGAGGGCGGCTACTAGCCCCCGAGCAACGACAGACCGGCCGCGAGCGCGAAGCCGGCGACGGTCGCGAGGCCGGCGCGGTCCTTCGCCTTCTCCTTGGCCTCCGGGATCATCGAGTCGATCAGCATGGTGAGCAGCGCGCCGGCAGCAAAGCCGTCGATCGTGGCCTGGACCGTGGCACCGGCGGCGTCCATCGCGAGGTAGCCGATCACGGTGGCCAGGGCGCACGCGGCGGCAACGGCCGTCCAGAGCCGCAGCACCTGCACCGGCGTACGACCCGAGGCGCGCATGTCCGCACCCGAGCCGACCCCCTCGGGGAGGTTCGACACGAAGATCGCGACCAGCAGCGCTGCGCTGACGCCCTCTCCCGCTGCGAGCCCGATGCCGAGCACGGCCTGCTCGGGGATGCCGTCGAGGAAGGCGCCGAGCGCCAGGGTCGCGCCGCCGCCCGTGGAGCGCTTCCCCACGGCTCGATTGGCCAGGTAGAACGTCGCGGCGCCGAGGACCAGCCCGATCGCCACCGGCCAGGCGCCCCCGATCCGCAGCCCCTCCTCGGCGAGCTCGAAGGAGACGCTCGCGATCAGCGCACCGGCGCCGAACCCGAGGACCAGCCCGACGAACGTGTCGGACCACGTCCGCACCAGGGCGAGGGCGGCGCCCACCACCAGGGAGACGGCGGCCAGCGCTCCCCAGCCGAGGGACTCGATCACCGGGTCAGCATCGCAGGGGTCAGTCCACGCCTGCCATCAGCTTGTGGATCGGCTTCGAGGCCAGCATCACCACGACGCCTGTGACGACCGCGGCGAGGCCCACCCAGATGAAGAACGGCGCCTCCGCGTTCTCGTCGTAGTAGCCGGCCAGCGTGCCCGCCAGCGCGGTGCCCAGCGCGATCGAGAGGAAGTAGAGCGCGACCATCTGCGTCGCGAACTTCTTCGGCGCCAGCTTGGTCGCCGCGCTCAGGCCCACCGGCGAGATCAGCAGCTCGGCCAGCGTGAAGACCAGCAGGATGCCGACGATGCCCAGCAGCGGAGCCGTGTTCTCGCCGCTCGGCATCGGCAGGAAGCAGAAGAACGCGACGCCCATCAGCGCGGTGCCAGCGCCGAACTTGAACGGCGTCACCGGCTGCCGGTCGCCGAGTTTGGTCCACATCGCCGCGAAGACGCCGGCCAGCACGATGATGAAGACCGGGTTGATGCTGTTCACCCACGCGACGGGCATCTCCCAGCCGAACAGGTCGCGGTCGAGCCGCTTGTCGGCGTAGATCGCGACGACGGTGAACTGCTGCTGGTAGAGCGACCAGAAGACGACGTTGCACACGAAGAGCGGGATGAAGGCGAAGACCCGGCTGCGCTCCGTCCCGGTGACCTGCTTGTCCGTCAGGAGCAGGGCGAAGTACGCGATGGCAGCCACGAGGCTGATCCCGATCACGATGTTCGCGAGCCGGTCCGCGGTGATCACGTCGGCCCACACCAGTACGCCGATGAGCACAAGGAGGCCGGCCGCGCCGGCGGCGTACCCCACGCCACGGCCAGCGGGCAGCGGGTTGGCGACGTGGTGCGTCTCCTCGGGCAGGCGACCGCGGAAGATCGCGTACTGCGTCAGGCCGAGCGCCATGCCGACGGCTGCGGCGCCGAAGCCCCAGTGGAAGCCGATCTCCTTCTGGAGCAGGCCCGTCAGCAGCGGGCCGATCAGAGCGCCGATGTTGATGCCCATGTAGAACAGCGAGAAGCCGGCGTCGCGGCGCGGGTCGTGCTCGTCGTACAACGAGCCCACGAGCGCTGTCGCGTTGGCCTTCACGCCACCGGAGCCGAGCGCGATCAGCACCAGGCCGACGCCGACGCCGACGAGCCCGGGGAGGATCGCGAGGGCGATGTGGCCGCTCATCACGCAGACCGCGGCGTAGAACAGCGTCCGCTCGGGGCCGATCAGTCGGTCGGCGAACCAGGCGCCGAGGATGGTCGAGAGGTAGACGGCACCGCCGTAGGCGCCGACGATGCCCGTGGCCACCGTCTCGTCGATGCCCAGGCCGCCCTTGGCCGCCGAGTAGTACAGGTAGATGACCAGGATGCCCTGCATGCCGTAGAAGCTGAACCGCTCCCACAGCTCCACGCCGAAGAGGTTGGCCAGCACACCCGGCTGGCCGAAGAAGCTCCGGTCGGATCGTGTGTCGTGCGTCTTCTGTTGTGTCTCACTCACCCGCCCACGGTGCCACCGCGCCCCGCGGATGTCTCCACCCGGGGGCGCGGGGCCGTGACGCGCGCCACGCGTGGCCCTACTCGGTCGCGATCGCCTCGAGCACCTTCATCCGCGACGCCCGGATGGCGGGTACGACGGCCGCCAGCACGCCGAACAGCACGGCGACCACCAGGAAGGCGACCAGGCTGCTGAGCGGCAGGGCCAGCTCGGTGAGGTCGTCCTTGAGCGACTGGCGCAGCACCACCCCGATGACGAGGCCCAGCACCATGCCGAGCACCGCGCCCAGGAGGGCGATCGCCACCGACTCGAGGGTGATCATCCAGCGCAGCTTGCGCCGGGACAGCCCGATCGCGCGCAGCAGGCCGATCTCGCGGGTGCGCTCGATGACGCTCAGGCCGAGGGTGTTGACGATGCCGATCACGGCGATGACCACCGCGAGCGCGAGCAGGCCGTAGATGACGTAGAGCAGCTGGTTGACCTGTCCGCTGATGAGGTCCTTGAACTCCTCCTTGTCCTGGACCGACAAGATGGGCAGGTCCTTCACGATGAAGTCGAGGTCGGACCTCACGGAGCTCCGGTCGGCGCCGTCGGCGAGGGTGATGCTCAGCGAGGAGTCGCTGCGCTTGATCCCGGCCTCCCGGAGGACCGACAGCGGCATGGTGATGCCCGAGGTCGTCGGCGTCGACTCGAAGACGCCGCTCACCGTGAGCGGGATCGTCTTCCCGCCGGGGAAGTCGACCTTGATCGTGTCGCCGACACCCGCGTCGAGGTCCTTGGAGCGGTCCTCGCTGAGCATGACCCGGTCACCCGAGGCAGCCGTCTCGCCGTCGACGAGCTTCAGGTCGTAGATCTCGAAGAACGCCGCGTCGACCGCGCTGGCGAAGGTCTGCTCGGGCTTGGCCTGACCCTTCACGTCGACGTTGACCGGCGTGCCCTGCTGCCGCGAGACCAGGTCGACGCCGTTGACCTCCTCCATCTGGTCGCCGTAGCGCGCCGGGAAGCCCTGGAACGTCGGCATCTGGACCAGGAAGTCGGCGGTGAACTCGTCGTCGACGATCTTGTCCTGGGTGGCACCGAGCGAGGCGGCCAGCACGCCGACCGCCGAGACGACGGCCAGGCCGATCATGAGCGCCGAGGCCGTCGCGCCCGTACGGCGCGGGTTGCGCAGGGCGTTCTCGCCGGCGAGCCGGCCCGGCGTCCGGAAGAGCCGTCCGAACACCGCGCGGCACACCACCAGCACGGGGTGACCGAGCACCGGGGCGAGGACGGCAGTCGTGACGACCCAGATGACAGCGCCCGCACCGATCCAGATGGCGTCGGTGCCGGGTGCACCGGCGAGGCCGGCTGCGGCCAGCGCCGTACCGATCGCCATGGCGACCGTGCCGAGCACCAGGCGCCGGGTCATGCCCTTCTCCTGCACGACCAGGTCGTCGCGCATGGCCGCCACTGGCGGGACCTTGGCCGCCCGGCGCGCCGGGACGAAGGCCGCGAGCATCGTGACCACGATGCCGACGGCATAGCCGGCGACGACGGTGCCCGTGGTCAGGGTCAGCACCTCGCCCGCGATGTCGAGGCCGAAGCTGCGGAACAGCCCGGCGAGCAGGCGCGACAGGCCGAGGCCCAGGAGCAGCCCCAGGGTGGAGCCGACGAGGGCCATCAGGAAGGCCTCGACGAGCACCGACCTCGTGACCTGCCTCTTGCTCGCGCCGAGCGCCCGCAGCAGTGCCGACTCGCGCACGCGCTGGGAGACCAGGATCGAGAACGTGTTGAAGATGATGAACGCGCCCACCACGATCGCGATGACGGCGAAGGCGACGAGGAAGTAGGAGATGACGTCGAGGAACTGGCCGATCTGGTCCTGCGTCTCCTTGACCACCTTGTCGCCGGTGACCGCCGTGAACCCCGCGGGGACCACCGCCTTGGCGGCGTCCGCGAGCTCCTGCTGCGAGACGCCGTCGGCCCCGGTCAACGAGACGCTGGTGAAGGCGTCCTGCCCGTCGAGGAAGATGTCCTGCGCCTCCGCGGTGTCGAGCAGGACCAGCGTCGCTCCGGCCGTGCCGCCACCGTTGAAGTCGGCCGTGCCGACGAGGGTGAACTTCCGCTCGGGCTCCTTGCCCGTCGGCACGATCAGGGTGACGGTGTCGCCCACGTCGTAGGCGCCACGCTCGGCCGACGAGGTGTCGAGGGTGACCTCGCCGGGCTTCTCGGGCCAACGACCGTCGCTGAGCTCGAGGATCTGCTCGCCGGCCATGTTCTCGCCGGGGGCGTAGTTGAAGGCCAGCGTCGGAGCACCCTGCCCGCCGACGAGCTTGTCGTCCTTGCCGAGCAGGAACGAGCCGATGCCGTCGACGGAGCCCTCGGCCTGCTTCACCTCGGGCAGGGCGCGGAGCTTCTCGACGTCGGCCGGCGTGACCACCTGGTCGGTGCTGACCCCGGCGTTGGACGCCTGGAGGTCGCCGGAGGGTCGGACCATCGCGTCGGAGGTCGAGCCCTCCAGGATGTTGTCGAAGGTCTTGTTGAGCCCGCTGCTGAAGGTCATCACACCGGCCAGGAAGCCGATGCCCAGCACGATCGCGAGGGTGCTCATCAGCAGGCGGACCTTGCGCGCGAGCAGGTTGCGCAACGTGAGGCTGAGCATCAGCCGGCCGCCTTGAGGGCAGCGGCGTCCTGGAGGGCCGCCATCTTCTCGAGGATCGCGTCGCGGTCGGGCTTGCGCAGCTCGTCGACGATCTTGCCGTCGGCCAGGAACAGCACCCGGTCGGTGTACGACGCCGCGACGGGGTCGTGCGACACCATCACCACGGTCTGGCCGAACTCGTCGACGCTGCGCCGCAGGAAGGCGAGGACCTCCGCGGAGCTCGTCGAGTCGAGGTTGCCGGTGGGCTCGTCGGCGAAGACGATCGACGGCTTGCTGACCAGCGCGCGTGCGCAGGCGACCCGCTGCTGCTGGCCGCCGGACATCTCGCTGGGTCGGTGCCCGAGCCGCGGGCGGAGGCCGACGGCGTCGACGACGTTGTCGAACCACTCCCGGTCGGGCTTGCGGCCCGCCAGGCTCAGCGGCAGCAGGATGTTCTCCTCGGCGCTCAGCGTGGGCACGAGGTTGAAGGACTGGAAGACGAAGCCGACCCGCTCGCGACGCAGGGTCGTCAGGTCCTTGTCCTTGAGCTTGCCCAGCGACGTCCCGTCGACGACCGCCTCACCGGAGGTGGGGGTGTCGAGTGCGGCCAGGCAGTGCATCAGGGTCGACTTGCCGGAGCCCGAGGGGCCCATCACGGCGGTGAACTCACCGGCCATCAGGTCGACCGTGACCCCGTCCAGGGCTCGGACCTCGGCCTCCCCCTTGCCGTAGGTCTTCACCAGGTTCCGTGCGCTCGCTGCGACGCCGCGCGCCGCCTCCCCCGTGGGTTGCTCAGTCATACCGGCATCCTCCCAAAGGGTGGGAAACCCCGGCCATGGGATATCTCCCGCACGCGACCCTGACATCTGTCAGGGGGAGCTCGGGGTCCACGGAGCCCTAGATTGTGCCGCGTGGGAGACATCGCTGCCGGCCTGCTGACGGGCCTCTCCCTCATCGTGGCGATCGGTGCGCAGAACGCCTTCGTGCTGCGCCAGGGCCTGCGGCGCAGCCACGTCGGCCCGGTCGTGGCGATCTGCGCGCTCTCCGACCTGGTGCTGATCGTCGCCGGCGTGGCCGGCATCGGCGTGGTGGTCGACCGGGCACCGTGGGCGGTCGAGGTGGTGCGCTGGCTCGGCGTCGCGTTCCTGACGGCGTACGGCATCAGCTCGCTGCTGCGGGCCCGCCACCCCGAGGCCCTCGCCGTCGGCGAGGACGCCCCCGAGGCGCGGCGCGGCGTCGCCGCCAAGGCCGTCGCCCTCACCTGGCTCAACCCGCACGTCTACCTCGACACCGTCCTGCTGCTCGGCTCGATCGCCGGCACCCACGGCAGCCCCGGCCGCTGGTGGTTCGCCCTCGGGGCGTGCGTGGCGAGCATCGTGTGGTTCGCCGGTCTCGGGTACGGCGCCCGGCTGGCCGCCCCGCGGCTCGCCAACCCGCGCGCCTGGCAGGTCCTCGACGTCGCGATCGGCCTCGTGATGCTGGCGATCGCCCTCCGGCTCGCCCTCGGCGCCTGACCCCGCCGGCGTACTCCAGTGGCGAATGGCTGTCCCGCCGGGGTAGTCCAGCGACGAACGGTCGTCATCCCGGCCTCCAGACGACCACTTCCCACTGGACTACCCCGGGCGGCGGGGACGCGGCACCATGGACCGATGAGCGACCGCAAGACCCTCCCGAGCGCGACGTCCGTCGACGAGGTCGTCGAAGCGGCCCCGGACAGCAGGCGCGACGACACGCGTGAGGTGCTCGACCTGATGCGGCAGGTCACCGGTGCGGAGCCGGTGGTGTGGGGCTCCTCGATGATCGGGTTCGGGCGCCAGCCCTACACGACCGCGGACGGCAAGGAGCGCGAGTGGTTCGCGGTCGGTCTGGCGCCGCGCAAGGCGGCGCTGACGCTCTACGGCCTGACGTTCTACGGGTCGAACGACGACCTGCTCGAGCGCCTCGGGCCGCACACGACGGGCAAGGGCTGCCTGTACGTCAAGCGCCTCGACGCAGTCGACCGCGACGTCCTCGCCGAGCTGGTCGCGCGCGCCTGGCAGGAGAACAACCGGCCCGGCTGATCACGATCAGCCCTCGGCGGTCCCGGCCTCGCGGGCGACGGCCTCGTCGTGACGGGCGTGGAGGCGGTCGCGGATCTCGTTGGCGTCGTAGTGGCGTCGTACTCGCTCGTCGCGGGCCACGGCCGCGCCGGTGGCGACGCCGGCCAGGATGCCGGCGAGGCCGAGGAGCTTCCATGCGCGCATGCGGTGAGAGTAGCCCGGTGTCGCGACGGGTGCGGCAGACTTCGCGCCATGGCAGATGCGCTGAGCCTCGACGAGGCCGTCGACCTCACCCGCAGCGGAGACATCTGGCTCTTCAGGGGCAGGCGCGCGCCGGACCGGGCGATCCGCGCGGTGACCAACTCACCGGTCAACCACGTCGGCATGGCCGTCGTGGTCGACGACCTGCCCCCGCTGATCTTCCACGCCGAGCTCGGCAAGCGGCAGACGGACATGTGGACCGGCGGCAACCACCGCGGCGTCCAGCTGCACGACCTGCGCGAGGCGGTCGCGCGCTGGCAGGGCGAGTACAAGCAGGACGCCTGGTTCCGCCAGCTCGAGCCGCAGATCGGTCGCGACGAGGAGGACGGCATGCTCCGCGCGGTCGCCCGGCTCGACGGCGTCTCGTTCCCCAGCCTCACCAAGCTCGGCGCGCGCTGGCTGCGCGGGCGCGATGCGTACGTCCCGCGGCGCAAGCGCGGCATCCGGGTGACGCCGGAGGCGGCGTTCTGCGCGGAGATCGTGGCCACCTGCTACATCGACATGGGCATCCTGCGCGACGACCGGCGCGCCACCTGGTACGACCCGGGCAAGTTCTGGAGCGGCGACTACCTCCCGATCTCCGAGGGCTGGACCCTCGGCAAGGAGGTCGCGGTCAGTCGCTGACCGCGCCGGTCATCCGCTCGCCGACCGCGCGGACGGCGGCGCGCAGCTCCTCGCCGCCGACGACGGTGAACGGGAACGGGACGCCGGCCAGCCACTCACCGGCGTAGGCCTGCGCGTTGCTGGTGCTGCCGACGAGCTCGCAGCCGCCGTCGGGCCGCTCGCGCAGGTCGCCGAGGGTGGGCCGGATCCAGGGCCGCACCTCGGCGATGGGCAGGTCGAAGACGACGTGGGTGTCGTACTCCCAGCCCTTGCCGAGGTTGGCCTCGAGCTCACGGGCGGGGTCGAGGTCGACCGGCACCTCGAAGGTGCCCTCGAGCGCGGCCACCTCGGTGATCCGGTCGATCCGGAAGGTGCGCAGGGCGTCGGCGTGGTGGGAGTGGCACAGCAGGTACCACCGGCCGTAGCGGACGACGACCGACCACGGGTCGACCTCGAACGTGCGGGCGTTGCCGGCCGCGGTGCGGTAGCCGAGGCGGACCTGGCGCTGCGCCGCCACCGCGGCCACCAGCACGCTCGTGACGTCGGCGTCGGGCTTCACCGGCCAGCGGTCCGGTACGGCGTGGGCGTTCTCGCGCATCGTCACCGCCTGGCGTGCGACGTTGGTCGGCAGCACCCGCAGGATCTTGCCGAGGGCCGAGCCCACCGGGTCGTCCGGATCGGCGACGCGGTGCTGGGAGTCGAGCGCCGCCATCACCAGGCCGAGCGCCTCGGTCGCGGAGAACACGAGCGGCGGGAGCCGCAGCCCGCGGCCGAGCGTGTAGCCGCCGTAGGGACCGCGGGTCGACTCGACCGGGATGTCGGCCTCGCGCAGGATCGCGACGTAGCGCCGAGCGGCTCGCTCGGTGACGCCGAGCCGCTGGGCCAGCTCGGCCGCGGTGATCCCCGGCCGGCCCTGCAGGATGTCCAGCGCCCGCAGCGCTCGCGCGGTCGGGCTGATCTCGCTCATCCGGGGTCCCCGCGACGTCGTGCGACGGGGGAGCGCAGCGGAGGAGGCGCAGATCGTCGTGGGGTGGTCCTCATGGAGGGATCGTCGCACCTGTTCCGGACGTGGAGCGTCCGGAATGGGTCCTAACCTCGGATGAGCAGCTGGTCTCGAGGCCCGCTGCGCTCGCACCTCCACCACCGATGAAGGGAACCTCATGGACATCGTGCTCATCGCCGGACTCTGGCTCGACGGGTCGGCCTGGGACGACGTGCTGCCGGAGCTGGAGAAGCTCGGCCACCGCGGCATCCCGCTGACCCTGCCCGGCCAGGGCGACGGCGCCACCGCAGCGACGTACGACGACCAGGCCGGCGCGGTCGTGGCAGCGGTCGACGCGGCCGAGGGTCGCCCGCTCGTGGTCGGCCACTCCGCCGCCTGCACGCTGGCGTGGGTGGCGGCCGACCGGCGGCCCGACGCGGTCACCGGCGCCGTGCTGATCGGCGGCTTCCCCTCCACCGAGGGCGACGCGTACGCCGACTTCTTCGAGCCCGTCGACGGTGCGATGCCGTTCCCGGGGTGGGAGAAGTTCGAGGGCCCGGACTCCGACGACATGTCGGAGGAGCTGAAGACCGACCTCCTGGGCACGATGATCCCGGTGCCGGTGGGCGTCACCCGCGGGACCGTGCACTGGACCAGCGAGGCGCGTCACGACGTCCCCCTCACCCTGGTCTGCCCGGAGTTCAGCCCCGCCGAGGCCAAGGAGTGGATCGAGGCGGGCGACGTGCCCGAGCTCTCGGCAGCGAACAAGCTCGAGCTCGTCGACATCGACTCCGGCCACTGGCCGATGTTCACCCAGCCCGCCGCGCTCGCGGCGCTGCTGGACGAGGCCACCCGGCGCTGAGCGGGCAGGTCGGGATCAGTCGAGGAGCTGCTCGGGCCTGGCCGCCATCGTCGGGATGTCGGCCGGCTCGGCGGCCGGGGCCGCGCTGACCGGCGTCAGCGGGGTGAGCGGGGTGACCGGCAGGACGAGGTAGCCGCTCGCCACTCCCGAGGCCGGCTCGACGTCGAGACCGGAGAGCTCGGCGGGGGCGACGCCGAGCATGATCGCGACCTCGCGGGCGTTGGCGGGGCGCTGGGCCGGGTCCTTGTGGAGCAGCGCCTCGACCACGCCCCGGATGTCGTCGGGCACCTCGTCGCCCAGCGGCGGCGGTGGCTCGTTGACGTGGGACATCGCGGTCGCGATCGGCGTACCCCTGTCGAAGGGTCGGTGGCCGGTGAGCATCTCGTGCGCGACGACGCCGAGCGCGTAGAGGTCGCTGGCACCGGTGGCCTGCTGCCCGACGGCCTGCTCGGGGCTGATGTAGTTCGGCGTGCCGAGCATCTCGCCGACACGGGTGTGGCCGATGGCGTCGGTCGCGCGGGCGATGCCGAAGTCGGTGAGCTTCACCAGGCCGTCCTCGCGGACCAGGATGTTGGCGGGCTTCACGTCGCGGTGCACCACGCCGGCCTCGTGGGCCGTGCCGAGCGCCAGCGCGGCCTGGCCGAGGATCGAGCGCACGGCCTCGGGCTGCAGCGGACCCTGCTCGCGGATGATCGCGGACAGCGGCAGGCCGGGCACCAGCTCCATCACCAGGAAGGAGAGGTGGTCGTCCTCGCCGTAGTCGAAGAGCGTGGTGATGTTGGCGTGCAGCAGCGCTGCGGAGTGGAGGGCCTCGTCGCGGAAGCGCTCGGCGAAGACCTCCTCGTTGTCGGGGTCGGCCCGCATGACCTTGACCGCGACCTCACGCTGGAGCACGTCGTCCAGACCGCGCCACACGTCGGCCATGCCGCCGGGGGCGATGCGCTCCTGCAGCACGTAGCGGTCCCCGAGACGGAGTCCTGCCACGAGTCTGTGCACTTGGGGGGTGCCCCACTTCTCTCGGTGTTCGGTGTACGGGTGACACCGACCGGCGATGCTACTCCGCCCTCGACCGGAAACTCGGCGAACCGGGATCACCGCACACCCCTGCAGGTGGGCCCTTGACAACGTACAACCATTCGGTTGTATGTTTCTCCCATGAACGAGATGGACGAGGACCGGGCCGATGCCTGGTTCCACGCGCTCTCCGACCGCACACGGCGCGACATCCTGCGCCGGGTGCTGGCCGGCGAGCACTCGGTCTCGACCCTCGCGAAGAGCTACGACATGAGCTTCGCGGCCGTCCAGAAGCACGTCGCCGTGCTGGAGCGCGCGGGCCTGCTGACCAAGCGTCGGCAGGGTCGCGAGGCCCTGGCCAGCGGCGACGTGGAGGCCGTGCGGTCGGTGGGCGCGATGCTCACCGACCTCGAGGCCCTCTGGCGCGGCCGGATCGACCGCATGGACGAGCTCTTCGCCGAGGACGCACCGACCACCGACACCACCACTCACGGAACGGACTGACCCATGCCTGTCACCGACGTCGCCCACGACCTCGACGCCCTCACCCTGACGATCACCGCCGACTTCGCGGCACCCGTGGACCGGGTGTGGAGGGTCTACGAGGACCCGCGCCAGCTCGAGCGCGTGTGGGGCCCGCCGACCTACCCGGCCACCTTCGTCGACCACGACCTGACCCCCGGCGGGCGGATGAACTACTACCTGACCTCCCCCGAGGGCGAGCACCACTACGCCTACTGGGACATCACGCACGTCCAGGCACCGACCGGTTTCGGCTTCCGCGACGGCTTCGCGCTCGACGACACGTTCACCCCCAACCCCGCGATGCCGCAGTCCACCCAGGAGATCGCCCTCACCGAGGCCGACGGCGCCACCCGGGCCACCTTCGTCTCGACCTATGCCAGCGCCGAGGACCTGCAGACGGTGCTGGCGATGGGCGTCGTCGAGGGCGCTTCCTCCGCCATCAACCAGATCGACGACCTGCTCGCCGCCTGACCCACCACCACTTCGAGAGAGGCACACCCGTGCGACCCATCGTGATCACCACCTTCCTGTCCCTCGACGGCGTCATGGAAGCGCCCGGCGGCGGCGACCACCCGCACGCCGGCTGGACCTTCAAGGACGTCGCCTTCGAGGAGGCCGCCTACGAGGTCAAGGGCCGCGAGATGGGCGAGGCCAGCGCGCTCATGTTCGGTCGGCAGTCCTACGACGAGTTCGCGCCCGTGTGGCCCTCGATGGAGGAGTTCGCGACCTACAACGCGATGCCGAAGTACGTCGTCTCGACCACCATGTCCGGCGACACCGCGCCGTGGGGCGACGGCCAGGTCGAGGTGCTCCACTCGCTCGACGACGTCGCCGCGCTGAAGGAGACCGACGGCGGCGAGATCCACGTCCACGGCAGCGCCAACCTTGCCCAGTCCCTGGCCCGGGCCGGACTCGTCGACCGCTACACGCTGCTCGTCTTCCCGCTCCTGCTCGGCAGCGGCAAGCGCCTCTTCGCCGACGGCGACAAGACCAAGCTCACCCTCGTCGAGCACGCGGCGTACGCCAACGGGATCACGCTCCAGCGCTACGACGTCGTCCGCTGACCTCCTTGCTGGTTGAGGTGCGAGGAGCGCACCCAGGTTCTGCCAGACTCGCCGGGTGGAACTCGCCCTGCTCCTCGTCTCGATGGCGGCGGTCGTCCTGGCCGCGACCGCCATCAGCGACCGCCTGCACGTCCCGGCGCCGCTGCTGCTGATCCTCGTCGGCGCGGCGGCGTCGTACGTCCCCGGCGTGCCGACCATCCACCTCGAGTCCGAGGTCGTGCTGCTCGGCCTGCTGCCACCCCTGCTCTACGCGGCCGCGATCCAGACCTCGCTCGTCGACTTCAACGCCAACCGCGGCACGATCCTGCGCCTCTCGGTGCTGCTCGTGGTGGTCTCCGCGCTGGCCGTCGCAGCGGTCGTCCACTGGCTGGTGCCTGACATCGGGTGGGCGGCGGCGATCGCGATCGGCGCCGTCGTCGCGCCGCCGGACGCGGTGGCCGCCACCGCGGTCGCCCGACGGATCGGCCTGCCACGACGCGTGGTGACGATCCTCGAGGGCGAGTCGCTGCTCAACGACGCCACCGCGCTGGTCGCCCTCCGCACCGCGACCGCCGCCCTGGGCGGGAGCGTCGCGATGGCGGAGGTGGGCCTGGACTTCGCCGTCGCCGCCGGTGGCGGCGTCCTCATCGGCGTCGCGCTCTTCCTGCTCATCGCGTGGCTGCGCAAGCGGATCACCGACCCGCTGATGGACACCGCGATCTCCTTCCTGACTCCGTTCGCCGCCTTCGTCGCCGCCGAGGAGATCCACGCCTCCGGCGTCATCTCGGTCGTGGTCGCCGGCCTGCTGCTCGGCCACAAGGCGCCGATCATCCAGACCGCCCAGTCGCGGATCACCGAGCGGATCACCTGGCGCACGGTCGCCTTCGTGCTGGAGAACACCGTCTTCCTGCTGATCGGCCTCCAGCTCGACTGGATCCTGGAGGACGTCCGCGAGTCGACCCTCCCGGTCGGCCGGATCGCGCTGGTCTGCGTGGCGACGGTCGCGACGGTCATCGTGGTGCGGCTCGTCTACATGTACGTCACCTGGGTCTTCCGCCGCAGCAACCCGATCCCGGCGACGTGGACCTTCCTCATCGGCTGGGCCGGCATGCGCGGCGTGGTCACGCTGGCCGCCGCGTTCGTCATCCCCGAGGACGCCCCGCACCGCGAGGTGCTGCTGCTGGTCGCCTTCTCGGTGGTGGCCGGCACGCTGTTCCTGCAGGGCCTGACGCTGCCGCTGGTCACCCGCCTGCTCGACGTCCCTCCCCCGGATCCCGCCGAGGACGCGCTCTCCCGCGCGGCCCTGCTCCAGCAGGCGTCGGACGCCGGGTTCGCCAAGCTCGAGGAGCTGGAGTTCGACGACGACCACGGGGTGATGGACCAGATCCGGGCGCGGCTCGAGCAGCGCACGTTCGCCGCCTGGGAGCAGCTCGCCACGGCCCCCGGCCAGGAGACGCCGTCCGAGCTCTACGCACGCATCCGCGGCGAGATGATCGAGGCCGAGCGCGCCAAGGTGCTGCTCGTGCGCAACAAGGGCAAGCTCGCCTCGGAGGTCGTCAGCCAGGTGCTCGGCATGCTCGACATCGAGGAGTCGATGCTCGACGCCGGGGCCGACGCGCGCGAGGGCGTGCGGACCGGCACGCTCGTCTTCACCGCGGGCCGCCAGTGCGAGGACCTCGAGACCCACCCGGCGGTCGAGACCCGGTCGGGCCCCGGCTGCGCGACCTGCCTGGCCGACGGCACCCGCTGGGTCTCGCTGCGCCAGTGCCTGGAGTGCGGCAACATCGGCTGCTGCGACTCCTCCATCGGCAAGCACGCCACCGCGCACTTCCACGACACGCTGCACCCGGTCATCGAGTCCGCCGAGCCGGACGAGTCCTGGCGCTGGTGCTACGTGCACAACCTCACCGGCTGACGGCACCGGACTACGATTCCCCGGTATGGGAGCGCCCGCGATCGTGATCGCCTCGGCCCACCACGGTGACGTGCTGGCCGACGCCTTCGCCCGCTACGAACGTGAGTACGACGTCCGGCTCGTGCACGACGAGCTGTCGGCCAAGCACACCGCCAAGGACCTGCTGGCCACCGGTCACCAGGTCGCGCTGTTCGTCGTCGACACCGACCACGACCAGGAGAAGCTCTACGCCCTGATCGGCGGCACCCGGAAGGTCGTGCCGACCGCGCGCCGGCTGCTGGTGTCGCACATCAGCCGCTTCCGCGTCGACAACGCCGACTTCCGGCACGCGGTCGCCGCCGGCAAGGTCGACGCGCTGCTGCTGATGCCGCAGGGTCCGCGCGACGAGGAGTTCCACGGTGCCGTCGGCGAGATGCTCAACGAGTGGAACGCCACGGTGGCGACGCCGGTCGTGGAGAACGTCCGGATCATCACGCCCGAGAAGGACGCGCTGACCCGCGAGCTGCTCGACTACCTCGGCCGCGTCGGCATGCCCGCGGGCGTGCACCACCCCGACAGCGAGGTCGGGCGCGAGGTGATGGCGAAGTGCCCCGACGACGTCGGCAGGTGGCCGGTGGTCTCGTCGCTCGTCGGGTGGTGCGGCCACTGCCCGAGCGTGCGCGCCCTCGCCAACCAGCTCTATGGGCGGCCCGACGAGATCGACGTCGACGAGGTGGTCGACCTCGTCGTGGTGGGCGCCGGGCCGGCGGGGCTCGCCGCGAGCGTGTACGCCTCGAGCGAGGGCCTCGTGACCGTCTGCCTGGAGGCCGAGGCGATCGGCGGCCAGGCCGGCACGAGCTCGATGATCCGCAACTACCTCGGCTTCCCCCGCGGCATCTCCGGGATGCGCCTGGCGCAGCGGGCCCGCGGACAGGCCCTGCGCTTCGGCACCCGCTTCTTCACCGGCTGGCCGGCGACCGGCATCTCGCCCTGCACCGACGGCGGTCACCACATCGTCCACACCGAGGGCGGCGACGTCCACACGCGGTCGGTCCTGGTCGCCACGGGCGTCAACTACCGCCGCCTCGGGGTGGAGTCGCTGGAGGACCTCGTCGGCAGCGGCGTCTACTACGGGGCGGCGATGGCCGCGGCCCGCGAGCTCGCCGGCGACCACATCGTCATCGTGGGCGGCGGGAACTCCGCCGGGCAGGCGGCCATCCACGCGGCACGCTTCGCCAGCAAGGTGACCATCGCGGTGCGGCGACCCGACCTCAGCGCCACCATGTCGTCGTACCTCATCAACGAGATCGAGTGGAACCCGCGCATCACCGTGCGGGGCTCGACGCGGGTCGTCGACGGCGGCCCGGACGACGTACGCCACCTGGCCTGGCTCGACCTGGAGCACGTCGACTCCGGCGAGCGCGAGCGCGTCGAGGCGCGCGGGCTGTTCCTGCTCATCGGTGCGGCCCCCGAGTGCTCGTGGCTGCCCGAGGACGTGCTCCGCGACGAGCGCGGCTTCGTGCTCACCGGCCGCGACATCCCACGCGAGCTGTGGCACGAGGACGTGCCGCCCCAGGACCTCGCCACCTCGGTGCCGGGCATCTTTGCGGGCGGGGACATCCGTGCGGGATCCATGAAGCGGGTCGCGTCGGCGACCGGCGAGGGCGCGTCCGTGGTCTCGCTGGTCCACTCCTGGCTGGAGAGCCAGGCGACCGCCGCTCCGGTCGCGCCGGTCTAGACCGTTCGGTCGGGTGTCATCCTCACCGACCCGCCGCGCGACCATGAGTCATGCGGCAGGTCGTCCTCGACGTCGCCCCCGATGTGGCCACGCCCGCGCGCCGGGCAGCGGCCACCCACGAGCGCGAACGCTTCGCTGACTTCTACCGGGCCGAGCTGCCCGGGCTGGTCAGCCTCGCCCGCGGCCTGTGCGGCGCCGCGGCCGCAGAGGACGTCGCGCAGGAGGCGATGCTGGCGGCCTACCGGCGCTGGGCCGAGGTGGAGGACGCCCAGTCGCCCCACGCGTGGGTCCGCCGGACCTGCGCGAACCTGGCGATCTCCTCGTTCCGGCGGCGCCTCGTCGAGCTGAAGGCACTCGCCCGCATCTCCCCGCGTGCGCCCGTGGTGCCACTGGACGAGGAGTCGGAGGAGTTCTGGGCCGCGGTCCGGAGCCTGCCCAGGCGCCAGGCCCAGTGTGCCGCCCTGCGCTACGTCTACGGGATGAGCGGCGCCGACATCGCCGGCACTCTCGCGATCAGCGAGGGGTCGGTGAAGGCGCACCTGGCGCGGGCCCGCGCGACTCTCGCGCAGCGCCTCGGCGTGGAGGGGTCATGACGACGGACATCGACGTGCTCGGCGAGCGGGCCGCACGGGCCCTGCACGAGGTCAGCCCTGCCGACGTCGAGGCCCGGCTCTCCGACCTGCACCGCACCCGACGTCGCCGCGCACGCGGACGTACGACGGCCGTGGCCCTGGTGGCGGTGATGGCAGGGGTCGCGGCGTGGGGGCGCGGTGCGGATCGACCGGCCGAGCAGGTCGCCACCGACACGGTGCCCGCGTCGGTGCGCGCGGCCCTCGGCGAGGATGCGACCGTGGTCGACGTCGCGCGGTCGCCCTCCGGCGACCGGGACGTGGTCGCGGCGCTGCGCGGCGAGCTGCCGTCGGTCGTCGCGGTCGTGCCCGTCGGCAGGTCGACGGCCACGGTCGTGTGGAGCGCCCCCACTCCGGGGGAGTCCGATGCACGTCGGCTGTCGTGGGCCACTGCCGTCGCCTGGGCGCCCGACGAGTCGCGCCTGGCGATCGTCCTCGCGACCCGCACGGCCGGGGACGGAACCGGCAGCGCGGTGCGACTCACCCTGGTGACGGTCGGGCCCGACGGCTCCGGCCGCGAGCTCGTGGGCCCGGTGGGCCGGTGCGCGTGCGACGGGACGACGCCGGACCTCGTCTGGCCATCGCCCGACGAGGTCGAGGTCCGCATTCCCGACGGGTCGGACGAGGGAACCGTGAGGAGGAGCGTGCGATGAAGAGTCTCGGCATCCCAGGACTGGTCCTGGTCGTGTGCGCACTCGTCGGCGGCTGCGGGGCAGACGTTCCGAGCGGACAGCCCGCTCCGAGCTCGGTCTCTCCGGACGACGAGGGTCGCGTCAAGGTCACTGAGCAGGTCTACGACGTCGATGGCCACGGGATCTACATGACGTGCTCGGGCGAGGGGCCGGTGACCGTGGTGTTCCTCCACGGCTGGGTCGATGACAAGGCGTTCATCCCCCACGAGCACGTCCTGACGGTGGGCAACCTCCTCGTGGACGACTACCGGTTCTGCGCCTACGACCGGCGCAACGTGGGCTCGAGCGAGACCGTGGACGCACCGCAGACACCGGACGACGTCGTCAGCGACATGGAGGGGGTCCTCGCAGCCGCCCGCGTCGAGCCTCCGTACCTCCTGTACGCCGGCTCGTTCGGCGGGGTCGTGGCGAGTGCGTACCTTGCCAAGCACCCCGACGACGTCGTCGCCATGGTGCTCGGCGACAGCGCCTTCCCGGACGAGCTCACGCTGGACCACCTCCTCCCGAAGCGCTTCCGGCAGCGTCACTTCGACAAGGAGGACGCGTGCTGCTCGGTCGAGCGGATCTCGCAGTACGACCTCTACCGGTCGCTCCAGCCGACCATCGGCCACGAGCCCGCGATCCCCGTCGTCTACCTCGCCTCGAAGCAGGAGCCCTGGGACCAGAACGACTACGAGTCACCCGAGTACGACGCCCGGATCCTCGACCTGCAGGCCGACTACGTCGACCGCTTCTCGCCCGGCGTGCTGCACTGGGTGGACGCCCCGCACTGGATGGAGCCCGTCGTCCCCGAGGTGATCGCTGACGCGATCCGCGAGGCCGACTCCCTGCGCCAGTAGGGCCTCAGAGCTGGAGCAGCAGGAAGACGACCGCGAGGAGCGGGATCGTGCCCTGGGTCGCGGCCGCCCGCGCCATCGACCGGTCGTGGGTGACCAGCACGACCGCGGCTGCCAGCATCGAGCCGGTGCCGGCGAGTGCGAGCGCCGTGCCGGTGGTGTTGTCGGAGCTGATCATCGCGACGCCGACGAACGTGACGATCGCCAGGAAGAGGTTGTAGAAGCCCTGGTTGTAGGCCATCGGCGCCAGGATCGGGGCGTCGGACTCGGAGACACCGAAGGTCTTGCGCGTCGCCGGCTCGTTCCAGCGGAACGCCTCGAGGACGAAGATGTAGACGTGGAGCAGCGCGGCCAGGACCGCGAGGACCACAGCGATGATCGTCATGCACGCACCCTAGGAGTTGAGGGCCATCAGCGACCAGCACCGACACCTGCACGCCCACCACAGCCCGGAGGCGTGGGACGAGCGCTACGGCGACCAGGCGATGTGGAGCGGCCACCCCAACGAGGCGCTGGTGCGCGAGGTCGCGGACATGACGCCGCGCACGGCGCTCGATGTCGGCTGCGGTGAGGGTGCCGACGCGATCTGGCTGGCGCTGCGGGGCTGGCGGGTCGACGCGCTCGACGTCTCGGGCAAGGCGCTGGACCGTGCCCGCGAGGCCGCCGAGCAGGCCGGGGTCGAGGTCCGCTGGCTGCACCACGGCCTGGAGGACCTGCCCGATGAGTCGGCCTACGACCTGGTCTCGGTGTTCTACCCCGCCCTGCTGCGGGCCGACGGGTCGGTGCTCGACGTGCTGCTCGACGCGGTCGCCGAGGGCGGCACGCTGCTGGTCGTGCACCACGCGCACGTCGACCGCGAGCGCGCGAGGGAGCACGGCTTCGACCCCGACGACTACGTCCGGCACGAGGACGTGCTCGCCGCTCTCCCACCGACGGACTGGGCCGTCGAGCAGGCGGGCGAGAGGCGTCGTACGGCACCGGAGGGGCCCGGTGCGCACCACCACACCGACCTCGTCCTGCGCGCGTGGCGCAAGGTCAGCGCCTGATGTCCCCCTACCCCTGAGTGGGTGGTGGGCCCGTCCGGGCGGGCGCATGCTCGGTCGATCGGCTCACGAGGCCGTACGACACGAGGAGGACCCCCATGGGACGACTGATCGGAATCCTGGTGGTGATCTGGCTGGTGATCGGCGCCTTCGCCGCCTACCAGCGCGACTACTTCGACGACGCGGACACCAACTGCTCGGAGGCCGGCGACATCGCGCTCACCGTGGTCGCCGGGCCGCTCAACTACACCGGGGTCAACCCGAAGGTGGACTGCAAGGACGTCAAGATCCCGGAGCCGTCCGAGTAGGGGCTCAGCGGCCCGCGTTGCGCGGGTGGTTCTTCGCGGTGCGCTCGTTGCCGCGCCGGTAGTTGCCGGTGAGGCGCGCCATCAGCTCCTGGTCGTCCTCGCGCTCGACGTCGTCGAGGAAGCGGGCCGCGGCGCTGCCGCGCAGCACGGTCGCGCGGCGGCCGTGGTGCGTGATCAGCACCTCGGTGCCGCGCACCTCGTAGTCGAACCCCTCGGGTCCGGGCATCAGGGCCTCCAGTCGTCGGGCGGGTCCTCACCGACGCGTCCGTCGACCGCCTCGCGGATCAAGTCGGCGTGGCCGGTGTGGCGACCGTACTCCTCGAGCATGTCGAAGAGCAGGCGGCGCAGCCGCGGGTGGTTGCCGTTGCCGTCGTCGACGTGCGCGACCAGGTCGAGGCCGCCGTCGGCGAGCGCTGCCTCGATCCGCTCGTCGGCGCGCTCGACCGCCTCGTCGTACACCGCATAGAGCGTGGTCGCGGGCATCGTGTCGGCGTGGGCGAACTCCCAGTCGTTGCTGCCGTCGGAGCCCATCGAGGCCCATGGCTCCTCCAGCTCGACCCCGCGCAGCTTCGTGAGCAGGTAGTAGTCCTCGGCCGCGGCGAGGTGGAGCAGCAGCCCGCCGAGCGACAGGCTCGAGGAGGGCAGCCGCTGCCGCAGCCCGGTCTCGTCCAGCCCGTCGGCCTTCCACCGGAAGGTCGCGCGCATCCGGCCCAGGGCACCCAGCAGGTGCTCGACCTCGGTGCCGGCCAGCGGCGGCTCCCACCACGGCGGGACCCAGACATCGGACGTGGTCGTGTCGTCGGCGCTCATGCTGTGACGGTAGGCCCGGAACCGGACGTTCCGGTACCGCATGGTGCGGGCCGTGTCGAGTCTGGACAACCCCGTGGGTGCGGAGCAGGGTGGCCGGATGCGACGACTCGGAGCAACCCTCATCCCCGTGGCCGTGCTGACCGCACTGGCCCTCACCCTCCCCGCCAGCACCTCGGCCGCACCCGGCCACGCCGGCGCCAAGCCCAAGGGCCACAACCCGTTCGCGAGCGGGTGGACCGAGAAGGTCCTCGACGCCGACCAGAACTTCCGCGGCCTCGAGGCGGTCAGCCGGAAGGAGGCCTGGGTCACCGGCGAGAGCCTCACCAAGGGCGGCCCGGCCCGGGTCTTCCGCACGACCGACCGCGGCGAGACCTGGACCGACGTGAGCCCGGCCGACACCGGCGGCCTGTCCTTCCGCGACGTCGAGGTGCACGGCAAGGTCGCGCACGTCCTGGCGATCGGTCCGGGCGACGCCTCGCGGATCTACCGCTCGACCGACGGCGGCGCCTCGTGGACCGAGTCCTTCCGCAACGACGACGAGAACGCGTTCTACGACTGCATGGCGTTCTACGGCAGCGGCCGGCGCGGGCTCGCGGTGAGCGACCCGGTCGACGGCAAGCTGCGCATCCTCTCGACGAAGGACCGCGGCCGCAGCTGGGAGGTGCTGCCGTCCAAGGGCATGCCCGCCTCCGACAAGGAGTTCGGCTTCGCCGCCAGCGGCGACTGCCTGGTCACCTCCGGCCGAGCGGCCTTCATCGTCACCGGCGGCGCGAAGTCGCGCGTCCTCAAGTCGGTTGACCGCGGCCTGACCTGGACCGCGGTCGAGTCCGGCATCCCGGCCGGTGAGGCTGCCGGCGGCTTCGCCGGAGCCTTCTCCTCACCGCAGCGCGGCATCGCCGTGGGTGGCGACTTCGCTGACTCCAAGGACACGGCCGACACGACGGCGTACACCCGCAACGGGCGGACGTGGTCGGTCGGCGGCGACCTGACCCACATCGGCGAGGACGTCACCGTGCTGCACAGCTGGCGCTACGCCGTCGCGACCGGCGACTACGACGGCTCGACCGGCTCCAGCGTCACCAGCGACGGCGGCGCGACCTGGCAGCGGGTCAGCGACAAGGGCTACCACGCGATCGACTGCGTCGGGAAGGTCTGCTGGGCCGCCGGCGGCAAGGGCCGCGTCGGTCACAACTGACCTCGGGACGGCCGGTGGTCTGGAGGCTCAGACCACCGGCTGGAGCGGGTGGACCGCGACCTCACCACTCAAGGCTCCGTCCGCCGCGGCGAAGGCATCGGCGACGTGGGACGACGACAGGTGGACGTCCAGTGCCGCCGCGTCCGTCCACCGCTCCACGGTGACGAACGTGCCCGGCGCGGTCGCCGACTCGAAGAGGTCGTAGGACAGGCAGCCCTCTTCCGCGCGGGTCGCATCAGCCAGCACCTGGAGCGCGGCCCGGATCTGGTCGACCGCCTCGGGCTTGGCGGGGATGGTGGCGACGACCTGCAGCTCGGTCACGACGGGAGTCCTCTCGGTGGCGGACCCCCAGTCTGCGTCCTCGCGGCCGTCGTGACCACGGTCACCGAGGTTCAGTCGTGGTCGCGGCTCGTCGGCACGTAGCCCTTCTCGCCCGGGTGGTCGCCCTCGACCTCGCGGGCACCCATCATCCGCAGGGCCACGTAGGCCACAGCACCCACCACGAGCACGGCCAGCAGGACTGCCGCCACCACACCTGGGCTCATCATGTCCATCTCGTCTGCACCTCCTCGCTTCGAGGCTAGGCCGGTTTCGCGGTCGTGCTCCTTACGGTGTCGTGACACCTGCGGAAAGGGCCGACACCCGGCTGGCTACGCTCGAGCGGTGCCCGACCTCTCCCGCGTCCCCACCGCTCCCCTGCTCGCCGGCGGCCTCGTCGGCGGCTTCGTGCTGGCCCAGCAGACCGGCGTACGGCCTCTCGGCGGAGCCGCGATGCTCGCGGCCAACGCGGTGGCGGCGCGGCAGTGGTACGCCGTCGGCGGCGCGCCGCTCGCGGCCGGTCTCACCGCGGCCTACTGGAGCGCGATGGGCGTCTCGCACCCGCTGGCGAAGAAGGTCGGCCGCTGGCCGGCCGTCTTCGGCGTGACCGCCGCGGCCGCCGGTCTGGCGTGGGGCCTGGCGGACCGCCGCCGCTGACTGTCCACCACGGTATGTAGGCCAATGGGCACCTGCCTCGGTCAGGTGACCGTGGCAAGCGCCCATTCGACGACATCCCATGGTGAAGCGTCAGCAGGGGAGGCGTCAGTCCTCGGGAAGCGCGGCGAACGCGGCCTTCATGTCGCGGTACCAGCCCATCGACTTCTTGGGGTGGCGCCAGCGACCCTTCATCTCGTCGCGCGCCGGCTGGTGGGCGGCGTCGCCGGCCTTCTCGGCCTGCTTGAGGTGCTTGTCCTGGGCGTTGATGACGTCGTCGTGGGTCTCGCCGTGGTGGGCGAGGTCGCACGGGCCGCCGAGCTGGGTGCAGGTCATGGTCTTCATGTCGGTCTCCTCGACTCTGGTGTGTGGGGGGTCTGCTGGTCTGACGATCGAGCGGCCACGGGTGTGACCGCTCGGGCTACTTCGGGTCGGCGCCGTCGCGGCGTACGACCTGGGCGAGGACGTCGGGAGCCGCGCGGAAGGTGATGCCCGCGACGTGGCCGTCGACGACCTCGAAGTCGAAGACGACCTTGGCCTCGCCCTTGAGGTACCAGGCCGAGGCGGGGCGCTCGCCCACGAAGACCGAGAGGGCGGTCTGGGCGCTGCCGTTGAAGAAGGTGGCGACCTCGTCGCGGCCCTGGATCGAGGCCGGGGTGCCGGCCAGGATCGCGGCCTCGTCGGCGCCGACGACGGCGTCGGGGGCGAGCAGCTGGAGCAGTCGCTCGAAGTCACCGCCGCGGGCGGCGTCCATGAACGCGTCGACGACCTCCCAGTCGGCCAGCGCGTCCTCCGAAGACGGCTGGGCGACCTTGGAGCGGGCGCGCGAGGCGAGCTTGCGGGCCGCGGCGGGCGTGGTGTCGAGGACCGCGGCGATCGTGCCGAACTCGAAGCCGAAGCTGTCGTGCAGCACGAAGGCCACCCGCTCGCGCGGCGAGAGCCGGTCGATGACCGCCTGCAGCGCGATGCCGACCGTGTCGGCCAGGGCGACGTCGTCCGCCGGGTCGGGGACGGTCGGCTGGTCGCCGTGGTCGCCGAACTCGACGTCCTCGACCGGCACGGGCGTGCGGGAGCGCAGCCGGTCCAGGCACAGCCGGGTGGTGACGGTGGTCAGCCAGGCCGGCAGGTTCTCGATCTCGATGCCGTCACGGGTCACCGCCCGGTCCAGCCGCAACCACGCCTGCTGCACGACGTCCTCGGCCTCGGCGTGGTCCGCCAGCACGCGGCCGGCGATGCCGAGGAGACGAGGCCTCTCGGCCTCGAAGATCTCCGTCTGGTCCATGTGGTCGCCCTCTCGTGTGCGCTGTTCATTCTCCTGACGAACGGGAGGCCGGATGTGTGACCGGACGCCCGGCTGGGTCGGGTCCCGCACACTGGAGGCATGGACGCCCACCGGCGGCGAGCCGCCCAGCTGGCCACGACGGCCGTCGTCTCCCTGCCCCTGCTGGCCGCCTGCTCCGGCGAGCGCGAGTCCGCGGACCCGCCCGGCTCCGCCCCGTCGAGCCGGTCGACCTCGGCTGCGCCGTCGCCCTCGCCCAGCGAGGAGCCGACGCCGGAGGCCACCTCCGAGCCGACGGAGCCGCCGGACCCGATCTCCGTGGCGGCGCTGGCCGACGCCGAGCTGACGGGCGGTGGCCTGCGGCTGGGCGCGGTGCGCGAGCGGACGTCCGCCTACACGTCGTACGACGTCACGTTCGCGTCGACGACGTCGGGCAATGGCTCGGCGCCGTTGCGGATCAGCGGGGTGCTCAACGTGCCGACCTGGCGCGGGCCCCAGGGTGATCAGGGATGGCCGGCGGTGGTGCTCGCGCACGGCTACATCGATCCGGCCTACTACGTGCGCGGGCAGGGCATGACCCGCGAGCGCGGCTTCCTCGCCGAGCGCGGCTACGTCGCCCTGCACGTCGACTACCGCAACCACGCCGAGTCGACCGACGACCCACGCGTCGAGACCGCCGTACGCCTCGGCTACAGCGCTGACGTGATCGCCGCCGTCCATGCGCTGACGGGGTCGCGCGACGTGCGCGTCGACCCGGACCGGATCGCCCTCTTCGGCCGGTCGATGGGCAGCGGCGTCGTCCTCAAGGCACTCGAGGCCGAGCCGGGGCTGGTGGCGGCCGGTGTCGCGTGGGCGTCGGTCTCGAGCCTGGAGGGGCAGAACTTCGACCACTTCCAGCGCCCCGACGCACCCGTCGCCCAGCTGCGTGCGGGCTTCCGCGGACGGCACGGGCTGCCCGACGACGACCCGGAGTTCTGGCGAGGCGTGTCGTCCCGCCCGGCCTTCGACGAGATCACCGAGCCGGTGCTGCTGGCCCACGGCCGCTTCGACGACACCTGCCCGCCGAGGTGGGCCCGCGCGACCCAACGCGCGCTGACCGACGCGGGCGTCGACTCCACCCTCGAGTGGTACGACGACACCCACGCGTTCGGCCCCGCCTTCATCGCCGCGATGGACCGCACCGTGCGCTTCCTCGACGCCCGCATGCCCGCCTGACGGACGCGAAGTGCCCGGTCACCCGGTCAGGCGGTGACGGGAGATCCGTCCGCCCACATCGCCGCGACGTGGCGCACGTCGGTGCCGCAGCAGCCGCCGACGATCCGGGCCGCCGGCAGCCGGGCGAGGAGACCCCGCGTCGTCGCGGTCAGGTCGGCGAGGTCGCCCTCGTCGAGCTCCTCGGCCTCGTCGAGCTCGGCGTGGCTGAGGCGGGAGGAGTTCACCCGCAGGCCGGCGATGCGCGCGGCCCAGGGCGCCGCCTCGTCGACGCCGGGCGCGACGTGGTCGGGGTGCGCGCAGTTGACGAGCAGGTGGGCGGCGCCGGAGCCGGTGGCCGCGTCGAGAGTGGTGATCGCCTCGCCGAGCGGGGTGCCGTCGGGCAGCCGGCCGTCGGTCTCGACCGTGAACGCGATGCCGACCGGCAGGCCGACGTCGCCGGCAGCGCGCACGATGCCGATCGCCTCGGCGACCGTCGTCAGGGTGTACGCCGTCGTGAGGTCGGCGCCCGCCTCGGCGAAGGCGGCGACCTGGGCGCGGTGGTAGTCGGCGGCCTGGTCGGCCTCCATCTCACCGGCGACGTAGCCGTCGCCACGCGGTCCGATCGAGCCCACCACCTGCACGGCGGCCACCCGCTCCCGCACCTCCTCGGCGAGCTCGCGCAGGCCCTCGACCGCGCGCACGTTGACGCGACGCAGGGCCTCGGCGTCGTACCCGAGACGGGCACCCCAGTCGGGGTTGGCCCGCCAGGTCGCGGTCTCGAGGAGCAGGCCCGCGCCCGCGCCGGCCGCCACGTCGACGAACCCCCGGTAGTAGGAGTCGAGCTCGCGCCGGCCCCGCTCGTCCTCCACGAGCGGGAAGGCGGCGAAGTCGGGCAGGTCGATGCCGCGGTGGAAGATCAGGTCGGTCTCCAGGCCGGCGTCGGTCACCCACCCCGCCGCCACCTCGGGCAGCCGCCACTGCGTCGTCGACTCGATCGGTTCTGCCTGCGGACCTGCGCTCATCGGACCCTCCCCGGACGTATCAGACTGATTGGTCTGTTTTAGCAGACCATCCAGTCTGGTACAAGTGGTGTCATGCCCCGCGACGGAACTGCCACCCGGATCCGGCTCCTCGACGCCGCCGAGCGCCTGGTCACCGACAACGGCTTCGCCGCGACCTCGGTCGACCAGGTGATCGCCGAGGCGGGGTCGTCGAAGGGCGCGTTCTTCCACCACTTCTCCTCCAAGACCGACCTCGGCGAGCAGCTCGTCGAGCGCTACGCCGCGCACGACGTGCAGACGTTGTACGACGGCCTCGCCGCGGTCGCCCACCTCGAGGACCCGAAGGTCCGGCTGGTCGAGTTCGTCCGCCACTTCGAGGGCCGCGGCGACGAGATCATGTCGGCGCAGTCCAACTGCCTCTACGTCTCGGTGCTCACCGAGCGGCAGCTCGCCGGCCCCGACGCGACTGGCGCGATCCTGGGCGCGGTGGTCACGTGGCGCGACGAGATCGTCACCCTCCTGCGCGACGCGCTGGGCGACACCGACCACGACCTCGACGCGCTGGCCGACCACGTGTTCGTCACCTTCGAGGGCGCCTTCATCCTGTGCCGGACGACCGGCGACCCCGACCACATGCGCCGCCAGCTCGCCGCGCTGCGGGTGCTGGTCGAGGCGCTGGTGCACTAGCCGGGGAACTGCTCCGCGACGTTCCGCAGCCGCTCGACGTACGCCGGCCAGTCCACGCCGTCGGGCAGGTTGGACACGCCGACCCGCAGACCGGCGGCGCCGTCGACCTCCTCGCGGAGGATGTCGGCGTGGCCGGCATGGCGGGCGATGTCGACGATGACGTGCGTGATGACCTGGTGCAGCGTGACGTCGCCGTCGGACCACCACGGCACCCGGCCGACGGCGTCGAGAGGCAGCTCGGCGATGGTCGCGTCGCCGAAGGCGATCACCTTCCGGTAGAACGCGACGACCTCGGCCGCCGAGATCTCGGCCGGCACCCACCAGTCGGCCTGCGGATCCGCGGCGTAGTCGGCGTCGTCGACCACGAGCGGGTGGTCGGGCTCGGGCCACGCGCGGTCGAAGGTCGGGCCGAAGTAGCCGATCTCCACGTTGGCCACGTGGCGCACGATGCCGAGCAGGTTGGTGCCGGTGGGCGTGCGTGGCAGCCGGAGGTCGCGCTCGCTGACGCCGTCGAGCTTCCACAGCAGCGCCTCGCGGACGTTGTCGAGGTAGTGCTTCAGGTCGGCCTTGGGCTCGGAGATCATGACGCGATCATGCCCGGCCGCGGCGTACGGTCGCACCGTGGATTCCCCGGACCTTCCTCGCGTCCACACCATCCACGTCGCGCCCGGTCGACGGCTGCCGACGAAGTCGGTGGTTTCCGTCGAGGCCGAGGCGGGCGCCGGCCTGGTCGGCGACCGCTACCACGGCAGCAAGCACCGGCACGTCACCGTGCAGGCGCTCGACGACCTCATGGCAGCGGCCGAGGCGCTCGGCCGGCCCGTCGACCCCGGCCTCACCCGACGCAACATCACCCTGACCGAGGGGCCGGTCCCGACCCGACCCGGCGAGCGCCTGACGATCGGCGACGTCGAGCTCGAGGTCGTCCGCATTGCCGCCCCCTGCCGCCTGCTCGACGACGACCTCGGCCCCGGCGCGATGCAGGCGCTGAAGTCCCCTCGCGGCGGCGCCGTCTTCCGGCTGCTCAGCTCGGGGACGATCACCGTCGGCGACGAGGCCGTCGCCGGCTGAGCCCGATCGTGGAGGGAACGGTCAAGCCGGATCCGCTCCGGTGCGTCACGCTGGGGGCATGACGCGCGATCCCTTGCGCGAGCTCCTCGACGCGGTGCTCGCCGACGACGACGGTGCGGCGGTCGGCGTCGAGGAGATGGCGGCCCGCGCGTTCACCTCGCCGACCCACTTCGCCCGCGTCGTACGACGTCGTACGGGCGAGCCACCCGCGACCCTGCGCCGGCGGGTGCTGCTCGAGCGCGCGGCGTGGCTGCTCCGTCAGGGACGGTCGGTCACGGACGTCGCGTGGGACAGCGGCTTCGACTCGCTCGAGGGCTTCTCGCGCTCCTTCTCCCGCAGCTTCGGCATCGCGCCCAGCCGCGCGGGCGAGCTCGCTGCGCACCGCCTGCCCGCCCCGAGCGGGATCCACTTCCACGCCCCGGCCGCCCTCTGGGTCGACGCCGAACCCACGGAGGCATCGATGGACCTGACCGCCGTGCTCGTCGAGCACGACCTCGCCGACACCACCGCCCTGCTCGACCTCGCCGCCGAGGCACCGGACGCGTCGCTGCGCACCGCGGCCGTCTCCGGACTGACGCCCGCCGCGTTCGACGATGCCGACCTGTCCCCCGCGGTCCTGCTGCGGACGCAGGTGCACACCAAGGAGGTCTGGCTCGCCGCCATCGACGGCACCGACTTCCCCGACCTGGGCACGGCCGAGGTCGCCGCGCTGCGACAGCGGCACGACGAGGTGGCACCGCGCTGGCGGTCCTTCGTCGCCGACACCGCACAGCGCGGCGGCTGGGGCGACACGGTGGTCGACGCGCTGTGCGAGCCGCCGCAGTCGTTCACCCTCGGCGGCATCGTCGCGCACGTGCTCACCCATGCCGCGCACCGCCGGGCCCTGGTCCGGCACTCGCTCGACCCGCGGCTCGAGCAGGGCAACGGCGACCCGATCACCTGGCTGGAGACGCGTCCCTGACGGTCAGGGGTTCTGCACGAGCCGCAGCAGGTTGCCGTCGCCGTCGATGAGCGCGCCGATCCGCATCCCCGAGTCCTCGACCCGCGGCGGGTGCAGGCGCGGCCAGCCGAGGTGGGTCACCGGCAGGCCGGCCGCGACGCAGGCGGCGTACAGCTCGTCGACGTCGTCGACCCGCAGGCAGCAGCTCGCTGCGGTCGAGGCGGGGTCCATCCCCGGGTCGGGGAAGAACTCGAGCTTGAGGGTCCCGCGCTCGAGGATCAGCCAGCCCGGGTCGTGGTAGGTCGCCGCGAAGCCGAGGTCGGCGTAGAAGCCGACCGTCGCGTCGAGGTCGCGGGACGGGAGGTTGGGGGTCGCGTGGTCGGTCATGACACCCCGTCCGATGTGTGCTCGATGGAGTCGACCTCGAAGGTCGGCGCGTGGTCGCCCAGCGTGCCGTCGTCGCGGTCGGGGAAGTCGAAGACGCCGACGAAGAGCTGGAGCGGGTACGTCGGCCACTGGTCGGAGGTGCGCAGCACCTCACCGTCGACCGTCCAGGTGCACCCGTCCGGGCCCATCGTGATGGCGTAGTCGTGCCACTCGCCGAGGTCGAGCTCGAGCGGTGTCACGGAGAAGTCCTCGCGCAGCGCCGGGTCACGGAACTCGTGCACGCCCGCGCCGACGCCGGCCGTGGCGTCGGTGACCGTGTCGCCGAAGACCTCGAAGACGCACACCTCGCCGCAGCGGTCGGGCTCGTCCTCGAAGCCGGTCAGCCAGACCGAGACCATCGACCGGCGCGAGAGGTCGGCCCGGGCCCGGACGGACAGACGGCCACCGGTGAGCAGCCACCCCCGGAAGGGGTCCTGCTCCTCGGTGACCGTCAGGCCGTCGGCGAAGGGTTGCTGCCCGACCGTCGACCCCAGCGGGCCGGCGTACAGCCCCGACGCGATGGTCGAGGTCCGCAGGGCGGGCGTGTGCCGGTCGGGGCACCAGAGGCCCTGCTCGGTCGGGATGCCCAGGCGGAGCACCGAGCCCGTGACGTCGTAGGACGCCCGGGTGCCCTCGCGGCTCGACCAGTGGGGCAGGTACCACGGCACCCACGTGTCGGCCGCGAGGGCAGAGCCCTCGAAGTGCTCCGTCCGCGCATCCACGCGGTCCAGCGTCAGACGTCGAACCGGTCGTTGTCCATGACCTTGGCCCACGCAGCGACGAAGTCGTGCACGAACTTCTCCTGCGAGCCGTCCTGGGCGTAGACCTCCGCGACCGCGCGCAGCTCGGAGTTCGACGCGAAGACCAGGTCGGCGCGCGTGCCCGTCCAGGCGCCGCTCTCGTAGCGGTCGTTGGAGCCCGCCGGGCTCCAGACCGTGCCGAGGTCGAGCAGGTTGACGAAGAAGTCGTTCGTCAGCTCGCCCGGGCGCTCGGTGAGCACGCCGTCGGTGGAGGCCGCCGTGTTGGCACCCAGCACCCGGAGGCCGCCGACGAGGACGGTCAGCTCGGGTGCGCTCAGGCCGAGCAGGTTGGCCTTGTCGACGAGGAGGTACTCCGCGGGCAGCTTGGCGTCGGACCGCAGGTAGTTGCGGAAGCCGTCGGCCTTCGGCTCGAGCCACGCGAACGACTCGACGTCGGTCTGCTCCTGGGTGGCGTCGCCGCGACCCGGGGTGAACGGCACCTCGACGGTGACGCCGGCTGCGGCCGCCGCCTGCTCGACACCGACGTTGCCCGCGAGGACCACGGTGTCGGCGAACGTGATGTCGTTGCCGGCCGCGATGCCCTCGAGCACCGTGATGACGCCGGCGAGCTGCTGCGGGTCGTTGGCCTCCCAGCTGCGCTGCGGCTCCAGGCGGATGCGGCCACCGTTGGCGCCACCGCGCTTGTCGCTGCTGCGGTACGACGATGCTGCCGCCCACGCGGTCGAGACCAGCTGGCTGACCGTGAGGCCGGCGTCGGCGATCTGCTGCTTGACCGCGGCGACCGTCTCGGCCGAGGCGGTGTGGGCGGGAGCCGGGATCGGGTCCTGCCAGAGCAGCTCCTCCGAGGGGACCTCGGGGCCGACGTAGCGGCTGACCGGGCCCATGTCGCGGTGGGTCAGCTTGAACCATGCGCGGGCGAAGGCGTCGGCGAACTCGTCGGGGTTCTCCAGGAAGCGGCGCGAGATCTGCTCGTAGGCCGGGTCCATGCGCAGGGACAGGTCGGTCGTGAGCATCGTCGGCCTGCGCTTCGCGCCGCCCTCGTCGGGCGCCGGGATGATCGCGTCGGAGTCCTTGGCGACCCACTGGCTGGCGCCGGCGGGGCTCGTCTCGAGCTCCCACTCGTGGCCGAAGAGGATCTCGAAGAAGCGGTTGCTCCACTGGGTGGGCTTGTCGGTCCAGGTGACCTCGAGGCCCGACGTGATGGCGTCCTTGCCGACACCGGAGCCGTACTTCGACAGCCACCCCAGGCCACCGGTCTCGATCGGCGCGGCCTCGGGCTCGGGGCCGACGTTGGCCTCGGGGTCGGCGGCACCGTGGGTCTTGCCGAAGGTGTGGCCACCGGCGATCAGCGCGACGGTCTCCTCGTCGTTCATCGCCATCCGGCTGAACGTGTCGCGGATGTCGTGCGCGGCGAGGATCGGGTCGGGGTTGCCCTCCGGGCCCTCGGGGTTGACGTAGATGAGGCCCATCTGGACTGCGGCGAGCGGGTTCTCCAGCTCGCGGTCACCGTGGTAGCGCTGCTCGCCGCCGCGGTCACCGCCGAGCCACTCGGTCTCCGGGCCCCAGTAGACGTCGTCGTCCGGCTCCCAGGCGTCGATGCGACCGCCGGCGAAGCCGAAGGTCTTGAAGCCCATCGATTCGAGCGCGACGTTGCCGGTGAGGATCATCAGGTCGGCCCACGAGAGGGCGTTGCCGTACTTCTTCTTGACCGGCCACAGCAGACGGCGGGCCTTGTCGAGGTTGCCGTTGTCGGGCCAGGAGTTGAGCGGGGCGAAGCGCTGCTGGCCGGTGCCACCCCCGCCGCGGCCGTCCTGGACGCGGTAGGTGCCGGCGCTGTGCCACGCCATGCGGATCATCAGCGGGCCGTAGTGGCCGAAGTCGGCGGGCCACCAGTCCTGGCTGTCGGTGAGGATCGCGGCGATGTCGGCCTTGACCGCGGGGAGGTCGAGCGCGCCGAACGCGGCGGCGTAGTCGAAGTCGGCGCCGAGCGGGTTCAGGACCGGCTGGTTCTTGGCGAGGATCTTGAGGTTGAGCCGCTCGGGCCACCAGGCGCTGTTCGCGTCGCCCTGGGTCGGGTGGGCGCCACCGTCGTGCAGCACGGGGCACTTGCCCGCGGGGGCGTCCTCGTTCATCTCCCCGACCTCGGCGTTGGCCTGGTTGCTGTCGGAGGTGTCGGTCGCGCGCTCGGACTCGTTGGGCAGGTCGTCGGACATGGGGTTCCCTTTCAGTTGCTGCTGTCGGTGGACGTCGTGGGACGGGAGGCGCAGGAGGGGCACAGGCCCCAGTAGGTGACCTCGGCCTCGTCGATGACGAAGCCGCCGGCGTCGGACGCGGTGAGGCACGGCGTGTGCCCGACAGCGCAGTCCACGTCGGCGACCGCTCCGCAGGAGCGGCACACGACGTGGTGGTGGTTGTCGCCGACGCGCAGCTCGTAGCGCGCCACGGAGCCCGCCGGCTGGATGCGCCGAACGAGGCCGGAGTCGGTGAGCGCGCCGAGGACGTCGTAGACCGCCTGGTGGGAGACGGTCGGCTCCTCGGCCCGGACGGCGGCGAGGACGCTGCCGGTGTCGGCGTGCGGATGACGTCGTACGGCACGGAGCACCGCGAGCCGCGGCCGGGTGACCCGCAGGTCTGCGCCCCGGAGCAGGTGCTCGAACGTGGCCTCGTCGATGTCGTCCATCGCCAGCCACCCTGCCCCCTTTTCTTGAACGAGTCAAGTTTTCTGGGTGACGTCTTCCGGGGTAGTCCAGTGACGAATGGTCGTCCAGCAGCCTGCACGACAGCCAGAACTCACTGGACTACCCCGGGGGGGACAGCCAGAACTCACTGGACTACGCCGGAAGGCCCTGCCACTCGCGGGAGAGGAGGGACCAGACCTCGAGGTCCTGGCGCACGTCGCGCACCGGGAAGGCCTCGCGGAGCGTGCCCTCGTGGGTGAAGCCGAGGCGCTGCGCCATCCGTCGGCTCGCCTCGTTGCCCGGGGCGCACTTCCACTCGACGCGGTGCACGCCGCGCTCGGTGAAGGCCCAGTCGAGCATGGCCGCGACGGCTCGCGTCACGATGCCGCGACCCCGCGCCGGGGCGGCGAGGAGTACGCCGACCTCGGCCGTCGCGGACCGGGCGTTGAAGGACGGGAACAAGGTGGCGCCGACCAGCTCGTCGCCGACCCAGATGCCGAAGATCCGGCGGCCGGTCTCGCCGCGGGACTTCGCGAAGCCGTCGAGGAAGCCGCGCGCGGCCTCGACCTGCTCGAAGCCCTCCCACGGCAGCCACTCGTAGAAGTCCGCTCCGTGGGCACGCATCAGCGCGGCGAGCTGGTCCGCGTGCCACGGCTCGAGGTCGGACAGGCGGGCGTCGTCGATCTGGAGGCTCAGCACCCGCGCCACCCTATGCGGGGCCCCTGAACCGGATGTCTGAGGACGTCATGGTCGTCCAGAGGGCCGGATCACGACCGTGGTGTCCTCAGATATCGGGAGTGGCGGGCTCAGGTGAGGTCGGCCGCCGCCCGCAGCCAGGCCCAGGCCCGGTCGCGGGTGGCCGCATCGGGGCGGGTCTTCGGGAGCAGGCTG
Source organism: Nocardioides sp. BE266 (assembly GCF_031457855.1). Lineage (NCBI taxonomy): Bacteria > Bacillati > Actinomycetota > Actinomycetes > Propionibacteriales > Nocardioidaceae > Nocardioides > Nocardioides sp. BE266. Next base: position 384,412 of record NZ_JAURTI010000003.1, on the reverse strand, counting down.
GTGGGGCGCTCGACGCGGTCGTGCCAGAAGCGACCGGTCGGCGGGGCCGGCTCGACGGCCGCGAGCCAGACGCTGGTGTCGGCGCCCTGGGCATCGTCGCGCAGGACCGGGCGGGTGAGCTTGCGGAAGGTCGGCAGCGACTCCTGCACGCCGGGGGTGTCGGCCCAGCCGGGGTGCATCGTCGCGACGGTGATGTCGTCGGCGGCCCACCGCTCGGCGAGCAGGGGCGCCATCTCGACCTGCCAGCGCTTGGAGCGGGCATAGGACGTCGTGGGCGAGTAGTCGCCCTTCTCGTAGCCCGGGTCGTCGGCGCGCAGCGGCTGGCCGTACATCCCGCCGCTGCTCACCAGCACCACGCGCCCACCCGACAGCACGCCGCGCAGCGCCTCGGTCATCACGACCGGACCGAGCAGGTGGACGGCCATGCTGAGCTCGTGCCCCTGGGGCGACTCGGTGCGGGTGGGTGGCATGACGCCGGCGTTGTGGACGACGGCGTGCAGCTCCCCGACCTCGGCTGCGAACGCCTCCGCGAGACGTCGTACGTCGTCGAGGTCGGCCACGTCGCAGCGCCACAGCCGCAGCTCCGCACCGGGCTGCGACGCCCGGATCCGGTCGGCCACCCCGGCGCCCTTGGCCTCGTCGCGCACGAGCATGTGCACGACCGCGCCGAGGGCGGCAAGGCCCTCGACCGTGGCGGTGCCGAGCCCCGAGCTGGCGCCGGTGACCAGCACGTGCCGGCCGCGCAGCGCGTCGGCCGGCGGGTCAGCCGGCCAGCCCGGCAGCGCGCGCCGGACGGCCAGGCCGATCGTGGTGTAGCCGAGGACCAGCGAACGGTCCATCACGGTGTCGACCACGCGGGCCGGGAGGGGACGGGCTTTCGAGGCTCGCTGCGCTCGCACCTCAACCACCGACCTAGCTCGCGTCGAGCGCGGCGAGCTCGTCGGCGCCCAGCTCGATCTCCGCCGCGGCGGCGGAGTCGGTGATCGACGACGGCCTCTTGGCACCGGGGATCGGGATCACGACCGGCGACTGGGCGAGCTCCCACGCCAGCGCCACCTGCTGGGCACTCACGCCGCGGTCTGCGGCGATCTTCGCGAACGCGGGGTGCTTGTCAGCGAGCTCCTTGGCGTTGGACAGCCCTCCCAGCGGGCTCCACGGCAGAAAGGCCAGGCCGAGCTCCTCGCACACGTCGATCTCGGGGCGCGAGCTGCGGAAGGCCGGGGAGAACTGGTTCTGCACGCTGACCAGCCGGTCACCGAGGACGGCGTACGCGGCCCGGATCTGCTCGGGGTCAGCGTTGGAGAGGCCGACGTGGGCGACCTTGCCGCTGTCGGCGATCTCCTTCACCGTGCCGATGACCTCGTCGTAGGGGACCTTCGGGTCGGGGCGGTGGTGCTGCCACAGCGCGAGCTGCTCGACGCCGAGGCGCTGGAGGCTGTCGTCGACCGCCTGGCGCAGGTGGTCGGCCGAGCTGTCGGTCGCCCAGCCGCCGCCGTCCGTGCGGACGTGACCGCCCTTGGTGGCGAGGAAGACGCGGTCGCGGACGCCGAGCTCGTCGAGGATCGAGGCGATCAGCCGCTCGTTCTCGCCCTGGGCGCCGGCGCCCAACTCGTCACCGGGCCCGTAGGCGTCGGCGGTGTCGAAGAGGGTGACGCCCGCGTCGAGCGCCGCCCTGACGGTGTCGACGAGCTGCTGCCGCGGCTGCGTGCCGGACTGGTCGAAGGTCATCAGGCCGAGGCCGACCGCGCCGACCAGCTGGGTTCCGAGAGTGCGTGTCTGCATGCCCTCGACACTAGACAGGCCGACGAAGTCGGACACGTGCGGCGGTTGTGGCCCCGGCATCAACGCTCACCCCACACGTGTGGCGGTTGTCGCCCTCGATTCGGCCTTCCAGGGGCGACATGTCGGACACGTGTGGCGGTTGTGGCCCCCGGCATCGACGTCCGGCGAGCGTACCGGGACCCCGGTCTACGAGGGGTCCACCAACCCGTGACGTTGCGCCCAGAGGGCGGCCTGCGTGCGGTCGGCGACGCCGATGCGCTGGTAGGCAGAGGTGAGGTGGGCCTTGACGGTGCGCTCGGTGACGCCGAGCCGCTGGGCGATCTGCTTGTTGAGCAGGCCCTCCACGACCAGCCGCAGCACCTCGGTCTCGCGCGGCGACAGCTCGCCCACGGACTCGGCACCGTCGGGAGCCCGCGCCGCGAGCAGGTGCCGCGCGGCCCGCGGGTCGATCGGCGACTCACCGCGCGCGACCGCGCGGATCCCGTCGAGCAGCACCTCGGGCTCGGCGTCCTTGAGGAGGTAGCCGACCGCTCCGGCGTCGATGGCCGCGTGGATGCGGGCCTGGTCGGAGAACGACGTCAGCACCAGGACCTCGGCGCCCAGCGACTCGGTGACGATCGTGCGGGTGGCCTCGACGCCGTCGACGTCGGGCATCTGGAGGTCCATCAGCGCCACGTCGGGACGGTGTCGGCGTACCTGCTCGACGGCCTCGCGCCCGTTGGCCGCCACCCCGACGACCTCGAGGTCGTCGGTGCCCTCGATCAGCCCGGTCAGCCCGCTGCGCACCACGGCGTGGTCGTCGGCCACCACCACCCGGATCATCCGACCGGCACCTCCATCCGCAACGTGGTCCCCTCACCGGGAGCGGACTCGACCTCCAGTGCCCCGCCCGACTCGCGGACCAGTCCCTCGAGGGTGCGCAGCCCGAAGTGGTCCTCGGGAGGTACGACGGCGGTGTCGAAGCCTCGCCCGTCGTCGACGATCTCCAGCACCAGCAGGGCGTCCTCGCGGTGCACGGTCAGCGAGACCCGCGTCGCGGAGGCGTGGCGCGCCACGTTGCGCACGCCCTCCTGGGCGACCCGCCAGACCAGGGCGACCGCACCGTCGCCGGCCGTCTCCCCACCGCTGACGTCGACATCGACGACCACCCCGGCCGCGCTCAGCGGCGCCACGACGTCGTGCAGCGCGGCGGCGAGACCGCCGGTGTGCAGGTCGGGCGGGTAGATCTCGACGAGCAGCGAGCGCAGCGACCGCATGCTCGTGCGCAGCGACCGGCCGACCCCGTCGAGCTCGTCGCGGACACCTGCGTCCACCGCGGGGCGCGCAGCCACCGTCGAGAGGGCGTACGACGACCCGGCCAGGTCCTGCACCACCCCGTCGTGCAGGTCGCGGGCGATGCGCAGCCGCTCGGCGTCGGACGAGCGGACGGCCGCCTGCAGCAGGCCCTCCCGCTCACGCGCGGCGCGCGCGAGGCGCCGGGTGAGCAGCAGGACGAGCGGCGTCGTCAGCAGCATCAGCCCGATCAGCGAGCCCAGCGAGATCGGCAGGAAGCGGTCGAGCACCTCCTCGCGCTGCTGCTGGATCTGGTCGCTGGCGAAGTAGGCCTCGAAGAGCAGCGGCTCGCCCTCCGGCGAGGTGATCCGGGTGTAGACCTCGAGCAGGTCGCCGCCGAGCTCGCGCTCGAAGCGGTTCTCCGGCTTGGACAGGTCGGAGATCTCGGCGTCGGTGCCGCCGCTCCGGAGGGCGTCGAGCTCCTCCTCGTCGAGCGGGTAGACCGCACCGATCAGCTCGGTCTGGTCGCTGTAGAGCACGGTGCCGTCGGCGGCCCAGATCTTGATCCGACGCACGTCGCCGACCAGCAGCCGGTCGAGGACGTGCCAGTCCATCCGGTCGATGGCCGACGCCTTGCCGTCGATGAGTCCGCGCGGCACGGCGGGCTGCGCCACCGAGCGGCCGAGCACCTTGGTGAGCTCGCGGGCGTCGTGGATCGCCTCCTCGTCGGCGGCGTCGCGGCTCAGCGCGCTCGTCGCGAGCACCACGATCACGAGCGCGACGAATCCCGCGGCCAGGAACTGCACCACGGGATTCGTCAGCCAGCGCACGAGACCTCCTCCGAGGCCAGTAGTCGGGTCAGAAGTTGACCACACCCACGCACGTCTGACCGGCGTACGTCGCACGGAAGACGACGCGGTCGGTGCCGGCGAGGTTCACGATCTTGCGCTCGACCTCGAACGAGCCGCTGCGGGCGGTGGTCGTCGAGGTGCCACGCGCGCTGACGGAGCCGTTGTGGCGCAGCGTCCAGCCCCAGGCCTGGCCGGCCCGGTTGCTGTCGACCTCGCCCTCGACCTCGAGGCGGCCGTCGTCGGTCTTGACCTTGAGCTTCCAGCGGGCGCCGGACGAGCACGAGCCCGTGTTGATGACGCGGTCGTCGTCGCCGCCGGACGCGTGGGCGGGGGTGGCCGCGACGACGAGGGGCGCGAGGCCCAGGACGGAGGTGGCCGCGACGGCGGCGACGACTCGGGTGAGCGGGTGGGATGTCTTCATGGCGCAAGCCTCACCCGGGACCGAGCGGCCCCGCGACCTGTCCGATGGTGCTAGTACCCGCCGGCTCAGGCGGTCAGGCCCTGCACGACCAGCAGCACGCCGAAGAGCACGAACGCCGCGGTCGCGCCGTACCTGATCGCCTTCTCGGGCAGCCGGCGTCCGAGCAGCGCGCCGACGACGATGGCGAGCGCGTCGGCGGCGACCATGCCGACCGTGGAGCCGATCCAGGTGCCGAACCAGCCCTTGTGCGTGGCGAGGGTGATCGTGGCGAGCATCGTCTTGTCGCCGAGCTCGGCGAGGAAGAACGCGACGCTGACCGCGAAGATCGCGGCGCCCTGGCTGGTGCGGGCCTTGTCGGCCTCCTCCTCGGTGAGCTCGTCACCGCGCAGCGTCCACGCCGCGAAGCCGAGGAAGGCGATGCCGGCGACGACGTTGATCGCGGCCTGGTAGTCGCCGAAGGCCGAGCCGATCGCGGCGCCGATGGCGACCGACGCCAGGTGCACGATCGCGGTGGCGGCGGTGATGCCGATGAGCACGTCGCGCGCGCGGTAGCGGGCGGCGAAGGTCATCGCCATCAATTGGGACTTGTCGCCGAGCTCGGCGACGAAGATGACAGCGGTGCTGATGAGCAGCGCTTCCATGGGAGTGTTCCTCTCCGGCCCGGCCGGAGGTGACCCCGGGAGCCGGGACGCGCCTTCGACCAGGCACGTCCTTCAACAGGGGTCGTGTTGCTGGTCGAAAGTCTCGTCCGCCACCCGAAGGCGGCCCGGTGCACCGGACCGCGAGGGGTCAGTGTGTCGATGCACCTGTTGGGGACTACTCCCTTTCATCGCCCATTCTACGGGGGCTCACGGCCCGTCGACGATTCGGCGTCAGGCGGTGAGACCGGCCAGGTCCAGGACGTCCTCGGGGCGGTCGAGGTCGGGCGTCGCGAGGAAGACGGTGCGCACGCCCAGCCCCGCGAGGCGGGCCCAGCGGTCCCGGTGGCCGGCGACGGTCGCGGCGTGCGTGCGGGCGGCGTACGACGCTGCGGGGGTGCGGCCGCGGTGCCGCTCGACCCGCGCCCACACGTCGTCGCGGTCGCGGCCGACTACGGGCAGGTCGAGGACGGTCACCTCGACCTCGTCGCGGTCGCGGCCGACGTCGTCGCAGTGGGCGTGGAGCACCCCGACCAGGCGCCGCAGCTCGTCCTCGTCGGTGGTGCGGAGGTTGCAAGCGTCGCCGTGCTGCGCGGCGATCCGGAGCGTACGACGCTCGCCGGAGCCGCCGACGACGACCGGGATCCGGCCCGCCGGGCGGGGATAGCTGGTGGTCTCCGGCAGCACGACCCCGTGGGCGTCGTACGCCTTGGTGCCGGCCGCCCAGAGCGCCTTCATCGTCACGATCGCGTGCTCGAGGTGGTCGAGCCGGTCGCGCGCCGCGGGGAAGGGGATGCCGTAGGCGGCGTGCTCGCGCTCCCACCAGCCCGCGCCGATGCCGACGAAGGCCCGGCCGCCCGTGAGCGCCGACAGGGTGGCGGCGGCCTTCGCGGTCACGCCGGCGGGACGGAAGGTGACCGGCGTGCAGAGGGTCCCGAGCTCGAGGTCGGTGCCGAGCGCGGCGACCGCGCCGAGCGTCACCCATGGCTCGGGGATCGGCTCCCACGCGCGCCCGACCTGCGGCACCTGGATGAGGTGGTCCATCAGGGCGAGGCCCGCGAAGCCTGCCTCGTCGGCCGCCCGCGCGATGCCGGTCAGCCACGCCAGCGGGTCCTCGCCCCACGGGAAGCGCGAGACCTGGAGGACGGTGCGCAGGCCGAGGCTGGAGATGCGGTCGGGCGCCGGCTCGGTCGGGTGGTCCGTCGTCGGCTCGACGACCCCGCCCTCGGCGGCGACCGGTTCGACCAGGTCCCAGCCCTCGGCCTCGAGCAGAGGACGTACGTCGCGCACCGACCGCAGCTGACGGGCCAGGACCGGCGCCGGCACCGGGCGGTCGCGGGCCGCGTTGCGGCGGCGGCACTCCGCGTCGGGGGTGTCGAGCAGGACCACCACGGCCGGGAGCCCGGCGGCACGCGCAGCTGCGAGCCAGGCCTGGCGCTTCGCGGCATCCAGGCCGAGCGTGTCGACGACGGTCGTCAGCCCGCGCTTGAGCCGCGCCGCGACGACGGTCTCGAGCACCCCGAAGGCGTCGGCCGAGGCGTCGAGGTCGTGCGGCCCGCTGCCCACTACGCCGCGCAGCGCGTCGGAGGAGACCACCTCCTGGTCGCGGAAGTGCGCGGCAGCCCAGGTGGACTTGCCCGAGCCCGAGGCGCCGACGAGCACCACGAGTGCCGGGTCGGGGAGCCGCATCGCCCCAGTCTGGCCCATCAGACAGCGGTCGCGCGGAACCTCTCGAGCAGCTCGAAGGCCGACTCCGGGTGGGTGTCGAGGTCGCGGCCGACGGAGTGCCGGACGAAGTCGGTGTAGCCGACGGTGTCGGCGATCTCGCGCGACGTCAGGTGGCGGAAGCCCATCGACCAGCCGGCGAAGGCGCGGTCCTCGCGCGGGCGCCGCTCGAGCAGGCGCACCTCGGTGTGGCGGGGGTCGTCGGCGATGGTCCAGAAGAGCTCGTCGACCGCCTCGGGCGCGCCCTCGAGCGTCTGGATGACGTTGCCGCCGCTGTAGAGCAGCAGCCCGGAGACGCCGAGGCGGTGGTTCTTCGGGCGGATCTGCTCGACCAGGTCGACGAGCTGGTCGATGGTGAAGAGCTCGCGCGCCGAGCTGACGTAGGTCAACGTCAGCACGGACGAGGCGGGCGCGGTCTGGATGGTCATCGTCCTCGGACACTAGGTCACGGAGACGTGCGCTGCCTCACCCGTAGGTCTGCTCACCCCCACGCCGTCAGCAGCCTGTCTGGAGTGAACGGCAGGTCCCGGAGTCGTACGCCGGTCGCATTGAAGATCGCGTTGCCGATCGCCGCCGGCGCGCCGACGATGCCCAGCTCGCCGATGCCCTTGGCGCCGGTGCGGCCGAACCACGGGTCGTGCTCCTCCACGGTGATCGCCTCGAGGCCGACCACGTCGGCGTGCGCCGCGACGTGGTAGCCGGCGAGGTCGCCGTTGACGACGTGGCCGAAGCGCTCGTCGAGGTAGCCCTCCTCGTGCAGCGCCGCCGAAAGGCCCATCGTCATGCCGCCGATCAGCTGGCTGCGCGCGGTGCGCGGGTTGATGATCCGCCCCGCCGCGAAGACGCCGAGCATCCGGTCGACCCGCACCTCGCCGGTCACGGTGCTGACGCGCACCTGCGCGAAGTGGGCGCCGAAGGAGTGCCGCGAGTAGCCGCGCGCGCCGCGCGGGAGCCGCCCGGCGGCGGTCTCGAAGGCGCCCTCCTTCGGGGAGTCGCCGTGCTTGCGCCGGAACTTCGTGGCAGCCGCGATCACGGCGTCGCCCCAGTCGTAGGTGCCGACCGAGCCGCCAGCCATGATCGCCCACGGCAGCCCGGTGCGGCCGATCTCGGCGTCGACCCGGTCGACCGGCACGCCGAGGGTGTCGGCCGCGATCTGCGGGAGGATCGTCCACGCGCCGGTGCCGATGTCGCTGGCCTGGAGCTCGACCGACCACCGCCCCTCGGTGAAGCGGATGCCCGCCCGGTTGGGCACGAAGTGCTGGTTGGGGTACGTCGCACTCGCGACGCCGATGCCGACCTGCCACTCGCCGTCGCGCTGCTCGCCCGGCGGCGTCCGGTCGGCCCACCCGAAGCGCGCGGCGCCCTCCCGCAGACAGGCGAGCAGGTTGCGGGTGCTGAACGGCTTGCCGGTCTCGGGGTCCCACTCCGGCTCGTTGCGGACGCGCAGCTCGACCGGGTCGATGCCGGTCGCCACGGCCAGCTCGTCGAGCGCGGTCTCCAGCGCGAACATCCCGGTGAACTCGCCCGGGGCGCGCATGAACATCCCGGGCGCCGCGTCCTGGCTGACCGCGTGGTGGATCGTGCGCAGGTGCGGGACGTCGTACATCATCCGGGTGGCGCTGACGGTCTGCTCCACGAACACCTTGGTCCGCGCGGTCGGCGCCCAGCTCTGGTGGTCGAGCGCGATCAACCGGCCCTCGGCGTCGGCGGAGAGCCGGATCCGCTGCGCGCTCGGCGGGCGGTGGCCGGTGCTGCGGAACATCTGCTGGCGGGTCATCGCGTACTTCACCGCGCGCCCGGGCAGCAGCTTCGCGGCCATCGCGACGAGCACGAGGTGGGGCTGCGGCCAGCCCTTGGTGCCGAACGAGCCGCCGACGTAGGGCGAGATCACCTCGAGCTGACCGGGCAGCAGGCCGAGCACCGGTCCGAGCAGCGTGCCGAGCAGGCCGGGCCCTTGGTTGGCATCGAAGAGCGTGAGCCGGGTGGCGCGCGGGTTGAGCGCGGACACGTCGTGCCAGATCGCGGTGACCGCGTGCGGCTCGATCGGGGAGTGGAACTCCATCGGGGTCGTGTAGTCGGCCTCGACGCGGATCCCCTCGTCGAGCCCGGTGTCGACGTCGCCGCGCTCGTAGGACCCGTGCTTGAACGCGTTGACCCGGCGCGGCTCGAACGACCCCGGGTGCTCGATCCCGAAGCCCAGCTCGGCCGGCTCCTCGTCGTACTCGATGCGGACGAGACCGGCCGCCTCGCGGGCGACCTGCGGGGAGTCGGCGACGACGGCGCCGATGAACTCCCCGTGGTGGTGCACGTCGGGCGACTGCAGGATGGTGAGCGCTCCGTCGGTCTTCACCCGGATGCGCGGCGCGTTGGCGTGGGTGAGCACGAGGCGCACGCCGGGCAGCGCCGTGGCCGCGGAGTCGTCGATGGCCGTGATGCGACCGCGCGTGATCGTCGAGACGAGCGGGAAGAGGTACGTCGGCTCCTCGACCGGTTGCTCGTAGGCGTAGGGCGCCGTGCCGGTGACCTTGAGCGGGGCGTCGACCCGCATCCGGTCGCTGCCGATCGCAGGCTTCTCGGCAGCCTCGGTGGTGGCCTCGGGCTCGAGCGTGGTGGTCATGCCGCACCTCCCTCGGCCAGCCCGGACAGCACGTCGACGACGGTGTTGCGGACCAGTGGCACCTTGAACGCGTTGTGCGATCCGGGTCGCGCGGCCTCGAGCTCGGTCTCGATCGCGGTGCGGAACTCCGCCTCCGTGGCGGGCCTCCCGCGCAGCGCCTCCTCGGCGACCAGGGCGCGGTGCGGCTTGTGCGACACCCCGCCGAGCGCGAGGCGGACGTCCTGCACGACGCCGTCGGCGACGTCGAGCGCGGCGGCGACGGACACGAGCGCGAAGGCGTACGACGCCCGCTCGCGGACCTTGCGGTAGCGCGAGCGGACCGCCATGGCGAGCGGCGGCAGCTCCACCGCGAGCACCAGCTCGCCCGGCTCGAGCGTGGTGTCGAGGTCAGGCCGGTCGCCGGGGAGGCGGTGGAAGTCACCGAAGGGAATGCGTCGCTCGCCGGCCGGCCCGGTCACGACCACCTCGGCATCGAGGGCGGCCAGCGGCACGCAGAGGTCGGACGGGTGGACCGCGACGCAGTCGTCGGAGGTGCCGATGAGCGCGTTGTAGCGGCCGAAGCCCTCGGCGGCCGAGCAGCCGGTGCCGGGCTCGCGCTTGTTGCAGGGCGTGGTGAGGTCCTGGAAGTAGACGCACCGGGTGCGCTGGAGGAGGTTGCCGCCGGTGGTGGCCATGTTGCGCAGCTGGCCGGACGCGCCGGCGACCAGCGCCTGGGTGACGAAGGGGTAGCGGGTGCGGACCAGCGGGTGCGCGGCGAGGTCGCTGTTGCGCACGCCCGAGCCGATCACCAGGCCGCCGTCTGCACGCTCGGTCACCTCGGCCAGCGGGAGGCGGGTGATGTCGACGAGCCGGTCGGCCTCGCGGACGCCGAGCCGGAGGTGGTCGACGAGGTTGGTGCCGCCGGCGAGGAAGACCGCGCCGTCACCGGCGAGGGTCACTGCCTCCTCGACGGTCGTGGCCCGCTCGTAGGCGAAGGGCTTCATGCCGCTCCCCCTTCGGTCGCCCGCGCCACGTCCTGGATGGCGGCGACGATGTTGACGTAGGCGCCGCACCGGCAGAGGTTGCCGCTCATCCGCTCGCGCACCTCGGCGTCGGTGAGGTCGACGTCGGTGTCACGGACGTCGGGACTGACGTGGCTCGGCATCCCGGCCCGCGCCTCCTCGAGCATCGCGACCGCGGAGCAGACCTGGCCGGGCGTGCAGTAGCCGCACTGCAGGGCGTCGCGCTCGGCGAAGGCCTGCTGCATCGGGCCCAGCCGGTCGGCGGTGCCGAGTCCGGCGGCCGTCGTCACCACCGCGCCGTCGTACGACGCTGCGAGCGCGAGGCACGACACGATCCGCCTGCCGTCGGCGATCACCGTGCAGGCGCCGCACTGGCCGTGGTCGCAGCCCTTCTTGACCGACGTCACGCCGAGCTCGTCGCGCAGGGCGTCGAGCACGGTGACCCGTGGGTCCAGGTCGAGCTGTCGCTCGGTGCCGTCGACGGTGAGCCGGACGCCCACCTCGTGTCCTGTCATCGGCCGTTCCTCTCCGCGGATCCGTCGGTGGGACCACGGTAGAGGGCACGCTCGCGCTAATCAACTGTCTGGTTAGTTAGTTTCTCGCCCTCGCCAAAGCAAAGGGATCGGCGGATACTCGTGCACACGGGCGGAGGGAGATGGAGATGGCGGTCGTCGACGACGTCCTGCCTCTCGGAGAGGCACTGGACAGGTCCTACGTGGTGACCGTGCGGGGCCGGATGAAGTTCCGGGTCGGCTCGATCGTCTACGTCGCGTTCTCGCACGACGAGACCGTGATGGGCTTCGCCTTCCCGAATGAGGAGCGCCAGGCCCTCGTCGACAGCGACCCGCGGTTCCAGCTGCCCGGTGAGTCGGACATGCGGTTCAACTGGGTGCACGCCACGCTCGCCGAGCTCGACCCGGTCGAGGCGCGCGAGCTGGTCGTGGAGGCGTGGCGGATGGTCGTGCCGCAGAAGGTGTCGCTGTCCTACGACCTCGCCCACCCGGACGGTCCCGGGCCGCGGACCAGCCCTCAGCGCACGTCGTAGGTCAGATGGGTGGCGGTCGAGGTCGACACGACCTCGGCCTGCGTGAACCCGACCGGGACGCCCGCGACGAAGAGCGGCGTGCCACCGCCGAGCACGACCGGGGCGAGGTGGAGGCGGAGCACGTCCACCAGGCCGGCCTCGAGGGCGGTCCCGATCAACCTCCCGCCGCCCATCAGCACCACGTCGACGTACGCGTCGCGGCGGCGGGACTCGCGCTCGGCGAGCTCGCGTGCCGTCGCCACGGCGTCGCCGATGCCCGAGGTCACGAAGGTCCAGTCGAGGTCCGTGAGCCGGACGGCCTCCGGCGCGCTGCTCGTGACCACGACGAACGGCGGCCTGCCCACCTCGCCCGCGCCGTAGCCGACCTCGTCGTTCCACCCGCCCGGCCCGTCGACGATGTCGAAGAGCGTCCGGCCGAGGACGACCGCACCAGAGCGCCGGGTCGATTCCCGGACGATCCGCTGGTCGTCCGGGTCGTCGGAGAAGGCCCACGTGTGCAGCGCCTCGCCGCCGTCGCCGAGCCCGTTGTCCGGTCCTGCGTCCGGTCCGGTCACGTAGCCGTCGAGGGAGACGGAGATGTCGGCGACGACGTCGGTCATGTCCCGATCCTCCCTCCAGCTCGCGCGTCGGATCGGGCGCGCGGGCGCCCATCCCCAGAATGCGGCAGTTCCTCGCGCCCGGGCGCCGTCGGCGCGCCCCGCTCCTACCGTGGCGGGGTGAAGGGGGCAGGGGGATGAGGTCCGCCGTGGTCAGGCGCGTGCTGCTCGGCGCCGTCGTCGTGGCGGCCGTCGGCGCGGTCGTGCTCGTGCGCTTCTGGGGGCCGCGCGAGCCGGAGTCCTCGCCGGACAACGCCGCGGAGTCGGTCAGCCCGACCGAGCTCACCGCTGCCGCCGGAGAGCGCGTCTTCATCGGGCACATGTCCGTCGGCTGGAACCTGCTGGACGGCCTCCAGAGCCTGTACGACGAGGAGGGCGTGCCTGCGCCCGAGATCGTCCAGGTCGCGGTGAGCGACCCGCCCCCGCAGCTGCCCGACGGGCAGGGCGCGATCGTGCACGCGGAGATCGGCGTCAACGGCGACCCGCTCGGCAAGATCGCGAACTTCGACGCCACCATGCGCGACGGCATGGCCGACACCGTGGACGTGGCGATGGTGAAGCTCTGCTTCACCGACATCACGGCGAAGACCGACGTCGACGCGGTGTTCGCGGCCTACAGCGAGACGATGGACGCCCTCGAGCGCGACTTCCCCGACGTGCGGTTCCTCCACACCACGGTGCCGCTGACCGCGGCGCCGTCGGGCATCAAGCAGCACCTCAAGGTCGTCGTCCGCGGTGACGACAACGCGGCCCGTGAGCGCTACAACGCGCTGGTCCGCCAGGCCTACGGCGACGACGACCTCTTCGACATCGCGGCCGCCGAGGGCACCGCTGCCGACGGGGTCCGCACCGCCTCCCTCGCCACCGGCTGGGCCGACGGCGACCGGGAGCACCTCAACCAGGCCGGGTCCGCGATGCTCGCGGCCCGCTTCCTCGACGTCCTCACGCAGACGGAGTCCGGATGAACACCATCGAGCTGACCGAGCCGGCCCTCTTCCGGCACCACCTCGCCCGCCTCGAGGCCGAGGTGTCGATCCTTCCCGACCATCCCGAGGAGACGCCGGACTCGACGCTGCGCGCGCTCTGGGCGATGGCGGCCGGAACGCCGCTGTCGGTCGTCGCGGCCGCCGACCGGGAGCCCGAACCCCTCACGCCGGAGGGCGAGCGGCTCCTCGCCGCGCTGGTCGAGCGGCGGGTCACCGGGTCACCGCTCGCGCACCTCACCGGGCGGCAGAGCTTCATGGGCGTCGAGCTGCTGGCCGGCCCCGAGGCGCTGGTGCCACGGATCGAGACCGAGATCCTCGGCCGCACCGCGCTCGACCTCGTGCACGCCACCGACGCCTCGCTCGTCATCGACCTCTGCACCGGCGCCGGCAACCTCGCCGCCGGAGTCGCCGTGGCCGAGCCGCAGCTCACCATCCACGCGGCCGACCTGTCGGTGGCTGCGGTCGGGCTGGCCCGCGCCAACATGCTCTTCATCGACGCCGCCGACCGGGTGACGCTCTACGACGGCGACCTCTTCGACGCCCTCCCGGAGGAGCTGCACGGCCAGGCCGACGTCGTCATCTGCAACCCGCCCTACATCTCCTCGGCCAAGGTCGGCGAGATGGCGCCCGAGATCTCGGAGCACGAGCCCCGGCTGGCCTTCGACGGCGGCAGCCTCGGGCTCTCGATCGTCGGCCGGCTGGTCCAGGAGGCCCCGACCTGGCTGCGGCCCGGCGGTCGCCTCTGCTTCGAGATCGGCCTGGGCCAGGGCCCCTACTGGCACAAGCGCGTGCTCCGCTTCCCCGGCTGGGCCGAGGTCGGGTCGGTCGAGGACGACGAGGGCAACGTGCGGGTGATCACCGCCGTCCGGGAGTGACGGCCGTCAGGCCGCCACCGCCCGGATCTTCACGGTCTTCGCCGCACCGAGCGTCGACGCATCCCCGGCGTAGGAGACCTTCACCTTCGCCTTGCCCGGCTTCGCGAACACGGGCAGCTTGACGGTGACCTTGCCGCCGCGCAGCGTGCCGGTGAGCACCTTGCCGCCGACAGCGACCTTGACCTTGCCGGTCGGGGTGGCACCAGTCGACGTCAGCGTGACGACCAGCCGCGCACGGGTGCGCTTCGCCTCGACCGTGCCCGGCTTGACCTTCACCACCAGGGTCGGCTTCGCCTTCGTGGCCGGGGCCGGAGGGGGCGTCGGGGTGGGCGCGGGAGTCGGGGTGGGCGTCGGGGTCGGCGTCGGGGTGGGCGTCGGCGCGGGTGCCGCGGTCACCACGATCGGCAGCCGGACGGTCGTGCCCGTCGTCGCGCCGGTGATCGTCACCGTCTGCGCGCCCGCGGCCAGGTCGGCCGGCAGGGTGGCGCGGACGGCGACCTTGCCCCGGTCGTCGTACGCCGTTGCGTTGGCGGTGCCGTCCACGGCGAAGCTGCCGATCGAGCGGCCGGCGACGGACACCTGGACCGAGCTGTCGACCGGGTCGCCCGCGGCCGAGAACGACCAGGAGGAGAGGTCGACGGCGAACGTCGTGCCGGCGACGTACGACGCCGGCGCACCACCGGGGAACACGACGGCGACGGACCGCTGGGTCGGCTCGGGTGCGAGCGGACCGCCGGTCGACGCGTCGGAGAGGTAGCCCGCAAGGGCGGAGACCGAGGTCGCGCCGGGGTCGCGCTGGCCGATGCCGTTCGCGATCTCGTGGAAGTTGTCGCCGCCGGCGGCGAGGGCCTGGCTGACCGTCACGGAGTACGTGCCGCTCGGCGCGAGGGCGGCGCCGTTGAGCCAGATGCCGGTGATCCGTTCACCCTCGGCCCGCGTCGGGTCCTCGGTCCACGTGAAACCGGAGGAGGCGCCGAGGCGCAGGAACGAGCCGGCCGGGACCTGGTCGGCGGCGGTGCGCTGCCACTGCTGCTCGAGCACGGTCTTGAGCTGGGCGCCGGTGAGGCGCAGGTTGACCAGCGGCTCGGAGGCCACCGCCGCGGCGGCCTCGTCGTAGGTCGTCGTACCTGCGGCGAGGTCGGTGCCGAGGGAGGTCGGGCTGACGAGCGCGATCTTGGCGTTGCCGCCGGAGGGCCCGCGGGTCGCCCAGCGCTGCGCCTCGGCGACGAGGTTGCCGAGGGTCGACTCGGCGCCCGGGTCGGCGGTGGTGCCGTCGGCCTTCACGGCCTTGCCGACCGGGCCGGCGAGCTGGGCGAGGTCGACGCCCGGCTGGAGCTGGATGTCGCGGAAGCTGACCTCGTCGCTGCCGGCGCGGTTCTCCAGGCCGATGTAGCCGTTCATCGACGCGACGCGGTCGAGGCTGTTCACGGTGGTGCCGTTGAGCAGCACGCGGATGCGGCGCGGCGTGACCTGGATCGTGAACCTGTTCCACTGGCCGACCCCCTGGACTCCCGCCGCGGTCAACGCTGCGGCGTCGGCGGCCTGGGTGATGCTGCCGTCCGCGGTCCGGATCGTCGCGGTGTCCGTGGGGCCGATGCGCACCTGGTAGCCGCTGCTCGGCGCGGCGCCGTTGCCGGACGACGCGACGTAGACGCTCGAGGCGGCCGCGTCGTCGCCCCGCTTCCAGTCGACGCCGAGGGTGTAGGGGCCGTCGTGCTGGGCGGTCGTCCAGGTGGTGCCCTGGCCGCGGAAGCCCCGGATCGAGCAGTCGGTCTGGCGGCCGAAACCGCCCGCGCCCGCCTTGCGCCACTGGTCGAAGGTGTCGAAGGTGCCGTCGAACAGGCGTACGGCGTCCGCTGCGGCAGGGGTCGGCGCGCAGGTGTCGGGCGCGAGGCCGCCGACCTGGATGGCGTCGAAGTTGAGGCGGCAGATCTCCTGGGCACGGTCGCACTGCACCGCGAGCGTGTTGGCGCCTGCCGTCAGGGTGACGTCGGCCCGGGCCCACGCCCAGCTCTCCCAGCTGCCGGTGAGCGGGTAGCTGACGATCTGGCGCGACGTGCCGTTCGTGACCAGGCCCATGGCGCGGGTGAAGTTCTCCTCCGGCGTCAACGGACCTGCGGCGTACCGGATCCACACCGGGTAGGTGCCGGCCGCCGGCGCGGTGAAGGCGACCTCGGACTGCATGCCGGTCTCACGGAAGGTGTAGGACCCGGTGCCGGAGAAGTTGCCGTGGTCGCCGGAGTTCTGCGCCGGTCCGCCCGTGATCGTGCCCTGCTCGATCTCGCGCCAGGCGATGACCTCGTCACCGACCGCCGCCCGGACGGCGTCCGGCCCGGCCGCGGGTGCCGCGACGGCCGGCGCGCCGCCGAGCGCGGAGAGCGACACGGCGAGAGCCGTGGCGCCCAGGAGGAGTCCGCGGACGCGCGCACGCCCCGGGTTGGTGGAGGCGGAGACGGGCACGGGCACGACGGGCTCCTCGCTGGGCGACGCTGTGACGCACGCCACAGCCAAGGCCCGACGGTAGCCCTCGTGGTTCACACTGTCGAATTTGGTTCCACATTTCGGAATGTCGACCGTGGACACGGCCTCGATTCACGTACGTGACTTACGTCTGCAGGGCAGGCGTTCGGCGCAGGACGACGACCATGCCCGCGGCCGTGAGGAGGAGCGCCGTGGCCAGCGCGACCACGCCGCCCCACCCGGCGTGCGACCAGGCGGTGCTGCCGAGGTTGCCGAAGACCGACGAGCCGACGTAGTAGGCGAACAGGTAGAACGCCGCGGCCTGGCTCGTGCTCACGCCGGCGAGGTGGGCGCGCGCGGTGACCCAGCCGCTGGCCAGGCCGTGCACGCAGAAGAAGCCGGCGGTCAGCACGGCCATGCCCAGCACGATCACGGGCAGCGCATGGCTCGTGGTCAGCCACACCCCGCCCAGCGCGAGAGCGCACCCCGCCGGGATCGTCGCCCGTCGGCCGATCCGGTCCGCGATCCGCCCCGACGCCGCCGAGCTCACCGACCCGAGGGCGTAGACCAGGAAGACGAGGCTGATCGTGCCGACCGAGAGGTCGTACGGCGCCGAGCTGAGGCGGAAGCCGAGCGCGTTGAACACCGCGACCAGCGAGCCGACGGCGCAGGCCCCGAGCAGGTAGAGGGCGAGCAGCGCGCGGTCACCCAGCGCGCCGCGGGCCATCGCGAGCACGGCCGCGGGGTGTGCGGGTCGGGGGACGAAGTGGCGCGAGGCGGGGAGCATCCGGGCGACGACCGCGGCTGCGACGAAGGCGAAGACCGCCGCCGCAGCCAGTCCCCACCGCCATCCCGCGACGTCGGCGATGGGTGCGGTCACGAGCCGGCTGGCCATGCCGCCGAGGGCGGTGCCGCCGATGTAGAGCCCGAAGGCGCGACCGTGCGCGGCCGGGTGCACCTCCTCGCGCAGGTACGCCGTCGCCACCGCGGGCAGGCCCGCGACGGTCACGCCCTGCAGCATCCGCAGCCCGACGAGCACGTCCCAGCTCGGCGCGAGGGCACACCCGAGGGCGACCGCTGCGGACGACCACAACGACAGGTGGATCAGCCGCGTGCGACCGACGACCTCGGAGACCGGGCCGGCGACCAGCAGCGTGACGGCGAGGGCCGCCGTGGTCAGCGACAGCGCGAGGGTGCTGTGGCTCGGCGAGACGTGGAAGACGTGGACGAGGTCCGGCAGCAGCGCCTGGACGTCGTACAACAGCACGAAGGTGGCCATGCCGGCGGCGAACATCGCCGCCATCACCCGGCGGTAGCCCGCCGTCCCCGGGACGTACGTCGACTCCGCCCGGGCGGTCGTCACGTGCGTCGATCGGTGCGGGGCTGAGGTGCTCACCCGTCCGATGGTCCGCCGCTAGACGGCATACGTCCAATGTGTCGAACGGTCCCGATCCATACGTTCTACGTATGCTGGTGCTCGTGCTGATCCGCGACCTCGAGTGGCTGCTCGCACTGGCCGAGCACGGCCACGTCACCGACGCGGCCTCGGCGCTCGGCACCAGCCAGCCGACGCTGTCGCGGGCGCTGGCCAGGATCGAGGACGAGCTCGGCGTCCGGGTCTTCGAGCGGGTGCCCACCGGCATCGTGCTGACCGCCGACGGCGAGCTGGTGCTGGAGTCCGCGCAGGAGCTGGTCGCCGGGCACGACCGGCTGCGCGCCGCGCTGGCCAACCGGCTCGACCCCGACACCGGCGTCGTACGGCTCGCGTTCCTCGACTCGATGGCGACCACCCTGCTGCCGCGCCTGCTCCGCGGCTTCCACGAGCACGCGCCGGGAATCAAGGTGGTCCTCAGCCAGGAGCCGGCCCACGACATCCGGCGCGACCTCGACCGAGGTGCGGCCGAGCTCGGCCTGACGATGGCCGGTCCCGCCGAGGGGTACGCGCGGCTGCCCGTGCAGGAGGAGCGGCTGGTCGTCGTCGTGCCGGCCACCCACCGACTCGCGCGGCGCAAGCGCCTCGGCCTGGCCGAGCTGGCCGACGAGGAGATGGTCATGGTGCCGTCGGGCTTCGGCCACCGCGCCCTCGTCGACGAGCTGTTCGCCGACGCCGGGGTCACGCCGCAGGTGTCCTTCGAGAGCGCCGACCTCGCCACCATCGAGGGCCTGGTCGCCGCCGGCCTCGGCGTCGGCATCGTCCCGGAGGTCTTCGCCGGGGTGTCCGGCACCGTCGGGATCACGCTCACGACGCCCGGCGCGCGCCGCACCATCTCCCTCATCTGGCGTACGGACCGTCCGCTGGCCCCTCCGGCCCAGCGATTCCTGGACTTCGTGCGCAGCTGGGCCTGAGCCCCCAGTCACCCGTGGGCACATTGTGGGTAACTCGCTGACGGATCGCGGCCGACAGGTTCAACCGCGGCGAAACCGCCGGTACGGTCGCAAGACCCCGCCGTGAGGTGGATCGTGCCAATTGGCCGATGACGCGGACCACACCCCCACTCTCCGCGCCACCACCGCGACGACGGTGAGGCCTGTCCCGGCGCGCGCCCGCGTGGCGCCCGTCGGGTACTGGCGCACGCCCCCACACCCCACCGCAAGGAGCTCCCCCATGTCACCACTCAGGCGCTTCGGCCCTGCCGGCCTCGCGATCGGCATCACCGCCAGCCTCGTCGCCGCCGTCGGGTACGCCGCCGGTCCCGGGGCGGCGCCCGCCGCCGTCGCGGACTGCCCGGAGCCCACGGGGCGCGTCTCCGTGTCCGAGCTGTACGCCTACGACCGCTGCCGCTTCGATCGGATCGAGGCGCTCCTGGCCGCGAACGGCACGCCCGGCGGCACGCCGACTCCCACCCCCACGGAGACCCCGACCTCCACCGAGACGCCGACGCCCACCGAGACCCCGACCCCCACCGAGACGCCGACGCCCACCGAGACCCCGACCCCCACGGAAACGCCGACGCCCACCGAGACCCCCACCCCGACCGAGACCCCCACCCCCACTGAGACACCGACCCCCACGCCGACGCCCACGCCGACGCCGACCCCGACGCCGACGCCCACCCCGACCCCCAACCCCACGGGCTTCCCGGACTCGTCCAACACCGGCGTACCCGCCGGGGTCACCCTCGAGCCGTACACCGGGCCGTGCATCTTCCGTCAGTCCGACGGCTCGTCCGTGGTCATCGACGGCAAGGACGTCCGCGCGAAGTGCAGCGAGCTCGTCGCCTACCACCCGTTCTCGTTCACGATCCGCAACAGCCGGGTCCCCCGCGTCGAGGTGACCGACGCCGGCCAGAGCCTCGACATCCGCGACAGCGAGGTGTTCGCCGGTGCGTGGTCGGACGGCGCGCTCTGGGGCTCCAACATCACCGCCACCCGCGTCGACGTGACCGGTGGCCAGCACTCGGTGCACTGCGAGGACAACTGCACCATCGTCGACTCGTGGCTCCACGCCCAGTACAACCCCGACGGCGGCAGCTTCCACACGAACGCCTTCCTCACCAACGGCGGCCAGGGGATCGTGCTGCGGCACAACACGCTCTACTGCGACTCGGTCCTCAACCGCAACGACGGCGGGTGCACGGCCGATGTCTCCCTCTTCGGCGACTTCGGCCCCGTGCGTGACGTCCTCGTCGAGGACAACCTGCTGAAGGCGAACGCCTCGTCGATCTCCTACTGCGCCTACGGCGGCTACTCCCCGAGCAAGCCCTACCCGGTCGCGACGCAGATCCGCTTCATCGACAACGTCTTCGAGCGCGGTTCCAACCGCCGGTGCGGCGTCTACGGACCGGCGACGGGCTTCCAGGCCTCGGCCGCCGGCAACGAGTGGCGCGGCAACGTGTGGGACTCGGGGGAGCCGGTGGTCGCCGGCGGCTGACCACGAGCCGATCGCAACAGCACCCCGCGCAGGGGCGCCCGTACGCTCGCACCCGTGAGCAGCAACAAGCAGCGCAAGGCCCGCCAGAAGGCCGAGCGCGAGCAGTGGGAGCGTGAGCAGCAGCGGCTGGCCGCGGCGCGCCGTCGTCGTACGACACTCGTCGGCGTCGGCGCGGCTGTGGCCGTCGCGCTGGTCGTTGGTGGCGTGGTCGCCCTCGCCGGACGTGACGACCCCGGCGACACCGGGGAGCCGCAGGCCGAGGACACGGAGCTGATCGACGCGGAGGCGTCCGGCGAGGCACAGGCCTCCGCCGCCAACGAGTCGCGCGCCGCAGGAGAGGTGGTGGCCGAGGACTACACCGTCGAGCCGGGCACCCCCGTGGACAGCGGCGAGAAGCCTGCGCGCGACGACCGGCCCGTCGCTTGTGGCGCCGACGCGCCCGCCAACGCGCGGGCGAGCCGACCGCGCTTCCCGGGAGGTCCGGCGCAGGTGCTCGAGGACGGCGTGGACTACGTCGCCCGGATCCAGACGTCGTGCGGGCCGATCGTCATCGACCTGCTCGAGGACGACGCCCCGGTGGCGGTGAACTCCTTCGTCTTCCTCGCCGAGCAGGGCTTCTACGACGGCCTCGAGGTCTACCGCGACTACGGCGCGATCTCCGCCGTCCAGGCCGGCAGCGGCACCGACGCCGTCGGGTGGGACGTCGGCTACACGCTCCCCGACGAGCTCGACCTCGCCCAGCGCGAGGGCTACCCGATCGGGACCGTCACCACGGCCGGGCTCGGGCAACCCTGGACCGCCGGCAGCGAGTTCTGGATCGCCTACGGCAAGGAGTTCGACGCCGGCTTCGCCACCGACCCGGTGCACACCACCTTCGGCCGGGTGCTGAAGGGGATGGCCGTGGTCGACCGGATGACGGCCATGGAGCGCCTCGGTATGGGCGGCGAGGCCTTCGCGCAGCGGCTGTTCATGGAGACGGTCACCATCGAGGAACGCTGAGTGTCCGCATAGTTGCTTATCTGCGCGATCGTGCAGATATGCTGCGAGCATGAGCGAGCGTGACCGGCGCACCGAGCTGCCGACCGACGACCAGGTGGACCTCGCCGTCGAGGCCTTCCGGATGCTCGCCGACCGGCGGCGCATCAAGATCCTCTGGGCGCTGCTGCACGGCGAGTCCTCGGTCAACGAGCTCGCCGAGCGCGTGGGCGCGAGCTCGTCGGTGGTGAGCCAGCACCTGGCCAAGCTCCGGCTGGCGGGGCTGGTGCAGGTGCGCCGGGAGGGGACGTACGCCTACTACACCGCGGCCGACGAGCACGTGCACCGCCTGCTCGACGAGGCGCTGTTCCACGCCGACCACGCCAACCACCCCGACCAGGTCGCGGTGGTCCACCGACTCCACACCGACGAGGCGCACGGGCGGGACGCCTGATGGGCAGCGGACACTCCCACGGAGGAGGGCACGGAGGAGGGCACGGCGGCGGGCACGGTGCGCACGCCGGTGCGCGGCACCGCTGGCGGCTGGGCGTGGCCTTCGGCCTGGTCGGCGCGTTCTTCGCCGTCGAGCTCGTCGTCGGCCTGCTCTCCGGCTCGCTCGCGCTGATCTCCGACGCCGGCCACATGGCCGCCGACGTGGTGGCCCTCGGCGCAGCGCTGGCCGCGACCAAGATCGCCGCCCGTCCCGACCGGACCGGGCGCCGGAGCTACGGGTCCTACCGCGCCGAGATCTTCGCCTCCGGGCTGACCGTCCTCATCATGCTCGGCGTATCGGCGTACGTCGTCGTCGAGGCGCTCGGCCGGATGGGCGAGGACGTCGACGTGGCGGCCGGCCCGGTGCTCGCGGTCGGCGCCATCGGCCTGGTGATCAACCTCGTCTCGATCGTGCTGCTGCGCGGCGGCTCCGAGGAGTCGCTCAACGTCAAGGGCGCCTACTACGAGGTCGTCGCCGACGCCGCCGGCAGCGTCGGCGTGATCCTCGCCGGCGTGCTCGTGGCGACCACCGGGCAAGGCTGGTGGGACACCGTCGTCGCCCTGGCCATCGGGGTCTTCGTCGCCGTCCGGGCCGTCGTGCTCGGCCGCGAGGTGCTCGCCGTGCTCGGCCAGCACGTGCCCGAGGGGATGGAGCTCGAGGAGGTCGTCCGCGACCTCGAGGCGGTCACGGGCGTCGCCGATGTCCACGACCTCCACGTCTGGACCCTCACGTCCGGGATGTACGTCGCCACCGCACACCTCGTCGTCGAGGACTCGACCTCCGGCCAGCAGGTGCTCGACGACGCGCGCGCGGTGATGCGCGCGAAGCACCACATCGAGCACGCGACCCTCCAGGTCGAGTCCCGCGCCAGCCAGGACTGCCACGCCGCGACCTGGTGATGGCTGATTGGACGCGCGGTCTGGAGCACTTTGACTTGCGAGGTGCCCGGGAGCACGCTCGTCGGAGCGGTCAAGTCGGCGACCTCACGAGGACGGCGATAGCCACGCGGCGCATGGTCGGCGACCCGACTCCTCAGCCTCGAGCATCGGAGAAGGATCATGACGCGTTGGCGCACCACCCTGGTCACACTGGCCCTCGCAGTCGCCTGTGCACTGCCGATCACCGGCGCGCAGGCCCGGCCGCAGGCGCCCCCCGGTCCTGACGTCACGGTCCTCAGCTCGAAGGCGCTCGGCGGGCTCGGGTCGGGCAGCACCATCGGCCCTGACGGCGCCCTCTACGTCACCCACAGCCTCGGCGGGAAGCTGCTGCGCATCGACCCCGACACCGGTGCGGCCACAGTGGTCGGGCGAGGCCTTCCGACGCAGATCCCGGGGTTCGGGGTCGGCGGACCGATGGACGTCTCGTTCATCGGCGACGTGGCCTACGTGCTGGTCAGCGTCGCGGGTGCCGACGCAGGCGGGCCCGACGACCTGATGGGCATCTACCGGCTCCGGAAGAACGGCGCCTTCTCGGTGTTCGCCGACCTGGGCACGTGGTCGCGCAACCACCCGCCCTCCGACCCCGACTGGTTCGTCGGGCAGGGCGTCCAGTACTCCATGGACGTGTGGCGCGGCGGGTTCCTCGTCACCGATGCGCACCTCGGTCGGGTGATCCGGGTCAACCGGAACGGCCGGATCAGCGAGCTGGTCGGCTTCGGCAGCACCGACGCCGTACCCCTGGGCCTGGAGGTGGTGGGCGACCGGATCTTCCTGACCCTGGCGGGTCCGATCCCGCACCTGCCGATCACCGCCAAGATCCGTGAGGTGCGCCCCGACGGCACCTCGAAGGTCGTCGCGCGGTGGGGGGCGGGCTACCGCGGCAACCGCGGGCTCATCCTCGACGCGGAGCAGGACGGCGGACCGATGTACGGACTCCTGCAGGGCTACTGGAACCTCGAGCCGACCCCGGCCAACGAGGGCTTCCCGGCCAAGCACCGCACGGGCGAGATCGTCGTCGTACGCGCCGACGGAACCTTCCGGACCGTCGTGCGCAAGCTCGACCAGCCCACGTCGATGGAGCTCGTCGGCGACGTCGCCTACGTCGTCACCTACACCGGCACGATCCTGCGGATCGAAGGATTCTGAACCGTTTCCCTCAGGTCGCATCCCGGCGTGCCGATCAGGTCTTCGTGACCGCCATGCCGCTCGTCGACCATGCGGATCTGCTGGCAGCAGCCGAGTCCGTCGAACCCCTTCCCCACACCGTCGCCCGACTGGCAACCCTGGTCGCCGACCCGGACTCCGACATCCGCGAGATCACCGAGACCGTGTCCCTCGACGTCTCGCTCACTGCTGACCTGCTGCGCCGGGCCAACTCGGCCGCCCTCGGGCACCGGTCCACGATCACGTCCGTGCGCGACGCCGTGGTGCGCCTCGGCCCCAGCACGCTGCTGTCGCTGACCCTGGCCTCGCGCATCGGCGGCAGGATGCTGCAGGCGCTGCCGGCGTACGGTCTCCGGCCCGGCGCGCTCTGGGAGCGCGCGGTGGCTGCGTCGATCGCAGCCGAGGTGATCCGCTCCCGCGCCCGTGTCCAGGTCCCGGCCGAGGTGAGCACCGCCGCGCTGCTGCACGACTTCGGCAAGGTCGTGCTGGCCCAGCACTTCGGCAAGCAGATCCTGGACTCGCTGGCCCTGGCCGCGGAGACCGACGGCACCGACGTGACCGAGACCGAGCGGGTGGTCTTCGGCGTCACCCACGCGGACATCGGCGGCACGGTCGCCGAGGCGTGGGGTCTCCCGTTGACCATCGTCGACGGCATCCGCGACCACCACGAGGTGCACGAGGACCTGTCCGCCGTCAGCGCGGCCGTGGGGCTGGCGTGCGCGATGTCGTACGAGATCACGGCCCCCGAGGACGACCCGGAGGAGCCGGAGAGCCACGCGACGCGACGCAAGGTCGCGCCCCTGCTCCGGATCCTGCGGCTCGACCCCGACGAGTACCACCGCATCGTGGCGACCTCGCGCGAGCGGTACGACGAGCTGGCCGAGCGCTACGCCGGCTGAGGAGCCGGCATCCTCCGCCCGGGCGGAGTAGGTCGACTGCCTAGCCCTGGGCCATGTCGACGAAGCGGGAGTAGTGGCCCTGGAAGGCGACGGTGAGGTCGCGGGTGGGGCCGTTGCGGTGCTTGGCCACGATCAGGTCGGCCTCGCCGGGGCGGGTCGACTCCTTCTCGTAGACGTCGTCGCGGTGGAGCAGGATCACCATGTCGGCGTCCTGCTCGAGGGAGCCGGACTCACGCAGGTCGCTCATCATCGGGCGCTTGTCGCCGCGCTGCTCGGGACCACGGTTGAGCTGGGAGAGCGCGATGATCGGGCACTCGAGCTCCTTGGCGAGGAGCTTGATGTTGCGGGAGAACTCCGAGACCTCGAGCTGGCGGGACTCGACCTTCTTGCCCGAGCTCATCAGCTGCATGTAGTCGATGACGATGAGCTTGAGGTCGTGGCGCTGCT
The DNA here is from genome assembly GCF_031457855.1 of Nocardioides sp. BE266. Lineage (NCBI taxonomy): Bacteria > Bacillati > Actinomycetota > Actinomycetes > Propionibacteriales > Nocardioidaceae > Nocardioides > Nocardioides sp. BE266. Next base: position 359,356 of record NZ_JAURTI010000003.1, on the reverse strand, counting down.
TGAGGCGTCGCGCCTTGGCCCGGATCTCCATCATCGTCATGTTGGGGCTGTCGTCGATGAACATCGGCGCACCCGAGACCTGGCCCATCTTGCGGGCCAGCTTCTCCCAGTCGTCGTCGCGCATCGTGCCGTTGCGGATGTGGTTGAGCGGCACCTTCGCCTCGGCCGAGAGCAGGCGCATCATGATCTCGGAGCGCGTCATCTCGAGGCTGAAGAAGACGCTGGTCAGGTTGTTGTGGATCGAGGCCGCACGACAGAAGTCGAGCGCCAGCGTCGACTTACCCATCGCGGGTCGGGCCGCGACGATGATCATCTGGCCGGAGTGGAGACCGTTGGTCAGGTCGTCGAGGTCGGCGAACCCCGTGGGCACGCCGTAGAGGCCGGCCTCGCGGTTGCCGATCGCCTCGATCTCGTCGAGGACGCCGCTCATGATGTCGCTCAGCGGCGCGTAGTCGACGCTCGCACGACGGTCGGTGACCTTGTAGACCTCGGCCTGGGCGTTGTCGACGACGTCGTCGATGTCGCCCTCACCGGCGTAGCCGAGGGACGCGATGCGGGTGCCGGCCTCGACCAGGCGGCGCAGGATCGCCTTGTCGCGCACGATCTCGGCGTAGTAGCCGGCGTTGGCCGCGATCGGCACGTTGGCCGACAGGGTGTGGAGGTAGGGAGCCCCACCGATGCGCTGGAGCTCGCCGCGCTTCTGCAGCTCGGCCGCCACCGTGATCGGGTCGGCCGGCTCGCCGCGACCGTAGAGGTCGATGATCGCGTCGTGGATGACCTCGTGGGCCGGGCGGTAGTAGTCGACGCCCTTGATCACGTCGACGACGTCGGCGATCGCGTCCTTGGAGAGCAGCATCGAGCCGAGCACGCTCTGCTCGGCGGCGTTGTCCTGCGGAGGGGTGCGGTCACCCGCCGAGCGCGGCGACTCGCCGGGCTCGTAGGCCGCGGGACCGTCGCCCCAGGCCTCGTCGGTGTCCCCCTCGAAGGCGATGCTCACCGAAGCTCCTCTCCACTGGTCACGTCCCGTGACCACTGCCCGCTCACCACTGTCCACGACGCTAGGGCCGACCACTGACATCCGGCCGACATCCGCCGCGCTGCGGCACGTCGACCCGTCGTCGCTGCGTCCTGCTGCTGACGTCCGCGCGAGACCGTACGTGCTCGGAAGGGTCCGTGGGAAGCCGACGAGGGCAAGTTATCCACAGGCTCTGTGGAGAAGGTGGGTACGCGCGTGGACGACACGCGACGGGCGGTGCACACACCGTGGACGTGGCTGTGGAGATCGACGTACCTCATCGGGGATAAGGCCCTCTGACCTGCGCAAACACGATCCACACACTGTGGATGGAAATTCCCACGGCCCTCGGGTCGTTCACCTGTCCGACATCTGGATGATGCCTGTTGCTTTGTCGACAACGGCACGAGATGACCGCCACGCCGCCATCATCCACACGGCTCTACACAGGTAGTCCCATCGGACTATGTACACCCGGGGTAACCGTCAGTATGTGGAACGCGAATCCACGCTCGCGACACCGACTCCCTAGGGTCTGACCCGTGAACGCCACCGACCGGGAGATCCTGCGCCTGGCCGTGCCGGCCTTCCTCGCCCTGGTCGCCGAGCCGCTCTTCCTGCTCTCCGACGCCGCCATCGTCGGCCACCTGGGCACCCCCGAGCTCGCGGGTCTCGGCGTCGCCGCCGTGATCCTCCAGACGGTCGTCGGGCTGTGCGTCTTCCTCGCGTACGGCACCACCGCGAGCGTCGCGCGACACCTCGGTGCCGGCGACCTGCGCGCCGCGCTGGCCCAGGGCGTCGACGGGGTCTGGCTCGCCATCATCATCGGCGCGCTCGCCACCGTCCTCGGCATCGTCCTCACGCCCACCCTCGTCGGCGCCTTCGGGACCGGCGCGGAGGTCGCCGACCACGCCGAGACCTACCTCGCGATCGCCTTCCTCGGCACCACGCCGCTGCTCGTCATGCTCGCCGCGACCGGGGTGCTGCGCGGCCTGCAGGACACCCGTACGCCGCTCCACGTCGCGGTCGTCGGCAACGGCCTCAACATCGTCCTCAACGTGGTCCTCGTCTACGGCCTCGACCTCGGCATCGCCGGCTCCGCGATCGGCTCGGTCCTCGCCCAGGTGCTGTCCGCGGCCTGGCTCGTCGCGGTCGTGGTGCGCGCCGCGCGCGAGCACGACGCCCCGCTGTCCCCCGACGTCGCCGGCATCAGGGCGGCGGCGCACGCCGCCGTCGCACTGGTGATCCGCACCCTGGCCCTGCGCGCCTGCCTCCTCGTCGGGACGTACGCCGTCACCCGGGTGGACAGCTTCGCCACCGACGTCAACGTCGCCACCCACCAGGTTGCCATCACGCTGTGGAGCTTCCTCGCCTTCGCGCTCGACGCGATCGCGATCGCGGCCCAGGCGCTCACCGGGCGCTCGCTCGGGCAGGGTGACGTCGACACCACCCGACAGCTCACGAGGCGGATGATCCGCTGGGGCTGGGGCAGCGGGATCGTGGCCGGCGCGGCGCTCGCGATCTCCTCCCCCTTCATCGGCGCGCTCTTCACCGCCGACCAGGAGGTCCGCGACCTCCTGGTCCCGGTGCTGCTCGTCGCCGCCGTCGGGCAGCCGCTCGCCGGCCTCGTGTTCGTGCTCGACGGCGTGCTCATCGGCGCCGGCGACGGCGCCTACCTCGCGTGGGCCGGCCTCGTGGTGCTGGCGGCGTACGCCCCCGCCGCGCTCGTGGCGGCCACGCTCCCGCACGGCCTGGTCTGGGTCTGGGTGGCGATGACCGTCGTCTTCATGGGTGCGCGAGGGGTGCTGCTGTCGTGGCGGGCTCGCGGCGACCGCTGGCTCGTAACCGGAGCCACCTCCAGCCGTTGAGCCTCTCGAGGGAGCGCCGCTCGGGTGCGGCGCGAGGGAGGACAGCATGACCACGACCTGGGTACGCCGCTCGGCGGCGGCTCTTGCGACGGCCCTGGCCACGGCGACGCTGGTCGCCACGGGCACGGCTCCGGCCGGGGCGACACCGGGCTGCACCGACGAGACCCCGCCCAACGTGCTGCTGGACGGGTGTGACGACAGCTCGCCGCCCGAGACCTCGGTGGCCGCGTCCGTCACCCCCAACGCGGCGGGCTACGTCAACGTCTCCACGGTCACGTTCACCCTCTCCTCGTCGGTCACCGACGCGGACACCGGGCCCTTCGGCTTCGAGTGCAGGCTCACCGGCACCCCGGACCCCTACGACTGGAAGCCGTGCACCAGCCCGGTGACGCTGACCGGGCTGCCCGACGTCGCGGCCGGTGGGTACGTCTTCTCGGCACGCGCGGTCGACCTCGGCGACGCCGCGCGCAACCCCGACCAGCTGCTCGGCCCGGGCGTCGTCGTCGACACCCCTGACGTCGACCAGACCGCGGTCTCGATCGCCTGGGGCCAGGACACCAAGGTCCCGTTCGTGTTCGTCACCCGCAGCGGGTACGACGCCGACACCCCGACGCAGCCGGTGATGACCTCGGCCACGGTGCCGCTGCGACTCAACAGCAGCGAGCCCGGCACCACCTACGAGTGCACCGACAACGGGCGGCCGACCACCTGCACCGGCCCGACGTGGGTGGTGAAGGACCCCAAGCCGGGTCGCCACGTCGTTACGGCGCGAGCCGTCGACCGCGCCGGCAACCCGAGCGCCTGGTCGAAGCCGGTGGAGTTCTTCGTCCCCCGCAACCTGACCCGGTCGAAGGGGTGGTCGAAGGTGCGCAACGAGGGCTACTTCCGCGGCGACGCGCTCCGCGCCGAGAAGCGCGGCGCCCGGCTGGTGCTCCCCCGGACCAAGGTGGGCGAGCTGCGGCTGCTCGCCCCGACGGGCCCCGCCTTCGGCAAGGTGCGCGTGCGCGTGGGGCGGCGCGACTGGCACGTGGTCGACCTGTCGGGTCGGCGTACCGCTCTCACCCAGCTCGTCGTCATCGACCGCTACTCCGGGATGCGCTCGGGACGGATCACCATCGAGTCGCTGAGCAGCAAGCCCGTGGTCGTCGACGCCGTCGTTGCGCGCCCGAACAGGTTCCCGCCGGCGGACTGACCCGCACATGCAGGACGGCCCGCCGCCTCCGAGGAGGCAGCGGGCCGTCGAGTGCGTCAGGTGATCAGGCGGGGACGACGTTGAGGGCCACCGTGGCGGACACCTCGTCGTGCAGCTTGACCGACACCGCGTGCGAGCCGAGCGTCTTGATCGGGTTCGCGACCACGATCGTGCGACGGTCGACCTTCTCGCCCGAGATCTCCGAGATCGCGTCGGCGATCTCGGCGGTGGTGACGGCGCCGAACAGGCGGCCACCCTCACCGGCACGGACCTTCACGTTGACCGCGTTGGCCTCGAGCTTGGTCTTGATCTCCTGGGCGTGGCCCTCGTCGCGAGCGGCGCGGGCGGTGCGGGCGGACTTGATCGACTCGATGGTCTTCTCGCCGCCGCGGGTCCACTTGATGCCGAGGCCACGGGGAACGAGGTAGTTGCGGCCGTAGCCGTCCTTGACCTCGACCACGTCGCCGGGGGCGCCGAGGCCGTCGACCTCCTGGGTCAGGATGAGCTTCATGTCTCGTGCTCCTCTCAGCGACCGGTGGACGTGTAGGGCAGCAGAGCCAGCTCGCGCGCGTTCTTGACGGCGATGGCCACGTCGCGCTGGTGCTGGACGCAGTTGCCGGTCACGCGACGGGCGCGGATCTTGCCACGGTCGGAGATGAACTTGCGGAGCAGCGTGGTGTCCTTGTAGTCGACACCGGTCGCCTTCTCCTTGCAGAACTGGCAAACCTTCTTCTTGGGCTTGCGCAGAATTGCCTTGGCCATTGTGGTGCTCCCTTTCAGTGAGCCCGGCCCTGAAGGCAATCAGGGACGGAATGGTGGTGTGTATTCAGGTGATCCGGATCAGAGGGTCTCGATACGTCCGGTCACGGCTTCGCAAGCTCAGCCGCAGGCCCTTAAAACGGGGGCTCGTCGTTGCCGCCGCTGACCCCGGGCGTGGCCCACGGGTCGTTGGCCGGCGCGGACTGGCCGCCACCCTGGGGCTGACCGCCCCAGTTGCCGCCACCCTGGCCACCCTGGGAGGGAGCGGGGCTGGCCCACGGGTCGTCGGCCGGCGCGGACTGACCGCCACCGCCGCCACCCGAGTAGCCGCCGCCACCGGAGTAGCCGCCACCGCCGCCCTGTCGCGTCGTCTTGGTGACCTTGGCCGATGCACTGCGCAGCGACGGGCCGACCTCCTCGACGTCGATCTCGAAGACGGTGCGCTTCTCACCCTCGCGGGTCTCGTACTGACGCGACTTCAGGCGACCCTGGACGATCACGCGCATGCCCCGCTGGAGGGACTCGGCAACGTTCTCCGCGGCCTGGCGCCACACAGCGCACGAGAGGAACAGCGTGTCGCCGTCCTTCCACTCGTTGCTCTGGCGGTCGAAGGTGCGCGGCGTCGACGCGATCCGGAAGTTGGCCACAGGTGCCCCCGAGGGGGTGAACCGCAGCTCCGGGTCGTCGACGAGGTTGCCGATGACGGTGATCGTGGTCTCGCCTGCCATGTCAGGTCTCCTCAGAATGTCCTGCTGATCCGGTGTGCTCTAGGTGTGCTGCCCATCAAACAGGCAGCCACCCACAGCGTGAAGGGTCTTTCCACAGATGCCCGTGCGGGCGATCAGTGGGCGTCGGGACGCAGGACCTTCGTGCGCAGGATCGACTCGTTCAGCGTGAGCTGGCGGTCGAACTCCTTGACCGTCGCGGGCTCGGCCGTCAGGTTGATGACGGCGTAGATGCCCTCGGCGTTCTTCTTGATCTCGTAGGCCATCCGGCGACGACCCCACACGTCGACGGACTCGACCGAGCCGCCGTCCTTGCGGATCACGTTGAGGTACTTGTCGAGCGACGGCTCGATGGTGCGCTCGTCGAGACTCGGGTCGAGGATGACCATCACTTCATAGGCACGCATAGCGGTCTCCACCTCCTCTGGGCTAGAGCGGCCACGGGCTTTCCGTGGCAGGAGGACTGTGCGTTCGCGGCGCGAGTACGACGTGGGTCGTGCGCCGCGGTCGCCCGAAGGCAACCGGGGAAGACTACCAGCGGCGTACGCGCCTTCCGGAATCGTCGTACGCCGCTGGGGAGAGGCTGCTTCAGTCGGCCGAGCGGCGCATCGCCGCCAGCGCCGTGCCGGCGATCGTCGAGAGCAGCGCGAGCCAGTACCCGAAGCCCCGGCCCTCGTCGAGGATGTCGCAGAACGACCCGAGGATGCCGTCGCAGTCCGGGCCCGGCGTCACGAACATCGCGAGCAGGGTGCAGACCGTCGCGAGAGCGAAGAGGCCGAGGACGGCGGTGCGGACCGGGACGGGCAGCTGGAGGCCGACCCCGATGAGCCTGGCGGCGAGCAGGGCCGCGCCCACGAGGGCGGCGAGCGCCCCGAACCAGCCGAGGAACCCGTGCCACCCCGACAGCGAGGAGGTGTCGGCGCCGGGCATGTCGACCGTCCACGTGTAGTAGGGCAGCAGCGAGCCGAGGAACACCAGGACGCCGGCGCCGATGATGCCGAGGTCGAGCCGGTCGGCGGACTTCAGCGTCGCGACGGCGTCGTTGGCCGAGGTCGAGCCGGTCGGCGACGACGGGAACGACGGCGAGGCGGGCGTCGGCTCGGGCGTGGGCTCGGGCGTGTGCTCGGCGCCGGGCGTGGAATCGGACATGGGTGTTCTCCCCCGTGAGGTGGCCCGGGTCCGGGCCGATCAGCGGCGAGGATCCCGTACCGGGGTGGCCACGGCAATACGGCTGGCACCACCGGTCCAGACCGGGCTCCGCACCCCCTGTGGAGGACGCCGGCACGAGGACGCGGACCCGGCTAGCGTCGAGAGGTGGCCGCGACCGCACCGTCCCGACCCGCCGTGGTGGCGGGGCGCTACGTCCTGCTCGACCAGGTCGGCACCGGCGGCATGGGCTCGGTTTGGCGGGCCTGGGACGAGCGCACCCGGCGCCACGTCGCGATCAAGGTGCTCGGCCGGCACAGCTCGGCGCTGCTGGCGCGCTTCGTGCGCGAGCAGGCGATCCGGGTGCGGCACCCCCACGTCGTGGCGCCCCACGGCTGGGCGGCCGAGGACGACCTCGTGGTGCTCGCGATGGAGCTGGTGCCGGGCGGGTCGGTGGCCGACCTGCTGCGCGAGCACGGCCCGCTCGACCCCGGCACGGCGTCGCTGCTGCTCGAGCAGCTCCTCCTCGGGCTGGCCGCGGTGCACGGTGCCGGGCTGGTGCACCGCGACGTCAAGCCGGCCAACCTCCTCCTCGAGGCGACGGGCGACGGGCCGCCCCACCTCCGCCTCGGCGACTTCGGCGTCGCGGCCCCGGTCGCCGACCGGCGGTTCACCACCGTCCCGGGAGCCATCGGCACCGACGGCTACATGGCGCCCGAACAGGCCCGCGGCGCGCTGCCGGAGCCCACGCAGGACCTGTACGCCGTCGGCCGGGTGGCGCTCGAGATGGTCACCGGGCTACCGCCGACCCACCAGGGCGAGATCCCGTCGCACCCGCTCCGGACGTTCGTCGAGCGTCTGCTCGTCACCGACCCCGCCCAGCGCGTGGCGTCGGCCGAGGCGGCGCTGCGCCTGCTCCGGCGGCTCCCCGTACCGCCGGCGGAGTGCCCTCCGGTGCCCGACCGGCTGGGCGCGGCCCCGCGTCGGCGTCGTACGGGCGCCGGGGTCGACTGGGCGGGTTGGGCGGCCGTCGTCGTCCTGACCAGCGTGGTCGTGGGCTGTCTGTGGGTCCTCCTAGGCTGGGCCGCATGACGACGAAGATCGGTGCCCACGTCGAGCAGACCGACCCGGTCGCGGAGGCGATCGCGCGCGAGACCACGCTGGTGCAGTTCTTCCTCGGCGACCCGCAGGGCTACAAGGGGCCGGAGATCCGGTTCGAGGGCGGCGCGGCGGCGCTGCGCGCAGCGGCCGAGGAGGCAGGCGTCGACCTCTACGTCCACGCCCCCTACATCGTCAACGTCGCCACGACCAACAACCGGATCCGGATCCCGAGCCGCAAGCTGCTCCAGCAGCACATGGACGCCGCCGCGGAGATCGGCGCCAAGGGACTGATCGTCCACGGCGGCCACGTCAACAAGGACGACGACCCCACGGTCGGCTTCGACAACTGGCGCAAGGCGATCGAGGCCACCGACCTCAAGATCCCGCTGCTCATCGAGAACACCGCCGGCGGCGACAACGCGATGGCCCGCCACCTCGACCGGATCGCCCGCGTCTGGGACGCCATCTCCTCGGCCGACGGTTCAGAGGACGTGGGCTTCTGCCTCGACACCTGCCACGCGTGGGCCGGCGGCATCGAGCTCGGCGACGCGGTGGAGAAGGTCCGCGCGATCACCGGCCGGATCGACCTCGTGCACGCCAACGACTCGCGCGACGACTTCGACTCCGGCGCCGACCGCCACGCCAACTTCGGCCAGGGCCACCTGCCGGCCGACGAGTTCGCGGGCGTCGTGCGTGAGGCAGGCGCGCCTGTCATCTGCGAGACGCCCGGCGGCGCAGCTGAGCACAGGGCCGACTTCGCGTGGCTGCGCGAGCACCTCTGAGAAAGGTTGAGTCGGAGGGCGACAAGAATTCGTCAAGAAAGTTTTGACACCGACGCAACCAAACCCGTGCGACCGACGTCTGTAGAGGCAAGGGACCAGACACGTACGGGGGTCGTGTCTGGTCCCTTGTAACGTCTCCCAGGTGACGACCCCCCTCTCGCTCCGCCCGATCACCGCGCAGGAGCACCGCGAGTTCATCGCCGGCCGGTCGTCCGCCAGCTTCCTCCAGACACCTGCGTGGGCGGCCGTGAAGTCCGAGTGGCGCAGCGAGTCCGTCGGCTGGCACCGCGGCGGCGACCTCGTCGGCGTCGGCCTCGTGCTCTACCGCCAGCTGCCGAAGGTCAAGCGCTACCTCGCCTACCTGCCCGAGGGACCGGTGATCGACTGGTCCGGCGACGACCTCGAGGCCTGGCTGGCACCGATGGTCGCCCACCTGAAGAAGCAGGGCGCCTTCGCCGTGCGGATGGGTCCGCCGGTGGTGACCCGCCGGTGGTCCGCCGAGCAGGTCAAGGCCGGGATCGCCGACGAGTCGGTGCGCTCGCTGGGCGACGTACCTCCTCTCGAGCGGTCACAGGACGGCGCGCGCGTCATCGCCCAGCTCCACGAGCTGGGCTGGCAGCACCAGGCTGCCGAGGGAGGCTTCTCGGCCGGCCAGCCGCAGTTCAACTTCCAGATCCCGCTGGTCGACGACTCCGGCGCACCGCGCTCGGAGGACGACGTCCTCAAGGGCATGAACCAGCTCTGGCGCCGCAACATCAAGAAGGCCGACAAGTCCGGCGTCGAGGTGGTCCGCGGTGACGCGACCGACCTCAAGGCCTTCCACGACCTCTACGCCCACACGGCCGAGCGCGACCACTTCACGCCGCGGCCGCTGACGTACTTCCAGACGATGGTCGAGGCCCTCGGCGCCGAGGACCCCGACCGGATCCAGCTCTGGCTGGCCCGCCACGAGGGCGACCTGGTCGCCGCGACGATCGCGATCCGCGTCGGCACCCACGCGTGGTACTCCTACGGCGCGTCCTCGACCGAGAAGCGCGACGTCCGCGGCTCCAACGGCGTGCAGTGGGCGATGATCCGCCACGCGATGGAGGCCGGCGCCCACGTCTACGACCTGCGCGGCATCACCGAGACCCTCGACGCCGACGACCCCCACGTCGGGCTGATCCAGTTCAAGGTCGGCACCGGCGGCCAGGCCGTGGAGTACGCCGGCGAGTGGGACCTGCCGATCAACCGCGCCATCTACAAGGCGTTCCAGCTCTACCTCGCACGGAGAGGATGAGCGTGGGATGAGCCTCACCTTGACGGTCGACGGCGACCGGTGGCGCGCCCACCTGCTCGCCACCGCCACCAGGTTCCCGGGCATCGTCCCGGTGGCCAAGGGCAACGGCTACGGCCTCACGCTCGGCCGGCTGGCCCGGCGCGCGCAGTGGCTCGCCGAGCACGCCGCGGAGACGGGTGCGCCGGTCGACACCCTCGCCGTCGGCACGTACGACGAGCTGGCCGAGGCGGCCTCTCGCTTCGACGGCGACCTGCTGGTGCTCACGCCCTGGCGGCCGTTCGGGGCGGCGCTCGAGCTCGATGAGCGGACCGCGCGACGCGTGGTCCACACGGTCAGCCGGGCTGAGGACCTCACCACGCTCCTCGCGCACGACCCGTCGGCCCACTTCGTGCTCGAGCAGCTCACCTCGATGCGCCGCCACGGGATGACCCGCCGCGACCTCGCCGCCGCGGCCGAGGCGCTCGGCCCGGGTCGCAGCGGCCTGCGGGGCGTCGCCGTCCACCTGCCGCTCAACACGACCTCGCACCTCGGCGAGGTCAGCCGGCTGGTCAACGACGTGGTCGCCTCCGGCTTGCCCACCCGCACGATCTTCGTCTCCCACCTCACCCACGCCGAGATCACCGGGCTCGCCGGCAGCTACCCCGACTTCACGGTCCGTCCGCGGATCGGCACCGACCTCTGGCTCGGCGACCGGGGCGCTCTCCGCGTGAGCGCGACCGTCCTCGACGTGCACGAGGTCGAGCGCGGCGACGTCTTCGGCTATCGCGGTCGCAGCGCCCCCAAGCACGGGCACGTCGTCGTGGTCAGCGGCGGCACCGCCCACGGCATCGGCCTCGAGGCGCCCACCGGCGACCAGTCGCTCAGGGCCCGTGCCGCGACCCTGGCCCGCGGCGGCATGGACGCGGTCGGCTTCGTGCGCTCGCCGTTCTCCATCGACGGCAAGCAGCGACTCTTCGCCGAGCCGCCGCACATGCAGGCGTCGATGCTGTTCGTGCCGTCAGGCGCGCGCGTGCCCCGGGTCGGCGAGGAGATCGAGGTCCGGGTCCGCTTCACCGCGACCGACTTCGACCGTGTCGTCATCGCCTGACGGGTCGCGCAGCACGGCCACGGCCAGCCACACCAGGCCGGCCACGCGGAGCATGATCGCCAGCCAGTAGGCGCGGTCGTCATCGGTGACGGTGGGCAGCAGCGCGTCGCCGATCCACCAGCCGGTGATCACCCAGCTGACCAGCTGGCAGCCCTGCCAGACGAGCAGGTCGCGCCAGCGTCGTACGGCGACCGCGGCGAGCGGCAGCGCCAGCAGGGCGAGCTCGGGCGGAGCGGTCGGCGAGACCAGCAGCGCCGCGACCGTCATCAGCAGCCCGACCCGCGCGCAGGTCTTCACGGTGGGCCCGGACCGGTGCGCCACCCACAGGGCGGCCGCCGCGGCGACGACGAGCACCACCAGCGACACCGTCATCCGGAAAATGCGCGAGCCCGGCGCACCGGACGCCTGGAGGAAGAGCCAAATCGACCCGACGTCGGGGTCCTCGACGTGGCCGCGCCCCGGCAGCGTGACCACGACGTAGGCCGCGGCAGCCGCGACGAGCGCGTCGACCCGGTCGCGCAGCCGGCCGCCCACGGCGACCACGCCCACGAAGGCCACGGCCACGGGCAGCGCGAACGCCGCACCGATGCCGGCTCCGACGCCGCCGACCCAGGCCCGGCCGGTGGTCCAGCCCCAGAGCAGCACGGCGACCCCGACCGCGGCGACGAGCTCCCAGGACAGCCAGTGCACCAGCAGGAGCGGGGACAGCGCCCACCCGGCGGCCGCCCACGGACGGCGCTCGTCGACCCGGGCGAGGAGGTAGGTGGCGAGCAGCGCGAGGGCGGCCAGCAGCACGGCGAGCCCTGCGGTGGTCGAGACGGTGCCCGCGCCCGGGAAGAGGCCGGCGAGCGTCTCGAGCCAGGTCGTGACGTGGGGCGGGGTGCCCGAGTCGGCGGGCCGGCCCGCCAGGCCGGTCCAGCACAGCTCGGCGTAGGGCTGCTTGTCCTCGGACCAGCCCGACGGCACGCAGGCGCCCTTGGCGAGCATGCCCCCGGCCAGCACCAGTCCGGTCGCCCCGAGCAGCACCCGCGACGCGCTCCACCAGCGGTGTCCCGCGGCGTGGTCACCCAGCGGCCCGCCCACCACCGCCGAGAACGCGGCGGCGACCGGGTCGGTGCGGGTGGGCGCCCGGTCCGGATCGAGGGCGGGTGCGGAGTCGTCCACGCGCGTGGTCAGGGACGGGCGTCGGGGACGCGCTGGCGCGGCTCGGAGCGGGGCACCGGCGTGGTCGGCGTCTCCGTGGGGAGCGGCGGCACCGGGGTGGTCGGCGTCTCCGTCGGCACCGGGGTGGTCGGCGTCTCGGTCGGCGTCGGGGTCTCGGTGGGAGTCTCCGTCGGCGTCTCGGTCGGCGTCTCGGTCGGGATGCCACCGGTGGCCGTCTTGGTCGGCTTGCTGGGCTTCGGCGGCGGGGGCGGCGGCGGGGTGTACTCGTGGCCGTCCTCGGGCGCGTCGCCGTCGACGTTGGCCGGCTCGGGGAACTCCTCGACCTCCATGCCGTCCATGACCTTCTGCATGATGCCGGTCCAGGTCTGGGCCGGGTAGACCGCACCGAAGTACGACGGCAGCCACCCGTCGATCTGGTCGTCGCCGTCGCCGCGGACGTACATCACGGCCGTCGCCATCTGCGGCGTGTAGCCGGCGAACCACGACGACGAGACGTGCTCGTCCTCGCCACCGGTCGCGGTGCCGGTCTTGCCGGCGGCCGGGCGACCGAGCGAGAGGGCGGCCTGGCCGGTGCCGTTCTGCACGATCTGCTGCATGACGTACGACGTGTCGGCGGCGATGTCCTCGTCGACGGCCCGGCGGGTGTCGGGCTTCCACTCGTAGATGGTGTCGCCCTTCTGGTTGACGACCTTCTCCACGACGTGGACGTCGGCGCGCAGGCCGCCGTTGGCGATGGTGGCGTAGGCGTTGGCCATGTTGATCGGGCTGACGCGACCCTTGCCGAGCGTGATCAAGGTGTCCGAGGGGCTGAAGTCGACGGACTTGTTCGGGATGCCGGGGTACTTCGTCGACGCGGTCTCGCCGGGGATGCCGAGCGCGCGGGCCATGTCGTAGATCGCGGCAGGGCCGTCCTCCATGGAGTCGGACATGTCGACGAAGGCGGTGTTGATCGACTCCTCGCCGGCGGTCACCAGGCTGACGGCCTCGCCGTAGTCGTTGCCGAGCCCGTCGCTGCCGGTGCCCTCGTTGCGGACCTCCGTGCCATCGGGGAACTCGAAGGGCGAGTTGCCCTGGAAGGTGTCGTCGATCGAGAAGCCCTGCTTGATCGCCGCGGCGACGGTCAGCGGCTTGATCGTCGAGCCGGCCATGCCGCCGGTGGCGGCCCAGTTGATCTGCGACTGGAGGTAGTCCTGGCCGCCGTAGAAGCCGCGCAGCGCTCCGGTGCCGACCTCGACGGTCGCGGCGCCGATGTGCAGCTGCTTGTCGCCGAAGCCCTCGGGCTTCTCCTCCAGCACACCGGCCTGGACGTCGGCCATCACCTCGGGGTCGAAGGTGGTGGTGATCCGAAGGCCGCCGCCGTCGATCTCCTCCTCCGACGCGATGCCCTTGGCGAGGAGCTCCTGCTTGACCAGCGCCAGCATGTGGCCCTTCTGGCCGCCGAACTGGCTCTGGGTGGCGATCTTGGGGAACTTCGGCAGCCGCTTGAGCGCCTGGTCGCGCTCGTCGGTGGTGATGGTCTCCATGTCGGCCATGCTGTTGAGGACGTAGGCGTAGCGGTCCTTGAGGTCGGCCCTGGCGTCCTTGCCGTTGCGCGGGTCGAACTTGGTCGGGTTGTTGAGCACCGTGGCCAGCACGGCGGACTCGCGGAGGCTGAGGTCCTTGGCGTCCTTGTCGAAGTAGGCCTTGGCTGCGGCCTGGATGCCGTAGGCGCCGCGGCCGAAGTAGATCGTGTTGAGGTAGCCCTCGAGCACCTCGTTCTTGCTGAACTGCTGCTGGATCTTGAGCGAGACGATCGCTTCCTTGATCTTGCGCTTGTAGCTCTGCTCGCTCGTGAGGTACAGGATCTTCACGTACTGCTGGGTGATGGTCGAGGCGCCCTGGCGCTCGTTGCCGCGTGCGTTGGAGAACAACGCCCGCAGGATGCCCTTGGGGTCGATTCCCTTGTCGGTCCAGAACGTCTGGTTCTCCGCCGCGACGACCGCGTCCTTCATGGTCTGCGGCATCTCCGAGAGCGGGATCGACTCGCGGTTCTGGTCCTCGTAGTAGGTGCCGAGCTGCTGCTCGCCGCCCTTGTAGTAGACGAAGGTGGTCTGCGCCTTGAAGGCCGAGTTCTCCTCCGGGATGTCGATGGCCTGGTAGAGCACCACGACGATGCCGGTCAGGACCAGCAGGCCGACCACGGCAGCGATCCCGAGGACCTTGGCGAGCTTCGCGGCACGCTGTCGCGGAGTACGCCGGGGCTTGGGTCGCCGGGTCTGGGGCTTGCCCGCCGCCCTCCTCTTCGCAGTCACCGGGCAAGAGTACGGGTGACCCCGCGGCATCCCTGATTCGTCACCAGCAGATATATCGGTACGATAGATCGCATGGCACGTCGTGGTGACACCATCGAGCTCGCGGTCCTCGGACTGCTGCACGAGGGACCCATGCACGGCTACGAGCTGCGCAAGCGGCTGAACCTGATGCTCGGGTGGGGCCGGGTGCTGTCCTACGGCTCCCTCTACCCGGCACTGAAGAAGATGCTGCGGGCCAACCTCATCACCGAGGTCGCCGCCACCTCCACGCCGGCCAACCGCCGCCCGCGCATCACCTACGAAGTCACGGCCGCCGGCAACGAGCACTTCCAGCGGCTGATGTCGGAGGTCGGTCCCACGGCGTGGGAGGACGACAACTTCGACATCCGCTTCGCGTTCTTCTCCTCCACCGACATGGAGATCCGGCTCCGGGTCCTCGAGGGCCGGCGCTCGCGTCTCCAGGAGCGCCTCGCACGGGTGCAGGGCGAGCTCGAGCGCACCCAGGCCGAGGTCAACCGCTATGCCGCCGAGCTCCAGCGCCACGGCGTGGAGTCGGTGGAGCGCGAGGTCCGGTGGCTGTCCGACCTGATCCGCGCCGAGCGCGGCGACGAGTCACCCGCCCCGACGCCGCCCCCCACGCCACGCGCCGCGGGCGACTGACCGCAGACCACACCGTCATCACAAGACAAGCCCCCAGTAGAGAGAAGGAGAGCCCCATGGGTTCGGTACGAGTAGGGATCGTGGGAGTGGGCAACTGCGCCACCTCCCTGGTCCAGGGCGTTGAGTACTACAAGGACGCGGACCCGGCCGGGACCGTCCCTGGGCTCATGCACGTCGTCTTCGGCGACTACCACGTCAAGGACGTCCAGTTCGTCGTCGCCTTCGACGTCGACGACAAGAAGGTCGGCAAGGACCTGTCCGAGGCGATCAACGCCTCGGAGAACAACACCATCAAGATCGCCGACGTCCCGACCCTGGGCGTCGAGGTCCAGCGTGGCCCGACCCTCGACGGCCTCGGCAAGTACTACCGCCAGACCATCGAGGAGTCCGCGGCCGAGCCGGTCGACGTCGTCCAGGCCCTCAAGGACGCCGAGGTCGACGTCCTCGTGTCATACCTCCCGGTGGGCTCCGAGGAGGCCGACAAGTTCTACGCCCAGTGCGCGATCGACGCGGGCGTCGGCTTCGTCAACGCCCTCCCCGTCTTCATCGCCTCCGACCCCGAGTGGGCCAAGAAGTTCGAGGACGCCGGCGTCCCGATCGTCGGTGACGACATCAAGTCGCAGGTCGGCGCGACCATCACGCACCGCGTGATGGCCAAGCTGTTCGAGGACCGCGGCGTGGCGCTGGACCGCACCTACCAGCTCAACGTCGGCGGCAACATGGACTTCAAGAACATGCTCGAGCGCGAGCGCCTGGAGTCCAAGAAGGTCTCCAAGACCCAGGCCGTGACGTCCAACCTCACCGGCGAGCTCGCCGACAAGGTCAGCGACCGCAACGTCCACATCGGCCCGTCCGACTACGTCGCATGGCTCGACGACCGCAAGTGGGCCTACGTCCGCCTCGAGGGTCGCGCCTTCGGTGACGTCCCGCTCAACCTCGAGTACAAGCTCGAGGTCTGGGACTCCCCGAACTCCGCCGGCATCATCATCGACGCCGTCCGCGCCGCGAAGATCGCCAAGGACCGCGGCATCGGCGGCCCGATCATCCCGGCCTCGACCTACCTGATGAAGTCCCCGCCGGTGCAGATGCCCGACGACATCGGTCGCGCCGAGCTCGAGAAGTTCATCAAGGGCGAGTGACCAGCTCACCCTGACCGAAGCGCCGAACGGCCTCCGAGACCTCCGGGTCCCGGGGGCCGTTCGCCATTCCCGAGCGACCCCGGCAGGAGTAGAACTGCTCCATGGACATCGCAGTGCTCGGCACCGGCATGGTCGGCCAGGCGCTCGCCGGCGGCCTCGCCCGCACCGGCCACGAGGTCGTCGTCGGCACCCGCGACCCGCAGGCCACGCTCGCCCGCACCGAGACCGACGGCATGGGCAACCCGCCGTTCGCGGCCTGGCTCGCCGAGCACGGCCACGTCACCTTGAAGACGTACGACGACGCTGCCGCAGGCGCCGAGCTCGTCGTGCTGGCCGGCAACGGGTCGGCGGCGATCGACATGCTCACCGCCGCGGGCGAGGACAACCTCGCCGGCAAGGTGGTGCTCGACGTGTCGAACCCGCTCGACTTCTCCGCTGGCTTCCCGCCGACCCTGTTCGTCAAGGACACCGACTCGCTCGGCGAGCAGGTGCAGCGGGCCTTCCCCGACGCGCGGGTGGTGAAGTCGCTCAACACGATGACCGCCCCGCTGATGGTCGACCCCGGGCAGCTCGGGCAGGCCACGACCGTCTTCGTGTCCGGCGACGACGCCGAGGCGAAGGCCGTGGTCACCGGGCTCCTGACCGGCCTCGGTCACGAGGACGTGGTCGACCTCGGCGGCATCGAGACGGCCCGCGGGGTGGAGATGTTCCTGCCGCTCTGGCTGCGCACGATGGGCGCGCTCGGCACCGGCATGTTCAACATCAAGGTCGTGCGCTGACCCCGTGAAGGTCCTTGGCCGTCGGGCTGGTCTCGACGTCGGCCGGGTCGGGGTAGGTGCCGAGCAGCCGGTCGCTGGTGCCGGAGGTGGTCACCGAGAACCAGTAGTGCTCGTTCTTGTAGTGGTGCAGCCGGTGGTTGCGCCAGATCGCCTTGTAGAGCCGGGTGCGCGGGGAGTAGTCGGAGTGGATGACATAGTGCGTCCACTCGTAGACGAAGAGCACCGTGGCGAGCGTGACCACGAACGACAGGCTGGCGGGCAGGCCGGCGCCGAGCAGGGCGCCGACGCCGAGCGGGAGCGCGATCCCCGGCAACGCGATCACCCAGACCAGTGCCCGCCACGGGATGAAGACGAGCGGCACGTCGCGGGGGTCGGCGTGGTGCCGGCGGTGGTCGCGCGCCAGGAGGCTGTCGACCTCGACGCCGCCGACCGTGCGCGGGCGCCAGTGCAGGATGAACACGTGGATCACCCACTCCACGAGCGGGAAGAGCGCGAGGAAGACCGCGGGTGCGAGCAGGTCGGTCCACGACCAGTCGCCGACCGCCAGGCGGGCCACGACGGCGGCCACGAGGAACCCGCCGATCATCCACGGCGAGGGGTAGCGCCAGAACGCGCGACCGGTCGCGGCGAGGGTGACCTTCGGCTTGCGGGAGAGCGCGCGCTCGGCGCGGGCGAGCCGCTGCTGGGCGAGCGCCTCGACGCCCGCGTCGGTCTTCTCGGTCATGAAGGCTCCTCGGTGGACTGCATCTGGTCGATGGCGTCGATCAGGCTCGTGGTGGCCGCGCCGAGCAGGTCGGCCGCGCAGTCCCGTGCCTCCTCGCCGTCGCCGGCGCCGACCGCCCGGGTGAGCGCGGCGTAGGCGTCGACGCGGTCGACCTCGGCCGCCATCAACGGGGCCAGCGCCTCGATGAGCGGGAGGTAGGCCACCCGCATGCTGTTGAACATCAGCCGGAAGGTGATCGAGTCAGCCGCGTCGACCAGGTGCTCCCAGAAGGCGAGGGCCACGTGCTGGCGTCGTACGGGATCGGCGTCGTCGCGCAGCGCCGCCACCGCCTGGTCGAGGAGCGGCACCACCTCCGGGCCGCCACGACGGGCGGCGAGCTCGGCGATCTTGGGGCCGACGTGGGCGCGGGCCTCGAGGATGCTGCGCGCGACGGCGAGGTCGAGGCCGCCCCTCGCGAGGAGCAGGCGCGGCAGCAGGTCCAGGCCGCCGAGGCGCCGGAAGTCGCGCACCGTCGTCGCGTCGCCCTGGCGTACGTCGACGTAGCCGGCGTGGGCCAGCCGCTGCATCGCCTCGCGGACCGCGGGACGGGAGACGCCCAGCACCTCGGCCAGCCGGCGCTCGCTGGGCAGCGCCTCCCCCGGCGCCAGGCCGCCGTCGAGCAGCTCACCGAGGAGCTGGTCGTAGACCTCGTCGGGGACGGAGCGGCGGGCGACGGGCGTGAGCGGCATGCCTGCGACCGTACGACGCGGGGGTCAGGTGGTCAAGTGGTCAGACCAATTGGCGAGGTAGTCCAGTGGCAGATGGTCGTCGTCCGGTGCCCACGGCAGCCATCTGTCACTGGACTACCCCGGATCGAGGTTTGGGGGACGCCGTTCTGTGGCACCTTTCGGGTGTCCGGGCCCCAGGAGGACCGGCGGGACGAGGGGGACTGGCGTGGGGGTGGGCATCGGCCCGGAGCCGTTGTACGCGGAGATGACGTCGGGGAGCTCGGGCACCATCCGCTCGGTGGCGGCGGACGTCTCCGACGCGATGGCGAAGGTGCGCGAGAGCATCGAGCTGATCCGCTACGCCCAGGACCGGCCCGACTGGGACAGCGACGCGGCGCGCCGCTCCTACAACATGCGCGCCTGGGCGACCCGCGCGTCGGCCGAGGTCTGCTTCAACCGGCTCAACCGCGCGAAGCTCGCGCTCGAGATCGCCGCTGACGCCTACGACGTGATGGAGCAGCGGGCCGACGAGGTCATCCACTGGTACCGCCGCGAGAAGCCGCACGTCGTCGACGCGCTCGGCATGTTCCTGCTCATGTTCGCGGCCGTGAACCACCTCGGCGTCGCCCGGACGCAGTACTCCGCCGAGCTGGAGAAGGCGCGCGACTTCCTCCAGACCGACCCGTTCACCACCGACGAGGCGGACTGGCTCGAGCTCGGCCTGGTGAAGTCGATGCTGCGCGACCTCGAGCACGGCACGATGCCCGGCCCGGTCATCCCCGACACCTTCGCCAACGGGCAGGACGACCGCGCCTGGACCCCGCAGGGACTGGGCTACGACCCCGAGACCGGCAACCTGCTGCAGACCGGCTACGAGGAGGTCGAGAACCCGGACGGCTCGACCTCCTACCTCGCCACGCTGAACATCATCGACCCCGACACCGGCGAGGTGCTCAACACCGTCGAGCTCGGCGGCGGCGACGGTCCGCCGCCCAACCACGCCGGCGGCGTGGTGGTGAAGGACGGCATCGTCTGGGTGGCCTCGAGCGACTCCGACGACCCGACGATGGTGCCGTACTCGCTCTCCGACCTCAGTGGCGCGTCGCCGACCTCGACCGTCCAGCCGAGCGGACCTCCGGCGCACGTCGCGGCCGGGGCGTCGGCGACGGTGTCGGGCGACACGATGTACGTCGGCACCTTCGAGAAGTCCGGGCCCGGGCAGATGTTCACCTACACCTGGGACCCGGCCACCCAGTCGTGGGGCGACAAGCAGGGACCCTTCGAGATCCCCGAGAAGACCCAGGGCATCGCGGTGCGCGGCAACGAGATCGTCTTCAGCACCAGCTACGGGCGCGACAAGGGCAGCCAGCTCCAGAGCTACAACCTCGGCGACGTCACCGGGGGCGGCAGCCTGCCCGACCCGATCCGCAGCGTCGACCTCCCGAACATGTCCGAGGGCGTGGTGATGCTCCCCGGCGGGATCATCACGACCCACGAGTCCGGCGCGTCGACGTACTCCACACCGGGCAGCAGCGATCCCGACGACCTCTGGGCCGGGACCTTCATGACCGTCACCCCCTTCGACGAGCTCGGCCTGTCGGGCCAGGTGCAGGTCGTGCCGGCCACGCTGCAGGCGGCCAGCGGCTGGTTCGCCGACGCGGAGAGCGGGCTCGACACCGCGGAGAAGCGGGTCGCCCGGCTCAACCTCCCGCCGTCGAGCCTCGGGTCGGTGCCCGGCGCCGCCGGTCTCGTCAGCACCGTCGACCAGCACCTCGACACCACCGCGACGTGGATCGGGGAGTCGCGGATCTCCTCCGACACCACGGCGACCGGGCTCATCGCGGCCGCCAACGACTACGAGGACGCCGACTCGCGCAGCGACGGCCTCTTCGGCTTCCTGCAACGATTCGTGTCGTGACCTCCTCCTCTCGGACCCGCTCCCTGCGTCGCGTCGGCGCGTGGATCCTCGCCGGGCTGCTCGTCGCGACGACCGCGGCGTGCAGCGACGACGACCCGGAAGCGACGGCCGACGGCGACTGGCCGAGCACCTCCTCGCCGGTGTCCGCCGACGGGCTGGTGTGGGCCAGCGGCAGCGAGGTCCACCTGCCCGACGGCTCCACCATCGACACCGAGCGGCAGGCCGGGTCGTACGTCGTCGCCGGGCCGGGAGTCTGGTTCGCCAGCGCCGACGGGGACGACCTCGGCCCGGGCGAGCTGCCGGTCCTGCGCGTGGCGACCGCCGACGGCGTCGAGGAGACCGACGCGCACCCCGCGGTCGGCACCCTCACCGCGACCAGCGACGGCCGGTGGGTCGCGTTCATCGACCGGCTCGACGACGGCGCCGGAGCCGCCGAGGCGGTCGTGGTCGACACGACCACCGGCGAGGAGGTCGTCCGCAGCCAGGAGGGGCTGGTCCCCGACGGCGGTGGCGACGAGGACTGGACCGACCTCTACGAGGACTCACCCGTCGGCATGCTGGGCGTCGTCGACGGCACGGCCTACGTGAAGGGCCTCAACCTGCTCGTCACCCACGACCTCGCCACCGGCGAGTCGACGACCACCGACCTCGACTGGGACGCCGTACGGCAGAGCGACTGGTTCCTCGCGCTCGATCGCCAGCCGCCGCTGTGGAACGACGACCGCTCGTGGCAGATCCCCGCGCAGGAGTACGGCGCCGACCCGGTGCTGGAGTCGGCGGACGGCGAGCGCGTGACCACCTCGACCGACGGCCCCCCGAAGCAGCTCGGGCTCCGCGACCTCGAGGCCCCCCAGCTCGAGAGCTGGGTGGTCGGTGGGTGGCTCGACGACGAGACGGTCGTCGGCCTGACCCCGACGCAGGACGGTGGCGAGGAGGACTGGACGGTGCCGGCCCTCCTGACGTGCACGGTGCCGTCGGGCGCGTGCGCGGTGATGGAGGGCACCGAGGAGGGCGTGAACCTCCCCGCGGACCGCCCCTACGGCCTCCCGCGCGAGCGGGCGCTCACCCCGGGCTGACCCGCGTCAGTCGCGCTGGGCCCACCACGCGCGCAGCGCGGCCTCGGCCTCCTCGGGCGTCTTCGGCCCCTCGTCCATGCGCAGGTCGAGGAGCCACGTGTAGGCCTGGCCGACCTCGCGCCCGGGGCCGATGCCGAGGATCTCCATGATCTGGTTGCCGTCGAGGTCCGGCCGGATCGCGGCCAGCTCCTCCTCCTCGGACAGCCGCGCGATCCGCTCCTCGAGCGAGTCGTAGGTGCGGCGGAGCCGGTCGGCCTTGCGCTGGTTGCGGGTCGTGCAGTCGGCACGGGTGAGGATGTGCAGCCGCTCGACCTGGTCGCCGGCGTCGCGGACGTAGCGTCGTACGGCACTGTCGGTCCACTCGCCGGAGCCGTAGCCGTGGAAGCGCAGGTGCAGCTCGACGAGCTTCGCGACCGCGTCGATGTCGTGGTTGGAGAAGCGCAGCGCCTGCATCCGCTTGCGGGTCAGCTTGGCGCCCACCACGTCGTGGTGGTGGAACGTCACCGTGCCGCCGCTCTCGAAGCGGCGCGTCTTCGGCTTGCCGACGTCGTGCATCAGCGCCGCGAAGCGGGAGACGAAGTCGGGGCCGCCGCCGAGGCGGCCCTCGAGGTCGATCGACTGCTCGAGCACGGTCAGGGTGTGCTCGTAGACGTCCTTGTGCCGGTGGTGCTCGTCGCGCTCGAGCGCCAGCGCCGGCAGCTCCGGCAGGACGTACGACGCCAGCCCGGTGTCGACGAGCAGCGTCAGGCCGAGGCGGGGGTGCGGCGCGCAGACCAGCTTGACCAGCTCGTCGCGCACCCGCTCGGCGGAGATGATCTCGATCCGCCCGGCCATCGCGGTCATCGCCTCGACGACCTCGGGCGCGACGCCGAAGCCGAGCTGGGCGGCGAACCGCGCGGCCCGCATCATCCGCAGCGGGTCGTCGGAGAAGGAGTCCTCGGGGGCGCCGGGCGTGCGCAGCACCCGCTCGGCCAGGTCGACGATGCCGCCGTAGGGGTCGACGAACTCGCGGCTCGGCACCCGCACGGCCATCGAGTTCACCGAGAAGTCGCGGCGGCCGAGGTCGCCCTCGAGGTTGTCGCCGAAGTCGACGTCGGGCTTGCGCGAGGACGGGTCGTAGGACTCGGAGCGGTAGGTCGTGATCTCGACCTGCCACGGACCCTTGCGGCAGCCGATGGTGCCGAAGTCGCGACCCATGTCCCACACGGCGTCGGCCCAGCCGGACACCAGCTTCTCGGTGGTCTCCGGCCGCGCGGAGGTGGTGAAGTCGAGGTCATTCTGGAGGCGGCCGATCATCGCGTCGCGCACCGGTCCACCCACCAGGGCGAGCTCCTCGCCGGCGTCGGCGAAGCGGACGCCGAGCTCGTCGATGACCGAGCCGATGCGGTCGAGCTCAGCACCGACGCGGCGCTGGATCTCGACGATCGTGAGCTGGGGCAGGGCGGCGTCGGACACGACAGGCCAGTCTACGTGCCAGTCTGCGACCGCTCCTCATCTAGCATCGGTGCGTGCCCCGCCCGTCGTCGTTCCGTGCTGCCCTGGCGGGGCTCCTGACCCTCGGCGCCGCGGGCGCCGGCGCGCTCGTCCCGGCCGCGGCCGCGCCCGCCGAGGACCCCGACCCGCTCGTCGTGCACATCGACTCGATCACCCCTGTGCTGCCGCGCAGCGGCGACGTGGAGATCACGGGCACGGTCACCAACGTGGGTGACGAGACCTTCACCCGCATCAACCTCCACGCCTTCTCCACCCAGTCCCCGATCCTGGACTCCGCCAACCTCGCGACGTCCGCGCTGCTCGAGCCGGACACCTACATCGGCGAGCAGCGCATCGTCGAGCCCGACACCTTCGACACCGTCGACGAGCTCGCACCGGGTGAGTCGGCGCCCTTCAGCGACTCGGTGCCGGTCGAGCTGCTCGGCATCCCCGACGAGCCCGGCGTCTACTGGATCGGCATCCAGGCCATCGGCGACACCCCCACGGTGCCGCGCGACGCGATCGCCGACGGCCGGGCCCGCACGTTCATCCCGGCCCGGCCCGACGGTGACGGCGTGCAGGAGACCTCGGTGATCCTGCCGGTCCGCGGGCGCGTCTGGTACGCCTCGGACGGCTCGATCGGCGGCACCGCCCGCTGGGCGCGCCGGCTCGCCGAGGGCGGCAGCCTCGACGCGATGCTCGACATGGCCGAGTCCGCCGGCTCCACGCCGTACTCCTGGCTGGTCGACCCGGCCGTCCTCCACGCGCTGATGCGCCTGTCCGGAGGCAACGCGGGTCGCAGCATCGGTCCGGACCCGAACCTGCCCGACCAGGAGCCATCCGCCACCGACACGCCCTCGGAGGGGACCGCGACGGCGACGCCCGAGACGCTGACCCCGATCCAGCCGTCGGAGACCGAGTCGCCCGACGCGATAGACCCCCAGCTGGTGAGCGACGCCAAGAACTGGCTGGACCGCTTCAGCAAGCTGGTGGGCAGCCAGCCGGTCCTGACGCTCCCCTACGGCGACCTCGACGTCTCCGCCGCGGTGCGCAACGCGCCCGAGCGCCTCGACCAGGCGCTGTCCCGGAGCAACGACGTCATGACCGTGCTCAAGCTCCCGTGGCAGAAGGCGATCTCGCCCGCGGACGGACACCTGAGCCCCGAGGCCCTCTCCCGAATCCCCACCGACACGCTGGTGCTGCTCGAGGACACCGCGTTCGCGATCCCGCCGACCAGCCCCGACTCCGTGGTCCGGCTGCTGGGCCACGAGGTGGTGGTCACCAGCAGCGGTGCCGAGGCCGGTGGTCCCGCGCCCACCGCGGCCAACGACCCGCTCGCGCTGCGCCAGCGGCTGCTCAGCGAGGCAGCCCTGAGGCTGGACAGCGGCGACACGGCGCCCCTGGTCGTCACGCTGCCGACGGTGTGGCGGGGCGAGGACGCCGACCAGTTCTTCGCCGAGCTCGACCAGCCCTGGGTGGACGTCGTCCCGTTCGGGGAGGTCGCGGGCCGCAGCGCCGTCGACATCCCCGACGAGAGCCTGGCCTACACCGAGTCCGACATCGAGGACGAGCTCTCCCCGAGCAGCTTCGCCGCAGCCACCCGGGCGACCGACGCCGCGACGATCCTGGAGGACGTCCTCACCCTGCAGACCACGATCGAGGCCCAGGTCCGCGACGAGGTGATGGTCACCTTGTCCGACCAGCCCCGCGGCCGACCAGGCGCTGCGATCGCCGCCGCCGGTCGCACCGAGGACGCCATCCGGGCCGACCTCGCCAAGATCCAGATCGAGGCACCGACCGCGGTGACCCTTTCCAGCGACAACGGACCCCTGGGCGCGACGCTGGTCAACGGGCTGGACCAGCCCGTCACGGTCCAGGTGGTCGCCACCACCGACGGCAAGCTCACGCTCACCGGCGACGGGGTGCGCGAGCTCGCGCCCAGCGCACGCAGCGTCGTGCGCTTCGAGGCCAGCACCAAGCAGGCCGGCATCCACCAGGTCCGCCTCGCGGTGACCACGGTGGACGGCGTCCCGCTCGGGTCTTTCGACGAGCTGCCGATCCGCGCGGCGCGGGTGAGCGCCCTCATCTGGATCGTGATGGCCGCCGGCGCGCTCGTGCTCTTCGGGATGATCGGCTACCGGCTGCCTCGCCAGATCCGTGCTCGCCGTGCCGAGCAGGCAGCTGCGGAGCGGGCCGCGGCGGAGGGGGCCGAGGCGGAGCGGGCCGGCGTGGCGGCGGCACCGAACCGCCACGACCTCGAGCCCGGGCACCCGTGAGCGGGCGCGATGACTGAGCAGCGCATCCTCGCCTCGTCGGCCGTGATGGCCGCGGGCACCGTGTTCTCCCGGGCCTCGGGCTTCATCCGCGCCGCACTGCTCGTCGCGGCGCTCGGTGCCTTCCTGCGTGCCGATCTCTTCACGATCGCGAACACGCTGCCCAACATGGTCTACATCCTGCTGGCGGGCGGCGTCTTCAACGCCGTCCTGGTGCCGCAGCTGGTCCGCCGGATCAAGGAGGACCCCGACGGCGGCGACGCCTACGCGAGCCGCGTGATCACGCTGTCCGCGCTGTTCCTCGGCGCCGTGACCGCCCTGCTCGTGGTGGCGGCACCGTGGCTGCTGCGTCTCTACCTGAGCCCCCGCTACCTCGAGCCGGGCCTGGCCGCGCAGCTCGAGACGATCGTCGACCTCACCCGGTGGTGCCTGCCGCAGGTGTTCTTCTACGGGATGTACGTGCTGGTCGGGCAGGTGCTCAACGCCCGCGGCAGCTTCGGCCCGATGATGTGGGCGCCGATCGCCAACAACCTCATCGCCGTGGCGATGCTCGTCACCTATCTCTTCATCTGGGGCAAGGCGACCGGAGCCGAGCAGTTCGGGGCGCTCGGCACCGGTCAGGAGGTGTTGCTGGGCCTCGGCTCCACGGTTGGCATCGCCGCCCAGTGCCTCGTCCTGCTGCCCTTCCTGCGCGCGTCGGGCTTCACCTACCGCCCGCGCTTCGACTTCCGCGACCCCGAGCTGAAGAAGACACTGTCCCTCGGCATCTGGACCGTCCTGTTCGTCATCGCGACGCAGGTGGCGTACTTCGTGGTGGTCAAGCTCGCCTCCGACGGCGGCGCGGACGGCGGCCCCGGCTACACCGTCTACAGCAGCAGCCTGCTGATCATGATGGTGCCGCACTCGATCATCACCGTGTCGCTCGCGACGGCGATCCTGCCGCGGCTCTCTGCCTACGCCCACGAGGACCGGCTCGCCGACATCGGCAGCACGGTCGGCTCCACCCTGCGGACCGCGTTGGCGCTCGTGCTGCCCTTCGCCGTCCTGCTGCCGATCCTCGCCGCCGATGTCGCTTCAGCGGCCTTCGCGTGGGGCGATCGGGACGCCGCGGCCGCCTTCGCCCCCACCCTCGCTCTCTTCGGACCCGCGCTCGTCTTCTTCACCGTCCACTACTTCATGCTGCGCGGCTTCTACGCGATGGAGATGACCAAGCTGGTGTTCTTCATCCAGCTCGCGGTCTCGTTGACCAACATCGCCGTCGCGACCGCGCTGGTGCCGTCCCGGCCGCCCGAGGAGGCCGCCCCCATGCTCGTCGTCGCCTACCTCGCGTCGTACGCCGTCGGAGCGGTGGTGAGCTTCGTGGTCCTGCGGCGCACCGTCGGCGGGCTGCAGACGCCTCAGCTGGTGCGCTTCCTGGTGCGGATGGCGGTCGTGCTGGTCGCCGCCGGCGCCGTCACGTGGGCGGTCGAGTGGTCACTTGCGGGTCTCGGCGAGCGTCCCGGTCCCCTGGTCGCACTCGTGCGGGGCGGTGCGAGCGCCCTCGCGGGTGGTGCGGTCCTGCTCGTCGGCGCCCGTCTGCTGCGGGTCCGCGAGGTGACGACCCTGGTCGACACCGTCGTGGGTCGGCTGCGACGGGGCTGAGACTCCCTAGAGTGGCCGGAGCGACATACAAGTGGGGAACGAGGTGAGCATGTCGACGTCGATGCAGGCCGGCGACGTGCTGGCCGAGCGCTACCGCCTCGACGACCTCCTGGCCGAGAACGGGTCCGGTCGCTTCTGGCGCGCGCACGACCTCGTGCTGCACCGGGCCGTTGCCGTGCACATCCTCGGCGCCGACGACGAGCGCGCCGAACCGCTGCTCGAGGCCGCCCGCCGGGCCGGGCCGGTCATCGATCGCCGCCTCCTCCGCGTGCTCGACGCCGAGGTGGCCGACGACCGGTGCTACGTCGTCAACGAGTGGGGCCAGGGCGACTCCCTCGACATCCTCCTCACCCGCGAGGGCCCGCTGGCGCCGCGGCGTGCGGCCTGGATCGTCGGCGAGGTCGCCGAGAGCATCGCCGAGGCCCACGCGGCCGGGCTCGCGCACGGCCGGCTCACGCCCGAGAACGTCCTCATCGACCAGCACGGACAGGTCCGGATCATCGGCTTCGGCGTCGAGGCGGCCCTCGCCGGGCTGGCGCCGGGGCGGATCAGCGTCGACGAGATCGACCTGGCCGGGCTGCTCTACTGCGCGCTGACCGGCAAGTGGGCCGGCGTCTCGCGCTCGGCCGTGCCCGCGGCGCCCGAGGTGCACGGGGCCGTGCTGCGCCCGCGGCGGGTCCGCGCCGGCATCCCCCGTCCGCTCGACAACCTCTGCGACCAGGTCCTCAACCCTCACGCGACGGCCGGCGCCGATCCGGTCCACCACAGCGCCCGCGCGATCTCCGACCTGCTCCTGGCCTACGTCGGCGACGTCACCAGCACCCAGATCCCGCTCCAGGGACCCCGCCCGCAGGCCGCCCCGCGCCCCGAACCAGCACCCGAGCCTGCACCCGTCGCGGTGACCGAGCCGGAGCCCTCGCCCGAGCCGACGCCTGAGCCCGTCGACGAGAGCACGGCGGAGAGCCCGGTCGAGGACGCCACCGAGGTCGCCGAGGCCGCTGCGGTCGTCGAGGAGCCGGCCCCCTCCTCCACCGACCTCCCCACCCAGGCCGGGATGCCCGTCTTCCACGACGATGACGAGGTCGACTGGCTGCGCGCCCGCTCGGAGAAGCCCGCCCCGCCACCGCCGCTCGTGGAGCCGCCCCCGCGGCCGCTCTTCGCGCCCGATCCGCCCGAGGGCGAGCCCGTACGCCGACCGCGTCCGGGCAGCAAAGCGGCCACGGCCGGCCAGCAGGCCGGCAAGGACTACTGGCCGTGGGACGCCTCGCAGGACGGCCGGCCGGTGTCCCGCGACACCGGCGGGTGGAGCTCGGGGTCGTGGACGGAGGACCGCTGGTCCACCGGCGAGGGCCTCGACGACACCGGCGACCAGGTGCCGGGCCGCAGCTGGATCCGGCTGGCGATGATCGTCGCGGTCTGCCTGCTCGTGATGGTGGCTGTGGTCGCGGCCTACCAGCTCGGCCTCAAGCCGTCGGTGCCCGGCTCGGACGACGAGCCGAGCACCACGCCGAGCCCGACCGCTGCGGCCCCGACGCCGTTCACCGGCCTGAGCGCCGACGACTTCGACCCGCAGGGCTCCGAGCCGCGCGAGGAGAACCCCGACCAGGTCCCCAACGTGCTCGACGGCGACCCGGCGACCACCTGGACCACGTCGTCGTACCTCCAGAACTTCGGTCCCGGCGGGCTCAAGACCGGAGTCGGTCTGGTCATCGACCTCGGCGCCACCAAGGGGGTGCGCCAGGTCGTGGTGACCACCGAGGGCCAGACCTCGCTGGCGGCCTACGTCACCTCGACCGCGCCGACCGGCATCGCCGGCCTCAGCCCGGTCGGCACCGCCTCGGGCGACGGCGAGCTGAGCATCGACCTCGACGAGGCCGTGTCGGGGCGCTACGTCACCGTCTGGCTCACGCTGCTGCCCCGCGTCGGCGACGACTTCCGCGGCACCATCGCCGAGGTGCAGGTGCTCGGGTGACGACTCCCGCGAGCGACGAGCGCTCCGACCAGGCGCTGCTGCGCGCGCACGTCGACGGCGACGCCGAGGCCTTCGGCGTGCTCTTCAGCCGGCACCGCGACCGGCTGTGGGCGGTCGCACTGCGCACCATGGGCAATCCCGAGGACGCCGCCGACGGGCTCCAGGACGGCATGATCGCCGCCTTCCGCCGCGCCGGCTCCTTCCGCGGCGAGGCCGCCGTCACCACCTGGCTGCACCGCGTCGTGGTCAACGCGTGCCTCGACCGGTTGCGGGCCGCCAAGATCCGCCGCCTCGAGGCGCTGCCCGACGACGTCGAGGACCGCGGCACCCTCGTGGCCACGGCCGAGCACGACGACCAGCCCGACGCCGCCGCCGAGGACGCCGAGCGGCGCCGCCGCGTGCTGGCCGCGCTCGCCACCCTGCCGCCCGACCAGCGCGCCGCCCTCGTGCTGGTCGACATGGAGGGCTACCCCGTCGCCGAGGTCGCTGAGATGCTGGGCTGCGCCGAGGGCACGGTGAAGTCGCGCTGCTCGCGCGGGCGCGCCAAGCTGGCCGACCTCCTGCTCGACCTCCACCAGCCGCCGGGTGACCCGCCTCACGGGAACCCGCCCCCGGACGGTCCCGTCCAACCCATGCTCCGGGAGCGAGGGCCACCCGCGCCCTGACCCCCGACCACCCGTTCCCGCACGCTCGAGGAGGTGACCCGATGACCGACTCCCCCGACCTGACGCCCGAGCAGGACGCCGTACGACGCTTGCTCGCCGATGCGCGTCACGACGGCCCCACCCCTCCCGAGGTCGTCGCGCGCCTCGACGAGACCCTCGCCGCCCTGGTCGCCGACCGTTCGACTCCTGCCCCCCAGGCGCCCGTCGTCGACCTGGCCTCCCGCCGGCGCCGCCGGATCGGCACGGGCGTGCTCGCCGCTGCCGCCGTCGTGGTGGCCGGCGTCGCGCTCGGCCAGGTGCTCCCGATCGGGCAGGGCTCCGACGACTCCGGCTTCAGCGCCGACAGCAGTGCCGGGGGCAGCGCCGACCGCGACTTCGCGGCCGAGGACGACGCGGGCGGCGACAGCTCCGCCGGAGCCGAGATGGCACCGCAGAACAAGTCCGCGTCGCCGTCGCCGCTGGCCTCGCAGCCCACCCTGTCCAGCAGCGACGCGCAGCTCGACGAGGAGGTCGAGGCGCTGCGCTCCACGACGGCGTCGTCCTCCGCCCTCTCCGACCGGCGTCAGATGCTCGACATGATGCGCACCTGCGCGCTGCCTGAGGTGCGTGGGCGCCGCGTGGCCGTGGAGGTCGACGGCCAGCAGGGCCTGGTGGTGTTCGAGCGCCCCGACGGCGCCGCCCAGGACGTCGCGATCTACGTGTGCGGCACGCCGGAGCCGGTGCGTACGCTGACGCTGCCCGCCCCCTGAGCCGGTCCGGGCCCGGCAGGAACAACGCTGGCCTACGATCGGTTGAGCACGTCGTACGACGCAATCGATCCAGCAGGAGTGACTGACCCCCATGAGCGACACCCACGAGACCCGCAACGTCATCATCATCGGCTCGGGACCCTCGGGATACACCGCGGCCGTCTACGCGGCCCGGGCCTCGCTCAACCCGCTGGTCTTCGAGGGCTCCGTCACGGCCGGTGGCGCGCTGATGAACACCACCGAGGTGGAGAACTTCCCCGGCTTCCGCGACGGCATCATGGGTCCGGCCCTGATGGACGAGATGCGCGCGCAGGCCGAGCGCTTCGGCGCCGAGCTGGTCGCCGACGACGTGGTCGAGGTTGACCTCACCGGTGACATCAAGGTCGTGAAGACGGCCACCGACACCTACACCGCGCGCTCGGTGATCCTCTCCACGGGCTCGAGCTACCGCAAGCTCGGCCTCCCGCGCGAGGAGGAGCTCTCCGGCCGCGGCGTCTCGTGGTGTGCCACCTGTGACGGTTTCTTCTTCCGCGAGCAGGCGATCGCCGTCATCGGTGGTGGCGACTCCGCGATCGAGGAGGCCACCTTCCTCACCCGCTTCGGCTCGAAGGTCTACCTGATCCACCGCCGCGACGAGCTGCGCGCCTCGAAGATCATGCAGGAGCGCGCCTTCGCCGACCCCAAGCTCGAGATGGTGTGGAACTCCGAGGTCGCCTCCATCAACGGCGCCGACAAGCTCGAGTCGATCACCCTGCGCGACACCGTCACCGGCGAGGAGCGCCAGCTCGACGTCACCGGCATGTTCATCGCGATCGGCCACGACCCGCGCTCCGAGCTGCTGACCGGGCAGGTCGACCTCAACGACGACGGCTACGTCCTCGTGGACCACCCCTCGACCCACACCAACCTGAAGGGCGTGTTCGCGGCCGGCGACCTCGTCGACCACCACTACCGCCAGGCCATCACGGCCGCCGGCACCGGTTGCGCCGCCGCCCTCGACGCCGAGCGCTACATCGCCGCCCTCGACCACGCGGCGTCGACCGCGGGTGACGCGGCGGCCACGGCCGAGGTGCTCACCGAGACCGTGCAGACTGCCGGCGCCTGAGCAGCTCGGCCACCTCGCGCGGCTCGTCGACCCACAGGCCGACGGCCGCCGGCGTGATGTCGCCGTGCGGGGACGCGATCGTCGTACCCTCCGCGAGGGAGAGCTGGAGGTTGGTGCGCCCCGACACCAGCACCAGCAGCCGGTCGTCGACCACCCGCACCGCGCGGATGCCTGACTCGTCGACGTCGGCGACGCGCACCTGCGTGATCGCGTCGAGGGGTACGACGACGTCCGTGCGCGCCGCGTTGCGCACGTGCAGCACCTCGTCGGTGACCAGGTGGGGGCGCATCCGGTAGGACGCCATCAGGCCGAGCATCCAGACAAGGCCCCAGATCCCGAGCACCAGGAACGGGATCCGGAGGAAGGTCAGCCACCGGCTGAGGATCAGGTCGAAGGCGACCACCTCGACGGTCGAGCCGAAGATGAAGAGCCAGACGACCGGCGTCACCAGCCGCGCGTACGGCACCGGGGTGGCGCCGGCAGGCACGGCGGGTCGGCGGGCGATCCAGCGCAGCAGCTGGCCGTAGAGCGCGAGCTCGGTGGCGAGGGCCTCCCGGCCGAGGGTGAGGGCGCGCCTCATCGGGCGGCCTCCGCTGCCATCAGCCCCGCGAACCGCTCCACCGTCGCGCCGAGCACCTCGTCGAAGGTCGTGAGCCGCTCGGGTGCGACGTCGCCGAAGAGGCGCCGGGCGAGGTCGTCGTGGGACTCGACCAGCTCCCGGATGGTGCGGGCGCCCTGGGTCGTCGGTGTGACGAGGGTGGCGCGGCGGTCGGTCGGGTGCGGCTCACGCGTGACGTGGCCGCTGGCAACGAGCCCGTCCACCAGGCCGGTGACGTTGCGCGGCGTGACGGCCAGTGCGCGAGCCAGGGCCTGCTGGGTGCTCGGCCCCGCCTCACCCAGCACCCACAGCAGGTGCACGCGCGGGGTGGTCAGCCCCGCCTCCCGCTCGAAGCGGGCCAGGTCGGACTGCACCAGCGTGGCCAGGTGCAGCACCCGGTCAAGGACCTCCGTCGCCTGTGTCATGTAGTGAAGGTACTTCACAATGTGGTGGCTTCTGCACTTCGCTCGGTAGTCCAGTGGCGAATGGTCGTCCAGAAGCCCGTCCGACGACCGTTCGTCACTGGACTACCCCGGCACCGGCGAGGTCGGGAACAACTGTCCGTGGGGTGGTGTTCACTGATCACAACCCCATGACACCGACTTCCTGAAAGGGGCAACCGCAGTGGCCGACATCGCCGCCGTGACCGACGCCGAGTTCGAGGCGCAGGTCCTCAAGTCCGACAAGCCCGTCCTGGTGGACTTCTGGGCGGAGTGGTGCGGCCCGTGCCGCCAGGTCGCCCCGATCCTCGACGAGCTCAACAAGGAGCACGGTGAGAAGCTCACCTTCCTGAAGATGAACGTCGACGAGAACCCCGTCACTCCCTCGTCCTACCGCGTGACCGGCATCCCGACCATCAACGTCTACCAGGGCGGCGAGGTCGTGAAGTCCATCGTGGGCGCCAAGCCCAAGGCCGCGCTCCTCAAGGAGCTCGAGGGTCTGATCTGACCTAGTCGCCCGAGGCGGCCCGCACCGATCCGATCGGGCGGGTCGCCTTGTGCGTGGGGCGCACCGCCCCCCACATCCGCTCCAGCGCCAGCTCGACCTCGTCCTTCCAGCTCAGCGCGGTCCGCAGCTCCATCCGCATCCGCGGCGTCGTCGGGTGTGCCCGCTGGGTCTTGAAGCCCACGCTGCCGAGGAAGTCCGCCGGCAGCACGCAGTGGTCCGCGTGGCCGCGGGTGTCGCCGTACGCCTCGATGGCGGTGTGGCCGCGCTCGACCAGGTCGGCGGCCATCGCCTGCACGAGCAGGCGTCCCAGTCCCCCGCCCCGCATCGACGGCTCGACCCACGCGGTTGCCGCGAGGATCGCGTCGGGCGAGGTCGGCGCGGTGGGCAGCGCAGCCGCTCCCGGCAGCCGGGCTGCGGGGGCGTACAGGATGTACGCCGCCGTCCGCCCCTCGAGGCGTACGACGCGTCCGCACGAGCCCCAGTCGCGCAGGACCCCGGAGACCCAGGCCTCCTTCTGCGCGATGCGCTCGGCCTCGTCGAGGCGCGCCCGGTCGACGGGCGCGAGCTCCCAGAAGACGCACGCGCGCACGGGGTCGGCCAGCTCCGCGAGGTGGTCGACCGTCAGGCGCGCGGTCTTGCGGGACACGCCATCGATGCTAGCGCCGAACGGGGCCTGCGAAGATGAGGTCGTGCGCCAGATCCGACAGAGCAAGAAGCTGCAGGGAGTCCGCTACGACGTGCGCGGGCCGATCCTCGTCGAGGCACAGCGGCTCGAGGCCGAGGGCCACCGGATCCTCAAGCTCAACATCGGCAACA
Organism: Nocardioides sp. BE266; assembly: GCF_031457855.1. NCBI lineage: Bacteria > Bacillati > Actinomycetota > Actinomycetes > Propionibacteriales > Nocardioidaceae > Nocardioides > Nocardioides sp. BE266. The sequence continues at coordinate 325,704 of NZ_JAURTI010000003.1, read as the reverse complement.
CGGCACCCTTCGGCTTCGAGGCGCCCGAGCAGATCCTGGCCGACATGATCCACCACCTGCCGCAGGCGCAGGGGTACGCCGACTCGCAGGGCATCTGGTCCGCGCGGACCGCGGTCATGCACTACTACCAGTCCCGCGGGCTGCGCGACGTCGGCGTCGAGGACATCTACATCGGCAACGGCGTCTCCGAGCTGATCTCGATGGTGCTGCAGGCCTTCGTCGACGACGGCAACGAGATCCTGGTGCCGGCGCCGGACTACCCGCTCTGGACCGGTGCCGTGACCCTGGCCGGCGGCATCCCGGTGCACTACCGGTGCGACGAGGAGGACGACTGGAACCCCGACCTCGCCGACATCGAGTCGAAGATCACCGAGAACACCCACGCGCTCGTGATCATCAACCCCAACAACCCCACGGGTGCGGTCTACAGCGAGGAGACCGTCAAGGGGCTCGTCGACATCGCCCGGCGCCACCAGCTCGTGGTGATGGCCGACGAGATCTACGAGAAGATCCTCTTCGAGGACGCCGAGCACCACCACGTGGCGGCCTACGGCGGCAACGACGTGCTGTGCCTGACGTTCTCCGGCCTCTCGAAGGCCTACCGGGTCTGCGGCTACCGCGCCGGCTGGGTGATGATCTCAGGCCCCAAGGAGCTCGCCACCGACTTCCTCGAGGGCCTCACCCTCATCGCCAACATGCGCATGTGCGCCAACGTGCCCGCGCAGCACGCGATCCAGACCGCGCTGGGCGGCTACCAGTCGATCGAGGAGCTCATCGGCCCCGGCGGCCGCTTCTACGAGCAGTCGATGCTCGCGCACCGGCTCCTCAACGAGATCCCGGGTGTCTCCAACGTCAAGCCGCGCGGCGCGCTCTACTGCTTCCCGCGCCTGGACCCCGAGGTCTACCCGATCGACGACGACCAGGAGTTCGTCATCGAGCTGCTCCGCGCCAAGAAGATCCTCGTCACCCACGGCACCGGCTTCAACTGGCCCGCGCCCGACCACTTCCGCCTCGTCACGCTGCCCGAGGCGAGCGTGCTCGAGGAGGCCATCGGTCGGATCGCGGACTTCCTGGCGACTCGCCGCTGACGTCGTGCTCCCTCGCGGGTGCGCGGAGTCACGCCCGTGACGTCTGGTGGGGCGTACGTCGTCCTCTCTAGGCTCGCTCCCATGCGCGACGTCACCTACCCGCCGATCATCTGGACGGCCCTCACCGGCTTCAAGGCCCTGGGCCAGACCTTCCAGATGACGGGCACCGAGAACATCCCCCGCAGCGGTGGCGTGCTGCTGGCCTACAACCACATCAGCTACGTCGACTTCATCTACGGCGGCTTCGCGGCCCGTCCGTCGCGCCGGCTGGTGCGCTTCATGGCCAAGCGCGAGCTCTTCGACCACAAGGCCTCCGGCCCGCTGATGCGCTCGCTCCACCACATCGAGGTCGACCGCGGCGAGGGCGTCGCCAGCTTCCACACCGCCGTCGACTACCTCCGGCAGGGCGAGGCCGTCGGGATCTTCCCCGAGGCCACGATCTCGCGGGCGATGGAGCTCAAGGACTTCAAGACCGGTGCCGTACGCATCGCGGCGGAGGCCGGCGTACCCCTCGTGCCGGTGATCCTCTGGGGCACCCAGCGGATGCTGACCAAGGACCACCCGCGCGACTTCTCCCGCGGCAAGACCATCGCGATCACCGTGGGCGAGGCGATGCACCCCACCGGCGACGACCCGGTCGGTGACACGGCCGAGCTGCGCCGCCGGATGACCTCGATGCTGGCCGACACTGTGGCTGCCTACCCGGCCGCCGAGCAGCCCCCCGGCTCGTGGTGGGTGCCGACGTCGATGGGCGGCACCGCGCCGACCCTCGAGGAGGCCACCGCCCTCGACGCCGCGGAGAAGCGCGAGCGCGCCCGCAAGCGTGCCGAGAAGCGGAAGAAGCGACAGGGCGACAAGTAGACCCGTCGATAGGTCGATCTATCGCTTTGTCGACATTTAGGTCGCTGTCTGAGCGTACGCCCTCGTTCCTCGGTCGTGTCGCTTGCTCAACCTGGCCCAGCCCACGCCGACCGCTCGTCCCTCGCGGCCGGGCTGCTCGTCTCAGATCGGTCGGTCGTTGCGGTTGCGCGGGTCCATGATGTCGACGATGCGGCGCAGGTCGTCGAGGCTGGCGAACTCGACCGTGATCTTGCCCTTGGCCTTGCCGAGGTCGACCTTCACCCGGGTCTCGAGCCGGTCGGAGAGCCGGTCGGCCAGCTCGGCCAGGCCGGGGGCGACGGGCTTCTTGCGGAGCACGCGGGGGGAGTCGTCCTCCTCCACGCCCATCGAGACGATCTCTTCGAGGCCCCGCACCGAGATGCCCTCGGCGGTCACCCGAGCGGCGAGCTTGTCCTGCAGGCCGGCGTCGTCGACCGTGAGCAGCGCACGGGCGTGGCCCGCGGACAACACGCCCGCCGCCACCCGGCGCTGGACGGCCGGGGAGAGCTTCAGCAGCCGGAGCGTGTTGGAGATCTGCGGACGCGAGCGGCCGATGCGCTGGGCGAGCTCCTCGTGGGTGCAGCCGAAGTCCTCGAGCAGCTGGCCGTAGGCGGCCGCCTCCTCGAGCGGGTTGAGCTGCGAGCGGTGGAGGTTCTCCAGCAGCGCGTCGCGGAGCATGTCGTTGTCGTCGGTCTCGCGCACGATGGCGGGGATCGTGTCGCGGCCGGCCTCCTGGGACGCGCGCCAGCGGCGCTCGCCCATGATCAGCTCGTACGAGTCCTCCCCCGACTTCCGTACGACGACCGGCTGGAGGAGGCCGACCTCGCGGATCGAGTGGACCAGCTCGGCGAGCGCCTCCTCCTCGAAGACCTGGCGCGGCTGGCGCGCGTTGGGCCGCACCTGGGCGATCGGCAGCTCGGCGAAGTAGGCGCCGGCGACCGTGCCTCCCGCCACCTCACCAGCGACCGTGGTCTCGACCGAACGCTGGGTGCCGTTCGACGTGGCACCCTGGGACGACGCGGGCGCCTGCGCAGTCTCGGCCGTCGGCGGCTGCGACGGTGCCGTCGGGATCAGCGAGCCCAGGCCTCGTCCGAGTCCACGACGGGGCGGGTTGGCGTTCATGCTGGAGCTCCCTTGCTGGCGATCTCGCGGGCGGCCTCCAGGTAGGAGAGTGCACCTGCCGACGCCGGATCGTAGGTCATGACCGTCTGGCCGTAGGACGGCGCCTCCGACACGCGGACCGAGCGTGGCACCGCGGTCTTGAGGACCTGGTCACCGAAGTGGCCCCGCACCTCGTCGGCCACACCGGCAGCCAGGCGGGTGCGGGCGTCGTACATGGTGAGCAGGATGGTCGACACGATGAGCTGCGGGTTCAGGTGCTGGCGCACCATCTCCACCGTCTCGAGCAGCTGTCCCAGTCCCTCGAGGGCGTAGTACTCCGCCTGGATGGGGATGAACATCTCGCGCCCGGCGACCAGGGCGTTGAGGGTGAGCAGACCCAGGGACGGCGGGCAGTCCACGAAGACGTAGTCGAACCGGTCGTCACCGACCTCGTCGGCGGACCCGACCAGCGGGTGGGCAGCGATCGCCTTGGCCAGACGCTGCTCACGGGCGACGACGCTGACGAGCTCGATCTCGGCACCCGCGAGGTCGATGGTCGCGGGAACCACCCACAGGCCGGGGAGGTCGTCACACTCGGTCATCACGTCGGCGAGGGGCTGGCCGTCGACGAGCATGTCGTAGGTGGACGGAACGCCACGATGGTGGTCGACACTCAGCGCGGTGGACGCGTTGCCCTGGGGGTCGAGGTCGATGACGAGCACCTTCTGTCCCAGCTGGGCCAGCCCGGCGGCCACGTTGACCGTGGACGTCGTCTTGCCCACGCCGCCCTTCTGGTTGGCCACCACGAAGACGCGGGTGGCATCGGGCCGCGGGACTCCCTGCCGGCGCAGCCCGCCCGTCCGAGCGAGCACCGAGTGCTGCGCAGCCTGGGCGAGCGGGGTGGCGTGATCGTGGAAGTCCGGGCCCTGGTCAGCGATGTCGGCGGCCGTCCGCACCTGCCACGCCGGCCTGGTTTCACGTGAAACGTCGCCGAACGGCGTTTCACGTGAAACACCCGCCCCAGCAGTCTCCTGTGGAGAACCTGGTCCCTCCTGTGGAGAAACGCGCTCAGCAGGCGTAGACGAGTCGGTGGAAAACTCCGTGGGGGAGTCGGCGGCGGGACGCCAACCCACGCCCTCGTTCGGACCCTCGGTCACCTCAGACACCTCTCACTTGGCTGCACGCCGGTCGCGCTTGTTCTGGCGACGCTTGGCATCACGGGCGGAATCACGGGCAAGGGGCCAACCTATCCGGGCTGGATCGGCCCATGGCACCCGCACCACCGTGGTGGGTGGGTCCACCACTCCGGTACCCACTTCGAACACGTCTGGAACCCCACACCGCCAGGTGTGGAGGAACGCAGCGGCCTCCGCGATCTCTTCCCGGACGGACTGGCCCTTCATCGCCACCAGCGCGCCGGTGGGGGCGACCAGGGGCATCGACCACCCGACCAACCGTTCCAACGGGGCAACCGCTCGCGAGGTCACGACGTCGAAGGTCTTCGCTCCGTGGAGATCCTCCGCCCGACCCCGGACCACCGTGACGTGCGACAGGTCGAGCTCTGAGACGACCTCCTCCAGGAAGGTCGTACGGCGCAGCAGTGGTTCGACGAGAGTCACCCGCAGATCAGGGCGCGCGATGGCGAGGACCAGTCCGGGAAGACCGGCACCCGTGCCGATGTCACAGACCGTGGCGTCGTCCGGGATCGCCTCGGACAGCACCGCAGAGTTCAGCACATGGCGCTCCCACAACCGGGGTGCCTCACGCGGGCCGATCAGCCCGCGGAGCACTCCTTCGGTCGCCAGGAGCTCGGTGTAGCGGACCGCCAGTGCCAAGCGGTCGGACGCGAACACCCTCCGCGCCACCTCGGGCACGGAGGGTGTTTCACGTGAAACGTCGTCGCTCACGCCGGGAGGATCACCACGTGGCGCTTCGGCTCGGCGCCTTCGGACTCAGAGGTCAGGCCGGCCGCGGCGACAGCGTCGTGGACCACCTTGCGCTCGAACGCGCTCATCGGGTCCAGGGAGAGGGACTCGCCCGACTCCTTCACCTCGGCGATCGACTTCTCCGCGAGCGCGACGAGGCGGGTGCGCTGCTCGGCCCGGTGGCCGCCGACGTCGAGCATCAGGCGCGAGCGCTCGCCGGTCTCGCGGTAGACCGCGAGGCGGGTGAGTTCCTGGAGTGCCTCCAGCACCTCTCCGTTGCGCCCGACGAGCTGGCTCAGGTCGGCGCCACCGATCTGCACGCTCGCGCGATCGCCCTCGACGTCCATGTCCAGGTCGCCGTCGAGGTCCGCGATGTCGAGGAGCTCCTCGAGGTAGTCCGCGGCGATGTCGCCCTCGCGCTCGAGGCGCTGCACCTTCGACGGGCGCGCGCCCTTGTCGTCGGTGGTCTCGGCCGCGCCGGCCTCGTCGGCCTCCACGGCGTCGGTGTTCTCGGTGTCGACACCCTCGGCGTCGGTCAGCTGGTCACTCACGATGTGTCTCCTGCTCTCGTTCTGCGTCGACGGCACCGCACGCGGCCCGCCGTGAAAGGTCTGGGTCAGCGCTTCTTCTTCTTGTTGCTGCTGCCGCCGCTGCGCTGCGCCTTCGTCTGGCGCTGCGGCTGCTGGCGCTGCGGCTTCGGCTGCTCCTCGACGACGACCGGCTCGGCAGCGGGCTGGCCCGCGGGGACCTTTCCCTTGGCGCGGTCGCGCTCTTCCTTCGCCTTGGCGGCGGGAGTGCCGGGAGCGGGGTTGTTGCGGATCACGTAGAACTGCTGGCACATGGTCCACAGGTTGGAGATCGTCCAGTAGACGAGGACGCCGATCGGGAACGCGATGCCACCCACGGCGAAGACGACGGGGAGGACGTAGAGCAGCATCTTCTGCTGCTGGGCGTACGGCCCGGAGAGCGCGTCGGCCGGCATGTTCTTGCTCATCAGCTGGCGCTGGGTCATGAACGTCGTGGCGGTCATCGCGATCACCAGGATCGCCGCGACGATCACCACGCCGCCCTCGCCGCCGGTCAGCGTGCCGGAGACCTTGATGTTGCCGAGGAACGTGGCGTCGCGGAACTGGCCGGCGAGCTCGCTGTCCATGAAGCCGTGCGCCTTGCCCTTGCGGGCGGCCTGGTCGAGCATCCGGAACAGGGCGAGGAAGATCGGCATCTGCAGCAGGATCGGCAGGCACGAGGAGAACGGGTTGGTGCCCGAGTCCTTGTAGAGCTTCATCGTCTCCTGGGCGAGACGCTCCCGGTCGTGGCCGTACTTCTTCTGCAGCTCACGCACCTTGGGCTGGATCAGCTGCATGTTGCGGCTGGACTTGATCTGCTTCACGAAGAGCGGGATCAGCGCGGTGCGCACGACGAGGGTCAGCCCGACGATCGAGAGGATCCACGTCCAGCCACCCGCCGCGTCGAGCCCGAGCGCGGTGAGGCCTCGGTGGAATCCGACCAGGATGAAGGACACCGCGTAGTACAGCGGCGTCATGATGGCGCCGCCGATGGTGCCGAAGAAGTCGAGCACTCATGCTCCTCGAGTTGCGGGTGACTCCGCGGCCGACGTGGCGCGGGAGGGAACGGGGTCGTAGCCGCCGGCGGCCCACGGGTGGCACCGGCCGAGACGTCGTACGGACAACCAGGTGCCGCGCACCGCTCCGTGCACGGTGACCGCCTCGAGGGCGTACGCCGAGCAGCTGGGGTGGTAGCGGCACACCTGGCCGTAGAGCGGGCTGATCGCGAAACGCCACGCGCGGATGAAGCCGATCAGGACGTGCTTCATGAGACGCTCACCCGGTCGAGCGTACGACCCAGGTCGGCGCCGAGGGTCGCGTAGGACGCCTCGGCGGCGGCGGGCAGCGCCCGCACCACGAGAGCAGCACGACCCGGAAGCTCCTCCAGTGCTGGAAGGTGCTCCCGGGTCAGGTGGCGGAGTCGTCTCTTCACGCGATTGCGTGTGGCGGCGTTGCCCACGGCCTTGCTGACCGTGAACCCCACCTGGGGTGGGGCCGGTTCGGCGTCAGCGTCCACCCAGAGGTGGACGACCAACGTGGCCGAGCCGGCCCGTCGTCCGCTGCGGACAGCGCGGCGAAAGCCGTCGCTGTCGGTCAGGCGGTTGACGGTGGAGAGCACGGCGGGCTGCCGTGAGCCCGGGCCGTCAGACGGCCAGGCTCTTGCGGCCCTTGCGGCGACGGCTCGACAGGATGGCGCGACCGGCGCGGGTCCGCATGCGCAGGCGGAAGCCGTGCACCTTGTGACGGCGACGGTTGTTCGGCTGGTACGTACGCTTGCTCACGGCTATTTCTCCGAAGGTTTCGAGGGGTGTCCACTCCACTGCGAGGTCAGTGCTGGCCCACGTTCTGGTGGTTCGGCCGGCACCGCCCACCCACGCGGCCGCCATGTGGCGGATCGTGGACATGCGGCACCCGTCGACACGGAGCGACCGGCCAACGGTACGCGGTGGGGAAACGGGGGGTCAAACCCACGAGCGCCCCCCACGGGACGCCCTGTGGATGACGTCTTGCCCGAGGCGTCGCCCGGTTGTTACGTTCCACCTCTCCGCGGTCTGTGAAAACCACGGTTCGTCCAGGGTTCGCAGCGCGCTGTGACCCGGGTCACACGGTTCTGAATTCCGCCTCTGACCTGCACAAACGCTGGAAGGATCGCCGGCTGGAGCAGGGTGGGGAGCTCGATCAGGACGATCGGGCGGAGCAGTTCACAGCTTGTGGACAACTCTGTGGACTCGGGTGCGGCCCAGCACCCGGTGTGACCTCAGACATGGAACAGCGAAGGCGGTCCGGGTGGACGACCAGCAGGTAGATCTCGGGACAGCGTGGCAGCAGATCGTCGAGGACCTCCAGCCCAACCAGCGCGCCTGGTTGCGCCCGAGCGTGCCGATGACGCTGCACGAGAACACCGCGATCATCGCCGTGCCCAACGACTTCACCCGCAACCAGCTCGAGGGCCGGCTGCGCAACCACATCGAGGACGCGTTGTCCGAGGGCTTCGGTCGCGAGATCCGGATGCTGGTGACGGTCAACCCCGCCCTCGAGTCCGAGGCACAGCCACAGATCGATGAATCGACAGATCGATCTGTTGACATGTCGACAAATGTGGGGGACGCCTTCGAGCCGACCCCAGCGGTCATGGCCGAGCCCGAGCCGCCGCTCAGCAGCGAACGCCGTCCCTCCGCGCTCGAGACCCGGCTCAACCCGAAGTACACCTTCGAGACCTTCGTCATCGGTTCGTCCAACCGGTTCCCCCACGCCGCCGCCGTCGCGGTCGCCGAGGCGCCGGGCAAGGCGTACAACCCCTTGCTCGTCTACGGCGAGTCCGGCCTGGGCAAGACCCACTTGCTCCACGCGATCGGCCACTACGTCCGCAGCCTCTACTCCAACGCGAAGGTGCGCTACGTCTCCAGCGAGGAGTTCACCAACGAGTTCATCAACGCGATCCGCGACGACCGGCAGGACCGGTTCAAGCGGCGCTACCGCGACGTCGACGTGCTCCTGATCGACGACATCCAATTCCTGGAGGGCAAGACCCAGACGCAGGAAGAGTTCTTCCACACGTTCAACACCCTCCACAACGCCAACAAGCAGATCGTGCTCACCTCCGACCGTGCGCCCAAGCGGCTCGAGGCGCTGGAGGACCGGCTGCGCAACCGGTTCGAGTGGGGCCTCATCACCGACGTCCAGCCGCCGGACCTCGAGACCCGCATCGCGATCCTGCGCAAGAAGGCCGCGATGGACCGCCTCACCGCGCCGCCGGACGTGCTCGAGTTCATCGCCTCGAAGATCCAGACCAACATCCGCGAGCTCGAGGGTGCGCTGATCCGCGTCACGGCGTTCGCCAACCTCAACCGCCAGGAGGTCGACATGACCCTGGCCGAGATCGTCCTCAAGGACCTGATCCCCGAGGGCGGCGAGCCGGAGATCACCCACGCGCTGATCATTGCCCAGACCGCGGCCTACTTCGGGGTCTCCCTCGAGGACCTCACCGGCCCCTCGCGTGGCCGGCACCTGGTGATGGCCCGTCAGATCGGCATGTACCTGTGCCGCGAGCTCACCAGCATGTCGCTGCCACAGATCGGTCGCGAGTTCGGCGGCCGCGACCACACCACGGTGATGTACGCCGACCGCAAGATCCGCCAGCTCCTCGCCGAGCGTCGCGCGGTCTTCAACCAGGTCAGCGAGCTCACCAACCGGATCAAGATGCAGGCCCGCCAGGCCTGACCTGTCGTACGACACGAACCACACGTCGCGTGTGGAGAAGTTGTGATTCGAGTCGGCGCTTCGTCCCCAGCCCCTGTGCACTCGCGGGGACGAACGACACGAATCGCCGCGACGTCCACACCCGGGCTCGGCTCGCCCCCACCGCGTCCACACCCGGTGTGCACATGGTTTCGGGCCTCTGACCTGCACGAACACGAGTTGTCCACAGTTTCCACGGACCCTATGACCACTACGAACCTCAAGACTGGTCCGATCTCCCACCAACACTGAACAGACCACCCTCTGGGGAGAACCCTCCCGTCCTGTCGGGACCGCGTGGCAGGATGCTCTTCCCACGCGCCTGCGCGTGTCGTCTTGTGCGCCTCCTGACCTGACCCCTGCACCAACCTCTCCCTGAGGAGACCCTTGTGAAGTTCCGCGTCGAACGCGACGTCTTCGCCGATGCCGTCGCCTGGGCTGCGCGCAGCCTGCCGATCCGTCCGAGCTCGCCGGTGCTGGCGGGCCTGCTGATCGAGGCGAGCGATGCGGGCCTGGTGCTCTCCACCTTCGACTACGAGACCTCGGCGCGCGCCACGCTCACCGCGGAGGTCAACGACGAGGGCAAGGCGCTCGTCAGCGGCCGCCTCCTCGCCGACATCTGCCGCAGCCTGCCGGCCAAGCCCGTCGAGCTGACGCTCGACGGCCCGCGCGTCTCGCTCACCTGCGGCTCGGCGCGCTTCAGCCTCCAGACGATGCCGGTCGCCGACTACCCGACGCTCCCGGAGATGCCGTCCGCCACCGGCACCGTCTCCAGCGCCGACTTCGCCCACGCCGTCTCCCAGGCGGTGACGGCCGCCGGTCGCGACGACATGCTGCCCGTCCTCACCGGCGTCCGGATCGAGATCGACGGCTCCACCATGGCGCTGCTCGCCACCGACCGTTTCCGGCTCTCGCACCGCGAGCTCACCTGGAACCCGCAGTCGCCCGACGAGTCGGTCGCCGCGCTGGTCCCGGCCAAGGTGCTCGGTGACACCGCGAAGTCGCTGACCTCCGGTGCCGAGGTGACCATCGCCCTCAGCGCGAGCGGGGCCGGCGAGGGGCTGATCGGCTTCGAGGGCACCGGCCTCGGCGGCGTGCGTCGTACGACGACGCGGCTGCTCGACGGCGAGTTCCCCAAGGTCCGCTCGCTCTTCCCCGCCGAGCACCTCACCGTCGCGAAGGTCAACAAGGCCGAGCTCATCGAGACCGTCAAGCGCGTCGCGCTCGTGGCCGAGCGCAACACCGCCGTGCAGATGAAGTTCGGCGAGAACCAGATCGTGCTCGATGCCGGCTCCGGCGACGAGGCGATGGCGACCGAGGCCGTCGACGCCGACATCAACGGCGACGACCTGACCACGGGCTTCAACCCGCAGTTCCTCCTCGACGGCCTGACCGCGATCGACGGCGAGTTCGTCGACCTGGCGTTCACCCAGGCGACCAAGCCGGTCGTCATCTCCGGCACCGACGCGGACGACGACACGAACTCCTTCCGCTACCTGCTGATGCCGCGCCGCCTCCTCTCGTAGGTGGTCGAGTAGCCGCGAGGACGAGCGGCGTATCGAGACCCCTGAGGAGATCGGTCTCGATGCACCCGCTCGCTGGCGCTCGCGGGCTGCTCGACCACCGACTGGAGAGGGCTAGGCTCACGCGTATGGACATCGGACTCATCGGCCTCGGCAAGATGGGCGGCAACATGCGCGAGCGCATGCGCCGTGCCGGACTCACGGTGGTCGGCTACGACCGCAACCCCGACGTCAGCGACGTCGACTCGCTCGCGGCGATGGTCGAGGCGCTGCCGAGCCCGAAGGTCGTGTGGGTCATGGTCCCGGCCGGCGACCCGACGCGCGCCACGGTCAAGGAGCTCGGCGGACTCCTCGGCGAGGGCGACGTGGTGGTCGACGGCGGCAACTCCCGCTGGACCGACGACATCGCCAACGCCGAGCTGCTCGCCGAGAGGGGCATCGGCTACGTCGACTGCGGTGTCTCCGGCGGCGTGTGGGGCCTGGAGAACGGCTACGCGCTGATGTACGGCGGCGACGCCGACGACATCGCGAAGGTCCAGCCGGCCTTCGACGCGCTCAAGCCAGAGGGCGACTTCGGCTCCGTCCATGCAGGCAAGGTCGGCGCCGGGCACTTCTCCAAGATGGTCCACAACGGCATCGAGTACGCCATCATGCAGGCGTACGCCGAGGGCTGGGAGCTCCTGGAGAAGGCCGAGCTCACCGACAACGTCACGGAGGTCTTCCGCTCCTGGCGCGAGGGCACCGTCATCCGCTCCTGGCTGCTCGACCTCATGGTCAACGCGCTCGACGAGGACCCGGGCCTCAGCAAGATCGCCGGCTACGCCGCCGACTCCGGCGAGGGCCGGTGGACCGTCGAGGCCGGGATCGAGCACGGTGTCGCGACCCCGGCGATCACGGCGGCGCTCTACGCCCGCTTCGTCTCCCAGCAGGACGACTCCCCGACGATGAAGGCCGTCGCGGCGATGCGCAACCAGTTCGGCGGGCACGCGGTGAAGTCCTCCGGGGAAAGCCCTAGCTAGGTGGGTCCGTGCACGTCGCGCACCTGACCCTGCACAACTTCCGCTCCTACGCCGACATCGACGTCGCGCTGGAGCCGGGTGCCACGGCCTTCATCGGCCGCAACGGCCAGGGCAAGACCAACCTCGTCGAGGCGATCGACTACCTCTCCCGGCTCTCCTCGCACCGGGTCGCCACCGACGCCCCGCTCGTGCGAGCGGGCGCCGACCAGGCGATCGTCCGCGCCTCGGTCGTGAAGGAGGGACGTACGGCACTGCTCGAGGTCGAGCTCAATCCCGGTCGCGCCAACAGGGCGCGGATCAACCGGTCGCCGCTCCCCCGCCCGCGCGAGATCATCGGCCTGGTCCGCACCGTGGTCTTCGCACCCGACGACCTGACCCTGGTCAAGGGAGACCCGTCCGACCGTCGCAAGCTCCTCGACGACCTGCTCGTCCTGCGCACGCCGCGGATGGCAGGCGTCCGGTCCGACTACGACCGGATCCTCAAGCAGCGCAACAGCCTGCTCAAGACCGCCGGCGTCGCGCGCGGTGGCTCACGCGACGCGGCCATGTCGACACTGGAGATCTGGGACGACAACCTCGCGCGCGTCGGCGCCGAGATCCTCGGCGCGCGGCTCCAGCTGGTCGAGGACCTGCGCCCCTACCTCGGCAAGGCCTACGAAGCGGTGGCTCGTGGCGCGAGCCGCGACGACGCCGACCTCGAGTACAAGGCGAGCATCGAGGTCGACTCCTCCACCACCGATCTCCAGCAAGCGCTGCTCGACGCGATCGCGGCGAGACGCAAGGACGAGCTCGACCGTGGCATCTCCCTGGTCGGCCCGCACCGCGACGAGCTGCTGCTCACCCTCGGCAACGCAGACCTGCGGCTGCCGGTCAAGGGCTACGCCAGCCACGGCGAGTCGTGGTCGTTCGCACTCGCGCTCCGCCTGGCGTCGTACGACCTGCTGCGCGCCGACGGCGACGACCCGATCCTCGTGCTCGACGACGTGTTCGCCGAGCTCGACGTCGAGCGGCGCGCCCAGCTCGCCCAGCTGGTCGCCGGCGCCGAGCAGGTGCTGGTCACCGCGGCCGTCGCGGCCGACGTGCCGGAGTCGCTGCGCGGCTCGCGCTTCGTGGTGGCCGACGGGCAGGTCACCCGTGACGAGTGATGAGCAGCCGGAGGTGCCCGGCGACGAGCCGGTCGAGCACCAGCCCGACGGCCTCGACCTCGCCCGCTCCGCCGCGCGCGCCGCGGCCGCGAGCCCGGGCACCCCGGCGAAGCGCCGGCCCTCCTCCTCGCCCCGGCGGCGTACGACGGCGAAGGCATCGGGCGCGCGCCCCGACGACCGCGACCCGCAGCTGCTCGAGAACGCGATGGGGCGCCTGATCGCCCAGCACGGCTGGGAGCTCGACCTCAAGGTGCAGGGCGTCTTCGGCCGCTGGGCCGAGCTGGTCGGCGACGAGGTCGCCGCCCACTGCACGCCCGAGTCGTTCGCCGACGGCCGCCTCGTGGTGCGCACCGACTCCACGGCCTGGGCCACGCAGCTCAAGCTCCTCGCCCCGACCGTCGTACGACGCCTCAACGAGGAGCTCGGCCACGGCACCGTCACCCTGATCGAGGTGCTTGGACCGCACCTGCCGACCTGGACCAAGGGCCGGCTCTCCAGCCGCGACGGCCGCGGACCGCGCGACACCTACGGCTGATCGCCAGACGCGCGATCTGCCGATCTGGGAGCCTCCCGGACGTATGGGGCCCCATCGGACCCCCTGTTCGGCCCTGTGAACGGGCCTCATGAGGCCCCTGACGGCACATTTTCGCGCCGAACCATCCCCAGGCCGGGGTGTGTCCTTCGGTTCAGGGCCGCTCACGGGTAGTATGAGGAGACGAGTCGCACGTCGTGTTGCCACTGCAACCGCAGCGACTCGACTCATGTCGAGCGCGCCCGGTGAGAGATCCGGGGCGATGAGAGAAGGCCGTGCCTTGAGCGAAGAGAATCCCGAGTTCACCGCAGCTCCGACCCCCGATTCCGCTCCCCCCTCAGCACAGCCCGACTCCCCCACCGAGGCCGACCGAGCCGCGGCGCTGGCCGACGCCGTCGAGGCGGCCGAGGACGCCGTCGAGAAGCGGTCCAGCACCGCCGTCGACGAGGGGACGGAGTACGACGCCTCCGCGATCCAGGTCCTCGAGGGCCTCGAGGCCGTGCGCAAGCGCCCCGGCATGTACATCGGCTCGACAGGCGAGCGCGGCCTGCACCACCTGATCTGGGAGATCGTGGACAACGGCGTCGACGAGGCGCTGGCCGGCTTCGCGACCAAGATCTCGCTGACCCTGCAGGCCGACGGCGGCGTGCGGGTCGAGGACAACGGTCGTGGCATCCCCACCGACACCGCGCCCGGCCAGGAGATGCCGGCGCTCACGATGGCGCTGACCATGCTCCACGCCGGCGGCAAGTTCGGCGGTGGCGGCTACAAGGTCTCCGGCGGCCTGCACGGCGTGGGCGTCTCGGTCGTCAACGCCCTCTCCACCCGCCTCGTCGCCGAGGTCCGCAACCGCGGCCACCTCTGGCGCCAGTCCTTCCAGCTCGGCGTCCCCGACGCCGACCTCGAGCAGGTCCGCCCGATGGAGGACGGTGAGGGCACCGGCACCACGGTCACCTGGTACGCCTCCGACGAGATCTTCGAGCACACCAACTACAGCCTCGAGACCATCACCTCGCGCATCCGCGAGATGGCCTTCCTCAACAAGGGCGTCGAGTTCGTCGTACGTGACGAGCGGGCCGACGCCGAGTCGCGCGTCGACGCCGTCGAGGACGACACCATCGACAACGACATCGACAACGCCGGCCACGACGCGATCAAGCGCGCGGAGGGCGGCGGCCTGGAGCAGGTCTTCAAGTACGACCGGGGCCTCGTCGACTACGTCGCGCACCTCAACCGCCGCAAGACCGTCGCCAACGCGACCGTCATCTCCTTCGAGGCCGAGACCGCCGAGGGCGCGACCGGGCAGCACATGAGCCTCGAGGTCGCGATGCAGTGGAACACCTCCTACACCGAGTCGGTCCACACCTTCGCCAACAACATCAACACCCACGAGGGCGGCACCCACGAGGAGGGCTTCCGCGCCTCCCTCACCTCCCTGGTCAACAACTGGGGCGAGGAGTGGGGCCTGATCAAGAAGAAGGAGGACCGGGTCTCCGGGGACGACATCCGCGAGGGCCTGACCGCCATCATCTCGATCAAGCTCGGCGAGCCGCAGTTCGAGGGGCAGACCAAGACCAAGCTCGGCAACACCGAGGCCAAGGGCTTCACCCAGCGCATCATGAACGACCAGCTCGGCGCCTGGTTCGAGGAGAACCCGGCCGAGGGCAAGGAGATCGTGCGCAAGTCGCAGGCCGCGGCCAACGCACGCATCGCGGCCCGCAAGGCCCGCGAGCTCGCCCGCAACCGCAAGGGCCTCCTCGGCGGCGGCGGCCTCCCCGGCAAGCTCAGCGACTGCCAGTCGACCAACCCGGAGGAGTGCGAGGTCTTCATCGTCGAGGGCGACTCGGCCGGCGGCTCCGCGCGCCAGGGCCGCGACCCCCGCATCCAGGCGATCCTCCCGATCCGCGGCAAGATCCTCAACGTCGAGAAGGCCCGCATCGACAAGGTGCTCGCCAACACCGAGGTCCAGGCGATCATCTCCGCGCTCGGCACCGGCATCCACGAGGAGTTCAACCTCGAGAAGCTGCGCTACCACAAGGTCGTGATGATGGCCGACGCCGACGTCGACGGCCACCACATCAACACCCTGCTGCTCACGCTGCTGTTCCGCTTCATGAAGCCGCTGATCGAGCACGGCTACGTCTACATGGCGCAGCCCCCGCTCTACCGCCTGCGCTGGAACAAGCCGGCCGATCACGAGTTCGTCTACTCCGACGCCGAGCGCGACGCGCTGCTCACCGACGGCCAGGCGCAGGGCAAGAAGCTCCCCAAGGAGAACCCGGTCCAGCGCTACAAGGGTCTCGGCGAGATGAACGCCGACGAGCTGTGGGAGACCACGATGGACCCCGACGCCCGCCTGATGAAGCAGGTGACCCTCGAGGACGCCGCCCAGGCCGACGAGATCTTCTCGGTCCTCATGGGCGAGGACGTCGAGCAGCGCCGCTCCTTCATCCAGCGCAACGCAAAAGACGTTCGATTCCTGGACATCTAGGCATCTACCCAGATCTACGAGCTGCCCTAGACACCCCTAGAACGCCAGAGAGAAGCGAAGAATGACTGAGATCCCCACCGACACCACCGGCGGACCGGGCGACGGCGGCAGCGACGACCGCGTGCAGCCCATCGAGCTGCAGACCCTGATGCAGCAGTCCTACATCGACTACGCGATGACCGTCATCGTCGGGCGCGCGCTGCCCGACGTACGTGACGGGCTCAAGCCGGTGCACCGCCGCATCCTCTACGCGATGTACGACGGCGGCTACCGCCCCGACCGCGGCTTCTCCAAGTGCTCGCGCGTCGTCGGTGACGTGATGGGTCAGTACCACCCCCACGGCGACACCGCGATCTACGACACCATGGTCCGCCTCGCGCAGCCGTGGGTGCTGCGCGCGCCGCTGATCAACGGCCAGGGCAACTTCGGCTCGCCGGGCAACGACTCCGCCGCCGCCATGCGGTACACCGAGTGCCGGATGGCGCCGCTGGCCATGGAGATGGTGCGCGACATCGACGAGGACACCGTCGACTTCCGCCCCAACTACGACGGTCGCTCGCAGGAGCCGACCATCCTGCCCTCGCGCTTCCCCAACCTCCTGGTCAACGGCTCGGCCGGCATCGCGGTCGGCATGGCGACCAACATCCCGCCGCACAACCTGCGCGAGGTCGCCGAGGGTGCGGTGTGGGCGCTCGAGCACCCCGACGCCACCAAGGAGGAGCTCCAGGACGCGCTCGTCGAGCGGATCAAGGGCCCCGACTTCCCCAACGGCGCGCTCATCGTCGGCCGCCAGGGCATCGAGCAGGCCTACCGCACCGGTCGCGGCTCGATCACCCAGCGCGCGGTCGTCGACATCGACGAGGACGCCCGCGGCCGCGTGATGCTGGTCATCAGCGAGCTCCCCTACATGGTCAACCCCGACAACCTCGCGCTGAAGATCGCCGAGCTCGCCGACTCGGGCCGGATCCAGGGCATCTCCGACGTCCGCGACGACACCAGCTCGCGCACCGGCCAGCGCCTGGTCATCATCCTCAAGCGTGACGCCGTGGCGCGGGTCGTGCTGAACAACCTGTTCAAGCACACCGAGCTCCAGTCGAACTTCTCGGCCAACATGCTGGCGCTGGTCGACGGCGTGCCGCGCACGCTGCCGATCGACCAGTTCATCTCCAACTGGGTCACCCACCAGATCGAGGTCATCCAGCGCCGGACGCGCTTCCGCCTCGCCGAGGCCGAGCGCCAGGCGCACATCTACCGCGGCCTGGCCAAGGCGCTCGACGCCCTCGACGAGGTCATCGCCCTCATCCGGCGCAGCCCCGACGTCGACGAGGCCCGCGGCGGCCTGATGAGCCTGCTCGAGATCGACGAGATCCAGGCCAACGCCATCCTCGAGATGCAGCTGCGCCGCCTGGCCGCCCTCGAGCGCCAGAAGATCATGGACCGCCTCGCCGAGCTCGAGCGCGTGATCGCCGACCTCGAGGACATCCTCGCCAGCGAGTCCCGCCAGCGGCAGATCGTCTCCGACGAGCTGACCGAGATCGTCGACAAGTACGGCAACGACCGCCGCACCCAGATCATCGCGGCCGACGGCGACCTCTCGATGGAGGACCTGATCCCCGACGAGGAGCTCGTCGTCTCCATCACCCGCGGTGGCTACGCCAAGCGCACCCGCGCCGACCAGTACCGCCTGCAGAAGCGCGGCGGCAAGGGCGTGCGCGGCGCGACGCTGCGCGGCGACGACGTCGTACAGCACTTCATCTCGACCACCAACCACCACTGGCTGCTGTTCTTCACGACCGCCGGCCGCGTCTACCGGACCAAGGCCTACAACCTGCCCGAGGCGGCGCGCGACGCGAAGGGCGGCCACGTCGCCGGCCTGCTGAGCTTCCAGCCCGACGAGGACATCGCCCAGGTGCTCGCGATCCGCGACTACGAGCAGGCCCCGTACCTCGTGCTCGCGACCCGCACCGGCCTGGTCAAGAAGACCAAGCTGGGCGACTACAACAGTCCGCGCCAGGCCGGCGTGATCGCGATCAACTTCCGTGAGGACGACGACGAGCTGATCGGCGCCGAGCTGGTCAACGGCGACGACGACATCCTGCTCGTGTCCCGCAAGGGCCAGTCGATCCGCTTCAAGGCCGACGACGAGCAGCTGCGCCCGATGGGTCGCGCCACCGGCGGTGTGCGCGGCATGAAGTTCCGCGACGGCGACTCCCTGCTGTCGATGTCGGTCATCCGCGCCGCCCAGGTCGCGGCCGAGGAGGCCGTCGAGGGCGACGCCTCGGAGTCCGACGAGGTCAAGGAGCAGTACGTCTTCACCATCACCGACGGCGGCTTCGCCAAGCGCAGCCGGATCACCGACTACCGCCTGCAGTCCCGCGGCGGCATCGGCATCAAGGCGATGTCGCTGTCCAACGAGGACCGCGGCGGCCTGGTCGGTGCGTTCATCGTCGAGGAGGGTGACGAGGTCCTGTCGATCACCAGCAGCGGACAGGTCGTCCGCAGCCCGATCGACGAGAACTTCCGCCCGACCGGACGCTCCACGATGGGCGTGAAGTTCGTGACGCCCAAGAAGGGCGACACGGTCGCCGTCGTGGCCCGGTCGGTCGAGGCCAAGGTCGCCGAGGAGGACGGCAACGGCGACGCCGACGCGCCCGAGGACGGGGCGGCTAGCCCGATCGAGGAATCGCCGGTTGTGGGCGACGGTGCAACAATCGAGGGTCAGGAGGCAGTGAATGCCTCCACCGATACCCCCGACGAGACCACCGAGGAGTGATCCATGTCGGACCGCACCGCGCCCGCCTCTCGTGACGCCGCCCGTCGTCCGTCGGCACCGGAGCCTGCCCGCAAGTCCTTCACCGACCGCGTCCAGGACACGCTCTCCAACGCCGCCCAGGAGCACCGCGCCAACGCGGAGCCCGGGGGCGGCTCGAAGGGGCGCCGCTCGCGGACGCCCGGTCGCCAGCCGCGGCGTGCCCGTCTGCGCCTGACCCGGGTCGACCCGTGGTCGGTGATGAAGACGTCGTTCCTGCTCTCCGTCGCCTTCGGCGTCGTCACCTTCGTCGCCATCTTCATGGTGTGGTCGGTGCTCGGCGCGGCCGGCGTGTGGGACTCGATCAACTCGGCGGTCGCCAGCATCGTCGAGGGTGACAGCGGCAACTCGACCTTCGACGTGACCGACTACGTCGGCATGTCGCGGGTGCTCGGCTTCACCCTGCTCGTCTCGGTCGTCGACGTGGTCCTGCTGACCGCGATCGCCACCCTCACGGCGTTCCTCTACAACCTCGCCGCCGCTCTCCTGGGTGGCATCGAGGTCACCCTCGCCGAGGACGAGAAGTGATCTGATCCCCTCGATCAGCCCTCGATTGGCAACGGTCGAGGCGGGTCAGGTAATCTTCGGCGTCGCCGCTCGTGCGGCAGTGCGGGCCTATAGCTCAGACGGTTAGAGCGCTTCCCTGATAAGGAAGAGGTCACAGGTTCAAGTCCTGTTAGGCCCACTCCATCCCATCTCGACACGTGATCTCGAGGAGAGCTCGGTATGAAGAAGCTCCTGCTGGTCCTGCTGGCCGCCGCCGGCGCCGCGTTCGCGAAGAAGAAGATGGACGAGGGCAAGAACGAGCAGGCCCTCTGGGCCGAGGCCACCGACACCGTCGACAAGGCCTGACGTCCGACCACCCGCTGGTTGAGGGGGTCGCGCAGCGACCGTCTCGAAACCCGGGGCCTTGGCGCAATTGGTAGCGCACCTGCTTTGCAAGCAGGGGGTTAGGGGTTCGAGTCCCCTAGGCTCCACAAGATGAATCCGTGCCGCCTCCTCGTCGTGGGAGCCAGCGGCTCCGGCACCACCACGCTCGGTCGGGCGCTCGCCACGAGGTGGGCGGTGCCCCACGCGGACGCCGACGACTACTTCTGGCAGCCGACCGCGCCGGCGTACGTCGAGCAGCGTCCCGTGCCGGACCGGCTGCGGCTGATGGCGGAGCTGTTCCTGCCGCGCGATGCGTGGGTGCTGTCCGGGTCGGTGATGGGCTGGGATGGGTCGCTGCTCGAGCACCTGGACGCCGTGGTCTTCTGCTCGCTCGACCAGGACGTCCGGCTCGAGCGGCTGCGGGCGCGCGAGGTCGTCCGGTACGGCAGTCGCATCGAGGCCGGCGGTGACCGTGCCGAGGCGTTCGAGGAGTTCCTCACCTGGGCGACCGGCTACGAGGACCCGGCCTTCGACGGCCGCAACCGGGCCGGCCACGAGGAGTGGCTCGCCACGCTCGACGTCCCGGTGCTCCGGGCCGACACCACGCGTCCGGTCGACGAGCTCGTCACCGAGCTCGTGGCGCCGGTGTGACCTCGCGCCCATCCCTCGAAATCGGTCGGCCCGGCCGAGGCGGTGGTCCCACACTGGAACTGTGCTGGGCATCACCGACCTCCCGACCTACCTCGTCGGCCTCATCCTGATCATCCTGCTCCCGGGTCCGAACTCGCTCTACGTCCTCTCCGTCGCCGCGCGGCGCGGGGTGCGCACCGGGTACGCCGCCGCAGCCGGCGTGTGGACGGGCGACGCCGTGCTGATGACGCTGTCCGCCGCCGGCGTGGCCTCGCTGCTCCAGGCCAACGAGGCGGCGTTCAGCGTGGTGAAGTGGGCGGGAGCGTCGTACCTGCTGTGGCTCGCGGTCGGCATGCTCCGCTCGGCCTGGGGCATGTGGCGCTCGCGCCGCACGGTCGCCGAGCAGCTCGCCGACGCGACGGCCGAGGCCGGCGTCGAGCCGAAGGCGAGGGGCGAGCGGCCCTACCGCCGCGCGCTGGTGATCAGCCTGCTCAACCCCAAGGCGATCCTGTTCTTCGTCGCCTTCTTCGTGCAGTTCGTCGACCCGGCCTACGCCCACCCGGCGGTCTCGTTCCTCGCACTGGGCACGTTGGCGACGCTCGCCAGCGCGGCGTACCTCAGCGTCCTCATCGTCAGCGGCACCCACCTGGCCGAGGCCTTCCGGCGTCGCAAGGCGCTCTCCGCGGGAGCGACCTCGGCCGTGGGCGCGGTCTTCGTCGGCTTCGCCGTGAAGCTCGCCCTCGCCTCCGCCTGATGGACTTCCACTCGTGTGAGTGGAAGTCCATCGGTGCTGCTGTCGTATCGGCCCACCCGTCTTCGTGGTACTGGTGAGAGGCCGTCCGGCAGGGGTGGCCGCAACCGATGGGATGATCGACATGCACTACCTCCTCACCGTCATCGGCGACAGCACCAACGAGGTCGACGACTCCGAGCCCGGCGCCGTCGGCGCCTTCAACGACCAGCTCAAGGCCGACGGGCACTGGGTCTTCGGCGGCGGCCTGACCGCACCCGAGCACGCGACGGTCACCGACAACCGCGGCACCGCGCCTGTCTTCACCGACGGACCGTTCGTGGAGTCGAAGGAGTACCTCGCCGGCTTCTGGGTCGTCGAGGCCGACGACCTCGACGTCGCGCTTGCGCTCTCGACCGGCGCCTCGCGCGCGTGCAACCGCAAGATCGAGGTCCGGCCGTTCGACGGGCTCGCCTGACGTGATCGCAGGTTTCGAGGCTCGCTCCGCTCGCACCTCAACCAGCGAGCGACCGTGAACGACGCCGGCGAGGCCGTCGCGCGGGTCCACCACGAGGAGTGGGCCCGCATCGTGGCCACCCTCGCCCGCCGCTTCGGCGACCTCGACATCGCGGAGGAGGCGGCCGCCGAGGCGTTCGCCGTCGCCGTCGAGCGGTGGCCCGTCGACGGCGTGCCGCCCATCCCCGGCGCCTGGCTGACCACGACGGCCGGCAACAAGGCGCTCGACCGGGTACGTCGCGAGGGCAAGCGCGACGACAAGCAGAAGCAGGCGCACATGCTCACCGACCAGCTCTCCGGACCACCCGAACCCACCGGCGCGATCGAGGACGAACGGCTCCGCCTGGTCTTCACCTGCGCCCACCCGGCGCTCGCGCCCGAGGCGCGGGTCGCCCTCACCCTTCGCATGGTCGGCGGCCTCACCGTCGCCGAGATCGCCCGCGCCTTCCTCGTCCAGGAGACGACGATGGCGCAGCGGATCACCCGGGCGAAGGCCAAGATCAAGGCCGCCGGCATCCCTTACCGCGTGCCCGAGGCGGCCGACCTGCCGACGCGGGTCGACGGCGTGCTCACCGTGCTCTACCTCGTCTTCAACGAGGGCTACCTCGCCAGCAGCGCAGACGCCGACCCGGTGCGCGCCGACCTCACCGGCGAGGCGATCCGGCTGACCCGGCTGGTCGCCGAGCTGCTGCCCGACGAGGGCGAGGTCGCCGGCCTGCTCGCGCTGATGCTGCTCATCGAGGCCCGCCGCCCGGCGCGGGTCTCGGCCGGCGGCGAGCTGGTCACCCTCGACCAGCAGGACCGCGGCGCCTGGGACCGCGCGCTGATCGCCGAGGGCCACGCGCTGGTACGACGACGGCTCGCGTCGGGCCAGGCACCGGGTCGCTACCAGGTGCTCGCTGCCATCAACGCCGTCCACACCGACGCCCCCGACGCCCGGGACACCGACTGGTCGCAGGTGGTCGCGCTCTACGACCAGCTGACCCGGCTCGACCCCTCACCCGTCGTCGCGCTCAACCGCGCGATCGCGGTCGCCGAGCTCGACGGCCCGCAGGTGGGGCTCGCCCAGGTCGACGCGCTCGCCGGCGACCTCGACGGCTACCACGCCTTCCACGCCACCCGGGCCGACCTGCTCCGTCGCCTGGGCCGCGGGCCGGAGGCGCGGGAGGCCTACGACCGGGCGATCGGGCTGGCCGGCAACACCGCCGAGGCGTCGTACCTCACCCGGCGGCGCGACGAGCTCGCGACCTGAGGCCGGGCGGTCACCGGGCGGCTGGGACAATCGAGCCCGTGACCGCGCCCCGCCGACCCGGCCTGCTGACCGACCTCGGCGCAGCGGTCCTCGCGCTGGTGCTGGTCGGCATCGCGGGCTGGCTCGGGAAGTGGCAGTACGACGCCTGGCAGGCCCACCGCGACGCCGAGTCGCGCGACCTCTCCGGGGTCGCGGCCGTGCCGCTCGACGACGTGATGGGCAGCGACGACCCGTTCCCCGCGCCCGACCTGGGCCGGCCGGTCGAGGTCTCGGGCGAGTGGCTCGACGGCGGCTTCTGGGTGCAGAACCGCACCTACGACGGCACCGACGGCTACTGGGCCGTCGCCCCGCTCCATGTCGGCGACGCCGCCGTGCTCGTCGTACGCGGCTGGGCGCCCGAGCCGGACGACGCGCTGCTCGCGGCCACGGGAGATGCCGATGTGGTGGGCTGGATCCAGGCGCCCGAGGGGAGCCTGGTCACCGACGACGACCCGGACGACGACGTCTTCCCCGAGATCCGCGTCGCCGACGCCGTGCAGCGCGTCGACGTCGACCTCTACTCCGCCTACCTCATCAGCCAGGACCCTGCACCCGGGCTCGAGCCGGCCGAGCTCGCGGCGCTGCCGGAGCCGGGTCGCTTCACGGGCGTGCGCAACCTGCTCTACGCCTTCGAGTGGTGGGTCTTCGGCGCCTTCGCGGCCTTCATCTGGTGGCGCTGGCGCCGCGACGTGGTGACCGGGGTCACCAGCCCGCTCAACGCGCGGGGGGACGCTCCGCGGACGTGACCACCCGCTCGATAAGTTGAGCGTCGTGCGTCCCCTCTTCACCACCTACCGCGTGCTCGCGCTCGTCGTCGGCGTCGCGCTCGCGTTCTGCGCGCTGGTCGCGGCCCCGATGAAGTACCTCTTCCCCGAGGGCAGCAGCATCCAGGAGCTCGGGGAGTCCCTCGGCATCCTGTGGGCACTGCACGGGACGCTCTACATGGTCTACTTCCTCGTCGCGCTGATCCTGGCCTACCGCGCGCGCTGGACCCCGAAGTTCACCGCGCTCATGCTCATCGCCGGCCTGGTTCCGCTGCTGATGTTCTTCGTCGAGCACCGGGTGGTGCAGCGGGTGCGCACGGAGTACCCCGAACTGGCCTAAGGTCGGGCCGTGACCACCACCGCGTTCGTGCTCGGCGGGGGCGGGGTCCTCGGCGCCGTCGAGGTCGGCATGTTGCGGGCCCTGCTCGAGCGCGGCATCGTCCCCGACCTCGTGCTCGGCACCAGCGTCGGCGCGCTGAACGGCGCGATGGTCGCGCGCCGTCCGGACGTCTCCGTCGTGGACCGGCTCACCGAGCTGTGGGCGGCGACCGCGGAGGGCAAGGACGTGTACGGCGACCGGCCGCTGCGCACGGTCCGCCGGGCCGTCTCGACCGGCACCCACATCTACTCCTCCGCGCCGCTGCGGCTCCGGCTCGAGGAGGAGTTCGGCGAGACCCGGTTCGAGGACCTGCCGGTCAGCTTCGGCGTGTGCGCCGCGAGCATCGAGCGGGCCGCCGAGCACTGGTTCACCTCGGGCCCGATCGTGCCGGCGATCCTGGCCAGTGCCGCCGTGCCCGGGCTGCTGCCGCCGGCGGAGATCGACGGCGAGCACTTCCTCGACGGCGGCCTGGTGAACTCCATCCCGGTGGGCCGCGCGGTCGAGCTGGGGGCGACGCGGATCTTCGTGCTCCAGGTCGGCCGCATCGACCGGCCGCTCAAGGCACCGAGCCGTCCGTGGGAGGTGGCCCGGGTGAGCTTCGAGGTCGCCCGCCGTCACCGCTTCATGCGCGACATGGCGACGATCCCCGAGGGTGTCGAGGCCCACGTGCTGCCGGCCGCCGGCACCTCGGCGCGCGACGACTCCCTGCGCGCCTACCGCGACTTCGCCCGCGTGCAGGCCCGCATCGACGCGACGTACGACGCCTCGCGCGCCTACCTCGACGAAGCCCTGGGCGCGTAGCCGTGTCGAGCGCGCTGGTCTGGGTCCTGCGGCGCTTGGTCGTCGCACCCGCCGTCGTCGGGCTCACCGTGCTGGTCTGGGTGACCCTGCCGGCGTGGCTGCTGGTCGCCGCCGCGCTGGCGCCGGTCCTCCCGGGTCGGTGGCGCGCGCTGCGCCTGCTCTGGGTGGTGCTGGTCTACCTGACCTTCGAGACGCTCCTGCTCGCGGTGATGCTCGGGCTGTGGCTGGCCAGTGGCTTCGGCTGGAGGATCCGCTCGCCCTACTTCGCCGGGATCCACTACGACCTCGTGCAGGGCACCCTGATCGTCTTCTTCCGCGAGGCCCGCCGGGTGCTCGCGCTGCGGATCCGCAGCGACGGGCCGCACCCGCCGCGCGTGCCCGACGGACCCGTGCTGGTGATGTGCCGGCACGCCGGGCCGGGCGACTCCTTCATCCTGATGTACGCCCTGCTGCACTGGTACCACCGCGAGCCGCGCGTGGTGCTGAAGAACACCCTCGCCTGGGACCCGGCGATCGGCGTGGTGCTCCGACGCATCCCCGCTCGGTTCATCTCGCCCAACCCCGACGTCGGCGAGGACCTCGAGTCGCAGATCGCCGCCCTCGCGACCGGCCTGGACCACAACGACGCCTTCGTGATCTTCCCCGAGGGCGGCAACTTCACCCCGGGTCGTCGCGACCGCGCCATCGCGCGGCTCCGCAAGCTCGGCCTGGAGCGGATGGCGCGGCGGGCCGAGCAGATGACCCACGTCCTGGCGCCTCGCCCGGGCGGCGTACTGGCGGCGCTCGAGGCGGCACCTGACGCCGACGTGCTGCTGGTGGGTCACACCGGGCTGGACCACCTGGTCACCGTCAGCGACGTGTGGCGCGAGCTGCCGATGGACAAGCAGATCATCATGCGGTGGTGGCAGGTTCCGCGCTCGGAGATCCCCGAGGGCCGCGAGGCGCGCATCGAGTGGCTCTACGGCTGGTGGGAGCACATCGACGCCTGGGTCGAGGAGAACCGGGTCGTGGTCGATACGCCGACGGGCGGTGCGTGAGGAGGAATCCCCCTCACGCACCGCCCGTGGCGATGTCGGCGTGTGGCTACTTCTTCTGCGGCACGTCGTCGATGTCGATGATCTCCGCGGGGTCCTCGGGCGTGGTCGCCTCCTGCGGCTCCTCGGCGGCGTCGCTGATCGCCTCGCCCGGAGCACCGCCGCCGACGTCCTCGCTGCTCGGGGGCTCCTCGGTCACCACGTCGTCAGCCGTGGCGGCCTCGGGGAGCGGGTCGACGGCCGCCTCGTCGGGCACCGGCGTCACCGGGGGTGCGGGCGCCGGCGGGGCGGGCGGAGTGTAGGTCGACTGCCAGTGGGCGCTGTCGTCCTGCTTCTGGCGCAGCTTGGAGAACACCACGCCACCGATCGCGAGCAGCCCGCTGATCAGCAGGAGCTTCTTGAGCTTGCCGCCCTTGGGCTCGGGCTCGACGCCGCGCAGCTCGTTGACCTTGGCGGTCGCGAGGTCGCGGCCCTCGGCCGCCCGCTCGGCCGCGATCGCTGCGGCGACGGAGGCCTTGTCGGCGGCGGCGGCGCGGGCCTCGGCCAGGAGGGGCGCGGCCTTCTCTCGGGCCTCGGCACCCTTCTCGGCCGCGATGGCGGCACCGGCCGACGCCTTCTCGGCGGCGAGCGCGCGGCCCTCGGCGATCAGGGGCGTCGCCTTGTCACGTGCGTCGGCGAGGGCGGGCCCGGCCTTGTCGCCGGCCTTCTCCACCGCCTCGACGGCCTGCTCCCACGCCGATTCCAACTGGGGTCGAACGGTGTCCGAGAGCTGCTCGACATAGTCGTGGGCCCGGTCCATGAGGGACTTCTTGCGGCCGAAAGGCATGCGTGACCTCCTCAGTCAGTGATGTCTCCATCTCACCACGCCCACCCACACGCGGCCAGCCCCGTCCGGGTGAGGGGCTCCACCGTGGGCCCGCATGGCAGGATCGACTCGCACCCGCGACACCCGTGAGTCACACATCCGAGAGGCACAATCCCATGGCCGACCCCAAGGCGACCTTCAAGACCAACCGGGGCGACATCGTCGTCAACCTGTTCCCCCACCACGCCCCCGAGACCGTCGAGAACTTCGTCGGCCTGGCAGAGGGCACCAAGGACTACCGCGACGACGCGGGCCGCAGCGGGGAGAAGTACTACGACGGCCTCGGCTTCCACCGCGTCATCGACGGCTTCATGATCCAGGGCGGCTGCCCGCTCGGCACCGGCACCGGCGGCCCGGGCTACACGTTCAAGGACGAGATCCACCCCGAGCTCGTCTTCGACAAGCCCTACCTGCTCGCGATGGCGAACGCCGGCCCGGGCACCAACGGCTCGCAGTTCTTCATCACCGTGGGCGCGACCCCGTGGCTCAACCGCAAGCACACCATCTTCGGTGAGGTGGCCGACCAGGCCAGCCGCGACGTCGTCGACGCCATCGCCACCACCGCCACCGGCGCGATGGACCGTCCGGTCGACGCGGTGGTCATCGAGTCGCTCACCATCGAGCACTGACCGGTCCGACCGCGCCCCAACCGAAGGCCTCGATGACCCAGCCCTCCGACGACCCGGCCGCGACCGGGGTGCCCACCTGCTACCGGCACCCCGGTCGCGAGACCTGGATCCGCTGCCAGCGCTGCAACCGGCCGATCTGCCCGGACTGCATGCGTGACGCGGCCGTGGGCTTCCAGTGCCCGCACTGCGTGCACAAGGCCAACCAGGGCTCGCGCCAGAACCGGGCGATGTACGGCGGCGAGCGCAGCGCCGACCCGCGGCTGACGTCGTACGTCCTGATCGGCATCAACGCCGTCATCTGGCTCGTCATCACCGCCACCGGTGGGGCTCGCTCCCGGCTGGCCGACGTCTTCGCGCTCGCGCCGACCGGCCTGTGCGCCCTCGACGACGGATCGGGTCGCTACTACCCCTCCGTCAACGACCAGGCGACCTGTGCGATGCTCCCGACGACGACCTGGCACGCCGGTGTCGCAGACGGCGCGTGGTGGCAGCTGATCACCAGCGTCTTCACCCACGTGGAGATCTGGCACATCGCGATGAACATGTTCGCGCTGTTCCTCTTCGGCCCGGCCCTCGAGGGCATCATCGGCAGGACCCGCTTCCTCGCGGTCTACCTCCTTGCCGGGCTCGGCGGGTCGGTGATGGTGCTCTACCTGAGCAACGAGAACGGCTCGACCGTCGGCGCCTCCGGTGCCCTCTTCGGGCTCCTCGGCGCCCTGCTGGTCACCGCCAACAAGGCGCGGCTCAACTCGCAGTGGCTGGTGCAGAACCTGATGCTCGGCGTCATCGTCACCGTCGTCGGCTGGCAGGCCATCTCCTGGCAGGGGCACCTCGGCGGGTTCCTCGGCGGCGCCGCGGCCGCCGGGATCATCGCCTACGCCCCCAAGGGCAACCGCAGCCTCATCCAGTGGGGAGGCCTCGCCGCCCTCACCATCGGCCTGGTCTGGCTCGCGCTCGTGCGCATCGTCCAGCTCGGCTGAGCAGCCCCGTCCACAGCCCCCGCACCGTCGTCGTACCCCGCGTACGCCGGTCGCGGGGGCTGCTGCATTTCCCACAGGTGTGCACACGGTTGTGGATAACTACACGCGTGTAATTCTCCACAGGAGTTCTCCACAGTGTGGAAATCCGAACGCGTGGTCGAGCGGCCTGGCCAGTGATCCCCGGTCAGCCGGGGATCACTGAACATGTCGGCCCATGCACGGCCTGACAAGTTGAGGGAGAGCCCGACAACCCAGCCAAAGAGCACTCGAAATCGACTCGAGCGGTGAGAGAGACGCCTCCCCTTCCCCAGGAAGGCGCCTCACTCACCGCTCGAGGCGACGAATGACTGCGGCTGCTCAGCAGCCGCGGGAGAAACCTACTCCCACTTGGTCGCGAAGCTGAACCCGACCGCCATGAACGCGATGCCGACGACGAGGTTCCACTGGCCGAGGTCGTTGAAGATCCACAGCTTGGAGAGGTCGTCGGAGAAGACGTAGAAGGTGCAGATCCACAGCAGGCCGATCAGGAAGCAGGCCAGCATGGCGACCACCACGCCGCGGCCACGTCCGAGCGGGGTGGAGGGGTGCGCGGAGACCATCAGGCCGATCATGAACACGCCGAAGCCGATGGCGTAGTTCCACCTCCCGAGGTCGGCGATCGCCTTGGGCGACCCCTCGACGGGCGGGAAGGCGAGCGGGTTGCCGCGCGGGCCGACGTAGTAGTAGGCCAGCCAGGCGATGCCGGCGACGATGAGGAGCAGGGCGATCAGGAACCTGAGGGAGAAGAGGCCTTCCTTCTCCGAGGTGGTGACCGTCGTGGACTTCGACACTGCTGCTCCTGTGGCTCGGCTGGGTTCGTCGGCGTTCGCGCGACGCCCGTCGCGGACGCTCGGCGCCCGCCGGGGGGTTAGCGTAGTCGCCATGCCCTCGCCGCCCCACTCTTCCCCCGGACGCCGTCGCGTCTGGCGGGTGGCGACGCCGCTCGTCGTGCTCCTCAGCGGGACGCTGTTCGCGGTGAGCGCGGAGCAGAGCGACGGCCTCGACCTGCGCGCCGGGCGGCTCACCGACCTCGCGTCGGTGGTGCGCGCCGAGCGCGACGAGGCCGGCGACCTGACCGCCCAGGCCGCCGAGCTGAACGGCGAGGTCGAGGCCCTCAGTGCCGAGCTGGGAGACCGGTCGGTGGCGCGCGCACAGGACGAGATCGCGACCCTCGTCGACCCGGCCGGCCTCACCGAGAAGAGCGGCGCGGCCGTGCAGGTCACCCTCGACGACGCCACCGAGGAGGCCCGGCTCAACTATGACGGCAACCCGAACGACCTCGTCGTGCACCAGCAGGACATCCAGGCGGTCGCCAACGCGATGTGGAACGCCGGCGCGGTCGCGGTCACGATCCAGGGCCAGCGGCTGATCTCGACCACCGGCATCAAGTGCGAGGGCAACCAGGTCACCCTGCACGGCCTGCCCTACTCGCCGCCCTACGTCATCGTCGGCATCGGCGACCCCGCGGCGCTGGAGTCCGAGCTGATCGTCGACCCGATCCTGGCGACCTACCGCGACTACACCGTCATCCCCGGCGGTGGGGTGTCGTGGGACATGACCGCGCTCGCGTCGGCCACGGCCCCGGCCTACTCCGGCCTGCTGGACCTGACGTACGCCACCCCGATGGCGGGCTAGCCGCGCCTCAGGGGGTCGGAGGAGGAGTCGAGGGGCTCTCGGTCGGCACGGTCGGGGTCTCCGTGGGCGTCTCGGTCGGCAGCGTCGGGGTCTCGGTCGGCTCCTCGTAGGCGGAGACGAAGATCGTCACGGTGCTGTTCTGGTCGGCCGTGCCGCCCACCGGGATCTGGTCGACGACGGTGCCCTTGGGCTCGGTCGAGGTCGCGTCGACGCGGACGTCGGGGGTGAACCCGGCCTCGCGGATCGTGCGCTCGGCCTCGCCCTGCTTCATGCCGCGGACGTCCGGGATCTTCTCCGGGCCGTCGGAGTAGTAGACGGTGACGGTCGTGCCGTCGGCCACGGACTCGCCGGCGGCGGGCTCGGTGCGGAGGACCTGGAACTTGTCCTCGTCGGAGTCCTCCTCCTCGAACTTCACCTTCAACCCGGCGGCGACCAGGGTCTGGCGGGCCTCCTTGCGCAGGTTGCCGACGACGTAGGGCACCTCGACCTCGGGCTTGCCGACGGAGAGCACGAAGTCGATCGACGCGCCGGGGTCCTCGTAGGTGTCGCGGGCCGGGTCCTGGCTGATCACCAGGTCGGCGGCGACCGTGTCGGAGGGCTGCCGGTCCACCTGGCCGACGGTGAAGCCGGCGTCGACGATCGCGAGCCGCGCCTCGTCCTCGGTCATGCCGACCACGTTGGGCACGGCGTCGCGCACGGGCGCGTCGTCGAAGAGCACGTTGTTGAGCAGGTACGCGCCGCCCGCGAGCAGGGCAACGACGAGGATCGCGATGAGGACCCACCACGCGCCGCGCCCGCGCGACGGCTCGTCGCCGCGCGGCGGCGGCTGGCTCGCGGCCATGGTGCTCGTCGACTCGGCCGGCGGCACCGGCGGGACGTACTGCGTCTCCGCCGGGGGAGGTACGACGGCGGGCGCCTGGATCGGGTGGCCGGCGAGGTAGCGCTCGATGTCGGCCTTCATGGCCGCGGCGCTCTGGTAGCGGTCCTCGACCCGCTTGGCGAGCGACTTCATCACGATCGCGTCGATCTCGGGGTCGAGCTGGTCGTCGTGGTCGGACGGGGGCGAGGCCTGCTCGCGGACGTGCTGGTAGGCCACGGCCACGGGGCTGTCGCCGATGAACGGCGGCCGGCCGGTGAGGAGCTCGTAGAGCAGGCAGCCGGTGGAGTAGACGTCGGAGCGCGAGTCCACGGTCTCGCCGCGCGCCTGCTCGGGGGAGAGGTACTGCGCGGTGCCGACCACGGCCGCGGTCTGGGTCATCGTCGACGACGCGTCGGAGATCGCGCGCGCGATGCCGAAGTCCATCACCTTCACGTCGCCCGACGGCGTGAGCATCACGTTGCCGGGCTTGATGTCGCGGTGGATGATCCCCGCGCGGTGGCTGTAGTCGAGCGCCGACAGGACGCCGGCGGTGATCTCGAGGGCCCGCTCGGGCAGGATCTTGCGACCCTCGCGCAGGATGTCGCGCAGCGTGCGCCCCTCGACGCACTCCATGACGATGTAGGGCTGGGCGACGCCTGAGCCGTCGGTGGCCATCTCCTCGCCGGTGTCGTACGTCGACACGATGGCGGGGTGGTTGAGCGACGCCGAGGACTGCGCCTCGCGCCGGAAGCGGGCCTGGAACGTCGCGTCGCTGGCCAGGTCGGTGCGCAGGCGCTTCACCGCGACGGTGCGGCCCAGCCGCAGGTCGCGCCCCTTGCGGACCTCGGCCATGCCGCCGCGTCCGAGGAGCTCTCCGAGCTCGTAGCGGCCGCCGATCAGTGTCGGCTCCGACTGCGTCATCCCTGCTGGTCCTCTCCGTTGCGCGCGCCCGGTGGGGGCTTGCCGTAGTAGCTGATGGTCACGGTGTCGCCCTCCTCGAGGGTGCCACTCGGTGACACATCGACCACGACGTCCTTCTCCTGGTCCCCCGGGTTGTCGAGCTCGACCAGCTCCGGCACCAGGCCGAGCCGGGACAGCTCCTTCTCCGCGTCCTTGGCCGTGCCGCCGATGTAGTCGGCCGGGTCGACCTCGACCGTCGTCGGCGTCTCGCTCGGCGTCTCGCTCGGCGTCTCGCTGGGAGTCTCGCTCGGTGTCTCGCTGGGCGTCTCCGACGGCGTCTGGCTCGGCGTCTCGGAGGTCTGGCTCGGGGTCTGCTTCGGCGAGCGCGTCGCGGTGTCGTCGGCGTTGCCCGAAGTCGCGTCGTTCCCACGTGAGCCGAGCCAGAAGGCCAGCAGCACCGCGACCACGACCGCGAGGAGGCCGATGACGAGCGGCCACGGCGTCGTACGACGTTCGCGTGCGGCGCGCGGGGTCGGGGCAGGCGTCGGGTCAGGTGTCGGTGCCGGAGCTGCGGCCGGCATCGCCTGCGTGTGCGGCTCGGGAGCCACGGCGGGGCTCACGACGGTCGCCGCGCCCGCTCCGGCTCCCGCGACGGAGGCGGGGTCGCGCAGGGCCCGGGCGAAGGCCGCGCCGTCGACGAAGCGGTCCTCGGGCGCCTTGGCCAGCGCCCGTCGTACGACGTGGGCGAGGTCGGCGGGCACGGACGTCGGCAGCTCGGGCACGGGGTTGCGCAGGTGGGCGATGGCCGTCGCGACGGGGGTGTCGGCGAGGTAGGGCTTCTCGCCGGCGAGGCACTCGAAGGCGACCACGCCGAGCGAGTACACGTCGGAGGCGGCGGTCGCAGTGCCGCCCTCGGCCTGCTCCGGGGAGATGTAGGCCGGGGTGCCGAGCACCTGCCCGGTCTCGGTGAGGGCCATGCCCTTGGCGGCCCGGGCGATGCCGAAGTCGGTGACCTTGACCCGGCGGTCGGGGGTGACGATGAGGTTGGCCGGCTTCACGTCGCGGTGCACGATGCCCGCCGCGTGGGCGACGCCGAGGGCGTCGGCGGCCTGGGCGAGGAGGTCCTGGGCGACGGCCGGGTCGAGCGGGGCACTCGGGCGCAGCAGCGCGGACAGCGGCTGGCCCTCGACGAGCTCCATCACGAGGTAGGGGCGCGGGGTGCCGGAGCCGTCGTCGGGCGTGCTCTCGCCGAAGTCGAAGACCGCTGCGACGCCGGGGTGGTGCAGGGCGGCGGCGTGGCGGGCCTCGGTCTCGAAGCGGGTGCGGAAGAGGGGGTCGTCGGCGTACTCGGTCTTCAGCACCTTCACCGCGACCGGTCGGTCGAGCGTGGTGTCGCGGGCGGCCCAGACCTCGCCCATGCCACCGGTGGCGATGCGCGACTCGAGGACGTAGCGCCCGGCCGCGTCGACGTGTCCTCCCGGGCCGAGCGCCGTCACGGGTTGATCACCGCCTCCATGATCGCCTTCGCGATCGGGCCGCCGAGCAGGCCGCCGGCGATCTCCTCGCGGGCGGTGTCGCTCGACTGCACGAGCACGGCCACGGCGACCTTGGGGTCGTTGGCCGGGGCGAAGGAGACGAACCAGGCGTAGGGCGGACGGTCGGCGGTCGACTGCGCGGTGCCGGTCTTGCCGGCGACCTCGATGCCCGGGATCTGCGCCGGCGTCGCGGTGCCGGAGTCGACGGTGGCCACGAGCATCTTCGTGAGCTCGTCGGCCGTCGTGCTCGACATCGCCTTGCTGATGCTCTGCGGGTCGGTGCGGTCGAGCACCGACAGGTTCGGCGCGCGCACCTCGTCGACGACGTACGGGCGCATCACGTCGCCGTCGTTGGCGATCGCGGCGGCGACCATGGCCATCTGCAGCGGGGTGGCGGTGACGCTGGACTGGCCGATGCCCGACATCGCGGTCTGCGGGGCGTCCATGTCGCGCGGGTAGAGCGACTTGGCCTGGCCGCCGAGGTCCTCCAGCGAGGTGTCGTTGAAGCCGAACTTCTCGGCCTGCTCTGCCATCGCGTCGTTGCCGAGCTCGTTGGCCAGGCTGAGGAACGTCACGTTGCAGGAGACCTGCATGGCCTGGGTCATGGTGATCCGCCGACCGCCGCAGTTGCCGCCGTCGTGGTTGCGGATCGTGGTCGAGGACTGCGGCAGCTTGAAGCCGTACCCGCCCGGCACCATCGAGTCGGCGTCGTAGTTGCCGGACTCGATCGCCGCCGTCGCGGTGACCAGCTTGAACGTCGACCCGGGCGGCAGGGTCGTGCCGATCGTGCGGTTGATCAGCGGCTCGCGCTCGTCGGCGTTGAGCCGGTCGCTCGTCTCCTTCACGGCCGCGAAGTCGTGGGACGCCAGGTTGTTGGGGTCGAAGGTCGGCGTCGACGCCATGGCCAGGACCCGGCCGGTCGACGGCTCGAGCGCGACGACCGCACCCTGGGCGTCGCCGGGGAGGTTCTCCAGGCCGTCCCACGCAGCGTCCTGCGCGGCCGCGTTGACGGTGAGCTGGACGTTGCCGCCCTTGGGGTCGGAGTTGCTCAGCAGGTCGACCAGCCGCGTCACGAAGAGCCGGGAGTCGTCGCCGGCCAGCACGCTGTTCTGCGAGCGCTCCACGCCGGTCTGGCTGAAGAACGCGAAGTAGCCGGTGATCGGGGCGTACTTGAAGGGCTCGGAGTAGGTGCGCTGGAACTTGTACTTGTCGTCCGACGGCACGCTGCGCGCGATCGCCTCCTTGCCGACCAGGATCGCGCCGCGCTCGCGGGAGTACGCCGCGGTGATCACGCGGCGGTTGCGCGGGTCCTGGGAGAGGTCGTCGGAGCGGACGTACATCAGGTACGTCGCGTTGACCAGCAGCGCGAGGAAGAGCAGCAGGCAGAAGACCGAGACGACGCGGATGGGCTTGTTCACCGCAGCTTCACCACCTGCGTGTGCTCGCTGTCGGCGGCCGAGTCGTCGACGGGGTCGAGCCGGGGCGCGGGCCGCCGGGCCTGGTCGGAGATGCGCAGCAGCAGCGCGACCACCACCCAGTTGGCGACCAGCGACGAGCCGCCATAGGACAGGAAGGGCGTGGTGAGGCCGGTCAGCGGGATCAGGCCGGTGACTCCGCCGATGACGACGAAGACCTGGAGCGCGAAGATCGCGCCGAGGCCCACGGCCATCAGCTTGCCGAAGCCGTCGCGCGAGATCAGCGCGATGCGCAGCGCGCGCTCCACGATCAGGCCGTAGCAGAGCACGATCGCCATGACCGCGGTCAGGCCGAGCTCCTCGCCGATGGTGGACAGGATGAAGTCGGAGTAGGCGAACGGCACCCGCTCGGGGAAGCCGTTGCCGAAGCCGCGGCCGATCAGGCCGCCCCAGCCCATCCCGAAGAGTGCCTCGACGAGCTGGCCGCTGCCGGGGTTCTGGTCGTAGTAGTCCATCGGGTGCAGCCAGAAGTTGAAGCGGTTCTGCACGTTGCCCACGAAGGAGTACGCCGCCAGCGCACCCGCCGCGAACAGCAGGCCGCCGACCACGAGCCAGCCCGGTCGCTCGGTGGCGACGTAGAGCATGACCAGGAAGAGTCCGAAGAAGAGGAGCGAGGAGCCGAGGTCGTTCTGCAGCACCAGGATCATCATCGAGACGCCGAACATCGCCAGGATCGGGCCGAGGTCGCGGCCGCGCGGCAGGTCGACGAACACGACGCGGCGGCCGGCGAGCGCGAGGGCGTCGCGGTGCAGCACGAGGTAGCCGGAGAACGCGATCACCAGCAGCACCTTGGCGACCTCGCCGGGCTGGAAGCTGAAGCCGGCGACGTAGATCCAGATCTTGGCGCCGTTCTTGGCGCTGCCGATGACCGGGAGGAACGGCAGGATCAGCAGCACGATGCCGGCCAGGCCCGAGGTGTAGGTGAGCCGCTGCAGGGAGCGGTGGTCGCGCAGCAGGAACAGCGTCGCGACGAAGAGCACCACCCCGAGCGTCATCCACGTGAGCTGCTGGCGGGCGAAGGTGTGCTGGGACAGGCCGTTGGCCTCGTAGGTGAGGTCGAGCCGGCGGAGCACCGCGAGCCCGAGCCCGTTGAGGGCGGCGACGAGCGGCAGCAGCACCGGGTCGGCGTACGGCGCGACGAGGCGGACCGTGACGTGCGCGGCGACGATCAGCGCGGTGAGCCAGCCGCCGTAGCCGACGAGGTCGGCCGGCACGACACCCTCGACGCCCAGGCCGACGGCGGCGTAGGCCCCGATGCCGACCGCGAGCGCGAGGACGAGCAGGAACAGCTCCGCGCCCCGGCGACGCCGGTGCACGAAGCCCATGAGGGTTCCGGTCTGACTCATCGCAGGCCGCCCTGTCAGTTGACTTCCTGGCGCGCGGCGTAGTTGTCCACGGTCGAGTGCGCGTCGTCGAGGCTGTCGGCCTCGATCCCCTCGCGGACCTGTTCGGCGTCGATGTCGCTGAGCCGGTCGAGGTCGACGTCGGTGACCTCGTAGGCGTGCGAGAGCGAGATGCCGGGGAGGTCGGCGTTGAGGCCGCGGAAGATCGCGACCTTGCCGTCCTGCTCGGCGACGTAGAACTGCTGCTGGCTCCACGACCAGCCGGCGGCGAGCACGATCCACGCCAGCCCGGCGAGGACCGCGGTCACCATCAGCCGGCGCAGCCAGCGGTGGCGGCCCGGGTCGCGCGGTGCGTAGCGGGCGGCCTCGGGGTCGATCGGGTCGGCAGCGAAGGCGCCCGCGGGTACGTCGCCCGGCACGGGCGGGATCTCGCCGGTGTCGCCGGAGCGGTGGCCGCGGAACAGACCGCCGACGGCGCCGGCCACGCCGCCACCGATCGGCATCCGGCGGGGCAGGTCTGCAGCCGCGCCGACGAGCAGGGGCGTCAGCTCCTCCGGCGGCGGCTCCTCGGAGACGTCGGCCACGATGCAGGTGACGTTGTCGCTGCTGCCGGCCTCGAGGCTGGCGCGCACCATCTCGACCGCGGCGAAGTCGGGCGTGCCGGTGGAGAGGATGTCGGTGATCCGCTCGGGGCTCAGCGTGCCGCACGCGCCGTCGCTGCACACGAAGATCCGGTCACCCGGCTCGGCGGGGAACTCGAAGAGGTCGGGCTCCTCGTGGCGGATGCCGTCGAGCGCCTTGAGGATGAGGTTGCGGTGCGGGTGGGAGCGTGACTGCTCCTCGGTGATGCGGCCCTCGTCGATCAGCGACTGCACGAACGTGTGGTCGTGGGTCAGCTGACGCATCTCACCGCGGCGGTAGAGGTAGGCGCGGCTGTCGCCGATGTGGCCGAGACCGAAGCGGGTGCCGTCGAAGAGCGCGACGGTCGCGGTGGTCGAGGTGCCGTTGAGCCCGGGGTCCTCCTCGACGAGCTCGGCGATCCGGTCGTCGGCGCGGTGGATGGCGCCGGCCACCTGGCCGAGGATGTCCTCGTCGGGCTGCTGGTCCAGCTTGCGCAGCGCCTGCACGGCCGTGCTGGACGCCAGGTCACCTCGTACGGCACCGCCCACGCCGTCGCAGACGGTGAGCAGCCAGGGGCCGGCGTAGCCGCTGTCCTGGTTCTCGCGGCGCACCCGCCCCACGTCGGAGATCGCGGAGTAGTGGAGGTAGAGGGTCACTTCCGCAGCTCCAGGATGGTCTTGCCGACCCGCACCTGCACCCCGAGGCCGATGGTGGTGGGCTGGGTGATCCGGACCGGGCCGACGTAGGTGCCGTTGGTGGAGCCGAGGTCCTCGACGAACCACTCGTCGCCGCTCGCCGCGACGCGCGCGTGGCGGGTGGAGACGTAGTCGTCGTCGAGCTTGATCGCGGCATCGCTGCCGCGGCCGATGAGCAGCGGTGCGTCGGCGAGCTCGGCGCGGACGCCGGGGTTCTCGCCCTCGACCACGAGCAGGTGGGTCGGCGAGCCGCGCCGCGGCTTGCGGGTCTTGCCGCCACGACGCTCGGGCGCGGGGGCCGATCCGCGGGCGGTCTCCGGCACGCGCGCGCCGAACATGTCGGAGCGGATGACCGAGATGGCGGAGAGCACGAAGATCCAGAGGATGGCGAGGAACGCCACGCGGATCAGGAAGAGGGTCAGCTCAGACATTCCAGCCCCCGGCCTCGTCGCGCCCGCCGTCGATGCGGACGGTCATCTCGGTGTGACCGATCTTGATCAGCGAGCCGTCGCGCAGCAGCGCGCGGGACACCTTCGAGCCGTCGACCATGATGCCGTTGGTCGAGCCGAGGTCGACCGCCTCGACGCCGTCGACCGAGACCTCGAGCTCGAGGTGGCGGCGGCTGACGCCGGGGTCGTTGATGCGCAGGTCTGCCTCGGTGCCGCGGCCGATGACCAGGCCCGGCGGGCGCAGCGGGTGGCGGGTGCCGTTGACCTCGAGCGTGGCGTGCGAGGACCGGGTGCGCGTGCGCTGGTCGTTGTCGGTGACGCTGGCCTGCGCCTTGCTGCGGATCCGGAACCGGCCGGTGGTCAGGTCGTCGGCGGACTCGAAGGCCACCGAGATCGGGCCGGTGAAGACGTAGCCCTGCGCGTCGGCATGGTCCTGGAGCTGGTCGACGAGGTCCTGCTCGAGCGCGCGGCCCAGGCCGACGATGCGGTCGAGGTCGGTGACGGACAGCTCGACGTGGAAGTCGTTGGGCACCAGGCGACGCTGGCGGCTGAGCACCTGCGCGTTGTTGTCGCACTCGCGCTGGAGGGCTGCGGCGATCTCGACGGGCTGCACCGCGCTGCGGAAGGCCCGCGCGAAGACACCGGAGATCAGCTGCTCGAGCCGCTGCTCGAAGCGCTGCAGGGCGTTCACACAGGCCTCCTCTCCTCGCGTTGGTGGACGCATCGTTGTGGTGGGCGTTGTGGTGGGCAGGCATCAACGACCGCCCGGCCGGTGCCAGCGAGCGTACCGGCCGGTCGCTGCTCCGCCACGCTGCCGCCCCGCTGTCCGGCCGATTGGGAGCGCGCGCGAGCCGTGGGGTAGCCTGAGCCCGCTTCAAGCGCGAGTGGCGGAACGGCAGACGCGCTGCGTTCAGGTCGCAGTGTCCGAAAGGGCGTGGGGGTTCAAATCCCCCCTCGCGCACCACCCCACGAAGGCCCCGGACATCGTCCGGGGCCTTCGTCGTTGCTGAGATGCTCGGTCCGTGGCCGAGCCGACCGAGGACGAGAAGTGGCTCGTCGTCGACGGACGGCGCTGGCGTCGTACGGACCCGGCGATCCCCGACGACGTCCTCGCCCGGCTGAAGTCGCACCTCGGTCGTGGCCGGTCCGGCGTACGCACGGCGGAGTCCGACGCCGAGCTGGCGGCCACCCGGCACCGGACCCAGGTGGCGAAGGTCGGGCTGGGCGAGCGGGGTACGCCGTGGTGGGAGCAGACCGACTCCCAGCGGCGGGACCGCTGGGAGTCGGCGCTGGTGGAGCTGGACGGGCTGGACGACTAGCCGAGCCCGTCGAAGGCGCGGACCTCGACCTTGCCGCGGCAGGCCTTCGATCCCTCGCCCGCGAGGCGGAGCGCGGTGGCCTCGTCGGGGACGTCGATGACCCAGAAGCCGCCGATGAGCTCCTTGGACTCCAGGTAGGGGCCGTCGGTGACGACCGGTGACCCGGCCGTCCCGTCCACGACCTTGGCGGTGGTGGCGGACCGGAGGCCGCCGGCGAAGACCCAGTGGCCGTCGGCCTTGAGCTGCTCGTTGAAGGCGCCGGTGTCGGCGAAGGCCTGCTCCATCTCCTCCTTCGAGCCGTAGCTGCCGTACTCCCCGATCTCGGCGGGGCCGTGCACGGTCATCAGGTACTGCGTCATCGTTCGTCTCCTCGGTGTGGGTGTTCGGATCAGATCAGGCTGCGGTGCTGCAGAGGAAGGGCTCGTCGTCGGCCACCTCGGGCGCGGCCGGTGCGGCGAGCACGCGGCGGGCGACGACGGCGGTGACCAGGAGGGCGATCCCGCCCAGCACGCCGACCACGTTGTAGGCGTCGGTGAAGGCACCCTGGGCCGCCGCCAGGACCTGGTCGGCCAGGCCGGGCGACTGGGCTGCAGCCGCCGGGGCGGCGCTGACGCCCTCGTTCACGGTCGCTGCGGTCCCGTCCGTGATGCCGTACGGCAGCAGGCCGGGGAGGTTGAAGCGGTAGAGCGCGGCGACCAGCGAGCCCAGCGTGGCCACGCCGAGCGCGATGCCCAGCTCGCCGCACATCTCCATCAGCGAGCCCGCGGAGCCGGCGCGCTCGGGCGGGGTGGCGCCCATGATCAGGTTGATCACCAGCGACATCGGGACGCTGACGCCACCAGCGGCCAGGACCATCGCGGCCAGGTGCAGGCCGAGCGCGTCGCGGTCGAGCAGGCCGAGCAGCAGGAGGCCGAAGCCGGAGATCGCCAGCCCGCCGGTCACCAGGGCGACGGTGTCGAAGCGGCGGTCCAGCCGGGGCGCCATCAGCGTGCCGACCAGCATCACCAGGCTCTGCGGGACCATCCACGCGCCGACCGCGGTCGGGGAGAGCCCGAGCACGCCCTGGAGGTAGAGCGCGGCGGCGAAGGAGACGCCGGCCATCACCACGCCGGTGACCAGGAAGGTGGCCAGGCCGACGGTGAAGCGGCGGTCGGCGAACAGCTTGAGGTCCACCAGCGGGTCGGCCAGGCGGCGCTGGCGGCGTACGAACACGGTGCCGGCGACCAGCGCGACCACGATGCCCACCGCGGCCGCCGCGAAGTGCTCGCCGCGGGCGACCTCCTTGAGGCCGTAGACGCCGGGGATCAGGGTGACCAGCGAGAGCACGACGGAGGCGGCGTCGGGGAGGGAGTGGCTGCCGGCGGCGGGCTTGATGTCGGGCAGCAGGCGCGGGGCGAGGGCGACCATCAGCACCATCACGGGCACGCCCATGAGGAAGGCCGCGCCTCACCAGAAGCGCTCGAGGAGCGCACCGCCGAGGACGGGTCCGACGGTCATCCCGCCCATGAAGCAGGCCATCCAGACGCTGATCGCCTGACCCATCTGCTCGGGCCGGGGGAACATGTGGCGGATCATCGCCATCGTCGAGGGCATGATCGTCGCTCCCGCGACGCCGAGCAGGGCCCGCGACAGGATCAGCATCTCCGCGCTCTGGGAGAAGGCGGCGAGCACGGACACCAGCCCGAACGCGGTGCCGCCGGTGACCAGCAGCTTGCGGGTGCCGATCCGGTCGGCCAGGCCGCCCATCGTGACGAGGAGGCCGGCCAGCAGGAACGAGTAGATGTCGAGGATCCACAGCTGCTGGGTCGCGCTGGCGTGCAGGTCGCGGCTCAGGGACGGCAGGGCGACGTACAGCACGCTCATGTCGATCGAGATCAGGAGCGTCGGGAGGGCGAGGACGCCCAGGCCCACCCACTCGCGCCGGGTGGCGGCGGGTGCGGCGGTGTCGGACGGGTCGAGCGTGGCGGTCATCTCGGATCCTTCGGTCGTGGACGGTCTTCACCCACTCCACGAACGGCCGCGGCGCGATTCGACACCGGTCGCCGAAGAAATCCCGGAAATTCCTTCCTCCGCGTAACGCACCCCGGGCGCCGGGACAGGTACGTAGCGAGGGGCCGCGTCTCGGCGCGCGCCCACCCCAACCCTCACGAAGGAGACCTCGTGAAGCATCTTCGACTCCTGACCACCGCGGCGTTCGTGTCCGCCGTGGCCCTCACCACGGCCGGCGCACCTGCACAGGCGCACGGCGACGGCGGCCGAGGCGACCACACGAGCAGCCACGGCCACGGCGGCCACGGCTCCTCGCACGTGCGTGCCGGCTGGGTGACCGTCACCGAGGAGGCGACCGCGATCCTCGACACCGCCGCCGTCACCATCGAGGGCAGCGACGGCGCCCGCGTCGGCCGCAACCGCGACGACCTGATCGTCATCTCGCTCGGCGGCGGACGCCACCACGACGACTCCGACGACGACTCCGACGACCGCACCAGCCTGCGCGGCAAGGGCGGCTGGGACCGCTCCAGCGACGCCACGATCACGCTGACCTCGGCCGCTGGTACGACGGAGTGGTCGGGCTTCGCCCTCGACAAGTCCGAGGGCGTCATCACCGCCGACGTCGACGGCGTGGAGGACGTGCCGGTGCTGACGCTGGTGAAGACCGACGACGATGACGACGACGATGACGACGCTGGACAGTGGGGCCACCATCGTGGAGGCTCGCGTGGATGGGGCTCGAGCGAGCTCCAGCTGACCCAGGCGTCCTCGGACTCCCTGGACAAGGTCGTGGGCTCCGACGCCTTCGCGGCCGGTGACGCCTTCGCCACCATCGGTGGTGGCGGCGGCTGCCGTCGCTGACCGGAACTGACAGGAACTTCCGCATGAGCCACCCGGAGCACGAGGAGTCGAGGCTGCGCCTCGACCCCCCGGTGCTGGTCCCCGACCGGGCCTTCGTCATGCGGTTGTGCGAGGAGTCGGCCCAGACGCGCCCCCATGGCTGGGCCGACTCCTCCTTTGCCTCCGGACCGGCCGCGGGCGTGGTCGCGTGGCTCGGACCCTGGCGCCCGGCGCTCGCGGCGGCCGCAGCGGCCCTGGTCGTGGCCGGGAGCGCGGTGGTCGCGACCTCGATGACCCGCAGCGCACCCGACCCGGTGCACCCGGGCCCCGCGACACCCGCCACCCCGCTGCCGTCGACTCCCGACGACGACAAGCAGGACCGCTCGACGCCCGAGCGCTCCGAGCAGCCGCGGCACGAGACGCATGGGCCCGACGAGACCGAGGACCCGACGTCCGATGCGACCTCGGCCGAGGACCACACCGCCGACCCGGGCACCGACGACCCCGACTCCGACGTCGGCCAGGCCTGGGGCGGCGACGACCCCGCCGACGACCCGTCCGCCGACGACCCGGACGCGGAGTGGGGCCACGACGGGTGGGACCCCGACCAGGACGGCTGGAACGGTGGCCGGGGCGGCGGGCGTGACGGCACCGGCGAGGGCGGTCGGAACGGCAGCCGTGACGGCGGGCGCCACCACGGCGGTCGCGACAACGGCGACGCGGACCGTGGCGGCTCGGGCGAGCGCGACGCCGACACCCACGACGGCACGCACGACGGGTCCGGCGGGTCCGGCGGGTCCGGCGGGTCCGGCGGGTCGTACGACGACAGCGGCTCCGGCTCGTCCGGGTCCGACGGGGAGAGGGACGGGCCCAGTCCTCCGTGACCGACGACCAGACCGTCTCGGCCGCCAAGGCGGGCGACGCCGACGCCTGGCATGCGCTCTACGTCGCGCATGCCGGCCGTCTGCTGCTCTGGCTCCGGGCCAGGCAGCCGGTCGACTGCGCCGTGTCGGCCGACGACGTGGCCTCCGAGACGTGGCTGGTCGCCGCTCGCCGGGTGCACCACTTCCACGGCACCAGCGACCAGTTCGCGGGCTGGCTCTTCGGCATCGGGCGCAAGGTCTCGGCCAACCAGTCGCGTCGTGGTGCGTTGCGCACGACCGCGACGCTGGACGACGGTGACGTCGAGCCCTCGGGCCTCGGTCCCGCCGACCCGCAGGAGACCGTGACGGGTCTGGCCTGGGTCCGCGCCGAGCTCGGTCGGCTGCCGCGCCGCGAGCGCGACGTCCTGGCGTGCATGGAGGTCATCGGCCTCGACGTCACCGCGACCGCGCAGGCCCTCGGGATGACCAGCGTCGCCGTACGGGTCAGCCGGCACCGTGCGCTCAAGCGGCTCCGCGCGCAGCTGGTCGAGGCGCCGGAGACGGAGCCCCACCGGCCACCCGCACCCACCCCGCGTTACAGCCCCGAGCTCTCCTGACGCCTGTCCGGCGTGGACCAGGCGGTCTGCGTGCCCGCGCCCTCGGCATACTCGCCGGGTGAGTGAGCAAGCCCCCCAGCCCAGCGCCGAAGGCCTCGCCGAGCCGATGCGCTCGCGCTGGAGCGCCAGCGTGTACGACGCCTCGCACCGGCTGAGCGACCAGGAGCTCGAGACGCTCCTGCGGGCCGCGCAGTGGGCGCCGAGCGCCGGCAACAGCCAGCCGTGGGTCCTCTTCGTCTGCGTGCCGGGCACGGTCAACCACGAGCGCCTCGTCGCCCACCTGAGCCGCGGCAACTCCGGCTGGGTGCCGCGCGCCTCGGTCGTCTTCCTCACCGCCGCGCACGTGCGCAGCGGTGAGGAGCCGGACGCGCCGGCCTACAGCGACTACGCGCTCCACGACGTCGGCCAGGCCGCGGCCCACCTCACGCTGCAGGCACGGTCGATGGGCCTGCACGCCCACCAGTTCGCCGGCTTCGACCACGACGCCCTCGCCGACGCGCTCGGCGTACCTGCCACGCACCAGCTGCTCACCGGCATCGCGGTCGGCCTTCCCGGTGACCCGGCGGAGGTCGATGAGCGGACCGCGGCGCGCGACCACCGCGACCGGGTCCGCAAGCCCCTGTCGGCGTGGGCGTTCCGCGGACGGTTCGGGGAGGACCCGGTTCCCGACGGGCTGGCAGACTCGGGCGCATGACCTCTCTCTCCGACTTCTCGGCGGCCGCGATCGACGGCTCGGACACCGACCTCTCCCAGTACGACGGCAAGGTCGTCCTCGTCGTGAACACGGCGTCGCAGTGCGGCTTCACCGGCCAGTACAAGGGCCTCCAGCAGCTCCAGGACACCTACGAGGACCAGGGGCTCGTCGTGCTCGGCTTCCCGTGCGACCAGTTCGGCGGGCAGGAGCCCGGCAACGAGGACGAGATCGCGGAGTTCTGCGAGCGCAACTTCGGCGTGACGTTCCCGCTGTTCTCCAAGGTCGACGTCAACGGCGACGACGCGCACCCGCTCTTCGACTGGCTCAAGGACTCCAAGGGCGGCCTGCTGGGCAGCAAGATCAAGTGGAA
This sequence comes from Nocardioides sp. BE266, assembly GCF_031457855.1. NCBI lineage: Bacteria > Bacillati > Actinomycetota > Actinomycetes > Propionibacteriales > Nocardioidaceae > Nocardioides > Nocardioides sp. BE266. Next base: position 281,153 of record NZ_JAURTI010000003.1, on the reverse strand, counting down.
CTTCACCAAGTTCCTCGTCGGTCGCGACGGGCAGGTCATCGACCGCTACGCGCCGACCACCGAGCCGGAGAAGCTGACCGGCGACATCGAGAAGGCGCTGTGATGCGGGCCGGCGTCCTCGTCGCGACGGCTCTCGTCGCGGCGGTGGCGTCGGTCCCACCAGCCGGGGCGAGTGGTTTCGAGGCTCGCTCCGCTCGCACCTCAACCAGCGAAAGGGCGGCCGGCACGGTCGTCGGCAACGGCACGGCCGCCTCCTGCACCTCGGGCGCGGTCGTGAAGGCCGTCGCCAAGGGCGGCCTCATCACCTTCGCCTGCGGTCCCTCACCGGTCACCATCGCGATGAAGAGGACCGCCAAGGTGGTCAACACCTCGGCGACCGTGACCCTCGACGGTGGCGGCAAGGTCACCCTCAGCGGCCAGGGCCGGCGCCGCATCCTCTACATGAACACCTGCGACCGCGCGCAGGTCTGGACGACCTCGCACTGCAACGACCAGGCCGAGCCCAGGCTGGTCGTGAAGCGGATGCGCTTCATCGCCGGCAACTCGACCGGCGAGACCACGGACGGCGGGGGTGGCGGCGCGATCTTCGTCCGCGGCGGCCGGCTGAAGATCCTCGACTCCACCTTCGCGGGCAACCGCTGCGACCGCACCGGCCCGGACCTCGGCGGCGCGGCGGTGCGGGTGCTCGACCAGTACCGCGACCGCCCGGTCGTCGTGAAGCGCTCGACGTTCACCGGCGGCCGCTGCAGCAACGGATCGGCGCTCAGCAGCATCGGGGTGTCCTGGCACGTCAGCGACTCCACCTTCACGGGCAACAAAGCCGTCGGTCGCGGGGCCAACCCGCAGCGCAACGGCACGCCCGGCGGCGGCTCGGGCGGCGCGATCTACATGGACGGCAACGCCATCCACCTCGTCCTCGACAACACGACGATGACCGGCAACCACGCCCGCGAGGGCGGCGGCGCGATCTTCTTCGTCTCCAACGACCGCACCGGCACGCTGACCATCCGGGGCTCCCGCCTCGAGGACAACCCCAGCGACGGGTTCGAGACGATTCCGGGGATCTTCTTCCTCGGCGCCAGCCGGACGATCACCGACAGCGTGGTGCGCTGAGCCTCACGCCTTGACCAGGTCGGCGTACTCCTCGTGCTTGCGGATGTACGCCGCCACGTAGGGGCACGACGGCACGACGGACAGGCCGCGGGAGCGGGCGTCGTCGAGGGCCGAGCGGGCGAGGGTCGCGGCGTGGCCCTGTCCGGAGTACGCCTCCCCGACCTCGGTGTGGATCATCGTGATGACGCCGTCGGCGAGGGCGTAGTCGATGAAGCCGATGACGTCGTCGCCGGAGGTCAGCTCGTAGCGGCTCCGGCCGGGCGCGTCGGCGAACTTTATGTCCATATCGCAAACCTAGCCCGACATGACTTGCTGGTAACCCCGGCGGCGGGGGAAGGTCATGGTCATGGCAGCAACCGCGTCGTCGTACTCGATCACCATGCGGTTGTACACCGCCCCGGACCACGGCGTCGTCGGTGCCGTCGCGACGGCCATCGCCTCGCAGGGGGGCGTCGTCACCGCGATCGACGTCACCGAGTCGCGCCACGACCGCCTCGTCGTCGACGTGACCTGCTCGGCCGCCGACGCCGAGCACTCGCAGGGCCTGGTCGCCGCGGTCGACGACGTCGACGGCGTGACCGTGCACAAGGTCAGCGACCGCACCTTCCTGCTGCACCTCGGCGGCAAGATTTCGGTCGAGTCGAAGGTGCCGCTGCGCACCCGTGACGACCTGTCGATGGCCTACACGCCCGGCGTCGGCCGCGTGTCGATGGCGATCCACGACAACCCCGACGACGTCCGCAAGCTCACCATCAAGGGCAACTCGGTCGCCGTGGTCACCGACGGCTCCGCCGTGCTCGGGCTGGGCAACATCGGCCCGGGCGCCGCGATGCCGGTGATGGAGGGCAAGGCCGCTCTGTTCAAGCGGTTCGCCGACATCGACGCGTGGCCGATCTGCCTGGCGAGCCAGGACACCGACGAGATCGTCAAGGCCGTCGAGATGATCGCGCCCGGCTTCGGCGGCATCAACCTCGAGGACATCGCCGCCCCGCGCTGCTTCGAGATCGAGAAGCGGCTGCGCGAGTCGCTCGACATCCCGGTCTTCCACGACGACCAGCACGGCACCGCGATCGTCGTGCTCGCCGCGCTGACCAACGCGATGCGCTGCGTGGACAAGAAGCTGACGGACGTGCGGATCGTCGTCTCCGGCGCGGGTGCGGCCGGCACCGCGATCGTCACGCTCCTCCTCGCCGCCGGTGCGCACGACGTGGTCGTCGTCGACCGCGAGGGCGCGCTGTCGGCCGACGACACCACCCTCTCCGCGGCCCACGCCGACCTCGCCGCCGCGACCAACCCACGCCGGGTGACCGGCCCGCTCCGGGAGGTGCTGGTCGGGGCGGACGTCTTCGTCGGCGTCTCCGCGCCCGGCATCCTCGACCCCGAGTGGATCCCGACCATGGCCGAGAAGCCCGTCGTCTTCGCGCTGGCCAACCCCGACCCCGAGGTCGACCCCGCCGAGGCCGGGAAGTACGCCGCCGTCGTCGCGTCGGGCCGCTCCGACTACCCCAACCAGATCAACAACGTGCTGGCCTTCCCCGGCGTCTTCCGCGGCCTCCTCGACGCCGGCGCCTCCCACGTCTCGACCGACATGCTGCTCCGCGCCGCGCAGGCGATCGCCGACACCGTCAGCGAGGAGGAGCTCCACGCCGCCTTCATCATCCCGAGCGTCTTCCACCCCGACGTGACCAAGCGCGTGGCCAACGCGATCAGCGGCCGCGAGGGCTGACTGTCTGGCGCTCGCTCCGCTCGCGCGTGCTCGGCGCCCTTCGAGACGTCGTCTTCCCTCGTCGCTCCCGAGCTGTCTCGCTGCGCTCGTCGCGCTCGCTCGCTCCTCAGTCCAGACGACGTCGGGCGCCGAGCGCGGACGCTGGGGTGGCTGAGGCGATCCGGGGGTCGCCTCAACCGGTGACCTTCCGGGGCCACCAGAACTTCTCGCCGAGGGTCAGCGCGAGGGCGGGCACGAGGACCGTCCGTACGAGGAGGGTGTCGAGCAGCACGCCGACGAAGATGATCGCGCCGAGCTGGGCGAGGACCACGAGCGGCAGCACGCCGAGGACCGCGAAGACGGCGGCGAGCAGGATGCCGGCGCTGGTGATCACGCCGCCGGTGGCCGTCAGGGCGCGCAGCATGCCGGTGCGGGTGCCGTGCTGGCGCGCCTCCTCGCGAGCCCTGGTGACGAGGAAGATGTTGTAGTCCACGCCGAGCGCCACGAGGAACAGGAACGCCAGCAGCGGCACGCCGGTGTCCATCGCGTCGAAGTCGAAGACCGTCCGGAAGAGCCACCACGAGGCGCCCATGCTGGCGGCGTACGTCGCGACGACCGTGGCGACGAGCAGCAGCGGGGCCACGATCGAGCGCAGCAGCAGGAGCAGCGCGCCCAGCACGAGGAGCAGGATCAGCGGCAGGATGACCAGCCGGTCCTGGCCGGCGTAGTCGCCCGCGTCGAGGGACTCCGCGTCACCGCCGCCCACGTGGGTGTCGTCGAAGTCGGCGACTGCGCCGCGGACGTCGGTGACGATCGACGCGGCCGCGTCGCTGCCGGGATCCGCGTCGGGTACGGCGTCGATGCGGGCGATGCCGCCGGCCTCGGTCGTGACCCGGGCCGAGCTCACGCCGTCGACGTCCTCGACCGCGGCCAGCACCTGCTGGGGCTCGGCGCGCGTGACCACGTGGATCGGGTCGCTGGTGCCGGCGGGGAAGGACTGACCGAGTCGCTCGGCCGCGGAGATGGCCTCGGGTCGCTGGAGGAACTGGTCGGCCGGGTCGAGGCCCGTGGTGATGGACAGGGTGCCCGACGCGAGCACGGCGAGGCCGGCGACCGTGCCCACCACGAAGGTGCGCGGGCGCCTGGCCACGGCGTCGCCGACGCGGTGCCACAGCGAGTTGGAGTCGACGAGGACGGTGTCGCCGACGTGCGGGACGCGCGGCCAGAAGACCCACCGCCCGAAGAGCACGAGCGCCGCAGGCAGCACGACGAGTGCGAAGGTCGCCGCGATCACCACGCCCACAGCGCAGGCGACACCGAGGCCGCGCGTCGTCGGGATCGCCGACAGCAGCAGCGTGAGCAGGCCCAGCACGACCGTCGTCGCACTGGAGAGGACCGCCTCGGTCGTGCGGGAGAGGGCGTGCGCCATCGCCTCGTGGCGGGACTCGGTGGTCTTGAGCTCGTCGCGGTAGCGCGAGATCAGCAGCAGCGCGTAGTCGGTGCCGGCGCCGAAGACGAGCACGCTGAGGATGCCGACGGTCGACTCGTCCCAGGCGAGCCCGGTGACCTCGAGGACGTTGGTCGCCACGACGGATGCCAGGCGGTCGGCGACTCCGACGACGGCGAGCGGGACCAGCCACAGGATCGGGCTGCGGTAGGTGATCAGCAGGAGCAGGGCGACGACGCCGGCGGTCGCCAGGAGCAGGTTGGTGTCCGCGCCGTCGAAGACCTGCCCGATGTCGGCCTGGATGCCGGCCGGGCCGGTGACCTGGACCGTGACGCCGTCCGGGGCGTCCGCGCGGAGCTGGTCACGGAGCGACTCGATCTTGTCGATGTTGTCCGTCGCCGACGAGGAGGTCACGGGCACCGCTGCGAAGGCGGCCGTCCCGTCCTCGGCCACCACGACCGGTCCCTGCTGGGCGCCTCCGGAGCCGCCCGATCCTCTGGACTGGCCGCCTGCGCCCTCCGGCTGGGCGCCGCCCTCCTTCTGGAGCAGCTGGACGGCCTGGCCGTTGAGGTCCTCGATCGCGGACTGGTCGAGCTTCCCGGAGTCCGCGGTCCAGAGCACGATGGCGATCTGGCCCTCGTCCTCCGGCAGCTGGTCACCGAGCTCGACGGCGAGGGTGCTGTCCGCGCCCGCCGGGAGCGTGTCCGTCGCCTTCGCGGTGCGGCTGCCCTCCGGCACGAGCACGAGCGCCGCGATGGCGATCAGCAGCGGGACGAGCGCGACGACCCACGCCGTACGACGTCCGGCGGCGAGGCGGGCCGCGCGAGAGGTGGAGGCACTCATGGCTCTGGTCCCTTACGATCTGATGGTTCACCAACTAGATTGCTAACCAAGTTAGCGATTAGTTCCGAGCTCGGCAAGTCTGGGAGGAGGGAGACTCTGCGCATGCCGACCGAGCAGCCGAGCCCTTCCGGCGGTCCACCCGCGGGCTGGGAGGAGACCAGGACCCTCGAGGCCTTGCGCCACCTGGTGCTCGCCGGCGGCCGGGTCAACCACGTCGTGGCGCGCCGGGCCGGCATGAGCCTCACGGAGCTGGCGACCCTCGAGCACCTCACCCGCGAGCAGATCGGCCCGGCCGAGGTCGCGCGGCGGCTGGAGGTGTCCACCGCTGCGGCGACGGGCATCGTCGACCGCCTCGTCTCGCACGGTCACGTCGAGCGGCAGCCGCACCCCGACGACCGTCGTCGTACGCAGCTCGTGCTGACCGAGTCGGGTCGGCGCGAGGTGATCGGTCAGCTGCTGCCGATGTTCGTCGCGCTCGACCGGCTCGACCGCGAGTTCAGCGAGGCGGAGAAGGACGTGGTGGAGCGCTACCTCCGCGCCGCCACCGCAGCCTTCGAGCAGGTGTCCGGTCCGCCGGTGACGGGCTGACCGGCGGGCTCAGTCGTCCTTGCCGGCCTTGCGGTGCGCGACGAGCGCGGCGCCGACGATGCCGGCGCGGTTCTGCAGCGTCGCGGGCACCATCTCGGTCTCGACCTGGATCAGGTGGCCGAAGTTGTCCCACGACTTGCTGACCCCGCCGCCGATCACGAAGAGGTCGGGGGTGAAGAGCCGCTCGAGGTGGCGGAAGTACGTCGTGAGCCGCCCGGCCCACTCCTCCCAGGACAGGCCCTCGCGCTCGCGCGCGCTCGTGGCGGCACGGACCTCGGCCACCTCGCCGTCGATCTCGAGGTGGCCCATCTCGGAGTTGGGCACGAGCTCGCCGTCCCAGATCATCGCCGAGCCGATGCCGGTGCCGAGGGTGATCACCATGACCAGGCCCTTGCGGCCCTTCGCGGCGCCGTACTCCGCCTCGGCGAGACCGGCGGCGTCCGCGTCGTTGACGACGTGGACCTCGCGCCCGAGCGCCTCGGTGAAGATCGCGTCGGCGTCCTCGCCGATCCACGACTTGTCGATGTTGGCCGCTGACAGGACGACGCCGCGTCGCACGATGCCGGGCACTGTCACGCCGACCGGGCTCGACGACTTCGGGAAGCTGTCGACGATCTGCTGGAAGACGCCGGCGACGGCGTGCGGGGTGGCCGGCTTGGGGGTGTCGATCCGGACCCGGTCGTGGGCGAAGTCGCCCTCTTTCAGGTCCACCGGGGCGCCCTTGATGCCGGTGCCGCCGAAGTCGATGCCGAAGGGATGGTGCATGGCCCCAACCTATCGCCAGCGAGGCCGGGGTGTGACGGGGGCAACAGCCGGAGTGAGACGGCGTCGTCGAGGTGATCACCGAGGGCTTGACACAGCGACGCCTCTTGTCAAAGGGCTTTACAGATTCTATGGTCTTGTAAACCCCACGGCAGGAGGTCAGGCAGATGGCCGGCTACCCCACCCACAGTTCCAGCCGACTCGCTCCCAGTGGCACCGTCCCCGACGGCACGGTCGAGCTCTGGAAGGACAAGAAGCGCTACCTGTGGCTGATCGGCCTGGTGGTGCCGAGCTTGGCGTTCGTCGCGTTCGCCGGCTACCTCGCCACCGGCTGGTCGATCTGGTTCTGGGTCGGGCCCATCGTGATCCTCGGCATCGTCCCCTCGATCGACCTGATCGCCGGCCTCGACCGCTCCAACCCGCCCGACGACGTGATCGAGGCGCTGGAGCAGGACCGCTACTACCGCTGGATCACCTACCTCTTCCTCCCGATCCAGTACGTCGGCTTCCTCGGCGCCATGGCGGTCGTCGGCGGGTGGGACGTCTTCGGTGCGCTGGCCGACCAGCCGCTGACCGTCCTCGACAAGATCGGCCTCGCGGTGTCGATCGGCTGCATCGGCGGCATCGGCATCAACACCGCCCACGAGCTCGGCCACAAGAAGGAGGCCAACGAGCGCTGGCTGTCCAAGATCGCGCTGGCGCAGGTCTTCTACGGCCACTTCTACATCGAGCACAACCGCGGCCACCACGTCCGCGTCGCGACGCCCGAGGACCCGGCCAGCGCCCGGCTGGGCGAGAACTTCTACCAGTTCTGGCCGCGCACGGTCGGCGGCTCCCTGAAGTCCGCGTGGCGCCTGGAGAAGCGCCGGCTGGCCCGCCGCAAGCAGAGCCCGTGGCGCCTGGACAACGACGTGCTCAACGCCTGGCTGATGACGATCGTGCTCTGGGCGGCGGTCCTCGCGGCCTTCGGTCTCGAGGTGGCGCCGTACCTCGTGATCCAGGCGGTCGTCGGCTTCTCGCTGCTCGAGGTCGTGAACTTCATGGAGCACTACGGGATGCTGCGCCAGAAGGTGGGCGAGGGCGACCGCCAGCGCTACGAGCGGGTGCTGCCCAGCCACAGCTGGAACTCCAACAACATCGCGACCAACGTGCTGCTCTACCACCTGCAGCGCCACAGCGACCACCACGCCAACCCGACCCGGCGCTACCAGACGCTGCGCGACTTCGAGGAGAGCCCGGTGCTGCCGACGGGCTACGCCGGGATGATCGTGCTCGCCATCGTCCCCGCGGTCTGGCGCCGCGTGATGGACCAGCGCGTCGTCGACCACTTCGGCGGCGACGTGTCGCTGGCCAACATCAGCCCGCGCAAGCGCGAGAAGTACCTGAAGCGCTACGACGTCGCCCCTCCGCTGGTTGAGCAGGGCGAGGAACGAGCCCGTGTCGAAACCGAGGAGCTCACCACCACGGAGGTGCTGGCCGCCCGCTGTCCCGGGTGCGAGTACGTCTACGAGGTGGCCGCGGGCGACGAGCACGAGGGCTTCGCTGCCGGCACCGCCTGGGCGGACATCCCGGCCGACTGGTGCTGCCCCGACTGCGGCGTGCGCGAGAAGGTCGACTTCGTGCCGGTCGAGCCGGAGAGGTCGGTCGCCTGAGCGCCACCGCGACGGCGTGGTCCGGGCCTTTGCCTAGACTCCTTGTCATGGCCGAGACGACCCGAGACCGGATCGTCGCCGCGGCCGTCCACCTCACCACCTCCTCGGGCTGGGCGGCCGTCACCATGGCGCGCCTCGCCGAGGAGGCCGGGGTCAGCCGCCAGACGGTCTACAACGAGGTCGGCTCCAAGCCGGCGCTCGCCGAGACGATGATCCTCGAGGAGCTCGCCCGTTTCCTCGGTGTCGTCGAGCAGGCCTTCGACACCGAGCCCGACGACCTCACCCGGGCCATCGAGCGAGCCGTCTGCGACGTGCTCACCTACGCCCGCGCCAACAAGCTCCTCCACGCGGTCGTCTCCGCGACCCACGGCGCCGACACCGAGCTGCTGCCGCTGCTGACCACCAACGCCGGCTCCCTCCTCGGGGTGGCCAAGGAGGTCGTCAGCGCCCGCGTCGCGCCGTACGCCCCCGGCATCGACGCCGCCCACCTCGAGCCCGCGATCGACATGGTCGTGCGCGTGGTTCTCAGCCACGTCATGCAGCCCTCGTCCTCCCCCGAGCAGACCGGCGCCGACATCGCCTGGCTCGCGGGGAGAGTGCTGGGGTAGCGCTCGCCACGGCCGATGAGTTCCGGCCATTGATCAGCGGTAGTGGGCAGGCCGGCCTACCTGTCGGCAGGTGCGTGCAAGATGAGCCCATGGCAGGGGTGGAGTGGGGTACGCCGACGGGGAGGGGGATCGTGGCCGCCGCGACCCTGGGGTCGGGGCTGACGCTGCTGGACGGCACCGTGGTCAACGTCGCGCTGCGGACGATGGGCACCGACCTCGACGCCTCCCTGTCGCAGCTGCAGTGGATCACCAACGGCTACTTCCTCTCCCTCGCCTCGCTGATCCTGCTCGGCGGCGCGCTGGGTGACCGGCTCGGGCGGCGGCGGATCTTCGTCGTCGGCACGATCTGGTTCGCGCTGGCGTCGCTGCTGTGCGGCATGGCTCCCAACGCCGAGGTGCTGATCGTGGCGCGGGTGCTCCAGGGCATCGGGGGCGCGCTGCTGACGCCCGGCAGCCTGGCGATGATCCAGGGCGCCTTCCGGGCCGAGGACCGCAGCCGGGCCATCGGCGCGTGGTCGGGGCTGGGCGGCATCGCGGCCGCGCTGGGCCCGCTCGTCGGCGGGCTGCTCATCGACCACGCCTCCTGGCGCTGGATCTTCTTCATCAACCTCCCGCTCGCCGCGCTGACCGTCTGGCTGGCGCAGCGCTGGGTGCCGGAGACCCGCGACCCCCGCGCGCACGGCCGGTTCGACCTCGCCGGCGCAGCCCTCGCCTCGCTCGCGCTGGCGGGCACGACGTGGGCGCTGACGGACGCCGGCGGCCCGGCGACGTGGTGGGCCGCAGGCCTCGGCGTCGTGGCCGCGGTGGCCTTCGTCGCCGTGGAGCGCCGGGTCCGCGAGCCGATGGTGCAGCTCGGGCTCTTCTCCGACCGGACCTTCAGCGCGGCCAACGCGATGACCCTGCTCGTCTACGCCGCCCTCGGCGCGATCCTGTTCTTCCTGGTCCTCCAGCTCCAGACCGTCGGCGGCTACAACGCCCTCGAGGCCGGCCTCGCCACCCTCCCGATCACCGCCTGCATGCTCTTCCTCGCGGCCCGCGGCGGTGCCCTCGGCGAGCGCATCGGCCCGCGGATCCCGATGACGTTCGGTCCCGCGGTGATGGCCGTCGGCACCCTCCTGCTGCTCTCGGTGGGACCCGATGTTGCGTGGTGGCGCGACGTCGCGCCCGGGCTCACCGTGTTCGGCCTCGGCCTCGCGCTGATGGTCGCGCCGCTGACCGCGACGGTCCTGGCCGCGGCGCCCGACGAGGTGGCCGGCACCGCGAGCGGCATCAACAACGCCGTGGCCCGCGCGGGCTCCCTGCTCGCGGTCGCCGCCCTGCCGATGGCGGTGGGCCTCGGCGGTGACGACTACCGCGACCCGGGCGTGTTCGATGCGGCGTACGGCTCCGCGATGATCGCGTGCGCCGTGCTGCTCCTGGTGGGCGGCCTGATCTCCTGGCTGACGATTCCGCACCGGCTCCAGACACCCCAGTCCTAGGGTCTCCCCATGCGCGTACGACGACGGGGGACTGTGGCGGCGACGGCTGCCCTCGCCCTCCTGCTCGGCGCGTGCAGCGAGCCGGGGACCTCGACGGATCCCGACCCGACTCCGGCGTCGGAGTCGAGCTCGACCGGGACGCCGTCCAAGGACCCGACCACCGACCCGACCGTCCCGGTCGCCGACCCGGCGCACGCCGTCGACCCGCCCGGCAAGCGCAAGGACCGGCTCTGGAGCGCGGACGTCCTCGTGCAGTGGGACAAGGCCCTCGATGCCGCGACGATCAAGAAGATCGAGAAGCTGAAGGGCGTCGCCCACACCGAGCGGATCGGCCTCGGCCAGGTGTCGCTGGAGAACCGGGTGCTCACCGTGGCGTCGGTCGACCCCGGCGCCTACCGCCTCTTCACCCGTGCCGACGTCGCCGACTTCCAGGAGGCCTGGGACCGCGTCGCCGGCGGCGAGATGGCGACAGACAAGACGATCGGCAAGCGCTTGGCCGACAAGGACGGGATGATCCGGCTCGGCTCGGACGACGCGGCACCCACCCTGCACGTCGGGGCGTACACCCCCCAGATCCCCACCATCGACATGGTCGTCAACACCGCGTGGGCCGACGACATCGAGATGGCCACCGACAACGGCCTGCTGATCTCCACCGACCGCATCTCCCCGGCCTCGATCCGCAAGCCGCTGGAGAAGCTGGTGGGCAAGGACGCCTCGGTGCAGATGCTCGACGTGGCCTCGCGGCTCGGCCTCGACCCCGATGCCCGGCTGACCGCGATCCCGACCGGCGGCACGCTGGGCAGCGTCGTCGGCACCTTCCGCTACCGCGTCATCGGCGGCGGGCGGATCGCGCCGGACCCGGCCTGGGTGGCCGCCAACATCCGCACCGAGGTGGTGCCGATCCTGGGCAGCGTCACCTGCCACAAGGACCTGTTCCCGCAGCTGCGCGCCGCCCTGCTCGAGGTGCAGCAGCTCGGCCTGGCCGACGAGATCCACCCCGGTGAGTACGCAGGCTGCTACTACCCGCGCTTCATCGCCAACACCACGACGCTGTCCAACCACTCCTTCGGCCTCGCCCTCGACCTCAACGTGCCGGGCAACCAGCGCGGCACCGTCGGCGAGATGAGCCGCGCGGTCGTGTCGGTCTTCAAGACCTGGGGCTTCGCCTGGGGCGGCGACTGGCGCTACACCGACCCGATGCACTTCGAGCTGGCCGAGGTGAAGCGCGTCGGCTGAGGCCGGCTTCGCACCCGAGTCTCCCGCTTTGTAGTCGATGCATTCGCTACAGAGCGGGAGGATCCCCGGATATCCGGGGAATCACTAGCCTGAGGCCCATGAAGGCAGTCCAGGTCGTCACGCTCACCGGTCCCGCCGACGTCGAGGTGCGGGAGGTGGACGCACCCGGCCCGGGCCACAACGACGTGCTGGTGGAGGTGCACAGCGTCGGGGTGTCCTTCCCTGACCTGCTGCTGAGCCGGGGCGAGTACCAGTTCAAGCCCGAGCCGCCGTTCACCCTCGGCGTCGACTTCGCCGGCGTCGTCCTCGACCCCGGGTCGCCGGAGTCGAGCGGCTTCACCGTCGGCCAGCGCGTGGCGGGCGTGAACCTCAACGGCGGTGCGGCCGAGCAGGTCGCCAACCCGGTGATCTTCACCTTCGCGCTGCCCGACTCGTTGTCGTACGACGAGGGGGCGGCGATCCCGATGAACTACCTGACCGCCCTCTTCGCGCTCGAGGAGCGCGGCGGCCTCCGCGAGGGCGAGACCGTGCTCGTCCACGGTGCCGCGGGCGGGGTCGGCACGGCCACCCTCCAGGTCGCCCAGGGCCTCGGCGCCCGCACCATCGCCGTCGTCAGCACCGAGGAGAAGGCCGCATTCGCGCTCGCCGCGGGTGCCGACGAGGCGATCGTCGGACCGGACTTCAAGGACCGCGCCAAGGAGCTCACCGGCGGCCGCGGCGTCGACGTCGTGCTCGACGTGGTCGGCGGCGACGCCTTCACCGACTCGCTGCGCTGCCTCGCCGAGCAGGGCCGGATCCTGGTCGTCGGCTTCGCGTCCGGCCAAGGGATCCCCGAGGTGAAGGTCAACCGGCTGCTGCTCAACAACACCGACGTGCGCGGGGTGGGCTGGGGCGCCTACGCGATGACCCGGCCCGGCTACATGCAGAAGCAGTGGCACCGCCTCGAGCCGATGTTCGCCTCGGGGGTCGTCAAGCCGCCGATCGGGGCGACGTACGACCTCGCGGACTTCGGCCAGGCGCTCACCGACATGGACGAGCGGCGCACCCTCGGCAAGTCGGTCGTGCGCGTGCGCTGAGCTCAGCGCCGTACGGTCAGCGTCACCTTCGCCTCGTCGTAGCCGGTCTTCGTCGCCTTCGCGGTCATCCGCCCCGGACGCATGCCGGGGAGGCGGATCGAGCAGCGACCCGAGCCGTTCGTGGTGCAGCGCCGGGAGCCGACCTTCACCTTCGCGCGTGCCACGCCGCCGTCGACGTCGGTCACCTTGAACGACACCGTCTGCGCACGCCCGCCCGCCCAGCGACGCGGGGTCGCCTTCAGGTAGAGCTGGGCCGCGACCGAACGCGCCAGCAGGCGTGTCGGGTCGGCGTCGTCGTTGGCGACGAGCAGCACCTCGCCGCGCAGCGCGGTCGACGCCGAGACCGAGACGCCGAAGCTGGCGAAGAGGTCGGGCAGCATGCTGGGCGTCCGGTCGACGTCCCAGCCCCGCGCGGCCACCCGGGAGGCGCGCGGGTCGTAGCCGATGGGTCCGGCCGAGGCCACCCACAGGTGGCCGTCGGGGAGCACCGCGAGCTCGGGGACGCTGGCCCCCTTCATGCCGGGCACGCGGTGCGTGCGGTTGGCCAGCACGTCCCACAGCACGACCTGGTCGTTCAGCATGTACGCCGCCACGGGTCCGACGCGGGGCCGGTTGACCACGGCGACCGGCTGGCCGGGGATGGTGTACTCACCGGGTGCCCGGACGGGTGCGCCGAGCGTCGGCCACACCTGACGCGCGTAGAGACCGTTGGAGCGGATGCTCTGGTAGAGCACCCAGACGGCCGAGCCGTTGCCGAGGAGCTGGGCGGCCACCGCGTCCTGGTCGGTGAACTCGGCGTTGGTCGTGGTCGGCTCGGCGGCCTCCGGGATCGCCCCGACGTGCCAGTGGAACCCGGCGCTGTCGCCGTACCCGCCGAGGACGCTGCCGTCGGGCAGGTTGACGAACGTGCTGCCACCGCCGCTCGCGTCGCTGACCGCGAGCACCTCGCGCGGCAGCACCCACGACGCGCCGCCGTCGGCGGAGATCGCGGAGTAGACGCCGCGGTAGGTGAAGAAGTTCGCGCTCTCGCCGTCGGGGGTGCCCCGGAACGCCACCCGCAACCGGCCTGCCGCGTCGACCTCGAGGTCCACCGGCGTGCTCAACTGCTGCCACGCGGTCGGCAGCACCCGCGTCACCGCGCCCTGGCGACCACGTGCGTCGATGGTGGTGTGGAGGTAGTTGGCGCCCCCGACCTCGTCCACGATCCACACCACGTGCTGGAGCCCGTCGGCGGTGCGCACCGTGCTCGCCTGCGCGAAGTTGGGCGAGGTGCTCGGCGAGAGGGGACTCCACGACCGTGCGGTGACGCGCGCGTCGACGGCGACGGCGTTGCCCGGGGGAGCGGCGAGGGCGGCGGTCACCGAGACGGTGAGCAGTGCTGCGGCGAGCGTGCGGGTGCGAACGAACACGGGTCCTCCCGGGAGCAGTCCAGTGCCGCTCAGCCTCCACCCTCAAGGGTGTGCTGGGCACTGGTGCCAGCACGTGGTCTGGACCGGTGGGTCCGTGTCCCGGGTGGGTGCACGGGGTTAGGGTCGGGCGCGTGACGATCCTCGACTCCGCCCGTGAGGGCATGAACCCCGACATCCGCCCCCAGGACGACCTCTTCGGTCACGTCAACGGACGGTGGCTGGACGAGACCGAGATCCCGTCGGACAAGTCGAGCTGGGGCGCCTTCATCGCCCTGGCCGACGCGGCCGAGCAGCAGGTGCGCGACATCATCACCGAGCTCGCCGACCGACCGGCCGACGAGCTGGACGACGAGGAGCGCAAGATCGGCGACCTCTACGCCTCGTTCATGGACACCGACACCATCGAGGCCAAGGGCCTGCGTCCGGTCAAGGGCCTGCTCGACCGCGCCCACAAGGTCGCCGACCTCCAGGAGCTCGCGGCGTTCCTCGGCATGTTCGAGCGCATCGGCGGCCCCGGCCTGTTCGGGTCCTACATCACGCCCGACCGCGCCGATGCCTCGCGCAACATCGTCTACCTCGCCCAGGGCGGCCTCGGCCTGCCCGACGAGTCCTACTACGACGACGAGAAGTTCGCCGAGATCCGCAGCAAGTACGTCGACTACCTCACGACGCTGCTCACCCTCAGCGGCCACGACGACCCGGCCGGCGCGGCGGCGCGCGTGCTGGCCTACGAGACCCGCCTCGCGGAGGGCCACTGGGAGGCCGCGGAGACCCGCGACGTCCAGAAGACCACCAACCACAAGAGCCTCGCCGAGCTCCAGGAGCTGTGCCCGGCCTTCGACTGGGTCACCTACGTCACCGCCCTCGGCGGCACGGAGGAGACGCTGCGCTCCACGATCGTGATGCAGCCCGACTTCTTCGCACACCTCTCGTCGGTGCTCGACGAGACGCCGATCGAGACGTGGCGCGACATCCTGCACACCCGGATCGTGCGCAGCTCCGCGCCGTACCTCCCCGACGAGTTCGTCCAGGCCAACTTCGACTTCTACGGCCGCACCCTCAACGGCACCCCCGAGCTGCGTGCCCGCTGGAAGCGCGGCGTCGACTTCGTCGAGGGCTCGATCGGCGAGGCCGTCGGCAAGGTCTACGTCTCGCGCCACTTCCCGCCCGCGTCCAAGCAGAAGATGGACGACCTCGTCGCCAACCTGGTGACCGCCTACCGCCGCTCGATCGAGGCGCTCGACTGGATGGGCGAGGACACCAAGCAGAAGGCCTACGACAAGCTCGACCGCTTCTACCCCAAGATCGGCTACCCGACGGAGTTCCGCGACTACTCCGGGCTGTCCATCACCGCCGGCGACCTGATGTCCAACGTCGCCGCGGCCTCGGCCTTCGAGACCGACCGGCAGCTCGAGAAGGTCGGCCAGCCGGTCGACCGCGACGAGTGGCTGATGCTCCCGCAGACCGTCAACGCCTACTACCACCCCGGCACCAACGAGATCTGCTTCCCGGCCGCCATCCTGCAGCCGCCCTTCTTCAGCCCCGACGCCGACGAGGCCGAGAACTACGGCGGCATCGGCGCCGTCATCGGCCACGAGGTCGGCCACGGCTTCGACGACCAGGGCGCGCAGTACGACGGCGACGGCAACCTCCACGACTGGTGGACCGCGGACGACAAGGCGGCGTTCGAGGCCAAGTCGCAGGCGCTCGTGAAGCAGTACGACGCCTTCGAGCCGCGCAACCTGCCCGGCGAGCACGTCAACGGCAGCCTCACCGTCGGCGAGAACATCGGCGACCTCGGCGGCCTGACGATCGCGCACAAGGCCTACATCATCAGCCGCGGCGGCGAGGCCCCCCTCGAGGACCGGCGCACGCTCTTCCTGAACTGGGCCCACGTGTGGCGCACCAAGCGCCGCAAGGAGCAGGAGCTCCAGTACCTCACCATCGACCCGCACAGCCCCGCCGAGTTCCGCGCCAACATCGTGCGCAACCTCGACGAGTTCCACGAGGTCTTCGAGACCCAGCCCGGCGACGGCCTGTGGCTCGAGCCGGAGGGCCGCGTCCGGATCTGGTGATGAGGGACGCGTAGCGGACCTCGTCGTCGGTGGTCGAGTAGCGATCACGGCTGAGGGACGAAGCCGTGAAGCAGCGTATCGAGACCCGGACGGACGACGACCCCGGGACCGAGCGTGGGCTCGATGGGGTGTCCCGGGGCCGCGGCCGCTCCTGTTCACCCCCTGTGGAAATCCTGTGGATGACGTGTTGCCGTCGACTGTAGGCCCCCCGCGAGGAGTCCGCCGGGTTTTGCGCGAACCGGCGGTCGCGGCGGTTGAATGAGTCCGTGGCACTCCCGGGGCACGACCAGTCGACCTACCGCCTCCGCATGGAGTGGGGCCCGACCGGCGCCGAGGCCGTCCCGGCCGACTACGCCGTCGTGGTCGACGTGCTGTCCTTCACCACCACGCTGAGCGTGGCGATCGAGCGCGGCATCGAGGTCTTCCCCTTCCGCTGGAAGGACTCGCGGGCCGCCGAGCACGCCGTGCGCCACGGCGCGACCCTGGCGGTCGGCCGCTTCGAGGCGCTGTCGCGGCCCGGCTCGCGCCACGTCTCGCTCTCACCCGCCAGCCTCTCGGAGGTGGAGGGCGTCGAGCGGCTGGTGCTGCCCTCGCCCAACGGCTCGACGATCGCCTTCGCGCTCGCCGACTCGGGTGCCCAGGTCGTGGGTGCGTGCCTGCGCAACGCGGCCGCGGTCGCCCGGTGGCTCGCGCCGAAGGTCGCCGCGGGCGCCAGCGTGGTCGTCGTACCTGCGGGGGAGCGGTGGTACGACGACACCCTCCGCCCGGCGGTCGAGGACCTGTGGGGCGCCGGTGCCGTCCTGGCCGGGCTGGTCGGCGAGGTCGCCGAGCTGGCGAGCCCCGAGGTCCGGATGGCCGTCGCCGCCTGGCAGGCGACCACCCTGCCGATCGACCTGCTGGCCTGCGCGAGCGGCCGGGAGCTGGTCGAGGCCGGCTTCGTCGCCGACGTCGAGATCGCCGCCCACCAGGACGTCAGCGACGTGGTGCCGGTGCTGGTGGGGGAGTCCTTCCGCGACGCCGCCGACCTCGAGCCGCCCGGCCCACGGCTGCGCCGCGTCGGCTCCTGAGGCAAAACCTGACCGCTCGGTCTGGTGGCCGGGCTCCGCGCTTCCCTAGTGTGTGAGCGCGGTCACACTCGGGTGACCCACTCTCTCGGAGGTCCTCGACGATGAAGCGCACGTCCACCCGCCTCGCGGTGCTCGGCTCCGCCCTGGTGGGGCTGCTCAGCCCCCTGCTGGTCCAACCCGCCGCCCAGGCGGCCGCACCTGTCTACGTCGCCCTCGGCGACTCCTACTCCTCCGGCACCGGCACCCGGTCCTACATCAGCGACGGCACCAGCTGCCAGCGCTCGACCAAGGCCTACCCGAGCCTGATCGCCGCCGCCCGCGGCTACGCGCTCAACTTCCGCGCCTGCTCCGGCGCGAAGATCGCCGACGTCACCAACACCCAGCTGAACGTCCTCACCACGGCGACCAACTACGTGACGATCTCGGTCGGCGGCAACGACGCCGGCTTCGCCGACGTGCTCACCGAGTGCGCGCTGCCGGGCTGGGCGAGCAACTGCAACGGCAAGATCAACACGGCGCAGGCCTACATCAACAACACCCTGCCCGCGGCGCTGGCGACCCTCTACGCCGGCATCCGCAGCCGCGCGCCCTACGCCAAGGTCGTCGTCGTGGGCTACCCGCGCATCTTCATGGGCGAGGACTGCAACGCCTTCACCTGGTTCTCCCCCGACGAGGAGGCGCGGCTCAACCAGACCGCCGACCTGATGAACACCCGCACGGCGGCGGCCGCCGCGGCTGCCGGCTTCAGCTTCGCGAACCCGACCGCCGCCTTCACCGGCCACGCGGTGTGCGACAACCCGGAGTACCTCAACGGCCTGTCCAACCCGATCTCCGAGAGCTATCACCCCAACGTGCTCGGGCACGCCAGCGGCTACACCCCGGTCGTCAGCGCGACCGTGGGCGGCGCGTTCGCCGTCACCGCCAAGGTGCGCGCCGACGCCGCGGCCTCGGCGAGCAGCCAGGCCGCGCTCCAGCGCCAGTACGCCGCCGCGGACCGCAGCATCCGCCCGGAGGTCTTCGTGACGCCCGACCTGACCACGCCGGAGGTGCGCAGGGCCGCCCGGAAGGCCGGGATCGACCTCGACAGGTTCATCGCCCGCAGCCAGCGGCGCTGACGTGATGTGACGGGACCCGGTCATCCGGCCGGGTCCCGTGACAACCAATCGCTGCGCCGGACCGTCGAGGGGACATGAGTGAGAGCGACCTGCTGACCCGGCTCGACCACGAGCTCGCGCACCTGCCGAGCGTCCCGGCACCGACGTACCTCCTCCAGGGGCGGCGCGCTCGGCGCCGGCGGCGAGCGGCCGTGGGTGCGGTCGGCGTCGCAGCGGCCGCTGCCCTGGCGGTGTCGGTGCTCCAGGTGCTGAGTCCGGGCGACGGGACGGATCGCTCCCAGATCGCCGAGGACGGCACCGACACCACGGAGGTCGGACGTCTCCGCGACGTCCCGCTGTCGGCCGACCCGGACGTCGTCGCGCCCCAGCCCAACAACCCGGTCGAGGCCGTCGACGGGCTCGAGGGTGTCGACTGGTTCACCACGGACGACGTCCCGACATGGGCGCAGGAGTACGGCGAGCACGGGCCGGTCGGCGTCTCGCCGGACGGTCGGTTGTGGGTCGCGCCGGACGCCACGGTCCGACGCGTCGTCGTCGACCCCTACGTCCGCGGCGAGGACGGGGTGACTGCGTCGTACGCCGTCGAGGCGCAGTGCGCCTGCGTCGCCGACCACTTCCCGGACGGCCTGTCGTGGGTGATCATCTCCACCGACGGGACCGGTCCGGGTGGTGGCGAGATGGACCAGCCCGGTCGCGAGACCGACGACTTCGAGCTGTGGGTCGACGACGTCACCTCCCAACTGCAGGGCCGGCCGTCCCTGGCCGAGCGGCTGGTGCGCTTCGAGTCACGCACGTCCGACACCCTCGTGCCGGCCAGTCCCGGGGTCACGATCGTGGAGCAGGGCCACGACACGGGCTACCCCGATTCCTTCGCGTCGCGGGGGGCCGTCGCCGAGGTCACCTACGCCGGCACGACCTGGTACGTCATGGCGGTCGAGCCGCCCGATGGAGGGGTCTGGTACGACGCCATGTCCGGCGACCTCGCCGACAGCCTGGACGCCTTCGTCGAGAAGTGGCACAGCGCGTGAGCGCGAACGACGACGGCTACGTCGAGTTCGTCGCGGCCCGGCAGGCGGTGCTCCGCCGCATCGCGTACGCCGTGTGCCGCGACGACGCGCGGGCCGAGGACGTGCTGCAGGAGGCGCTGGTCAAGCTCTACCTCGCGTGGTCGCGGGTGCAGGGCACCGGCCGCGAGGAGGCGTACGCCCGGCGGATCATCGTCAACGCCGACCTCGACCAGCGCCGCCGGCCCTGGCACCGACGCCGCTCGGGCGTGCCGATCGAGCTGCTCGACGGGCCGGCGCCGGCCGGCACCGCCAGCGAGGACCGGATGGAGCTGCTCGCCGAGCTGCGCCGGCTGCCGCCCATGCAGCGCCGCACGGTCGTGCTGCGCTACTGGCTCGGGATGTCGGTCGAGGAGACCGCCGAGGAGCTCTCGATCAGCACGGGGACGGTCAAGAGCCATGCCTCGCGCGGACTCGCCACGCTGCGCGAGCGGCTCGGGGAGCGGATCGACGTCGGCTGATCAGCCGCGCCGGCGGCTGGTCCCGAGCTCGTGGACGTAGGCCGCGAACAGCTCGCGGTGGACGTCGTGGGGCAGCAGCTCGGGCTTGCGCGCGACCACCGGCGCGAGCGCCAGCAGCAGCGGGTCGATGCTCTCCACGGTCTGGGCGGTGACCTTCAGGCCGCGTCGCTTCCTTGCGGTCGTGCGCCCGATCAGGGTGACGGACTTGTTCCACACCTCGGGCGTGGCCGCGCCCGCCGAGCCGTCGATCCCGGGGCGGACGTCGACGAGGTCGTCGTACGCGAAGGTGCGCACCTCCCGCCCCCGACGTCGTACGACGACACGGTCGGGGTGGACCTCGATCGTGCGGCCGGTGGTGAACCAGATCGCCCACGCCGGCAGCACGACCATCAGCAGCCCGAGGGCGGCCAACGACAGCACGCGGTGCTCGCCGCCGGCGGTCCAGGTGGCCGCGGTCAGCAGGACGCCGACGACGAGCACCACGATCGCGAGCGTGCGCACGAGTGGTCGCGGCTCGAGGACGGTGGGCGGGACCGGTGGCTCGATGGCCGAGAGCCTAGGCGGAGGGGCGGACGTCGGTGGCGGTTGGTAGACAGGGGCCATGACCACCGACACCGCCGTCACCGACGACACGCGCCGCGCCGCGCGCGAGGCGGCCGAGCGCCACCTGCGGGCGCTCGTGGGCCCCCGCGACGGGCAGGGCGAGGCGACGCTGCGCGAGGACCAGTGGCACGCGATCGAGGCGCTCGCGGTCGACCGCCGCCGGGCCCTGGTCGTGCAGCGCACCGGGTGGGGCAAGTCGGCCGTCTACTTCGTGGCCACCAAGCTGCTGCGCGAGGCGGGGGCGGGTCCGACCGTGATCGTCAGCCCGCTGCTCGCGCTGATGCGCAACCAGATCGCCGCCGCCGAGCGCGCCGGCATCCGCGCGGTGACGATCAACTCGACCAACATCGACCAGTGGCAGCCGATCCACGACCAGATCCACGCCGGTGAGGTCGACGTGCTGCTGGTCAGTCCCGAGCGGCTCAACAACCCCGGCTTCCGCGACGAGGTGCTGCCGCGCCTCGCCGCCACGTGCGGCCTGCTGGTCGTCGACGAGGCCCACTGCATCTCCGACTGGGGCCACGACTTCCGCCCCGACTACCGCCGGCTCCGCACGCTCCTCGCCGAGCTCCCGTCCGGCATCCCGGTCCTCGCCACGACCGCGACCGCCAACCAGCGCGTGACCGACGACGTCGCCGAGCAGCTCGGCGTCCATGCCGACTCCGCGCCTGACGAGAGTGTGCTCGTGCAGCGCGGCACCCTCGACCGCGAGTCGCTGCGCCTCGGCGTCGTGCAGCTGAAGACACCCGAGATGCGCCTGGCCTGGCTCGCCGACCACCTCGCCGAGCAGCCCGGGTCCGGCATCGTCTACTGCCTGACGGTCGGCGCGACCCAGGAGGTCGCGGGCTACCTCCGCGACCGGGGTCTCGAGGTCGCGGCCTACTCCGGCCAGACCGAGGCCGACGAGCGCCACGCGCTCGAGCAGGCGCTGGTCGACGGCCGGGTGAAGGCGCTGATCGCCACGAGCGCGCTCGGCATGGGCTTCGACGCCAGCCTCGGCTTCGTGATCAACCTCGGCGCCCCGTCGTCGCCGGTCGCCTACTACCAGCAGGTCGGCCGCGCCGGCCGCGGCACCGACGACGCGACCGTCGTGCTGCTGCCGCAGATCGAGGACCGCGACATCTGGGCCTACTTCGCCTCGCTGGGCTTCCCGCGCGAGGAGCAGGTCCGCGAGACCCTCGCCGCCCTCGGTGACTCCGACCGCCCGCTCTCGACCGCCACCCTCGAGACCCGCGTGGAGCTCGGCCGCAACCGGCTCGAGTCGATGCTCAAGGTGCTCGACGTCGACGGCGCGGTCCAGCGGGTGCAGGGCGGATGGGTGGCCACCGGCCGCCCCTGGGCCTACGACGCCGAGCGCTATGCCCGCGTCGCCGAGGCCCGCGAGCGCGAGCAGCAGGCGATGCTCGGCTACCTGAGGACCACCGAGTGCCGGATGCGCTACCTCCGCGAGCAGCTCGACGACCCCGAGGCGACCGACTGCGGGCGCTGCGACAACTGCGGCGGCCTGACCCTCGCCACGTCGGTGAGCGATGCCGCCGTCGCCGAGGCCGGCGAGCGGTTGTCCCGTCCCGGCGTCGTGCTCGAGCCGCGGCGGATGTGGCCCACCGCGCTGGCCAACCTCGGCCTCGACCTCAAGGGCAAGATCGCCGACGCCGCCGAGCCCGGCCGGGTCGTCGCGCGGCTGACCGACCTCGGCCACGGCCAGGCCCTGCGCGCGCTCTTCCGCGAGGACACTCCCGACGGCCCGGTCCCGCCGGGCCTCGCGCAGGCGGTGATGGACGTGATGAAGGACTGGTCGTCCGAGTGGGCCTCGCGGCCCGACGCGATCGTGGTCGTCGAGTCGGCGACCCGGCCCACCCTGACCCGCGACCTGGCCGACGGCCTCGCCCGCGTCATGCAGGTCCCCGTGGTCGGCACCTGGGCGATCCGCGACCACGCCGTCCCACCGCGCGCGGGCCAGTCCAACTCGGCGCAGCGCGTCGCCGCCGTACGACGACGGGGCGGGCTCGACGCCGCCATCCCCGCAGGGGCGACGGTGCTGCTGGTCGACGACCAGGTCTCGACCGGGTGGACGCTGACGGTCGCCGCCACCGCGATCCGCGCGGCCGGGGCGGGCGCGGTCCTGCCCCTCGCGCTCGCGTCCCAGGGCTGAGCCCCGGCCGGCGTGCCCGCCGCGCTCCCGAGCCCGACCCCGCGCTGATTCGTCATACAGACCCGAACAAGTGGCGTCGGGAACGTATGACGGATCCTCAGCGCCGAGATATCTGAGGACGCCGTGAACGGGATTCAACCCCGAACACGTTCACCACGTCCTCAGATATGCCCGTCGCCCCCTTGGGTCGGCGGTCGACTCAGCGTGTGGCCAGGCCCGCTCCCGCAGCTGATGCGTCATACAGATCCGATCAGATCGGGTCGGGAACGTATGACGGATCTGCAGTGCCGATCAGGAGCCGTCGTCCAGCGGACCTCGGTGGAGGCGGGTGGTCAGCAGCCGGCGCTCGGCGTCGTTCGCGGTGAGCTCGAGGGCCCGGCGGTTGGCGGCGTCGGCCTCGTCCTCGCGGCCGACCTCGGTGAGCAGCTGGGCCCGGGTCGCGTGGAAGAGGTGGTAGGTGGCCAGCGGCTCGGCGAGGGTCTCGAGCCGCCGGAGGGCGTCCTCGGCACCCAGCACCTGGGCGTGCGCGACCACCTGGTTGAGCCGCACGACGGGAGAGGCGTCGTACCTCGCGAGCTCCTCGTAGAGCACCGAGATCTGGAGCCAGTCGGTCTCCGCCCAGCTCGCGCCCGTGGCGTGCACGGCAGCGATGGCGGCCTGCAGCTGGTACGCCCCCGGTCGGCGCAGCGACGCGGCGCGCTCGATCATCCGCTCGCCCTCGGCGATCGCGGCGTGGTCCCACAGTCCGCGGTCCTGGTCGCGCAGCAGGACCAGCTCGCCGTCGGCGAAGCGCGCCCGGCTGCGGGCGTGCTGGATGGTGAGCAGCGCGGCCAGGCCCCACGCCTCGGCCTGGTCCGGCAGCGAGGTCGCGACGACGCCGGACAGCCAGACCGCGTCGGCGGCGAGGTCGCGGTCCTGCGTCGGTCCGCTCGAGGACACGAAGCCCTCGTTGAACATCACGTAGACCACCGCGAGCACGTCGGCCAGCCGCTCGGCGCGCTGCGACTCCGGTGGCACGGTCAGCGCGATGCCGGCCGAGACGATCTTCCGCTTCGCCCGTACGACGCGCTGCGCCAGCGTCGTCTCGTTGACGAGGAACGCCCGGGCGATCTGCGGAGTGGTGAGGCCGACGACCGCACGCAGCGTCAGGGCGAGCCGGGCCTCGGGCGCCAGCGCGGGGTGGCAGCAGGCGAAGAGCAGGGCGAGTCGGTCGTCGGTGCCTTCCCCCGGGAGGTCGTCAGGCGGATCGGCACGCGCGGCGAGGGCACGCTGCCGGTCGCGCAGCCGGAGCGCGTCCATCGCGTTGCGGGTGGCGGCGACCTGGAGCCAGGCCCCGGCACGATCGGGCGGACCGTCGCGACGCCACGACGTCAGCGCCTCGACCACCGCACCCTGAACGGCCTCCTCGGCGACATCGAAGTCGCCGAAGCGGCGGGAGAGGCGGGCGACCAGCGGGCCGGCCTCCTCGCGCAGCGTGCGCGCGAGGAGACCGTCCGTGGAGGTCACCGGCCTCAGCCCTCCATGTGCGAGTAGTCCTCGACCATCGGGCGGATCTCGACGGCCACGCCCGGCAGGTCGAGCATCGGCCAGGTCTTCACCACGGCGATGGCGGCGTCCATGTCGGCGACGTCGATGACGCTGAAGCCACCGATCACCTCCTTGGCCTCGTTGAACGGGCCGTCGACCACGACCGCGCCGTTCGGGTCGTGCTTGACGGTGGTCGCGGTCTCGACGCCGAGCAGCTCGGCGCCCGAGTCGGCCATCACGCCCGCGTTCTCGCCGAACCACTCGTAGACCCGCTTGTAGATCGCCTGCGCGGCCTCCGGGTCGGCGGAGGAGTCCAGGTCGGGGCGGGAGGTGTACATCAGGACGTACTTCATGGCAGTGCCTCTCGTGCTGGAGCCCCGTGGTGCGGGGCCGGTCATCACCTCGTCGCCGCTCACCGCCGGAAATCGACAGCCCGCGGAGATCTCCTGCACATCATCGCCCGACGAGGCCCAGTTGGCGCGTGCGTCAGGGTGAGGTCTTCACCGCGTGCTCGAAGAAGCCGCGCTCGACATCGCTGGTGAGCAGCTCCGGACGACGCTCGACCTCCGCCGAGAGCCGCTCGAGCAGGGGCTGCAGCGTCTCGACGCTCGCGCGCGACACGACCACGGAGCCGCGGTCCCCGGAGGCGAGACGGCCGACCAGGAAGACCTGCTCGTTGCGGAAGGTCTCGCCGCCGCGAGGCCCGAAACGGACCTTGACCTCCTCGAGGTCGGCGAAGGCGATCTGCTGGCGTACGTCGTCGCCGGAGGTCACCGTCACGCCCTCGTCGGAGAGGTAGGTGTGCCGCTCGTGCATGGACCGGGCGATCCATGCCGGCAGCAGCACGAGCACCAGCAGCATCACCACGGCCATGCCCCAGAAGCCCGCCGCGGTGCCGCCGGACTCACCCGTCGCGCGGCGCACGGTGCGGACCGTGGGCACGAGGAAGACCACCGCGGCGGCCAGCAGGATCCACATGATCGTCGTGCGCTGGGGCAGTTCGGTCCCGAGTCCGTCCATGTTTCGCAAGCATAGGGAAGGGAAGACAAGGGGTGCGGGCCAGCCACACGGTCCGCACTTCCCGAGGCGAGGAGCCACCCATGACCATGTCGCGACTCGAGGCCGTGCTGGCCACGATCGACGCGCAGGCCGACACCGCCCTGACCAAGCTCGACCAGGCCCAGCAGTTCGCCACCCGCAGCGAGCACCTCGCTGTCGAGGGCGCCTCGGCCGACGAGGTCGCCACGGTCACCGTCGACGGCACCGGCCAGGTGCAGTCGATCACCATCGACGACGACGTACGCCACCTCAGCGGGGCGCAGATCGCCACCGACGTGATGGAGGCGCTGCGCCAGGCGCAGCGCCGGCTGAGCTACCACGTCGAGCAGCTCGGCACCGAGATCTACGGCGCAGGATCGCCGTCCGTGCAGGCCTTCTCGCAGGCCTACCGCGACCGTTATGGCTACGAGGAGGACGAGGACCGATGAACGACATCTACATCGACCCCGGCGAGATGCGGGCCCACGCGAGTCGCGTGCTCGCGCTGTCCGGCAAGGCCGGCCAGGCCACCGCCGCCGCCAACCAGGTGAGCTTCAGCTCCGGGATGTTCGGCAGCATCGGCTCGATGCTCGTCGGGCCGTTCATGTTCCCGCTGCAGGGTGCCGGCCAGGTCGCGGCGGGGGCGATGGAGGGCGCGCTCGGCGACTGCGCGGAGTCCATCAAGGGCCTCGCCGACACCTTCAGCTTCATCGACGACACCGTCGGCGAGCACTTCGACGAGATCGGGCGGAGGATCCGATGACCGCGCTCGTCGTCGACCCCGGCAACACCGATCGTGGCGTCTTCACCAACTTCGACTCCTTCGCCAACGGCACCAACGGGCTGAAGATGATCGACGGTGCGGCCGACTCCGCGTCCGCCTTCTCCCGCGGCGACTGGATCGAGGGCACCATCAACGGCGTCAGCGCGGCGCTCGACGTGGTGGGCATGATCCTCAACCCGCTCGGCACCGCGTGCTCGATGGTCATCAACTGGATCATGGAGCACTGCGGGCCGCTGCAGGACTGGCTCGACGAGCTGCTCGGCGACCCCGGCGTGATCAAGGCCGGCGTCCAGACGTGGGGCAACATCGGCGACCACATGAGCGGCATCGGCCCCGACTTCCGCAACCTCGTCGACACCGACACCGGCGGCTTCAGCGGCCTGGCCATCGACGCCTACCGCGCCGCCGCTGGCGGCATGGTCCACGTCTTCGACGCCCTCTCGAAGGTGGCGTACGGCGTCTCGGCGGGCATCGAGGTCGCCGGGGGCCTGCTGGCCGGCGTGCGCGACTTCATCCAGGGCCTGTTCTCCGACCTCGTCGGAGACGCGATCGGCGCCGTCGCCCAGTCGGCGCTGACGCTCGGCATCGCCGCTCCCGCGGCCCTCGGCTCGCTGATCAACAAGGCTCGCCAGGTGCTCGAGCGCTGCCGGACCTTCATGAAGGCGCTGGCCGAGTCGCTCGACAAGATGGCCGGGCTGCTCAAGGACATCTCGCCCGCGCTGGAGGCCACCACCAAGGGCCTCGCGACGATCTTCCGCGAGGGCACCAACATGCCGACCGACGTCGTCGTCGCGCTCGGCAAGGGTGTCACCGGCGCCGACTGATACCTGGCGCCGACAGGGCACTTCCTCGCGCAGTTGCACGACAAACCGGGCTCTTCCTCATGGCGAGGAAGAGCCCGGTCGGCGTTGCGGGTCAGTGACCCATCATCGCGGTCGGGTCGACCGGGGCCACCTTCTTGCGGGGCAGGAAGAAGGCCGGGATCAGGCAGCAGGCCACCAGCACGGTCGCGACGACGAAGACCGTGGCGAACGCGTCGGCCAGGTCGCTCGTGGCGAGTGACTGGAGGTTCTCCAGCTGCGCGGGCGTGATGCCGAACTTCTCCATCACCGCGCCGACCGCGGACTGGTCGTTGCCGGCCTCGGCCAGCGCCTGGCCGGCCGCGACGAACTTCGAGTCCTTGATCTCGTTGGTGAGGATCACCGAGAACAGCGCGGTGCCGATCGAGGCGGCCACCTGCTGGGTGATGTTGAGCAGCGTGGAGCCGCGGGCCACGTTGTGCGCGGTCAGCGTCGCGAGCGCGGCGGTCATGATCGGCATCATCGTGCCGCCCATGCCGAGGCCCATGATGAAGAGCGCGCCGAGGATGTAGACGTACGACGTGTCCGCACCGATCTGGGTGAACATCGCCATGCCGACGGTGATCACCGTGATGCCGGCGAGCACGATCTTCCCGGGGCCGATCTTGTCGGCCAGGATGCCGGCGATCGGCATCGTGATCATCGCGCCGAAGCCCTGCGGCGCCAGCAGCCAGCCGGTGAAGAGGGTGCCCTCGCCGCGGACCTGGATGAAGTAGAGCGGGAACAGCAGCGAGGCGCCGAAGAATGCGATGGCGAAGAGCATCATCGCGATGACCGCGACCGTCATGTTCTTGTTGCGGAACAGGTGCAGGTCGACCAGCGGGTGGATGTTGCGGCGGTTGAGCGCCCACGGCACGAACGCCACGATCAGCACGGCGCCGATGATCATCGGGACGAGGACCTCGGCGGCCATCGCGGTGCCCTCCTCGGGGATCGAGCTCACGCCGTAGAGGAACGCGGCCAGACCCGGGGACAGCAGCACCATGCCCAGCCAGTCGAAGGTCTCCGACGGCTCGACGTCGTCCTTCGGCAGCACGATCCAGGCGTAGACGATCGCGGCGATGCCGATGGGCAGGTTGATCAGGAAGATCCAGTGCCACGAGGCGCTCTGGATCAGGGCGCCGCCGATGATCGGGCCGAAGATCGGGCCCAGCAGCATCGGGATGCCGAGCACGGCCATCACGCGGCCCACGCGCTCGGGCCCGGCGGCGTGGGTCAGGATCGTCATGCCGAGCGGCATCAGCATGCCGCCGCCGAGGCCCTGGAGTACCCGGTAGATGACGAGCAGCTCGAGCGAGGTCGCCGTCGCGCACATCACCGAGCCGGCGGTGAAGAGGACGACCGCGAGCAGGTAGAGGCGCTTGGTGCCGAAGCGGTCGGCAGCCCAGCCGGTCAGCGGGATGACGCTGGCCAGGGCGAGGGTGTAGCCGGTCATGGTCCACGCGACCTCGGCCGCGGTGGCGTTGAACTCCTGCTGGAAGGTGTTCAGGGCGACGGAGACGACGGTGATGTCGAGGATCGACATGATGGCGCCGAGGACGACGACGCCGGCGACCATCAGGACGCCCTTGTCGAGCTTGTCGGAGTTGTCCGGCTGGATCTCGCCGGCAGAAGTCTGGGTGCTGGTCACCGGACAAGATTATTGGTTGCCATCAACAACGACCCAATCCTTTTCACGTGGGCTGGGTCACCGTGGCGGGCCGTCGAGGTCCTCGATCCGCGCCAGGCTGGGGCCGCGCGTCGCCTGCAGCTCGCCGGCGCGCTCCTCGACCTCGCGCATCACCCGCAGCACGTTGCGGCAGGTGAGCCGCGCGAGGTCGTCCTCGGACCAGCCGCGGTCCGCGAGGGCGCCGAGGAGCGCGGGATAGGTCGACACGTCCTCGAGGCCGGCGGGCAGCACCTCGATGCCGTCGTAGTCACCGCCGAGGCCGATGTGCTCGATGCCGGCGACCTCGCGCACGTGCTCGCAGTGCGCCACCACGTCCTCCAGCGTCGCGGGCGGCTGCGGGTGGTCGACGGTCCAGGCGGTCTCGAACGGCGCGAACCGTACGCCGTCCGCCTCGGGGATGCCCTCCGCCTCGGCGGCGGCGACCATCTCGCGCTGCCAGTCGGCGCAGGCCGGGTTCACGAACTTCGGCACGAAGGTCACCATGCACACTCCGTTGTTCGCCGCGGTCGCCTCGAGCACGTCGTCGGGCACGTTGCGCGGGCTGTCGGTCACGGCCCGGGCCGAGCTGTGGCTGAACAGCACGGGCGCCTCCGCGACCTCGAGCGCAGCCCGCATCGTGTCGGCCGAGACGTGGGACAGGTCGACCATCATCCCGATCCGGTTCATCTCCCGGACCACCTCGCGGCCGAACGCGGTCAGCCCGCCCGCCACCGGGCGGTCGGTCGCGGAGTCGGCCCACGGGGTGTTCGCGTTGTGGGTGAGCGTCAGGTAGCGCACGCCCAGCTCGTGCAGCTGGCGCAGGGTGCCGAGCGAGCAGTTGATGGAGTGCCCGCCCTCGGCGCCCATCAGCGACGCCATCCGGCCGCCCGCCCACGCCTGCTCGACCTCGTCGGCCGTGGTCGCCCACGCCAGCTGGTCGGCGTACGTCCTGGTGAGGTGCCGTGCGGCGTCGACCTGCTCGAGCGTCGCGCTCACGGCGTCGTCGCCGGTGAGGCGGGTCGGGACGTAGACCGACCAGAACTGCGCGCCCATCCCGCCGGCGCGCATCCGGGGCAGGTCGGTGTGGGTGGGCGTCCCGCCGGTCCCGACGTCGAGCCGCGCGAAGTCGTACGCCGCCTGCGCCCGCGCCTCCCACAGCAGGTCGTTGTGGCCGTCGATCACGGGGTGGGCGGCGAGCAGTCGGGTGACGTCCATGCCTGGTGACGCTAGCAACGGGAACTCCGTGTCGGTGCCACGCGTTACCGTCCCTGTGCCCGCTGTCCGAGCGAGCACGGAAGGGTCAGTGCATGAGCTTCGTCCCGGTCACCGGTCCCGCCAGGTTGCTGGTGGGGGAGCCGCCCCGGGAGGGCTCGATCGAGTTCACGGACGACCGCCGCACCATCGTGATGCCGATCCGCGGCGCGCTGCCGGTGCTGGCGAAGGTCCGCGACCAGGACGACCTGCACCCCTCGGTGGCGCTGCTCGCCGGCGCTTCGCTGCTCGGCCTCCAGCTCGTCGCGGCCGGTCGCTTCGCCCCCGACCCCGAGGGCCGGCACTGGCAGGTCGCCGGGCTCGACGCCCACGACGAGCGCCGCATCGTCGAGCTCGCGCGGGCGCGCGCCCACGAGGGCTACGACGAGGCCACCGCCGAGGGCACGATCCGGGCGCTCCTCGACGCGGTCGCCGACACCGTCCCCCGTACGACACCGGGCCGGGCGCGCCGGGTGACCGCTCCCGCCGGACGACCGGCCCCGCCGACGAGCCCCGACGACTTCAGCGACCAGCTCCAGCAGCGGATCGCCCGGATCCGCGCACGCGGGCGCGACGACCGGCCGCACCTGGTGTCGGTGTCGTTCCGCGTCGAGGCCGACGAGGAGGAGCTGGTCGCCGGTGCGGTGCGGCTGGTGATGCAGGTGCACGCGGTCGACAACGCCGCCCACGTCGCCGACGCGGCCGACCTCTGGGCCGAGAGCGGGCCAGACGCCGCCCACGGGTTCGGCGAGCGGGCGCGCACGCACGCCGCGATCGCGTTGCGCTCGGCCGCCGACGCCTGGCCCGTGCTCGACCGGCTGCTCGACCTGCGCATCCCCGACGAGATCACCCTCGACTCCGACGAGATCCTGTCGCTGCTCGACGAGGGCGCCGCCGCGCTGACCGAGGCCGGCCACCAGGTGATGTGGCCGAAGTACCTCGACCGCGAGGTCACCCAGCGCGTCGAGCTCGGCGGCCGCTCGCCGGCCGGTCCGCGCGACGAGGCCCTCCAGGACGGTCTGTTCGGCCCGCAGGCGCTCTTCGGGTTCGAGTGGCAGCTCTCCCTCCACGGTGAGGAGCTGACCGAGGAGGAGATGGACGAGCTCGCTCGCGCGACGAGCCCGATCATGAAGCTGCGCGACAACTGGATCGCCGTCGACTCGGGCGTGATCAAGCGCGCCCGCAAGCGGCTGATCCGCACCGTCACCCCGGTCCAGGCCCTGGCCGCGACGCTGACCGGCGTCGTCGACATCGAGGACGTCCCCTACGAAGCGGTCGTCGGCGCGAGCCTGCTCAAGGTCCGGGACCGGCTCCACGAGGCCGTGACCGGCGAGCTCGTCGAGGTGCCGGGTGCCCTGCAGGCCGAGCTGCGCGACTACCAGCGCCGGGGGCTCTCCTGGCTCGCTGAGCTCACCTCCCTCGGCCTCGGCGCCTGCCTGGCCGACGACATGGGCCTGGGCAAGACGATCACCCTGATCGCGCTGCACCTGCACCGCAACGGGCTCGACGGGGTCGGCGGGCCGACGCTCGTCGTCTGCCCGGCGTCGCTGCTCGGCAACTGGGAGGCCGAGATCCGTCGCTTCGCGCCGGGCGTCGACGTACGCCGCCACCACGGCAGTGCCCGCGACCTCGGTGGGGTGCGCGACGGCTTCGTGCTGACGACCTACGGCACGATGCGCAACGACGCCGAGCTCCTCGCCGAGGTGCCGTGGGACCTCGTGGTCGCCGACGAGGCGCAGCACATCAAGAACTCCCGCTCGGCCGCCGCCCGCGCCCTGCGCACCATCCCGAGCACGGCCCGCGTGGCCCTCACCGGCACACCCGTCGAGAACGACCTCACCGAGCTCTGGTCGATCCTCGACTGGGCGATCCCCGGGCTGCTCGGCAGCCGCAACGCCTTCCGCAAGGTGTGGGCCGCGCCGATCGAGTCCGGGCTCGAGCCCACGAAGGCGCGCCAGTTCGCCGACCTGATCGGCCCGTTCCTGCTGCGCCGCCGCAAGTCCGACCCGGGCATCGCCCCCGAGCTGCCGGCCAAGACCGAGACCGACCACGTCCTCGGCCTGACCCGCGAGCAGGTCGTGCTCTACGAGACCCTCGTCCGCGAGTCGATGCGCCGCATCGAGGAGGCCGACGAGGAGACCCGACGCGGCCTGGTGCTCAAGCTGCTGACCGGCCTGAAGCAGATCTGCAACCACCCCGCCCACTTCCTGCGCCAGGCCAACCCCCGGCTGCGCGGCCGCTCCGAGAAGCTCGAGCTGATCGACGAGCTGGTCGGCACGGTGGTGGCCGAGGACGGCGCGGTCCTCGTCTTCACCCAATACGTCGCCATGGCTCGGCTCCTCGAGCGGCACCTCGGCACCACCGGGGTGCCCCACCAGTTCCTCCACGGCGGCACGCCCGTGCGCGAGCGCGACGCGATGGTCGCCCGCTTCCAGGCCGGCGAGGCGCCCGTCTTCCTGCTCTCCCTCAAGGCCGGCGGCACCGGCCTCAACCTCACGCGGGCCGACCACGTCATCCACTTCGACCGCTGGTGGAACCCCGCCGTCGAGGACCAGGCCACCGACCGGGCCTACCGGATCGGGCAGACCAAGCCCGTCCAGGTGCACCGCTTCATCACCCATGGCACGATCGAGGAGAAGATCGCCGAGCTGCTCACCCGCAAGCGCTCGCTCGCCGACTCCGTCCTGGCCCGCGGCGAGACCGCGCTCACCGAGCTCTCCAACGATGAGCTCCGCGACCTCGTGGAATTCCGCCGATGACCGGCACGACCCACCCGCGGCTCGCGCCTCGGCGCGGTGGTGGCACAGGCACGTGGTGGAGCAAGGCCGTGCTGCGGGCGGTCGAGGAGGCCGCCTTCGGCGAGAAGGAGCTCCGCGCCGGGCGGGCGCTCGCGCGCTCGGGTGCCGTCGGCTCGATCACCGTCGAGGAGGGCGGTGCGGTCGCCGCCGTCACGGAAGGGCAGGACGCCTACACCGTCGAGGTCACCCTCCCGGCGCTCGACGACTCCGACGCAGCGGCCTTCGTCGAGCTGGTCGCCGCGGAGTCCGGTCGCATCGGCGCCCTCCTCGCCGGACAGCTGCCGCACTCGTTCGTCGAGGCCGTCGAGGAGGCCGGCGTCGAGCTGTTGCCGTACGGCGGCGAGCTGGGCTCGGCCTGCTCGTGCGACTCCTGGCTCGACCCCTGTCCGCACGCGCTGGCCGTGTGGACCCAGCTGGCGTGGCTGATCCAGGCCGACCCGTTCGTGCTGACGCACCTGCGCGGGCTCTCCCGCGACCGGGTGCTCCGCGACCTGCACCAGCTCACCCGACCTCGTGCGCTCGACCTTGAGTCTCCTGGAGACTCACGGGCCAGCGCGGACCCCGACGAGGTCGACGACCTGGTCGTCGCGGAGGACGCCGCGGCCCGGGCGGCCCGGCTGCTGGAGCAGCCGTCCGACTCGTGGTGAGGCTGGCTCAGCGAGCCTCGGTGGTGGCGACCGGGCGGGCGCCGAGCTCCTCGTCGAGGCGGAGCAGGCCGGGGCCGTCGTCGTCGATCATCTTGAGCCGGCCGAGGATCTCGCTGACGGTCGCCTCCTCCTCGATCTGCTCCTCGAGGAACCAGTTGAGGAGCGGGCGGGAGTCGAGGTCGCCCTCGGACTCACCGAGGCGGTAGAGGTCGCGGATCGACGCCGAGACCTTCTGCTCGTGGGCCAGCGCGGCCTCGAAGGCGTCGTGGACCGAGTTCACCGCGACCGACGGCGCCGCGGTGGCACCGATGCGCGGGTGGTTGTCGCGGTCGGCGACGTGGTCGATGAACTTGTTGGCGTGGACGATCTCCTCGTCGGCCTGGTGGCGCAGCCACGCGGCCATGCCGGGCAGGTCCATGATCTCGAGCTCGATGGCGAGCTGGCGGTAGACCAGCGAGGCCTGGAACTCCAGGGTGATCTGGGCGTTGAAGGCGTTCTCGAGGCTCTCGCTCAGCTGCATGCGCTCACCCTATCGGGGGAGGCGTCGCGCGGTCAGGCGAGACCCAGGGCGCCGTGCGCCATCTCGCGCAGCACGTCGTGCATCTGCGGGTCGGGCAGCCGGCCGCTGTGCGGCGTGGAGTTGAGCAGGCCGAAGAGCACGTGGGCGCGGGTGCGCGACGTCTCCGGGCTCAGGTTCGGGTCGAGCAGGCGCACCTGAGTGGCCCACACGTCGACGTACGACCTCTGGAGCGCGCGCACGCGCTCGCGGGCCTCGTCGGGGAGGCTGCTCCAGTCGCGGTCCTGGACGACGATGAGCGCCCGGTGCTCGAGCGCGAACTCGATGTGCCACTCGACCAGCGCCTCGAGCGCGGCCCGCGGTCCGGTGGCGGACTCGACGCGGCTGCGGCCCTCGGCGAGGAGGGTCTCGCTGATGGAGACCAGCATCTCGGCGAGCATCGCGTCCTTGGACTCGAAGTGCTTGTAGAGCGCGGGACCGGAGATCCCGCAGGCCGAGCCGAGCTCGGCGACGGACACGCCGTGGAACCCGCGCGCCGCGAAGAGCTCGGCGGCGATGTCGAGGATCTGCTGACGACGTGGGGTCACGAGGTCGAGGTTAGTGGTGGTTAACCACTGCGACGAGCCACGCGGGGCCGGGAGCGTCATCGAACGCTCCGGCGCCTCCCAGACAGCAAGCGGAATCACGTGCCCTCCCAAGCCCACCGAGCCCCACCCGAGATGTCGGTGCATTCAGTGGGCCGCACCCCCGCACGGCCCACTGACTCCCAAGATTCGTGCACCAACCAGAGAGATCTTGGTCCCGCCCAGCGACGATTTCAGTGGTGCCAGCACCACATTTCATCTGGACAGGCGTCAAGAGTTTCGCGGAGACGAAGGAATCCGAGGTGTGGTGCCTGCTCTACCGACATCGCACCTCACCCGTGACTACAGTGCGCGGCATGCCCCAGATCAGAGTCGTCCTCGCCGAGGACGGCGACCTGCTCCGGGCCGGTGTGCTCGCCCTCCTCGAGGCGTACGACGACATCGACGTGGTCGCGACGGCCACCAGCCTCCCGGAGCTGGTGAGCGCGGTCGACGAGCACCGCCCCGACGTGCTGCTCACCGACATCCGGATGCCTCCGGACTTCACCGACGAGGGAATCCGCGCCGCCGGCGAGCTGCGGCGCACCCACCCCGACATCGGCGTGGTGGCGCTGACGCAGTACTCCGACGTGGAGTACGCGCTCGACCTGGTGCGCGACGGCTCCGACGGCCGGGGCTACCTCCTGAAGGAGCGCGTGGCCGACGTCGACGAGCTGGTCGCTGCGCTCCGCACCGTGGCCGGGGGCGGCTCGGTGATCGACCAGATCGTGGTCGACGCGCTGATGGCCACCGGCACCCGTCGCCACGACTCGCTGCTCGACCGGCTCACTCCGCGCGAGCTCGAGGTGCTCGCGATGGTCGCGCGGGGGATGACCAACGCGGCGATCGCCGCCGAGCTGGTCATCACCGACCGCGCGGTGGAGAAACACATCAACTCGATCCTCACCAAGCTCGACCTGCCGTCCGACGCGCCTGTGCACCGACGGGTCGCCGCCACCCTGGTCTTCCTGAGCGAGGCGGGCGTGGGCGGCGGGGTAGCGCCCCGTCGATGAAGCGGATCCTGGCCGGCTGGGACGGCCTCGACCCGGCCCTGGCCTGGCTGCTGCGGATCAACCTGATCGCGCTGACCGCCGCGACCACCCTGCTGGGTGCGGCGTACCTCGCGGGGTTCAAGCACACGGCCGTCGAGATCGACCTCGGGGTCATGGTGGTCTCGATCGTGCTGATGCTGGTGACCCCGCCGCTGTGCCGGCGCTACGGCGCGTCCGCTGCCATCGCCGGGCTCGCGCTCTCGTCGCTGCTCTTCGCGTTCGGTGGCACGTGGGCCACGCCCAACCTCGCTCCGCTCACGGCACTGCTGACGATGTTCCCGCTGCTGGTGGGCTTTCCCTACCTGTCCCGGCGCTGGATCACCGCGCTGATGGTGGTCGCGGTGGTCGGCAGTGCCTCCGTGGCCGCGCTCGGCGAGTGGCGCCGGACCACGGCGCTCAACGAGCTCTGGTGGGTCAACGCGATCGTCATCGCCTCGTCCCTGCCGGCGGGTGTCGGCGTCGTCGTCTTCCTCGTGCGCGACGCCTACACGCGCCTGCGCGACCAGTCCACGCAGCTCGTGGAGTCGCGCACCCGCATCGTCGAGGTGGCCGACGCCGCCCGTCGCAGCCTGGAGCGCGACCTGCACGATGGCGCGCAGCAGCGGCTGCTCGCGATGAGCGTGACGATCGAGCGAGCCCGCAAGGAGCTCGAGGCCGGGCGCCACGAGGGCG
Organism: Nocardioides sp. BE266; assembly: GCF_031457855.1. Lineage (NCBI taxonomy): Bacteria > Bacillati > Actinomycetota > Actinomycetes > Propionibacteriales > Nocardioidaceae > Nocardioides > Nocardioides sp. BE266. Next base: position 245,279 of record NZ_JAURTI010000003.1, on the reverse strand, counting down.
CCACCACGCTGCTCGGCCAGCTGGCGGCCGACAACCGGGAGATCCTCGTCGAGCTGCGCGAGCTGGCCCGCGGCATCTACCCGCCGCTCCTCACCGAGCGCGGCCTGGTCGCCGCCCTCCAGTCCACCGCCCGCCGCTCGACGGTGCCGGTGACCCTCGACGTCGCGGACTTCGAGCGGCCCAGCCGCCAGGTCGAGGCGGCGGCGTACTTCTGCATCCTGGAGGCGCTCACCAACGCCGCCAAGCACGCCGGCGCCAGCGAGGTGCTGGTGAGCGTGCGGGGCCTGCCCCACCTGAGCTTCACCGTCTCCGACAACGGCAGCGGCTTCGACCAGGCGCTCGTCGACGCAGGCGGGCTGCTCGGCATGGAGGCGCGGATGGAGGCCGCGGGCGGCCGGCTGCGGCTGGAGACCGCGCCGGGCTGGGGGACGACCGTGCACGGCGAGTTCCCGCCACTGGACTCCGTGGGTTAACGATCGCTAACCTGAGGTGGTGAGCGAGCCCCAGACGTCACCCTCCATGCGCGAGCTCGTCGACGACCTCCGCACCCGGCTGGCCCGGGTCCGCCAGGGCGGGTCGGAGTCCGCGCGCACGAAGCACACCGACCGCGGCAAGCTGCTGGTCCGCGACCGCGTCGACCGCCTGCTCGACCCCGGCAGCCCGTTCCTCGAGCTCGCGCCGCTCGCGGCCTACGGCATGTACGGGTCCGATGACTACGCCGTTCCTTCCGCCGGTGTCGTCGGCGGCATCGGTCGCGTCTCGGGCCGCGAGTGCGTCATCGTCGCCAACGACGCCACCGTCAAGGGCGGCACCTACTACCCGATGACGGTCAAGAAGCACCTGCGCGCGCAGACCATCGCCGCGGAGAACCACCTGCCGTGCATCTACCTCGTCGACTCCGGCGGCGCCTTCCTGCCGATGCAGGACGAGGTGTTCCCCGACCGCGAGCACTTCGGCCGGATCTTCTACAACCAGGCCAACCTGTCCGCGAAGGGCATCCCGCAGATCGCCAGCGTGATGGGCTCCTGCACCGCCGGCGGCGCCTACGTCCCGGCGATGTCCGACGAGACGGTGATCGTGCGCAACCAGGGCACGATCTTCCTCGGCGGCCCGCCGCTGGTGAAGGCGGCGACCGGTGAGGTCGTCAGCGCCGAGGACCTCGGCGGCGGCGACGTCCACGCCCGCACTTCCGGCGTGGTCGACCACCTCGCCGAGGACGACGCGCACGCGCTGGCCATCGTGCGCTCGATCGTCGACACGCTGCCCGCCGCCACCCCTGCTCGTACGCCGTCCGCGGAGGTCGAGGAGCCGCACGAGTCGCCGGAGTCGATCTACGACGTGGTGCCCACCGACACCCGGACGCCGTACGACGTCCGCGAGGTGATCCGACGGGTGGTCGACGGCAGCCGGTTCCACGAGTTCAAGAAGCTCTACGGCGACACGCTGGTGTGCGGCTTCGCGCGGATCTTCGGCCACGAGGTCGGCATCGTCGCCAACAACGGCATCCTCTTCAGCGAGTCGGCGCTGAAGGGCGCGCACTTCATCGAGCTGTGCAACCAGCGCAAGATCCCGCTGGTGTTCCTGCAGAACATCACCGGCTTCATGGTCGGTCGCGAGTACGAGAACAAGGGCATCGCTCGCGACGGCGCCAAGCTCGTCACCGCTGTGGCGTGCAGCGTCGTGCCGAAGTTCACCGTGGTCATCGGCGGCTCGTTCGGTGCCGGCAACTACGGCATGTGCGGGCGCGCCTACGACCCGCGCTTCCTCTGGATGTGGCCCAACGCCCGGATCTCGGTGATGGGCGGCGAGCAGGCCGCCTCCGTCCTCGCGACCGTGCGCACCGACCTCGAGGACGAGGCCGCGGTGGAGGCGTTCAAGGCCCCGATCCGCGAGCAGTACGAGACCCAGGGCTCGCCCTACTACGCCTCGGCCCGGCTCTGGGACGACGGGATCATCGACCCCGCCGACACCCGCCGCGTCCTCGGCATGGCCCTCGCCGCGACCTCCTACGTCCCGATCCCCGAGCCGTCCTACGGCATCTTCAGGATGTGAGCACTGTGCCCACCCTTCTCATCGCCAACCGGGGCGAGATCGCCCTGCGCGTCATGCGCACCGCGAAGCGCCTCGGCTGGCAGACCGTCGCCATCCACACCGACCTCGACGAGGCGGCGCCCCACGTGCGCGCTGCCGACCGGGCCGTGCGGGTCGGGTCCTACCTCGACGTCGACGCCGTCGTCGCGGCCGCGCAGGAGTCGGGCGCCGGGTTCGTGCACCCCGGCTACGGCTTCCTCTCCGAGCGCGCGCCCTTCGCCCGGGCGCTCGCCGAGGCCGGCATCACCCTCGTCGGCCCCAGCGCCGACGTGATGGACGCGATGGGACGCAAGGACGCCGCCCGCGAGATCGCCGTGCAGGCCGGCGTGCCGGTGGTGCCGTCGTACGGCCTCGGCGAGGACCCGGGAGCCTTCGCCTACCCGGTGCTGGTCAAGGCCGCCGCCGGTGGTGGCGGCAAGGGCATGCGTGTCGTGCGCACCGCCGCCGAGCTGCCCGAGGCGAGGGCCGCGGCGGCACGCGAGGCGGCGAGCTCGTTCGGCGACGACACCCTGCTCATCGAGAAGTACGTCGAGTCCGGACGCCACATCGAGGTGCAGGTCCTCGGCGACACCCACGGCACGGTGCTGCACTTCTTCGAGCGCGACTGCTCGACCCAGCGTCGTCACCAGAAGGTGCTCGAGGAGGCGCCGGCCCCGACGATCAGCGACGCCCAGCGCGAGGCGATCACCTCGGCGGCGGTCGCCCTCGCCCAGCAGGTGTCGTACGCCAACGCGGGCACGGTGGAGTTCCTGCTCGACAACGCGACCGGCGAGTTCTACTTCCTCGAGATGAACACCCGGCTCCAGGTCGAGCACCCGGTGACCGAGGAGGTGACGCGGGTCCGCGGCGAGCGGGTCGACCTCGTCGAGCTGCAGCTGCGTGTCGCGACCGGCGAGCCGCTCGGCATCGAGCAGGCAGACGTGACCCTCGAGGGCCACGCGATCGAGGCCCGCGTCTACGCGGAGGACTCCTTCAACGGCTTCCTCCCCCAGGCGGGGGTCGCCACCCACGTCATCTGGCCGGACTCGTCGGGCGACCCGGACGCGCTCGTGCGCGTCGACCACGCCCTGGAGTCGGGGCAGGAGGTCAGTGCGTCGTACGACCCGATGCTGGGCAAGGTCATCGCTTGGGGGGCCGACCGCGACGCGGCACGCGAGTCCCTGGTCGAGGCGCTCGACGCGACGGCGATCCTCGGGCTCACCACCAACACCGGCTTCCTCCGCGCCCTCGTCGCCTCCAGCGAGTTCCGCGACACGACCATCGACACGGCATGGCTCGACCACCACGAGGTGCCCGCCCCCGACGACGCGGACGCGCGCGTCCTGGCGGGGGTGGTGCTGGGCGTCGCGCTCGACGCGAGCCCGCGCGGCCCGTGGCAGCCCGACGGCTTCCGGCTGGGCGGTGATCGCGCCCCCTTGACCGAGTTCGGCCGGAACCTCTCCGGGTCCGGCTGGTTCACGAGGCCGACGTCCGCAGAGGGCCTGCAGCGAGTCGGCTCACTGAGCCACGGCGACGGCTTCGTGCTCCGCGGACGGGACGGCACCGAGGTCGTCGTCCACGGCCAACGGTTCCTCCTCGACCGGCGCGACCCGTTCGCCGACCACTCCGCGGTCGCGGGCGACGGCACCCTCCTCGCGCCGATGCCCGGCACCGTCCTCGCGGTCAACGTCACCGACGGCCAGCACGTGGCCGAGGGTGAGACGCTGGGCGTGATGGAGGCGATGAAGATGGAGCTCGCGCTCAAGGCGCCCTTCGCCGGCACGGTGACCTCGGTCGGCGCCTCGACCGGCGACCTCGTCAAGCTCGGCGCCGTGCTCTTCGTGGTCGAGCCCTCCGCTGGTTGAGCAGCGAGGAACGAGCGTGTCGAAGCCAAGGAGCCCGCAGATGACCCTCCCGATGAACGTGCCCGCCGACGGCCTGCCGTCCGCGGTCACCATCTACGAGGTCGGCCCCCGCGACGGCCTGCAGAACGAGAAGGCGATCGTCCCGGTCGACGTCAAGGCCGAATTCGTACGACGACTCGTGGCCGCCGGCCTCCCGGTCGTCGAGGCCACCAGCTTCGTGCACCCGAAGTGGGTCCCGCAGCTCGCGGACGCCGCGGAGCTGATGACCGACCTCGGCGAGGAGGGCCGGCACCTCCCGGTGCTGGTGCCCAACGAGCGCGGGCTCGACCGGGCGCTCGAGCTCGGCCTGGAGCACATCGCGATCTTCGGCAGCGCCACCGAGACCTTCGCGAACAAGAACCTCAACCGCACCTTCGACGAGCAGTTCGCGATGTTCGAGCCGACCGTCGCGCGCGCCCGCGAGGCCGGGATGGACGTCCGCGCCTACGTCAGCATGTGCTTCGGCGATCCGTGGGAGGGCGCCGTGCCGATCGAGCAGGTCGTCACCGCCGGCACCCGGCTCCTCGACCTCGGCGCGAGCCAGCTGAGCATCGGCGACACGATCGGTGTCGCCACGGCCGGCCACGTGAAGGCCCTCGTCGCGGCCTTCGCCGACGCGGGCGTCGGCACCGACCGGCTGGCGATGCACTTCCACGACACCTACGGCCAGGCGCTCGCCAACACCTTCGCCGCGCTCCAGGAGGGGATCACCACCTTCGACGCGAGCGCCGGCGGCCTCGGCGGCTGCCCCTACGCCAAGTCCGCGACCGGCAACCTCGCCACCGAGGACCTCGTGTGGATGCTGACCGGGCTCGGGATCGACCACGGGGTCGACCTCGACGCCGTCGTGGCGACCAGCGTCTGGATGGCCGGACAGCTCGGTCGCCCGAGCCCGAGCGCCGTCGTCCGCGCCCTCGCGCAGAGCGCTGGTTGAGCAGCGAGCGAAGCGAGCGTGTCGAAACCGAGCCCATCGGGTGCCTCGGTTTCGACACGGGACTTCGTCCCTGCTCGACCAGCGGCACGGTCACTCGGGCAGAATCAGCGACATGACCCGCGTCGTCCACCTCCACATCGGGGCCCCGAAGACCGGGACGACCTACCTCCAGGACCGCCTGGACCTCAACCTCGCCTCGCTGGCGCGCCACGGCGTGACCATCCCGGCGCCGCGGTCCGGGCACTCCGACGTCTTCCACTTCCGCGCGGCGCTCGACCTGCTCGAGCAGGACTGGGGCGGTGCGCCCGGCCACGCCCGAGGCGCGTGGGACGCGATGGTGCGCAAAGTCCAGAAGGCCGACGGCAACGTGGTGATCAGCCACGAGATCCTTGCCGGCGCCAAGCCCGACAAGGTCGCCAAGGCGATGAACGACCTCGCCGGCAACGAGGTCCACGTCATCTACTCCGCGCGCGACCTCGGCCGCCAGCTGCCCGCCGCGTGGCAGGAGTCGATCAAGCAGGGTCGCAAGTGGCCCTTCAAGCGCTTCCTCACCAAGGTCGAGCGCGGCCAGACCTGGTTCTTCAACGCGATGGACCTGCCGACCGTGCTGGCCCGCTGGGGCGCGAAGCTGCCGCCCGAGCGTGTCCACGTCGTCACCGTCCCGCACGACCGCGGCCCCAACGGCGACGAGCTGTGGCTGCGGTTCTGCCGGGCCTTCGGCATCGACCCTGCCTGGGCGCCCCTCGACTCCGAGCGCGACAACCGCTCCCTCGGCATCGCCGAGACCTCGCTGCTCCGCAAGCTCAACCGCCGCCTCGAGCTCGGCGTGCGCCGCGACCCGGTCTACGACAGCCTGATCCGTGAGCAGCTCGCGCAGGAGGTGCTCGTGTCCCGCGAGGCGATCCCGGTGCGGCTGCCTCCCGACCGCTACGACTTCGCCGAGCAGCAGGCCGAGCTCTGGATCGAGTGGATCAAGGGCAGCGGGGTCGACGTCGTCGGCGACGTGGAGGACCTGCGGCCCCGCCGTCCCGCGCCCGAGGCCGACTGGCGCGACCCCGACCTGGTCCGGGCCAAGCTCGAGCTCGGCGCCGCCCTCGACGCGCTGGCCGAGATGACCCAGGAGGCCGCCAACCGCGCCTCGACCGAGACCCTGGGCGGTCGGCTCCGCGGCACCGCCCGTCGACTGCGCGACCGTTGACCGGGCGCGCACAGAGCTGGGTCGCCCACCTGCGCCAGGGCGGTACGACGCCGTGGCTCGCGTGGCGCGGCGACATGTCCGCGGACCCGCCGACCGGCGTCGTACCAGGTGCGCAGCAGCTCGAGCTGCTGCGTCGGATCAACCTGGCCCGCGAGTCGAGTGCTGGGCCCCGCGGCGGCCACGACGGGTTGAGCACTCAACTCGCGGATCGGGTGCTGGCGGCACCCGCCGCCGGGCGTGGCAAGGCCGATCTGCCGCTGATGGGCCTCGAGACCCCGACCTTCGGTGCGCAGCCGGTGGACCCGGCGACCGTCAGCGCCCACGAGCTGCTCCGGGTCGCGAGCGTGCTGCTCGCCGACGACCTCGTCGCGCTCGGCGCCGACCCGGTCCGCACGACCTGGGCGCGGCCGTGGCGGCTGCGCTACCGCCTCGTCGGTGACCCGGTCCTCGTCGCCCACTGGCGCGAGGACCTCGCCTCGCGCGGGCGCCCCGAGGGCGGTCCGCGGCCGTTCCTGGTCGCCGTCGGCCGTCCCCTCGACGAGCTGCTCGCCCACACCTGGACCCAGCGCTGCTTCGAGACGGGCAGCACGCCGTGGACCGAGTGGCTGCGGTTCTGGCGCGAGCGCGACCAGCTCCCCGCCCGCGCCGACCTGCCCGCGTCGGCCCGCAGGTGGGGCGCGCGCCGGCCGTTCGTCCGGATCGTCACCGACCACGACCGGCTGCCCCGCCAGGTCGGCGTACGACGCCTGCCGCTGGTGCGGGTGCCCGGCGCCGACCAGGCCGAGCTGGCCCGCCGCATCGCCGCGGTCGTCGGCCTCCGGGTCCCGGCGCACGAGCGCCCGGCCCTCATGCGCACCCTCCAGCACCGGATCCCCGACACGGGCACCGCACCTGCCGTCGTACCTGCGCGGGAGCGGGAGTGGGTCGCCGCCTCGGCCGCCCGCATGACGCGGGAGATCAGCCGCGCTGGCTACGCTGTCGTCGGCGACCTCGCCGCCCTCGCGCCGCGCACCGAGCCGCCGGCCGCGACCGGCCCGGGGGTCGCCGACCAGCAGGTGCTGGACCTGGCGATCCGCATGGTCGTGGATCCCGGGTGGCGCGCGGCAGACCGGAGGGTGGAGAGGAGCGTGGAGCGGTGAGCAGGCGAGTGCTGCTGCACGTGGGCTGCCCGAAGACCGGCACGTCGTACCTCCAGGACGTCCTCTTCCGCAACCAGAAGACGCTGCGCGAGCACGACATCCTCTATCCCGCCGACCGCTTCGACGCGCACTTCCTCGCCGCGCTCGACCTGATGACGCTGCCGTGGGGCGGCCTGGAGACCGAGGCCGTCGGCGCCTGGGACCGGCTCGCCGCACAGGTCCGCGACTGGCCCGGCACCGCGATCATCAGCCACGAGATCTTCGCCCGCGCGACGCCGACGCAGGTCGAGCGCGCACTCGCCTCGCTCGGCGACGCCGAGGTCCACCTCGTCCTGTCGGTGCGCGACCTGGTCCGCCAGATCCCCGCGGAGTGGCAGGAGAACGTCAAGCACCGCAGCCACATCACCTACGCGAAGTTCCTGCAGACCATCCGCGACCCGGCGCGCGACTCCAAGATCGGGTCGTGGTTCTGGGCGGTGCAGGAGCTCCCCGACATCCTCGCCCGGTGGGCCGGCTCGCTGCCGTCGGAGCGGGTCCACCTCGTCACGGTGCCGCCGTCGGGCTCCGATCGCGGCGAGCTGTGGCGCCGGTTCTCGCACACCTTCGGCCTCGACGGCCTCGAGCTCGACCTGACCGCCGAGCGCGAGAACCCGTCGCTCGGCGTTCCGGAGACCTCGCTGCTGCGCACCATCAACCAGCGGGTCACCTCGATCATCTCGCCGCCCGACTACCGCCCGCTGGTCCGCGAGCTGCTCGCCCACCAGACCCTGTCGCGCGGCGTCGCCTCGGCGCGCCTCGGCCTCTCACCCGAGGACCACGCCTGGGCGCAGGACCTCTCGCGCGGCTGGGTTGCCGCGATCGCCGAGGAGGGGTACGACGTCTCGGGCTCGCTCGACGACCTCGTCGGTCCCGACCTCGGCACGTTCGTCGACCCCGACACCGTCACCGCCGAGCTGCTGCTGCCGTCGGCCCTCGACGCGATCAGCGCGCTGCTGGTCGAGGGCGCCCGCCTCCGTGCGGTGGAGGAGCGGCTGCACGAGGAGCTCCGGGAGGCGCGTGACGACGTGGACCGGGCCCGCGCCACACCGACGTACCGCGTCAAGCGGAAGGTCGTGCGGACCCTCGAGGAGAGCCCCGCCGGCCGCGGCACCCTCGACGCCTATCGGCGGATGAAGGGCAAGAAGTAGTCCGTCAGCCGCGCGACTCGCACCCGCGGAGCACCTCGCCGGCGCGGCAGGCGTCCCGGCCGGGGTTGCCGTGCAGCACGTCGCGCCCGGCCCCGCCGTCGAGCACGTCGTCGTTCTCGGTGCCCCAGAGGACGTCGGGCCCGCCGCCTCCGTGCAGCAGGACGGGCGCGGCTCCGTAGAACGCGCGGACGCGCTCACCGAAGTCGGCCCCGTCGAAGGTCCACCGCACCCCGTCGCCGAGGACGAGACGCTCGAAGCCGGACGTCCGTCCGATGACCCCGGTGCCGGTCCTGACCCGGCCCCGGGAGTTGTCCCAGGTCATCCGGGCGTCGCCGAAGCCGCGCGGGACGACGTCGACGTCGTCGCGGCCGGTGCCACCGGCGACGGCGAACCGGTCGCCGGGGCGCAGGACCATAGTCACGTCGTCGCGCCCGCCCCCGGAGTCGACGTCGGCCGACCCGGTCGTGAGGATCGAGTCCGAACCGGCACCGGTCTGGATCCTCGATCCCGCGGCACGCCACTGCACGTCGACGAAGTCGGCACCAGGTCCGGTGTCGACCTCGTCCGCACCACTGCCGATCACGAGGAAGTCGTCGCCGTCCCCCGAGTCGACGCGGTCGTCACCCTTCCGCGGGACGATCGAGTCGTCGCCGCCCGCGGCGGTGATGACGTCGTCGCCCGCCCCGGTGTCGAACACCTCGTCGCGATCGGACCCGGTGATGATGTCGGCGTGTGCCGTCCCCACGACCGCAATCGCAGGCTGGAGGACGATCGTGTCCGAACCTTCGCCGACCGCGGTGCCGGCCACGAGGTCGACCGTGACGCCCGCCGGGCTGTCCGCCCAGCTGATGGTGTCGTAGCCAGGCCCGTTGTCCTCCTGTCCGTCGGTGAGCGCGGTCGGGTCGAGCCCGACGTCGATGGTGTCGTCACCGGCACCGGGGACGACCAGGTCTGCCTGGTAGACCCCGTTCTCGTCACGGCCGCTGAGGCCGCCGAGGAGCCGGTCGTCGCCCGCCCCGCCGCGGAGCACGTCCCCACCGCCGAGCCCGCAGACGACGTCGTTGCCGCCGAGGGCGTCGACGCGGTCCGGGCCCTCGGTGCCGACGATGACGTCGTCGCCCTCCGTGCCCTGGGTGGGCCGTCCCTTGACGGCGACGATCGTCGCGGCGCGACCCTCGCACGTCGCGTCCGTGGCCCCGACCGGTGATGATGTCGCCGCCAAGGACGCGGTGAGCGGCACCAGCGCGAGCAGCAGGAGGCGCATCAGCGCTTGCGCGGCAGCAGCTCGCGGTCGGCGTAGCGGCCGACCTTCCAGGTCGCGAAGCCGTCGGCACCGGCGCCGACGACGCCGCCGATCACCGGCACCCGGCGCCCGACCGTGGTCGCGAGGCGCTTGCCCGCGACGCGGGTGACGATGTCGGTGGCGACGACCAGGGAGATGGTGCCGTCGAGCGTCGGGTCGTGGGCCGGCGCAGTGGCGAGTCCCATCGGGGTCGAGGGCAGCTTGCGCTTCTTCACCAGGTCGCCGACCTGCTCCTCGCCGAGCAGCAGCGCGAGGATCGCGTTGCGCACCCGCGGGTCGTCGAGGTCGTGGCCGCGGAGGTGGGCGATGCCGGCGACCATCCGGCACTGGATGAGGGCCAGGCCGGTGACGTTGGCCGGGATGGTCACGGCCATGGTCACCAGGCCGCCGATGTTGGTGACGAAGCCCTGCGCGCCGGCCATCCGGACGTTGTTCTCGATGACCTCGTGGATGGCGCGTTCGACGTCGCCGCGTTGCTCGTCGAGCTGCTTGTCGGCGGCCGTGGCGGCGGGGGCGAGCGGGCCGACACCGTCGATCGCGCGGTTGAGCGCCTCGCGCACGAAGCTGGTCGTCAGCCCGGGTGCGAGCTCCTGGATGCGCGGCGCGAGCTGGCGCCCGACGGTCTGCTTCAACCCCATGCCGCGATCGTACGGCCGAGGTGGGGGCGACTCGCTAGCGTGAGAGCGTGCCGATCGCGCCCGACCCGACGCCGTGGGCGTTCCCCCACCACTCGACGTGGGACCCCGACGACGACCTCGTCGCGCTCGGCGCCGACCTCGAGGCCGGCACGCTGGTCACCGCCTACAGCCTCGGCCTGTTCCCGATGCCGGTCACCCTTGACCGCGAGGAGCTCGGCTGGTTCTCGCCGGTGGAGCGGGGTGTGCTGCCGCTCGACGCGCTCAAGGTGTCGCGGTCGCTGCGGCGCTCGGCCCGCGACTTCGAGATCCGCGTCGACACCGCCTTCGACGAGGTGATGGCGCAGTGCGGCAGCCCGGACCGGCCCGACGGCTGGATCACGCCGGAGTTCGTGCGCGGCTACACCCGGCTGCACACCCTCGGCTGGGCGCACTCGGTCGAGGCGTGGCGCGACGGCCGGCTCGCCGGAGGGTTGTACGGCGTCAGCATCGGTGGGCTGTTCGCCGGGGAGTCGATGTTCCACCACGACCGCGACGCCTCGAAGGTCGCGCTCGTCGGCCTGGTCGACCTGCTCCGCGACGAGCACGCCGACCACCGGGTGCTCGACGTGCAGTGGCAGACCCCGCACCTCGCCACCCTCGGTGTCGTACGACGCCCGCGCGGGGAGTACCTCGAGGCGGTCGAGCAGGCGCTCGGCCTTCCCCAGCCGGCCGCCTTCGGAGTGGACGATTGAGGCGCGCCACGACAGGGTAGGCACCCGATGTCGACGCGAACGCCGCGTCCGTGCGAAGGGGAGCCCATGAACATCCTGACCCGCCTCACCACGACCAGCGCGATCCTGCTCGTCGCAGCCGTGACCGCGGCGTGCGGAGGCGGTGGCGGCGGCGCTCCGGCCGACGCGAGCAAGGACGACTTCTGCAAGGCCCAGTCGAGCCTGTTCACCAACCTCGACATCGACCTCACCAACCCCGACGCGGCGCTGCCGAGCGAGAAGGAGCTCGCCGACGCGATGCACACGTGGGCCAAGGAGATCGAGAAGGTCGGCACCCCGGACGGCATCTCCGACGACGCGCGCGAGGGCTTCGAGGAGACCATCAAGGCGGCGAAGGACATCTCGGAGGCCGACCTCAAGTCGCCCGACCTCGACGCCCTGGAGAGCGACATGTCGGCCGACGCGAAGAAGAAGGTCGAGGCCTTCACGACCTACGTCGGCGACACCTGCGGCTCGATGTTCGGGGACCTCGACGTCCCCGAGATGCAGTGACGGCACTTTCGTCGGCTCCACCCCGCGGGGTGGAGGAGCCCGGTAGCATCGTGTCCATTGGGTCGGTGACGGAAGGCGAAAGCATGAGCATGACCCGTGAGGGCAGGATCTGTTCCTTCTGCGCCACGCCCGGGGGGCCCGGCACCGACGTCCCCCTCATCGGCGGGCTCGGCGCACAGGTCTGCGAGTCGTGCGTCGACACCTTCCACGAGGTGCTCCACGACCCGGAGCGGGTCGCGGCGGCGCGCGCGACGATGCCGTGGGAGCGGATGACCGACCCAGAGCTGCTGGCGACGCTGCCCCAGATCCTCGCCTCGGCCGAGCAGAACTTCTCCTTCGCCCAGGAGTGGGTCGAGATGCTGCACGATCGCGGCGTCACGTGGGCCGAGATCGGGCGCGTCCTCGGCGTCACCCGGCAGGCCGCGTGGGAGCGATTTGCGAAGAAGTCGGCGTCCAAGGGCGCAACTGCGTGACATGAGGCACCCTCGTCAAGGTAAACTTGACGCACGGTGTTGGTCGGACTGTCACGGGGGTGGGTCCGACCAGCACCTTCTACATGCCCGGGGCCTCACTTCAGCAGCTTCGACATCCGCCGGTCGGCCAGCGGCTTGCCGCCCGTCTGGCACGTCGCGCAGTACTGCAGGCTCGAGTCGGCGAACGACACCTCGCGCACCACGTCGCCGCAGACCGGGCACTTCTGGCCGGTCTTGCCGTGGACCGCGAGGTTGCTCTTCTTCTCGCCCTTGAGCTCGCTCATCGCGACCCCGCTCGCCCGCTGGACGGCGCCCGTCAAGGTGTCGCGGATCGCGTCGTACAGCGTCTGGAGCTCGGCGTCGTCCAGGCTGTTGGCCGGCTTGAACGGCGACATCCTCGCCGCGTGCAGGATCTCGTCGGAGTAGGCGTTGCCGATGCCGGCGACGATCGACTGCATCCGCAGCACGCCCTTGATCTGCTTGCGGCCCTCGGCCTCGAGGATCGAGCGCAGCACGTCGACGGTGAAGTCGTCGGCCAGCGGGTCGGGCCCGAGCCGGGCCACACCCGGCACGTCGGCGGGGTCGCGGACGACGTACATGGCCAGGCTCTTCTTGGTGCCCGCCTCGGTGATGTCGAGCCCCACCTCGTCGTCGATGACAACCCGGACCGCCAGCGGGTTCTTGCTGTTTGGCCGGGCGGGCAGGGCCGGCACCTCGTCGCGCCAGCGGATCCAGCCGGCGCGCGCGAGGTGGATGACCACGTGCACGCCGCTGGCGTCGATGTCGAGGAACTTGCCGTGCCGCGTGACGTCGTCGACCAGCGTGCCGTGCAGCGCCTGGAGCGGCGGGTCGAAGGTCTTCAGCGCGCTGAAGGCGGCGAGGTCGATGCGGGTGATGGCCCGGCCGACCAGGCGTCCGCGCAGGTCCTGGACGAGGGCTTCGACCTCCGGCAGCTCGGGCACGAACCAGAGTCTAGGCAGATCTTTGTGGGCCGGGTCACAATGGGACATGGCCCAGCAGCGCATCCAGCGGACCGGGGCGGTCTTCCTCGACCCCCGCGGTGAGGACCGCTCGCTGCGCGTGACCTGGCACCAGGAGTCGCTGCTCGTGGTGCTGTCGCTGTGGCGCGACAACGTCTGCGCCGGCACGTTCCGGCTGGCCGCAGACGAGGTGCCCGACCTGATCGCACTGCTGCGCAAGGGCCTCGACGAGTCCTACGACGCCGCCCGCGACCGCGTCGAGCGCTCCTCCCCTCAGGCGGGCTAGCAGGGCGGGTGCGTCACGGACGGCTCGGTCACGGATGCGATCGTTCAACCGTTTCGGCGACTCGCCGAGTATCCGGGTCTCTAGGGATGGGCCTAGATTCCCCGATAGCGTCGGATCGTGGACCCGATCCGGAACCCGTACGCCCCGGGCGCGGGCCAGCGCCCGCCCGAGCTCGCCGGCCGCGACGAGCAGCTCTCCGCCTTCGAGGTCGTCCTCGAACGCGTCGCCAAGGGCCGTCCCGAGCGCAGCCTGGTGCTCACCGGGCTGCGCGGGGTCGGCAAGACCGTGCTGCTCAACGCGCTGCGCGGGGCCGCCGTACGCACGGGCTGGGGGACCGGCAAGCTCGAGGCACGTCCCGGCCAGGGCCTCCGGCGACCGCTCAGCAGTGCGCTGCACCAGGCCGTCCGCGAGCTCGGCCACCGCGACGAGGAGTCGCTCGACCACGTGCTCGGCGTGATCAAGTCCTTCGCCCACCGCGACGCCGGCTCCAACGCCAAGCTGAAGGACCAGTGGAGCCCGGGCATCGACGTGCCCGCCGTGCGCGGGCGGGCCGACTCCGGCGACATCGAGATCGACCTCGTCGAGCTCTTCACCGACCTCGGCGGGCTCGCCGCCGACGCGGGCAAGGGCATCGGCATCTTCATCGACGAGATGCAGGACCTCGGCGCCGATGACGTCTCCGCGCTCTGCGCCGCCTGCCACGAGCTCAGCCAGTCGGGCCTGCCGGTGATCGTGGTCGGTGCCGGGCTGCCGCACCTGCCCGCCGTGCTCAGCGCCAGCAAGTCCTACAGCGAGCGGCTCTTCCGCTACCAGCGCATCGACCGGCTCACCCGCGACGCCGCCGACCGCGCCCTCGAGGCGCCCGCCGCCTCGGAGGACGCCGCCTTCGAGCCCGACGCCCTCGCCGCGATGTACGACGCCACCGGCGGCTACCCGTACTTCATCCAGGCCTACGGCAAGGCCGTCTGGGACCTCGCCCCCCGCTCGCCGATCACCGCCGCGGACGTCGCCGTCGCCGCCCCCGAGGCTGAGTCCGAGCTCGCCGTCGGGTTCTTCGGCTCGCGCTACGAGCGCGCCACGCCGGGGGAGCGCGACTACCTGATGGCGATGGCCGACGTCGCTGTCGCCCAGGTCGAGTCGGGGGCCGACCCGGACTCCGACGCCGTCCTCAGCGCCGATGTCGCCGCCGCCCTCGGCAAGAAGCCGCAGTCCCTCTCACCCGCCCGCGACTCGCTCCTCAAGAAGGGCCTCGTCTACTCCGGCGAGCGCGGCCGCATCGCCTTCACCGTCCCCCACTTCGGCAGGTACCTCCGCGAGCGCGGCTGAGGCCTCCCGGTGCCCTTGGTTTCGACACGAGCCTCGAAACCACGATCCGCGTGCGCTGGGGTGGTCGGGCACATCGATCCTGTGCTTGTTTGGCGCCTCCGCTTCGCTCCGGCGCATGTCGCGGCGCTCGTAACCCGCTCGTTCGTCGTCGCGCCCGCACCCTCTCCCGCTTCGCTCCTCCGGCTTTGCCGCTCCTCCTGCACTCCCGGGCGCGCCGCGACGAAACACCCGCCACTCACCAGCGGACTGGACCCGGCGTCTCCGGATTGACTTGAGATCAATTCAATCTCCGCGCGGGACCGTCGGTTCACGGCCGGCGGAACTCCCGCGGGAGGTCTTCGAGCATCCGGAGCCAGAGCTCGCTCGCGGTGGGGTACGACGCCACGGCGTGGCGGAGCACGTGGACCGGGACGCCGCCGACGATCGCGACGGTGGCGGCGTGGACCAGCTCGGCGACCTCGGGGCCGACGAAGGTCGCGCCGAGGAGCAGGCGGGTCTGGGCGTCGACGACGATCTGCGACTGGCCCGCGACGTGGTCGCGCAGCAGCCCGGTGCCCGCCGCGGCCGAGGTGGGCACGCGGGAGACCACGACGTCGTGACCTGCTGACCGGGCCTCGGCCTCGGTGAGCCCCACGCTCGCCACCTCGGGCTCGCTGAACACGACCTGCGGCACGGGTGCCTCGCGGTCCGGCTCCCACGCGACCTCGCCGGTGGCGCGGGCGGCGATCCGGGCACCGGCGACGCGTGCCTGGTGCTTGCCCCAGTGGGTGAGCGGGGGCCCGCCGCTGGCGTCGCCAACGGCGGACAGCCACTCGGGCAGCCGACCCTCGGTGACGTCGTCCGGGGTGAGGCCGACCGTCTCCAGGCCGAGGGACTCCAGTCGCGGTGAACGGCCGATGGCGAGGAGCAGCTCGTCGGCCTCGATCTCGCCGCGGGTGGTCGAGACCGTGACGGCGCCGCCGTGGACCTTCCCGATGCCGGTCGCCGCCGGATCAACGCGGTGCACCCCGGTCACCTCGCAGCCGATGTGCACGGTCACCCCGCGCTCGCGCAGGCCCTCCAGCACGGCCTCGCCGGCGAACGGCTCGGACCGGCCGAGCAGGCGGCTGCGCGCGAGCAGGGTCACCGACGAGCCGAGCGCCGACATCCAGACCGCGGCCTCGCAGGCGACCACGCCGCCGCCGACGATGACCAGCCGGTCGGGGACCTCGACCACGCCGGTCGCGTCGCGCGAGCCCCACGGGAGGGCGTCGGCGTACATCTCGGGGACCACGGGTTCGCTGCCGGTGGCGATCACGACGGCCTGCCGCGCGGTGAGCAGCACCTCGTCGCCGGACGGCGTGGCGACCGCGACCGTGCGCTCGCCGGCCAGCCGACCGGAGCCGCGGACGACCGCGAGGCCGGCTCCCTCGGCCCACGACACCTGGCCGGAGTCGTCGTAGTGGGAGACCCAGTCGTCGCGGCGCTCGAGCAGCGCCTTCGCCGCGACGTGCGCGGTCGAGACACCGGGCAGGTCGGCGGTCGTGGCGGCGACGGCGACCGGGCGCAGCAGTGCCTTGCTGGGCATGCACGCCCAGTAGCTGCACTCCCCGCCGAGCAGCTCGTGCTCGACGATCGCGGCCGTCATGGCGCGGCCGTCGACCTCGACGCCCTCGACGGCGTACTGCGCGGCGTTCTCCCCGACCGGACCGCCGCCGATGACGACGACGTCGTACTCGCGTGTCTCCATGCTCGCGAGACTACGGGGGCCGGGCCGTTTCGCCAGCCGGTTGTCCGGTCAACTAAACTGCACCCCGAGGGGAGTACCCCACCAACGCTCGTCGGTCACTACGGCGCCTCAGCAGGCGCCCCGGCGAGAGGCCGGCTCAGCGAGGCGGCGGGGGAGACCTCAGGAGCTCGTTCCTGAGGAGACCCATGTCGTCCATCGCGTCCCCCACCCTCTGGCTCGTCACCATCGGTGTGGTGCTCGCCCTGCTCGTCGTCGACTTCGTCGCCACCCGGCGGCCCCACGAGGTGTCGATGAAGGAAGCGCTGGCGTGGTCGGCGTTCTACGTCGCGCTGCCGCTCACCTTCGGCCTCTACGTCTGGAACGCCCACGGCGGCGACCGCGGGCTGGAGTACTACACCGGCTACCTCGTCGAGAAGACGCTCAGCGTCGACAACCTCTTCGTCTTCATGCTGCTGCTCGCGGCCTTCGCGGTGCCCGAGGTGCTCAAGCAGCGGGTGCTGCTCTACGGCATCGTCGGCGCGCTCGTGCTGCGCGGCATCTTCATCGCCCTCGGCGCTGCCGCCCTGTCCCGCTTCGACTGGGTCTTCCTGGTCTTCGGCGGCGTCCTGCTCGTCACCGGCCTGAAGCTGCTGCGCGACGCGGTCCGCGGCCAGGAGCACGAGGTCGACGTGGCCGAGCTGCGCATCGTGAAGGTGCTGCGCCGCTTCATGCCGGTCAGCGACGAGTACGACGGCGCGCGCCTCACCGTCGTCCGGAAGGGCGTGCGGGTGCTGACGCCCTTCGCGCTGGTGACCGCCGCCGTGTTCGCCACCGACATCGTCTTCGCCGTCGACTCGGTGCCTGCCGTCTACGGCATCACCGGCGACCCCTACCTCGTCTTCGTGACCAACGCCTTCGCCCTGCTCGGGCTGCGCGCGCTCTACTTCGTGCTCGAGGGTGCCCTCAGCGCGCTGGTCCACCTGAGCTACGGCCTGGCCGCGATCCTCGGCTTCATCGGCGCCAAGCTGGTCCTCCACTGGGCGCACCTGGTGTGGCCGTCGGTCCCCGACGTGCCGACGCTGGCGTCGCTGTTCGTGATCGTCGGCATCCTGGCCGTCACCATCACCACCAGCCTCGTGGCGAGCCGGCGGGCGAAGGCCCGCGACCCGGAGCTCGTCGGCTGAGGCCTCAGCAGAAGCGTCGTACGCCGTTCGGGGTGAGGTCGCGGTCGCGCAGGACCACGGCCAGCTGGTCGCCGTACCCGG
This sequence comes from Nocardioides sp. BE266, assembly GCF_031457855.1. Taxonomy (NCBI): domain Bacteria; kingdom Bacillati; phylum Actinomycetota; class Actinomycetes; order Propionibacteriales; family Nocardioidaceae; genus Nocardioides; species Nocardioides sp. BE266. Next base: position 227,606 of record NZ_JAURTI010000003.1, on the reverse strand, counting down.
CGCAGGTCTTCTCGAAGTCCTGGGCGCGGTACTCGATGACGAGCACCTGGTCGCCGTAGACGTCGGTGTAGGCGCCGCACTCGTCGTAGCGGCCGCACTCCTCGGCGACCGCGAAGTCGTAGCCGGCGCGGGTGCCGTCCCAGCCCGCCCGGTTCTTCTGGCCGGCCGCGAGGCCCGCGTCGTGGGCCCGTGCGGTCAGGAGCCGGGCGAACGCGGTCGCGTGCCGCGCCTTCACCAGGCCCTGGCTGCGGGAGTAGGAGTCGAGGTTGTCGAACTCCACGGCGTCGAAGCCGTCACGGGCGCAGCCGGCGGTCCAGCGGCCGACGATGCGGGCGAGGCGCTCACGCTTCGCGGGCGTGCGGATGTCGAGCAGCCACTCGCCCCACGCCTCGTCCTCGACCAGCCGGCCGCGACCGTCCTGGAGCAGCAGGTCGCGGTGCTTGCGCCAGAACCGCTTGGCGTCGGGCTGGGTCTGGAAGCCGTTGACGTAGCAGACGTTGTACGCCCCCGGCGCGGGCGTCTCCGTGCGGTCGCGCACCACGATGCCCACGTTGTCGGGCACGTAGGCCGGACCACCGAGCTGGTAGTCGACGTCGGTGCCGGTCGGCAGCGGCGTCGGCTCGGCGGCCGCCGGCGCGGCAAGGGCGACGAGCAGCAGGAGCGACGTCAGCAGGGTGCGCATGGGCGCCAGCCTAGGTAGTCCTCGGTCTCGACACGCTCGCTTCGCTCGCTGCTCGACCAGCGGGGGGAGGGGCTACTCGGCCGCGAGCATCGTGGCGCCGAGGCCGATCATCATCGTGCCGCCGGTGGCGCTGAGGGTGTCGAGCCGCGAGGGCCGGCGGGCGAACCAGTCGCGCGCGGTGCCCGCCGCGATCGCCCACGTGCCGTCGGAGAGCACAGCCATGGCGCCGAAGACCAGGCCGAGCAGCATCGTCTGCAGCGCGATCGGGCCCGTCGGGTCGGTGAACTGCGGCAGGAACGCCACGAAGAACACGATCGTCTTGGGGTTGGTCGCCCCGACCGTGAAGCCGATCCGCACGGGGTGCCCGCGCCGGACGGGCACGGCGGCGGCCATCGCCAGCCGCGCGTCGGCCCGGTGTCGGATGGCCTGGATGCCGAGCCAGATGACGTACGCCGCACCCGCGACCTTGATCAGGGTGTACGCCGTCGCGCTGGCGGCGACGACCGCGCCGAGTCCGACGGCCACCAGGGCGACCTGTGCGGTCACGCCGAGCCCGTTGCCCACCACCGAGAGCAGGGCCTCGCGCCGGCCGACGGTGAGCGCACGGCCGATGGTGAAGAGCAGGCTCGGGCCCGGCACCTGGATGAAGAGGATCGAGGCGACGAGGAACGCGACCCACTGGCTCGACGACGGCATGGCGCCAGTGTGGGGCCATCCCGTCGTCGCTGTCAGGTGTGTTTCAGCAGCCGCAGGAGTAGTACGTGATGTCCCAGTGGTTGCTCTCGCGGGCGTAGACGTTGCCCGAGGGGGCGGTGTAGAGCGCGGCACCGTCGCTGCGGGTGCCGGAGTAGGAGTAGTGGCTGGTGATGTAGCTCGAGACGCAGGTGGTGGGGCTGACGTCGACCTTGTAGCCGTTCCAGTGGCTGTAGGTGCCCGACGCGTGGCCGGTCTCGGTGCCGCCGGTGATGGTGATCGCGCAGCCGCTGATCGACCTGAACGTCTTGATTCCGCTGACCGTCTCCTGGTTGATCTGGTCGTAGGACGTGCAGGTGGAGACGTTGCGGTTGGTGCAGCCGCCGCTGGAGACGCGGCTGATGCCGGCCGCGGAGAGCTGGCTGGCGGCCTGCGCGTCGGTCAGCTTGGTGACCGCGTGGGAGGGGCTGACCAGTCCGACGACCGCGATGAGCGAGCCGAGGACGGTGAGCAGGACCTTGCTGGTGGTGCGGTGCATGAGGCATGACTTCCTGGTCGTGGCGAGACCCCCGATGGCCTCGCCGCTCCCTCCACCCGAACCGATGCCGACCGCCGGGGTCAACCCCGCGCGGGTGAACCGTCAAAGAATTTGCCCTCGTCCTTGAGTCTCTGGGAGACTCACGGCACAGGGCGTCGTCCACCGCCCAGCCCACGCGTCGGCCCCAGTCCGTGCGAGGTGGCGAAGGGGAGCAGATCCTCGGACGCATCCGAGAGAGCTGATTCATCGATTCGCCCGCTGCAGCGGCGTACTGGGGACGCAGCGCAGTCGAGGTGACCACGATGACCAGGGACAGTGACTTCAAGCAGGTCGTGCGTGCGCGCATGGCCGAGACCGGTGAGAGCTACACCGTCGCCCGCGCGGCGGTGCAGGGGAGCACGAGCCCGCACGACGCGGCGTACGACGTCGCGCGTGTCGAGCAGGAGCGGCTGGTCGGCCGGCTGTTCACCGACGGGCGCATCGAGCGCGTGCCGGCGAAGCGGAAGGTGCGCGCCGGTGTGCTGCTCGAGGTGGTGAGCAGGTTCGAGCCGGGGCGGACCTACTCCGAGAAGGAGGTCAACGAGGTGCTGCTCGGGGTGCACGAGGACTTCGCCTACCTGCGCCGCGAGCTCGTGAACTACCACTACCTCGAGCGCGAGGCCGGTCGCTACCGGACCGCGGCGCGCGCTCCGCAGCGGTCGGTGGTCGAGCTCCAGGAGATCCCTGCGTGGGAGGCCCACTGGCTGCCGGCCTTCCTCGCGGGTCGCTGACAGGGCAGGGTGGGGTCATGACCGATCCCACGCCTGCAGGCATCGACCCCGAGGTGGCGCCGTCCGGACCGGGCTGCGTCGAGTGCGAGGAGGCGGGTGGCTGGTGGGTGCACCTGCGCCGCTGCGCGCAGTGCGGCCACGTCGGGTGCTGCGACAGCAGCCCGGCGCAGCACGCCACCGCTCACTTCCGCGCGACGGGCCACCCGGTCATGCAGAGCTACGAGCCGGGCGAGGACTGGTTCTGGGACTTCACCCGGTCGGTCGGCGTGATGGGCCCGCGGCTCGCGGACCCGCAGTGCCACCCCGAGGACCAGCCGACCCCCGGCCCCACCGGTCGCGTGCCCGACGACTGGCGCGACCACGTCCACTGACGCGCGTCAGCAGCCGGCAGCGGTGAAGGTGAAGTCGCTGAGGAAGATGCGCTGGTTGCCGTTGCCCGAGTTGTTCCAGAACGACATGACGATCGGCGAGCTGGCAGCGATCGTCCCGCTGTAGGTGACCGTGAGGTTGCCGGCACCCGAGTTGTTGTTCTGGTTGCCCTGGTCGTCGGGGCGCCAGGCGTTGTTCGTGTTCGACGGCGGCGTCCCGTTGGTGCCGTCGCCGTTGATGTTCGGACCGGAGTAGGTGCGGCTCCCGGTGAGCTCGACGCGGTCGTTCCAGTCGCCGTTCTGTCGGTCGATGTCGGTGATGGTGAAGCTCAGGCCGGTCACCGCACGGTCGAAGGAGATGGACACCTCCTGGCGGTTCGCGCGTCCCGTGGGGATAGGGGACTGGTGGGAGATGTTCAGCCCCGCTCCCTGGTTGAGCCCGCCGACGTTGTTGGCAGCGGGCGACAGGACGGTGGACACCCGGAGGTTGTCGCCGTCGCGCTGCATCGTGCCGACCATCTTGCTGCTGAAGGTGACCTGGATGGGCAGGGTGCCGACCGGGCCGGTGATCGTGGCGACGCCGGTCTGGATGCCGCTTGTCGTCGTCGGAGTCGGGTAGGACGTCGTGAAGGCATCGACGGTGTTGTCGTTGCTCCAGTCCAGGCGCCACGTGAGGCTGGTCATCCCGCACGAGGCCGCGAACGCCGGCGCACCGACGCTCGCGGCCACGACGGGCACGGTCCAGGCCGCGGTCCGCACGACGTTGCGGCGCGTGGGCAGCGTGACTTCACTCAACTGAGATCCCCATCCCTGAGGAAGCCCTGGCGTATCCCCACACGCTCGTGGCGGGCCCCTCGCCTCGAACGTAATCAGGCCCTACCGCACGCCCGGCGCCTTCGGGATTCCTTCGACGAACGTTGACGCTTTCCCGATTTTTGGGGATGACAGGTCTAGACCGAGGCTCCTCACCACCTTCCCGCTCGCGGGTCCCCGGACGTGCCATGCTCGGCGCATGCGTCGTACGCCGCGCATCCGCCGCGCCCGTCAGCCCCGCACCCGGCCGCAGGTGGTCGCCCACCGTGGCAGCAGCCACGACACGGCCGAGCACACGCTCGCGGCCTACGTGAAGGCGCTCGACGAGGGCGCCGAGGCGCTCGAGTGCGACGTCCGGCTGACCGCCGACGGCCACCTGGTCTGCGTGCACGACCGCAACCTGAGGCGTACGGCGTCCAACGCGGGGATCGTCTCGACGATGAACCTGGCCGAGCTCGACGAGCTCGACTTCGCGTCGTGGAAGAGCCCGTGGTCCGACCTCGACGACGAGGCGCCCGAGCGCGACCCCGAGCACGGCAAGGTGCTGACCCTGCGCAAGCTGCTCACCACGGTGGCCGACTACGACCGCCCGGTTGAGCTGGCCATCGAGACCAAGCACCCGACCCGCTACGGCGGACTGGTGGAGCGGCGCCTGGTCGAGACGCTGGGCGACTTCGGGTGGGACCGGGCGGGGTCGCCGGCGCGGATCATGAGCTTCTCGCTCAACGCGGTGAACCGCGTGCGCAAGCTCGCCCCCGAGCTCGACGTGGTGATCCTCGTGGACAAGGCGCACCACTGGCCGGTGCTGCGCCCGGTCATCGGCGACGACTGGATCGTCGGCCCCGGCATCGACGAGCTGCGCGACCACCCCGGCCTCGGCAAGCACCTGGTCAAGGCCGGCCGCGAGATCCACGTCTGGACGGTCAACACCGCCGACGACCTCCAGATCTGCCTCGACCTCGGTGTCACCGCGGTCATCAGCGACCGCCCGGCCCACATGCTGGAGCTGCTCGACGGCTAGATTTCCGGCCATGGCCAAGAAGTCCCGCACCAAGTCCCAGCCCGCCGACGCCGCGCCCGGCGAGGTCGGCCCCCGTCAGCCGTGCCCCTGCGGCTCGGGCAAGCGCTACAAGGCCTGCCACGGCGCGGCCGGTGGCGCGGCCCCGACCTTCGTGGCCCGGCCCTTCGAGGGGATGCCGAGCGAGTGCGACGTGATCGCGCTGCGTGAGCTCGTCCCCGCCGCGACCGCCCCGCTGACGCTCAAGGAGGGCTCGCGCAAGGTCCGGCTCGCCACGCTGCTGCCCGGCGCCGCACCGGCGATGGTGCGCGACTCCGGCGACATCTGGCTCGGCCTGCAGGTGCAGCACTCCTACGGCAACCCCGCGCGCGACCTCGGCGCGGTCCTCGAGGCGGCCCTGGCCACCGAGGAGCCCGGCATCGTCGGCCTGATGAGCGCGCCCGGCGACGGGTGCAGCATCCAGGACCTGATCACCGACACGGAGCTCGACATCACCGTCCACGACGGCTTCGAGTACTGGATCGACGACATCCCCGACCGCGACGCCACCATGGAGGCCGCCCTCGAGCAGGCCAACGGCGGCGTGATGCCCACGACGCGGCTCACCTCGGTCGAGGCGGCGTACTGGACCAACGTCGGCACCAAGGAGCACCTGCGCTGGGTGATGCCCCACCCCGAGGACCAGCTCCTCGACGCGCTCGCCCGCCTGCACGCCGCCGGCGACGACTCGGTGGCCGACGGATCGCGCTTCGTGGGGATGTTCCGGGCCCACGGGCTGCTCGCCCCGGTGTGGGACCTGCCGCTCGGCACGGGCGCCGAGGTGCTGGAGGGTCCGGCCACGGCGTTCGCCGCCGCGCTGGACGACGCACTGAAGGGCGGAGACCTCACCGCGGCCGAGCGCTCGGCCCGGGCAGGACTTGCCAACCGGCAGGTGACGATCCGGTAAGGAACGGGCTACGTTCGTTCCACGGGCCGAACACAACGTCGCGGACTGTTGTGCGTGCGCTCGCGAGCGGAGTAGATTGATGTCTGCCCGGTCGTTGTTGTTTCCCCCGTCAACAACGACCGGGCTTTCACATTTCCTGCGCCCGGTCGTCGTCCCGGGCAGGTTTCACGCGCCAGGCCTCCAGGTGGTGGAAACCCTTCGCCGAGACGCGCCGTAGACGACGCCAGCGCCACGCCGGATCGTCGTCCTCGTCGCCCGCCAGCGCCTCGTGGACGCCGGCGTCGACCAGCACGGTGCCCGGTCGCGCGGCCGACGTGAGGCGCGAGGCGGCGTTGACGGTGGAGCCGAACACGTCACCCAGACGTCGTACGACGGCACCGTGGGCGATGCCGGCCCGCACCCGCGGGAAGGGGTCGTCCGCGTCCTCGCCGCGGGTCGTGAGCGAGTGCGCGATGGTGACCGCGGCGCCCGGGTCGGCGACGGTGAAGAGCACCTCGTCGCCGATGGTCTTGATGACCTGACCGCCGTGGTCGACCACGAGCGTGGTGGTGTCCTGCTCGAAGCGGTCGACCCACTCGACGAGCTCGGCGCCGTCGAGGCTGCGGCTCTGGGTGGTGTAGCCGACGATGTCGACGAAGCACACGGAGAGCCGCGACTCGCTCTGGGCGAGGGCGCTGGTGGCGTCGAGCAGGTGCTGGGCGGCGCTGGCGAGGTGGCGCCGCCAGACGTAGGTCTGGAGCGCCTCGACGCGCGGCAGCACGTCGCCGGCCAGCGTGGTCAGCTGGGCCGCGGGGTCGTCGCCCTCGACCGCGAGCCCGGCCAGGAGCGTGGTCTGCCACTCGGCGAGCCGGGCGTAGCTGCGGCCCCAGGTGCGCACCAGTGCGGCCTGCGACTCTGGCGGCAGGATGCCGAGCTCGACCAGGTCGGCGCTGAGCCTCAGCGCCTCGACGTCGCTCTCGGCGAAGGCGACGTCCTCGTCGTCGCGGTGCGGGAAGCCCAGCTGGTGCCAGAGCGTGACGGCGAGGTCGAGCGGCACGCCGGCACGCTCGGCGACCTGCACGCGGGTCAGGCTGGGTGCCTCACCGAGGAGGAAGGCCTGCAGGACGTCGCCGAGGTCGGGCGGCAGCTCCGGCAGCGGCAGCCCCGACTCGATCGCCATGCTGGGGTCAGCTCCGGTCGATCCGCGCGGCGGAGGCTGCCCGCAACGCCTCGCCGAAGGCCGGGATGTCCGCGGCGAGCTCCTCGATCCGCTCGCTGGTGAAGTGGACGACCTTGAGCGGCGTGAGCGCCACGATGGTGGCCGAGCGCAGGGTCTTGTTGACGATCGCGGTCTCGCCCACGACCGCGCCGGGACCGAGCGTGGCCACCTCGGTGCCGCCCTTGCGGACCGACACCTCTCCCTCGGTGATCAGGTAGGCCTTGTCGGCAGGGGTGCTCTCGGCGATCGGGGACCAGCCCTGGGGCAGGGTCAGCGCGTTGCCCGCGGCCAGGACGCGCTGGGCGTCGGCCGGGTCCAGGGCATCCAGGATGGATTCAGTCATGCCTCGTCAACGAGTGACCGCGACGAACGTGATGCCCTTTCGGTCAACAGTTGTGCACTGACCTCAGTCGACCTGCAGGGGCTCCCGCGAGATCGGGCAGCTCATGCAGCGCGGGCCGCCGCGGCCCGAGCCGAGCTCGGAGCCGGCGATCCGCACGACCTCGATACCGGCGTCCTCGAGCCGGTCGTTGGTCTCGTCGTTGCGCTCGTAGGCGACCGCCACCCGCGGCGCGAGGGCCAGGGTGTTGTTGCCGTCGTCCCACTGCTCACGCTCGGCGGTGACCGGGTCGAGGCCGGTGTCGATCTGGTGGAGCGTGTCGATCTGCATCGCCTTCGCGGCCGCCACGAGGAACGGCTCCGACTCGCTGACGGTCAGCGTCAGGTCGGACTCGTCGGAGCCCTGGTCGTCGAGGGTCACGGTGACGGCACGCAGCGTGTCGGCGACGTTGGGGTACATCACGACCTTGTCGACGTCGACCATCGTGCAGACGGTGTCGAGGTGCATCGTCGCCCGCTCCTGGGCGATCGGGACCGCCAGCACGGTGTGCGCGAGGTCGGCGTGGAAGACCTGGCGGGCCAGCCGCTCGACGCCGGCGGGCGTCGTACGCTCCCCGACGCCGACCGCGATCACGCCGGGCGCGAGCAGCAGCACGTCGCCGCCCTCGACGTGCTCGTTGTGCCAGCCGTGGATCTTGCGGGTGCCGGCGAACCTCGGGTGCTCGGTGTAGATCAGCTCGGTCAGCTGCGTCTCGCGCTTGCGCGCGGGCATCGCGAGGCTGGTGACCGCGACCCGGTCGCGGACCCACACGCTGGAGTCGCGGGTGAAGAGCAGGTTGGGCAGCGGGTCGATGAGGAAGTCGTGCGGGTGCAGCAGGCTGGTGACCAGGCCGTGGCCGCCCTTGACCTCGTCGTTGCGGATGCCCGCCGTCAGTACGTCGGTGAGCTCGGCCGGCGACAGGTCGCGCAGCGCGGTCGCGAGGTAGCGGCGCATCGTGTCGCCGAGGTGCAGGCCGGACAGCGCACTGGTGATCGCGTGGTTGCGGGCGAGCTCGCTCTCCAGGGTCTGGGTGAGCAGCTCGGTCAGGTAGAGCACCTCCACGCCGCGGTTGCGCAGCGTCTCGGCGAAGGCGTCGTGCTCCTCCTGCGCGCGGTTGACCCACGGGATGCCGTCGAACAGCAGCCGGTCGTTGTTGCGCGGCGTCAGGCGCTTGAGCTCGTTGCCGGGGCGGTGGAGCATCACGGTGGCCAGGCGGCCGACCTCGCTGTCGGCGCCATGGGGAGTTGAGACCATGAGCGGGACTCTATCGGTGCCCCGGCCCGGACACGTGTCCGAGAAGTCGCCCTCGATCCTGGCTCGGGAGGGCGACAAGTCGGACACGTGTCGTCGTACGACCTCAGGCCGCGTCGGAGAAGCCCGGGAAGTGCGGCCGCCAGTCGTCGAGCAGTCGGAGCGGGACGCCCGGGAGACCTCGTGCCAGCAGCACCCGGTGCACGCGCTGGAGGGTGCGGAGCGGGTCCTTGTAGATGCCCGGGCTGATGACGACCACCAGTCGCCATTCGTCCTCGTCCATGTCGGCTCGGCGCTCGAGGTCGTCCTCCCAGTTCTCGACGACCTCGACGTGGAGCTTGCCGTTGTACTCCACGGCGACACGCACGGCGGGATAGCTGAGGTCGTACTTCCGGATCAGCTCGCCGACGTCGTCGCGGACCTCGAGGTTGATCTCGGGCTCGGGCAGCCCGGCGAGGACCAGCAACATCCGCAGCCGAGTCTCCATCGGCGAGTCCACGCCGCGGCGGACGAACCGGGCCGCGGCCCAGGCCTTGCGGGCGTCCTTGTGCCGGCTGCGCTTGCAGGCGGTCATCAGCTGGGCCGGCGAGATCCCACGCCTGCGGACCAGCCAGTCGCCGACCACGACGAGATCGACGAGGCCCAGCTGCCCGCTGAGCTCGATGAACATCGGAATGTCGCCCGAGACCCGCATGCCCCGCTCCACGACCACGCCCGTCGGATCGCCGACGTGGCAGCGCATTCCCTTGTGGTGGCGCCGCATCTTCTGGTGGGCCACGCTCACGTGCTCGTCCGCGATCGTCGGGATCGGCGCCTGCTTCACCCGGGCGGCCGAGGCGTGGCTCGCCCACGCCTCGTCGCACTGGAGCACGAGCGCACCCCGGACGCGCTGGACCGCCGTCGGCGGCGTCGATGACGAGACCAGGACGCCGCGGAACAGCTGTCGATAACCGGGGCCGCGCAGCACTTTGTCGCTCAGTCCGTGCTCCATGCCGTCGGCACGGAGGAACGGCTGCGTCGGGTCGAAGGCCATGTCCTCAGGGTCGAGGATCCCGGCGATCGGCGTCGGGCGTCGTCCACAGCCCCATTCGTCGACGTACACGTGTCCGAGAAGTCGCCCTTCGATTGAGCCGGCGAGGGCGAGAGGTCGGACACGTGTACGGCGCGGCCGCCGGCGTACACGTGTCCGAGAAGTTGCCCTTCGATTGAGCCGGCGAGGGCGAGAGGTCGGACACGTGTCGGCGGTACGGCGATCAGGTCAGGGCTGCTGGGCCAGCCACTCGTCGCGGAGGAGGGCGTACTCGTAGGAGTCGGTCCACCGGCCCTTGGACCAGAAGTCGCCGAGGCGGTGGGTCTCGCGGCGCATGCCGAGGCGCTCGCACATCGCGGCGGAGCGGTCGTTGCGGGCGTCGAGGTTGGCGGTGACGCGGCGCAGGCCGTAGTGCTCGAAGGCCATCCGGAGCACGGCGCGGGCGGCCTCGGTGGCGTACCCGCGACCGGCGTGGCGGGGCATCACGGTCCAGCCGATCTCGGCCTCGCTCAGCCCGGTGCCGCCGAGGATCAGGACGGAGTCGCCGACCACCTCGCCGTCGTGCTCGGCGACGAGGCCGACGATCATCCCGTCGCCCGGGTCGGAGCGGCGGCGCACCATCTCGCGGACCTCGGCGGGGTTCTGGGTGCCGGTGAGCAGCAGGCTGGCGTAGTCCTCGTCGGCCCACGCCTCGACGAGCGCGGCCTCGTCTTCCGCGCGCCAGGGGCGCAGCAGCAGCCGCTCGGTCACCAGCGGCCAGACGGGCGCGACCGGGGTGAGGAACTCCCGGCGCGGGCCTTCGACCCAGGTCTCGCGCACCGTGGGCCCGCCGAAGCGCAGCCGGTCGTAGGCCGTCATCGGCAGCAGGATCGAGTCGAGCCCGGGCACCGCCAGGACGCCGTCGACGGCCTGGCCGATCATCCCGCGCCCGATCGGGTCGTGCGGGTCGCGGCGCAGGATCTCGACCGCGGCCGACGCCTCGGCGACGCGGGCGGTCTTCATGCGGATCCGGATCGGCGAGACCTCCTTGAGGCAGACGTACTGCCCCGAGAGGTAGTGGCCCCACTCGGCCTCGCCGGTGCCGGGGTCGTCGGGCCAGAAGGCGATGAACCAGTCGTGCAGCGCGTCCACGCCACCGGCGAACTCCGCGAGCCGGCCGTGCTCGGCGGGCACCATCGGCGTGCCGTCGGAGAGGAGGTACGACGGCAGCGGCAGGCGGCCGTCGACCATCAGCGCCAGCGCCTCGGGCGTGGCCTCGACGAAGTGCTCGCGGACGTAGGCGTCGTCCGCGTCCGACATCGGGTGGTCGCCGTTGACGGCGACGTAGCGCCGGCGGACCTCGGTCAGCGAGTCATCTCCCACACGGTCAACAGTGCCATCAGCACGCAGACCGTCGCACCCACATAGTGGAGGACCGACAGCCTCACGCGCTGGAGCAGCAGCCGGCCGACGATGACGGCGAGGCCGGAGACGGTGAGCAGCGCACCCCAGGCGCCGAGGAAGACCGACACCGGGTCGTCGTACTTCGCGACGAGGGAGATGGTGAGCAGCTGCGACAGGTCGCCCCACTCCGCGGCGAAGAGCACCACGAACGACGTCGCGATCACCTTGAAGCCGTGGGCGGCCGAGTCGGCCTTGGCGGCGTACTCCTCCTCCTGCCCGGCCTCGTCCTCGTCGGCCGAGCGGGCCTCGCGGAAGAGGATGACCGCCCCGATGACGAACATCAGCGCGGCCACGCTGTGGATCAGCTGCTCGGGCAGGAACGACGCGGCCTTGCCGACGCCGACCGCGACGCCGGTCTGCACGAGGAAGGCCAGCCCGACGCCGATCCAGACGAAGAGCGGTCGCATCTTCGTCGACATGACGAGGGTGGCGATGAAGGTCTTGTCGGGCAGCTCGACGACGAAGATGGCGCCGAAGGCCAGGGCCACGACCAGCAGATCGATCACCCGGCGAGTGTTCCCTACTCGCCGCGGAAGGCATCCGCGGGGTAGACCCCGAGCACCTTCACCTCGGTCGTGAAGAACTCCAGCTCCTCGAGCGCGTTGCGGACCGGTACGTCGTCGGGGTGGCCGTCGACCTCGGCGAGGAACTGCGTCGCGGTGAAGTGCCCGTCGACCATGTAGCTCTCGAGCTTGGTCATGTTCACGCCGTTGGTCGCGAAGCCGCCGAGCGCCTTGTAGAGCGCGGCCGGCAGGTTGCGGACGTTGAAGATGAAGGTCGTCACGACCGGGCCGTTGCCTGCGGGCGCCTGCTCGAAGTCGCGGGAGAGCACCACGAAGCGGGTGGTGTTGTGGTCCTCGTCCTCGATCTCCTCGCGCAGCACCTGGAGGCCGTAGATCTCCGCGGCCAGCGGCGGCGCGATCGCGGCCTGCGTCGGGTCGCCGGACTCGGCCACCTCGCGCGCGGCACCGGCGGTGTCGCCGGCGACGACGGGAGTCAGGCCGAGCTCGCGGATCACGCCGCGGCACTGGCCGAGCGCGTGGACGTGGCTGTGCACCGTGCGCAGCGAGTCGACGCTCGCCTCGGGCAGCGCCATCAGCGAGAACTGGATGCGCAGGAACCGCTCGCCCACGATGTGCAGGCTCGAGGTCGGCAGGAAGTGGTGGATGTCCGCGACGCGGCCCGCGATCGAGTTGTCGATCGGGATCATCGCGAGGTCGGCCTCGCCGTTCTCGACCGCCGCGAAGGTGTCCTCGAAGGAGGCGCACGGCAGCGGCTCCCAGTCGGGGTAGGCCTGCTGGCAGATGATGTGGCCGTTGGCTCCCGGCTCGCCCTGGTAGGCGATCCGGCGCGGCGAGGAATTCACCCGGCGAGTCTGGCACGCGCGGCCGTGTCCGACCGGCCGTGACCAGTCGCCGAACATAGGGTCAGGGGGTGCTCGATGTGGTCGCCGTCGTCCTTGCCGCCCTGGCCTGCGTGCTCGCCGCGCTCGCCCTCCGTCGTACGACGTCGCGCCCGGGCGGCGAGGGCGTGGACGCCCTGCCCGAGGACGTGCACGGCCTCCGTCAGGAGGTCGCGGCCCTCAAGGCGGAGAACGCCGACGCCCTGCGGCACCTCTCCGTCGTGCGCTACGACGCCTTCGGCGACGTCGGCGGACATCTCAGCTGGAGCCTCGCGCTGCTCGACGACGCCGGCCACGGGGTCGTGCTGACCTCGATCCACGGCCGCAGCGAGGCCCGCACCTACGCCAAGTCGATCTCCTCCTGGTCGTGCGAGCAGCAGCTCTCGCCCGAGGAGGAGGAGGCGATCGAGCACGCGCGTCCGTAACGGTCGTCCGGCGTGAACAACGCGCCTGATCGGCGTCAGGAACGCGTCAAGGCCGCGGCGCCGCGGCCGGCCGGTGCTTCCATCGAAGGATGGACACGACCCTGACCCCGTGGTGGCAGACCAGGACGCCCGTCCGGCTCGCCGCCGCCATCGTCCCGTTCGCACTCTGCGCAGTCCTCTACGGCATGCGGGAGCAGGTGCCCGCTGCCAGCGCCGTGCTGGTGCTCGCGCTGTGCATCGTGGCAGCCGCGGCCACCGGCGACCGGGTGGCGGGCCTGCTGGCCGCCCTCTCGAGCGCCGTGTGGTTCGACTTCTTCCTGACCGAGCCCTACCTGCGGCTGACCATCGAGGACGGCGACGACATCCAGGCGGCGGTGCTGCTGGTCGTGATCGGCGCGTCCGTGACCGAGCTGGCGATCTGGGGCCGGCGCCAGCAGGAGAGCGCGTCGCGGCGCTCGGGCTGGCTCGACGGCGTGCTCTCCGCGGCGGTCACCGTCAGTGACGGTGCCTCCGGTCCCGACGACGCCGTCCACGTGGTCGCGGCCGGGATCACCGACGTGCTCGGTGCCGACTCGTGCCGCTTCGTCGCCGGCCCGGTCCGCGACCGCCGGATGGCCGTGCTCGACCACGACGGCGTGCTCACCCAGAACGGTCACCACCGCGACGTCGACCGCACCGGCCTCCCGGTCGACGAGTACGTCGCCATCGAGGTACGCCGCTCGACCCGGGTGGTCGGCCACTTCGAGGTCACCGCCGCCACCCGCGCCGTACGCCCCACGCGTGAGCAGTGCCGGGTCGCGGTCCTCCTCGCCGACCAGGTCGCCCCCCTGGTCGACGCCTGACGAGGCCCGCGCCACACGGGCGACAAGTGCTCGTCAACGAGCGCTAAGACGGCGTCAAGGCGTCGCGACCAGACGCCCGGCGGGCGTTTGCTGGAGGACATGAGCATCGAATCCAGCCTGCTCGTGGTCGCGGTGGTCGTCATCGCGCTCTACGTCCTCGCAGCCCTTGTCTTCCCGGAGCGTTTCTAGTGTCTGACACCCTCGGCGGTCTCCTGACGATCGCCCTCCTGGTCGGCCTGCTGGCGCTCGTGTACGTCCCTCTGGGCGACTACATGGCCCGGGTCTACACCAGCACGAAGCACCTGCGCGTCGAGCGCCTCGTCTACCGCCTGACCGGCGTCGACCCCGATGCCGAGCAGGGCGCGCGGTCCTACGCGACCAGCGTCGTCGGCTTCAGCCTGGTCAGCGTCGTGGTCCTGATGGGGATCCTGGTGGGCCAGGCCGCCCTGCCGATGGGTCGCGACCTGCCGGGCATGCCGTTCTGGATGTCCTTCAACACCGCGGTCTCGTTCGTGACCAACACCAACTGGCAGTCGTACGCCGGTGAGTCGACCCTGGGCTTCACCGCCCAGGTGGCCGGTCTGGCGGTCCAGAACTTCCTCTCCGCCGCGGTCGGCATCGCCGTCGCCGTGGCCTTGGTCCGGGGCTTCGTCCGCTCACGCAGCGGAGCGCTGGGGAACTTCTGGGTGGACCTGACCCGCGGCACGATCCGCATCCTGCTGCCGCTGTCCTTCGTCGCTGCGCTGGTGCTGGTCGCCGGCGGCGTCGTGCAGAGCTTCGCGGACTCGACCATGACCACCCTGGCCGGGCACTCGCAGGTGCTCACCGGCGGCCCGGTCGCGAGCCAGGAGGCGATCAAGGAGCTCGGCAACAACGGCGGTGGCTTCTTCAACGCCAACTCCGCGCACCCGTTCGAGAATCCCACCGCCTGGACGAACTTCCTCGAGATCTTCATGATCCTGGTGCTCCCGGTCAGCCTGACCCGCACCCTCGGCACGATGCTGGGGAACCGCCGCCAGGGCCTCGCCGTCCTCGGCGTGATGGCCATGCTGTGGTCGGTCTCGCTGGCCGTGGCCACCTGGGCCGAGGTCGGCGCGCACTCCCCGGCCGCCCAGGCCGCGGGCGCCGCGATGGAGGGCAAGGAGACCCGCTTCGGCGAGTGGGCCTCCGCGCTGTTCGCGGTCGCCACGACGGGTACGTCGACGGGCGCGGTCAACGCGTCCCACGACTCGCTCACCGCCACCGGCGGCGGCGCCGTGATGGTCAACATGATGCTGGGCGAGATCGTGCCCGGCGGCGTCGGTGCCGGCATCTACGGCATCCTCGTGATGGCGATCCTCGCGGTCTTCGTAGCCGGCCTGATGGTCGGCCGGACCCCCGAGCTGCTCGGCAAGAAGATCAGCGCCCGGCAGATGACGTACGTCGCCCTCTACACGCTGGCCACACCAGCCCTCGTGCTCGTCGGCACCGGCGTCGCGATCGCGCGCAGCTCGACGGCCGACGCCATGGGCAACTCCGGCGGGCACGGCTTCAGCGAGGTGCTCTACGCCTTCACGTCGGCGGCCAACAACAACGGCAGCGCCTTCGGCGGCATCACCGTGACCTCGGACTTCTTCCAGATAACCCTGGGCCTGGCCATGCTCATCGGCCGGCTGCTGCCCATCGTGCTCGTCCTGCTCCTGGCCGGCTCGCTGGCCGCGCAGGGCACGGTGCCCGTCACGGCAGGCACCCTCCCCACCCACAAGCCCCTGTTCGTCGGGATGCTGGTCGGCGTCATCGTGATCATGACCGGCCTCACCTACTTCCCGGCGCTCGCCCTCGGACCGATTGCTGAGGCCCTCGTATGAGCACCCTTGTCCCGACCCCTCCCGACGAGACCGTGCGGGCTCCCCACACCCACCACACCCACCGGCCGGCCGCTGGCATGACGCTCGGCGTCCTCCTGCGGCAGGGCGCCCGGCAGCTCCCCGAGGCCGTGCGCAAGCTCGACCCGCGCCACATGTGGCGCTCGCCGGTGATGTTCCTCGTGCTGCTCGGCTCCGTGGCCACCACGGCGTACGCCATCGCCGACCCGAGCACCTTCACGGTCGCCATCGCGGCGTGGCTGTGGCTCACCGTCCTCTTCGGCAACCTCGCCGAGGCGGTGGCCGAGGGCCGCGGCAAGGCCCAGGCGGCCTCCCTGCGTGCCACCCGCACCGACACCGTCGCCCGCCTGGTCGGCACCGACGGCGCGGAGTCGCAGGTCCCTGCGACGCAGCTGAAGGTCGGTGACCTGGTGGTCGTCGAGGCCGGTGACGTCGTCCCCGGCGACGGCGACATCGTCGAGGGCATCGCGTCGGTCGACGAGTCGGCGATCACCGGGGAGTCCGCCCCGGTCATCCGGGAGGCCGGCGGCGACCGCAGCGCCGTGACCGGCGGCACCCGCGTGCTGTCGGACCGCATCGTCGTACGCATCACCGCGGCGGCGGGCGAGACGTTCCTCGACAAGATGATCGCGCTGGTCGAGGGCACCTCGCGGCGCAAGACGCCCAACGAGATCGCGCTCTCGATCCTGCTCGCCAGCCTGACCCTGGTCTTCCTCGCCGCGGTCGCGACCCTGGCACCCATGGCGACGTACGCCGGTGCGCCACAGGACGTCGTCGTCCTGGTCGCACTGCTGGTCTGCCTGATCCCGACCACCATCGGCGCGCTGCTGTCCGCGATCGGCATCGCGGGCATGGACCGCCTGGTCCGCGTCAACGTGCTCGCCATGTCGGGGCGGGCCGTCGAGGCCGCCGGCGACGTCAGCACGCTGCTGCTCGACAAGACGGGCACGATCACCTACGGCAACCGGCAGGCCAGCCGGTTCGTGCCGGCCCCGGGCATCGGCCACGACGAGCTGCGCAACACCGCCCGCCTGTCCAGCCTCGCCGACCAGACCCCGGAGGGGCGCTCCGTCGTCGACCTCGCCCTCCTGCAGGGCGCCGACGACCACGACCTGCCGAGCGACGCGACCTTCGTGGAGTTCACCGCGCAGACCCGGATGTCCGGCGTCGACCTGGCCGACGGCACACAGGTCCGCAAGGGCGCCGGGTCCGCGATCGGTGCGTGGCTCGGGCTCGAGCAGCCCCGCGAGGTGCAGGACACCGTCGACGAGATCTCCCGCGCCGGCGGCACCCCGCTGGTGATCGGGCGCAAGGACACCGCGGGAGTCGGTGCGGTGCTCGGCGTCATCCACCTCAAGGACGTGGTGAAGGAGGGCATGTCCGAGCGCTTCGCCGAGCTGCGCGCGATGGGCATCCGCACGGTGATGATCACCGGCGACAACGCCCTGACCGCGCGGGCGATCGCGGACGAGGCAGGTGTCGACGACTTCCTCGCCGAGGCGACGCCCGAGGACAAGATGGCCTACATCCACCAGGAGCAGGAGGGCGGCCGGCTCGTCGCGATGACCGGTGACGGCACCAACGACGCCCCGGCACTGGCCGCCGCCGACGTGGGCGTCGCGATGAACAGCGGCACCGCCGCTGCGAAGGAGGCCGGCAACATGGTCGACCTCGACTCCGACCCGACGAAGCTCATCGACATCGTCGAGATCGGCAAGCAGCTGCTCATCACCCGCGGTGCGCTGACCACGTTCTCCATCGCCAACGACGTCGCGAAGTACTTCGCGATCATCCCCGCGATGTTCGTGACGGCCTACCCGTCGCTGGACCGGCTCAACGTGATGGGCCTGGCCACGCCGCAGTCGGCGATCCTCTCGGCGGTCGTCTTCAACGCCCTGATCATCGTCGCCCTCATCCCCCTGGCCCTGCGCGGCGTCCGCTTCCGTGCGGCGTCCGCGACGTCGGTGCTGCGCCGCAACATCCTCGTCTTCGGCCTCGGCGGGATCCTCGTGCCGTTCGTCGGCATCAAGCTCATCGACCTGCTCGTCTCGACCATCCCAGGGATCTGACATGTTCACCGACCTCTACCGCCAGTCCCTCGCCGGCCTGCGCCTCCTCCTCGTCATGACCGTCCTGCTCGGCGTCGGCTACCCGGCCGCCGTGTGGGCGGCCGGCCAGGCGTTCGGCGACCGCGCCGACGGCTCGCCCGTGCGCGTCGACGGCCAGGTCGTCGGCTCCCGCCTGATCGGCCAGCAGTTCGGGGGCGACCAGTGGTTCCTCTCGCGGCCCTCGCTCAACGACTACGACACGCTCGCCTCGGCACCGAGCAACCTCGGCCCGCTCGATCCCGACCTGATCGGCTCGATCCAGGACCGGAAGGCCGAGGTGGCCGCGCGCGAGGGCGTCGACCCCTCGGAGGTGCCGGCCGACGCCGTCACCGCGTCGGCGTCCGGGCTCGACCCGCACATCTCGCCCACGTACGCCGAACTGCAGGCGCCGCGGGTGGCCGAGGCCAACGGGCTCGACCTCGAGGACGTCGAGCAGCTGATCGAGGAGTCGACGGACGGCCGGAGTCTCGGCTTCCTCGGGGAACCCGGCGTGAACGTGCTCGAGCTCAACGTGGCGGTGCGCGCCGCCGTCGTGGGTGGAGACTGACCCCATGGATCGCGGACGCCTTCGTGTCTACCTCGGCGCCGCGCCCGGGGTGGGCAAGACGTACGCGATGCTCGACGAGGGCCACCGGAGGCTCGAGCGTGGCACCGACCTGGTCGTCGGCTACGTCGAGACCCACGGTCGACCGAAGACCGAGCGGGGCGTCGAGGGGCTCGAGGTCGTGCCGCGCCGCCGCATCGACTACCGCGGGACGATCCAGGAGGAGATGGACCTGGCCGCGATCCTCGAGCGCCGGCCCGAGGTGGTGCTGGTCGACGAGCTCGCGCACACCAACGTGCCGGGCAGCACCCACGAGAAGCGGTGGCAGGACGTCGAGGCGCTGCTCGACGCGGGCATCGAGGTCATCACGACCGTCAACATCCAGCACCTGGAGTCGCTCAACGACGTGACGGAGTCGATCACGGGGGTCCGGCAGCGCGAGACGGTGCCGGACCAGGTGGTGCGCGCCGCGGACCAGATCGAGCTCGTCGACATGAGCCCGCAGGCCCTGCGGCGCCGGATGGCACACGGCAACATCTACACGGCCGAGAAGATCGACGCCGCGTTGTCGCGCTACTTCCGCGAGGGCAACCTCACCGCGCTCCGCGAGCTCGCACTCCTGTGGCTCGCCGACCGGGTCGACGAGGGCCTCGAGCGCTACCGCGACGAGCACGAGATCGAGTCGACGTGGGCGACGCGCGAGCGCATCGTCGTACCTGTCAGCGGGGGGCCGGAGTCGTCGACGCTGATGCGGCGGGCGGCACGCATCGCGACGCGCCGCTCGGGCGGTGAGTGGCAGGCGCTCTACGTCACCCGGCAGGACGGGCTCACCGGGATCTCGCCCGACCAGCTCACCCGGCTGGCGGCGAAGGCCGAGGAGCTCGGCGGCACGTTCCACACCGTCGTGGGCGACGACGCCGCCGAGGCGATCCTGTCCTTCGCGCGGGCGGAGAACGCCACCCAGGTCGTGATCGGCGCGAGCCGACGCGGACGGATCTCGACCCTCCTGCGGCCCGGCGTCGGCGAGCGGGTGGTCACCGGCTCGGGCGACATCGACGTGCACATCGTCACGCACGACTACGCCCGGCGGTCCTCCCTCCGGCCGGCGGTCGACAACCTCGGACCGCGACGACGGCTGGCCGGTCTGGTCTTCGGCGTGGTCGTACCCGGTGTGCTGAGCGGGCTGCTCTACCTCACCGCCGACCTGCACGGCCTGCCCATCGAGGCGATGTCGCTGATGGTCGTGGTCGTGGCCACCGCACTGATCGGCGGGCTCGCACCCGCCATCGTCGCGGCGATCGTGTCGGCGTTGATGTTGAACTACCTCTTCACCCCGCCGCTCTACACGCTGACGATCGCCGAGCCCGAGAACGTCGTCACCATCTCGATCTTCGTCGCGGTGGGCATCGCGGTGGCCACGGTGGTCGACAACGCAGCGCGCCGCACGGCGCAGGCGATGTCGGCGCGGGCGGAGGCGGACGCGCTCACGGTCCTCGCCCACAGCCTGCTGACCTCGGCCGACGACACGGCCGGACTGCTCTCCTCGGCGTGCCGGCTCTTCAACGCGACCGGAGCGGCGGTGGTCAGGCGCGAGCCCTCCGGTGCCGAGACGGTGGTGGCGAGCTGTGGCACGCCGCCCGCGTCGGTCGAGCGCGCGGACATGTCCGCGGCGATCGACGACCACAGCACGCTCGTGCTCGCCGGAGCCACGCTGCCGGCGTCCGAGCGCGGCCTGCTCAACGCGTACGCCGCCTACGCGAAGGTGATGGCCGAGCGCCGTGCGGCCACCGTCGCCGAGGTCGAGCGGTTGCGGCTGACCGAGGTCGACCGGACGCGGACCGCGCTGCTCGCCGCCGTGTCGCACGACCTGCGCAACCCGCTCGCCGCCGCCAAGGTGGCCGTGGCGAGCCTGCGCAACGGGGAGGTCGACTGGTCGCCCCAGGACGAGGCCGAGCTGCTGCAGACCATCGAGGAGTCGACGGACCGGCTCACCGCGCTCGTCGCCAACCTGCTCGACATGAGCCGGATCAACACGGGCTCGGTGAGCGTGGCCCTGGCCGAGGTCGACCTCGGCGAGGCCGTGCGGGCGAGCCTGGCGCCACTGGCCGGGAGCGAGCGGATCGAGGTCGCCACACCCGCCGACGTGCTCGTGCTGGCCGACGCCGGCCTGCTCGACCGGGTGCTGGCCAACATCTGCGAGAACGCGTTGAAGTACACGCCCGAGTCCGCGCAGGTGCGCATCGACGCGACGGTCGCGGGAGACCGCGCGATCCTGCGCGTCGCCGACACCGGGCCCGGCGTGACCGACCACGACCAGGCCCGCCTGTTCGCGCCGTTCCAGCGGCTCGGCGACGTGCCGCAGCAGGACGGTGTCGGATTGGGCCTCGCAGTGGCCCGCGGCTTCACCGAGGCGATGGGTGGCACCATCACCACCGAGGAGACCCCGGGCGGCGGACTGACGTTCGTCCTCGAGCTCCCCGCGCTGCCCCACCCGACGGCGGCGCCCGCCAGCGACCTGAGCGAGGCCCGATGACGTTCGTCCTCGTCGTCGACGACGACCCGGCGATGCGGCGCACGTTGTCGATCAACCTGCGCGCCCGCGACTACGAGGTCGAGACGGCCGGGGACGGCCGGTCGGCGCTCCAGGTCGTGGACGAGAGGATGCCCGACGTCGTGCTGCTCGACCTCGGCCTCCCCGACCTCGACGGGATCGCCGTACTGAGGCAGCTGCGATCGTTCACGCAGGTGCCGGTCATCGTGGTCTCGGCCCGGTCGGAGTCCGACGACAAGGTCGAGGCGCTCGACCTCGGCGCCGACGACTTCATCACCAAGCCGTTCTCGATCGAGGAGCTGCTCGCCCGGGTGCGGGCGACATCGCGCCGCGCCGGCCGGGAGGAGCCCGACCTCGTCGTCGAGGTCGGCGACCTGCTCCTCGACCTCACCGACTCGCGCGCCGTCCGCGCCGGCGAGGAGATCCACCTGACGCCGATCGAGTGGCGCATCGTCGACGTGCTCGCGCGTCGCCGCGGCCGGCTCGTCCGCCAGGCCGAGCTCCTGCGCGAGGTGTGGGGGCCGGCGTACGAGAAGCAGACCAACTACCTCCGCGTCCACCTGGCCAGCATCCGGCGCAAGCTCGAGGACGACCCGACCCAGCCGGTGCTGTTCGTCACCGAGCCCGGGATGGGCTACCGGTTCCTCGGGCCACCCCCGCTGTAACGCCGGGTTAGTGCTTGTTCTACCTATCCCCGGAGGGGGTGCCTACAAGCACCAACCCGGCGTTACAGCGGGCGGCGAGGGCTAGGCCTCAGCGCGGCACGCGGACCAGCAGGCGGCCGTGGATGCACTCCATCCAGAGCTCGCGGCCCTCGCCGATGGAGTCGCCGTCGAGTTGGCGGGGGGTGTCGGCGGAGGCCTTGATCCGGACGCGGGAGCCGGTGCGGCGGTCGATCAGCTCGTCGACGGTCTGGCTCTTGGCGAGCACGCGCACCGCGAGCGGGATCCACGAGAGGAACTTGCGCGGGTGCAGGATCACCACGTCGAGGACGCCGTCGTCGATCGCGGCGTCGGGCAGCAGGGGCATGCCGGCCTGGAGGAAGCCGACGTTGCCGACCACGACGGTGCGGGCCCGGTGGACGGTGGGCTCGGCGTCGTCGATCTGGATCTCGATCTTCACCGCCGGGAACATCAGCGACTTGAGGCCGGACAGGATGTAGGCGACCCAGCCGATCTTCTTCTTGATGTCCTCGTTGACGCCCTCCATGATCGCGGCGTCGAAGCCCATGCCGGCCATCACCATGAAGTGGGTGTCCTCGATGCCGTCGCCGCCGACCTCGACCAGGTCGATGGCCCGGTCCTGGCCGTTGAGCGCGACGTCGATCGCCGAGCGCAGGTAGAGCGGGATGTCGAGGTTGCGGGCCAGCAGGTTGCCGGTGCCGGCGGGGATGATCCCGACGGGGATGCCGGTGCCGGCGAGCTCAGCACACACCTCGCGCACCGTGCCGTCGCCGCCGCAGACCATCACCAGGTCGGCCCCCGAGACGGCGGCCTGCTCGGCCATGCCGGTGCCGGGGTCCTCGACGGTCGTGTACTGCCAGGTCGGCTCGGACCAGCCCGACTCCTTGGCCATCGCGCTGACGATCGCGCGGAACTGGCCGACGTCCTCGACCTTGATCGGGTTGAGGACCACCGCGAGCTTGCGCTCGGAGGCGTAGACCTCGGGCAGCGGCTCGGCCTTGGCGGCGATCGAGCGCGGCCGCGGATCGATGAAGGCGAGCGCGACGAGGAAGACGGCGAGGCCCAGGAGCGAGCCGCCGATGACGTCGCTGGGGAAGTGGCGGCCGAGCAGCAGCCGGTCGAGGCAGACCAGGAGCCACATCGCGACGACCACCGCGATTCCGGTACGACGCAGGCTCGCCCGCCGCACGAAGAGCACGAGCAGCATCACCAGGATCGCCGCGAAGGCGGCCGTCGAGGAGGCGTGCCCGGACGGGAAGCTGTAGGTCTCGTGCAGGCCGAGCGTGTCCTGCCAGCTCGGCCGGTCACGGCCCAGCCAGACCTTGATCCCGGTGGTGGCGAGCGAGGTCACGGTCATCACCACGGCGGCCAGCAGAGCTGCCCAGCGCTGGCGTCGTACGAACAAGGTGACGACGAGCAGCACCGTCAGCACGGTCATCCCGAGCGTGCCGAAGGAGACCTCGATGATGCGCAGCCCGTCGACGAGGAGCGAGTAGTCGTCGGCCCAGTCCTCGAGCCGCTTGCCCTCGACGTCGAGCTGGTCGAGCGGCGACCGGTCGCGCGTGACGAGCCACCCGAGGATCCCGAACAGGACGACGGCGAGGCCGGCCCAGGTGAGGGTGCGGGTGCGGGAGGCGGGGGTCACCCGCGAAGTATGCCCAAACCGAGTCGAGAACCCGATCTCGCGACGGATAGCCTTTGACCATGATCGACCCGCGCCTCCTCCGTGACGACCCCGACCGCATCCGTGCCGCCCAGGCCAAGCGCGGGCTGTCCGACGACGTGGTCGACCGGGCGCTGGCGGCCGACTCCGCGCGCCGGCAGGCGATCGCCGACTTCGAGGCCAAGCGGGCCGAGCAGAAGGCCAGCGGCGCCCTCGTCGCGAAGGCGCAGGGTGAGGAGAAGCAGGCCCTGCTCGCCCAGGTCAAGGAGCTGGCCGCGGGCGTGAAGGACGCCGAGGCCGCCCGCAACGCCGCCGAGGCCGAGTGGGACGACGCCATCAAGGCGATCCCCAACCCGGCCGCCGACGAGGCCCCGGCCGGCGGCGAGGACGACTTCGTGGTGCTCGAGCACGTCGGCACCCCGCGCGAGTTCGACTTCGAGCCGCGCGACCACATCGAGCTCGGCAAGATGCTCGGCGCGATCGACCTCGAGCGCGGCGCCAAGGTCAGCGGCTCGCGCTTCTACTTCCTCACCGGCGTCGGCGCGCAGCTCGAGCTCGCGCTGGTGAACATGGCGATGGACCAGGCCCGCAACGCCGGCTTCACCCAGGTGATCGCCCCGTCGCTGGTCAAGCCGCGTGCCATGGAGGGCACCGGCTTCCTCGGCCAGGCCGCCGACGACGTCTACCGGATCGAGGGCGAGGACCTCTACCTCGTCGGCACCAGCGAGGTCGCGATGGCGGCCTACCACTCCGACGAGATCCTCGACGGCGCCACGCTGCCCCGGCGCTACGCCGCCTTCAGCCCGTGCTTCCGCAAGGAGGCCGGCAGCCACGGCAAGGACACCAAGGGCATCATCCGGGTGCACTGGTTCGACAAGGTCGAGATGTTCGTCTACACGACCCTCGAGGAGTCGTACGCCGAGCACGAGCGGCTGCTGGGCTGGGAGAAGGAGTTCCTCGACAAGCTCGAGCTGGCCTACCGCGTCATCGACGTGGCCGCCGGTGACCTCGGCCTCAGCGCGCAGCGCAAGTTCGACTGCGAGGCGTGGATCCCGACGCAGGGCAAGTACCGCGAGCTCACCTCGACGTCGAACTGCACCGACTTCCAGTCGCGTCGCCTCGACATCCGCATGCGTGAGGACGGCCAGACGACCCCGGTCGCGACCCTCAACGGCACGCTGACCGCGATCACCCGCGCCATCGTCGCCGTGCT
Source organism: Nocardioides sp. BE266 (assembly GCF_031457855.1). Classification (NCBI taxonomy): domain Bacteria; kingdom Bacillati; phylum Actinomycetota; class Actinomycetes; order Propionibacteriales; family Nocardioidaceae; genus Nocardioides; species Nocardioides sp. BE266. Next base: position 203,181 of record NZ_JAURTI010000003.1, on the reverse strand, counting down.
CGAGACCCACCAGAACGAGGACGGCTCGGTCACCGTCCCCCAGGCGCTCCGCCCCTACCTGGGCGGGCTGGAGGTCATCAAACCCCTTGGCTGACTGGACGCCGAAGGTCGTCGCGCTCGACATCGACGGCACCCTGCTCGCATGGGTCGACGGGCAGACCGAGGACTACGAGACCATCCCGCCGGCGGTGTACGACGCCGTGCACCGCGCGCTCGACGCCGGTGCGCACGTCGTGCTGTCCAGCGGCCGCTCGCCGCACGGCATGACGCGCATCGCGGACCTGCTCGACGTGCCGCGTGAGGGCACCGACCGGCTCTGGATCGTGGCGTCCAACGGCGCGGTGGTGTTCCGCTACCCGCCGATGGAGGTCGTCCACGAGGAGACCTTCGACGCCGCTCCGGCGGTCGCGGCGGTGCTCGAGCACCACCCGAACGCCCTCGTCGCGGTCGAGGAGCGCGGCGTCGGCGGCTACCGCGTCAACCGGGTCTTCCCCGAGGGCGAGATCTCCGGCGAGCAGATCATCACCGAGGTCGACGACATCGTCGGCGAACCCGTCAGCCGCGTGATCATCCGCGACCCCGAGGCCACGGCGCAGGACTTCGTCGACCTCGGCGCCCGCCTCGGCCTGCACGGCACCGACTACGTCGTGGGCTGGACGGCCTGGCTCGACCTCTCCCCGGTCGGCGTCTCGAAGGCCTCCGGCCTCGCGCACGTGTGCGAGGCGCTGGGCCTCGACGCGAGCGACGTACTCGCCATCGGGGACGGGCGCAACGACATCGAGATGCTGCGCTGGGCCGGTCGCGGTGTGGCGATGGGCCAGGCGGTCGAGGAGGTCAAGGCGGCCGCGGACCACGTCACCGAGAGCGTCCACGACGACGGTGCCGCGGTCGAGATGTCGCGCTGGTTCCCGCCCGCCGGTGGCTGACGTGGACTCCTTCACGTTCACCGCGCCGCTGTGGCGCTGGACCGCGCGTGAGGAGTCGGCCGACGCCGGCGCGTGGAGCTTCGTGACCCTGCCGCTCGAGGTGGCCGACGAGATCCGCCAGCGGTCCGGTGAGCCGCGCGGCTTCGGGTCCGTGCGCGTGCACGTCGAGGCCGCCGGCAAGGCCTGGGACACCAGCGTCTTCCCCGACGCCGGCTCCGGCAGCTTCGTGCTGCCGGTCAAGAAGGCGATCCGCGTCGCGGCCGACGTCGAGGAGGGCGACGACCTGACCGTGACCCTCTCGCTCCGGGACCCCGCGTGACGCCGCGCCTCGTCGCGACCGACCTCGACGGCACGCTGCTCGACTCGGAGGGACAGGTCTCCGCTCGCACCCGCGCGGTGCTCGACGAGCTCGACGCCACCGGCGTACCCGTCGTGTTCACCACCGGCCGGCCGATCCGCTGGATGGAGGGGCTGTGGGACGCCGTCGGCGGCCACGGGCTGGCGATCTGCAGCAACGGCGGGATCGTGTACGACGTCGCCGCGCGGCAGGTGCGCGACCACTGGCCGGTCACGCGCGAGGTCGGCCTCGCCCTCGCCGAGGCGGTGCGCGCGGCCGTGCCCGGCACGACCTTCGCGATCGAGCACATCTCCGGCTGGGCCAGCGAGGTCGACTTCCCCACGCACCCCGACGACCGCGAGGAGCGCACGCAGGGGGCGTGGGAGGACATCTTCCGCGACGACGTCGTGAAGGTCCTGGCCGTGCACCGCGACCTCGACCCGGAGGTGTTCTGGAGCCGGGTGGCCGAGGCAGTGGGCGACTCGGTCGTCACCACGTGGTCGTCCTCCTTCGCGCTCGTGGAGATCAGCGCGGCCGGTGTCACCAAGGCGACGACTCTCGCCCGGGTCGCCGCCGAGATGGGTCTCGGGCCCGAGCACGTCGTCGCGTTCGGCGACATGCCCAACGACCTCCCGATGCTGGAGTGGGCCGGGACGTCGTACGCCATGGCCAACGCGCACGAGACGGTGCAGGAGCTTGCCGACCACCTGGCGCCGACCAACGACGACGACGGGGTCGCCACGGTGCTCACCGAGCTCTTCGACCTCTCTCGCTAGGCTGCCCGCCATGACCCGCACCGCCCGACTCGCTGCTGCCCTGCTGCTCGCGTGCCTGGGACTGGTCGTCACCGTCAGTGCGCCGGCCTCGGCCGAGTGCACCTGCAAGCAGGGTCAGCTGGCCCAGCAGGTGAAGAAGGCCGACGTCATCTTCATCGGCACCGTCGACGCCGTCGCCACGGAGGGCAAGGACCACACGTACTCGATCACCGCCTCCCGCGCCTACCAGGGCGAGCCGGAGCGCTCGACCATGGTCGAGTCGGCCGGCGGGCGCAACGCCTGCGGGCTCGGCGCGCTCGGGGTCGGCACGGCCTACGTCTTCTTCGCGACCGGCACCGAGGCGCCCTACCAGGCCGACAGCTGCGGCGGCACGAGCGTCGCCAACCCGACGAAGGTCCAGAAGATCGAGAAGATCCTCGGTGAGGGCACCTCGGTCGAGCCGCCCCCGCCGCCGGAGGCGGTGTTCGAGAAGGTCGAGGACTCGGCCCCGCCCGGGTTCGCGCGGATGGCCGCGCCCGGTGCGGCCGCGGCGATCATCGGCCTGCTCGGCCTCGTGCTCGTACGCCGCCTGGCTCGGCGCTAGAGGTACATCCCGCCGCTGCCGGAGCCCTCGTCGGACTGACCGGGCGGCGGCTGGGGCATGCCCATCGGCGGGTGTGCCCCCTGGTCGGAGCCGGCCGGGAGCGCGCGGCGCATCTGCTCCAGCTGCGCGCGCGAGGCGACCTGCTGGGCGTAGATCGCGGTCTGGATGCCGTGGAACAGGCCTTCGAGCCACCCGACCAGCTGGGCCTGCGCGATCCGCAGCTCGCCCTCGGACGGCGTGCCCTCCTCGGTGAACGGCAGCGAGAGCCGGTCGAGCTCCTCGACCAGCTCGGGCGCCAGGCCCGACTCCAGCTCCTTGATCGAGGCGGCGTGGATCTCCTTGAGGCGCTGGCGGCTGGCCTCGTCGAGCGGGGCCGCCTTCACCTCCTCGAGCAGCTGGCGGATCATGCTGCCGATCCGCATCACCTTCGCGGGCTGCTCCACCAGCTCGGTGATGTGGCGCTCGCCCTCACCGTCGCCGTCGTCGTCGGAGGCGGCGACCTGCGCCATCGGCGGCAGCGCGCTCGCCGGGATCGTGCCGATCGGCTGACCGTCCGGTCCGATCACGACCACCTGGTCCTCACCGTCGTCGGCGGGCGTGGCGCTCTGCTCGGGCTGCTCCTCGGTCATGCCACGACCCTAGCCGGGGCACCCCGTGCCGCTCCCGGCGCGGGGCGGGCGGTGGTCCACCTACATTCGGCGGCCCTGGAATGTGGGTCCGCCACCGCTCGTACGGCGTGTCGGTCCCGCCGCGCGGATGGGCGGTGGTCCACCTCCATTCGGCGGCCCTGGAATGGTGGTGGACCACCGCTCATCTGGGGCCGGCGATCAGAGGGTCAGCAGGATCTTCCCCGAATGGCCGCCGTCCTCCATGAGCTGGTGGGCGGTGGCGACCTCGTCGAGCGGGAGCGTGGTCCCGACGACGGGCTTGATCGCGCCGGAGGCGACGAGGGGCCAGACGTTCTCCACGACCCCGCAGCAGATCGCGGCCTTCTCGGCGAGAGGCCGGGCGCGGAGCGAGGTGGCGGTGACCGAGGCGCGCTTGCGGAGGAGGGCGTTGATGTCGAGCTCGCCCTTGGTGCCGCCCTGCATGCCGATGATCACCAGGCGGCCGCCGGTGGCGAGCGCGTCGACGTTGCGGCCGAGGTAGCTCGCGCCCATGTTGTCGAGCACGACGTCGGCGCCGCCGAGCTCCCTCATGACCTCGACGAAGTCCTCGTCGCGATAGCTGATCGCCCGGGTCGCGCCGAGCGAGCGGCAGAGCTCCAGCTTCTCGGCGGACCCGGCGGTCGCGTAGACCTCCGCGCCGCGGGCCGCGGCGAGCTGGATCGCCATCGTGCCGATGCCGCCGGCACCGCCGTGCACGAGGAACCGCTCGCCCTTGGCGAGGTGCGCTGCCATGAAGACGTTGGACCACACGGTGGCCGCGACCTCGGGGAGGGCCGTCGCCTCGAGGAGGGGTACGCCGGCCGGGACCGGCATGACCTGGCCGACCGGCACCGCCACGCGTTCGGCGTACCCGCCACCGGCGAGCAGGCAGCACACCTCGTCGCCGACCGACCAGCCCTCCACGCCCTCGCCGAGCTCGACGATCCGGCCGCTGCACTCGAGGCCGATGACGTCGGAGGCACCGGGCGGGGGCGGGTAGAAGCCCATCCGCTGGAGGGTGTCGGCGCGGTTGACGGCGGTCGCGACGACCTCGACGAGGACCTCGCCGGCGCCCGGGCGGGGGTCGGCGACCTCGCCGACGGACAGGACGTCGGGGCCGCCGGCCCCGGAGGTGACTGCAGCGCGCACGGGCCGGTCAGTCCTCGTACGCGTCGTCGGTGTGGTCGACCGAGGAGTCGTCGGGCACGTCGTCGTCGATGTCGTCGGGGTCGGGCGCGTCGGCCGGCTTGTCCCAGCTCTCGGCGAGCTGCTGCGCACGGCCAGCCAGCTTCTCGACCTCGTCGGGGTCGGCGTCGGCGGCACCTGCCGCGAAGCCGAGGAGGTACGCCGTGATGGGCGCGGCCGTCCTCTGCACGTTGTCCGCGGCCACCTTCGCAAGGTCGAGGATCAGCGCCTCGTCGACCTCTGTCTCGACGTCGAGCACGTCGCTGAGCTCGTCGATCCAGTCGTGGAGGTTCACGAGGCCAATGTCTCGCAATCAACCCGCGCCCCGCAAGGAAAACGGGCCGGAACGGGGCGATCCGGGCGTGTCTAGCCGCTCAGGTCGCGGAGGTCCGACCACGTGTCGACGTCGACCGCCTCGTCCCCGGTTGCGGGCACGAGCGCGAGGTCGAGCGGTGCCAGCAGGCGGTGCAACGGCATGCCGTGCTGGCCCTCGAGGTCGGGTCGCACCGCCGCGAGCCGGGCCGCGTCGAGCACGCCGGCCAGCTGCCGTCGCCCCGACGCGTCGGCCAGGAAGGCGCCATCGTGCCCGGCGGAGGCCTCGCGCAGCCGCCGCATCGTGTACGACGTCGTGCGAGGCATGTCGACCGCGAGCACCCCGACCAGGCGGGGTCGTCGCAGCAGCGCGTCGACGCCGGTGAGGAGCCCCGCCACCGGCCCGCCGCGCGGCGGGTCCTCGCAGACGAAGGTGACGGGCCGCGCCGTGGGGACGGCCTCCGGTGCGACCACGACGACCTCGTCGGCGTCGAGGAACGCGTCGATCGCGAGCTCCAGCAAGGTCCGCCCACCGAGCTCGACGCTCGCCTTGTCGACCCCGTCCATCCGCGCGGCCGTGCCGCCCGCCAGGACGACGCCGCAGAAGCCGGCCGCGGTGAGGTCGAGGTCCATGGGGTTCATCCTCCCAGCCGGAGGATGTGTGCCTACGCTGGAGCCATGGGTGACCAGCTGCGCGTGCGTGTCCAGCAGTGGGCGAGCGGGCTCGACCCTGCCGACAACCGGGCGCGGCTGGCGGAGGGCGTGACGCCGGGCGCCGACCTGGTGGTCTTCCCCGAGGCCTTCGCCCGCGACTTCGGCCAGGCCGGCTCGGACGTCAGCCCCTTCGCCGAGCCGCTCGACGGGCCCTTCGCCCAGGAGGTCTCCCACGCCGCCGACGCCGCGTCGTGCACGGTCGTGGCCGGGATGTTCGAGGTCGCCGACGACCCCGAGCGCCCCTACAACACGCTCGTGGTGGGCGGTGGCGCGAAGGCGTCCTACCGCAAGATCCACCTCTACGACTCCTTCGGCTACAAGGAGTCCGAGCGGCTGACCGGTGGCGCACTGGAGCCGGTCGTGGTGGAGGTCGCGGGCTGGCAGGTCGGGCTGATGACCTGCTACGACCTGCGCTTCCCCGAGCTGGCCCGCCGGCTCGTCGACGCCGGCGCCGAGGTGGTCGTCGTACCTTCTGCGTGGCTGCCGGGCGACCGCAAGGTCGAGCACTGGCGCACGCTGCTCGCCGCGCGCGCGATCGAGAACACCTGCTTCGTGGTCGGGGCGGGCCAGCCCGAGCCGCGCTACGTCGGGCACTCGGCGGTCTTCGGGCCGCTGGGCCAGGAGCTCGCTGCGGCCGACGGTGCGGAGCAGACGCTGGAGGCCACCCTCGACCGGGCCGACCTCGTCGCGGCACGCCGCACCAACCCGTCCCTGGCCAACCGTCGGCTGTAACCTCGTCCGACGTGTCTTCCCCCACCTCCGGCTCCCGCGGGTCCTCCCGCGGCAAGCGCGTCGCCGAGCGGCCTCCGTCACGGTTCCGGCGCACCCGGAAGGTCGAGAAGCCGGTCGGGACCAAGGTCGAGGAGCCGGCGGCCCCGGCACCTGTCGAGACCGCGCCCGTGGCGGTCGAGGAGACCGTCCCGCCCGGCCCGGGCGGACCATCCAGGCGGGTCCTCGCGCTCTGGCTCGGGTTGCTCCTCGTGGGCACGCTCGCCCTCGGCTGGTCGGCAGTCGACGGCGTGCTGAGCCGCGGCAACGCGCTCAGCGACATCGTCCCCCTGCCGAGCTGGCTCGACGGCGCCGGCGCGGTGGCCGTCGTGACGTCCATGTCGTGGCTTCTCGCCACCCGCACGGCCGGACGGCCGCTGGTGTCGGCCGGGCTGGCCCTCGTGCTCGGCGTGACGAGCCTCGTCGTCGGCGGTCGCATCCTGCCGACCGGCGCTGCTGTCATGACGTGCGTGGTCGGCAGCGTGTACGCCGTGATGGCGACGGTGCCGGCAGTCACGTGGTGGAAGGCCGTGCGCGAGGTGCTCGTCGCGACCGTCGTGGCAGCAGTGACCTCGCTCGCGGCCGTGGGGTTCGAGCCCACCGTGGCCACCGAGCGCTTCGACATGGCCGCGCTCTTCCTCGCGCTCGCCCTCGCCTTCACGATCGTCTACCGCCTCGGTGCCGGCCTCCACGGCCTCGGCCGCCGCGGCATGATCGTCGTCGCGATCGGCCTCGCGCTGCTCTTCGTGACACTGGCGTACGCCGAGCTGCTGCGGCGCTACGGCGCGCAGACCTTCGTGTCGTCGGTGCTCGACTTCGTCGACACCACCTCCGAGCAGATCGGGGCGTTCCCGCGTCCGCTGGTCGTGCTGCTCGGGATCCCCGCGCTGGTCTGGGGCACGCACGTCCGCGCCCGCCGGCGTCAGGGCTGGTGGGTGTGCGCGTTCGGCGTCGCGGCCACGGTGCCGTTGGCGACGGGGCTGGTCGCGCCGGACAGCTCCTACCTCGAGGCGGGGCTGCGGGCGGCGTACTCCCTCGTGCTCGGACTGCTGATCGGCTACCTCATCATCCGGGCCGACCTGGCCCTCACCGGGCCCAAGGGCCGTCGCGGGCGACGCGCCGAGGAGGCCGGTCCGCACCGGCCCGAGCCGTCGCGCTTCGCCGAGCTGTGAGGTCGACTCGGCGCCCCTGATCGGTGGCTACGCCCGGGTAACCGCTAGCGTCGGGCGCATGGCCCGCAGCAAGTCGCTCGAGATCGTGTCCGAGCTGGTCGCCAACGTGCTGACCATCGAGGTCGCCGAGGGCGACCACGTCGAGGCCGGCGACACCGTCGTGCTCCTGGAGTCGATGAAGATGGAGATCCCGATGCTGGCCGAGCGCGCCGGCACCGTCTCCGCGGTCAAGGTCACCGTGGGCGACGTCGTCCAGGACGGCGACGTCCTCGTCGTCCTCGACTGAGCATCCTCGTCACCTAGCGCGGACGTGAGTCCGGGGCCCAGCGCCTCGGCACCGTGGCATTGGACCCGACGGCGCGACGGAGCGACGGCGCGTCGAGCCCGGCGGGCTTCTCGTCCGTGAACAGCCACGCGTCGAAGAGTCCCTCGAGGTCCTCGCCCGACACCCGCTCGGCGAGCTTCACGAACATCGGCGTCGTGACGTTGCCGCGGGAGTTGAGCTGCGTCCAGAGCCGCAGGGTCCGGAAGAAGGCCCGGTCGCCGATCTCCCGCCGCAGGGCGTGAAGGGTGCCGGCGCCGCGGAAGTAGACCGCGTCGTCGAAGAGCGCGTCCGGCCCCGGATCGCCGATGGTGAGGCTCCAGAACGGGTCGTCTGCGGGGATCGAGGCGAGGAAGCCGAAGATGTCGTCGGCCGTGTCGCCGCCCTGTGCCTCGCTCCAGAGCCACTCGGTGTAGGACGCGAAGCCCTCGTTGAGCCAGACGTGCTGCCACGTGTCGACCGCGACGTCGTCGCCGACCCACTGGTGGGCGAGCTCGTGGACGACCACCCCCTCGGTGCCCCCGGTGCGGTTCTGGAAGAAGCCCTTGGCATAGATCGGCCTGGTCTGGTTCTCCAGGGCGAACCCGATCCGGTCGGTGTCGTCGACGATCCCGCCGACCGCGGAGAACGGGTAGCGACCGAAGAGGCCCTCGAGGAAGTCGACGATCTCCGGCTGGCGGGCGAGCGAGCCCCGGGCGACGTCCGCGACGGTGGGCGGCGCGTCGGAGGCGCCCCCCGCGATCCAGTCGTTCTCGTTGGGGGCGCTGCCCGCAGGAGCGCCCGGGGTGGTCCAGCCGTCGAGCGGGTCGGCGTCCGCCTCGAACGACGTCGAGCCGCCCGGCCACGTCACGTCGTCGACGTACACGCCGGAGAGCTGGAAGAAGTCGTCGCTCGCGTAGGAGAGGGAGACCTCGACCTGCTGGCCGGCGTACGGCGTCAGGTCGACCGCCCAGCGCTCGTAGCCGTCGCTCCCCCCGCTCGCCGCCCACCACTCGCCGGTCGCCGTGCCCGGCGTGCACGTGCCGTCGCCGTTGTCGGTCTGGTAGCTGCCGAGGAACGGGTGCAGCTGGAGCCAGAACGGGCACGCGAAGCCGGTGGCGTCGGACGTGTGGCCCGCGAGGTCGGGAAGCGTCGTCCACTCGTCGGAGCCCACCGCGTGCGCCTCGACGAAGAAGTAGTCCCAGTCCGGCTCGGTGTCGCGGGTGACCCAGAACGACAGCTGACCGCCGCCGGCCGGGACGTCGATGGTGCGGGCCAGCCGCTTGTAGGAGGTGTCGGCGACCTGGGACAGGGCGTACCCGGTGCCGGTCCGCGGCTGCGGGGAGGTGTCGAGGTCGGGGTCGAGGGCGTCCCAGTAGCGCCGCCCGTCCGCGCGGTAGGCGTCGATGTCCCACTCCCCGACCGACGCGGTCGCCAGGTAGGGGGCCATCGGCTCCTCGACGCTCCAGCGCCACGTGGTCCAGCCCCGTCGCGTCGACGTCCCGCGCAGCACGCCGTTCGACATCGCCTCCAGCCCGGCGGGCGCGGTGACGTCGATGTCGAAGGTGGCCTTGTCGCGCGGGTGGTCGTTGACGGGGAACCAGGTCGCGGCGACCTCGGGCTCGCCGATGACCAGCGAGCCGTCATCGGTGTGGAAGAACCCGCTCTCGCCGAGGGTCGGGGACGAGAGCGTCACCGGCACGCCGTCGTACTCGATGGCGCTGGTGAACGTGTGGTGGCGTCGCAGGGGCTTGCGCGGGACCACGGTGAGCTCGTCGCCGGTGCGGGTCCAGCTCGCCGCGCGGCCGTCGACCAGCACCCGGCGCACGGTCAGTCCGGACAGGTCGAGGTTGAAGCTCGAGAGGTCCTGGGTCGCGCGTGCGCGCATCGTCGTCACGCCGACGAGCACGTCGGTGGCGGGGTCGTAGCGCACGTCGAGGTCGTAGTGCCGCACGTCGTACCCGCCGTTGCCGTAGAGGGGGTAGTACGGGTCACCGATGCCGGCGGCGCCGGGCGTGCCCGGGGAGTGTCCGTGGTCGCCCGGATGGGCGGCGGCCGGGGCGAGCGATGCCAGGGCGAGGGCGAGGGCAGCAACAAGGGTCCGAGTCATGACAGCCTCCTGGTCCTTCGACGGTAGACCGGTTCTTCACTGTGGGAGCGATGGTCTGGACCGGCGGTCTGCACCGGCGATGGCCCTAGGCTCCTGCCATGACTCCCGCGCGCGCCCGGAGCGTGCACCTCGTGGTGGCCGCGGTGGCGTGGTTCGCGTTGGTGTTCCAGCTGGTGCTGGTGTTCACCGGCGAGGCGGTGCTGGTCGAGACCGATCCGCCGGGGCTGGCGGCCCGGATCTACCGCTACTTCGCCTACTTCACGATCCAGAGCAACATCCTCGTCGCCGTCACCTCGACGATGTTGGCGCGCGAGCCGGCGCGTGACGGCACGCGTTTCCGGGTGGCCCGCCTGGCCGCGCTCGTCGGGATCACCGTGACCGGGTTGGTCCACTTCTTCCTGCTGCGTCCGCTGCTCGACCTCGAGGGCAGCAACTGGGTCGTCGACAAGCTGCTGCACATGGTCGTGCCGGCCCTGGCCGTCGTGGCGTGGGCGCTGGTCGGGCCTCGCCCGCGCGCCGACCTGCGCGTGGCGGCGTACGCACTCGTGTGGCCGATCGTGTGGACGATCTGGACGCTGGTGGTCGGGCAGGTCGACGGCTGGGTGCCGTACCCGTTCCTCGACCCCGCCGAGGACGGCTGGGGAGCGGTCGGGATCGCCTGCGCCGGGATCACGATTCTCTTCCTCCTGCTCTTCGCGCTCTACACGTGGCTCGACGCGAAGCTGCGCCCGGCGCCTCGCTAGTGTCGAAACCATGGAATTCCGATACCTCGGCAACAGCGGACTGAAGATCTCCGAGATCACCTACGGCAACTGGCTCACCCACGGCTCGCAGGTCGAGAACGACGTCGCGTCCCAGTGCGTGCGCGCCGCCCTCGACGCGGGCATCTCGACGTTCGACACGGCTGACGTGTACGCCAACACCGCGGCGGAGACCGTGCTCGGCGAGGCGCTGAAGGGCGAGCGGCGCGAGTCGCTGGAGATCTTCACGAAGGTCTACTGGCCCACCGGCCCCAAGGGCAAGAACGACACCGGCCTGTCCCGCAAGCACATCATGGAGTCGATCAACGGCTCGCTCGAGCGGCTGCAGACCGACTACGTCGACCTCTACCAGGCCCACCGCTACGACGTGGAGACCCCGCTCGAGGAGACGATGCAGGCCTTCGCCGACGTCGTACGCCAGGGCAAGGCGCTCTACATCGGCGTGAGCGAGTGGACCGCCGACCAGCTCCGTGCCGGCGTGGAGCTGTCGAAGGAGCTCGGCTTCCAGCTGATCTCCAGCCAGCCGCAGTACTCCATGCTGTGGCGCGTCATCGAGGACGAGGTCGTGCCCGCGTCGCGTGAGCTCGGCGTCTCGCAGATCGTGTGGAGCCCGATCGCCCAGGGCGTGCTCACCGGCAAGTACAAGCCCGGTGCCGAGCCGCCGGCCGGCTCGCGCGCCACCGATGCCAAGGGCGGCGCCGACATGATCTCGCGCTGGATGCGCGACGACGTGCTCACCGCGGTGCAGGACCTCGAGCCGATCGCCGCCGACTGCGGCCTGACGATGGCCCAGCTCGCGGTCGCGTGGGTGCTGCAGAACGACAACGTCGCCGCCGCGCTCGTCGGCGCCTCGCGCCCCGAGCAGGTCGCCGACAACGTCAAGGCCGCCGGCGTGAAGCTCGACGCCGACGTGATGAAGCGCATCGACGACGCCATCGGCTCCGTCGTGATCCGCGACCCGAAGCTCACGCAGGTCCCGGAGGGCCGCGTCGTCTGACGCAGCACCCTCTGCTTCATCCCTGATCGCTGGGCAGCGCACAGCAGTCGCACAGGAGGGCGGCCGAGGCTCGAGGACACCTCATCCCGAAGGAGTCCTCGATGCCTCGTCCGTCCCTCTCGCGCCGCCTGACCTCCGGCACCGCGGCGTTCGCCCTCGCCACCACGGCGGTCCTGGTCCCGGTCGCTGCCGCCTCTGCCGCGCCCGCGATCGTCCGCACCGACGCCGGCTGGAGCCCGTACGGCGGCCAGTACCCGGCCTACCCGTCGTACCCCTCCTCTCCCGGCAGCGCGACGGCGACGACCACCGCCGGGCTCGACGTCACCGCCGCCACGGAGTCCCAGTCCAGCGGGCTGGTGCTCGTGTCGTCCACGATCGGCTACGGGACCGGCACCGCGGCCGGGACGGGCATGGTGCTGGAGTCCGACGGCCTGGTGGTCACCAACCACCACGTCGTCGAGGGCGCGACCAGCGTCGAGGTCACCGTCGCGACGACCGGGGAGACGTACGACGCGACGGTGGTCGGCACCGACTCCCGGCGCGACGTCGCGGTCCTGCAGCTGGAGGACGCCTCGGGCCTGACCACCGTGACCACCTCCACCGATGGACTGTCGACCGGTGACGCGATCACCGCAGTCGGCGACGCGGGCGGTGACGGCGGCGACCTCACCGCGGCTGCGGGCACGGTCACCGACCTGCGCGACTCGATCACCGTCTCCGACGAGGCCGGCGGCTCCAGCGACCTGCGCAACCTGATCCAGATCGACGCCGACATCATCGGCGGCGACTCCGGCGGCGCCCTCCTCGACAGCGACGGCGACGTGGTCGGCATGAACGTCGCCGCGTCCAGCGGCACCGCCGAGATCACCGGCTACGTCATCCCGATCGCCCGCGTGCTGCGCGTCGTCGACCGGATCGTCGCCGGCGACGAGGGCGGCAGCATCGTCCTCGGGGTCGGTGGTCGGCTCGGCGTCGGGACCTCGATCGCCGCCGGCGGCGCGACCGTCGCCGAGGTCGCGGATGGCACCCCCGCCGCCTCGCTCGGCCTCGAGGTCGGCGACGTGATCACCGCCGTCGACGGCACGGCCGTCTCCTCGTCGTCGCAGCTCTCGGAGCTCATCGGCGGCCACGACGCCGGGGACCGGGTGACGATCACCTGGACCGACTCCACCGGCGCGACCCGGTCAGGAACGGTCACGCTGGCGGTTGGGGCCGTGCGGTAGCCGCCACACGTGTCCGACTTCTCGACCTCCGAACCTCCGTCCGAGGGCGACTTCTCGGACACGTGTGGTCCGGGGTCAGGCCTCGAGCCCTGTGTGCGTGGCGACCCACGCCTCGGCCGCCTCGAGCGTCTGCCGTCCGTCGCCCGCCGAGACGTCGTACGGAGTCCAGGTGTGCGGTGCGGGCACATCCGCGATCTCGCGCAGCCGGCGGTCGATGTCGACGTGGGACTCGGGTGACGGTACGTCGGAGATGCCCGTCCTGCCTGCAATGCGGGCGAGGACGGTCTCGGGCTCGCTCACGAGCGCGAGGAAGTGGACGACCTCGTCGGTCGTCGCCGCGAGCACCTGGTCGGGTAGGCAGACGCACGGCACCACGGGGACCAACCCGTTGGCGCGCACCTCACGACAGATCCTCAGTACGTAGCGCCAGAACCCGACGTAATCCCGCCGCCCGTCGGCCGTCGCTGCCGCACCCCGCCCGAGGACATCGCCGTCGAGGACGAGAAGTCCGGCCCAGCCAATGAGCTGGTCGCCGATCGTCGACTTCCCGGTCGCCGCGGCGCCCGTGACGACCAGCACCGACCGTGGCTCGCGCACGCAGTGACCGTAGACCACCGCACGTGCGGCGTATGTCGCCCTCGCGTCGTCTGGACGGGGGCCACAACCGCCACACGTGTCCGCGTTCTCGCCCTCCGAACGTCGGTCCGAGGGCGACTTCCCGGACACGTGTCAGGTGGTCGTCACCCGGGTGACCCGGTAGCGGACGAAGGCGGGGACGGCGAGGGCGGCGAGCACCGTGAAGACGACGATCAGCACCCCGCCGCCGGCAGCGGCGACGGCAGCACCGGTGGCCGCCGCGGTCGCGCCGTGGGCGACGTCGGCGACGCGCGGGCCGCCGGCGACGACCACGATGAAGATGCCCTGGAGGCGGCCCCGGACCGAGTCGTCGGCCGCGGCCTGCAGCATCGACGTACGGAAGGCGGCGGAGGCCATGTCGGCGGCGCCGCCGATCGCGAGCATGAGCACGGCGACGCCGAGCATCACCGCGGGGGCGTACGACGCCAGCATCGCCGCGACGCCGAAGCCGACCATCGCCAGGCCCCAGACCAGGATCGCGACGATCACCGCGCGGCCCTGGTGCTCGACGCGGGAGACCCAGCCGGACAGCACGCCGCCGATGACGGCACCCGCAGGGATCGCGGCGAAGAGCAGGGCGAAGGCCAGGCCGCCCTCGCTCGGGCCGCCGAAGTCGACGTCGGCCATCTCCGGGAACAGGGCGCGCGGCATGCCGAAGACCATCGCGATGATGTCGACGACGAACGACATCATCAGCACCGGCTGGGTCCGGAGGTAGCGGAAGCCGTCGACGACCGCGCCGATGCCCGGCGTCACCGTCGCGCCGATCACCGGCAGCGCGGGCAGCCCGACGACCGCGCCGAGGGTGGCGAAGAGCGTGATCGTGTCGACGAGGTAGAGCCACGAGAAGCCGATCAGCGGGATCAGCGCGCCGCCGACGAGCGGCCCGGCGATGCCGCCGGCCTGCATGACGGTCATGTTCAGAGAGTTCGCCGCCGGCAGCAGCTCGTCGGGGAGCAGGCGGGGCAGCAGTGCTGACCGCGTCGGCTGGTTCACCGCGAAGAACGCCTGCTGGACGGCGAACAGCCCGAGCAGCAGCCACACGTCCTCGGCGCCGAAGGCGGCCTGCAGCCAGAACCCGGCACTCGTGAGGATCAGCCCGGTGGTGGTGATCATGAGCAACGTACGACGGTCGAAGACGTCGGCGAGGGCACCGCCCCACAGCCCGAAGACCACGAGCGGCACGAGGCCGAAGACGCCGGTCAGGCCGACGTACGCCGACGAGCCGGTGATCGCGTAGATCTGCGCCGGCACCGCGACGACTGTCAGCTGTGCGCCGATGACGGTGACGATGTTGGCCAGCCACAGCCGCTTGAAGTGCGGGTTGGCGAGGGGGCGGGTGTCCGCCAGCAGTCGCCTCTCCACCTCGGCAGGCTAGGTGACCGACGGCACGCCTTCGTCACCGGTCCGCCGACAGGTTCTCAGACGTTCTCGGGGCGGAACAGCTCGCTCACCAGCGAGACCACGTCGGCGATCGAGTCGACCACCAGGCTGGGGCGGTAGGGGAAGTTCTCGACCTCGTGGCGCTCGGTGGCACCCGTCGCGACGAGGATCGTGCGGAGGCCCGCCTCGAGGCCGCTGATGATGTCGGTGTCCATCCGGTCGCCGATCATCACGGTGGTCTCGGAGTGGGCCTCCAGCCGGTTGAGCGCGCTGCGCATCATCAGCGGGTTGGGCTTGCCGATGAAGTACGGCTGGCGGCCGGTCGCGGTGCTGATCAACGCGGCCACCGACCCGGTCGCCGGCAGCATCCCCTGGCTGCTCGGCCCGCTCGGGTCGGGGTTGGTCGCGATGAAGCGAGCGCCGCCGTTGACGAGGCGGATCGCCTTCGTGATCGCCTCGAACGAGTAGGTGCGCGTCTCCCCGAGCACGACGTAGTCGGGGTCCTGGTCGGTCATCACGTAGCCGACGTCGTGCACGGCCTGGGTCAGCCCCGACTCCCCGACGACGTACGCCGACCCGCCCGGGCGCTGCTCGTCGAGGAACTGCGCGGTGGCGAGGGCCGACGTCCAGATCCGGTCCTCCGGCACGTCGATGCCGCTGCTGCGCAGCAGCCGGACCCGCAGGTCGCGCGGGGTGAAGATCGAGTTGTTCGTGAGGACGAGGAACGGGATGTCCTGGTCGCGGAGCGCGGCGATGAACTCCTTCGCGCCCGGGATCGGGTCCTCCTCGCGGACGAGCACGCCGTCCATGTCGGTGAGCCAGGTGAGTACGGGGCGGCGGTCGGTCACAGGGACATTGTGACGGTCGTAGGCTCGGCGCGTGGACCAGGAGACTCCGGCGACACGCGCGCTGGCCGCGTCGGGGATCGCGCACACCGTCACCCGGCACGGCCGCGTCGGCTCTCTCGCCGAGGCCGCGGCCGCACGAGGCGTCGACCCGTCGGCGATCGTGAAGACGATGGTCGTGCGCCGCGGCGAGGGCGACCACCTCCTGGTGCTGGTGCCCGGCGACCGCCAGATCTCCTGGCCCAAGCTGCGCGCGCTCCTCGGGGTCAACCGGATCTCGATGCCCGACGCCGACACGGCGCGCGAGGTCACCGGCTACGAGCGCGGCACCATCACGCCGTTCGGTGCGCAGGGCGACCTGCCGGTCATCGCCGACGAGCGCCTCGTCGGGCAGACGATCTCCCTCGGCGCAGGCGGTCACGGCGTCGCCGCGACCCTGGCGGCCGACGACGTGGTCGCCCACTTCGGCGCGCGGGTCGCGGACGTCACCGACCCCGCCTGATCGTCGTACCCCTCGCCTGGTGGTCCTCCGCCGAGGGTGGCGGCGGACGACATCGATCCGGGCTTCGGGGATGTCGTGCGCCGCCACCCTGGGGCCGACACGCCCGGGATACGCGTTGAGTCTCTGGGCGACTCAAGGGCCAGTGCGAGTGGTCGAAGATCACACCCGCCAGGGATTGGATCGTTCCAAAGATTTCGGCAGACTGGTCGTACCGACGCACATCCGAGGAGAACAGCATGCGTCTGATCGACGAGCTCAACGAGCTCCACGCCCACTACGCCCGCATGATCGAGGCCGCGATCGCCGGCGACGACGTCGCCCAGGCCGAGGCCTACGCGCAGGCCTACGAGGACGAGGCCGTCCAGCTGATGGCCGAGCGCGAGGGCCTGACCCACCTGCTGCCGCTGCCCCGCTTCGGCACGCAGGAGAGCGCGCTCCGCTCGCGCGTACGCCGCTTCGGCCGCACCCGCGCCGCCTGACTCATCGCGTAGACGCGCGGGCACCAGGTCCGTCGTACGTCCGGCCGGTCGTGGGTCCGTCCGGACGCGCCGGACCAGTGCCCGCGCGTCTACGGCGATGATGGGCCCGTGCTGCTGCATCTCGGCCCGCTCGGTGACGACGAGGCCTTCGAGCTCTCGATCGCCCACGCGCTGCTGAGGCGCGCCGGCGCGGGCGAGCTCGATGAGGCGTTGCGCGTCTACCGACCGGCCGGTCCCGCCGTCGTCTTCGGGCGTCGCGACACCCGCCTCCCGGGCTACCCGGCCGCCGTCGCGGCGGCGCACGAGGCCGGCTTCGGGACGGCCGTCCGAGCCGTCGGCGGGAGGGCCGTGGCGTACACCCGCGAGGCGGTCGTCGTCGACCACGTCCGTGCCGAGGCACAGTCCCCGGCCTCCATGGACCGCCGCTTCGAGGACTTCGGCCGGCGCTTCGCCGCGCTGTTCGGCGACCTCGGCATCGACGCCCGGGTCGGACCCGTGCCCGGCGAGTACTGCCCCGGCGCGCACAGCGTCAACGCCCGCGATGAGGTCAAGCTCGTGGGTACGGCGCAGCGCGTGCTGCCGCGGGCGTGGCTGTTCAGCTCGCTGGTGAACGTCGGCGATCGCGACCGCGTCAGCGCGGTCCTCGCCGACGTCTACGGCGCCCTCGACCTGCCGTTCGACCCCGCGTCGGTCGGCACGCTCCAGTCCGAGGCCGGGACCGGGGCCGACGAGGTCCTCGCTGCCGTCCTGCGTGCCTGGGACGCCGACCCGCAGCAGGCCGTCGAGGTCGACCGGGACACCCTCGACCGAGCCGCGCTGCTCGAGCCCGACCACCGCACGCCCGCGGTGCCGAAATGACGATCAGGCCGGCCCGCGAGGGACCGGCCTGATCGGCTGGCGGTGACGGAGGGATTTGAACCCTCGGTGGACTTGCGCCCACAAACGCTTTCGAGGCGTTCTCCTTAGGCCGCTCGGACACGTCACCGCGGGGAACGTTACCGGAGGGGGTCCGCGAGTCGGAAACCGGCGACGTCGGTCCACGAACCTGGCCGGGGCCGTGGCGAGCGAGCGCGTACGACGGTAACTTTCGGCGCACGCCTGTGCTCGCGCTCCGGTGCGTGCGGGAAGGAGAGCGGTGACTGCCGTCCGACGTGCCCGAGACCTCGCCCGTGCCGCGCTGCCCCGGAGCGTCGGGGAGCGATTGCCGGCTGCGCCGCCGCCGGAGGTCACCGAGCTCCTGCACGACAAGCGCTTCCAGCGCGCCGTCGCCGAGCAGGCCGAGGAGCAGGGCCGCCCGGAGGCGGAGGTCTGGGAGGAGGTCAAGGGCTACCTCCACGAGATGTCCGCGGCCCACGACGACCGCGCCTCGCAGGGCTGGACCCGGATGGGCGAGTGGTTCCTCAGGGCGTACGACGTCCTGGTGGACGAGGACGAGATGCAGAAGCTGCGGCGGGTCGACCGCGATCACAGCCTGGCCCTCGCGTTCAGCCATCGGTCCTACCTCGACGGCATGGTCATCCCCAACGCCCTGTCGGCGCGGCGCTTCTCGCCGACGTACACCTTCGGCGGCGCCAACCTGAACCTCCCGGTGATCGGCTCGGTGGCCAGCCGCACCGGCCTGATCTTCATCCGGCGGGCGACGCAGGAGATCCCGGTCTACCGGCTGGCGCTGCGCTCCTACATCCGCCAGATGGTGACCAACAAGCGCAACCTCGCCTGGTCGATCGAGGGCGGCCGCACCCGCACCGGCAAGCTCCGGCCGCCGGTCCACGGCATCCTGAAGTACCTCACCGACACAGTCGAAGGAGCCGACGCCCCCGACGTACAGGTCGTGCCCATGTCGGTCGTCTACGACCAGCTCCACGAGGTCTCACTGATGACCCAGGAGGCCCGCGGCGCCAGCAAGACGCCGGAGGACTGGCGCTGGCTGGTGCGCTTCGCGCGCCTCCAGCGCAACCGCCTCGGCCGCGCCTACCTGACCGTCGGCGAGCCGTTCTCGCTGCGGGAGCGGATGGCGGAGCTCGCCGCCGAGGGCGTCACCGGCCACCAGGCCGTCGAGCGGGTCGCGCTCGACATCTCCCACCGCCTCAACCGGGCCACGCCCGTGACGGTGACCGCCATCGTGAGCCTCGCGCTGCTCGGCGCCGACCGCGCGATGACGATGGACGAGGTGCTCGAGACCGTCGAGCCGCTCGCCACCTACATCGAGTCCCGCGACTGGCCCGTCGCCGGGGCCGCCGACCTGCGCGACCGCTCGACGATCCGGCGGGCGCTGTCCGAGCTGGCCCGCAGCGGCGTGCTGACGTCGTACGACGGCGGGACGGAGCCGGTCTGGAAGATCGGGGACGACCAGCACCTGGTCGCCGCGTTCTACCGCAACACGGTCATCCACATCCTCGTCGAGCGCGCGATCGGCGAGCTCGCGCTGCTGACGGTGAGCGAGCTCGAGCCCGGCGCGGAGCTGCCGCCCGGCGGCGAGCTGCAGGTGGGCTGGGAGGAGGCCAAGCGGATGCGCGACCTCCTCAAGTTCGAGTTCTTCTTCCCGGGCCGGGCCGGCTTCGAGGACGACCTGCGCACCGAGCTCCAGCTGCTCGTCGGCGAGGACGTCACGGGACTCACCCCCGGCCGGGCGCGCGAGCTGCTGGTGACGGCGCGGCCACACCTGTCCCACCTCGTGCTGCGGCCGTTCCTGGAGGCCTACCTCGTGCTGGCCGACCGGCTCGCCGACCGTGGCGATGCCGAGGTCGACGAGGACGACCTGCTCGCCGACTCGCTCGCGGTCGGGCGGCAGTGGGCGCTGCAGCGCCGGGTCGCGAGCGAGGAGTCGATCTCGCTCGAGCTCTTCCGCACCGCGCTGGCGCTCGCTCGCCACCGCGGACTGATGGACGGCGGCGACGGCGTGGGCACGGCCCGCGAGGCGTTCGCCGCCGAGCTGCGCGACTCCGTGCGGCGGGTCAACATCATCGGCGAGATCGCCGGCGAGCTGGCGCCGTCGGTGCCCGAGCCGCGCCACACCCAGGAGAGCAGATGAACACCCCACGACGTTCTTCTCCTCCGCTGCGCTCCCCCGAACAACGCCGCGGGGACCCCGTATGAGCGGACTCTCACCTGCGGTCGAGCAGGCCATCGCCGCGATCGAGGCGGGGCCGCACGGTCCCGAGGTCGGCGCGTTCTTCGACCTCGACGGCACACTCGTGGCCGGCTACACCGCCGCGACCTTCTACGGCGACCGGCTCCGTGGCCGCGAGGTGTCGCCGGCCGAGTTCCTGCGCACCGTGGTGACCGCGGTCGACGGCGAGCTCGGTGGCGACCCGACCGCGATCGCCCACGTCGCCTTCTCGGCGATGCGCGGTGAGTCCGAGGAGGCCTTCGCCGACCTGGGCGAGCGGCTGTTCCGGTCCAAGATCGCAGGCACCATCCGGCGCGAGTCGCGCGCGCTCGTCGCCGCCCACCAGCGCGCCGGCCACACCGTCGCCATCGCCTCGGCCGCCACCCGCTACCAGATCGGGCCCGTCGCCCGGGACCTCGGCGTCGAGCACCTCGTCTGCACCCAGCTGGTCGTCGAGGACGGCCAGTTCACCGGCGCCACCGACGGGCCGATGCTGTGGGGCAGGCACAAGGCGACCGGCGTACGCACGTTCGCGAAGGCGCACGCCGTCGACCTCGCACAGTCCTACGCCTACGGCAACGGCTACGAGGACGTCGCCTTCCTCTCCTCCGTCGGCCACCCGACCGCGCTCAACCCGCACCGCGACCTGCGCTCGGCCGCCGCCCGCCTCGGCTGGCCGGTGCTCGACCTGAGCGACCCGGTCGGCGGGTCGCTCGTCGCCGCCGGTCGTACGCTCGGCGCGCTGGCCGGCATGAACGCCGGCGTCGTCGCCGGGCTCGCCTACGGCCTGGCCCGCGGCAACCGGCGCGAGGGACGCAACGTCGCGGTCAAGCTGGCCACCCACATCCCGATGACGGTGGCCGGCGTCTCGATGAACGTCCTCAACCAGGAGCGGCTCTGGACCCACCGGCCGGCGATCTTCGTGGCCAACCACCAGAGCTCGCTCGACATCCCGGTGCTCGGCCGCTTGCTCGAGCGAGACTTCACGATCGTGGCCAAGAAGGAGGCGCGCTGGGACCCGCGTGCCATCGTCGGGTCCGCGGTGATCGACCCGGCCTACATCGACCGCTCCGACTCGGGGTCCGCGCGCGCCACCCTCGACGGCGTCGTCGAGCGGATCCGCAGCGGCACGTCGCTGATGATCTTCCCCGAGGGCACCCGCTCCGCGACGCCGGTGCTCGGCCCCTTCCGCAAGGGCGCCTTCCACCTCGCCGCGCAGGCCGGCGTCCCGGTCGTGCCCGTCGTGCTCCGCAACACCGGCGAGCTGATGCGCCGCAACTCCCTCGTGCTCAACCCCGGCGTCGTCGACGTGTGCGTGCTCGAGCCCGAGACCGACTGGACCAAGGACGGGATGAGCGAACGGATCGCCGCACTGCACACCAAGTTCGAGGAGACGCTGGCGAGGTGGCCTCAGTGAGCAGCGAGGACTTCGAGCGCTGGGGCGGTGCCGCGACCTGGTCGGCCGCGCCCGAGCTGACGGCGATGCAGACGCTGATGTGGCGCTCCGAACGTCACCCCGTCCAGTCGTCCACCTCCACCGTCGTCATCGACCTCGACCGGGCGCCGGACTGGAAGCGCTTCGTCGCCGCGACCGACTGGGGCACCCGACTCGTACGACGCCTCCGCCAGCGCGTGGTCGACCCGGTCGTGCCGACCGCGGCGCCGACGTGGGCCGACGACCCGACCTTCGACCTCGCCTACCACCTGCGTCGCGAGCGGGTCGCCGACCGCGCGGAGATGCTGGCCCAGGCAGCCCAGATCGCGCTGCGCCCCTTCGACCGGTCGCGGCCGCTGTGGGAGGGCGTGCTCTTCGAGGTGGGCGAGGAAGCGGCGTACGTCCTCAAGATCCACCACGCGCTCGCCGACCCGCTCGGCACCGTGCAGCTGCTCTCGATGCTCCAGTCGGGCAAGCGGTCGCACACCGCCCGCAAGCCGCTCGCCGACGACGTGCCGTACGTCGCCGCCGACCCGGTCGAGCTCGCGGTCTCCGGGCTGCGCGCCGACGTGGCCTCGCTGCCGGAGGCCGCGGCGACGACGCTGCGCAACCTCGGGGTTGCCGCCGCACGGCCGCAGTCCGCGCTGGCCTCGGCGCTGCGCTACGGCGCGTCCGTACGCCGCCTCGTCACCCAGGCCGCCCCGCCGTCCCCGGAGCTCACCCCGCGCACCGGGCGGATGTGGTCGTTCCTCACCTTCGACGCCCCGCTCGAGCCGCTGCGCGCGGTCGCGCGGCAGGGTGGCGGCACCCTCGACGACGCCGCGGTCGCGCTCGTGCTCGGTGGGCTGGGTCGCTACCACGCCCGCCGCGGCAGCCCGATCACCGAGCTGCCCGTCGGGGTGCGCGTCTCCTTGAACCGCGCCGACGACCTCGGCAACCGGTTCGCCGGCGCCCTGATCTCCGGCCCGCTGACGATCGACGACCCGGTCGACCGGGTCGCGGCCGTCCGCGGCGAGATCCTGTCGCTCCACACCGAGCGCGCGCTCGAGGTGCTCGACGCGGCGGCCCCGGTGATGAACCGGATGCCGGCCTTCGTCGGCGCGTCCGCGCTGCGCAGTGCGGCCGTCCCCGACGCCTTCGTCCTGACGCTGCCCGGGCCGCCGAAGAAGCGCTTCATGGCCGGCGCCGAGGTGAAGGGGATGTACGTCCTCGGGCCGCTGCCCGGTGCCGCGCTCACCGTGTGCCTGGTGACCGTCGCCGACACCGCCTGCATCGGGGTCAACGTCGACGCCAGCGCCGTCGCCGACCTCGCCGGGCTCGAGCAGTGCCTCGCCGACGAGGTCGCGGCCATGACCCAGGTGGTCGAGTAGCCCCCTTTCAGGTGGTCGAGTAGCCGAGCGAGGAACGAGCGAGGCGTATCGAGACCCCCTCCATAGGTGGGTCTCGATACGCCGCTCGCTGGCGCTCGCGTGCTACTCGACCACCTACGGGGAGGCGCGCTCGCGTGCTACTCGACCACCTACGGGGAGGCGCGCTCGCGTGCTACTCGACCACCTACGGGGAGGGGCGCTCGCGTGCTACTCGACCAGCTGTGCGAACCGGGTGGCGGGACCAACCGCTGACCAACGGTCGGCGTGGTCCCCTGCGCCGGTGACGACACTGACCGACGGCAGCATGCGGGCGCAGGTGGCCGACTCCTGGCACCTGTCCGCCGCGTCCGGCGTGGACGCCGGGGCCGCGGAGGCGCCGATCACGCTGGCCGAGGGCGACCTGCGCGACCACCGAGAGGCGCACCCGCTGGCGCGGGTCTTCCCACTGCTCGACGACGTGCTCGGCCAGGCGGCCCGCGAGTGCGGCGCGATCATGGCCGTCAGCGATGCGGCCGGGCAGCTGCTCTGGGTGTGCGGCACGCCGTCGACCCTGCGCAAGGCCGAGTCGATCGGCTTCGTCGAGGGCTCCAACTGGGACGAGCGGATGGCCGGCACCAACGCCCCCGGCATGGCGCTGCGCCTCGGCCAGACGGTTCAGGTGCGCGGCTCCGAGCACTTCCGCCGCTCGGTCCAGCCGTGGAGCTGTGCGGCCACGCCCATCCTCGACCCGACGTCGTCCACGCTGCTCGGCGTCCTCGACGTCACCGGAGGTGACGACATCGCGGTCCCGCAGACCACCGCGATGGTGCGGGCCGCCGCCCGGATGGCCGAGGCCGAGCTCGCACGCGAGCTGCTCTCGGGACGCCCCCAGGCCCCGACGGCCAACGGTCTCCAGGTGGGCGTCGAGCTGCTCGGCCGCCACGAGGCCCTGCTCACGGTCGGCTCCGCGGGCCGTACGGCGACGCCGATCCGGCTCACCCCGCGCCACTCCGAGATCGTGCTGCTCCTCGGCACCGCCTCGCACGGCCTGTCCGGCGACGAGCTGGCCGTGCTGCTCTACGAGGACGACGGCGCCTCCTCGACCCTGCGCGCCGAGCTCAACCGGCTGCGGCACCTGCTCGGTGACGAGCTCCTCCTCTCGCGCCCCTACCGCCTGGCCGCGGCGATCGCCGGCGACTGGCTGGCCGTGGAGGCGCAGCTCGCTGCGGGCGACCTCCGCGGAGCGCTGCGGGCCTATCGCGGTCCGGTCCTGCCCCGCTCGACCGCACCTGGCGTCGTACGGCTCCGGGAGCAGCTGCACCACTCGCTGCGCGCCGCCCTGCTGGCCGGGCGGGAGCCGGACCTGATGTCGACGTGGACCCGGACGGCGTGGGGTGCCGACGACTACGAGGTCTGGCAGGCCCAGCGCGACGTCGTCGGCCCGACGTCGCCGATGCGCGCCCTCGTCGAGGGGCAGATCGCCCGGCTGGACCGGGACCTTGCCTGACGGTTTCGAGGCTCGCGGCGCTCGCACCTCAACCGCCGGTGGGTGACGCAACGTCGTTGCAACGTGCCGCTTCCTAACGTGACGGACGTCACTTCCTCCCACGCCTTGGAGCAGCACATGACCGTCTACGCACAGCCCGGAACCGCAGACTCGGCCATCGAGGTCAAGAGCCGCTACGGCCACTACATCGGCGGCGAGTGGGTCGACCCGATCAAGGGCGCCTTCTTCGAGAACATCTCGCCGGTCAACGGGAAGCCCTTCACCGAGATCGCCCGCGGCACCGCCGAGGACATCGAGAAGGCGCTCGACGCCGCGCACAACGCCGCGCCCGCCTGGGGTCGTACGTCGGCCACCGACCGCTCCAACGTCCTGCTCAAGATCGCCGACCGGATGGAGGCGGCGCTCGAGGACCTCGCCGTCATCGAGACGTGGGACAACGGCAAGGCCGTCCGCGAGACGCTCAACGCCGACCTGCCGCTGGCGGTCGACCACTTCCGTTACTTCGCCGGCGTGCTCCGCTCGCAGGAGGGCACGATCTCGGAGATCGACGAGAACACGATCGCCTACCACTTCCACGAGCCGCTCGGCGTCGTCGGCCAGATCATCCCGTGGAACTTCCCGATCCTGATGGCGGTCTGGAAGCTGGCGCCCGCGCTGGCCGCCGGCAACGCCGTCGTGCTGAAGCCCGCCGAGCAGACCCCGTGGTCGATCCTCAAGCTCGCCGAGATCATCGGCGACCTGCTCCCTGCCGGCGTGCTCAACATCGTCAACGGCTTCGGCGTCGAGGCCGGCAAGCCGCTCGCGTCGTCCCCGCGGATCTCCAAGATCGCCTTCACCGGCGAGACGACCACGGGCCGGCTGATCATGCAGTACGCCAGCGAGAACATCATCCCGGTCACCCTCGAGCTCGGCGGCAAGAGCCCGAACATCTTCTTCGAGGACGTCGCCGCCCAGCGCGACGCGTTCTACGACAAGGCGCTCGAGGGCTTCACGATGTTCGCCCTCAACCAGGGCGAGGTCTGCACCTGCCCGAGCCGCGCGCTGGTGCAGCGCTCGATCTACAGCGACTTCGTGCCCGACGCGATCGCGCGGGTCGAGGCGATCACCCAGGGCAACCCGCTCGACACCACCACGATGATGGGCGCCCAGGCCTCCAACGACCAGCTCGAGAAGATCCTGTCGTACCTCGACATCGGCAAGGCCGAGGGCGCCAAGGTCCTCACCGGCGGCGAGCGCAACGTGCTCGAGGGCGACCTCGCCGAGGGCTACTACGTCCAGCCCACGGTCTTCGAGGGCGACAACTCGATGCGGATCTTCCAGGAGGAGATCTTCGGCCCGGTCGTCGCGCTGACGTCCTTCGACGAGGAGGCCGACGCCCTCAAGCTCGCCAACGACACGTTGTACGGCCTCGGTGCCGGCGTGTGGTCGCGTGACGGCTCCCGCGCCTTCCGCGCCGGCAAGGAGATCCAGGCCGGTCGCGTCTGGACCAACTGCTACCACGCCTACCCGGCCCACGCGGCCTTCGGCGGCTACAAGCAGTCCGGCATCGGGCGCGAGACCCACAAGATGATGCTCGACCACTACCAGCAGACGAAGAACCTGCTCGTGTCCTACTCCCCGGACGCCCTCGGCTTCTTCTGATGAGTCGAGTCTCCGTCTCCGGTGAGGCGGCGGACCTGATCCGCCGCCTCACCGGGCTCCACGGCCCGGTGATGTTCCACCAGTCCGGCGGCTGCTGCGACGGCTCCGCCCCGATGTGCTACCCCGACGGGGAGTTCCGCCTCGGCGGGAGCGACGTACACCTCGGTGACCTCGACGTCGGCCTGGAGCGTCCGGTGCCGGTGTGGATGTCGAAGGCGCAGTTCGCGTACTGGAAGCACACCCACCTCACCATCGACGTGGTCGTCGGCCGCGGTGCCGGCTTCTCCCTCGAGGCCCCCGAGGGCGTGCGCTTCCTGATCCGCTCGCGCCTGATGACCGACTCCGAGCTGGTCGAGTAGTCGTCTCTCAACCAGCGGGGTCCGCGTGGGTCGGGCCGACGTAGCAGAGCATCCGGTAGTCGACGCCGGGCTCGATGTTCACGAACCCGTGCCGCTCGTAGAAGCGGCGGGTGTCGGTGTCGATCTCGTCGACGTTGATGTGCATCTCGGGCGAGCCGAGGTCGCGCACCAGTCGCTTGCAGAGCTCGAGGATCGCGGTGCCGATGCCGTGGTCGCGCAGGGCCGGTACGACGTAGAGCTCCTCGAGCTGGGAGACCGGGCCGTCGAACCAGATGGCCGGCCGCAGGCTCACCAGGGCGAACCCCACCGGCTCGGCGGAGTCCTCGACGGAGTCCTCGGCCAGGACCGCGACGATCCCGTCGAGCTCGAGCAGCCGTGTGAAGCGGTCGGCCAGCACCTCCGCGTCGTCGGTCGCGGTCTCGAACTCGGTGTTGAAGTCCCAGAGCAGGCGGCCGAGCACCCCGGCGTCGCCGGGTGTGGCTCGACGGACCTCGCTCATGTCGGCAGGGTACGACCCGATCGCTCCAGGAGCATCGCGTCGATCGCCGCGGGGGCGAGCGCGTTGTCGAGCGCCATGACGGCGCAGCCGACCAGGCCCGCCCGGTCGCCGTAGGTCGACGGCAGCACCTGCAGGTCGCGGGTCGCGAGCGCGGTCGCGCGGGCGTAGATGCTCTCCCGCAGGCCCGCGGCGTAGACGTCGAAGGCGGCGGACATGTCGCCGCCGACGACGACGGCGTGCGGGTTGAGCAGGGTGATGGCCGTGCCGAGGACCTCGCCGACGAGGCGTCCGCTCTCGCGCAGCAGCGCCTTGGCCTCGGCGTCACCGGCCAGGGCGAGCGCGGTGAGCTCGCGGACGTGGTGCACCTCGCGGCCGGACTCGGCGCAGCGCGCGACGAGCGCCCAGCCCGCGGCCGCCGCCTCCAAGCAGCCCACGGCGCCGCAGCGACACCCCCGTCCGGCCGCGGCATCGACCGGCACGTGCCCGATCTCGCCGGCACCGCCGAGGTGGCCGCTGACCACGTGGCCGCCGGCGATGATCCCGAGGCCGAGCCCGGTCGAGGCCTTGAGCACCAGCAGGTCGTCGTACGACGACGCGTGCCCGAGGCGCTCCGAGAGGGCGAGCACGTCCGCGTCGTTGCCGACGTGCAGCGGTGCGTCCGTCGCGGTGGCGAGGTAGGGCGCGAGGTCGACGCCGTCCCAGCCGGCGATCACCGGCGAGGCGAGGCTCACGCCGCGGACCGGGTCGACCGTGCCGGGCAGGCTGATGCCGACGCCGAGGACGGGCCGGTCGTGGGCCGCGACGAGCTCCGCGAGGTGGGCGGCGACCGGAGGCAGCACCTCGTCGGGGCCCGCGCCGACCTCGTGGTCGACCGATGCCGAGCCCAGCTCGGTGCCGGCGAGGTCGAAGGCGGCCAGCTGCGTGCGCGAGCGGCCGATCGCCGCCGCGAGCACCGTGCCGGCGTCGACGTTGAAGACGAGGCTGCCGGGCGGTCGGCCGCCGGTGCTGGCGAGCTCCTCGCCCAGCAGCAGGAGTCCCGCGTCGGTGAGGGCGGCGACCCGGGCGACGACCGCGGTGCGCGACATGCCGGTGATCCGGCCCAGGTCGGAGCGGGTCTGGGCCTCGCCGCTGCGCAGCAGCTCGAGCAGGTCCCCCGCGGTCTCGTTCATCGTCCCCGATCCTAAGGTGCGGGTAGTTAGGTCTCAAAAAGTCCTAAGTGGTGGTCACAAAAGACCGAACGTGCTCTACGGTGGATCAGGTGACCCTTCCGACCACCGAGCTCACCACCGAGCTGCCCGCCTGCGACTTCGTCGTCTTCGGCGGCACCGGCGACCTCGCCCTGCGCAAGCTGCTGCCTGCGCTCTACCACCGTGAGCGCGAGCACCAGCTGCCGCGCGACTTCCGGATCATCGGCGCCTCGCGCAGCCACCTCGACGACGAGGGCTACCGCGCGCTCGCCGCCGAGGCCCTCAACCGCCACGTCGACCCGGCCGACCTCGACGCCGAGGCGGTCGACCGCATGCTCGGCCGCATCCACCACCTCACCGTCGACGCGGGCGACCCGGAGGGCTGGCACCTCCTGCACGGCCTGCTCAAGGACCGCGAGCACGGCCAGGTCCGCGCGTTCTACCTCGCCGTCGCCCCGGCGCTGTTCGGCCCGATCTGCGAGCGGCTCGACGAGATCGGCGTCGTCGACGCCAGCTCGCGCGTCGTGATGGAGAAGCCGGTCGGCACCGACCTGGCGTCCGCTCGCCTCGTCAACGACGCGGTCGGGCGGGTGTTCGCCGAGCACCAGATCTTCCGGATCGACCACTACCTCGGCAAGGAGAGCGTGCAGAACCTCCTCGTCACCCGCTTTGCCAACACCTTCCTCGAGCCGCTGTGGAACTCCCGCTGGGTCGACCACGTGCAGATCACCGTTGCCGAGACGTTGGGCGTCGGCGACCGCGGCGCCTACTACGACACGTCGGGCGCGCTGCGCGACATGGTGCAGAACCACCTCCTGCAGCTGCTCTGCCTCGTCGCGATGGAGCCGCCGACCTACGTCGGCCGCGAGACCGTGCGCGACGAGAAGCTCAAGGTGCTCCAGGCGTTGCGGCCGATGTCGGCCGAGGACGTGGACCGCGACACCGTCCGCGGCCGCTACGGCCAGGGGGTCGTCGGCGGCGCTGTCGTGCCGTCGTACGCCGAGGACCTCGGGCTCGGCGACGGACGCGAGGCCAGCGCCACGGAGACCTTCGTGGCGCTGCGGGCCGAGGTGCAGAACTGGCGCTGGGCGGGGGTCCCGTTCTTCCTCCGCACCGGCAAGCGGATGGGGCACCGGCTCTCCGAGATCGTGGTGGTCTTCAAGGAGCCGCCGCACGCGATGTTCCCGCACTCCGAGGGCGCCGCCCTCGGCAACCGGCTCCACATCCAGCTCCAGCCCGAGGAGGGCATGCGGCTGCACATGACGGCCAAGGAGCCCGGCCCCGGCGGCATCCGGCTGCACCCGGTGTCGCTCGACCTCAGCTATGCGACCGCGTTCTCCGAGCGCTCGCCCGACGCCTACGAGCGCCTGCTCATGGACGTCATCAAGGGCAACCCGACCCTGTTCATGCGCCGCGACGAGGTCGAGGCCGCGTGGGCGTGGGTCGAGCCCATCCTGTGCCGATGGCGCGACAGCGGCGTCGCCCCGAAGCGCTATCCCGCCGGCACGTCCGGCCCCACCGCAGCGGCCATGCTCCTCGAGCGCGAGGGCCGCACCTGGCAGGAGATCGAATGACCGAGCAGACCCTCCACCCCGTCATCGCGGACGTGACCCGCCGCCTGGTCGAGCGGAGCGCGCCCAGCCGGGCGGCGTACCTCTCCCGCGTGCGCGCCGCGGCCGGCACCGGCCCCGCCGCCCGCACCGACCTGGGCTGCGCCAACCTCGCCCACGGGTTCGCAGCGAGCGAGCCGACTGAGAAGGTCGCCCTGCGCGGGCGCACCAAGCCCAACCTGGCGATCGTCACGAGCTACAACGACATGCTCTCCGCGCACCAGCCCTTCGTGGACTACCCGCCGGCGCTGAAGAAGGCGGCAGTCCGGGCCGGCGGCCTCGCCCAGGTCGCCGGCGGCGTGCCGGCGATGTGCGACGGCATCACCCAGGGCCGTGCGGGCATGCAGCTCTCGCTCTACAGCCGTGACGTCATCGCGATGTCGACGGCGATCGCGCTGAGCCACGACATGTTCGACGGCGCACTGCTGCTCGGCGTCTGCGACAAGATCGTGCCGGGGCTGCTGATCGGCGCGCTGTCCTTCGGCCACCTGCCGACCGTCTTCGTGCCGGCCGGGCCGATGCCCTCGGGCCTGCCCAACGGCGAGAAGGCGCGAGTGCGCCAGCTGCACGCGGAGGGCAAGGCGACCCGCGACGAGCTGCTCGCGGCGGAAGCGGCGTCGTACCACTCCAAGGGCACCTGCACGTTCTACGGCACAGCCAACTCCAACCAGCTGCTGATGGAGGTGATGGGCCTGCACCTGCCGGGCTCGTCCTTCGTCAACCCCGGTACGCCGTTGCGCGAGGCGCTGACGCGGGCCGCGGCCGAGCGCGCCGTCGCGATCACCCGCCAGGGCGGCGAGCCGACGCCGGTCGGCGAGCTCGTCGACGAGCGCACGATCGTCAACGCCTGCGTCGCGCTGCTGGCCAGCGGCGGGTCGACCAACCACACGCTGCACCTGGTCGCGATCGCCCGCGCGGCCGGGATCGCGCTCACGTGGGACGACTTGTCGGACCTGTCGGCCGTCGTGCCGCTGCTGTGCCGGATCTACCCCAACGGCCAGGCCGACGTGAACCACTTCCACGCCGCCGGCGGCATCGCCTTCCTCGTGCACACCCTGCTCCGCGCCGGGTTGCTCCACGAGGACGTGCAGACCATTGCCGGCCACGGGCTCTCGCTCTACACCCGCGAGCCGGTGCTGCGCGGGGCCCCCTCCGATGGGCAGAGCCTGACGTGGGAGGAGGGCCCCAAGGCCAGCCTCGACCACACGGTGCTGCGACCGGCCGACGAGCCGTTCGCCGCCGACGGCGGGCTCAAGGTGCTCACCGGGGACCTCGGTACGGCCGTCATCAAGACCTCGGCCGTCGCTCCGGAGCACCGGGTGGTGACCGCGCCGGCGCTGGTCTTCGACGACCAGGCCGACTTCCTCGCCGCCTTCGCCGACGGTGCGCTCGACGGGCGCGACCTCGTCGCGGTGATCCGCTACCAGGGCCCGGCCGCCAACGGCATGCCCGAGCTGCACAAGCTCACCCCAGCCCTCGGAGTGCTCCAGGACCGCGGGCAGCAGGTCGCGATCGTCACCGACGGCCGCATGTCCGGCGCGTCCGGCAAGGTGCCGGCGGCCATCCACGTCACCCCCGAGGCGGCCCTCGGTGGCCCGCTGTCGTGCGTGCGCGACGGCGACCTGGTGACCGTCGACGCGCTCACCGGGCGGCTGACGGTCGAGGCCGACCTGCGGTCCCGGCCCGCCACCGGCCGCGGGCCCGAGGGCGACGAGTTCTCCGGCACCGGCCGCGAGCTGTTCGCCGCCTTCCGCGCCACCGTCGGCCCGGCCGACGCCGGCGCCAGCGTCTTCCCCGCGTTCGACATGCCCACCCCGGAGGTGCCCGTTGCCCAGCACGCCTGATTCCGTCCTCGACGTCGTCCCCGTCATGCCCGTGGTCGTCGTCGACGACCTCGCCGACGCCGTCCCTCTCGCCCGCGCGCTCGTGGCCGGCGGCCTGCCCGCCATCGAGCTGACCCTCCGCACATCGGTCGCGCTCGACGCCATCGCTGCGATCAGCGACGAGGTGCCCGAGATCCTCGTCGGCGCCGGCACGATCCTCACCCCCGGCCAGGCCAAGGAGGCCCACGACGCCGGTGCCGGCTTCCTCGTGTCGCCCGGCGCGACCCCGGCCCTGCTGGAGGGCATGGCCGCTACCGGGCTGCCGTTCCTGCCCGGGACCTCCACGGTCTCCGAGGCGCTGGCCGTGCTGGAGCTCGGGTTCACCGAGATGAAGTTCTTCCCCGCCGAGGCCTCCGGCGGCACGGCGTGGCTCTCCTCGCTCGCCTCACCGGTGCCGGCCGCCCGCTTCTGCCCGACCGGCGGCATCACCGCCGCCACCGCGGCGTCGTACCTCGCCCTCCCCAACGTCGGCTGCGTAGGCGGCTCGTGGCTGACGCCCGCCGACGTCGTACGCCGTGGCGACTGGGCCGAGGTCGAGCGGCGGGCTGCGGCCGCCGCGGCCCTGGGTAGTCCAGTGAGCAATGGCTGACGTGGCCCGGTAGTCCAGTGACGGTTGGCTGAGGTCGCGGCCAGATCTCAGCCATCCGTCTCTGGACTACCTCGACGGGAGATCAGCGGTGGGACCTGAAGAAGTCGTCGAGCAGGGCCGTGGACTCGGCGGCCAGCACGCCGGCGACGACCTCGGGCCGGTGGTTGAGGCGGCGGTCGCGGACCACGTCCCAGAGCGAGCCGACCGCGCCCAGCTTGTGGTCGTACGCACCGAAGACGAGGCGGTCGACCCGGGCGAGGACGAGGGCGCCGGCGCACATCGTGCAGGGCTCGAGCGTGACGACCAGGGTGCAGCCGGAGAGCCGCCACTCGCCGCGGGTGGCAGCGGCGGCGCGGAGCGCGACGACCTCGGCGTGGCCGGTCGGGTCGCCGTCCGACTCGCGGGTGTTGCGTCCGGTGCCGATCACGGTGCCGGTCTCGTCGAGCACGACGGCCCCGACCGGTACGTCGTCACCGGCGAGCGCGGCCTGCGCCTCGGCGAGGGCCAGGCGCATGGGTGCTTCCCAGGTCATGCAGACGTCAGCCCGACGGCGTCGTCGAAGAGCTTGCCGAACCCGAGCCGGCGCGCGATGTCGGAGAGCATCTCGTCGGGATAGAGCTCGACGTCGTCGAGCAGCGCGCCCATGTCGATGGCGTGGAGGCCGAGGTCGGCGAGCAGGTCGAGGTCGCCGGCCGGGACCTCGACGTCGTCGTCCTCCGGGGGCGGCAGGCCGAGGAAGTCGATGGCCGACTGGGCGAGCTCCCACTCGTCGGCCGCGGTGACGTCGCTGAGCAGGACGCGGGTGTCGCTGCCGTCGACGCGCACGAGCACGAAGAAGTCCTCGTCGACGGCGACCATCCCGACCGCGCCGGCGTCACCGGACAGGCGGCGCAGGGCGTGGCTGAGCGCGTCGATGGAGTCGAACGCGGGCGAGGCGATGTCCTGCAGCTGCCACTCGCCCTCCTCGCGGAAGGCGGCCAGCGCGAAGTCGACCTCGCCGTTCGGCTCGGACATGGAGCGACCCTCCCCACGGTCTACGGACACGTCCAATGTCCCAGAAAGCCGGAGAACCGCCAACCCTGTTTGCCGCGACCGCCCACTAGGGTGGCCCCCATGCGCCTGCACGTGGTGAACCACCCCCTCGTCTCCCACAAGCTCACCGTCCTCCGCGACGAGGACACCGACTCACCGACCTTCCGTCGGCTGACCGACGAGCTGGTCACCCTGCTTGCCTACGAGGCGACCCGCGAGGTCCGCGTCGACCCCAAGCCGATCACCACCCCGGTTGGTCCGACCACGGGCGTGTACCTCGCCCAGCCCAAGCCGATGGTCGTCCCGATCCTCCGCGCCGGGCTCGGCATGCTCGACGGGATGATGCGCCTCCTGCCGACCGCCGAGGTCGGCTTCCTCGGCATGGTGCGCAACGAGGAGACCCTCGAGGCCTCGACCTACGCCGAGCGCCTCCCCGACGACCTGTCCGGCCGCCAGTGCTACGTCCTCGACCCGATGCTCGCCACCGGCGGCACGTTGGCCGCGGCCATCAAGTTCCTCACCGACCGCGGCGCCGACGACATCACCGCGATCTGCCTGCTCGCCGCCCCCGAGGGCGTCGACAACCTCGAGAAGGGCCTCGCCGACCTCGACGTCCCGGTCACCGTCGTGACCGCGGCCCTTGACCAGAAGCTCAACGACAAGGGCTACATCGTCCCCGGCCTCGGCGACGCGGGCGACCGGCTCTACGGCGTCGCCCAGTAGTCCGCCCGCCGCTGGTTGAGCAGCGCGCCCCGCGCCCGTGTCGAGGCCAAGGGGCTCGAAGGCTCAGTCAGCCGACCAGCACCACGTGGAGGGTGCGGGGTCCGTGCACTCCCTCGACCCGGTCGAGCTCGATGTCGCTGGTGGCCGAGGGCCCGCTGATCCAGGTGAGCGGGCGCCGCGGGTCGAGCAGGGCGATCGCGTCGGGTACGTCGGCCACGACCTGCCCCGCGTCGACGATGCAGACGTGCAGGTCGGGCACGAGGCTGATCGCCCGGCGACCCTGGTCCGGCCGGTGGTCGAGCACGATGGTTCCCGTCTCGGCGATGCCGACGGCGGCCCGGGTGACCACCGCGTCGATCGCGTCGAGCTCGGCGGCGGTGAGGCCGCCGTCGGTGACCGAGCCGGCGACCTCGAGCCCCAGCCCGGGAGGTACGACGGCGCGCGCCGGCCCGAGCACGTCGGCCACCACCGACGCCAGGTCGGCGGCCGCGCAGCGGGTCACCTCGGCCCGGTAGTCCTCGACCCGCTCGACGAACAGCGCCACGAGGTCGCCGCGGTCGGGGGCCCGAGGGGCCGGAGGAACGTCCACCGCGGGCGACACGTCGGACAGTGCCGAGCGGACACGCCGGAGGATGTCGTCGCGGGCGCTCATCTTCGGCCCCCGTCGGTGCGGTCCCACCACGCGCGGAAGGACTCCTCCGGCGGTGCGGGCAGGTCGCGCGCCCCGGTCCAGGCGGCGCCGGGGCCGGGCAGGCGGCCGGCGGCGGTGCGGCCTCCGGGCAGCGTCGTACGGCTGAAGCGGCTCAGGACGCGGCCGGCCAGGCCGGAGACGCGCTCGGCCCAGCCGAGGCGACGCGAGTCGGAGAACGTCCACGCTGCCGCCTTCATCGCGACCGCCTCCGGCTTCGGCACCCGGTCGTCGCGGTGCGCGTCGACGACGGCGGCGCGCTGGTCGACCAGGACCGACGGGATGTCGATCCGCACCGGACAGACCTCGAAGCAGGCACCGCAGAGCGAGGAGGCGTACGGCAGCGATGCGGTCTGCTCGTCGGAGACGCCGCGCAGGAGCGGGTTGAGGATCGCGCCGATCGGGCCGGGGTAGACAGAGCCGTAGGCGTGACCGCCGACCCGCTCGTAGACCGGGCAGACGTTGAGGCACGCCGAGCAGCGGATGCAGCGCAGGGCCTGGCGGCCGACCTCGTCGGCGAGGGCGCGGGTGCGGCCGTTGTCGAGAAGGACGACGTGCACCTCCTGCGGTCCGTCGCCGGGCGTCACGCCCGACCAGGTCGAGGTGTAGGGGTTCATCCGCTCGCCGGTCGACGAGCGCGGCAGCAGGCGCAGCATCGGGTCGAGGTCGGACCACGTCGCGACCACCTTCTCGATCCCGACCACGCTGACCAGCACCTCGGGCAGCGTCAGGCACATCCGGCCGTTGCCCTCCGACTCGACGACCACGAGGGTGCCGGTGTCGGCGACGGCGAAGTTGGCGCCGCTGACGCCGACCTTGGCGCGCAGGAACTTCTCGCGCAGGTGCTCACGCGCCGCCCCGGCCAGTACGGCGGGCTCGTCGGTCAGGTCGTCGGGTGCGGGCCGGCCGACGACACCCATCCGGCGGCCGAAGATCTCGCGGACCTCCGACCGGTTGCGGTGGATCGCGGGCACGAGGATGTGGGAGGGCAGGTCCTCGCCGAGCTGCACGATGAGCTCGGCCAGGTCGGTCTCCCAGGCGGCGATGCCCTCGGCCTCGAGGGCCTCGTTCAGGCCGATCTCCTGGGTGGCCATCGACTTCACCTTGACCACCTCGTCGGCCCCGTGTTCGCGGGCGACGGCGGCGACGATCGCGCACGCCTCCTCGGCGTCGCGGGCCCAGTGCACGGTCGCGCCGGCTCGGGTCAGCGACTCCTCGAGGGTCTCGAGGTGGGTGGCGAGGTCGCGCAGCGCGGCCTCCTTCACCCCGGCGCCGGCGAGCCGGAGCTCCTCCCAGTCCTCGACCTCGGCGACCACGCGGGCCCGCTTGTCGCGGATGGTGTGGGTGGCGTGGGCGAGGTTGCGGCGCAGCTGGGTGTCGCCGAGCGCCTCGCGGGCGGCGCTCGGGAAGGCCGGCATGCCGACGAAGGTGCCGCTGCGCTTTTCGGGGTCCCCGCGGCGTTGTTCGGGGGAGCGAAGCGGCGGAGAAGAAGGGCGTGGGGTGTTCATTCGGTGGCCGCCAGGATCTCGGCGAGGTGCATGACGCGTACGCCGGCGCGCTGGCGCGAGAGCACGCCGCCGATGTGCATCAGGCAGGAGTTGTCGCCGGCGACCAGCACCTCGGCACCGGTGTCGCGCACGTGACGCGCCTTGTCGGCGCCCATCGCGACGGAGGTGTCGGCGTTCTTCACCGCGAAGGTGCCGCCGAAGCCGCAGCACTCCTCGGCCTGCGGGAGGTCGACGAGCTGGATCCCGCGGACCGCCTCGAGCAGCCGCTGCGGACGGTCGCCGACGCCTAGCATCCGCAGGCTGTGGCAGGTGGGGTGGTAGGTCACGCGATGCGGGAAGTAGGCACCGACGTCGGTCATGCCGAGCACGTCGACGAGGAACTCGGTGAGCTCGTAGGTCCTCGGCCCAGTCTCGGCAACGGCGGCCACAAGGGCCGGGTCGCCCGAGCGCTCGGCGACGAGCGAGTGCTGGTGGCGGGCCGATCCGGCGCACGAGCCGGACGGCGTGACGATGGCGTCGTAGCCCGCGAAGGCGTCGACGAAGGTGCGCACCACCGGCACGGCCTCGTCGAGGTAGCCGGTGTTGACCATCGGCTGGCCGCAGCAGGTCTGTGCCTGCGGGAAGTCCACGTCGACCCCGAGCCGCCGCAGCAGCCGCACCACGGACTTCCCGGTGTCGGGGAACATGGCGTCGTTGACGCAGGTGATCTGGAGGGCGACCTTCATCCCTTGGCATCCTGCCACTGGCGGGCGCGCGGCGCGTGCCGGCGCAGGTCCTGGGTGCGGGCAACCAGTGCGCGGAGCTCGTCGAGCCCACCGGTGATCGCACCGGCGGCGCGGCCCTGCACGAGCACGTTGCCCAGGGCCGTCGCCTCGACCGGCCCGGCGACGACCGGCAGCCCGGAGCGGTCCGCGAGGGCCTGGCAGAGCAGGGCGTTCTGGCTGCCGCCTCCCACGACGTGCACCTGCCGGACGGTCCGTCCGGCCAGGCTTGCCGCGGTCGCGAGGGCATCGGCGTACGCAGCGGCGAGGCTCTCGACGATGCTGCGCACCAGCGACGCGTCGTCGACCGGAGCCGCCATGTCGTGCTCCGCGCACCACGCCGCGATCCGGCCGGGCATGTCGCCGGGCGCCACAAAGCGCGGGTCCTGCACGTCGAAGAGCGGCACCGGCCCGGTGACGTCGGCAGCCGCGGCGAGCAGGGCGCCGAGGTCGTCGCGACCCCACGTGCGCAGGGTCTCGCTCAGCAGCCAGGTGCCCATCACGTTGGTGAGGAAGCGGATCGTGCCGTCCACACCGCCCTCGTGCGTGAAGTTGGCGGCGCGCGCGGCCTCGGTCAGCACGGGTGCGTCGAGCTCGAGGCCGACGAGTCCCCACGTCCCCAGCGAGACGTACGCCGCGTCCTCCGCCATCGGTACGCCGACCACAGCCGACGCCGTGTCGTGCGAGCCGACGGTCACGACGGGCAGCCCCGGCGCACCGACGGCGGCCCCGACCTCGGGCAGCAGCGTGCCGATCGTCGTACCCGGGTCCACGAGGTCGGCGAAGAGGTGTGCACGCAGGCCGAGGACCTCGATGAGCGACTCGTCCCAGGCGCCGGTGCGGACGTCGAGCAGGCCGGTGGTCGAGGCGTTGGTCCGCTCCGCGACCTCCACACCCGTGAGCCACGCGGCGAGGAGGTCGGGCACCAGCAGCAGCCGGTCGGCCTCGGTGAGCCGGTCGTCGGCAGCGAGCTGGTAGACCGTGTTGAACGGCAGGAACTGCAGCCCGGTGCGGGCGTAGAGGTCGGCGGGCGACACCCGCTCGTGCACGCGCGCAGGACCGACCGAGCCGCGACGCTCGTCGCGGTAGTGGAACGGCTCGGCCAGCAGCCGGCCGGCGCGCAGCAGGCCGTAGTCGACCGCCCACGAGTCGATGCCCACGCTGGCCAGCCCCTCGGGCGCCGCCTGCGCGGCGATCCGGAGGCCCTCCAGCGCGTGGCGGTGCAGGGCGGAGACGTCCCAGTGCAGGCCGTCGTCGCCCTCCACCGGGCCGTTGGCGAACCGCGCGGCCGCGGTCAGCCGCAGCACGTCGGGACCGACCTCGCCCAGCATCACCCGGCCGCTCGACGCGCCGAGGTCGACGGCCGCGACGCGGACGGGGGCGGTCCCCGCGATCACCGGAGGAACGCCGCGGCCACGCCGGCGTCGACGGGGACGTGCAGGCCGGTGGTGTGGCTGAGCTCGTCGGAGCAGAGCACGAAGACGGCGTTGGCGATGTTCTCCGGCAGCACCTCGCGCTTGAGCAGGGTGCGCTGGGCGTAGAACTTGCCGAGGTCCTTCTCGTCCACGCCGTAGACCGCGGCTCGCGAGGCGCCCCAGCCGCCGGCGAAGATGCCGGAGCCCTGGACGACGCCGTCGGGGTTCACGCCGTTGACCTTGATGCCGTGCTCACCGAGCTCGGCCGCGAGCAGCCGCACCTGGTGGGCCTGGTCGGCCTTCGCGGCGCCGTAGGCCACGTTGTTGGGACCGGCGAAGATCGAGTTCTTCGAGGAGATGTAGACGATGTCGCCGCCGATGCCCTGCTCGATCATCGCCTTCGCGGTGGCCTTCGAGACGAGGAACGAACCCTTGGCCATCACGTCGTGCTGGAGGTCCCAATCCTTCTCGGTGGTCTCGAGCAGCGAGCGCGACAGCGACAGGCCGGCGTTGTTGACGACCAGGTCGACACCGCCGAACGCCAGCACCGCGGCGTCGACCGCGGCCTGCACCGCTGCCTCGTCGGAGACGTCGACCTGCACGCCGACGGCGACGTCGGTCGAGCCGATCGAGGCAGCCGCGTCCTGCGCCTTCTCCAGCGAGAGGTCGGCGATGACGACGCACGCGCCCTCTGCCGCCAGCTTGCGAGCTGTCGCGAGCCCGATGCCCGAGGCGGCGCCGGTCACGAGCGCGACGCGGGTGGCGAGCGGCTTGGGCGTCGGCATCCGCTGGAGCTTGGCCTCCTCCAGCG
The DNA here is from genome assembly GCF_031457855.1 of Nocardioides sp. BE266. Taxonomy (NCBI): domain Bacteria; kingdom Bacillati; phylum Actinomycetota; class Actinomycetes; order Propionibacteriales; family Nocardioidaceae; genus Nocardioides; species Nocardioides sp. BE266. Next base: position 164,418 of record NZ_JAURTI010000003.1, on the reverse strand, counting down.
CCCAGTACTCGATCCGGAACTTCTCCGACTCGTCGATGGGGGCGTACGACGACAGCCCCTCGGCGCCGCGCATCACGTTGATCGCGTTGACGTAGAACTCACCGGCGACGCGGGCGGTCTGCTTGTCCTTGCCATAGCTGAACATGCCGATGCCGGGCACCAGGATGATCAGCGGGTCGGCGCCGCGCATCGCGGGCCACTCGCCGCCGAGGGCCTTCGCGTTGCGGTCGTAGTACGACGCGTAGTCGGCGCGGTAGGCCTCGTGCAGCTCGGCGACCCGGGTGCGCACCTTGTCCATCGGGGCGTCGGGGCCGAGGTCGAGCACCATCGGCTTGACCTTGGTGCGCAGGAAGTGGTCGGGGCACGACGTACCGAGCCCGGCGAGACGCGGGTGGTTCTTCGAGGCGAGGAAGTCGAGGACGACCTTGTCGTCGGTGAAGTGCCCGACCATCGGGCGATCAGCGGACGCGACGCCGCGCAGGAGCGGCGCGATCTCTGCGGCGCGGGCCCGGCGCTTCGCGGGCGACAGCGGCTCCCACTTCCTCACGCGCGCACCGAACGGGTTCTTCTTCGAGTGCTGCTTGATGTAGCGCTCGGCGGTGCGGATGATCCAGAGCGAGTTCTTGCGGGTCTGCTCGCTGGTGTCGCCCCAGGCGGTGATGCCGTGCCCGCCGAGGATGCAGCCGATCGCCTTCGGGTTCGCCTCCTTGATGGCGGCGATGTCGAGGCCGAGCTGGAAGCCGGGCCGGCGCCACGGCACCCACACGACCTTGTCGCCGAAGACCTCCTTGGTCAGCTGCTCGCCGTCGGCGGCGGTCGCGATCGCGATGCCGGAGTCGGGGTGCAGGTGGTCGACGTGCGCAGCGTCGACGAGGCCGTGCATCGCGGTGTCGATCGAGGGGGCGGCGCCACCCTTGCCGTGCAGGCAGTAGTCGAAGGCCGCGACCATCTCGTCCTCGCGGTCGACGCCGGGGTAGACGTCGACGAGCGCGCGCATCCGGTCCAGCCGCAGCACGGCCAGGCCGGCCGGGGTCAGGGTGCCGAGGTCACCGCCGGAGCCCTTCACCCACAGCAGCTCGACGTCCTCGCCGGTGACCGGGTCGGTCTCGGTGCCCTTGGCGGAGGTGTTGCCGCCGGCGTAGTTGGTGTTCTTCGGGTCGGCGCCCAGCGCGTTCGAGCGAGCCACGAGCTCGGCGACGGTGGGGTTGAGGTCACTCACGGTGCAGGTTCCTTCACTGATGGTTCGGGAGGTGGGGGGTGGTCAGTTCCAGCCGGCCTGGGTGCCGCCGACGCGGTCGGCCTCGATCTGCTGCTGGTAGCCGGACTCGAGGTAGGCGCGCATCGGGTCGGCGGGCAGCCCGCGCTCCTCGCGCCACGCGGCCAGGTCGCGGCGTACGTCGGTGTAGAAGGCGTCCATGAAGATCTCGTTGGCGAGCAGCACGTCGCCGGCGGTGCGGGCCTTGTCGAGGGCGTCGGTGTCGAGGAGCAGCGCGCGGGCGGTCATCTCCTGCACGTTGAGCACCGAGCGGATCTGGCCGGGCACCTTGGCCTCGATGTTGTGGCACTGGTCGAGCATCAGCGCGACCGGGCTGTCGGGGCCGTAGCCGCCACCACGCACGACCTCGACCAGGATCCGGAAGAGCTGGTAGGGGTCGGCCGCACCGACGATCAGGTCGTCGTCGGCGTAGAAGCGGCTGTTGAAGTCGAACGAGCCGAGCTTCCCGAGCCGCAGCAGCTGGGCCACGATGAACTCGATGTTGGTGCCGGGTGCGTGGTGGCCGGTGTCGAGGCACACCATCGCCTTGTCGCCGAGGGCGGCGCAGTGGGCGTACGACGTGCCCCAGTCGGGTACGTCGGTGTGGTAGAACGCCGGCTCGAAGAACTTGTACTCCAGCACGAGCCGCTGGTCGTCGCCGAGCCGGTCGTAGATGGTGCGCAGGCCCTCGGCCAGCCAGTCCTGGCGGGCCCGGATGTCGCCCTGGCCGGGGTAGTTGGTGCCGTCGGCGAGCCAGATCTTCAGGTCGCGCGAGCCGGTCGCGTCCATCACGTCGATGCAGTCGAGGTTGTGCTGCACGGCCTTCGCACGGACGGCCGGGTCGGCGTGGGTGAGGCTGCCGAGCTTGTAGTCGTCGTCCTGGAAGGTGTTGGAGTTGATCGTGCCGAGCCGCACGCCGAGGTCCTCGGCGTAGGTGCGCAGGGCGCCGAAGTCGTCGACGAGGTCCCACGGGATGTGGAGGGCGACGCTCGGCGCGAGGCCGGTGGCGCTGTGCACCTGGGCGGCGTCGGCGATCTTCTCCTGCACGGTGCGCGGGGTGCCGGCGGAGCCGAAGACCTTGAAGCGGGTGCCGGAGTTGCCGTAGGCCCACGAGGGCACCTCGATCGCGAGGTCGCCGAGCCGGTCGCTGATGTCGGAGAAGCTGGTCATCGGGAGTCCTGGGGTGTGTCGGTGGGGGAGAGGGCGGCGAGCTGGTCCTCGAGGTGGAACACCTCGGTCAGCTGCCAGAAGCCCTGGTCGGGCGGGAGGTCGAGGTCCACGAAGAACTCGCCCATCTCCGCCTGCCAGCGGGCGTTGACGTCGGTGCGGGCCATGCCCGCCTGCGCGGCGGCGAGGTCGTCGGTCTCGAGGTAGCCCACGAGCAGGCCGTCCTCGCGCAGGAAGAGGGAGTAGTCGCGCCAGCCCGTGGCCCGGAGGGCCTCGAGCATCTCGGGCCAGACCGCGGCGTGGCGCTCGACGTACTCCTCCATCCGGTCCGTGCGGACCTGGAGGGTGAAGCAGACGCGGGGCATCGCGGTCTCCTCTGGCGTGGTGGTCGGTGGGTCTCGATACGCCGCCTCGTTCCTCGGCGGCTACTCGACCAACCAGGTGGTCGAGTAGCCCCGCGAGGGACGAGCGGGGCGTATCGAGACCCCTGGTGATCAGAAGTCGAAGTCGCCGATGTTGGACTTGTCGAAGGTGAAGGGCTCGCCGAGGAGCACGACGCCGTCGGCGCCGACCTCGAAGGAGCCCAGGTCGCCGGCGTCGAAGGAGTCGCCCTCCTCGCCCGTGATGTCGCCGTTGACGAGCGCGGCGGCGGCGTAGGTCGCGAGGTAGCCCAGGTCGCCCGGGTTCCACAGCGCGAACGAGGCGACGGTGCCGTCCTCGACGTACTCACGCATCTGGTTCGGGGTGCCGAGGCCGGTCAGCGCGACCTTGCCCTTGTACTGGCTGTCCGAGAGGTAGCGCGCCGCGGCGGCGATGCCGACCGTGGTGGGCGAGATGATGCCCTTGAGGTCGGGGTGGTTCTGCAGCAGCGCCTCGGTCTGGTCGAAGGACTTCTGGTCCTCGTCGTCGCCGTAGACCGTGTCGACGAGCTCGATGTCGGCGTAGTCCGGGTTGTCCGCAAGCTCCTTCTCCATCATGTCGATCCACGCGTTCTGGTTGGTCGCGTTGGCCGACGCGGACAGGATCGCGATCTCGCCCTTGCCGCCGATCTGGTCGGAGATCAGCTCGAGCTGCTTGCTGGCGATGCCCTCGGCGGTGGCCTGGTTGATGAACAGGTCGCGGCAGTCGGGGTTGGTGTCGGCGTCGAAGGTGATGACCTTGACGTCGGCGCTGCGGGCCTCGTCGATCGCGTCGCACAGGGCGTCGGGGTCGTTGGCCGAGAGGATCAGGGCGTCCTTGCCCTGCTGCGCGACGGTGTTGATGTACGACACCTGGGCGTCGGGGCTGCCGGTCTCGGGACCGACCTCCTCGATGTCGGCGCCCAGCTCGTCGGCGGCCTTCTCCGCACCCTTGGTGCTGGTGTCGAAGTAGGCGTTGCCGAGGTTCTTCGGGAGCATGGTGAGGCTCAGGGCATCCCCGCCGCCGTCCCCGCCACTGCCGCTGTCGCCGCCGTCGTCGCTGCCGCACCCGGTCATCGCCAGCGCGGCGGTGAGCAGGAGCGCGGCCAGGGCCGTGGGACGCCTGGTGTGGAGCTTCATCGTCTCTCTACCTTTCGTGTTCCTAGACGGCGGCGGATGCCGCGTCCTTGTCGGGGCGCGGTCCCGGAGGAGCCGCTGATGCCTTGCGGGGCAGCCGCGAGCCGGCCCACCCAAGGACGTTCGGGAGGATCACCGAGGCCACGAGCAGCAGGCCGACGATGATGTTGGTGACGTTGACCGTCACGCTCTCCAGGCGCAGCGCGCTGGAGAGGACGCCGATCAGGACGACGCCGGCGAGCACGCCGTGCAGCCGGCCGCGACCGCCGAAGATCGACACCCCGCCGAGCAGGACGGCCGCGATGACCTGGAGCTCGTAGCCGGTGGCGTTGTCGCCGCGGGCGCTGCCGAAGCGGAGGGTGAAGTAGATGCCGGCGAAGGCCGAGACGACACCGGAGAGCAGGAACAGCACCATCTTGGTCCGCGCCACGTCCACCCCGGTGAAGTGCGCGGCCTCGCTGTTGAGCCCGATGTCGTAGACCCCGCGCCCGAAGGTCGAGAAGTGCAGCAGCACCACGAAGCCGATCGCGAGGACGGCGAAGGGGATCATCACCAGCGGGATCCGGCTCTCACCGATCGTGTCGGTGGCGAGGTCGGCCCACTTCTCGGTGAAGTCGGTGACCGCCTTGGTGCCGAGCAGGCCGACCGCGATGCCGCGGAAGAGCGCCAGCGTGCCGATCGTGACGGCGAGGGACGGCAGGCCGACGTACGCGATGAGGAAGCCGTTGAGGGCGCCGCACGCCAGGCCGGCGAGCAGGGCCAGCGCCGCGGCAGCCGGGACCGACATGCCGTTCTCGTGGAGCACGCCGAGCAGCACGCTGCTCAGGCCCATGATGCTGGCGACCGACAGGTCGATCTCGCCGGTGATGATCACCAGCGTCATCGGCAGCGCGATCAGCAGGATCGGCGCGATGTCCTGCAGCAGGAACTTCAGCGTCAGCGGGCCGTCGAAGTTGGGCACGTTGGCCAGCGAGTAGAGGATCACCGCCGCGGTCAGCGCGATGACCGCCGTCTCGCGGGTGAGCAGCACCCGCTGCCACAGCGGCGCCGAGTACGTCGCGTACGTCCGGGCCGGGGCCTGCGTGGTCGTGGTGCTCATGAGTGGTCCCTCGATTCGGCGAGCTTGCGGGCCTGTCGGGCGGCGAGGACGCGGTCGAGCACGATCGCGCCGAGGATCAGCGCGCCGACGACCGCCCGCTGCCAGAAGTCCTCGATGCCGAGGCTGGGCAGCGCCCGGTTGATCGTGACGAGGAGGAAGGCGCCGATGGCGGCGCCCCAGACGGTGCCGCTGCCGCCGAAGATCGCGATGCCGCCGATGACCGCGGCCGCGACGGCCTGGAGCTCGATGCCGTTGCCGACGCTGGAGCTCACCGTGCCGTAGCGCGCGGTGTAGAGGGCGCCGGCGAGACCGGCCAGCGCGCCGCTGAGGACGAACGCGGCGAGCAGGCGACGTCGTACGGGCAGGCCGTAGAGGACGGCCGCGTCGGGGTCGGAGCCGATGGCGTAGAGCTCGCGGCCGCCCCGGGCGGTGTGGAGGTAGTAGCCGACGGCGACGAGCACGACGAGCGCGATGATCGTCAGCACGGGTACGCCGACGACGGTGCGCGTGCCGAGGCGGAGGAACTCGCGCGGCAGGTCGCCGGCGTTGATCCGGTCGCTGCCGGCCCAGGTGAGCATGATGCCGCGGTAGATGTAGAGCGTGCCGAGCGTGATCACGAGCGCGGGGACGTTGCCGTAGGCGACGAGCACGCCGTTGACCAGGCCGAGGACCGCGCCGAGCGCGAGGCAGGCGGCGAGCACCGCGACGATCGGGATGCCGGGCTGCTCGATGAAGAGGCGACCGGTGAGGTAGGCGGTCAGCGCCATCACCGACCCGACCGACAGGTCGACGTTGCGGGTGATGATCACGGCCGCCTGGCCGACGGCGAGGAGCAGCAGCAGCGACGGGTTCAGCAGGAAGTTGCGCCAGCCGTCGGAGCTGAAGAGGAAGCTGTCGTTCTTCGTCGTCGCCAGTACGACGACCGCGACGAGCACCAGGAAGATGGAGAGCTCGCGCGAGCGGAGCACCGTGGTGAGCGCGCGGCGCGTCGGCGAGAGGCGGCTCGGCTCGACGAGGAGGGCCTCGCTCGTCGAGACCTCGGCGTCCGGGGTGTCGAGGTGGGTCTGGCTCATGCGGCGGTCTCCGGGTGGTGGGTGGCGGCGTGCATGACCGCTTCGGGGGTGGCGTCGGCGCGGTCGAGCTCGGCGGTGACCCGGCCCTCGCAGAGCACGACGACGCGGTCGGCCATGCCGAGGACCTCGGGCAGCTCGGAGGAGATCATCAGGATCCCGAGGCCCTGGCCGGCCAGCTCGGAGAGCAGGCGGTGCACCTCGGCCTTGGTGCCGATGTCGATGCCGCGGGTGGGCTCGTCGATGATCAGCAGCTTCGGGCCGGTGGCGAGCCACTTGGCGATGACGACCTTCTGCTGGTTGCCGCCGCTCATCGTGGTGGCGTGCATGTCGAGGGCGCTCGTCTTCACCTCGAGGCGCGCGGCCCAGGGGGCGGTCGCGCGGTTCTCCATCGCCGAGGTGATCAGGCCGGCCTTGGCGATGCCGCGGCGGATCGCACCGGCGACGTTGCGGGCGACGGAGGACTCGATGACCAGGCCCTGCTTGCGCCGGTCCTCGGGGATGAACGCCATGCCCGCGCGGATCGCGGACCGCGGGTCCTTCGCGCGCACGGCCTTGCCGGACATCGTCACGGTGCCGGCGTCGTAGGGGTCGACGCCGAACACGGCCCGGGCGACCTCGCTGCGACCCGCGCCGACGAGGCCGGCCAGGCCGACGATCTCGCCGGCGCGCACCTGGAGGTCGACGTCGTGGAACACGCCGGCCCGGCTCAGGCCGCGCACCTCGAGGACCGTCTCGCCGATGGTGGCGGCGGTCTTCGGGAAGAGCTCGCCGACCTCGCGGCCGACCATGAGGGCGACCAGCTGGTCGACGTCGGTGTCGTCGATGCGCAGCGTGTCGACGTACTCCCCGTCGCGCATGACGGTGACGGTGTCGGCGAGGGCGAAGACCTCGTCGAAGCGGTGGGAGATGAAGACGAGCGCGCGGCCCTCGTCGCGGAGGCTGCGGGCGACGGCGAAGAGCCGCTCGACCTCGACGCCGCTCAGGGCCGCGGTGGGCTCGTCCATGATCAGGAGGCGGGCGTCGAGCGAGATGGCCTTGGCGATCTCGATGATCTGCTGGTCGGCGATCGAGAGGCCCTCGGCCGGGCGGCGCGGGTCGATGCGCACGCCGAGGCGGTCGAAGAGGCGCTCGGCCTCGGCGTACATCGCCTGGCGGTCGATGCGGCGGCCGCGGGCGAGCGGCTGGCGGCCCATGAAGATGTTCTCGGTGACCGACAGGTCGGGGAAGAGCGTCGGCTCCTGGTAGATCACGGCGATGCCGGCCTGCTTGGACTCCGCGGTGCTGCCGAAGTCGACGGCGTCGCCGCCGAGCTCGAAGGTGCCGGCGTCGCGGCGGTGCACGCCGGCGACGACCTTGACGAGAGTCGACTTGCCGGCGCCGTTCTCGCCGACCAGGGCGTGGATCGAGCCGGCCTCGACGCGGATGCTGCCGGAGCGCAGGGCGACGACGGGGCCGAACGACTTGGACACGTCGCGCAGCTCGAGCACCGGTGCGGCGGTGGGCATGTTGCTCCTCGGATTGAAAGGTTTCAACGCAAGGTAGGTGAGGGTCGTCACACGTGTCAACCCCATGTCTCGGCGTGTCTGCTCGCAGAGGTCGAGGTGGCGTGCCGATGGCGTAGGCTGCGCGCCACATCGTTTCAACCCACCGGTCCGAGGGAGGTACGCCGTGGCCCGCGCCGCCTCCGTGAAGGACGTCGCCGCCCGCGCGGGCGTCTCCCTGGGCACGGTCAGCAACGTGCTCAACCGGCCCGACCGGGTCTCGCCCGAGACGCGGGGGAGGGTCGAGCAGGCGATGCGCGACCTGGGCTTCGTGCGCAACGAGTCGGCTCGCCAGCTGCGTGCCGGGCGCAGCCGCACCCTCGCCTACGTCGTGCTCGACGTGCGCAACCCCTTCTTCACCGACGTCGCGGAGGGCGCCGAGCGGGCGGCCGAGGAGTCGGACCTCTCGCTCTTCCTCTGCCACTCCGACAACCGTGCCTCGCGGGAGGCCGACTACCTCGCGCACCTCGTCGAGCAGCGCGTGCAGGGCATCCTCGTCACGCCGGTCGACCCGGCCGCCCCGGGCCTCGCAGAAGTACGTCGCAACGGCACGCCGCTCGTGATCGTCGACCGCACCCGCGAGGACGACAAGTTCTGCTCGGTCGCCGTCGACGACGTCCTCGGCGGCCGGCTCGCGGTGGAGCACCTCGTCGAGCGCGGCCACACCCGCGTCGCCTTCATCGGGGGGCCGGACAGCATCGGCCAGGTGCGCGACCGCCTCGCCGGCGCGCGCCGGGCGTGGGCCGACGCCGGGCTGCCGCCCGACCAGCTGGTCGTCGTACCGACGTCGGGGCTGACCGTCGTGGAGGGCCGCTCCGCCGGCGAGCGGGTGATGGGGCTGGCCGCGCGGCGCCGGCCCACCGCCGCCTTCTGTGCCAACGACCTGCTCGCCCTCGGCCTGCTCCAGCAGCTGAGCACCGCCGGCCTCGCCGTCCCCGGCGACCTGGCCATCGTCGGCTACGACGACATCGACTACGCCGGCGCCGCCGCCGTACCTCTGACGTCGGTGCGTCAGCCCCGCCAGGAGCTCGGCCGCCGCGCCGCCGAGCTGGTCATGGACGAGGCCGACAACCCCGACCACCTCCACCAGCAGCTCGTCTTCACCCCCGAGCTCGTGGCTCGCCGCTCGACCCTCGGCTGAGTCGGACTCCCCGACACGTGTGACCCCCGTCACCTGAGACGCCGGTGACGGGGAGGCCGGGTTCGGTACGTTGTGCCCGGCCCGCACGCCGTCCAGGTCAGTCCACACACCCGGCCCCACCCAGGAGGCAGCACGTGCGCATCGGCATCCCGCGCGAGTCCCGACCCGGCGAGACCCTTGTCGCCGCCACGGCGAAGACGGCGTCCCAGCTCGCCGCGCTGGGGTACGACGTCGTGGTCGAGGCCGGTGCCGGCGTGGCCGCCGACCAGCCCGACGCGTCCTTCGTCGACGCCGGTGTGCAGGTCGGGAGCGCCGAGGAGGTGTGGGGCAGCGACGTCGTGGTGAAGGTCAACGCACCCACCGACGACGAGGTCGCCCGGCTGAGGCAGGGCGCCACCGTGGTCAGCCTGATGGCGCCGGCCCGCAGCCCCGAGCTGGTCGAGCGGCTCAGCGCCGCCGGTGTCACGGCGCTCGCGATGGACGCGGTGCCCCGCATCTCGCGCGCGCAGTCGATGGACGTCCTCTCGAGCATGGCCAACGTCGCCGGCTACCGCGCGGTGATCGAGGCCGCCCACGAGTTCGGCCGGCTCTTCACCGGCCAGGTCACGGCTGCTGGCAAGGTCCCGCCGGCCCGCGTGTTCGTGGTCGGCGCCGGTGTCGCTGGGCTCGCGGCCATCGGTGCCGCCGGCTCGCTGGGCGCGATCGTGCGCGCCTTCGACGTACGCCCCGAGGTGGCCGAGCAGGTCGAGTCGATGGGCGCGCAGTTCGTCACGGTCGACATGGAGCAGGAGGTCTCCTCCGACGGCTACGCCAAGGAGATGACCGCCGAGCAGGAGGCCGCCACCGCCGCGATGTACGACGAGGAGGCGCGCGCCGCCGACATCGTCATCACCACCGCGCTGATCCCCGGCCGCCCCGCCCCGCAGCTGGTGACGGCCGAGACCGTGGCCGCCATGCGCCCCGGCTCGGTGGTGGTCGACATGGCTGCGGCCAACGGCGGCAACGTGGCGGCGACGGTGAAGGACGAGCGGGTCGTCACCGACAACGGCGTCACGGTCCTCGGCTACACCGACCTCGCCGGCCGCCTGGCCGCCCAGACCAGCCAGCTCTACGGCACCAACATCGTGAACCTGCTCAAGCTGCTCACCCCGGAGAAGGACGGGCAGCTGAGGCTCGACATGGACGACGTGATCCAGCGCGGCATCACCGTCACTCGGCAGGGCGAGACACTCTGGCCCCCACCGCCCGTCCAGGTCTCCGCGGCCCCGGCGGTCGAAGCGGCCGCGACGGCCGAGCCGGAGCAGCCGAAGGTCGAGCTCACGGCGCGGGCGAAGACCGGCCTGGTGCTCGGCGCCATCGCGCTCTTCGGCCTGGTCAACGCGCTCGCCCCGACCGAGGACCTCCGCCGCCACTTCACCGTGCTGATGCTCTCGATCGTGATCGGCTACTACGTGATCGGCAAGGTGGCGCACGCGCTGCACACGCCGCTCATGTCGGTCACCAACGCCATCTCGGGCGTGGTCGTCGTCGGTGCACTGCTCCAGATCAACAGCGCGGACGACACGGTGCTCGTGCTGTCGACGCTCGCGGTCCTGCTGGCGTCGATCAACATCTTCGGTGGCTTCGCGGTCACCCGGCGCATGCTCGGCATGTTCAGCAAGGGAGCCTGACGTGGACATCGTCTCCACCACCAGTGCGACCTACATCGTCGCCTCCCTGCTCTTCGTCCTGTCCCTGGCCGGGCTCTCCAAGCACGAGTCGGCCAAGAACGGCCTTACCTACGGCATCGTCGGCATGGCGGTGGCGCTCCTCTTCACCGTCATCGCCGTGATCGACGCCAACTCCGACGGCGGCAGCTCCGTCGCGGTCCCGCTCATGCTGGTCGCGATCGCGGCCGGCGCGGCGATCGGCCTGTGGCGGGCGCGGATCGTCGAGATGACCGGCATGCCCGAGCTGATCGCGGCCCTGCACTCCTTCGTGGGTCTTGCCGCGGTGCTGATCGGCATCAACGGCCACATCGAGGGCTCCCACTACCCGCTCGCCAGCCTGAACAACATCCACGAGGCCGAGGTCGCGATCGGCATCTTCATCGGCGCGGTGACGTTCACCGGCTCGATCGTGGCCAACCTCAAGCTCTCGGGGCGGATGAAGTCCGACCCGCTGATGCTCCCGGGCAAGAACCTCATCAACGTCGGCTCGCTCGCGCTGTTCGCGGTGCTCACCGTCGTGTACGTCGCTGGTGACGGCGGCCGCGGCCAGGACGTCGTCCTCGCCGTGCTGACGGTCCTCGCGCTCGCGCTCGGCTGGCACCTCGTCGCCTCCATCGGCGGCGGCGACATGCCGGTCGTGGTCTCCATGCTCAACAGCTACTCGGGGTGGGCCGCGGCCGCGTCGGGCTTCCTGCTCGGCAACGACCTGCTCATCGTGACCGGCGCGCTGGTGGGGTCCTCGGGTGCCTACCTCTCCTACATCATGTGCAAGGCGATGAACCGGTCGTTCATCTCCGTGATCGCCGGCGGGTTCGGGATCGCCGCGCCGGCCGAGGACCGCGACTACGGCGAGCACCGCGAGATCCAGGCCGACGACGTCGCCGAGCTCCTCGCCCACGCCTCCTCCGTCGTGATCACGCCGGGCTACGGCATGGCCGTCGCCCAGGCGCAGTACCCCGTCGCCGAGATGACCCGGAAGCTGCGCGAGAAGGGCGTCGAGGTGCGCTTCGGCATCCACCCGGTCGCCGGTCGCCTGCCCGGCCACATGAACGTGCTGCTCGCCGAGGCCAAGGTGCCCTACGACATCGTGCTGGAGATGGACGAGATCAACGACGACCTCCCCGACACCGACGTCGTACTCGTCATCGGGGCGAACGACACGGTCAACCCGGCCGCGCTCGAGGAGCCCAGCTCGCCCATCGCTGGCATGCCGGTGCTGGAGGTCTGGCGGGCCAAGGAGGTCATCGTCTTCAAGCGCTCGATGGCCACGGGCTACGCCGGCGTGCAGAACCCGCTGTTCTTCAAGGAGAACACCCAGATGCTCTTCGGCGACGCCAAGGACAAGGTCAACGAGATCGTCGCCGCCCTCGGCTGAGCGCGTACGTCAGGCGTCGGGAGCGGCCGCGGTCGAGCCGCGCACGACCAGCTCGGGGCGGTAGAGCACCTCACCCGCGTGCGGCTCGGCGCCGGCGATCTGCTCGGCGATCTCCTGGCTCGCCGCCTGGGCCAGCGCCTCGGCGGGCTGGCGCACGGTGGTGAGCGGCGGGTCGGCGAACTCCATCATCTGGCTGTCGTCGCTGCCGACGACGGAGAGGTCCTCGGGCACCCGCAGGCCGCGTCGCCGGGCTGCGCGCACGACGCCGAGGGCCATCACGTCGGAGCCGCAGACGATGCCCGTGACGCCTCGGTCGAGGAGCCGCTCGGCGGCCCGCTGCCCACCCTCGACGCTGTACGACGTCGACTCGACGAGCTGCGAGGCGGTCAGTCCCTCGGGCACCAGCCCCCGCTCGGTGATCGCCTCCAGGAAGGCGTTGCGCTTGCGCTGCGCGGGGACGTAGCGCAGCTGGCCGAGGGCGGCGCCGATGCGGCGGTGCCCCATGTGCTCGAGGTGCTGCACGGCGAGGTCGACGGCCGCCACGTCGTCGGTGGAGATGCAGGGAGCCGCCAGCCCGTCGAGGGCGCCGTTGACCAGCACGATCGGGAGCCCGAGGTCGAGCAGGCGCTGGTAGCGGGCCGGGTCGCTGTCGACGAGGGCGTGCACGCCGGAGACGAAGACGATCCCGGTCACGGAGTGCTCGAGCAGCATGGCGACGTAGTCGTCCTCATGGACGCCGCCGAGGGTCTGGCTGCAGAGCACGGGCGACAGCCCCAGGCGTGACAGGCCGAGCTCGAGGTGGTGGGCCAGGCGCGGGAAGAACGGGTTCTCCAGCTCGGGCAGCACCAGGCCCACGAGTCCGCCGGCCCGCGGGCGCAGACGCACCGGGCGGTCGTAGCCCAGCACGTCGATCGCGGTGAGCACCTGGCGACGGGCCTGAGGGCTCACCCCGGGGCGCTCGTTGAGCACACGACTGACGGTGCTGATGCTCACGCCGGAGCGCTCCGCGATCTCGGTCAGCCTGATCCTCACGGGGGTCAGCCTAGTGATCGAGGTCACTTTCGCCAGCCCGTACTGAAAATTCTTGCAGCGCCTTTTCAACTTTGCAAAACCGCTGTTACGGTGTGGCGACCCTCACACTGACGCATCCCCTGGAGGACCCGCACATGCGCAGATTGACCCGGACTCTCGGCCCCGTGGCCGTGATGGTCCTCGCCATGACCACCGCCGCCTGTGGCGGCGGCGGAAGCTCGGACAGCAGCTCGTCCGACTCCGGAAGCACCTCGAGCTCGAGCCCCGACGCCGACTCCGGCGGCGGTGACGCCGACCTGCTGGTGTGGACCGACGCGCTCAAGATCGACGCCGTCAAGAAGGTCGCCGAGGACTTCGGCGAGGCCAACGGCATCACCGTCAAGGTCCAGGCGATCTCCGAGGACCTGCAGGGCAGCTTCGTCACCGCCGACGCGGCCGGCAACGGTCCCGACGTGGTCGTCGGTGCCCACGACTGGATGGGCAACCTGGTCCAGAACGGCGCGATCTCGCCGCTGAACCTGACCCCGGACGAGCTCTCGGGCTACTCCGAGAAGGCCGTCCAGGCCACGACCTACGACGGCAAGCTCTACGGCGTCCCCTACGGCATCGAGGCGCTCGCGCTCTACCGCAACAAGGACGTCGTGCCCGACGAGCCGGCCACCATGGACGACGCGATCTCCACGGGGGAGGCGGCGGTGAAGGCCGGCAAGGTCGACTCCGCCCTCAACCTCCCGGTCGGCGAGCTCGGCGACGCCTACCACATGGAGCCGATCCTGACGTCCTACGGCGGCTACATCTTCGCCTACGACGAGGGCACCGGCTACGACGACTCCGACGTCGGCATCGGCAAGGAGGGCTCGATCAAGGCCGCCCAGGAGATCTCCAAGCTGGCCAAGGCCAAGGTGCTGCGCACCTCGATCAGCGGTGACAACTCCATCGCCCTGTTCACCAGCGGCAAGGCCGCCTACCTGATCTCCGGACCGTGGGCCCTGGCCGACGTGAAGAAGGCCGGCTTCGACTACGGCATCCAGCCCGTCCCCGGCTTCGCCGGCCAGGAGGCCGCCGCCCCGTTCATGGGCGCCCAGGCGTTCATGGTCGCCGCGCACGGCAAGAACCAGGACATCGCGCAGGAGTTCGTGAACAACGGCGTGAACAGCGAAGAGGCCATGATGACCCTCTTCGAGGGCACCCAGCTGCCGCCCGCGATGACCGCCGTCCAGGACCAGGTCGACGACCCCGACCTGACGGTGTTCACCGACGCCGCCAACGCCGCCGCCCCGATGCCCGCCATCCCTGCGATGGCCTCGGTGTGGGAGCCGCTGGGCAAGGCGTACTCCGCCATCGTGAGCGGCAAGGACCCGGTCGCGACGATCAAGTCCGCCGGCGACACCATCAACAAGGCGATCGCCGACGCCGGCTGAGCATGGGGGAACGCCGGCGGGCGACCCAGGTCGCCCGCCGGGCTCTCCCGAGCCGTCCTGCTCCACCCTCTGCTCCACCCCCCTGCACCACTGCCCCGCTCGGACCCTGAAGGGGAACTGACATGGCGGACCTCCTCGACGCGCCCGACACCCACTCCGCCGGCGGCCCCGACGGCCGACGACGCCTGACGCGGCCCGGCCGCGACGGCGTACCGGCCCTGCTGGTGCGGGTGCTCTTCCTCGGCGTCGTCATCGGCACCGCGATCGCCCTCACGCCCGCCCTCGTCGGCGAGAAGTCGTGGGCCTTCCTTGTCGCGATCTGGGTGATCACCGCGCTCCTCGTCGCGGTGTACGCCACCGGGCGCGCGCTGCCCGCCAAGTACCTCCTGCCCGGCACGCTCATGCTGGCCCTCTTCGTCGTCTACCCGATCGCGCTGACGGCGAAGACGTCGTTCACCAACTACGGCGACGGCACGCGCAACGACAAGCAGACGACGGTCGACCAGATCGTCGGGTCGTCGGTGACGCGGGCCGCGGACTCCCCGCAGTACAACCTGACGATCGCCACCGACGGCGACCCGACGTCGGGCCCGTTCACCTACTTCCTGGTCCCGCAGGACGATCCCGAGAAGGTCTACGAGGGGACGCCCGACGGCCTCGAGGAGGACCCCGACGGCGTCACGCTCGACAACGGCCGGGTCACCGCCGTCGACGGCTACACGGTCCTCAACATCAAGCAGATCGCCGCCGCCGCGGACGACCTCGACGAGATCGCCATCCCGACCGAGAGCGACAGCTTCATCGTCCGCGACGGCACCAGCGAGGCCTTCGAGGGCGCCCCGACGCTGGTGTACGACGAGGGCGACGACACGATCACCGACACGTCCAGCGACACGGTCTACTCGGTCAAGAAGCAGGGCGACCGGGAGTACTTCGTCGACGACTCCGGGAAGCGGATCTCCGACCAGTCGTGGACGGCCAACGTCGGCGGTCGCAACTACAACACGATCTTCACCGACAGCCGGATCAGCAGCAGCTTCGTCAGCATCTTCATCTGGACCTTCATCTTCGCCACGGTCTCGGTCGTCAGCACGTTCCTGCTCGGCCTGCTGTTCGCGATCACCCTCAACGACCCCCGGGTCCGCGGGCAGAAGGTCTACCGGGCGCTGCTGATCCTCCCCTACGCCATCCCCGGCTTCATCTCGCTGCTGCTCTGGTCGAGCTTCTACAACCAGGACTTCGGCCTGATCAACAACATGACCGGCCTCAACATCAACTGGTTCGGCGGCACCACCACGGCCAAGATCGCGGTGCTCATCACGAACCTCTGGATGGGCTTCCCCTACATGTTCCTGGTCGCCACGGGTGCGCTGCAGGCGATCCCGGAGGACCTGACCGAGGCGGCCCGGCTCGACGGCGCCAGCGGCTTCGCCGGCTTCCGCCGGATCACCTTCCCGCTGCTGCTGGTCACCGTGGCGCCCCTGCTGGTCGCGACGTTCGCCTTCAACTTCAACAACTTCGGTGCCATCTACCTGCTCACCGGGGGTGGGCCGTTCAGCCCGGACAACCCGACGGCCGGCGGCACCGACATCCTGATCAGCTACACCTACCGGCTCGCCTTCGGCGCCGGAGGCGTGCAGATCGGCTTCGCCGCGGCCGTCTCGGTCGTGCTGTTCGTCATCACGGGCGTCATCGCCGCCCTGCAGTTCCGTGCCACCCGCTCGCTCGAGGATGTGAACTGACATGACCCAGGTCCAGGGCCCGCCGCCGGGCACCACCGTCGTCGACGAACCTCCCGCCACCGCCGGCTCCGGGCGCGGTCGCGGGCGTGACCTCGCCCCGAAGGTCAAGATGAGCCCAGGCCGCTGGTTCCGCGAGATCGGGTGGCGCCACCTGGTGGGCGTGATCGCCGTGCTGTGGGCGCTCTTCCCGGTGTCGTACCTCCTCTCCGCCTCGCTCAACCCGTTGGGCAACGTGGTCACCTCGACGCTGATCCCGCAGTCGTTCAGCACCGCCAACTTCTCCAAGCTGCTCGACGAGCAGCCCTTCGGCACGTGGGCGCGCAACAGCATCATCGTGTGCGTCTGCGTGGTCTTCGTGCAGCTGCTCTTCAGCGCGCTCGCGGCCTACGCCTTCAGCCGCTTCCGCTTCAAGGGCCGCCGCGGCGGCCTGCTGGCGCTGCTGCTGATCCAGATGTTCCCGCAGTTCCTCGCGCTCGTCGCGCTCTACCTGATGTTCACCGAGATCGGCGAGGTCATCCCGGCCATCGGGCTCGACACGCTCGCGGGCTACATCCTGATGATGTGCGGCGGCTCGCTCGGACAGGTCTGGCTGATCAAGGGCTTCTTCGACTCGATCCCGCTGTCGCTCGACGAGGCCGCGATGATCGACGGCGCGAGCCACGTGCAGGTGTTCTTCCGGATCATCCTGCCGCTGGTGCGCCCGATCCTCGCGGTCTGCGGCCTGCTGGTGTTCGTGGGCACGATCGCGGAGTTCCTGATGGCCTCGATCTTCCTGCGCGACGAGGGCAACAAGACGCTGGCCACCGGCCTCTACGGCCTCATCGACTCCGACCGGTCCAACAACCTCGGCGTCTTCGCCGCCGGCTCGATCCTCACCGCGATCCCGGTGGTCCTGCTGTTCCTCTACCTCCAGAAGTTCATCGTCGGCGGCATCACGGCCGGCGGCGTGAAGGGCTGAGGGCACGGCTCGATGGCCAGCGCTCCTCACCCGCTCGACCCCCACCACGACGGCTCGCCGCTCTACGTCAGCCACACCCGCCCCGAGCTGGGCGACGTGCTCCGGCTGCGCGTGCGGGTGCCGCACACCGCCGACGGCTCGGTCGGTGCGACCACCGTCGTGCTGCGCGCCGTGCGCGACGGCGAGCCGGCCGTGAGCCGGGCCGAGCTGGCCGCCACCGACGACGCCGGCACCTGGTGGGAGGTCGACCTGAGGCTCGTCAACCGGCTGACGTCGTACCGCTTCCTGGTCTCGCGCGGTCCGACGGACTACCGCTGGCTCAACGCCACCGGCGTCCATGCTGGCGACGTCACCGACGGCGGCGACTTCAGGATCAGCACCGAGGCCCGCCTGCCGGAGTGGGTGCCCGACCAGGTCGGCTACCAGGTCTTCCCCGACCGCTTCGCCCGCACCGAGACCGGCGCGCCCGTGCCCGACTGGGCGATCGCGTGCGAGTGGGACCAGCCCGTCGTGCACAAGGGCCCCGACGTCCCCTTCCAGTGGTACGGCGGCACGCTCGACGGGGTCGCCGACCACCTCGACCACCTCGACGGACTCGGCGCGACGCTGCTCTACCTGACGCCCGTCTTCGAGGCGTGGTCCACCCACCGCTACGACGCCGTCTCCTTCGACCGTGTCGACCCGCTGCTCGGCGGTGACGAGGCGCTGGAGCGGCTGGCCAAGGCCGTGCACGAGCACGGGCTGCGGCTGATGGGCGACCTCACCACCAACCACACCGGCGACCACCACGACTGGTTCCTCAAGGCCCTCGACGACCCGGACGCGGACGAGCGGGCGTTCTACCGCTTCGGCGACGACTACGCCCACGGCTACGCCGCCTGGCTCGACATCCCCAGCCTGCCCAAGCTCGACCACCACTCCGCCGAGCTCGCCCGACGGCTGTACGCCGGTGCGGACTCCGTGGTCGCGCACTGGCTGCGCCGAGGGCTCGACGGGTGGCGGGTCGACGTCGCCAACATGACGGGACGCCTCGGCGGCGACGACCTCGCCCACGCCGTCGCGCACGCGATCCGTCGTACGTTCGACGAGGTCTCGCCCGATGCCTGGCTGCTCGCCGAGCACGGCCACGACGCGACGGCCGACCTCACTGGCCCCGGCTGGCACGGCACCATGGACTACGCCGGCTTCACCCGCCCGGTCTGGTGCTGGCTCAACGGCGGCTCGCCCGACGGGGACGGCCTGCCCCACGGCCTCGACTACCTCGGCCTCCCGGTCGACATCCCGGTCCTGCCCGCGTCGGCGGCCGTCGCGACCATGCGCGACGTGCACGGCTCGGTGCCGTGGACCTCGTGGCAGGGGTCGACGACCCACCTCGACTCCCACGACACCCCGCGCTTCCGCACTGTCACCGGGGGCGGCACCGACGGCGGACCCGACCTGGCCGGCCACGGCCGCGACCGGCACCTCGTCGGCCTCGGGCTCCAGATGACGATGCCCGGCGTGCCCGTCGTCTTCATGGGTGACGAGCTCGGGCTGACGGCGGTCGACGGCGAGCACGCGCGCACGCCGTTCCCCTGGGACCACCTCGACCGGTGGGACGAGCCGACCCTCGACGCCTACCGCCGCTGGATCGCGCTGCGCCGCGACCACGTCGCGCTGCGTCGCGGCGGCCTGCGCTGGCTGCAGGCGGGCGACGACTCGATGACCTTCCTCCGCGAGCACCCCGAGGAGACCCTGCTCGTGCACGCCGTACGACGCACCGCACCCGCGGTCGAGCTGCCCCTGCACGCCCTCGGCCCCGACCCGCGCCTCCAGGCCCTCGTCGGCGCGGACGCCGTCAGCGCGGGAAGCGTGCTCACGCTGCCCGGCGAGCCCGGCGTCTCGATCCACGTGGTCGGGTGAGCGTCGACCCGCTCGCACTGATGCGGGCCGCCGGCTTCCCGGTGACGCACGAGGTCGGGCGCGGCATGGAGGGCGTCGTCGCGGCACTCGACGACCGACGGGTCGTCAAGGTGTGGGACCGACGTCCGCGCGAGGAGGTCGAGCGGCTGCGCACCTTCTACGACGCGGTGGAGACCGGCCTCGAGTCCGTCGGGTCGGACCTCGCGGTCCCGCGGATCCTCGACGTCGGCGAGGTCGACGGGCTCGTCGTCACCGTCCACCGCCGGCTGCGCGGACGGGCCACCGCCCCCGCCACCCCGGGGCCGGTGCTCGACGTGCTCGACGTGCTGGCCCAGGTGCCCGGGACCGCTGACCTCGCGGTGCTGCCGGTGCCCGACGGCGAGAAGCCGTTCGACCTCGACGTGCCCTTCGGCGAGTCGCTCGCCGACCTGGTCCTGCGCCGCGCCCCGCTCGTCGACGACCTGGCCGACGGCGCGGCCGAGGAGCTGGCCGACGCCCTCCGCGGGCTCGAGCCCGTGCCGCCACGGCTCGTGCACGGCGACCTCGGGCCGGTGCACGTGCTGCTCGAGGACGGCCGGGCGGTGGGGCTGCTCGACTTCGGCTACGTCTCGACGGTCGGCGACCCCGCCTTCGACGCGGCCGTGGCAGCCGCGCTGCAGGACATGTTCGGACCGGGAGCAGCGGCGGCGACGGCCGCCTTCGACGCGCTGTCCGTCGAGCGGTTCGGCCACGACCCGGACGTGCTCGTCCTCCACCGCGCGGCCTACGGCCTGGTCACCGCCAGCTGCCTCGCCGGGCATCCGGGGCAGCACCTGGACTGGTGCCTGGCCCTCGTCGACACGTGGCGGGCGAGCCAGGCCTGAGGTCAGCCAAGCTGGGTGCCGGCGAGCATGCCGATCAGGTAGGTGACGCCCATCGCGAGCAGGCCGCCGGAGACGTTGCGGATCATCGCCGGGACCCGCGGGCTGTAGCCGATGCGGGCGCTGACGAAACCGGTGAGGGCCAGCGCGACGGCCACGCTGAGCACGGTCACGAGGACCCGCACGGTGTCCGGCATGAACGCGACGATCAGCAGCGGCAGCAGGGCACCGACGGTGAAGGCGACCATCGAGGCCCATGCGGCGTGCCACGGGTTGGTGAGGTTGTCGGGGTCGATGCCGAACTCGATGTCGGCGTGCGCCCGCAGGGCGTCGTGCTCGGTGAGCTCGCGCGCCACCTGCTTGGCGGTGGCGGGGGTGAGGCCCTTGTCCTCGTACATCTTCGCGAGCTCGCCCTCCTCCGTCTTGGGCATCCGCTCGAGCTCGACGGCCTCGAGGTGGAGCAACGACTTCTCCGAGTCGCGCTGCGTGCTGACCGAGACGTACTCGCCCGCACCCATGCTGAGTGCGCCCGCGGTGAGCGCGGCGATGCCCGCGATCACGATCGCGCCGCTGTCGTCGGTGGCGCCTGCGACACCCATCACCACGCCGGCGGTGGACACGATGCCGTCGTTGGCGCCGAGCACCGCGGCCCGCAGCCAGTTCAGTCGGGTGCCCACGTGGTCACCCAGCTCGTCGTGGAAGTGCTGCGGGTCCTCGTCGGTTCCGATCTCCAGGCTCACGTGATCGATCCTTCCCCTGCGGTCGACGCCGCGCAACGAAGGTGAGGCTGGGCTCAACGGGTCACTGAGCTCCTGATGGACTTCCGCCCGAGTGCGTGGAAGTTCAGCGGCGGACGGGTCCTCCCACGCTGAGGCCCCGATGAACTTCCGCCCGAGTGCGTGGAAGTTCAGCGGCGGATGGGACGTCCCACGCTGAGCCCCTGATGAACTTCCGCCCGAGCGCGTGGAAATCCATCGAAAGGTGAGGCTGGTTCAATCCCGGCCCAGGGCGTACGTCGCCACCACCTCGTGGCGCGGTCGACGCCGTGCGCCCTCGCCGAGGTACGACGCCACCAGCGCGACCTCGTCGACGCACCACTCGGGCCCGTCGTAGTCGTCGAGCAGTCGCACCCACGACGTCACGTTGTCGGGGTGGCCCAGGCGTCCGAGCGTCAGGTGCGGGCGGAAGCGCTGGCCGTCGACCTGCGCGCCGGCCTTCGCCAGGGCCGCGCGGGCGCCGGTGGCCAGCCGGTCCAGCTCGGTCGTGGCGACCTGGTCCGCGTCGAGCCGGGCGAAGAGGACGCGCGCCCGGTCGGGGTGGGGGAACGCGCCGCCTCCGGCGACCCGCAGCGTGAAGGCGTGCCGCTTCGCGGCGGCCCGGGTGAGCCGGTCGTCGAGGTCGTCGAGGCTACGGTCGGGCACGTCGGCCGCGAAGGCCAGCGTGAGGTGCCACTGCCCGGGGTCGGACCACCGGAAGGCCGCCGCCTCGCGGCGGGGTGCCAGGAATTGGTCGAGGTGCTCGACCGCCTCCGGCGGCACCACCGCCGCCACGAACATCCGCGTCACAGGCCGAGGTCGCGCCCGATCAGCATCTTCATGATCTCGTTGGAGCCGGCCCAGATCTTCGTGACGCGGGCGTCGCGCCAGGCGCGGGCGACGCGGTACTCGTTCATGTAGCCGTAGCCGCCGTGGACCTGGACGCAGTGGTCGAGGACGTCGTTCTGGACCTGCGAGGTCCACCACTTCGCCTTGGCGGCGTCGACCGGGGTCAGCTCCTTCTTGGTGTGCGCGATGACGCACTGGTCGACGAAGGCCTGGGTCACGTCGACCCGGGTGACCAGGTCGGCCAGCAGGAACTGGGTGTTCTGGAAGGCGCCGATCGGCTGGCCGAAGGCCTGGCGGTCCTTGGCGTACTGGACCGTCTCCTCGAGGATCTGCTTGGCGTGGGCCAGGTTGGTGATGGCCGAGCCGAGGCGCTCCTGCGGCAGGAACTCCATCATCGAGATGAAGCCGGTGTCGAGCGGGCCGACGAGGTCGTCGTTGCTGACCCGGACGTTGTCGAAGGCGAGCTCCGCGGTGTCGGACTCGTCCTGGCCGACCTTGTCGAGGACGCGGCCGACGCTGAACCCGTCGAGCGTGGTGTCGACCGCGAAGAGCGAGATGCCCTTCGCCTTCTTCTCCGGGCTGGTGCGGGCGGCGACCAGCACGATGTCGGCCGAGCCGCCGTTGGTGATGAAGGTCTTCGAGCCGTTGATGATCCAGTCGTCGCCGTCACGGACGGCGGTGGTCCTGAGGTTGGCGAGGTCGGAGCCGCCGCCGGGCTCGGTCATGCCGATCGCGGTGAGGATCTCGCCGGAGGCGGCGCCGGGCAGCCAGCGGGCCTTCTGCTCGTCGTTGGTGAGGTGCACCAGGTAGGGCACGGTGATGTCGGCGTGGATCCCGACGCAGCTCGGCAGGGTCATGTTGACCTTGGCCAGCTCCTCGGTCAGCACCGCGTTGAAGCGGTAGTCGCCGGCCTCCGAGCCGCCGTACTCCTCCGGGATCTCCAGACCGAGGAAGCCCTGCTTGCCGGCCGAGGTCCAGAAGTCGCGGTCGAGCCCGTGGTGGTCGGCGTACGCCTCGAGGTTCGGGGTGACCTCGCGGTCCAGGAACTGCTTCACCGAGGCGCGGAAGGCCTCGTGGTCCTCGTCGTAGATCTCACGCTTCATGGGGCAATGTTACCCGTGAGTCACCACGCCGCACCTGTGAACCTCGGTGAAGTCGCCCACGACCACCGCATCCCCACGTAACCTCGCCCGCACTGACTCGTTGCGGGGGCGGGAGCAGCAGTGGGAGCAGACGAATCGACGTGGATCCGTCCACGAGGACAAGCGTGGGGCAACGAGGCCCAACGCGCGGTCCTGCATGCCATCGCCGAGGACGTGGCCCGTCGCTCGGGCTACAAGGTCGCCGCCATCGAGGCGCTGCGCTCCGACGGCAACCTCGAGTTCGTCGCGATCGCCGGCAGCCCGGAGGCCCGCGCGCAGCTGCTCGGCAAGGCCGCCCCGCTGCGGCTGGAGAAGATCGTCGCCTTCGGCACCCGCATCGACGGCTGGATCCACATCCCCGAGGAGCGGGTCGACGACGAGACCCGTGAGTGGATGGCGCGGTACGGCCACACGCCCGACATCCCCGAGAGCGACCTGGCGGACGCCTGGCGGGCCGAGGACCGGTTGGTCCGACTCCTCGAGAACCCCGACGGCGAGCTCCGCGCGACGCTCTACCTCGACGAGCCCCTCGACGGCCTGCGCCCCACGCCGGCGTCGGTCGCGGCGATGAACGCCGAGATCGAGGTCATGTTCGACGCGGTGGTCAGCATCGTCGAGCGCGAGCTCTACGGCGAGCAGGTCCGCATGGTCACCCAGGCCCGTACGGCGCTGCAGAGCGTGCGCCCCGGCCTGGGTGTCGGTGACTTCCTCAGTGAGATGTCCGACGCCATGGTCGCGGCGATGGAGGTCGACTACGTCGACGTGCTGCTGGCCGGCCAGCGCGAGCCGGCGCTCGAGCCGTACACGCCCTTCCTCGAGCAGCACATGCGCCGGGTCCTGGTGCGGCGCGGCCACCTGATCGTCGAGCCCACGCAGACGTGGGGCATCACGACGACGTCCGTCCCCACCCCCGAGGTCCTCTACGACATCATGGACCGCCGCGGCATCGGGTCGTGGTTGCTCGTGCCGATCGGCATGGGTGAGGAGTACCTCGGCACGATGGGCCTGGGCCGCAAGAACGGCGGTCCGCGCTGGATCGACTCCGAGATCAACGCCGCGATCGCGGTCGCCGCCGACGTCGCGGTCACGGTCTTCGACGCGCGCCTGATGGAGCGCGAGCGCCGGCTCAACGCCGAGCTGCGCGACATCAACGACTACCGCCGCGACATGGTCAACACGCTGGCCCACGAGCTGCGCAACCCGGTGAGCGTGCTGTGGACCCACCTCGACCTGCTCGGCCAGGAGCAGGTCCCCGGCCCGTTGGGGGCCTCGGTCGAGGCGATGGACCGCGCGACCCGCCGCATCGAGGACATGGTCGCGGACCTGATGGCGCTGGCAGCCGCCAGCGACCCCTCGCTCACCCCGGCACTCGCTCCTGTCGACGTGTCGGCCTGCGTGCTGGAGTGCGCGGAGTTCCTCGCGCCCGTCGCGGCCGCCGAGGGGATCGACGTCCGGCTCGAGGTCACCGAGGGGCTGGTGGTCGAGGGCGAGGTCGCGGGCCTCCAGCGGATGGTGGCCAACCTGGTCTCCAACGCGATCAAGTACACCGCGGCCGGCGGCACGATCACCCTGACCCTCGTCCCCGACCGGGTCGAGGGCCGCGACGGCGTGCGGTTCACGTGCACCGACACCGGCATCGGCATCGACGAGGACGACCTGGCGCACCTGTTCACGCCGTTCTTCCGCTCCGCCGACCCCGAGGCCCGGCGTCGGCCCGGCACCGGGCTCGGCCTGGCGATCGTCGAGCGGGTGGCCACGCTCCACCACGGCGACGTCGAGGTGGCGTCGGTGCGTGGCGAGGGCACGACGTTCACGGTGCGGCTCCCGCTCGCCCCGCCTGCCGACGTACGTTGAGGTGGTGTCGGTCGACGCCTTCCTCGTCGCGCTGGTCCACCTGCTCCTGACGGTCACCGCGACGCCCGTCCCGCCCGTTCCTGCCGAGGTCCGGGTGTCGGTGGCGAGCACCGACGGCACCCAGGCGGCGGCCGCCTCGGGGCGGGGCAGCGTGCCGCCGCGCTGGCTCGGCACCCGCGAGCTGCGCGAGGACCCGGCGACCGGCTACGGCCGCGTGCGCCCGACGCCGCCGGCGCTTCGACACCGGCGCTGGACCCTGCCCGACTCGGTGCCGATGCTGCCCGGCAACGGGTACGCCAACCGGGTGGTGTCGCCGGCTCCGCGCCACGTGGTCCGCCGCTCCAGCTGGCAGCCCGGCTGCCCCGTCGCCGCCCGCGACCTGGCCTGGGTGCGGCTGACGTTCTGGGGCTTCGACGCGCGGCGGCACACCGGCGAGCTGCTGGCGCACCGGTCGGTTGCCGACGACCTCGTGCAGGTCTTCGGCGTGCTCTACCGCGAACGGTTCCCCCAGGAGCACGTCGGCATCGTGCGCCGCTGGGACCCCGACGCGCCGAGCACCGGCGACGGCAACGGCACCGGAGCCTTCGTGTGCCGGCCCTCGACCGGGTCGTCGTACTTCTCCCAGCACGCGTACGGCCTGGCGATCGACGTGAACTCGTTCCAGAACCCCTACGCCAAGCGGGCCGTGGTGCTGCCCGAGCTGGCGTCGTCGTACCTCGACCGGGGGCGCGTGCGGGCCGGGATGATCACCCCCGACGGACCCGTCGTGCGGGCCTTCGCCCGCATCGGCTGGGAGTGGGGCGGTGCGTGGCGGCAGTCACGCGACTACATGCACTTCAGCCGCAACGGCCTCTGACCGCCGACCACGCAGCGGTGGCTCGACCGGGTGGTTTGGCCGGGAAACCCCACGACTGCTGGGGATCCGTGCCTACGATCCAACTGCCGGATTGGGGAGGCACGATGTCATGGGGCAGGGACGGACAGGGGAGCGCCGCACGCGCGACCTGAGCTGGGGTGACTCGCAGGCACGTGCGCTGATGCACGCCCTGGCGAGGGACGCAGCAACCCGTGCCGGTTTCCGCGTCTGCGCGATCGAGGTGGTCCGGCCCCAGGGACTGCTCGAGTTCGTCGCGATCTACGGCGACGAGACCAGCGCCGAGGAGCGGCTCGGCACCGCGTCCCGCCTGGCCGACATGCTGACCGCCTTCGCGGACGGGGAGGCGCACGGCCACTTCGTCTGGATCCCGGAGGAGAAGTTCTCCGAGCCGGCCCTGGCGCAGCTCGAGGGCTACGTCGTCATCCCGGACGTGCCGGAGACCGACGACCCTGCGGCCTGGCACGCGATGGACATGCTGGCCGCCCGGATCATCGACGAGCGCGGCGACCTGCGGGCGCTGCTCTACCTCGACGTCCCCGAGGACCTGCGCCGCCCCGATGCGGCCCGCCTCCTCGAGCTCTCCGACGCCCTCACCATGACCCTTCGCTCGATCGTGACCGCGGTCGAGCGCGAGGAGTACGTCGAGCACATGCGCGTCATCCGGGCGACCCGCCGGCTGGCCCGGTCCAACCCGGCCCGCCACGACGTCAGCCACCTGCTCCGCGAGGCGCGCAGCACCCTCCTCGGTGCGCTCTCCGTCGACGAGCTGGAGATCCGGCTCTTCGACGGCGACGACGGGCAGAGCCCGGACAGCCTCGGGCTCGACATGGCCCCGGAGGTCCGTACGGCGCTGGACGAGGCCGCCGCGCGCGCGTGGGCCGAGCAGCGGGTGCTGATCATCGAGCCCGAGCACGTGTGGGGCGACGTCGAGCTCGCGGGCGCCTACGCCGCCTGGTTCGCCGACGCGCTGGTCGAGGCGGACCTCGAGACCGTCGTGGTCGCGCCCGTGGGCGTCGAGGACGAGGTGCTCGGCACGATGATCTTCGCTCGGCGCACCGGCTCGCGACGGTGGACCGACGGCGAGGGCGTGGCGGCCCTCGAGCTCGGCCACGACCTGGGCCGGGCCATCGCCAACGCCCACGCCACCCAGCGCGAGCGCGCCCTGCTCGGAGAGCTGCGCGAGCTGGAGGAGGCGCGCCACAAGTTCCTCCAGGTCCTCACCCACGAGATCAACAACCCGATGACGGTGATCGCCGCGAACGCCGAGTTCCTGGCGACCAGCGACACCGCCGACGAGCGCGACCGGAGCCGGGCCGAGGCCATCCTGCGCGGCACCGAGCGGCTGGGGGGCCTGCTCGAGGGACTGCTCATGCTCTCGCGGGTCAGCGACCCGCAGCACCCCCTGGTGACCCGGCGGCTCGACCTGGCCCTCGTCGTGGCCGACACCATCGGCTCGATGACGGCCGTGGCCGAGCGGGCCGAGGTCGCCCTCCACCGCAGCGGCGAGACAGCCGACGCGTGGGTGCTCGGTGACCCGCGCGAGGTCGCAGGGGCCGTGACCAACCTCGTCGACAACGCCGTGAAGTACTCCGACCCCGGCGCACGGATCTGGCTCAGCGTCTCGCACGCCGAGGACGGCGGCGTCACCTTCACCTGCCGCGACGAGGGGATCGGCATCTCGGACGACGACCAGGCCGCCCTGTTCACGCCGCTGTTCCGCTCGACCAACGACGACGCGCTGCGCCGCCCCGGGACAGGACTCGGGCTGGGCATCGTCCGCGAGATCATGCAGCGCCACGCCGGCACCGTCGAGGTGGAGTCGCGGCTCGGCGTCGGGACGTCCGTCCGCCTGCAGTTCCCGCCGCTGCCCCGCGACTGACCAGTCGGGCTAGGGGTTGAAGACGTCCTTCGGCCTGGGGGCCAGGACCAGGACCTCCTGGTTGAACTCGGAGATCGCCAACGACCCCTTGTCGCCCTTCCCCGCGTAGTCGACCCGCACCACGCGGTGGGGGGCCTCGCTGGTGACCCAGCTCAGCTCGCCGGCGCGGCCCGGCAGCATGACGACCCGATCGCCGTCCGCCGTGGTCTCCTCCTCGTAGGTCGCCTCCTGGCCGGCACGTGCCTCGCCGCCCGTAGCGACGAGCTTCAGGGCCTTCAGGTAGCTGTCGAGGTCGCAGAGCCGCAGGATCGTCTTGTCGTCGGCCGGGATCCACGAGGTGCTGAGCCGAGCCAACGCGTTCGCCGGCAGCGCGCCGTCCGACACGCGGGTGACGAAGGCTCCGTCGCCCTTGATCCAGGCACGTGCGCCGATCCGCCGGATCGCCAGGTGGCCCTGGCTCAGACGCATGGTCCCGCTGCACCGGCCGTCCTCGTCCATCGCCAGGTCGATGAGGATCTGGGTGCCTTCGGGGTGCACCTGCCCGGTCACCCGCATGCTGGTGACGTCCTGCATCGCGGTGTTCGCCGCGTCGGCGATGGACTCGGCGTCCTGCTTGGCGAAGTCGCTCTTGCGGAAGTTCTCGTAGGCGCTGCACCCGGTCGTGAGGGTCGCCAGGAGGAGGACTGCGGCGGTGGCACGGATGCTGCGCATGACGACTCCTCCCGTTGATCGGCCCGAACGACCCTCCCACCTGCGCGCGCTCCGTGGTCGAACGGCCGAAGTCGGGCGAGGCGGTGGGCGCCGGCGTATGCGCACGTGGCACGAACGGGCCATGGGACCGGTCCCGAAGGACTACGTCGCATGGAGAGTTCGGCGCGATCGGGTCCAGACCACTCAGGTGGGGGGCCACGGGGTCGATGGGGGCATCCGTCAGGACGCGAAGAGATGGAGACGCGCGTGGATGCCATGGATGGCTTGGACGAGATCATCGGTGAGTTCCTGGTCGAGAGTCATGAGAACCTCGACCAGCTCGACAGCGACCTCGTCGCGCTGGAGCAGGACCCCGGCTCGACCGCGCTGCTCGCCAGCGTGTTCCGCACCATCCACACGATCAAGGGCACGAGCGGCTTCCTCGCCTTCTCGGTCCTGGAGTCGGTCACCCACGTCGGCGAGAGCCTGCTGGCCCGGTTGCGCGACGGCGAGCTGACCCTCACCCCGGAGCTCACCAGCCTCCTGCTCGAGGTGGTCGACGCCGTACGTGCGCTGCTCACGGACATCGAGCTCACCGGCGCCGAGGGCGACCGGTCGTACGACGACCTCGTCGGCCGGCTGAACGCGGTGCTCGACGGTGAGGCACCGGCCCCCGTGGCTCCCGTCGCTCCCGTCGAGGTGGCCGAGGTCGTCCCGGACGAGGCGCCCGCCGCCCCGGTGCGGGCCCTCGTGGTCGCCGAGGCCGAGGCCCACGCCGAGCCCGAGCCCGAGCCGGAGCCCGCGCCCGAGCCCGGCGAGGCCGCTGAGGGTCGCCGGTCGGTCGCCGACAGCACCATCCGCGTCGACGTCACCCTGCTCGACTCCCTGATGAACCTCGTCGGCGAGCTGGTGCTGACCCGCAACCAGATGCTGCAGAACGCCGCCGCCCGCGAGGACGTCGACCTGGCTCGCACCACCCACCGCCTCAACCTGGTGGCGGGCGAGCTGCAGGAGGGCGTGATGCGCACGCGCCTGCAGCAGATCGACACCCTGTGGAGCAAGCTGCCCCGGGTCGTGCGCGACCTGTCGGTGCAGCTCGGCAAGTCGGTGCAGCTCGACATGGTCGGGCGCGAGACCGAGCTCGACAAGACCATCCTTGAGGCTGTCCGCGACCCGCTCACGCACCTCGTGCGCAACAGCATCGACCACGGCATCGAGTCGCCCGCCGACCGCGCCGCCGCCGGCAAGCCGGTCGAGGGGACGCTCGTGCTGCGTGCGTTCCACGAGGGCGGCCAGGTCAGCATCGAGATCACCGACGACGGTGCCGGCATCGATCCCGCCAAGCTCCGCGACAAGGCAGTGTCCAAGGGCCTGCTGACCCGCGAAGCCGCCGACCGCCTCACCGACCACGAGGCCACCTCCCTCATCTTCATGGCGGGCTTCTCGACCGCCTCCGCGCTGACCAACGTGTCGGGCCGCGGCGTCGGCATGGACGTCGTCAAGACCAACATCGAGCGGATCGGCGGCTCCATCGACCTGTCCAGCGAGCCTGGCCGCGGCACCACCGTCCGGATCCGGATCCCGCTGACCCTGGCGATCATCCCGGCGCTCGTCGTCACCGCCGCCGAGAACCGGTTCGCCATCCCGCAGGTCAACCTGCTCGAGCTGGTCCGGCTCGACGCCGTCCAGGCCGCCTCCGCGATCGAGAACGTGCACGGTGCCCCGGTCTACCGCCTGCGCGGCCGCCTGCTGCCCCTCATCGACCTGCGCGAGCAGCTCGGGCTCGACGCCGTGGAGCGCGAGACGACGTACGTCGTGGTGCTCCAGGCCGACAACCAGCAGTACGGCCTCGTGGTCGACGACATCCTCGACACCGAGGAGATCGTCGTGAAGCCGCTCGGCAACCAGCTGCGCCACCTGCCGCTCTACGCCGGTGCCACGATCATGGGCGACGGTGCCGTGGCGCTGATCCTCGACGCGACCGCGATCGCCCGCAAGGTCGGGATGGCGCTGGAGTCGGAGCTCAACGCGGCCGCCGACCTCGGTGCCGCCGACGCCTCCGACATCGCCTCGGTGCTCGTCGTCGAGCTCGGCGGAGGTCGGCGCGCGGGGATCCCTGTCAGCGCGGTCGACCGCCTCGAGGAGATCGACCTCGCGGTCGTCGAGCGGGCCGGGCACCACGAGGTCGTCCAGTACCGCGAGCAGATCCTGCCGCTGGTGCGGCTGGACCGCGTGCTCCACGGCGACGCGGGCCTCGACGGCGGGTCGCTCCAGGTGGTCGTGTGCCGCAAGGGCGAGCAGCGTGCCGGCGTCGTCGTCGCCGGCATCCTCGACATCGTCGAGACCGACCTGGCCATCCGCACCGCCCTCGACTCGAGCAGTGGCGACGGCTCGGCGGTCATCGCCGGCCACGTCACCGAGCTCGTCGACATCGACCAGGTCTTCGCCGGCCTGCCCGGCCACGACCGCCTCGCGCGGACGGCGTGAAGGAGCTCCCCATGTCCCAGTACTGCACCTTCGTCCTCGACGGGCACGTGTTCGGCGTCCCGGTCGCCTCCGTCCAGGAGGTGCTGCGTGCGCAGGCCCTCACCAGCGTCCCGCTGGCGCCCCCAGAGGTCGCCGGACTGCTCAACCTGCGCGGCCAGATCGTCACCTCGCTCGAGCTGCGCGCCCGCCTCGGCCTCCCGCCGCGACCCGCCGACGCACCGTCGGTGAACGTGGTCGTGAAGACCGCCGACGGCAGCGCCGTGAGCCTCGTGGTCGACGAGATCGGCGACGTGATCGAGCCGCCGCGCGAAGCCTTCGAGGCCCCGCCCGAGACGGTCCCCGCGTCCGTACGCGCGCTCGTCAGCCGCGTCTGCAAGCTGGAGCGCCAGCTGATGCTCCTCCTCGACACCGAGCGGGCCGCCCAGGTCCACGACCTCGTCTGACCCACCAGATCGACCACCCTGCGAGCCGTTTCGGGCGGACTCGCCACACCCACCCATCACCGACCCGTCACATCCGCCCGGAGGACACCATGACCACTCTCGCCCCGCCGCCGCCCGACTACGCCCCGGGCGTCACCGCCCAGCCGACGCAGGGTGCCGCGTACGCCGGCGTACCGACGCCGCCGGCGCGGCAGCGCACCAAGCCGAGCCCGATGCGGGTCCTGGCGAACCTGAGCACGGGCCGCAAGCTGCTCGTGCTCGCGGTGGCGTGCCTCCTGCCGACCGGGGTGATCACCTTCACCGTTCTGAACGGGCTCTCCACCCTCAGCGACGACAAGGAGAAGGTCGACGCGCTCGCGCAGGCGTCGGCGAAGCTCTACCACCTCGACAACCGCAACAGCGAGATCAAGGCCGACGGCTTCCGGGCGCTGATCGGCGCCGACGCCGACCTGGTCGTCACCGACACGGCCGACGACATCGAGAGCGCCCAGGTCATCTTCGACGAGGTGCTCGCGCTCGACCTGCCGGCCGAGATCCTCGACGACGTGGACAGCGCCCAGGTGCCCGCACAGTCGTTCTACACCTACGTCGAAGCCTTCGTGGACAACCCGAACGCCGCCGGGCGCACCGACGCCGAGGGCGAGACGGACCTCGTCGACAAGAACCACGAGGTCGACGGCCGGCTCGACGCCCTGCGCGAGACGATCGACGCTGCGGTCGCCGACGAGGACGCCTCGTACGAGGCCGCCGAGTCCGCCCAGCGCACCACCCTCTACGTCGCCCTGGTCATCGCCCTGGCCGTGGCCACCCTGCTCTCCATCGTCATCACCCGCCTGATCACCCGCCCGCTGCGGCGCGCGGTTCACGCCCTCGGTGAGGTCGCGGAGGGTCGTCTCGACGCCCGCCTCGAGGTGTCGTCGCGCGACGAGGTCGGACAGATGGGCGAGGCCCTCAACAACGCCCTCGAGCGCCTGGGCTCCGCGATGGGCCAGATGGACCAGAACGCCCAGTCCCTCGCCTCGGCCTCCGAGGAGCTGTCCTCGGTGTCGGGCCAGATGAGCGCCTCGGCCTCCGAGTCCTCCTCGCAGGCGGGACTCGTGTCGGCCGCGGCCGAGCAGGTCTCGCGCAACGTGATGACGGTCGCGACCGGCACCGAAGAGATGTCGGCCTCGATCCGTGAGATCGCCCAGAACGCCTCCAGCGCCGCGGGTGTCGCCGCCCAGGCCGTCGTGGTGGCCGAGTCCACCAACGCCACGGTCGCCAAGCTCGGCGCGTCCTCGGCCGAGGTCGGCAACGTGATCAAGGTGATCAACTCGATCGCCGAGCAGACCAACCTGCTCGCCCTCAACGCCACCATCGAGGCCGCCCGTGCCGGCGAGGCCGGCAAGGGCTTCGCGGTCGTCGCGACCGAGGTCAAGGAGCTGGCGCAGGAGACCGGCAAGGCGACCGAGGACATCGGCCGTCGGATCGAGGCCATCCAGTCCGACACCGAGGCCGCAGTGGCCGCGATCGGCGAGATCGCGGAGATCATCGGCCAGATCAACGACACCCAGTCCACGATCGCCTCGGCCGTCGAGGAGCAGACCGCGACGACCAACGAGATGAGCCGCAACGTCGCCGAGGCGGCCACCGGCTCGACCGACATCGCGCAGAACGTCACCGGCGTCGCCCGGACGGCCTCCGACACCCAGGCTGCTGCCAACAGCACCAGCCAGGCGGCCGACGAGCTCGCCCGGATGGCGGCCGACATGCGCACCCTCGTCGGCAAGTTCCGGTACTGAGCCGGCGCGAGAGGTAGTCCGATGTTGAGGAAGATCCGGGTGCTGGTGGTCGACGACTCCGTCGTCGTCCGCCGCCTGGTCAGCGACGTGCTGTCCGCCGACCCGACGATCGAGGTCGTCGGGACGGCGGCCAACGGCAAGGTCGCGCTGGCCAAGATCGACCAGGTCAACCCGGATCTGATCACCCTCGACGTCGAGATGCCGGTGATGGACGGGCTGGAGACCCTGCGCGAGCTGCGCAAGGACCACCCGCGGCTGCCCGTGGTGATGTTCTCGACGCTGACCGAGCGAGGTGCGTCCGCGACGCTCGACGCGCTCGAGCTCGGCGCCAGCGACTACGTCACCAAGCCCGCCAACGTCGGCAGCGTGCAGGCCTCGATGGAGGCGGTGCGCGAGCAGCTGGTGCCGCGCATCCGCGGCCTGTGCCGGCACGTCGTACGCCCTGCGGCGGGCGTGGTGGCGCCCGCCGGGCCACCCGCCCGCCCCGTGGTTCCCTCGGCGCTGGGCCGACCGAGCCGGGTCGACGTGGTGGCCATCGGCGCCTCGACCGGAGGTCCGGACGCCCTCTCGACCGTCCTCGCCGCACTGCCCGGGGACCTGCCCGTCCCCGTGGTGATCGTGCAGCACATGCCGCCGGTGTTCACCCGGCAGTTCGCCGACCGGCTCGACTCCAAGGTCGCGCTCCAGGTGGCGGAGGCGGCCCCCGGCATGCCCGTGGTTCCCGGGCGAGCGGTCGTCGCACCCGGCGACTTCCACCTGCGCTTCCGCACCGCCGCCACCGGGCAGGTCGTCAGCGCGCTCGACCAGGGCACCCCGGAGAACTACTGCCGGCCCGCCGTCGACGTGATGATGCGCTCGGTGGTCGACACGTGGCGCGGCAACGTCCTCGCCGTCGTGCTCACCGGCATGGGCTCCGACGGCGCCCGCGGCTGTGCCGAGGTCGTCGCCGCCGGTGGCTCCGTCCTGGTCCAGGACGAGGCCTCGTCCGTCGTGTGGGGGATGCCGGGCGCCGTGGTCGCTGCCGGGCTCTCCCCGTCCGTGCTCCCCCTGCAGCAGGTCGGGCCCGCCATCGTCGAGCGGGTCCGGGCCGGCAGGGGAGTCTCCCTATCCCCGAGAGAGGTGTCCTTCTCGTGACGCTGTCCCCCACAGCCTTCGGCTACGTCGCCGACCTGGTGCGCCGCGAGGCCGCCATCGTGCTCGAGCCGGGCAAGGAGTACCTCGTCGAGGCGCGCCTGCACCCCCTGGCACGTGCTGCCGGCGTGGCCGACGTGTCGGCGTACGTCGCCCACCTCCAGTCGCCCGCTGGACGGGTCGACCACGCCGCCGTCGTCGAGGCGCTGACCACCAACGAGACGTCGTGGTTCCGCGACCGCGAGCCCTTCGACGTGCTCGTCTCCCATGTCATCCCCGACCTGCTGGTCCGCACCGCGGCCCGACGCAAGATCACGATCTGGTCGGCTGCCTGCTCCAGCGGGCAGGAGGCCTACACGATCGCGATGCTGATGGCCGAGCACGTCGTGCCCAAGGGCTGGCAGGTCGAGATCGTCGCCACCGACATCGCCCCGAGCATGGTGCAGCGCACCCGCGAGGGCAGCTACAGCCAGCTCGAGGTCGGTCGCGGCCTGCCGGCGCCGCTGATGGTCAAGCACTTCCAGCGCGCGGGCACGCAGTGGCAGGTCTCCGACCAGCTGCGCTCGATGGTCCGCGTGCAGACCCTCAACCTCGCGGCGCCGTTCCCGCTGCTGCCGGTCTTCGACCTGGTCTTCCTGCGCAACGTGCTCATCTACTTCGACCAGCCGACGAAGCAGTCGGTCCTGTCGCGGGTGCGCCGGGTGATGTCGCCCGACGGCTACCTCTTCCTCGGCGGCGCCGAGACGACGCTCGGCGTCGACGAGACCTGGCACCGCACCCCCGTGGGTCGGCTGACCCTCAACCGCCCGCGTCCCCAGGTCGACGACACGTCCCCCCCGGCGCTGCCGCACCGCATGCCGCGCACGGTCGTCGGCGCGACACCCACCACCTCGACGTTGCTGTCCACGACACAGAGAGCGAACTGACATGAAAGCACTCGTCATCGACGACTCGCGCACGATGCGCATCGTCCTGCGACGCCAGCTCGAGCAGCTGGGCTACGACGTGGTGGAGGCCGCGGACGGGCAGCAGGCCCTCGAGGCCCTCCAGTCCAGCCGCGACGACCTGCCCGTCCTGGCGACCGTCGACTGGAACATGCCGGTCATGAACGGCCTGGACTTCGTGAAGGCCGTCCGCGCCGACGGCGGCCTGCGCGACGTCACCTTGATGATGGTGACGACCGAGGCCGAGCACGGCCAGATCGTGCGCGCGCTCGCCGCCGGGGCCCACGAGTACCTCATCAAGCCCTTCACCGCCGACGCGCTGGTCGACAAGCTCGACTACCTCGGCCTCAACCCGGAGCGGAGCGTCGCATGAGCGTCACCACCGCCGAGTCCCCGGTCACGCCACACGACCTCCAGGTCTTCGGCGAGGAGGTCCTCACCGCGTTCCTGCTGGAGCAGGGCCTGCCCGAGGCACCGCAGCAGGGCGACGACTCCCGACGCGTCCACGCCTCGATCGCCGTGACCGGCGGCTGGTCCGGCCACGTCACCCTCGACGTCTCGCGCACCGGCGCCGACGTCCTGGCCGCCCGGATGCTCCAGGCGGACGAGGTGTCCGACGAGGACGTCGTGGACGCGATCGGCGAGCTGGTCAACGTCCTCGGCGGCAACGTCAAGGGACTCCTCCTCGAGGAGAGCGCCCTCGGCCTCCCCGAGGTCAGCACGGACGCCCCCGGCGACCGTCGTACCGCCACCGAGGTCTGCCACGCCGAGCTGCTGTGGGCAGGCCACCCCGTCGACGTCCGCGTCTGGCTCGCCGAGCAGGACGACACCACCCCAGGAGACACCCCATGAAGATCCTCATCGCCGACGACAGCCGCGTGATGCGGCAGATCGTCATCCGCACGCTGCGCCAGGCCGGCTACGACGGCCACGAGCTGATCGAGGCCGGCAACGGCGCGGAGGCGCTCGACCTCGTCCGGAGCCAGGCGCCCGACCTCGTCCTCTCGGACTGGAACATGCCGGAGATGACCGGCATCGAGCTGCTGCGCGCGTTGCGCTCGGCCGACCACCAGGTCCCGTTCGGCTTCGTCACCTCGGAGGGGACGCCGGAGATGCGCGAGATCGCCGCGTCGTCGGGCGCGCTCTTCCTGATCGCCAAGCCGTTCACGCCCGACTCCCTGCGCGACCAGCTCGAGGGCGTGGTCGCATGAGCACCTGGGTGATGACCCCGGTCCCGACGGCGCTCGACGCGCGCGAGCTCCTCACCGGCCTGCTCGGGCGCGAGGTGACGGTGCAGATGTCCGACGCCTTCGTCGGCGACGAGGGTGCCGGCACGACGTACGCCGTCTACCAGGACGACCAGGCCCGCACCCGCGCGGTCGCGGTGATGGACCTGGCCCTGTCGGCGTACGCCGGTGCGGCGATCGGCCTGATGCCGGTGGGTGCCGCCGAGATCGCGATCGAGGAGAAGGACCTCCCGCCGGTGATGCAGGAGAACCTCGGCGAGGTGCTCAACGTGCTCGCCGCGCTCCTCAACGCCGAGGACTGCCCGCACGTGAAGCTCACCTCGGTCACGCACGTCGGCGGCTCCCCGGACCCCGAGGTCGCGGCCCACGCCACGACCGTCGGACGGCGCCTCGACCTCGAGGTCACGGTGCCGCAGTTCGGCACCGGGCGGCTCGCGATCGTCGGCCTGAAGTAGCCCTCGGTCGTCGCTCAGCGCAGCCGGGGCGGGTCCTGGTCGTGCCGCCTCGACGGCGTACACGTGTCCGAGAAGCTGCCCTCGAGACCGCCTGCCGAGGGCGAGAAGTCGGACACGTGTGCCCGAAGAGTCGCCTGTTTGCTCAGTAGTACCAGGGGTACGGCGACCAGTCGGGGTCGCGCTTCTCGAGGAACTGGTCGCGACCTTCCTGGGCCTCGTCGGTCATGTAGGCCAGGCGGGTGGTCTCGCCGGCGAAGAGCTGCTGGCCGACCAGACCGTCGTCGAGGAGGTTGAAGGAGTACTTCAGCATCCGCTGGGCGGTGGGGGACTTGCCGTTGATCTTCCGGCCCCAGTCGAGGGCGACCCTCTCGAGGTCGGCGTGCTCGACGACCCGGTTGACCGCTCCCATCCGGTGCATGGTCTCGGCGTCGTACTCCTCGGCGAGGAAGAAGATCTCGCGGGCGAACTTCTGGCCGACCTGGCGGGCGAGGTAGGCCGAGCCGTAGCCGCCGTCGAAGGAGCCGACGTCGGCGTCGGTCTGCTTGAAGCGGGCGTGCTCGCGGCTGGCCAGCGTGAGGTCGGCGACGACGTGGAGGCTGTGCCCGCCGCCGGCGGCCCAGCCGGGGACCACGCAGATGACGACCTTCGGCATGAAGCGGATCAGTCGCTGGCACTCCAGGATGTGGAGGCGGGCGAGCTTGGCCTTGTCGATCGGGTTCGGCGGGGCCCCGGCGTCGTCGTGGCCGGACTCCTCGTACTGGTAGCCCGCCTTGCCGCGGATCCGCTGGTCGCCGCCGGTGCAGAAGGCCCACTTGCCGTTCTTCGCGCTCGGGCCGTTGCCCGTCAGGATCACGCAGCCGACGTCGGCGGACTGACGCGCGTGCTCGAGGGTGCGCAGCAGCTCGTCGACGGTGTGCGGCCGGAACGCGTTGAGCACGTCGGGTCGGTCGAAGGCGATCCGGACCGTGCCGTGCTCGCGGGCACGGTGGTAGGTCAGGTCGGTGAGGTCCTCGAAGCCGGGCACGACGTCCCACGCCTCGGGGTCGAAGATCTCGCTGACGCCCTCGATCGCACTCATGCCGGGAGGGTAGTCGTGAGGGTGTGGAAGATCGCCGGAGGGCGTGGTGTTGTGGCAGGCATGGCACTGACAGGTGAGTACGTCCCCAGCAAGGCCGAGTGGGTCCGTAACCAGGTCGCGGAGTACGAGGCCAGCAACGGCGAGAAGGCCAACACCCTGCCCGGCACGAACTACCCGATCGTCGTGATCACGTCCGTGGGCGCGAAGTCGGGCAACCTCCGCAAGAACCCGGTGATGCGGGTCGAGCGCGACGGCGCCTACCTCGCGGTCGCCTCGAAGGGCGGCGCCCCGGAGAACCCGGAGTGGTACTTCAACTTCGTCGCCCACCCCGAGGTCGAGCTCCAGGACGGCCCGGAGCCCCACACCTTCACCGCCCGGATCCTCGAGGGCGAGGAGCGCGCCGACTGGTGGGAGCACGCCGTCGCCACCTGGAAGACCTACGCGTCCTACCAGGAGAAGACCGATCGGCTGATTCCGCTGTTCCTCCTCGAGCGCGCCTGACCGGGCCCTAGGCTGGTGGTCTAGACAGCAAAGGACCACTCACCATGACGACGGCCGCATGAGCGCACCCATCCGCCTGTACCTGCTCGACGACCACGCAGTCGTACGACGAGGGCTGCGTGCGGTGCTCGAGCTCGAGGACGACTTGGAAGTGGTGGGGGAGTCCGGCACGGTGGCCGAGGCGATCCCCGACATCCTTGCCCTCGCGCCCGACGTGGCGGTGCTCGACGGCCGGCTGCCCGACGGCAACGGCATCGAGGTCTGCCGCCAGGTCCGTTCGGTCAACCCGCAGGTCCGGGCGCTGATCCTCACCAGCTACGACGACGACGAGGCGCTGTTCAACGCGATCCTCGCCGGGTCGGGCGGCTACGTCCTCAAGCAGGTCGACGAGAGTGCGCTGGTCAACAGCATCCGGGCGGTGCACCAGGGGCAGTCCCTCATCGACCCCGCCGTCGCCGTCCGGGTGATCGAGCGGATGCGCTCGGACAGCGAGACGCCCGACGGACTATCCGCCCTCACCGAGGTGGAGTCGCAGATCCTCGACCTGATCACCGAGGGCCGCACCAACAAGCAGATCGGCGACGAACTCTTCCTCGCCGAGAAGACGGTGAAGAACCACGTCACCAGCCTGCTCGCCAAGCTCGGCGTGCAGCGTCGTACGCAGGCGGCGGTGCTGGCCTCGCAGCTGGGCCGCAAGCGACAGCGCTGACCAGGCAGCCCGGGAGCTGGGCCTCAGGCGTCCTTGGAGCGGTCCCGGATCCCCTTCAGCAGGGAGTCGACGGCACCCTCGGGCGGCGAGGCCGCCTCCTGGTTGGACTGGGCCAGCTGCGCGAGGAGCTCCTCGCGGTGCACGGCGACCGATCGCGGCGCGTCGATGCCGATGCGCACGACGTCGCCGCGGACCTCCAGGACGGACACGGTGATGTTGTCGCCGATGACGACGCTCTCACCCGCACGACGGCTCACGACCAGCATGCGTGCACGGTACCCGAGGCACCGCGCTCCCGGTCACGCGATCAGCGGCGTGGTCACCGAGAGCTGCGGGTCGTCGAGGACGACCTGCACGGCACGGTGGGTGGCGATGTCGAGCACGACCGGCGCCGCGAGGTTGGCCGTGGTGCTGGCCAGGGATTCTCCCGCGGTCAGCACGCACAGCATCACGAGGTCGTCGACCGAGCTCGAGCCGAGGTCGGTCAGGATCGTGTCCTCCACCTCGGGGGCGTAGTCGGGGAAGAAGGTGGCAGGCGGCACGACCAGGAACCGCAGCCCCGGCTGGTCGAGCGACGTCAGGCTGCACAGGGCACCCGTGTCGTCGACCCGCACCAGCGCGAAGCGCGCGAGCTCGGGGAACCCGGGCATCGGCTGCACCAGCTCGATCACCGGGATCTCGGGAGTTCCGGTCATGGTCGTCCTCTCCATCGTTGCGATCATCGCAGAAAGTCCAGGAGGCTCGGCTGAAGCACCCGGGAGGTGGCGGCGAGGGCGGCCTGGTAGGCCACCTCCTGCATCTTCAGCTCAACGGTCGCGAGAGGGAGGTCGGTGTTCTCGATCTCGCTCAGCGCGTTGGTCAGTGACAGCTCGGTGTCGCCCGCCCGGATCCCAGCCTGCTCCACGCGGCTGGAACGAGCGCCCACGTCTGTGCGGGCCACCACCAGGCGGCTGCCGTCCACCTCGAGGGCGTCGAGCCCGGACTGGATCGCGGTGGTGCTGCCGCCCCGGATCGCGGCGGCGAGGGCGGTCAGGTGGTCGAAGGTGTTGTCCCCATCGGGACCGAACGCGCCCGGACCGGCGACGGCGACGTCGACGACCACGCCCTCGGCGACCGCCCGGTTCACCGGGTTGGCATCACCGGCGTACGTCACCACGCCACCGGCCTCGGCGAAGGCTGCGGTCCCAGCGGTGGTGCCGCCGAGGACCGGTCGGTCGAGGTACGTCGTGTTGGCGGTGCCGACCAGCGAGCTGCGAAGCTGCTCGATCTCCACGGCGAGCGCCTCACGGGTGTCCTGGCTCGCCGCTCCGCTGACCGCCTGCTGGCCGACCTCGCGCGCCCGCCGCACCAGGTCTCCTGCGGTGCCGAGCGTGCTGTCGAGAGTGTCGAGCCAGCCCATGCCGTCCTCCGCATTGCGGGCGTACTGCTGCTGGGCGCCCACCGCGGACCGTAGCCGCATCGCGGAGGCGGCGTCGGCCGGGTTGTCGGAGGGTCGGTTGAGCACGCGGCCGGTGGACAGGTGCTCCTGGAGCTCCGAGAGCCGGGACAGGCTGCCCTGGAGCCGGCTCAACGACCGGTCGGTCAGCATCGACTGGGTGACGCGTCCGATCGTCATCAGCGCACCAGTCCGGTCCGGTTGATCAGGGTGTCGAGCACCGAGTCGAGCGTGGTCATCACGCGGGCGGCTGCCTCGTAGGCCCGCTGCGCCTGCATCATCGTCACCGTCTCCTCGTCGAGGTTCACGCCGGAGAGCTGCTCGCGGGCGCCGTCGACCTGGCTGGTCAGGGTGAGCTGGGTGTCCGCGAGCCGCCGGACCGAGGCGACGTCGGTGCCGAACACCGTCACGAACCGCTGGTAGGACCGCTCCGGCGTCGCGAGGGCGCTGGCAATCGCGGTGGCGTTGCCGCCGTCGCGGTTGGCGCCGCCGCCGATGCCGGAGGCCGCGATGTCGGCGGCGTCGTCGACCAGGAGGACCAGAGGGCCGCCCTCGGCGGCCGGGTCGACCGCGAAGAACTGCTGTCCCGCAGCGCCGGTGGCGTCGTAGCCGGACTGGTGCACCGCGTTGACCGTGTCGGCCAGCTGCTGGGCGATGGCCGTGATCTCGTCGCGGAGACCGGGGAGCGTGGTGGTGAGCAGCTCGGCGGCGCCACCGATCTCGCCGCGCAGGCCGCTGACCGCGGTGGCCGCACCG
Source organism: Nocardioides sp. BE266 (assembly GCF_031457855.1). Classification (NCBI taxonomy): domain Bacteria; kingdom Bacillati; phylum Actinomycetota; class Actinomycetes; order Propionibacteriales; family Nocardioidaceae; genus Nocardioides; species Nocardioides sp. BE266. The sequence continues at coordinate 123,595 of NZ_JAURTI010000003.1, read as the reverse complement.
CCGGGAGGAGTGAGGGAGAGGGCGAGGGGCTGGCCGTCCGACGTGCCGTCGGGGTTGATCCCGGCCGTCACGGCCAGGGCGCCCGCCTTGCTGCCGGAGACGAGGGCGACCCCGCCGACGGTGACGTCGAGCCCACCCTGGCCGTTCTCGACGGCGGTGCCGCCCGTCAGCTCCGCGAGCCGCATCGCCATCAGGTCACGCTTGTCGAGCAGGCTGGACGGGTCGTTGCCGCCGAGCTTCGCTGCGGCGACCGCCTCGTTGGCCGCGGCCAGGTCGGCCGCGAGAGTGTTGGTCTCGCCCAGGTCGGCGAGCAGCGACATGCGCTGGTCGGCCTCCTCCGACTCGACGTTGCGCCGCTGGGCGGCGACCGCGTCGACGAGCGTGCGCGAGGTCGAGATCACCGTCGCGCGCACGGCGGGGGAGTCGGGGCTGTTGCCGAGGTCGTGCCAGGCGTTGCGCACGTCCGCGAGCGCCTTGGAGATGCCATCACCGGCAGGCTCCCCCAAGGAGGCCTCGACGCGGGCCAGTGCGGCGGCCCGGGTGTCGAGGTAGGACTGGGCGCCGTGCTCGCGCCGGGCCCTCGCGTCCAGGAGCGGGTCGACCAGCCGGTCGACCGAGCCGATGCGGACGCCCTCGCCCTGGCCGTCGTACCGGCTCCACATCGCCGGCTGCACGGGTGCGCCGACGGACACCCCGACCACGCGACGACGGGCGTAGCCGTCGGTCGACACGTTGGCGATGTTGCCGCTCGCGACCTCCATCACGGACTGGTGGTAGCGCAGCGCGCTCGCGGCGCTGCCGATGGAGCCGAAGGTGCCGCTCACGTCACAGGCTCCGGTCCACGAGGCTCGCGCGCAGGGGGTCGGCGGTCGCGCTGCCGTCGGCGGCGTACCCGTCGACGGACTCGCCCATGGACATCAGGGTCTCGCGGGCGGAGCGGTAGCCGGCGGAGATGAGGTGCCGGTTGGAGTCGGCGAGCGTCGTGATCTCGCTGGTGAGGGCCACGAAGGCCTCACGGTGCTCGGTCAGGATGGTCGACCAGGGCTCGCCCGCCGCCTCGGCCAGGGAGGCCAGGCTCGGGTTGGAGCTCATGCCGGACGCGGCAGCGGCCTCGTCGGCAGCCACGGCGCGGAGCAGCTCGGTCTCGCGCACGGTGGCGAGGAGGGCGTCGATGTCGCGGGTCGCCTGGGCCAACCAACGGCTGCGGCCGCTGGCCAGGACCAGCTGCTCGACCTCGAGCCGGTAGTGGAGCTCCTCGAGCAGCTCGCGCTCGCGCCACAGGACCAGGGAGAGCTTCTCCATGGCCGCGGTGCGGGTGTCGTCGGTGAGGTTCACGCAACCCCCATCGGCGGTCCCGGCACGGACCTGAGGGATTGACTGGACCAGTACCCGCGGACCGGACTACCCGGCGCGCGGCGGGTGGGGGGAGGTGGGCATGGCCCGATCGGGCCATGGGTCCTCGGGACCACGGTCCCCGATGAACGCCCCTGTGGATCAACAACCCCTGTTCGGTAACAACTCGCCCACAAGACGTTCAACTATCTACCCGTGCTCAGCAACGCGACCCTCACTTCCCCCACTGCTTCCCCAGCAGCGTCCTCCTCGGCCGTCCCTACCGCCGACGAGCTCGTGACCGCCCACATCCCTCTGGTGGGACACCTGGTCCGCGAGATCCTGGCGCGGGTCCCCGGCCACGTCGACCGCGACGACCTGACCTCCGCCGGCCTCACCGCGCTGGTCCAGGCGGCGCAGGGCTTCGACGCCGAGCGGGGCGTCCCGTTCGCCCGCTACGCCTCGACCCGCATCCGTGGCGCTCTGCTCGACGAGCTGCGCGGTGTCGACTGGGCCACGCGCTCGGTCCGCCGCACGGCGCGCGACCTCGACGAGACCCGCACCCGGCTGACCCACAGTCTGGGCCGCATGCCCACCGATGCCGAGCTCGCCGCGGCCATGGGCATCCCTGTCGAGCAGGTGCTCGCCAACCGCGAGGACCTCGCTCGGGCCCAGGTCCTCTCCCTGGAGGCCGACGACGCCCGCGGGTCGTACGCCGCCGAGCTGCCGTCCGGCGGTCCGACGCCCGAGCAGGCTGCCGAGCACGCCGAGCTGCTGACGTACCTCTCCGAGGCCGTCGCCGAGCTGCCCGAGCGCCTGCGCAGGGTCGTGGAGGGCTACTTCCTGGCCGAGCAGCCGATGGCCGAGCTCGCTGCCGAGCTCGGGGTCACCGAGTCGCGGATCTCCCAGCTGCGCGCCGAGGCAATGGTCCTGCTGCGCGATGCGCTGAACTCCCAGCTCGACCCGACGATGGTCAAGGCCCACGAGCGTCCGGACGGCGTCGCCTCCCGTCGCCGCGAGGCCTACTTCGCCGCCGTCGCCGAGCGCCATGCCGCTGCGTCGGCCCGCCCGTTCGTGCCCCGCGTGGCCACCAGCGCCTGACCGTCCGGTCCGGCGGCCGAGAACTTCTGCCCAGAATTCTCAGGTCGGCCCGCATCTCGCCGAAGACGATCTCGAGGGAGTCCATGGACGGACTCCTGCAGTGATCCCAGGAACCACGGAAGGAATCCATCATGGGTCTTCGCATCAACCAGAACATCGACGCCGTCAACTCGTACCGCAACCTGTCGGTCACGCAGGGCCAGATGTCCAAGTCGCTCGAGAAGCTGTCCTCGGGCTTCCGCATCAACCGTGCTGCCGACGACGCGGCCGGTCTGGCCATCTCCGAGGGCCTGCGCTCGCAGGTCGGTGGTCTCAAGGTGGGCGCGCGCAACGCCCAGGACGGCGTCAGCCTCGTCCAGACCGCTGAAGGTGCCCTCACCGAGGTCCACTCCATGCTGCAGCGGATGAACGACCTCTCGGTGCAGTACAACTCGGGCACGCAGAACACCGACTCGAAGACGGCCCTCAAGGCCGAGTTCGACCAGCTCTCCACCGAGATCGGCCGCATCCAGACCAACACCAAGTTCAACGGCGCCGACCTTTTCAGCGGCACCGGGGTCGCCGGCGTGGGCGACAAGACCTTCCAGGTCGGTTACTCCAGCACGGACACGATCAACGTCGCCGGTGACACCGCCCTGAAGAAGTTCTACACCGCTGGCGCGACGGCCGCCGACCCGGGGACCGTCGGGGGTCAGGTCCTGGACATCGCATCGGCCACGGCGTCGGACGACGTGCAGAAGGCGATCACGGCGGTCTCCAAGCAGCGTGCGGACCTCGGTGCGACGCAGAACCGTTTCGAGCACACCATCAACAACATCAACGTCGCGGTCGAGAACCTGTCGGCGTCGGAGTCGCGCATCCGTGACACCGACATGGCGCAGGAGATGATGAGCTTCACCCGCTCGCAGATCCTGTCCCAGGCCGGCACCGCGATGCTGGCGCAGGCCAACCAGGCCTCACAGGGTGTCCTGTCCCTCCTCCGCTGAGCACGGCTGAGGAACGTCACACCCACCGGACGCCGGGTGGGTCGCCGTCGCGACCCACCCGGCGTCTGCGCGTCCCGAGCCGCCCGTGAAGAAAGTGCGCGGAAAGCTCTCAGGTGTGCCGTTGGGTCGCCGAACATCTTCCCGAAGGAGTCCATGGACGGACTCCTGCAGTGATCCCAGGAACCACGGAAGGAATCCATCATGGGTCTTCGCATCAACCAGAACATCGACGCCGTCAACTCGTACCGCAACCTGTCGGTCACGCAGGGCCAGATGTCCAAGTCGCTCGAGAAGCTGTCCTCGGGCTTCCGCATCAACCGTGCTGCCGACGACGCGGCCGGTCTGGCCATCTCCGAGGGCCTGCGTTCGCAGGTCGGTGGTCTCAAGGTGGGCGCGCGCAACGCCCAGGACGGCGTCAGCCTCGTCCAGACCGCTGAAGGTGCCCTCACCGAGGTCCACTCCATGCTGCAGCGCATGAACGACCTCGCGGTCCAGCACAACTCCGGGACCCAGAGCACCGAGTCGAAGGCCGCCCTGGCTGCCGAGTTCGGTCAGCTGAAGACGGAGATCGGGCGCATCCAGACCAACACGAAGTTCAACGGTGACACCCTGTTCGCGGGTGCGGCCAAGACCTTCCAGGTCGGCTACTCGAGCAGTGACACCATCGACGTCAGCGCCGCGGCCCTGGGCAACTTCGCCACGGCCGGTTCGATGACCGGTGCCGTCATCACCGACTCCAACACGGTGCAGACGGCCATCACCGCGGTGTCGACGCAGCGTGCGGAGCTCGGTGCGACGCAGAACCGTTTCGAGCACACCATCAACAACATCAACGTCGCGGTCGAGAACCTGTCGGCGTCGGAGTCGCGCATCCGTGACACCGACATGGCGCAGGAGATGATGAGCTTCACCCGCTCGCAGATCCTGTCCCAGGCCGGCACCGCGATGCTGGCGCAGGCCAACCAGGCCTCACAGGGTGTCCTGTCCCTCCTCCGCTGAGCACGGCTGAGGAACGTCACACCCACCGGACGCCGGGTGGGTCGCCGTCGCGACCCACCCGGCGTTTCGTGCGTCGCGGAGACGCCGAAAAAGCAAAGACATCCGAAAACCCCTCAGGTGGGTTGCTGCCCGGCCGAAGATGACGTCGAGGGAGTCCATGGACGGACTCCTGCAGTGATCCCAGGAACCACGGAAGGAATCCATCATGGGTCTTCGCATCAACCAGAACATCGACGCCGTCAACTCGTACCGCAACCTGTCGGTCACGCAGGGCCAGATGTCCAAGTCGCTCGAGAAGCTGTCCTCGGGCTTCCGCATCAACCGTGCTGCCGACGACGCGGCCGGTCTGGCCATCTCCGAGGGCCTGCGCTCGCAGGTCGGTGGTCTCAAGGTGGGCGCGCGCAACGCCCAGGACGGCATCAGCCTCGTCCAGACCGCTGAAGGTGCCCTCACCGAGGTCCACTCCATGCTGCAGCGCATGAACGACCTCGCGGTCCAGCACAACTCCGGGACCCAGAGCACCGAGTCGCAGGCCGCCCTGTCCGCCGAGTTCGACCAGCTCACCACCGAGATCCAGCGGATCCAGACCAACACGAAGTTCAACGGCACTGCGCTCTTCGCGGGCACCGACAAGACGTTCCAGGTCGGCTACGCCAGCTCCGACACCATCACCGTGTCCGGCGCCACGGCGCTCAGTGGCTTCTACAAGGCCGCCGTTGGCGCTGACGACGCCGCAACGACGACGGTCGACGAGACCAAGCTGTCGATCGGTGGCTCGAACGTCAACATCAACAGCTCGGACTCGGTGCAGGCGGCGATCAAGGGGGTGTCGACGCAGCGTGCGGAGCTCGGTGCGACGCAGAACCGTTTCGAGCACACCATCAACAACGTCAACGTCGCGGTCGAGAACCTGTCGGCGTCGGAGTCGCGCATCCGTGACACCGACATGGCGCAGGAGATGATGAGCTTCACCCGCTCGCAGATCCTGTCCCAGGCCGGCACCGCGATGCTGGCGCAGGCCAACCAGGCCTCGCAGGGTGTCCTGTCCCTCCTCCGCTGATCGCGGCTGAGGAACGTCACACCCGTCGGACCCTGGGTGGGTCGCGGTCACCGCGACCCACCCGGCTCCAGTCAGGCACGAGCAGTCCCCGGTAGGGGCGACCAAGGAGGGAGGAACCGCGATGGCCACGGCCAGCATCAGCGGGCTCGGCAGCGGGCTCGACACTGCCTCCATCATCGAGCAGTTCATGCAGCTCGAGGCGGCGTCCCAGACCCGGCTGAAGACGCGTCAGAGCGCGGAGAAGTCCGTGCTCTCGGCCCTGCAGTCGCTCAACACCAAGGTCGCCGCTCTCGCCACCCGCGCGGGCGACCTGCTCAAGCCGGCGGCGTTCAACGCGGTCACCGCCACCACGTCGGAGCCGAAGGTGGCCGTCAGTGCCACTACTTCGGCCGCTCCCGGGTCGTACTCGATCCGGGTCGACCAGACCGCGGTCAGCCACCGGTCGGAGCACGTCACGGCTGTCGGGACCAGCGCTGCTGGCACCGTCCCGACCACGGTCCGGCTGGACCGCCTGGACGGGACCGTCCCGCTCGACCTGACCACGGACGGCACGCTCGGCGGGCTGGTGGCAGCGATCAACGACCCGGCGAACGCCACCGGCCTGCGGGCCACGGCGGTCCGGGTGGGCACTGACCAGTACCGGCTGGTCGTCGAGTCCGCAGCCACGGGGGCTGCGGGCGACTTCACGCTCACCGACGCCGCCGACGGCTCGGCCCTGCTCGGGGGCGCCACCGTCCGCCAGGGGCGCGACGCGCAGGTGACGGTCGGCGACTCGATCGTGGCGACCTCCTCGACCAACACCTTCGCCGACCTCGTCCCCGGGGTGACCGTCACGCTCGCGCCCGGAGCCACGACCGGCACCACCTCCGAGGTGGTGCTGGCCCGCGACCCGGCCGCCACGACGACGGCGGTCAAGGGTCTCGTGGACGCGGTCAACTCCCTGATCGCCGACATCGACGCCCAGACCAAGACGAGCTCGACCGCGAGGGGGGTGCTGGCCGGTGACGCCGGCGTCCGCAGTGTGCGGGACTCGGTGCTCTCCAGCGTGTTCCCCGGCGACGGGACCAGCCTGGCCGACCTGGGCATCCAGACCGACCGCTTTGGCAAGGTCGTCCTCGACGAGGCCGCCTTCAAGAAGGCGTACGACGCGGACCCGACCGCTGTCCAGAGTCGGCTCACCGCCTCGGGCACGGGATTCGTCGCTCGCATCAAGGCCGCCGCCGACGGCGCCAGCGACAGCGTCACCGGCACCCTCACCACCGCGATCACCGGCAGCAACGCCACGATCGCACGCCTCGATGACGGTATCGAGGCCTGGGACCTACGGCTGGAGCTGCGACGGACCGCGCTCACCCGGCAGTTCACCGCCCTCGAGACGGCGCTCAACCAGATGAACAGCCAGTCGACCTGGCTGAGCAGCCAGATCTCCTCACTACCCACGGGAAGCTAAGGACAGCACCCTCATGGCCTACACCTCGCACTTCGCCAGCCCCTACGGATCGACGTCTCCCGCGTCCACCACGCCCCTCGCCTACCTGCAGTCCTCGGTCGAGACCGCCAGCCCGAGCAAGTTGCTGGTCATGCTCTACGAGCGCCTGGTGCTCGACTGCCGTCGCGCGGTCGCGGCCCAGCAGGCCGGCGACCACGCGGTGGCTCACCACAACCTGTTGCACGCCCAGGACATCGTCGTGGAGCTGCAGTCCTCGCTTCGCCCGGGCGTGTGGGAGGGGAGCGAGGGCCTGAACAGCATCTACACGCACCTCATGGTGCAGCTCGTCCAGGCCAACGTGAAGCGTGACGTGTCGATCACCGAGCACTGCCTCGACCTGGTGGTCGGGCTGGCGGACGCGTGGCGGGAGGCGGCCGCTGAGGCCGCCCGCCCTGCGGACACCGCCCGGTCCGCGTGAGCGCCCTGCCGGCCCTCCCGGAGGGCGACGAGCTCGTCGCGGCCTGGGAGGAGGCCCTGGACGCCATCGAGCAGGACGTGCGCTCGGCCGCGGAGCTGGCGCGGGACCCGAAGGCGACCGGCCCGGCCGTCGTCCCGTGGGAGCCCCCCACGCCGGGTGGCCCGGTGCCGGAGGTCCTCGTCGACCGCGTGCGCGAGCTGCTCCGGCTCCAGGCCGAGGTCAGCGCCGGCCTGGTCCGTGCGGTCGACGACACCCGCACGAGCCTCGCCGGGCTGGAGCGCAGGGCCGCCTCGGCGCGCCGCGGCGCGGCGTCGTACGTCGACGTCTCGGCGTAGCCAGAGGGCATCGCCCTGCCGGGTGGTGCCGGCATGGCCCGACCGGATGGTGCTCGATCGGGACCTTCGTCCCGATCGTGCGGAACGGGTCAAGAAGCCTTCATCAATTCCTCAACAGGACGGCAACAACGCCGATCCGACCCTGTGAGCACGGAACGCTCACCCCCTTCGCCGATGGACCGGCAACCACTTCCTCGCAGGAGTACCCGTGTCCCTCGGCATGCCCGACGCCGTCACCTCCGTGCTCGCCACGGCCCTCGACGGCCTGGCGACCCGCCAGAGCGTGATCGCCGACAACATCGCCAACGTCGACACCCCCGACTTCCGGGCCACGAGCGTCGACTTCGAGTCCTCGCTGAGCGCGGCGCTCCAGCGCGGCGAGATGCCGTCGTCCGGCGTCACCCCCTTCGAGCAGCCGAGCAACGCGCCCGTCGGTGAGGACGGCAACAACGTCGACCTCCGCAAGGAGTCGCTCTCGGCGGTCCAGACGCAGTTCCAGTACCAGATGATGACCCGCGCGGTCTCCGAGCGCTTCGCCCTCGTCAACACCGCGGCCGGTGCCTTCTGATGGGCGCCTTCGACATGCTGCGCATCGCGAACAGCAGCCTGGGCATGCACCAGACCTGGCTCGACGCGCTGGCCCACAACATCGCGAACGCCAACACGGTCCGCGCGACCAGCGAGGACGCCTTCCAGCAGCAGATGGTGGTCGCGACCGCGCGCCCCGACGGCGGCGTCGACGTGAGCGGCATCGAGCTCGGCGACGCCGAGGGCATCCTCGAGTACGCCCCCGACCACCCCCTCGCCGACGCGGACGGCTACGTCCGCGCCCCGGCGATGGACATGTCCGTGCAGATGACCTCCCTCGTGCAGGCGCAGCGCGGCTTCCAGGCCTCGGTGCAGGTCACCAAGACCGCCCAGGACACCTACAACGCGGCACTCCAGATCGGACAGGGCTGATGAGCATCGGCGGCATCGAGGCCATCAGCGGCTTCACCCCCCTCGCGGCACCGGTGGTGCAGGCGCCGGCTCCGGCCGCGGCGCCGGCCACCCAGGGCGTAAAGGGTGCGGACTTCGGCAGCATGGTGCTCGACGGCATCGAGCGCCTCGAGGGCATCCAGGACCACGCTGACACGCTCGCCGTGCGCGCGGCCACCGGCACCCTGCCGAACATCCACGACTACACGCTGGCCGCGACCGAGGCCGAGACCGCCACGAAGCTGACGGTCGCCGTGCGCAACAAGGCCATCGAGGCGTTCAGCGAGATCATGCGGATGCAGGTCGGATGAGGACCGGCATCACGCAGGCGCTGGAGCGCTACCGGCGCGCGTTCGCCGTCTTCAGCCCCGGCCAGAAGGTCGTCGCGATCGTCGGCACCGGCGCCCTCCTGCTGGCTGCCTTCATGGTGTTCCGCTGGGCGTCGGCGCCGTCGTACGCGCCGCTCTACACGAACCTCTCGGCCGAGGACGCCTCCGCCGTCGTCGAGCAGCTCGACGCCGACGGTGTGTCCTACGAGATCGGTGGCGGTGGCGGCACCATCTCGGTGCCCCGCGACGAGGTCTACTCGACCCGCATCTCCCTGAGCGGCGAGGGCATCCCGTCCGGCAGCGGCGACAGCGGCTACGCCCTGCTCGACGGCCAGGACATCTCGACCTCGCAGTTCAAGGAGCAGACCGACTTCAAGCGCGCGATGGAGGGCGAGCTCGCCTCCACCATCGAGGCGATCGACGGCGTCGACACCGCCGTCGTGCACCTGGCCCTGCCGCCCAAGCAGGTCTTCGCCGAGGAGCAGGACCCGGCCACCGCGTCCGTCCTCGTCGACACCCGGGCCGGCGCCCAGCTCGGCCCCGACCAGGTCCAAGCCGTGGTCAACCTGGTCGCCTCGAGCATCGACGGGCTCGACCCGACCAAGGTCACCGTCGCCGACTCCACCGGCCGCGTCCTCTCCGAGGGCGGCGAGTCCGAGGGCGGCGTGAGCAGCAGCCGCACCCGCCAGGTCGACGACTACCAGGACCAGCTCAGCTCCAAGGCGCAGGCGATGCTCGACCGGATCTACGGCCCGGGCAACTCCTCGGTGCAGGTCACCGCGATCCTCGACTTCGACAAGGTCACCACCCAGAGCACGACCTACGGCAAGGCCAAGAAGGCTCCGGTCCTGGCCGAGTCGGCCCAGAGCGAGACCTACTCCGGCGGTGCGGGCGCCGCGTCCCCCGGCGGCGTGATCGGTCCCGACGCCCAGATGGAGACCGGTGCCACCGGCGGTGACGGCAGCTACGGCAACTCCTCGTCGGTGCGTGAGAACGGCATCGACAAGGTCGTCGAGCAGTCCGAGACCGCGCCCGGCTCGGTGGAGTCGCTGCACGCCGCTGTGGTCGTCGACACCAACGCCGACGTCACCGTGGACGCCACGGAGATCAACAGCCTCGTCTCCTCCGCGATCGGTCTCAACCCCGACCGCGGCGACACCATCGAGACCTCCGCGGTGCCGTTCGACACCTCGGTCGCCGACGCCACCGCGGCGGAGCTCGCCGCGGCGAAGGCCGCCGACGCCAAGGCCGCCCGCAACACCTGGATCCGCAACGGCGCCCTCGGTGGGCTCGTGCTGCTGCTCGTCGGCCTGGCCTGGCGGCACTCGCGCAAGCACGCCAAGGCGCGCCAGGACGCGACGACGTACGTCGTGGAGCAGCTGCGGATGGAGCAGGCGGAGCGCACCGCGCTGCAGGCGCAGCGCGACGAGGCTGCCACCGCGCTCGCTCTCTCGCCGGTCGAGGCCGGGGCGGGTGCCGGCGACGGGATGTACGACGAGCTGGTGTCACTCGTGGAGCGCCAGCCCGACGAGGTCGCCTCGCTGCTGCGCGGCTGGCTCGTGGAGCGTCCCTGATGTCCGTCATGACCGGGCTGGGAGCCCGCAAGGCCGCGATCGTGCTGGTGCGCCTCGGCAAGGAGCGCGCGGCGTCGGTCCTCGAGCACATGAGCGAGGAGGAGGTCGAGGCGATCTCCGCCGAGGTCGCCACCCTCTCCGGCGTGGCGCCGGGCGAGACGAGCGAGGTCATCTCCGAGTTCGGCAGCCTGCTCAGCGCCCGCCAGCACATGCTCCAGGGCGGCATGGACCTCGCCCGCGACCTGCTTCAGCGCACCCTCGGTGAGGACCGCGCGGAGGAGGCCATGCAGCGGCTCACCGCGATGGCGATCCAGCTGCCCTTCCAGTTCCTCCAGCGCGCGGACCCGGCCCAGCTGCGGTCCTTCATCCACGAGGAGCACCCGCAGGTGATCGCCCTCGTGCTCGCGCACATGTCCGCCGAGAAGGCCTCGCTGGTGCTGTCCGGGCTGGCCCCGGAGCTCCAGGCCGAGGTCGCGCACCGCATCGCGGTGATGGGCCGCGCCAACCCCGAGACCGTGCGGATCGTGGAGTCGGTGCTCGAGCGCCGGCTGTCCTCGGTGCTGCAGCCCACCGACTCGTCGCGGGTCGGCGGCGTGGGTCCCCTCGTCAACATCATCAACCGCGCCGACCGCTCGACCGAGCGCCAGATCGTCGAGGGCCTCGAGTCGCTCGACGCCGGGCTGGCCGAGGAGGTCCGCAGCCGGATGTTCATGTTCGAGGACATCGTCGGGCTCTCCGACCGCGACGTGCAGCAGGTGCTGCGCCAGGTCGACACCGCCGCCCTCGCGCTGGCGCTCAAGGGCGTCTCGACGCAGGTCCGCGACAAGATCACCGGCAACCTGTCCGAGCGCGCTGCGGAGAACATCATCGAGGAGGTCGAGATCCTCGGCCCCGTCCGCCTCACCCAGGTCGAGGAGGCGCAGCAGGCGGTCATCCGCACCATCCGCGGCCTCGAGGAGCGCGGCGAGATCGTCGTGCGCCGGGGAGGTGACGATGAGTTCGTCGACTGAGGTCCGTCCGTTCCCGATGACCGGCCTGCGGCTGCCCGACCTGACGACCGTGGAGACGACGCACGACGCCGCCCGCGCCCAGGGGTACGCCGTCGGCTGGGCGCAGGGACGCCGTGAGGCCGAGGCCGCCGTGCGTGCCGAGGCCGACGAGCTGGCCCGCACCGCCGCCGCCCGCGAGGAGCAGCGGGACCTAGAGCTCGTCGCGGCGCTCGGCGCACTGCGCGAGACGGCCTCCGCCGCCCACGCCCTCCTCGCCGACGCCTGCCGTCGCGTCGACGAGCAGGCCGGAGCCCTGGCCCTCGAGCTGACCCGCACCCTCGTCGGTGCGGTCGAGCCCGACCCCGCCCACGTCCTCGACCGGGTGCTCGGGCTGCTGCCCGCCCACGCCGTCGCGTCCGTGCGCCTCCACCCCGAGGTCGCCGCCCTCGCCGGTGACCTCACCGACGCAGGCGTCCTCGTCGTGGCCGACCCGTCGCTGGGCCGGGCCGACGCGGTCGCCCAGGCTGACGACCACGTCGTGGACCTGCGGGTCGACGAGGCGCTGGCCCGGCTCGCCGAGGTGCTCGGATGAGCCTGATGACCCCTGACGTGCGGGCCCGCGCCCTGGACGCCGTCGCCCCGCTGCGCCTGGGCCAGGTCGCCGAGCTGCTCGGCCTCCAGGTCCGGGTGACCGGTCTCGCCGCCGCCGTCGGCGACCTCGTCGCCGTCGAGGGTGACGCGCGGGTGCTCGCCGAGGTCGCCGCCAGCGGCCCCGCCGGCCTCACCTGCCTGCCGCTCGGCGACACCACCGGCCTGCGGGTCGGGGACGTCGTACGCCACACGGGTGGACCGCTGCGCATCGCCGTCGGCGACGCCCTGCGCGGCCGCGTGCTCGACGGCCTCGGCCGCCCGATCGACGGCGGCCCGCCGCTCGACCACCTGCCCCTGGTCGGCGTGAACCAGTCCGCGCCCACCGCGCTGAGCCGCCCGCGCATCGACCACCAGCTCGGGCTCGGCGTGCGCGCCCTCGACTCCCTGACCCCGTGCGGCCGCGGCCAGCGCATCGGCATCATGGCCGGCTCGGGCGTCGGCAAGTCCAGCCTGCTCTCGATGGTCGCGCGCGGCACCGACGCCGAGGTGTCGGTGATCGCCCTCGTCGGCGAGCGTGGCCGCGAGGTCCGCGAGTTCATCGAGAACGACCTCGGTCCCGAGGGCCTGGCCCGCTCGGTCGTCGTCGTCGCCACCTCCGACGCGCCGCCCGTCGAGCGGCTCCGCGCCGCCGGTGTCGCCACCCGCATCGCCGAGTTCTTCCGCGACAGCGGCCGCCACGTCGTGCTGATGATGGACAGCCTCACCCGCGTCGCGATGGCGCAGCGGGAGATCGGGCTGTCCGCCGGCGAGCCCCCCGCCACCCGCGGCTACCCGCCGAGCGTCTTCACGCTCCTCCCGCAGCTGCTCGAGCGCGCCGGCACGTCGGCCACCGGCAGCATCACCGGCCTCTACACGGTGCTGGTCGAGGGCGACGACATGCAGGACCCGATCGGCGACACCGCGCGCTCGATCCTCGACGGACACGTCGTGCTGTCCCGCCGCCTGGCCACCGCCGGGCACTTCCCGAGCATCGACGTGCTCGAGTCGATCTCCCGCGTGACCGGCGCGGTCACCAACGCTGACCAGCGCGCGGACGCGACGCGGCTGCGCCGGCTGCTGGCCGCGCACCGCTCGGTGCGCGAGCTGGTCGAGATCGGCGCGTACGTCGCCGGCGCCGACCCCGACGCCGACGTGGCGCTCGGCCGGATGCCCGCGATCAACGACTTCCTGCGGCAGGACATGGACGACAGCACGTCGCTCGCCGACACCTGGCAGGCCCTGAAGGAGCTGGTGGCCTGATGGCCCGCACCCCCGACCACGACCCCGACGCGGGCATGCGCGCCGTCGCGCGCGTGCGCGGCGTCCGCGAGCAGGACAGCCGCCTCGGCGTGGCCCGTGCCGCCGCCGACGAGCGCGAGGCCAGGCGCCGGCTGGACGCCGTCGTCGCCCGGCTCGCCGCCGCGACCGACCCCGACGCCATCGACCCGTCCGGCTTCGCGACGGCCCGCCTGGCCGCGGCCGGCGTCGCCGCCGAGGTCACCGCCTCCCGCGCCGCCCTCGCGTCGGCCATCACGCTGACCACCGTCGCCCGCGAGCACTGGCAGCGCGACAAGACGCGCCTCTCCGCCGTCGAGCTCCTGCTCGAGCGCCGCGAGGAGCAGCGCCGCGAGGAGCGCGCCCGCCGCGAGCGCGTCGAGGTCGACGACCTCGTCGCCGTCCGCTGGCTGCGGGCCCGCGACCTCCGCGACGGAGGTGCTGCATGAGCGTCACCGACGTGACCGCCCGGATCTCCCAGATCCAGGCCCAGCTCGCCCTGCTGCCGAGCTCGTCCTCGACGTCCGTCGGCGCGAGCGGCTTCTCCTCGGTGCTCTCCCGCACCAGCGCGACCGCCGGCACGACCGTCACCGGCGGCACCGGTGCCGTCAGCGGCGACGCGATCGTGGCCAAGGCCAAGGAGATGCTCGGCCTGCCCTACGTCTGGGGAGGCACCGACCCCGAGCGCGGGGTGGACTGCTCCGGCCTCGTGCAGTCGGTCTACTCCTCCTTCGGCATCGACCTGCCGCGGCTCTCGGCCGACCAGGCCCGCGCCGGCCGCCCGGTGGCGAGCATGAACGACGTCCGCCCCGGCGACCTGATCGCGTGGGACAACTCGAGCCGCAACAACGGCGCCGACCACATCGCCATCTACGCCGGCAACGGCCAGATGATCGAGGCGCCCCGCCCCGGCGGCAAGGTGCAGCTCGTCCCCGTGACGACCCCGCCCGACTACATCCGTCGGGTGCTGCCCGACGCGGCCACGACCTCGACGGTGTCGGCCACGACGACCTCCGTGCGGACCGTGCCCGCCGGGACGCCGTACGCCGACCTGTTCCAGCAGGCCGCGACCGCCCACGGCCTCGACCCCGCGCTGCTCGCCGCCGTCGCCAAGCAGGAGTCGGGCTTCGACCCGCAGGCGGTCAGCCCGGCCGGCGCGCAGGGCCTGATGCAGCTGATGCCCGGCACCGCCCAGGGCCTCGGCGTCACCAACCCCTTCGACCCCGCCCAGGCCATCGGCGGCGCGGCCCAGCTGCTCGACAGCCTGATGGGCCGCTTCGGCTCGACCGAGCTGGCGCTGGCGGCCTACAACGCCGGCCCCGGAGCGGTCCTCCGCTACGACGGCATCCCGCCCTACCCCGAGACGCAGGCCTACGTGAAGTCGATCATGTCCCAGCTGGAGGCAGCAGCATGAGCATCGCCCCGATGACCCCCGTGGCTCCCACCGCGGCCCCGACCCTCGAGCCGGCCCCCGGTGAGGCCGCCGCGACGGCCGACGGCTTCGCGGCCCTCGTCGCGAGCCTGCTCGGCGAGGCCGTGCCGGCTGGTACGCCGATCGCGGCCGCAGTCGCGCCGGAGGCCGTCCCGGTGGCCCCGAGCGACGCGGTGGACGCGACCGAGACCGGCGAGACCGGCGAGACCGGCGAGACTGAGGAGACCGACGAGCCGGTTGATGGCGCGGTGCCCGCGCCCACCGACGTGCCGGGTCCGTTCGCATCGATCGTCGCCGGGTTCCTGGCGGTGCCCACGACCCCGGCGTCGGTCGACACCCCGCCGACCGGCGGGGAGACCGCGACGACCGCGGTCGACGGCGCCGCTGAGCCCGCCGTCGCGCTGCCCACGCCCGGCTCGGAGCCCCGGTCCGCCACGTCCGACGAGGACGCCCCGCGGCAGGACGCCGCACCCCGGGCCGCCATCGCGCCGACGACCGTGCCGAGCAGTGACCCGGCCCAGCAGCCGGCCACCTCCCCGGCCCCGGCTCCGGTCGCGCCGGCCGCCGCCCCGACCCCGACGGTCGCCGCCGTGACCGCCCCGGTCGCGCCGACGACGCCCGCCGCACCCACCGCCGAGGCGCGTCCGGCCCCCGCGATGACGCAGGTCGTCCCCGAGGTGACCCGGCTCGTCTCGCGGGGCAACGGCGTCCACCGCCTCACCATGAAGCTCCAGCCCGAGGCGCTGGGCGAGGTGCGCGTGACGCTCACCGTCCGCGACGGTGCCGTCCAGGTGCAGCTCACCGGCGGCGACGACGCGGCCCGTGCCCTCGCCGAGGGTGCGCCCGAGCTGCGCCGGGTGCTCGAGCTCGCCGGCGCCACCGACGCGCGCGTCGTGGTGCGCGACCTCGCCGGGCAGCCGGCCGCGCAGCCCGCGAGCCAGGCCGGCGTGCAGACCGGCACCCCCGACTCGTCCTCGTACGGCACCCAGGGTGGTGCCGGCGGCGACAGCCCCGCCGCAGGTGGGGACGCAGGACAGCAGGACCAGCACGCACGGACGCGTGGTGGAGCAGGAGCCAGGGACGGCCTCCCCGACGGAGCGACCGTGCTCCGTCCCGACCCGGTCACCGCTGCCCGTCAGGGCATCGACCTGACCATGTGAGGAGGGGATCGTGACGATCTCCGCGAACGAGGCGGTGACCAGCCAGACCTCTGCCTTCCCGACGGGGGCGGCGACCACGTCGGCGACCTCGGAGGACAAGCAGATGTTCCTCGAGCTGATGGTGGCCCAGCTGCGCTACCAGGACCCGCTCAACCCGGCCGACTCCGGTGAGTTCCTCGCCCAGTCGGCCCAGTTCACCGCCCTGGAGAAGATGCAGGACGTCTCCGACCGCGTCGGCGCCCTGCTGGGCTCGCAGATGGCGTTCGGTGCCGGGGCGATGGTCGGCCAGCAGGTCTCGTGGATCGACACCGACGGGGTCACCACGCACACCGGCTCCATCTCGGGTGTCACCTTCGGCGCGGAGGGTCCGGTCTTCGACATCGACGGCACCCAGGTGCCGCTGTCCCAGCTCCTCTCCGTCGGGACGACCACCCCGGCTCCCACCACCACTCCCACGGCCTGACGCCGTCCCCGAAAGGAACCACCATGCTCCGCTCGCTCTTCTCCGGCATCAGCGGCCTCCGCGCCAACCAGACGATGCTCGACGTCACCGGCAACAACATCGCCAACGCCAACACCGTCGGCTTCAAGGCGACCACCACCGTCTTCCAGGACACCCTCAGCCAGATCATGCGTGGCGCCGGCGCCGCGGGCGCCACCAACGGTGGCACCAACCCGATCCAGGTCGGCCTCGGCGTCCAGGTCGCGGCGACCCGCGGCAACTTCAACCAGGGCTCGGCCCAGGTCACCGGCTCGGCCACCGACCTGATGATCCAGGGCGACGGCATGTTCGTCCTCGGCTCGGGCGCCGACCGCGTCTACACCCGTGCCGGCGCCTTCACCTGGGACGAGTCGGGCAACCTGGTCTCGGCCAGCGGCAAGAAGGTCCAGGGCTACGCCCCGGGCGACCCCGGTGGCGCGCTCGTCGACATCAACCTCAACGCCCTGTCGGCGACCCTGCCCGCCGGCGTGGAGATGACGTCGTACTCCATCGGCAGCGACGGCATCCTGCGCGGCACCTTCTCCGACGACGTGCAGCGCGACATCGCCGTCGTGGCCGTCGCCAACTTCACCAACCCCGCCGGCCTCGAGCGCGTGGGCGAGACCGCCTTCCGCGCCAGCGCCAACTCCGGTGCCCCCGACCTCGGTGTCGCCGGCCAGGGCAGCCGCGGCGAGCTGATGGGCGGCACGCTCGAGATGTCGAACGTCGACCTCTCGGCCGAGTTCACCAACCTGATCCTCGCCCAGCGTGGCTTCCAGGCCAGCTCGCGCGTCATCACCACCTCGGACCAGGTGCTCGAGGAGCTCGTCAACATCAAGCGCTGACCCCGCCCGACCCCTCGAGGGTGGCGGCGCACGACATCGGCCGCGCGAAGGTGGCGGCGGACGACATCATGATCCTCCGGATCGATGTCGTGCGCCGCCACCCACGGCGGCGGGCGTCCTCAGACCGATTCACCGCCCGGTTCCCCTCAGGTGGGGACCGCGCAGGCCGATGAAGGACATCGAGGCCCACGGACGGGCTTCGCGATCACGCACAGGGATGGTGCAACCGACATGATTTTGCTGACCCGACTCTCAGGCTCCGCGTTCGTGCTGAACGCCGACCTGATCGAGCGACTCGACAGCACCCCGGACACGGTGGTGACCCTGGTCGACGGCAAGAAGTACGTCGTCGCGGAAGACCTGCTCCAGGTCGTGGAGCAGGTGCGCAGCTGGCGCGGCAGCATCATCGCCGCCGGCGCGCTGCCCGAGGTCTCGCCCCAGACGATGGCCCGCGCCCACCTGGCCGCGGTCACCTCGCACCCGGCAGGGGAGGAGGACTGATGGACCCGGCAACCCTGATCGGCGTCCTCGTCGGCCTCGTCATCATCGTCGTCGCCAACGTGATGGAGGGCGGCAACCCGATGAGCCTCCTCCTCGTGCCGCCGATGCTGCTGGTCTTCGGCACCACGCTGATGGTCACCATGGCCGGCGGCACGCTCCCCGACGCCAAGCACGCGCTGGGCTCGCTCAAGACCGCCTTCACTGCCAAGGTGCGGCCCGCGGGTGACGTCGTACCCATGGTCGTGGCGCTCGCCGAGAAGGCCCGCCGTGAAGGGCTGCTGGCGCTGGAGGAGGAGCTGAAGTCGGTCGACGACCCGTTCCTCGTCAAGGGCGTCACGCTCGCCATCGACGGCACGGACCCCGACGAGGTCCGCGAGATCCTCGAGTCCGAGGTCCACGCCACCAAGGCGCAGGGCAAGCACTCGGCCAAGTTCTTCGCCGACGCGGGTGCCTACGCCCCGACGATCGGCATCATCGGCACCGTCATGGGCCTGGTCCACGTGCTGGAGAACCTCGCCCAGCCCGAGGAGCTCGGCCACCTGATCGCCGCGGCGTTCATCGCGACCCTGTGGGGCGTCATGTCCGCCAACGTGATCTGGCTGCCGATCGGCAACCGCCTCAAGCGCCTCACCGAGCTCGAGGCCGCGCGGATGGAACTCATCATCGAGGGCGTCGCCGCCATCCAGGCCGGCTCGAACCCGCGCATCATCGCCCAGAAGCTCACCTCTCTCCTGCCCGCCGGCGAGCACCCCTCCGACAGCGCCAAGGCTGCGTGACGTGAGCAGCGGCGGACGGCGCAACCGCGTCGAGGAGGAGGAGCACGAGAACCACGAGCGCTGGCTGGTGACGTACGCCGACATGGTGACGCTGCTGATGGTGCTCTTCATCGTGATGTTCGCGATGAGCTCGGTGGACCAGAAGAAGTTCAACGCGCTCAAGGACGGCCTCGCCGCCGGCTTCGGCGACTCCACCTCGGTGATGACCGGCTCGGAGTCGACCCTCGACCAGCCGGGTGTCGCCGCGGTACAGCCGGTGAAGCCCGACAACTTCCCGGCCTCCTCGGCCAGTGCGCAGCAGGCCCTGGCCCGCCAGGACCAGGAGCATGCCGAGGCGCAGGCCGAGGTGGCGCGGCTCGACGCGCTGGGCGAGCGCCTCGCCGAGGCGCTGCGCAAGGCCGGGCTCGGCCGCGACGTCACCCGCCGCATCGACGACCGCGGCCTCGTGCTCAGCCTGACCTCGCGCCACGTCGTCTTCCAGCCCGACCGGGCCGAGCTCAGCCCCCGCGGCCAGCGGGTGCTCGAGGTCGTCGCGCCGGTGCTGCGTGGGGCCACCGAGGACCTGCGCATCGACGGCCACACCAACCAGGTGCCCGTGAAGCCGCGCTTTTTCGCCACCGACTGGGACCTCTCGTCGGCGCGCGCGATCACCGTGCTGCGCTACCTCCAGGAGAACGGGCGGATCCCGGGTGAGCGGCTCAGCGCCGCCGCCTTCGGCCACGAGGTGCCGCTCGTCGACCCCTCGAAGCCGGGCTCCCAGGAGATCAACAAGCGGGTGGACATCGTCGTCCTCTCCAGCTTGCCGGCCGCCTCCCGCGAGCTGCTGGACGACGTCGCCGCCGCCGGCAACGGCGGCACCGACCTGACCGACCCGACCGAGGGAGGATCCTCATGACCGCCGCCACGCTCGACCGCCCCGCCGCCGCCTCGGCCGACGCGCCCGAGAAGGGCGGGGGCAAGAAGAAGCTGATCGTGATCGCGCTGGTGCTCGTCGTCGGCGCGGCCGCCGGCTGGTGGTTCTTCCTCAAGCCCAGCGGCCCGACCGAGCCGGAGCCCGGCGAGGTGATGACCCTCGAGCCGATCCAGGTCAACCTCGCCGACGGCCACTACCTGCGGGTCGGCATCGCCCTCCAGCTCTCCGCCGACGCCCACGAGGCCGACGGCAGCAAGGCGCTCGACGCGACGATCGACCTCTTCAGCGGCGTCGACCAGGCCGACCTGGTGAAGGCCGGCCAGCGTCAGGAGCTCAAGCACGAGCTGGAGAAGAAGCTCCACGAGGACTACCACGGCGACGTCCTGGAGGTGTACTTCACCGAGTTCGTCACCCAGTAGCCGGCGGCCGGTCGCACGAGTCCGGCCAGAACTCCTCAGGTCCCGGTCCGGGAGGCCGATACCTGACTTCGTGACGCCGCTGCAGACGCCCCGCGGACCCGCGCACCCAGGTGCCCGGGCACGTCGGCGTGCCCGCAGCACGTCCGAGCCGACGGCGTACGACTTCCGCCGTCCGATCCAGCTCTCCCGCGAGCACACCCGCCTGCTCCAGATGAGCTTCGACGGGTTCGCCCGCCAGATGGCGACGGTGTTCACCTCCGAGCTCCGCACGGTGTGCACCGCGCGCCTGCGCGGCGTCGCCCAGCAGACCTACGCCGAGCACGTCGACTCGCTCGACGCGATGACGTACGCCGTCAAGGTGAGCACCGAGCCGCTGCCCGGCACCGCCCTGCTCGACCTGCCGCTGCCCGTCGTGATGGGCGCGATCGACCAGATGCTCGGCGGCCCGGGCTCGGACACGCAGCCCCAGCGGCCGCTCACCGACATCGAGAGCGCCGTCGTGCGCGGCGTGATCACCCGTCTGATGGGCGAGCTGGCCTACAGCGTCGCGAGCGTCGTCGAGGTCACCCCGACCGTCGTCGGCATCGAGTACAACCCGCAGCTGGCCCAGGCGGCCGCCGCGGGTGACGCCGTGGTCGTGGCGAGCTTCGACCTGACGATCAAGGAGCGGACCCACTCGGTCACGTTCTGCATGCCCTTCGCCGGGCTGCACCCGGTCCTGGCGAGGGCCGCGACGCCCGCACCGGTCTCGGAGCACGAACGCCAGCAGCGCACCCGCTCCGCCGAGCTCGTCGACCGCCGCTTCCAGGACGTGCCCGTCGACGCGGTCGTCCGCTTCCGTCCCACCCGGTTGGGGCCCGACGCCCTCACCCACCTCGCCGTCGGGGACGTGGTGCGCCTCTCGCACCGCGCGACCGACCCCCTCGACGTCGTCGTCGGTGACTCGACCTTCGCCCACGCCACCGCCGGCAGCCACGGCGCCCGGCTGGCCGCACTGGTCGTCGGCACCGCCAGCACCAAGGAGAACGCATGACCGCCACCCAGGACCTCACCCTCGCCGACCTCCACGCGAGCGTCGTCACGGCCGCCGAGGCGGCGGCCGAGGTGCTGCCCGCCCCCAGCCCGCTCGCCGCCGGCACCCCCGTGCCGGGTGCCGACTGGGCGAGCACCGGCCTCGCCGGCGCCGTGGTCGCCGAGCTGCACCTCCCGGGTGCCCCCCGCATCGCCGTCCTGGTCGGTGCCGACCTGGTCGAGGCGCTCGCCGCCAGCCCGCTCGGCGGGCTCGACCTGGCCGCGGCCACCCAGCCGTCGCTCGAGGCGGCTGCTGCCGCGCTCGGCACCGGCTGCGGCGCGGCACGCGAGGTCGCGGTCGACCTGGTGGCGGCCGACCTCGGCGCCACCTTCACCGCCGTACCCCTCCTCGGCGGCGGCCTCACGGCCGGCGCCCTCCTGGTCCCCGACACCGCCGTCTCCGCCGCCTCGGCGCCCGTCACGGCCGAGCCGGTCGTGCCCCAGCCCGCCCGCCTGCCGCAGCGCGGCATCGAGATGCTGCACGGCGTCGACATGGAGGTGACCGTCGAGCTCGGCCGCACGACCATGACCGTGCGCGACCTGCTGGCGCTCTCGCCCGGCGAGGTGCTGGAGCTCGACCGCGCCGCCGGCAGCCCGGCCGACCTCCTGGTCAACGGCCGCCTGATCGCCCGCGGCGAGGTCGTCGTGGTCGACGAGGACTTCGGCCTGCGCGTCACCGAGATCATCGACGAGAGCTCAGCAGGCTGACGTGCTCGAGCTGATGGTGCGACTGGTCGCCTCCCTGGCGGTCGTCGTGGGACTCATGCTGCTCCTGGCCAAGCTGGTCGGGAAGCGGTACGGCGCGCGCGCCGGCGCACCCGTGCAGGTGCTCCACCGCCAGCCGCTCTCGCGCAGCGCATCGGTCGCCGTGGTGACCGTCGGCAGCCGCGTGCTCGTCCTCGGCACCACCGACCAGCAGGTCAGCCTGCTCACCGAGATCGACCCCGAGGAGCTCGCGGACGCGGACCTCGACCTCGCCCTCGACATCGAGTCCGGGATCGAGACCGACCTCGCCCTCGAGACGGGCGTCCCCGCGGACGCGCCTGAGGCCGAGGTCGTGGACGCCCCTGCCCGCACCGGGCGGGCGTCCCTCGCCTCGCTGGCCTCGCTCATGTCCCTGCCGCCCGTCGGCACCCACCGCGCGGCCGCCCCCGCCCCGCGTCGTACGACGCCCGAGACCGGCGCGCTGTCCGGCTCGGTGCTCTCCCCGCAGACCTGGCGCCAGGCCATCGCGGCCGCGACGGGCAAGGCGTCGTGACCGCGCGCTCTCGGGTCGCGCACGTCCTCGTCGCCGTGTTCGTCACCCTCGTCGGTGGTGCCGCCGTGCTGCTCGGCCTGACCGCCCCTGCTGCCGCGGCGCCCGCTCCTGCGGCCGCAGGTGTGCACGCCGGCGTGGCCCACGCGGCCCCCCAGGGTCCCGACGGCCCGCGCGCCCCCAAGGGCCCGAAGGGTCCCAACGGCGACAGCTCGGTCACCATCGACCTCGACGGCATCACCGACAAGCCCAGCACCCCGGTCACCGTCATCCTGGTGATGTCGCTGATCTCGCTGCTGCCGGCGATCCTGCTGACCTGCACCAGCTTCACCAAGGTGCTGGTCGTGCTGGGCCTGACCCGCAACGCGCTCGGCCTCCAGCAGATCCCGCCCAACCAGGTGCTCGCCGGCCTCGCACTCTTCCTGTCGCTCTTCATCATGGCGCCGGTGCTGAGCCAGATGAACGACACCGGCATCCAGCCCTACCTCGACGGCGACAAGACCGCGTCCGTCGCCTACGAGGACGGCGTCGAGCCGCTCCGCGACTTCATGCTCGCCCAGACCGGCGACGACGAGCTGCGACTGCTGACCAACGTCGCGGGCCGTGACCTGCCGAAGGACCGCGACGACGTGTCGATGGCGACGCTGGTGCCGTCGTTCGTGCTGAGCGAGCTCAAGCAGGCCTTCATCATCGGCTTCATCATCTTCATCCCGTTCCTGGTCATCGACATCGTGATCAGCGGGGCGCTGATGGCGCTCGGCATGATGATGATGCCGCCGGTGATGGTGTCGTTGCCCTTCAAGCTGCTGCTCTTCGTCCTCGTCGACGGGTGGGGACTGGTCATCACCTCTGTCGTCTCGAGCTATCAGTAGGCCGCCGTGACCGACACCACCGTCATCAACATCGCCCTGCAGACCATGGTCGTCGCGCTGAAGCTCTCCGCGCCGATCCTGGTGACCTCGCTGGTCATCGGCTTCACCGTCTCGCTGTTCCAGTCGATGACCCAGATCCAGGAGTTCACCCTCGCCTTCGTGCCCAAGCTCGTCGGGGTCGGGGTGGCGCTGCTGATCTCCGGCGGCTGGATGCTGCAGACCCTCGTCGACTTCACCCGGGACCTCTTCGCGCTGGTCCCCTCGCTGCTGGGCTGAGCGTGACCCTCACCGTCGCGGGAGAGCCGCTGCTGGCCTACCTGCTGGCGTCGGTCCGCATCATCGCCTGGCTCGCCCTCGTGCCGCCGTTCGCCGGGCGCGCGGTCCCGACGGTCGCCAAGGTCGTGCTGTCGCTCGGCCTGGCGTTCGCCGTCGTACCGTCCGTGAAGGGCGGCAGCATCCCCACCGGCACCGGCGAGCTGCTCGTCACCGTCCTCACCCAGGTCGTGGTCGGCTCGGCGCTCGGCCTGGTGACGTACGTCCTGCTGGCCGCGGTCGCCACGGCCGGCTCGCTCATCGACACCTTCGGCGGCTTCCAGCTGGCGCAGGGCTTCGACCCGCTGTCGATGAACATGAACACCGTCTTCGGCAAGCTCCACCAGATGCTCGCGGTGATGATCCTCTTCGCCACGGGCGGTCACCTGCTGGTCCTCGGCGGTCTGCTGCGCACCTTCGACGTGCTGCCGCTGGGCGAGGCGCCCCGGCTCGACGGCGCCTCGCACGTGCTGATCACCGCGTTCGGGATGTTCTTCGTGACCGCCGTGCAGATCGCGCTGCCGCTCGTCGCGGTGCTCTTCGTCGCCGACCTCGGGCTGGCGCTGCTGACCAAGGTCGCGCCGCACCTCAACGCCATCAACGTGATGTTCCCGGCCAAGATCGGGCTGACCCTCCTGCTGCTCGGCCTGTCGTTCCCGGTGCTCCCCGAGGCAGTCACCCGTCTCGTCGAGCTCGCCAACGAGGCGCAGTTCGCGCTCGTGGGCGGGGGGTGAGACCCGGTGTCGGAGGAGAAGACAGAGAAGCCGACAGCCAAGCGCCGCAAGGAGTCGCGCAAGGAGGGCCAGGTCCCGCGCACCCAGGAGCTCGGCGGCTGGGCGACGCTGCTGATCGTCGGGATGATCCTGCCGTCGCTGCTCGGTCGTGAGCTGACCGCGCTCGCCGAGCTGATGCGCGACTGCTTCAGCCTGCGCGGCCACGTCGAGGTCTCCGACGCCACCACGCTCCTCGGTCGCGGCGCGCGGCACGTGATGGTCACCCTGGTCACCCTCGGCACCGCGGTGATGATCGTCGGCGTCTCCGCCGCGCTCGCCCAGGGCGGCTTCTTCCTCGCCACCAAGAGCGTCAAGCCGTCGCTCAAGAAGCTCAACCCGATCCAGGGATTCAAGCGGATCTTCGGCACGCAGGCGCTCTGGGAGGGCGCCAAGATGCTGCTCAAGAGCGCCGTCGTCGGCTTCGTGGCCTACGGCGCGGTGTCGGCGATCATGCCGCTCATCGGCGGGCTGGTGCCGATCTCCGCGGTGCTCGAGGTGGTCCGCGACGAGGTCCTGTCGCTGATCCGCAGCGTCGCGGTCGCCGGCATGGTCATGGCCGTCTTCGACTACGCGATCGTGCGCCGCCGGATGGGCAAGCAGACCCGGATGAGCAAGCACGAGATCAAGCAGGAGAGCAAGCAGACCGAGGGCGACCCGCTCCTCAAGGGCGCGATCCGCTCGCGCCAGCTCGCCGCCGCCCGCAACCGGATGATGGCCGACCTGCCGACCGCCGACGTCGTGCTGGTCAACCCGACGCACGTCGCGGTCGCGCTGAAGTACGACCCCGAGAAGGGTGCGCCGCGCGTCGTGGCCCGCGGTGCCGGCGTCGTCGCCCAGAAGATCCGCGAGGAGGCGGCCGAGCACAGCGTGCCGCTGGTGCGTGACATCCCGCTGGCCCGCGCGCTCCACCGCTCCACCGTCGTCGGCCAGGAGATCCCCGCGGAGCTGTACGCCGCCGTGGCGCAGGTCCTCGCGTTCGTCATCTCCCGCCGTGCGGGCGGCGCCCGCGGCGGCGAGCACGTCACCCCGCGCCAGCAGGTCGACCTCCCGTCCGTCCCGGTCGCGGGCCGTCGTCGTACGTCCGCCGCGGCGAAATCCTCAGGAGCGCTCCCCGCCGGCCGATGAGGGCTGTGGTGCCAGGACGGCGCCACCCCTCGTGCCACGGAAGGCGCGCCCCTCGGCGACCTCCCGAAAGGCACCTCGTGGCCCCGAAGCGACTGCTCCAGCTGGGCGTACCGGCCGGCATCATCATGATCGTCGTGATGCTCGTGGTGCCGCTGCCGGCGGTGGTCCTCGACATGCTCATCGCCCTCAACATCACCTGCGCGCTGCTGGTGCTGCTGGTCGCGATGTTCGTGCACAAGCCGCTGGAGTTCGCTGCCTTCCCCGCCGTCGTCCTCGTCCTGACGCTCTTCCGCCTCGCGCTCAACGTGAGCGCCACCCGCCTCGTGCTGCTCGACGGCTACGCCGGAAAGGTGATCGACACCTTCGGCCACTTCGTCGTCGGTGGCTCGCTCATCGTCGGGCTGATCGTCTTCGCGATCCTGCTGGTCATCCAGTTCGTGGTCATCACCAAGGGTGCCGAGCGGGTTGCCGAGGTCGGCGCGCGCTTCACCCTCGACGCGATGCCCGGCAAGCAGATGGCCATCGACGCCGACCTCAACTCGGGCCTCATCGACGAGGACGAGGCCCGCCGCCGGCGCCACGACGTCCACGCGGAGGCCGACTTCTACGGCGCGATGGACGGTGCGTCGAAGTTCGTCAAGGGTGACGCGATCGCGGCCATCGTCATCACGATGGTCAACCTGCTCGGCGGCTTCGCGGTGGGCATGGCGCAGAAGGGCATGTCCTTCGGCGACGCCATCACGACCTACAGCCTGCTGTCCGTCGGTGACGGCCTCGTCTCCCAGATCCCCGCGCTGCTGCTCTCGACCGCCACCGGCCTCATCGTCACCCGCAACACGGGCGACTCGGACATGGGCTCCGACATCCTGCGCCAGCTCACCGCCAACAAGCTGCCGCTCCAGATCGCCGGCTTCGGCGCCCTCGCCATCTGCCTGATCCCGGGCCTGCCCAAGCTCCCCTTCATCACCGCCGGCGGCATCATGCTGCTGGCGTCGAGCCGCGTCACCCAGCCCGACCCGGAGACCCCCGAGGTGCTGGCGGACCAGGCGCTGACCGCAGCGCCCGACACCCCCGAGCTGCTCGCCGCGGAGATCCAGGTGGACCCGCTCGGCCTCGAGCTGTCGCCCGACATCATCGACCTCGTCGACGCGGCCAACGGCGGCGACCTGCTCGACCGGGTCAAGGCGCTGCGCCGCAAGATCGCCGGCGAGCTCGGCATCATCGTGCCGCCGGTCCGCACCCGCGACAGCATCGACCTGCCCGCCGGCACCTACGCCATCCGCCTCTTCGGCATCGAGGTGGCCCGCGGTGAGGCGCCGCGCGGCACGGTGCTCGCGATCGGCGACAACCTCGGTGCGATGCCCGGACAGCCCACCCGCGAGCCGGTCTTCGGCCTCGAGGCGTCGTGGATCCCGGCCGAGCTCCGCGTCCAGGCCGAGCTGAGCGGTGCGACGGTGGTCGACCGCGCGTCGGTCATCACGACCCACCTCGCCGAGATCGTCGGGCAGTACGCCGCCCGCCTCCTCGGTCGCGAGGACGTCAAGACCCTCGCCGAGCTCGTCCGCCGCTCCCACCCGGTCGTGGTCGAGGAGCTCACCCCGGCCCAGCTCAGCCTGGGCGAGGTGCAGCGCGTGCTGCAGGGGCTGCTGGTCGAGGGCGTCGCGGTGCGTGACCTGGTCCGGATCTTCGAGGCGCTGTCGCTCAAGGCCCAGGCCACCAAGGACCCTGACTCCCTCGTCGAGGCCGCGCGCGCCGCGCTCGGCCCGGCCATCGTCGCGCCACACCTGACCGAAGGAGCAGTGCACGTGATCAGCTTCGAGCCCATGCTGGAGCAGCGGATGCTGGAGGCCGTGCGTCCTGGCGACCAGGGGGCGGTCGTCGCCCTCGACCCGCTCTCCGGGCAGAGCGTGCTCGGCGAGCTCTCCGACCTCCGCACGGCTGCGGAGGAGCAGGGCCTGAGGCCGGTGGTGGTGTGCGCGCCGCAGCTGCGTGCCGCCGTACGCCGCATGGTGGCGCCGGCGCTGCCGACCACCGCGGTGCTGTCCTACACCGAGCTGGTGGGGGCGACGCAGGTCCGGTCGGTCGGCACCGTCACGGGTGACCGTCTGGCGGTGTCGGCATGAAGCCCGTGTCCGGCGTGATGCTCGCCGTCGCCGCACTCCTCACCTCCCCGGCGCTGGCCGCGGCCGCCGAGGGCACGATGCCGCTCGACGTCGCACTCGCGCGCTACCTCGTGGTCGCCGGCATCTGCTGGGTGCTGCTCACCCTCGCCTCGGAGTGGCTCTGGTCGGAGCCGGCCGCGGCGCCCGTCACGACCGACACCCCGGACACTCCGGCCGGCCCCGAGGGCAGCTAGGCCCCCAGCGGGACCCGCCACTGGAGCACGGTGCCGCGCGGGTCGGCGGCCTGCACGTCGAGGTCGCCGCCCAGCGCCGTCGCGCGCTTGCGGAGGTTGCGCAGCCCGCTTCCGGGCAGGTCGGAGCCGGACATCCCGCGCCCGTCGTCGGTGACCCACAGGGTGAACCAGCCCGACTCCACGGCCACGTCGACCTCGACCCGGCCGGCGCCCGCGTGGCGCGCGCAGTTGGACAGCGCCTCGCGCAGCACCACGGTCACCTGGTCGGCGAGCTCCTGGCCGACCATCGAGTCGACCGGCCCCCAGGACCGTACGACGGGCACGAAGCCGAGGACCGACTCGTACTCCTTGGCCATGGCCAGCACGTCGCTGCGCAGCGAGGCCGGCCGCCCGCGCTCCAGCTCGAAGACGGTGCCGCGGATGTCGCGGATCGAGTCGCCGATCTCGCGGACCGCCTCGTCGCCGTGGCCGCCGGCGTCGTCGCCGCTGCGGATGCCGGCGCGCAGCTTGAGCGCGGTGGCGTACAGGCGCTGGATGACGCCGTCGTGGAGGTCGCGGGCGATCCGGTCGCGGTCGGCGGCGAGCACCGCGTGCTGGCGCTCCTGCAGGAGCACGGCGTGGTCGAGGACGAGCGAGGAGTGCCGGACGAACGAGCCGAGCAGGTCGCGGTCCTCGGCGGACGGGTCGGGGTCGGTCGGCTCGAGCATCGCCACCACGACGCCGGCGAAGGCGTGCTCCGGGTTGAGCGGGATCCCCCACGCCGTCATGTCGTCGAGCCGGACGAGGAACTCCTCGCCGTCGTCCTGGGCGGTGCGCACCTGCTCCGTGACCCGGCTGAGGGTGCGGCCGAGCGCCTCGTCGGTGATCCCGGCGCCGGCCGAGACGTCGATGCCGTCGGACGCAGTCGAGACGACCACGGCGGTCCGGGCGCCTGCGATCCGCAGGGCGCCCTCCGAGATGCGCGTCAGCGGGTCGGACAGGAGGAAGGGTGGGTGCACCGATCGGTCCACGGCTGCGGCGAGCTCGAGGGCCTCGCGCCGCCGCTCGCTGAGGGAGTAGCTCAGCGCGTTGCGCACGGCCACCCCGGTCACGCGGCCCAGCGCCGAGATGCTGTCGACGTCGTCGTCGTGGAAGAAGCCGTCCGGTGGGTCGAGCAGCACCAGGTCGGCGTACAGCCGGGCGCCCACCACGACCGGCACCCGCAGCACCTCGCGTCCGGTGGCGGGGTCGGACAACCGGGCCAGGTCCTGGTCCGGGCGCGCGCCGGGCTCCCCGCGTAGGCCCGTCGTACCCAGCCGTTCGCGGACCGCGACGCCGTCGTCCTCGCCGGTCCCGTTGGCCAGCAGGACGGTCTCGCCGCGGGCGCCGCCCTCCGCCGCGGGCTCGTGCTCGCCGGGCTCGTCGACGACCACCAGCACGACGCCCTGCGCGCCCGTGCGGTCGACGGCGACGCTCGCGGCACGCTCGAGGACGGTCTCGACGTCGAGCACGGAGACCACGTCCAGCAGGTCCGAGCGTCGCATGGCCCGGTCTTCCGAGAAGACCATCCCGTCATTGAACCAGCCGCCGCGCGCGAGGTCCGACGGACCCGGATTTTCCTCGCGTGGTGTGGGTGGGTGGCCCACAATTGCGCCGTGACCACACAGGCTGCGGCCCGCTCGGCCTTCGACGAGCCCGTCGACGCGCCCCCTGCCCGCTGGATCGGCGCGCTGGTGCTGCTCAACCTCGGGCTGATGGCCGGCTGGTTCGGGCCGATCCAGGTGCTGCTGGCGCAGCAGGCCGACCGCGTCGCCTCCGCCGAACCGGGCGGGCTGAGCAAGGAGCTGCTGCTCTCGGTGGTGCTCTTCGTCGGCGCGATGATCTCGCTCCTGGCCAACCCGGTGTGGGGAGCCTTCTCGGACCGCACGCGCTCGCGCCTGGGGCGCCGGGTGCCGTGGGTGATCGGCGGTGTGGTGGTCGGCGCGGTCGGCCTGCTGCTGCTCTCCGTCGCGGACGGCGCCCTCTCGATGATCCTCGCCTGGAGCCTCGTCCAGCTCGCCCTCAACGCGGCCTGGGCCGGCGGCACCGCCGCGGTCCCGGACCAGGTGCCCGTCGAGCGGCGCGGGCTGATCGGCGGGATGATCGCGATCGCCGGCACCGTCGGCGTCCTGCTCGGCATCAAGATCGCGGAGCTGACCGGCTCCATCGCGCAGGGCTACGTCGTCACCGCCGTCGTCATGCTGGCGCTCTCGGTGCCCTACCTCCTCGGCTCTCGCGATCTCGCGCTGCCCGCCGACCACGAGCTCGCCCCGATGGACTGGAAGTCGCTGCTGCGCTCGTTCTGGATCTCCCCGCGCGAGCACCCGGACTTCGCCTGGGCGTGGGTGACGCGGTTCCTGGTGAACCTCGGCAACTGGATCGCGCTGAACTACCTCTTCTACTTCCTCACCGACGGGCTCGGCTTCTCCGACGACGAGGCGACGGCCAAGCTCGGGCTGCTCGTGCTGATCTACGGAGGTACGACGGTCGCGACCACGGTCGTCGTCGGCTGGTGGAGCGACCGCATCGGTCGCCGCAAGGTGTTCGTCATCTGGTCCGGCCTGCTGATCGGGCTCAGCCAGCTCGTGCTCGGCACCTGGCAGGCCTGGCCGGGCGCGCTGCTCGCCGCGGTCGTCCTCGGTGCCGGCTTCGGCGTCTACCAGGCCGTCGACTTCGCCCTCATCACCCAGGTGCTGCCGGGGGCCAGCGACCGCGCCAAGGACCTCGGGGTCATCAACATCGCCTCCGCGCTCCCGCAGGTCGTCGCCCCCGCGGTGGCCGGCCTGATCCTGGTCGTCGTACGTGCCGTCGGGGGCAGCGTCGCGACGCAGGGCGAGTCCTGGTCCGTCGGCTACGGCGTCGTCTACATCATCGGCTTCGCCCTCTGCGTCCTCGGCTCGGTCTTCGTCACCAGGATCCGCTCGGTCCGCTGACCTGTCGCCCGGGCGGTGGTCCACCTACATTCCGGGGCCGCCGAATGTGGGTGGACCACCGCCACCCGGGGGCACGATCAGTTGCGGCTGATGGTGATGGCCAGGCCGAGGAGGTGCTGGAGGCGGGCGAGCTCGGAGTCGAGGAACTCCGGTCCGCCGCGGCGGCCCATCAGGACGACCTCGTCGTCGAAGGGGGCGGCGCACTCGACGTAGACCTCGTCACCGGGCAGGCGGGTCGGTGCGGGGATGGAGGTGATCGTGAAGTCGGGCGGTGCGGCGTCGGTGGCGTGGACGACCTCGGCGGCGCCGTCGGCGCCGGCGCGCACGCGGGCGGCCCAGTCGACGCGGAAGGCGACGGGCAGCAGGTCGATCAGCCGGTCGCGGGCGGTCGCGGGGTCCTCGGTGAGGGCCTCGACGACCTCGAGGTCGAGGAAGAGATTGCCGCCGGCGGCGTAGCGGTTGATCCAGAGCACGCTCACGCCGTCGAGGGTGCTGCACGCGGAGACGACCGAGTCGGGCATCGTGCCGGGCGACATCTCGAGCAGCACGTCGTCGACCGCGAAGCCCTCGCGCTTCTCGACGATCTCGATCGCCTCGATGTCACCACCGGCCTCACCGATCGCACCCGCCACACGACCCAGCGACCCCGGGACATCGGGGAGCTCGACGCGCATCAGGTACGGCATGGCTCGAGGTTATCGGGAGTCTGTGTCGGCGAGGTTTCCGGCGCGCGTCCGTGGGATGCGGGACGCGCGGGTCACGAAGCCCCCGCCAGCCGTACGGCGAGCCCGCTCGCGCGCTGGGCACGGCGGCCGATCGCTGCCCGGATCGACGCCTCCGACCCGACCACGCGCACGCGCGACCGGGCGCGGGTGACCGCTGTGTAGAAGAGCTCGCGCGAGAGCAGCCGGGAGTCCTCGTCGGGCAGCAGCACGGTGACGACGTCGGCCTGCGAGCCCTGCGACTTGTGGATCGTCATCGCGTGCATCGTCTCGACGTCGCCGAGCCGCGACGGGGCGAGGTCGCGCGGACCGTCGCTGGCCGCGATCACCGCCCGCGGCCCCTCGGGGGTCAGCACGACGACGCCGCTGTCGCCGTTGTAGACGCCGAGCTGGTGGTCGTTCGCGGTGACCAGGAGCGGTCGGCCGATGTAGGCGCGCTCGAAGAGCGGGTCGCCGGTCTCGGCGGTGAGCCAGTGCTCGATGCGGCGGTTCCAGTGACGCACGCCGAACGGTCCGTCGCGGTGCGCGCACAGCAGTCGGTGGTGGTCGAGCGCGGCGAGCGCGCCGGCCACGTCGCCGCGCTCGGCGGCGTCGCGCACCGCGAGGGCGGCGGCCAGCGCAGTGCTCCGGATCCGTGGCGCGGGGTCGGGCTCGTCGACCCACTCGACGGCCTCGTGGCCGGCGGCCAGCACGGCCAGCGCCTCGTCGGCGTCGCCGGTGCGCAGCGCCTCGGCCAGCGAACGGATCTGCTCGCCGAACCGGTGGGTCGTGCGCAGCCCGGCGACGGGGGAGTCGGCACGGTCCTGGAAGCCCCGGACCACGTCGCTCAGCACCGCCCCGGCCTCGACCGAGGAGAGCTGGTGCGGGTCGCCGACGAGCACGAGCCGGGCGTCGGGGCGCACGGCCTCGAGCAGCCGCGCCATCTGGGTGAGCGAGACCATCGACGACTCGTCGACCACCACCACGTCGTGGGGCAGTCGGTTGCCGCGGTGGTGGCGGAAGCGGGTGGAGTTGCCCGGGTCGGGCCGGAGCAGCCGGTGCAACGTCGAGGCGGTCACGCCCGCGAGCCGGGCGCGGTCGCCCTCCTCGAAGGCCTCCGCCTCCTGGTGCACCGCCTGCTGGAGCCGCGCGGCGGCCTTGCCGGTCGGCGCGGCGAGCGCGATCCGCAGGTCGGCCGGGTGCTGGTCGAGCAGCCCGATCAGCAGGCTCGCCACCGCGGTGGTCTTGCCGGTGCCCGGGCCACCGGTGAGCACGGTCGTCCACTGCCCGGCGGCCGCGAGGCACGCCGCCACCTGCTCGTCGTAGTGCGTCCCGGGTCGCGCCTGCTGCATCGCCGCCACCAGTCGGGACATCGACGCCGCCATCAGCCCGGCGTCGTAGGACGGTGAGGTGGCCGCCCGCGACAGCAGGTCGTCGACGACCTGGGTCTCCTGCTCGTGGTAGCGGTCGAGGTAGAGCAGGTCGTTGTCCCAGCGCACGAGCCCGGACGCGACGAGCGGGCTGTCGGCGACGGCCGCCGCCCACGAGTCGGCCGACGGCCACGGCAGGTCGGGCGGGTCGGCGACGGTCGCGAGGTCGAGCGCGACGGACCCGCCGCGCACCGCCCGGACGGCGAGCGCGACGGCCAGCAGCACCTGCTCGTCGGTCTCCCGGCCCAGCCGCCCCAGGGCGTTGGCGACGTGGACGTCGGCACTGGTCAGCACCCCGGCGACGTTGAACTGCGCCAGCAGCCCGGTCGCGCCGAGGGCGAGGCGGGCGTCGGTCGCGTCGACGGGCTCGAAGAGGTCAGTCATTGCGGGGTCCCTGCGGCGTTGTTCGGGGGAGCGGAGCGGCGGAGAAGAACGTCGTGGGGTGCTCACTCACGAGGCGGCTCCGTCCAGCAGGTCGGACAGCGCGGACACCAGGGCGACCGGCGGCTGCCACGAGAAGACGCCGCACGGCTGGTCGTCGACGTTCGGCGTCTCCGGCCCGCACATCCCGCGGAGGTAGAGGTAGAGCACGCCGCCGAGGTGCTCGGCCGGTTCGTAGCCGGGCAGCCGCCAGCGGAGGTAGCGGTGGAGCACGACCGTGTAGAGCAGCGCCTGGAGCGGGTAGTCGGAGTGGCCCATCGCCTCGTCGAGCACGGCGGGGCGGTAGTCCCAGGCGGTCGCCGGGGCGGCCCGGTCGCCGAGCCAGTTGGTCTTGTAGTCGATGGTCAGGAAGCGCGTGCGGCCACCGACGGGCACCCGGACCACGACGTCGATCGAGCCGGTGAGGTAGCCCAGCAGTCGCTGCCCGGCCAGCGCCGGGTCGCCCTCGAGCGTGGCGGCGAAGGCGAGGAGCGGATCACCCGCCGGCAGGTGGGTGCGCAGCAGCGGACCGAGGTCGCCGAGCACGACCTGGGCGGCCTCCGGCCCCACGAGGTCGCCACCCGCCAGCGGCACCTCGAAGTCGAGCTCGCGCAACCGGTCGGGCACGTGGATCTGGCGCAGCGTCAGGCCACCGGTCAGGGGCCCGAGCGGAGAGTCGCACACCGCGACGAGCGCATCGGCGAGCACCTCGGCGTCTACCTCGACCGCCCACCACGCCCGGTGCTCCTCGATCTGGGCGAGCAGCTCGGCGCGCAGGTCGGGCGCCGCCGGGTCGGCGTGCTCGAGCACCTCGTGGACCAGCGACCCGAACTCGGCGCCCACCGGCAGGTCGGCCATCGGCGAGGCCACGGCCGTGAGCGCCAGGTCGGCCTCGGGCGTCGGCGCGTCCTCGTCGAGCACGTCGAGGTCGGCGTCGTCCAGCTCGGGCGCGTCGTCGGGCTCCGACAGCACCCGGTCGGGCGCGCTGCCGTGTGGGGCACCGGCCGCGGCGAGCGCGGAGTAGGAGGTGCGGCGCCAGTCGGTGTCGACGTCGCGGTCGAACGAGCGCACCGACAGCGGCGGCAGCGCGCGGTCGATCGGCGTCGTGTCGACGGTGCCAGGGGCGGCCAGCTCGGGCTGCGGACCGCCCGCGCCCTTCCAGCGGCCGAGGATCTCCACGACCTCGTCGTCGCCGAGCACCGGCTGCTCGTCGTTGACCACCGCGTGCCCGGGCGCGCGACCGAACAGCATCCGGTGGAGAGGGGCGGGCGCGGTGTTGTTGGCGGTCGGGCAGTACCACGCCACCACCTGCGACTGCGCCCGCGTCAGCGCGACGTAGAGCAGTCGCAGCGACTCCCCGGCGTCCTCGTGGCGGCTGCGGGTGACGGCGGCATCGCGCCACCGGCTCGACCCGCCGACGTCGCGACACCGCTCGCCGTCGGCGTCGTGGAAGAGCGGCACGTCCTCGTCCCGCACCCAGCGGTCCCAGAGCGTCGGGAGGTAGACGATCGGGTATTCCAGGCCCTTGCTGCCGTGGATCGTCACCAGTTGCACGGCGGCCGCGTCGGAGTCGAGCCGGCGCGTGCGCTCGGAGGCGACCTCGAGCTTGTCGTCGGCGACCTGCGTGCGCAGCCAACCGAGGAGACCGACCACGCCGAACCGCTCGCTGACGGTTACCTTGTGCAGCGCCTCGCCGATGTGGCGCAGGTCGGTGAGCGTCCGCTCGCCGCCGACCCGCCCCAGCACGCGGGCGGTGAGGCCGTCGAGCACCGCGCACTCCAGCACCGCCGCGACCCCGCGGGCCGCGAAGACGTCGGCGAGACGGCGTACGTGCTCACTGAGGGCGTCGGTCGGGTCGGGCTCGGCCTGGAGCTCCTCGGCGGTGCGGCCGAAGAAGTCGGTCAGCGCCGCGGCCCGCACCCGGTCGGCGCGGTGCGGCTGCTCGAGCGCCTCGAGCAGGGTCAGCCACTGGGTGGCCGCGGCGGTCTTGAAGACGGAGCCGCCGGCATTGAGCACGGCAGGTACGCCGACCGCGGCCAGCGCGTCCTGCGCGGCGAGCAGGTCGGCCCGCCGGGCGGCGAGCACCGCGACGTCCTTCGGCTCGACCGGACGCTGGTCGCCGGGGGAGTCGCCGGTGCCGACGGTCGCCCCGCTGGTGAGCAGCCGCTTGATGTCGGCAGCGAGGTCGGTGAGGACGTGCTCGCGCCAGTCGCCGATGCGCGGCCGCTTCCGGCCGAGCTCCTCGTGGCGGACCACCCGCAGCCGGAACGGCGGTCCGGCCCCCTCCAGTCGCGAGGTCGGGTGGTGGGCGCTGACCGGGTGCACGGCGATCCGCTCGTCGCCGAGCGCCGCCCCCTCGATCAGCACGTGGAGCGAGTCGAGCAGCGGCTGGTCGGCGCGCCAGTTCACGCCGAGCGTCTGGCGGGTCGTGGCCTGCTCGGCGGCGTCGAGGTAGGTGACGATGTCGCCGCCGCGGAAGGCGTAGATGGCCTGCTTGGGGTCGCCGATCAGCACCAGCGTCGAGACGCCGTGGAAGGCGCGCTCGAAGACCTGCCACTGCACCGGGTCGGTGTCCTGGAACTCGTCGATCAGTGCGACCTTCCAGCGCGTGCGCATCCGCGCACGGGCTGGCGAGTCCTCGGGCCCGAGGGCGTCGGCGAGCTGGCCGAGCAGGTCGTCGTAGGACAGGACGCCGAGGCGGCGCTTGCGCCGGTCGATCTCGTCGAGCACGTCGCACGCGAAGCGCACGCGGGCGGCCGCGCCGCCGTCGGGATCGTCGACGAGCGCCTCCTGCGGCGCGACCCGGGCGCGGGGGTCGTCGACCACCGCGCGGGCGATGGCCAGCGCCTCCTCCCGGCTCCACGGCGCCTGCTGCTGGCGGGCGAAGCGGCCGAGGTAGAGGTCGTCGACGACCTCGGTGGTGAGCTGCTCGAGGTCCTCGACGAGCACCGCGCCGGTGTCGGTGTCGCCGGCGACGCCGAGGCTGCGCAGCACCAGCTGGCAGAACTGGTGGATGGTCGCGATCGTGGCGGCGTCGAACGACGTCAGCGCCTGCGTCAGCCGCCCGAGCCGCAGCGCCCGCTCGGCCTCGTCGGCGTCGAGCAGCCACTCGTGGAGCCGATTGGCGGGATCGGCGGAGCCAGGGTCGGCGAGCACCCGGGCGGCGTCGTCGAGCTGGCGGCGTACGCGGTCGCGCAGCTCCTGGCTCGCCGCGCGGGTGAAGGTGACGACCAGCATCTCCTCGAGCGTCGCGACGCCCTCGACGAGGTAGCGGGTGACGAGGGCCGCGATGGTCCAGGTCTTGCCGGTGCCGGCGCTGGCCTCGAGGAGCGTGGTGCCCTCGGGCAGCGGCCCGCGGATGTCGAAGGTCTCCATGTCGGAGGTGGCAGCCACGTCAGATCCCCCGCACCAGCTCGTGCGACAGCAACGGCGACCACACCCGGAGGGCGTAGTGGCCGAGCCGGTGGGGCGCGTCGCCCTCCTCGCCGGCCAGCAACGGCGCGGCCAGCACGTCGTAGGGCGCTGCCTCGCCCCAGGCGCGGACGTGCCACTGGTCGCCGTCCTCCTTGGGGAAGCCGGTCTCGTTGAAGCGCGGGGTGACCCACTCGCCGCGCGCCTTGGC
The DNA here is from genome assembly GCF_031457855.1 of Nocardioides sp. BE266. Lineage (NCBI taxonomy): Bacteria > Bacillati > Actinomycetota > Actinomycetes > Propionibacteriales > Nocardioidaceae > Nocardioides > Nocardioides sp. BE266. The sequence continues at coordinate 86,685 of NZ_JAURTI010000003.1, read as the reverse complement.
GTCGGGATCGGCCTGGCCGTGCGCCCCGATCGCGAACTCTTCGGCGAAGGCCAGGCTGGTCTTGATCGGCAGCGGCAGCGGCTCGCGCTGGCCACGCTCCATCACCGCGACGAGGTCGCGCAGGATGGTGCGGGCGTCGTCGTCGGGCATCGGCGAGATGAGTGCGCGCCGGCCGGACCGGCCCCAGCGGCCGATCGTGTGGGCGGTCCAGTTCTCGTCGGGGTGGCCGGCGGCCAGGGCGAGCGCGTCGAGCCAGGCCGCGAGCCGGTGCTTGGCGCCGAGGCTGGAGTAGCTCACCGCGACGAGGTTGTTGCCGAACACGTTGCTGACGGTGCCGGTGAGCCGGCGGTCGCCGAGGTCGATGTCGACGTCGAGGGTGCGGGCCGGCCCGGTCCGCAGCGGCACCGCGGCCTCCACCAGCGGCTTCACGTTCTTCACGATGCTGGTGAGCATGGCCGAGCCGAGGTCCTCCGGTGGCAGCAGCCCGCGCAGCTGCTCGGCGAGCATGGCCGACTGCGGGTCGCCGCCCGCCAGCACGTCGCGCACGAGCCGGTCGCCGACGTCCCACTTCTCGAGGCCGTCGAGCGTGATCGGGATGGCGTCCTTGGTCTCGTCGACGTCGTAGGGAGTCGTCACGCGCAGCCGGTGGCGGAGGAAGCTGCGCACCGGGTGGGCGAAGAAGTCCTGGAGGTCGCTGAGCGAGACCTCCTCCACGGTCTCGGGTGCGGGCAGTGGGTCGGGCACGAGGGACAGCACCGCGGGCCGGGGCGCCCGCGCGGCCTGCGCGCCGGCGAGAGCCGTGCGGTCGAAGGAGAACGGCCGGTCGGCCGCGCGGACCAGCGCGGCCGCCGTCAGGTTGGCCTCGTCGAAGGGCTGGAGCGGGTGGTGCAGCACCACGTCGTCGCGCACGGGCGCGCTGCTGGTGCGGTCGAGGGTGTCGAGCAGCTCGCCGAGCGGCACGGCCGGCGGCTTGTCGTCGTTGGTGTGCTCGCCGCGCCCGGCGTAGGTGATGACGAGGGTCTCGGTGGCGGCGCCGATCGCGTCGAGCAGGAGCTGGCGGTCCTCGGAGCGGATGTCGCGCTCGCCGGTGAGCGGGCGCCGGGCCAGCACGTCGTCGCCGTCGACCGACTCCAGCCGCGGGAACACGCCGTCGTCGAGGCCGACCAGGCACACCACGCGGTGGGGGACCGAGCGCATCGGCACCATCGTGCAGACGGTGAGCGTGCCGGTGCGGAAGTTGCTGCGCGTCGGCCGCCCGCGCAGCCGGTGTCGCAGCAGGGCTCGTACGTCGGCGTGGCGCAGGCGGGTCTCGTGGTCGCCGACGCCGGCGGAGATCCGGGCCAGCTCGCGGTCGAACTGCGCGACCCGCCACGCGTCGTCGGTGCCGCTCGCGGTGAGGCCGTGCACCGCCGCACCCAGGGCGGTCGTCCAGTCGGCGACCGACGTCGCGTCACCCGCCGCACGCACGAAGGTGTGCAGCCGGGCCACCATCTCCACGAAGCTGCCGACGAGCTCGAGGTGGCCGTCGCCGACGTCGTCGAGCGGCAGGGTCGTGCGCACGACCCGGTGGCCGTCGCCCGACATGGCCGCGCCGAGCAGGACCCGCTGGAGGCCGGTCAGCCAGGTGTTGGCGTCGAGGTCGAGGCCGAAGGTGCCGCGGTGGTCGCGGTCGTAGCCCCAGCGGATCGCGGCCTGGTCGACCCAGCGCGCCATCCGTTCGAGGTGGTCGTCGGTGAAGCCGAAGCGGGCCCGCACCGGCTCGGTGGCGGCGAGGTCGAGGACGGCCGTGGCGGTCATCCGGCCGGCGGCCAGCTCGACGAGGTCGGCGGCCACGCCCAGCAGGGGGTTGGTGGCGCCCGGCGACCGGTCGGCGAGGCGGACCCGCAGCCGGTGGGCGGGGTGGCCGGCGTCCTCGTGGGCCACGTCGGCGAGGCCGAATCCGGCTGAGATCAGTGGCGCGTAGGTCTCGATGTCGGGGCACATCACGAGGATGTCGCGGGGCTCGAGGCTCGGGTCGTCCTGCAGGAGCCCGACCAGCACCTCGCGCAGCACGTCGACCTGCCGGGCGGTGCCGTGGCAGGCGTGCACCTGGACGGAGAGGTCCTGGGGCGCGCGCACCCGCGCAGCGAGGGTGGCGGCGTCGGGCGCCTGGTTGGCGCGGAGGTCGGACTGGAGCCAGCCGAGCAGCGTGGCCGGGTCGGCGTGCCCGGCCCTGTGCTGCCCGGTCTCGAGCTCGCCCAGGGTGCGCCGCAGCTCGCGGGAGTCGCGACCCAGCGAGGCGAGCAGCGGGTGGTGGACGAGGGAGGCCGAGTCGTCGTCGGCGCGGGCCACCGGGCCCTCCGTGGCGGTGGGGGCGAGCGCCGACCACAGGACCGGCGAGGGCTGTGGCAGCCAGAGATGGACGTCGCGGTGCTCGCCCAGCGCCCGCAGCAGCTCGACCTCAGTGACGGGGAGCCGCGTGTGGCCGAAGAGGGAGAGCCGTCCCGGCAGGTCGAGCCCCTGCGCGCCGTCGCGCAGCCGCTCGAGGGTGGCGGCGTGGCGCACGTCGGGCGCCGGCTCCTCGACCCGCGCGACGAGCCGCCGCCACAGCTCGGCCTGCCACCTCAGGTCGGGGTCGAGCGCACCGCCGGCGCCGTCGGTGTCAGCACCCGCGCGCCAGTCGCGGACGAGCTGCGGGCGCTGGACGGCGTACGACCCGAAGAGGCCGGCGAGCCGCCGGGCCACGGCATAGCGGCGCGCGCTCCTCTCGTCGGTCGGGTCGCCGTGGCCGAGGTGGCGGCTGAGGTCGCCGAAGCCGGGCTCGTCGAGGCAGTCGTCGATCACCGACAGCAGCGGCCAGGCGAGACGGTCGGGGCTCCACGGGTCTTCGGCGTCGCGGTCGAGCAGCATCGAGACCAGCGAGTGGGGCGTCACGAAGTCGACGCCCGCGCACACGCCGTCGCCGCCGCGCGGCCCGACCCCGAGGCGGTGGGACAGCCGCTGGGTCAGCCACCGCTCGACGCCGCGGGCCGGCACGACCACGACCTCGCGGGCGAAGGGGTCGGGCAGGGGGGTGACCAGCAGGTCGGCCAGGCCGTCGGCGAGCGCGTCGGTGCGCTCGGCGGTGTGGAGGTGCAAGGTCACGGCGCCACCCTATGAGCGCCCGCCGACACACGGCCCGACTCCGTCCACAGCCACGGCGCGTCGGCGAGGATCGGCCCGTGGACTACGTGTGGTGGGGACTCGGGCTGCTCGCCCTCGCCCTCACGACGTACGCCGTCTCGCGCCTGGCCCGCATCGACCTCGGCGTCATGCCGGTCACCGCGCTGCTCCGCGCGGTCGTCCAGCTCGCGGTGGTCGCGACGATCCTGCGCGGCGTGCTGGCGGTGCCGTGGACCGTCGCACTGTTCGTGGTCCTGATGCTGAGCACGGCGACCTTCACCGCGGGGTCGCGGCTCGACGAGCTGCCGCGCGGCCGGGTGCTCGCGCTGCTCGGCGTGCTGTGCGGAGCGTCGGTGTCGCTGGTGCTGGTCTTCGCGCTGCGCCTCGTGGACCTCGAGGCGCGCTACGTCGTCGCGGTCGCCGGCATCATCATCGGCAACGCGATGTCGGCGGCGACACTGTCGGGCCGCAACTTCCTGCGGGCCGCCCGTGCCCGACGCGACGAGGTGGAGGCCTGGCTCTCCCTCGGCGCGACCCCCCAGCAGGCGTACGACGACATCGGCCGCGACGCGGCCCGCGAGGCCCTGCTGCCGAACCTCGACCAGACCCGGTCGACCGGTCTGGTGACCCTGCCCGGCGCCTTCGTCGGCGCCCTCTTCGGTGGTGCGTCGCCGATCGTCGCCGCACAGTTCCAGCTGGTCGTGCTCGCCGGGATCGCGCTGACCATGCTCGTCACCGCGGTCGTGGTGACCCGCCTCGCGAGCCGGTCGCCGTACGTCGTCGCGGAGCTGCCGACCTGACCTGCCGTCCAGCGTCCTACCCGATCACCGGAGGGCGGAAGGAGGCCCCCTCCGGTGACCAGCGGGGGATCAGTGGGGGTGCTCGATCTCCTCGGCACGCGCGGCGTCCAGGCGCCAGATCACGATGCACCCGACGATGGCGACCAGGATCGCCACGCTGCTGATGAGGATCACGGCGGCCATGAGAGCTCCCGGGGTAGTGGACCAATAGTTCTACAAACCTGTATAAGTTACTTCGACACAAATCGCAAGGGGTGGAGGGGCCGGGATGGACGACGGGTTCAGCATCGGGGTGCTCGCCACCCGCACGGGCCTGACGCCCGCCGTGCTGCGAGCGTGGGAGACTCGGTTCGGCTTCCCGGCGGGCGAGCGCTCCCCGGCGGGGCACCGCCGCTTCACCGAGGCCGACGTGCGCCGCGTGCGCGAGGTGATCGAGGTCCGCGACGCCGGCGTCCCGCTCCAGCTCGCCATCGACACCGTCGCCCGGCGCGGCGCCGAGGAGCCCACGGAGTCGGTGCATGCCGTCCTGATCCGCGACTTCCCCGAGCTCCGGCCGCAGCGCCTGGGCCGGCCCGCCCTCGTCGCGGCGTCGTACGCCGTCGAGGACGAGTCGCTCGCCCGCGCCGACCGCCCCGTGGTGCTCGGTGCCTTCCAGAGCGGCTACCACTTCGGCCACGCCCGGCACCGCTGGGACGAGCTCGCGCGCACGGCGTCGTGGTGCGCCGTGGTCGCCGAGTTCGACGACGACCTCCCGGCGGCCCCCGAGGCGCGCCCCGCCCGCTGCCAGATCGCAGACGGGTCGCCGATGCGACGCGAGTGGGTCGTGGTCAGCGTCAGTGCGGGCTTCTCGGCAGTCGTGTCGGCCTGGGAGGTGCCCACTCGCCCGGGGGAGGAGCCCGAGTACGAGGCCGTCGTCAGCACCCACCGCCCGGTCGCGCTCGCGGCTGCGCGGGTCATCGCGGCAGCTGCGACGAACGCCGGCGCACGCCCGCCGGCGGCAGTCGCGGAGCTGCTCGACGACGTCACGCCGCGCGCGGCCACGGCAGCTGTCGAGGCCGACCGCGTGTGGCTCCGGGCGCTCGCGCACATCGACCCGCCGCGCTGAGGGACGACCTCCGGACGCGAGAACGGCCGGTCCCGTCGTGCGTGACGACGGGCCCGACCGTTGGTCCCCCGAACTGCTGGTGGCTCAGCCCTTGAAGGCGTCCTTCACCTTCTCGCCGGCCTGCTTGAGGTTGGCGCCCATCTGGTCGCCCTTCCCCTCGGCCTCGAGCTGCTCGTCGTCGGTCGCCTTGCCGGCGGCCTCCTTCGCCTTGCCCTTGAGCTCGTCGCCCTTGTTGTCGATCTTGTCGTCCAGGCCCATCTCGGTTCCCCTCTCGTTGGTGCTGGTCAGTGGTGGCGCAGCGCGTCGATGAGCTCGTCCTTCGACATCGAGGAGCGGCCCTCGATGTCGAGCTCGGCCGCGCGGTCGCGCAGCTCCTCGACGGTGCGGTCCTCGTAGTCCTGCGCCTCGCCGCCGCGTTCGCCCACCTTCGAGCGGCCCTCGGCGGCCGCCGCGTTGGCAATTCGTGCGGCCTTCTCCTTGCTGGCGCCCTCCTCGCGGACGGCCTCGTAGACCTCGTCGTCGCCGATGGACGGGCCGTGGTCCTTTGCCATGTCGTCCACCGTGCCACTGGCATGCGGCGCGCGGTTCACCCGAAGAGGGGTGTGGTGCGCGCGGTGCCTGAGTAGCGTCCCGAGGATGGCCGGATCGGAGCGCGACGAGACCCCGCAGGAGCGGGCCGACCGCAACTGGGACGAGCTCCTCCAGGAGCTCCGGGTGAGCCAGACCGGGGTCCAGCTGCTCGCCGGGTTCCTGGCCACGCTGCCGTTCCAGTCCCGGTTCGGCGCGCTCGACGCCTTCCAGCGTGGGTGGTACGTCGGCCTGCTGGGGCTGGCCTTCTGCACCGTCGGCGTGACGCTGGCCCCGGTGGCGATCCACCGCCGCGTGTTCCAGGACGGCGTGAAGCCCGAGCTGGTCCGGGCCGGGCACCGGCTGACCTCGCTGGCGCTGGTCCTGGTCGGCCTGCTGCTCGGCGGCATCCTCTTCCTGGTGGTCGACGTGGTCTACGACCGCACCGCCGCGGCCTGCGGTGCGGCCGTCGCGGTGCTCGTCCTGGTGGGCCTGCTGGTCGTGCTGCCCACCCGCGTCGTCGAGCGCTGAACGGCCTCAGCCGGGCTGCCGGTCCAGGCAGCTGCGCAGCTGGTCGACCGTCTTCGAGGCGAGGATCGGCAGGTACGCCGCCACCAGCGGCGCCCCGAACCGCGCCGCGCCGGAGAAGGAGAACTCCGCCGAGTAGGTGATGCTCGCACCGCTGCTCGCCGAGCGGATCTCGAACACGTCGTGCCCCTCGAAGGACTCGTTGCTCCCGCGCAGGTGCACGCGGGTGTGCGGCGCCAGCTCTGCGGTCGTGTAGGTGAGCTCGACCTCGCGGCCGAGGAAGGAGGAGACGTTGCGGTACGTCGTACCCACTCCGCCGTCGCCGCTCGTGCGCTCGCACATCTTCGTGCCCGGGTCCCAGGCCTCGGCGTTGCGGAAGTCGGCCAGGTAGGCGTACGCCGCCTCAGGCGACGCGGTCGTCGTGAAGGTTCTCGTCACGGAAGGCTTCATCTGCTCAACGCTAGCCACGCCGTCCCGACCGGCGGGTCACCCCGAAGGACCGGTCTCACCCCCGCCAGGGCGCGACGTAGTCGCCGGCCGACCGCGCGACCTCGACCCGGCAGAGGCCGTCGGGCACGCGGCACACCAGCAGGTCGCTGGTCTGCGGAGGCAGGTCGCCACCGCCGGCGGTGGCCCACACGGCGACGTGGTCGTCGTCGAGCCACTGCGACATCCGGATCACCGATCCTCCCGTCGCCAGCGAGGGCGCCGAGTAGCCCGCGGGCAGACGGAGGCGGAGCGCGTCGCCGGCCAGCGTGGTGACGGGTCGAGGGTCGAGGTCCGCGTCCGCCGGGACCAGCCGGTGCCCGACCTGGACGAAGCTGGTGCCCGGGGTGTGGAGCGGCCGCTCGACGGTGTCGGCCGGGGCCTGGAGCAGCATGCGGGTGTGCCGCGCCATCGCGGCCTCGAGCCCGGCGGGCGTGACAGTGGTGGTGTGGCCGGTGGCCACGTCGAAGCGCCGCAGACGGGTGCTGTGCGGGTCGAGGTAGACCTCGTCCTCGGAGACGAAGAGGACGGTCCAGTCCTCCACGCCGACGGGGATCCGGCCCACGACCTCGCGCAGCGAGGTGTCGTACACCGTCAAGGGCCCGGCGCGCCGGCCGTCCCGGTCGCGCCACACGACCAGCGAGCCGGTGTCGCCCGTGGTGACGGTCCCCAGGTGGAGGGTCGGCGCGGCCGCCGGCCCCGAGTGGCCGATGACCGCGGTGCTGGTGCCGTCGGTGAACCAGAGCGTGCCGTCCAGCGACGACTCGTAGACGACTCCGTCGTCGGTGACGTCGATGAAGGCGACCGGGTCCTCGGCGGTGACCGTGGCGTCGCCGACGTGGACGGTCGTGCCCTCGGCATAGACCAGCGGGCGCGAGGCGGCCGGGTCGACAGCGACGGTGGGGGCCGGTGACGGAGCAGGGGCGGGCTCGGGCACGGGCCGTCCGGTGCCGCGGACGGCGAGGGCTCCCACTGCGACGGCCGCCGCCACGGCGAGGCACGCGCCACCGGCCGCGAGGCGCCGCCGGCGCTGGCGTCGGTCCGCGGCGGCTACGAGGGACGGCACGTCCACCCGGAACCCGGGTGCGGCGTCGGCGCTGCGCTCGAGCAGGCGGCCCAGGGGCTCGGTCATGACGTCACCTCCCGCCCGGCAGCGAGGGTCTCGTCGAACGACGGGCCCAGGTCGGCCCGCATGTGCTTGAGCCCGGCCGCCACCTGGCTCTTGACCGTGCCGACCGAGCAGCCCAGGACCTCTGCGGCCTGCGCCTCGGTGAGGTCCTCGTAGTAGCGCAGCACGATCGCGGCCCGCTGGCGCGGGGGCACCGCGAGCAGGGCGTGCATCACCGCGTCGTGGGTGACCACCTCCTCGCCCGGGTCGCCGGCGACGCGGGGCTCGGGCAGGTGGTCGCTCGGGCGCTCGTGGAACGAGCGGCGCCGCCGCCACGACACCGAGGTCGTCACCACGATCCTGCGGGTGTACGCCGCCAGGTTGGCGCGGTCGTGGAGCCGAGGCCACGCGATGAGGGTCTTCACCAACGCCTCCTGCACCAGGTCCTGGGCGAGCTGGTGGTCGCCGACCATGAGGTACGCCGTCCGGAACAGCGAGGGACCGCAGGCCTCGGCGAACTCGCTGAACGCGGCGACGTCGCTGGCTCGGCGCATCTCCTCCCCTCCCTCCGGACCTCCTGGACCGCTGGACGGCTGCTCTCTCCGATGGTCCTCCTGCCCGCTCCACGCTGCGAGGGCCGCGGAAGGTTGGCTCTCTGCGCAGAAGTCGCGGGTGCGGAGGCGCCCCGGCTTGGCACACTGCGGGGTGTGGAGCTGCGACGGGTGGGCGTGCCGGTGGTCGCGGCCGCGCTGGTGCTGGCCGGCTGCACCGACGACGCCGATCGCCCCGACGAGCCACGGCACGTGACGGTGTCCTGGGCCGAGCATCCGCTCCCCGCGCCCGCCGGCTCCCCCGGGAGGTCCGTGGTCCGCGACGCCGTCCAGTGCGGTGACGGCTGGTGGGTCGTCGGGGCGGTGTTCCTCGACCACCCCAGCGAGACCCGCGACACCCGCCCGGCAGCGTGGTTCTCGAGCGACCGCGAGACGTGGAGGTCCGTCGAGGTCGGTACGACGACGTACTGGGGGCGGCGCGCGATCCTCAACTCCGTCGCCTGCTCGCGCGACCGGGTCGCCGTCGTCGGCGCCCGCTCCGGCGGCGCGCACGGCAACCCACGGGTGACCACGTTCCGCGAGGACGGCGGTGGCGGCCTGGTGGACGTGCCCGCCCTCTTCATCCAGTACGGCGGCGTCACCGCGACCAACGTCGGCCCGATCGCCGGTGGCCCGACCGGGTGGCTGATCACCGGCAACCGGACGTCTGGTCCGGGCGTGTGGTTCACCGACGACCCGAGGGAGTTCACCCGGGTCGAGGAGGAGCCCGGGCTCACCGACGACGGCGACCTCGAGTCGCTCGCCCAGGGCGCCGGCTGGACCGGCGACGAGTGGGTGCTCGTCGGTGCCGGCGCGCGCACCGGTCGGCACCTCGACCAGGACCCGCTCGCGTGGACCTCGCCCGACGGGCTGACCTGGACCCCCGAGGAGATGCCGGCCGCCGACGGCGTGCAGGACGTGCACCGGGTCGTGGCGCTCGACGACGGGCGCGCGCTCGCGGTCGGCCGCAGCGAGGACGGCTTCGCCGCCTGGGTCCGCGACGACGACGGCTGGGGCCAGGCGGTGTCCTTCGGCGCGATCGCGGACTCCTGGCGCGGTGCGCCCTACGTCGCGTCGCTCACCTCGACGCCGCTCGGCGTGCTCGCCACCCTCAGCACCGGCGACCACTACGAGCTCTGGCAGACCGGCGACGGTCGCACCTGGCGGCAGGTCGACGTACCCCTCGAGCCGCAGACGGCGGGCGACCACGCCCTGATGGCCGTGGCGGGCGAGGACCTCCTGCTGGTGGGCGACGCCGGCGACGGCGGGCACGTGTGGAGCGGAGCCGTGAACCCGGTCGAGTAGGCCCCGACCAGACCAGTGGTCCAGTGATCGGTGGTGCCTTCCACGCGGGAGCGCCCGTCGTTTCGGTAACAAACCGGTCACGGCTGCCCTGCGGTATGGACGTGACCACCATCACTCCATATGTTGTCCCGAACAACATATGCGCGGAGGCGTGGCGACCTGCCCTGGACCGACGTGCGATCGAAATCGCTAGGAGGCGGTTCGTGTGAAGCGGAAGCACAGTTTGCTCTTGGTCCCTCTGCTCGGTCTCTCGATGGCGCTGACCGCCTGTGGTGGGGACGACAGCTCGGGCGGGGACAGCGGGAGTGACAGCGGCAGCGGCGACGCCGCCGGCAAGATCGGCGTGATCCTGCCCGACACCGAGTCCTCGGTGCGCTGGGAGAGCGCGGACCGCCCGGCCCTCGAGGCGGCCTTCAAGGACGCCGGCGTGGAGTACGACATCCAGAACGCCGAGGGTGACGCCGAGAAGATGACGCAGATCGCCGACACCATGATCGGCAACGGCGTGACGGTCCTCGCGATCGTCAACCTCGACTCCGAGTCCGGCGCGGCCATCCAGGAGAAGGCCAAGTCGCAGGGCGTCGCGACCATCGACTACGACCGCCTCACCCTCGGTGGCTCGGCGGAGTACTACGTCTCGTTCGACAACACCAAGGTCGGCGAGCTCCAGGGCCAGGGCCTCGCGGACTGCCTCGGTGACAAGGACGCCAACATCGTCTACCTCAACGGTTCGCCCACCGACAACAACGCCACGCTCTTCGCCGAGGGCGCGCACAGCGTGCTCGACAGCATGAGCAACTACAAGGTCGTCGGCGAGCAGGCCGTCCCGGACTGGGACAACGAAGAGGCCGCCACGATCTTCCAGCAGCTCTACACCGCTGCTGACGGCAAGGTCGACGGCGTGCTCGCCGCCAACGACGGCCTCGGCGGCGCGGCCATCAGCATCCTCGAGGGTGCCGGCCAGGCCGGCAAGGTCCCGGTCACCGGCCAGGACGCCACGGTCGAGGGCCTGCAGAACGTGCTCGCCGGCACGCAGTGCATGACGGTCTACAAGTCCGCCACGCAGGAGGCCGGCGCGCTGGCCGACGCCGCGATCGCGCTGGTCAACGGTGACGACGCTGAGACCACCGGCACCACGGTCGACTCCTCCGACGACAGCGAGGTCCCCTCGATCCTGCTGACGCCGCAGGCGATCACCAAGGACAACGTCGGCGACGTGATCGACGACGGTGGCCAGAAGGCCGAGGACGTGTGCGCCGGCAAGTTCGCCGACCTGTGCACCAAGGCCGGCATCTCCTGATCGTCTGATCGGGACAGCTGACCCCCGCGGAACACGACGCCCGGGCCGGATTGCTTCGGCCCGGGCGTCGTCCCCGTCCTCTCGCACAACAAATTCTGCTGATCGGAAGTGGGACCATGGTTCAACCGCTGCTCGAGCTGCGCGGCGTCAACAAGAGCTTCGGCGTGGTGCACGTCCTCCACGACGTGGACTTCGCCGTCTACCCCGGACAGGTCACCGCCCTCGTGGGTGACAACGGCGCCGGCAAGTCGACGCTCGTCAAGATCATCGCCGGCATCTACGGCCGCGACAGCGGTGACTACTCCTTCGAGGGCAAGAAGGTCGAGGTGCACGGCCCGCGCGACGTGGCCGAGCTCGGCGTCGAGATCGTCTACCAGGACCTCGCGCTGTGCGACAACCTCGACATCGTCCAGAACATGTTCCTCGGCCGCGAGGAGGTCAAGGGCCTCGGCCTCGACGAGGTCGCCATGGAGTCCCGCGCCCGCGAGACCCTCTCGTCCCTCTCGGTCCGCACCGTGAAGTCGGTGCGCCAGAGCGTGGCCAGCCTCTCCGGCGGCCAGCGCCAGACGGTCGCCATCGCCAAGGCCGTCCTCTGGAACTCCAAGGTCGTGCTCCTCGACGAGCCGACCGCCGCGCTCGGTGTCGCGCAGACGCGCCAGGTGCTCGACCTCGTACGACGCCTCGCCGACCGCGGCCTCGGCGTCGTGCTGATCTCCCACAACATGGGCGACGTGTTCGAGGTCGCCGACCGGATCACCGCGCTCTACCTCGGTCGCGTGGCGGCCGACGTCCCCGCGAAGGACGTCAGCCACAGCCAGGTCGTGGAGCTGATCACCGCCGGACGCTCCGGTGACCTCGGCATCTCCGAGAACCTCGCGAACGCCTCGGCCTGAAGGAGCCTGACATGTCCGTCGACAACGACACCCAGTCCGCCCCCGCGGCCCAGCCCGCGGGTGGCTTCGACAACGACAACCGCCAGGCCGCGACCATCGGCGACTCGGCGCGCGACTACCTCAACCGCCTCCGCGGCGGCGACATGGGATCGCTGCCCGCGATCCTCGGCCTGATCTTCCTGTTCATCGTCTTCACCTCGCTGCACGACCGGTTCCTGACGACCTACAACATGGCCAACCTGGTCGTGCAGGCCGGCTCCATCTGCGTGATGGCGATGGGCATCGTCTTCGTCCTGCTGCTCGGCGAGATCGACCTGTCCGCCGGTGTGGCGGGTGGCGCGGCCGCCACGATCATCGCGCTGATGATGATCGACCACGACTGGCCGTGGTGGGCGGCGACCCTGGCGGGCATCGCCGTCGGCGCCGTCATCGGACTGGCGATCGGCGCACTCGTGTCCTTCCTGGGCATTCCGTCCTTCGTCGTCACCCTCGCGTTCTTCCTGGCCCTCCAGGCGGTGCCGCTCAAGCTGATCGGCGCCGGCGGCTCGCTGCGCTTCAACGACCCGGTGCTGCGCGGGTTGTCGATCAAGAACGTGCCGATCACAGCGGGGTGGATAGCGGCGATCCTGATCGTGGTCGCCTTCGCGGCGCTGTCGCTCTACAACTTCCGGACGCTCTCGGCCAAGGGCCTGGTCCACCAGCCGTTCGGCGTCGTCATCGTGCGGATCGCCGTCGTGGGCGTCATCGTGCTGGGCCTCACCGCGCTGCTCAGCGCCAACCGCGCGCCGAACCCCAACCTGTTCAACATCAGTGGCATCCCGTGGGTGCTGCCCGTCGTGGTCGCCCTGTTGCTGTTCTGGACCTTCATCCTCACGCGCACCCGCTTCGGCCGGCACCTGTACGCCGTCGGCGGCAACGCCGAGGCCGCCCGACGGGCCGGCATCAACGTCAAGCGCATCCGGATCGCTGCCTTCGTCATCTGCTCCTCGATGGCGGCCATCAGCGGCCTGCTGCTGGCGTCGTACGTCGGCAAGGTGTCGCCGGGCTCCGGTGGCGGCAACGTGCTGCTGTACGCCGTCGGCGCCGCGGTCATCGGCGGCACCAGCCTCTTCGGTGGCCGGGGTCGTGCGATCGACGCGGTGATCGGTGGCCTGGTGATCGCGACGATCCCCAACGGCCTCGGCCTGCTCAACCAGGCGAGCTACATCAACTTCCTCGTCACCGGTGGCGTCCTGCTGCTGGCCGCGAGCGTGGATGCCGTCTCGCGTCGTCGTCGTTCCTCGGCAGGCGTCTAGGTCACGACCATGAGCCCGCAGCAGCGGCGCTCGGGCCTCGGGACCAACCAGGAGGCCGTCCGGCGCCACAACCTCGGCACGTTGCTGCGGCACGTGCACGGCGCCGGCCAGATCTCGCGCGCCGAGCTGACCAGCCTGATGGGGCTCAACCGCAGCACCATCGCGGGGCTGGTCGCCGAGCTGGAGTCGCTCGGGATCTCCGAGCGGACCACGCCCGTGGGCGGGCCCCGGCAGGGAGCCGGGCGTCCGTCCGCAGGCGTCCGCATCGCGGCCGAGGGGCCGTTCGTGATCGCGGTCGACCTCGGGGTCGACCGGGCCGTGGTCGCCCGGGTCGGGCTGGGCGGCCGCGTGCTGGAGCGGGCGCAGGCCCCGGTGCACAGCGACGGCGAGGCGTGGCAGGTCGGCGCCGCCGTGGCGGCCCTGATCCGCCGGGTCGTGGAGGGGGCGCCGCCGACGGCACCCCTGGTCGGGATCGGCATCAGCGTGCCTGGTCTGGTCCGTCGCAGCGACGGCCTGATCCGGCTGGCGCCCAACCTGGAGTGGCACGACGTGTCCTTCGGCGGCATCGTGCTCGCCGCGCTCGGCCTCGACGTGCCGGTCTCGCTCGCCAACGACGCCGACCTCGGCGCCCTGGCCGAGCACATCCGCGGCGCGGCCGTGGGCGTCGACGACCTGATCTACGTCTCCGGCAACGTCGGCGTCGGTGCCGGCGTCATCACCGGCGGCGTCCGGCTCGAGGGCGCTGGAGGGTACGCCGGCGAGGTCGGCCACCTGCGCTTCAACCCGCAGGGCCGGCCGTGCCACTGTGGCAACCGCGGGTGCTGGGAGACCGAGGTCGGTGCCCACGCGATCGCCGAGGCGATCCACTGCCCGCCCGACAAGGTCGCGCAGCTCGACGAGGTGCTCGACGGCTACACCAAGCCGCCGCCGGAGCTGCGGGCCACGGGTGCCGCCCTCGGCCACGGACTGGCGAGCATCGTCAACACCTTCAACCCGCGGCTGATCGTGCTCGGCGGCTACTTCCGCTCGCTCTACCCGCTCGTCCGGGCCGAGGTGAACTCCGCGCTCGCAGACCGCGCGCTCCCCGCGCCGCTGGAGTCGGTCACGCTGGTCCTGCCGGGCCTGGAGTCCGACTCGGCCCTGCTGGGTGCTGCCGAGATCGCGCTCGAGCCGCTCTTCGTCGACCCGGTCGCGGCCCTCGGCTCCGCCCTGGTCGACGTCGGCTCACGCCTGGCTGTCTGAGGGCCAGCCCTCGGGGTCGGCGAGGTCGAGGTCGCCGGCGAACACCGGGCCGAGCGACTGCTCCGCCGCGCCGAGCGCGGCGGCCTGGATGCCGAGGGTGCTGAGCCGCAGCTCCGGACGCACCTGCACCGCAGAGGCGAGGCGCTCGCCCAGGGTCTGTCGGGCGGGCTCCAGCACGAGCTCGCCGAGCGGCGCGAAGTAGCCGCCCAGCACCACGACCTCAGGATCGAGGACGCTGCTGAGCATCGCGAGGCCCAGGCCGATGTCCTGCCCCACGCGCTCGAGCCCGGCGCGCACGGCCGGATCGTCGGCGGCGCGCGCAGCGACGGCTTCGGCGGTGCGCAGCGGGGTGTCGAGCTCGGGCATGCCGACAGCGGCGAGCATCGCGTGCAGCCCGACCGACGCCTCCCAGCAGCCCCGGCGGCCGCAGCCGCACAGCGCGGTGGAGTCGCCGACCGGCATGTGCCCGACCTCGCCCGCAAAACCAGCGCCGCCGCGCACCAGCTCGCCGTCCTGGACGATGCCGGCGCCGATGCCGACGGTGCCGGTGAGGTAGAGCGCGTGCGCCACCCCGACCGCGGCGCCGTGGTGCGACTCGGCGTACGCCGCACAGTTGGCGTCGTTGCTGACGCTGACCCCGCCGCCGGGCACGAGGCCGCCGAGGTCGTCCGCCAGCCCGGCACCCTCGACCGCGAGGTTCGGCGCCCACGCCACCGTCCGGTTGTCGCCCCGCACGAGCGCAGGGACGGCGAGGGTCGTGCCGATGACGGTGCGGCCCGGACCGGCGTGCTCGGCCACGGCGTCGCGGACCAGGTCGGTCAGCGCGTCGGTCGTGCCGGCCGGGCGGCTCTCGCTGAGCAGCACCTGGCCGGCCAGGTCGAGCACGACCGCCGAGACGTAGTCGACGTTCAGCTCCAGCCCGAGGGCCACGAAGCGGTCACCGCGCAGTCCGACCGGGCGGCCCGGCCGTCCTCGGACGCCCGGGCGCGAGCCCCCCTCGCTGACCGCGCCGGCCGCCTCGAGGTCGGCGACGATCACGCTGATCGTCGCCTTGGCGAGGCCGGTCAGCTTGGCCAGCTCGGCGCGCGTCGACGGGCCGTGCTGTCGCAGGGCGCGCAGCACGACGGCCGTGTTCTGCCGACGCAGCCCCTCGGTCCCGGCGGTCGGCCGAGCGGTGGTCACCGTCCTGGTCAGCGGACGCCGTACAGGTGCTCGAGCGCCAGCTGGTCGAGCAGCTCGAAACCACCGCCGCGCTGGGCCAGCACCTCGGGGTCGCCGACCTCGGCGTCGAGCAGCCCGCGCCAGCCCTCGCCGTCGGCGAGCGTCGGGGTCGACAGCTCGGGCACCTTCGCCGCCTCCAGCGCCGCCTGCACCTCCGGGTCGGCGCGGAACGCCTTCACCTTCTCGCGCAGGATGAGGTAGTTGCGCATGTTGGCCGCGGCCGAGACCCAGACGCCGTCCTCGTCCTCGGTGCGCGCGGGCTTGTAGTCGAAGTGGACCGGGCCGTCGTACCCACCGGCGAGGAGGGCGTCGACCACCCAGAACGCGCCGCGCACGTTGCCCGCACCGAAGCGCAGGTCCTGGTCGTACTTCGGGCCGTTCTGGCCGTTGAGGTCGATGTGGAAGAGCTTGCCGGCCCACAGGGCCTGGGCGTAGCCGGCGGCGGCGTTCATGCCGGCCATCTCCTCGTGCCCGATCTCCGGGTTCACGCCGACGAGCTCGGGGCGCTCGAGCCTGTCGATGAACGACAGCGCGTGGCCGATGGTCGGCAGCAGGATGTCGCCGCGGGGCTCGTTGGGCTTGGGCTCGATGGCGAACTTCAGGTCGTAGCCCTGCTCCGTGACGTAGTCGCCGAGGAGGTCGAAGGCCTCCTTCATCCGGTCGAGCGCGACGCGGGTGTCCTGCGAGGCGCCGTACTCGGCACCCTCGCGGCCGCCCCAGGCGACGTACACCTTGGCGCCGAGCTCGGCGGCGAGGTCGACGTTGCGCATCACCTTGCGCAGCGCGAAGCGACGGATGTCGCGGTCGTTGTTGGTGAACGCGCCGGCCTTGAAGACCGGGTGGGTGAAGAGGTTGGTGGTCGCGGTGGTGACCACGAGGCCGGTGTCGGCCAGGCCCTTCTTGAAGCGGTCGATGATCGCGTCGCGGGTGGCGTCGTCGCTGCCGAAGGGGATGACGTCGTCGTCGTGGAAGTTCACGCCGTAGGCACCGAGCTCGGCGAGCTTCTCGAGGGAGTGGACGGTGTCGAGCGGCGGGCGGGTCGCGTCGCCGAACGGGTCGCGGGCCTGCCAGCCGACGGTCCAGAGGCCGAAGGAGAACTTGTCATCGGGGGTGGGGGTGGGGATGTCGGTGCTCATCGGGGTGCCTTTCGTGCTGCTACGGGGTCCAGGGTGCGGTGCGGTCGCGGAGGTCGGCGTAGACCTCGCGCACGTGGGGGGTGGGGTCGGCCTCGAGGACCGTGGTCTCCGGGGCCGGCCACTGCGGCGGCTCCGGCGTCCCGGCGAGGGCCCACGCCGCCTGCCGGGCCGCGCCGAGGGCGACGTACTCCGCCGCGGGCGGCAGGGTCACGGGCGCGCCGAGGACGGCCGGAGCGAGAGCGCGCAGGGCGGCGCTCCTGGTGGCGCCGCCGACCATGAGCAGCCGCTGTGGCTGCTCGCCGGTGGCCGCGACGAGGCGGTCGACGGCGTCAGCGAGGGAGCAGAGCAGTGCCTCGTACGCCGCGCGGGCGAGGTCGGCACGGGTCGTGGCGGGCGTGAGCCCGGTCCAGGTGCCGGTGGCGTCCGGGCGGTTGGGGCTGCGCTCTCCGCCGTAGTAGGGGAGGAGCGTCAGGCCGCCCGCGCCGGGTGCGGCGTCGAGGGCGAGGTCGGCGAGGCCGTCGTGGTCGACGCCGAGCCAGCGGGCCTGGAGGTCGAGGATGCCGGCGGCGTTCATCGTGGTGACCATCGGCAGGAAGCCGCCGCTCGCGTCGGCGAAGCCGGTGACCACGCCGGTGCCGTCGGCGACCGCGGTGGCGCTGACGGCCGACGCGACGCCGGACGTGCCGACCGAGACCAGCACGTCGCCGGGCCGGAGCGCCATGCCGAGGGCGGCGCCCATGTTGTCGCCGGTGCCGCCGGCGAGCAGGGCTCCGGTGCAGGTCTCGCCGGCCGCGGTGCCGGGTGCGACGAGGCGCGGCAGTCCTGCGCCGTGGCCGAGGGCGAGCTCGAGGAGGTCGGGGCGCCACGCGCCCTCGCGGGTCGCGAAGTAGCCGGTGCCGGAGGCGTCGCCGCGGTCGGTGAACGGCTCGGTGCCGGGTGCGGCGAGGTGGTGCGAGACGTGGTCGTGGGGCAACCTCACGCTCGTGACCAACGCCGCCCGCTCGGGCTCGTGGTCGCGCAGCCAGCGCAGCTTGGCGGAGGTGAACGACGCGACCAGCACGCTGCCGATCGCGTCGGCGCAGGCCTGCGGCCCGCCCATCTCGTCGATCAGGTCGCGCGCGGCCTGGGCCGAGCGGGTGTCGTTCCACAGCAGCGCATCGCGGACCGGGGTGCCGTCCTCGTCGAGGGCGACCATGCCGTGCTGCTGGCCCGCGACCGAGACGGAGTCCGCGCGCTCGAGCAGCCCGTCGGTTGCCGCGTCGACCGCGGCCAGCCAGGCCGTCGGGTCGACCTCGGTGCCGGGCGGGTGGGGCGCGGACCGCTCCTCGACGACCGTCCCGTCGTCGGCGTCCACGAGCAGGGCCTTGGTCGACTGGGTCGAGGAGTCGATGCCGAGGACGAGAGCCACGTCACTATTTAGGACGAGTCTCGAACTAAAGTCAAGACCGGTCTGGTCGAGCTGCTGTGTCGGTCGGCCGAGGGTGGCGGCGCACGACATCGAAACGGGCGTGAGAGGTGTCGTACGCCGCCACCCTGGGCGGCCGGATCCCGATTGGATTGCGGAAACCTAATGACCTAAGGTTTCATCCACATCGACGAAGGAGGATGCCGTGCCCCGCGCCGGACTCACCAGCGACCGCGTCACCGCGGCCGCCGCCGACCTCGCGGACGAGGTCGGGCTCGACGCCGTCACGCTGACGGCGCTCGCGAAGTCCTTCGGCGTCGCCGTGCCCAGCCTCTACACGCACGTCCGCAACCCCGCCGACCTGCGCACCCGGGTCGCGCTGCTCGCGCTCGAGGAGACCGCCGACCTCGCCGCCGACGCGCTGGCCGGCGTCAGCGGCCGCGACGCGCTCGCTGCGCTGGGCGGGGTGTGGCGGTCGTACGCCCGTCGCCACCCGGGGCGGTACACCGCTACCCGGCTGCCGCTCGACGCCGAGACCGCGGTCCGCAGTGCCGGCCCTCGCCACGCCGAGCTGGTGCGCGCCGTGCTCCGCAGCTACCACCTCGACGCGACCGACGAGACCCACGCCGTGCGGCTGCTCGGCGCCACGTTCCACGGCTACGCCGCGCTCGATGCCGCCGGTGCCTTCGGCCACGGCGCCGCCTCGCCGACATCCGACGAGACCTGGGAGCGCGTGCTCGACGGCCTCGACACCCTCATCCGATCCTGGGAGACCTCATGACCGACCTCCGCGCCTTCGTCCTGGGCGCGCTCGAGCTCGAGCGCACCGACCGCGGCCTGATGCCCCACCGCCTCCCCGCCTGGGCGCGGGCGCAGACCGACGACCCGCAGCTCCACCTCGTGGAGGCCCAGCCTGCCGGCGTACGGCTCGCGATGCGCACCGCCGCGACCCGGCTCGAGCTCGACGTGCTGCCCACCAAGCGGCAGTACGCCGGCGCTCCCGCGCGCCCCGACGGCTCGTACGACGTGGTGGTCGACGGCGAGCTCGCCGAGCGACTCACCGCTCCCGGCGGCAACGTGCTGCTGGTCGACATGATGACGGGCGCGAACACCTTCGAGCCGGGCGAGCCGACCACGCTGGTCATCGCCCTGCCCGCCGGTGAGAAGGACGTCGAGGTCTGGCTGCCGCACGACGAGCAGACCGAGCTCGTCGACCTGCGCGCGGACGCGCCGGTCGCACCGCTGCCCGCCGCCGGGCCGCGGTGGGTGCACCACGGCAGCTCGATCAGCCACGGGTCGATCGCGACGTACCCCACCGAGACGTGGCCCGTCGTCGCGGCCCGCCTGGCCGGGCTCGACCTGGTCAACCTCGGCCTCGGCGGCAGCGCGCTCCTCGACCCGTTCGTCGCCCGCACGATCCGCGACACCCCCGCCGCCCTGATCAGCCTCAAGCTCGGCATCAACGTGGTCAACCAGGACCTGCTGCGCCGACGCGCCCTCGGCCCGGCCGTCCACGGCTTCCTCGACACCATCCGCGACGGCCACCCCTCCACGCCGATCCGGCTCGTCTCGCCGATCTTCTGCGGCATGCACGAGTCGGTGCCGGGGCCGACGGGCGTCGACATGGCGGGGATGGCCGAGGGCCGCGTCGCGTTCGTCGCCGATGGCGACCCGGCTGCCGTGGCGCGCGGGGCGCTGACCCTCGAGGTGGTGCGCGAGGTGCTCGCCGAGGTCGTCGAGCGTCGCCACGACCCCCTGTTGTCGTACGTCGACGGGCTGGCGCTCTATGGGGCCGCCGACGCCGAGACGCTGCCCCTGCCCGACAACCTCCACCCCGACTCCGCGACGCACCGCCTCATCGGCGAACGCTTCGCGGCACTGGGGGACTGGTAGGCGCGGTCGCTCCCTGAGGGTGGCGGCACCTTGCACCGATCTGCCCGCCCGACGCGCGATCTGCCGCCACCTTGATGGGATTCGGCCGGAGGGTGGCGGCACCTTGCACGGATCTGGCTGCCCGACGTGCGATCTGCCGCCACCCGGGCGGCGGGCTCAGCCCTTCAGCGCTCCGACGATCGCCTGCTCCAGCAGGTCGACGCCGTGGTGGAGCTCGTCCTCGGCGATGGTCAGCGGCGGCGCCATCCGGATCACGCCACCGAGGCCGGGGAGCTGCACGATGTTGATGTGCAGCCCGAGGTCGAGGGCGGCTGACGTGACGGCCCGGCCGAGCGCGTCGGCGGGAGTCTTCGACTCCTTGTCGGTGACGAGCTCGACGCCCTGGAGCAGGCCGCGACCGCGGACGTCGCCGACGACGTCGTACCTGTCGCGGAGGTCGAGCAGGCGGTCGCCCAGCTCCTTGCCCAGCACGCGGGCCCGGTGGGCGAGACCGTCGCGCTCGACCACGTCGAGGACCGTCAGCGCGACGGCGGCGGCGAGCGGGTCGGAGGAGTGGGTCGTGAAGAAGAGGTGGCCGCGCTCGTGGCACCGCTCCTCGATCTCGGCGGTCGTGACGACGACCGCGACGGGCAGCCCGGCGCCGAGGGTCTTGGAGAGGGTGATGATGTCGGGCACGACTCCGTCGCGCTCGACGGCGTACATCGTGCCGGTGCGGCCGAGGCCGGTCTGCGCCTCGTCGACGACGAGCAGCATCCCGCGCTCGCCGCACTTCTCGTGGAGTCGGGCGAGGTAGCCGTCGGGCAGCTCGAGGATGCCGCCCGAGGACAGGATCGGCTCGACCAGGCAGGCAGCGAGGCTGCCGGAGGATTGCCGATCGAGGGTCGCGAAGCCGTACTCCAGCTCGGTCTCCCAGTCGTGGCTGCCGTCGGGGTGGCGGAAGGGGGAGCGGTACGCGTCGGGCGCGGGCAGCGTGAGGTTGCCGACCGGCGGCGGGCCGTAGCCGTGGCGACCCGCGGAGAACGTCGCGCCCGCAGCGCCGGTGGTCATGCCGTGCCACGAGCGGTCGAGCGCGACCACCTCGTAGCGACCGGTCGCGAGCTTGGCCATCTTGATCGCGGCCTCGTTGGCCTCGCCGCCGGTGCTCAGCAGCTGCATCCGCTCCAACGACCCCGGCAGGCTGATCGCCAGGCGGCGCGCCAGCTCGACGACCGGGCGGCTGAGCATCCCGGAGTAGAGGTGGTCGAGCGTCGAGATCGACTCGGTCACCGTGCGCACGACCTCGGGATGCGAGTGGCCGAGGACGGCGCTCATCTGCCCTGAGGTGAAGTCGAGGATCGCGCGGTCCTGCTCGTCGTACACGTAGGAGCCGGCGGCGCGCGCGATCACCCGCGGCGTGAACCCGCCGCCGTAGCGGATCAGGTGCTGCTCGGCGTCCTGCCAGAAGGTGTCGTCGGCCATGTGCGCCAGCCTAGAGTCCCTGCATGGCTCGCTACGGCGCTCAGTTCGGACCGGACATCACCTTCCTCGGCGTGCCCGCGTGCGACCTCGACGACGAGGCGTCGTACGCCGACGCGGACGTGGTCGTCGTCGGCGCACCCTTCGACGGGGGTACGTCGCACCGGCCGGGCACGCGGTTCGGGCCGCAGGCCATCCGGATGACCGACTACCTGCCCCACGACGGCTCGCGGCCCTCGCTCGCGCTGCGCACCGACGGGCTCCAGGACCTGAAGGTCGTCGACGCCGGCGACGTCGAGCTGCCGCCCGGCGACATCGAGACCACCCTCGGCCGGCTCGAGGCCGCGGTGGAGAAGGTGGCCCGAGCGGGCGCGATCCCCGTCGTCCTCGGTGGCGACCACTCGATCGCCTACCCCGACGCCAAGGGCGTGGCCAACGTCCTCGGCCACGGCCGGGTCTCGATGATCCACTTCGACGCGCACGCCGACACCGGCGACATCGAGTTCGGCTCGCTGTGGGGCCACGGCCAGCCGATGCGCCGGCTGATCGAGTCGGGCGCGCTGCGCGGCGACCGGTTCCTCCAGGTCGGGCTCCGCGGCTACTGGCCCGGTCCGGAGACGCTCGACTGGATGGCCGCGGAGAACATGCGGTCCTACGAGATGACCGAGATCGTCCACCGCGGCCTGACCGAGTGCCTGACCGAGGCGTTCGGCATCGCCACCGACGGGTGCGAGGGCGTCTTCCTCTCCGTCGACATCGACGTCTGCGACCCGGGCCACGCACCCGGCACCGGCACCCCGGAGCCCGGCGGCCTCTCCGCCCGCGAGCTCCTCGACTCCGTACGCCGGATCTGCCTCGAGCTGCCCGTCGTCGGCATCGACGTCGTCGAGGTCAGCCCGCCCTACGACCACGCCGACATCACCGCCGCCCTCGCCAACCGGGTCGTCCTCGAAGCCCTCTCCGCGATCGCCCGCAAGCGCCGCGACGAGCGCGATGGCACCACCTGGGACCCCGCCCGGCCGCTGCTCGACCGTTAGCGCAGGATCTCGTACGCGTCGCCGTACACGCTCCAGCGCAGCGGCGGGGTCAGGCCGAGGTTGCCCTCGTGGAGGAAGCGGCGCTGGGCGAGCTCGACGCGGTCGACGTTCTCGTGCGGCGCCTCCTTCTTCATCTCCACGACCCGCTCGTCGAGAAACGCTTCGAGGTACGACGTCTCGCTGCCGCCGGCACCCGGGGTGGCCGCGGAGCGGAGCGCGCGACGACGTACGCCCTTCATCCCGTCGACGCCGTGCACGACCGCGGCGTCGTAGTAGATGAACTGGCCCAGCGCGCCGAGCCCGTCGGACTTCGCGAGCCGCACCGCGGGGCGGAAGTAGCCGGTGTCCCGCTCGCGCTCCTGCGCCCGCTGGAACGCCGGGTCGTGCGCGGCTTTGCGCCACGCCTTCACGAACGGACGCCCGAGGCCACGGTGCGAGTCCGTGTCGTTGACGCGCCGCAGGGCCGGGAGGAAGCGGGCGAGGCGGTTGCCGGGCTTCGCGCGGGTGTAGGCGCGCACCACCCGGAGCATGTCGCCGGTGCCCGAGCAGAAGCCGATGATCCCGGCGGTGTAGCCGCGGCCGTCGCCGATGTCCTCGATGTAGGAGAACTGCGCGCGCCAGTCCAGCGAGGAGTTCTCCGCGCTGGAGACCAGCTCCATCGCGATCTCCTTGGTGGCCGGGGCGGCCAGGTCGCCGGTCGCGGCCTGCGCCGGTGGTGGCAGCAGCGCGACGAGGAGCAGGGGGAAGGCCACGAGGAGGCGCATCACCCGCTCACCGTACCGACGCTCCGCTCGAGGCGGATCCGCCCGTGGCAGAGCACCCTGTGGTGGGGCGTGGGGCCGGGACACGCTGGCGGCATGACCATGAACACCACATCGGAGCGCATCGAGGACGAGCTGGTCCGCCGCCTCATGCACCAACGCATCATCGTGCTGGGCGAGGAGCTGCGGGAGGGCAACGGCAACCGGCTGATGCACCAGCTGCTGCTCCTCTCGGCCGAGGACCCCCGCGCCGACATCAGCCTCTGGATCAACTCACCCGGCGGCTCGGTCTCCTCGATGCTCGCGATCCACGACGTCATGCAGCTGATCCCGAACGACGTGAGCACGCTCGCGATGGGGATGGCCGCCAGCGCCGGGCAGTTCCTGCTCTCCGCCGGCACCCCTGGCAAGAGGTACGCCCTGCCTCACGCGCGGGTCCTGCTCCACCAGGGCTCGGCCGGCATCGGCGGCACGGCCGTCGACATCGAGATCCAGGCCGACGACCTGCGCCACACCCGCGACACGGTCCTGGGCCTGATCGCGGGCCACACGGGCCAGGACCGCGACACCGTCGAGCAGGACTCGCGGCGCGACCGGTGGTTCAGCGCCGAGCAGGCGCTCGACTACGGATTCGTCGACCAGGTGATCACCACCGTCGACCACGTCACCCCCGGGCGTACCCGCTCCGTCGGCCTGGCAGGTGCGCGATGAGCACCTACACGATCCCGTACGTCGTCCAGCAGACGCCGAAGGGCGAGCGGACCCTCGACCTCTACTCCCGCCTGCTGTCCGAGCGCATCGTCTACCTCGGCACCGGGATCGACGACGGCGTCGCCAACGCGGTCATCGGGCAGCTGCTCCACCTGTCGTCGGAGAACCCGGACCTCCCGATCAGCCTGTACATCAACTCACCCGGTGGCTCGATCGACGCGATGCTGGCGATCTACGACGCCATGCAGTTCGTCCGGCCCCAGGTCGAGACGGTCTGTGTCGGGCAGGCCGCGTGGACGGCGGCGGTGCTGCTCGCCGGCGGCGCGCCGGGACGGCGTGCGATCCTCCCGCACGGCCGGGTCGTGCTCCACCAGCCGGCGACGCAGGGCCGGGGCACCGTGCCCGACCTCATCCTCGAGGCAGACGAGGTCGCGCGCGTGCGTCTGGTGCTCGAGGAGATCCTCGCCCAGCACACCGGGCGCACGCCCGAGCAGATCCGGCAGGACACCGACCGCACGCTCGTGCTCCCGGGCGCGGCCGCGGTGGAGTACGGCATCGTCGACACCGTGTTCCGCGAGCAGGGACCGGCGATCGTGTGACGTGAGGTCAGGCGGCGAGGGCGAGCGCCTGGGGTCGCGACACCCGGGTGGCGAGCTCGCGCACGCCCAGGTCGAGCGCCCCGGCGATCGCCTGCAGCATCTCCGACGACGGGTCCTTCAGGCCCCGCTCGACCTCGGAGAGGTACTGCATCGAGACGCCGGCCCGCTTCGCGACGTCGACCAGCCGCTCGCCGCGTTCAGTGCGCTCGCGGTGCAGCTCACGGCCGACGAGCTCGCGCCACAGTGGCTCGGGTGCCTCGACTGGTTGGTCCACGCCCCGCTCGGGGAACCTCACGATCTCGCCCATGCTCCGACCGTAGCCAGCCGTACGCCGACCGGGCTACGGGTTCCGCTCACAGCAGAACGGCTCAGAGGCCGAGCCCCAGCAGGCCGAGCGGCTCGGTCATCTCGGTCTCCTCGTAGAGGAAGTGCGACTCCAGGTCGCTCCGCAGCTCGGCGACGGCGTCGACCAGCTCGGGCACCCGCGACGGGTCGGCCAGAACCGCGAGCGCCAGCTCGTCGACCCGCTCGAGGTGCTCGTGGACGACGAGGTGCTCCTCGGCCAGCCGCGTCGCCACCGGTGCGTACGCCGCCAGGGTGGCCACCGCGGGGAACATGCTCTGGTCCTCGATCGAGTGGTGCATCGTCAGGAACCGGCAGACCTGCCGGCAGAGGCCGGACACCTGCTGGGCGGACAGCTCCGGCCCGAGCCGGTGCAGGCTCTCGCGCACGGCGGCCACACCATCCTCGCCGCCCTCGCCGTCGCCGTCCGCGAGCGCCGCGACTGCCCGGCCGAGCTGCGCCAGCTGGCTCCGGAAGTGGTCGTGGATCATCCGCAGGTGCTCGCCGGCCAGGCGCTGCCGCGGTGTGAGGTCGACCGATCCCGACACCCGCGGCCGGGTGGAGTCGTCGATGGGCGGCACGACGAGGAGCCTACGGGCGGCCGGGAAGTCCGAGCGCCGGGTTTGGCGCACCTCGGCCGCGGGCACCACATGGGTCAGACAGCGAAGCCGACGGACGGAGCAACGATGCAGGTCACACCGGAGGACTTGTGCGGCCTCGCCGACACCTGCCTGGCCGAGTCCCGCGAGCTCAACACCGGCTGGAGCGGCCAGGCGGCTGCGCTGCAGGTCGACTCGGGAGCAGCCGGCAACTCGTCAGGCGGGCCGGGCTTCGTCGCCGCGCACACCTCGACGCTGGACGCCGGCGACGTCGCCATCGGTCGCCTCGCCGCCGTGCTCGAGGCCGACATGGACGACCTCTACACCTGCGCGTTCGACATCTCGGCCCAGGACGAGGAGGCGGCGCGGGTCAGTCGTGCCACCGCCGCTGAGGTGACCGACAACCCGTTGCTCCGCGTGATCCTGGGGGTGAAGTGATGGGCCAGGGGATCTGGGAGCTCGCCGAGCAGGCGGCCGACCTCGAGACGGCGGCCAACGGCTGGGACGACGTGGCGAGTGCGCTGACGGGTTCCGGCGACACCTTCAACGCCAAGGCTGGTGCGGTCATGGCAGCGGGCTGGGAGGGCCGGACGGCCGAGTCCTTCGACTCCCACCGGCGCCAGCTCGTCTCCTCCCTGGACACGGCCGGCGACGTGGCGCGCGCGGTGGCGGAGGTCCTGCGTGACGGAGCGGGCGTGGTCCGCGTCGCCCAGGCCCACCTGGACAACTCGTGGGCCTCGGTCTCCGGCATCCGCCACGTCGGCTTCGGCACCTGGGTGCAGTTCTTCCCCGAGGACGAGGCCGAGGAGGAGCGCATCCGGAGCGCCGAGGCCGACGCCCAGGACATCCGGGCCGACGTCGACGCGCAGCTGGCCCGGGGCTCGGCGTCGTTCCAGGCCCTCCGGGCTCAGTGGGACGACATCGCCTCCACGTGGGAGAGCGTCGCCGACGGCAGTGCCGACGGCTTCGACGTGCCCGAGGAGAGCGGCGAGCCCGGGATCATCCACAACGGTGACCAGACGATCGTCAACACCGGCGACGGCGACGACACCGTCACGGTGTGGACCAACCCCGACACGGGCGTGACCTTCGTGATCGTCAACGGCGTGCCCTACCGGGTGCCTCCGGGCCAGGAGGTCGTGGTGCGCACCGGCGACGGCAACGACACGATCACCGTCCAGAGCGGCGACGACGTGCGCGTCACCGTGGCGGGCGGCGAGGGCGACGACGTCGTACGGGACCGCTCCGGCGGCGACAACACCCACCTGGGCGGCGACGGCCGCGACAGCATCGACGCCGGCGGCGGCGACAACTACGTCTCCGGTGGTGCCGACCGTGACTACCTCGACGGCCAGGGTGGCGACGACGACGTCTACGGCGGCCACGGCGACGACACGGCCTACGGCGGCGACGGCGACGACACGGTCTCCGGTGGCGAGGGCAAGGACTACCTCGAGGGCGCCGAGGGCGACGACTCCGTCATCGGCGGCGCGGGTGACGACACGGTCTCGGGGGGACGCGGCGACGACACGCTCGTCGGCGGCTCCGGCGACGACGTCCACTACGCCGGCCGCGGCGACGACACGACCTACGGCGGCTCCGGGAGCGACACGTCCTACGGCGAGGAGGGCGACACCGACGCCGACGACGTCGAGACCCAGACCACGGTCAACATCCAGCTCGACGACCTCTCCGACTTCATCAAGATCGAGGGGTCGCCCGAGTTCGTCGCGCGGGTGCGGGCCGACCTCGACCTGCTTGCCGCGTCGCCCACCGGGCAGCAGATGCTCGCGGCGCTCCAGGACCAGCACGACAACTCCGGCTTCCTCGGCATCAACCGCGACACGGTGACGATCCGGGAGCTCAGCGAGGACAACAACTACGCCCACGGTGACGGCACCATCGAGTACAACCCGCACCGCCAGGGCGGTGGCGAGGGCCGGCCGCCCATCGCCGGGCTCTACCACGAGATGGCACACATCTATGACTTCTTCAGCGAGAACTTCGACGACACCCCCTACAACGGTGACGACGTGGTGGACCACGGGGTCAACCAGGGCGAGCGGACGGCCGTCGGACTGACCGTCGACCACGACCACGACCCGAGCACGCCGGAGATCGTCGACCCCGACCACCCGGAGGTGCTCACCGAGAACGGGTTGCGTGATGAGATCGGCTGGGAAGACCGTGAGAGCTACAACTGAGCCGTCAGCTCAGCCACCAACCGAGGGAGCACGATGAGGATGCGCGTCGGGGCGCTCGTGATCGGTCTGGCCGCGGCCCTCGCCGCGTGCAGCTCATCGACCGGCTCGGCGGGGCCGGACGACTCGGGTGAACCCAGCCCTTCGACGGCGACCCCGACCGTCGAGACACCCGACGTCGACTTCACCGCCACCCTCACCCCGGGCGGCGACGAGCTGGTGATCGAGTGGTCCCTGCGCAACCGGTCCGCCGACGAGGTGCTCGTGACCAACCGCGTGCCCGACAGCTACGGACGGCTCTCCGACCGACCCGACACGGCGTACGTCGTGGCAGCGGCCGACGGCGGCACCGAGATCGCCAAGCGCGTCTTCCCGGTCTCGTCCGACGCGGGCGGCGACGGGCTCCCGTGGATCGGGGTGACGCCCCTGGCCCCCGGCGACACCCTCGAGGAGAAGCTGCGCGTCCCGCTGCCGATGGCGGCGTACGCACCGCCGACCGTCGACGCCGGCGACGTGCCGGCGTCGGGACGGGTCGTCTTCTGCGCCGGCGTCCTCGTCGGCCGGGACCCGAGCTGGGGCTTCCACGACGTCGACGGCGTCACGACGGTCAACCACGGTCGCTCGGCTGCCGGGCAGGCGACGTTCTGCTCGGACCCGGTCGAGGTCGGTTGATCCCTGCCGGGACGTCCGGCCCTGCTGGGACGAGTCGTTCGGACCTGCCGCCGCGCCGGGAGGGCGGCGGAGTCTTGAACCACCACGACCACGGAGGACACGGATGCCAAAATGCAGGAACGGCCCCGGCATGATGCCGAAGCCGCTCACCCTGCGCGCCTGTAGGGATTCGAACCCCAAACCTTCTGATCCGTAGCGGCGCGTAACCTTCTTCGGGCCAATGCGAGTTCCGCTTTCTCTGAGCGCGCCGGTCGTGCGTTTGTGCAGGTCAGAGGCCTAGTGGGTGTGACGGGAGGGTTGGCGTGTAGCCCTCGGCAGCCAGCCAACTGCGGGCCCGTCCTCGTTGCCGGTCGCTGGAGAACGCGTACCACCGCGTCATCAGGACGGGGCGTTCTGACAGCGTGTCCCTGAACCGGCGGAAGGCGCCGCGACCGGAGATCGCACGGGCCAGGAGATCAGCGAACTGCGGATCGTCCAGGTCGTCGATGAACCGTTCCATGTCCCGGTACGCGTAGTGCGAGCCTTCACAGTGCACCCACAGCCATCGTCCGGGGTCATCGTCCTCATCGTCCTCACCGAGCTCCTCGACGTACTCGATCGCGGACTGGGGCCACACCTCGCCGCCGTTCAGGTCGATTCGGCCACCAGCCTGGACAGGGTCGCCCTCCAGGATCATCGAGAGGTCCTCAAGGTCGACCGGCAACGGGCGCAGCATGGGAGACGGCCCGATGCCCATGATCGCGTCGAGGACCTCGGCCAGCTCGCCGTCTCCAGCCCAGCCCCGCTCCCGCAAGGCGGTGACGAGTGTGTGCGCGAGGTAGGCCGCCCGGTCGGCACCATCGCGGACCGCCGCAAGCAGGCCGTCCCCGATCAGCTGCAGCGAGTCAGCAGGCCACGGGTCGCGCTCAAGGGCAGTCACCAGTGCTGCATGGTCGCCGTGCACCACGATCGAACGGAGGTGAGTGAGGCCCTCGCGTTCGTCCACGATGGGTCACCCCTCCGCCAGCGCCTTGTCGCGGGACTGCATCAAGCGCCGGCGCCGAGCCGACACGAGCAGCCCTGGATCTCCGAGCTCGACAAGGCTGGTCGCATGACCGGTGGGCACTGCTGCAGCCCGCATCAGCGTGCCAGCGCGATCGGACACGGACCCGCTCAACCCGAAGTGCGCGAGCAGGTCCTTCGCAGTCATCTCGGCGGACCAGACGCCGGCGGTCCGGTTGCCCGTGGTGATCACCCAGGCCACGGCTGCGGCGCCCCGCGTCGATGAGCCCTTGCGGGCGAACACCCGGGGGTCGGTGCGAGCGGCCCGAGCCAGGAACCGCCTCATGGCGGTCCGGTGCTCGACGTCCAACAACGCAACCGCACAGCCATCGCACTGCTCGAGGATCGCCTCCACAGTGGGCCGAATGTCCGCAGGGATGCCCGACCAGTCGAACTCTTCGTCTGGCAACGCCGAGTCATCCAGCGACATCAGCGCGTCCAACCCGCCGACGTCACGCGCGAGATGCTCCAGCGTCCACTCGCTGTCGCTCAGACCCTGGAGCCGCTCGGACTCCAGGAGCGCCTCCGCCAGACCCGCCATCGCCTTCTGCCGGTTACTGTGGACCAGGTTCAGGTATTCCGGCTCGTACCGGTCGACTGCTGCCAGCGTCTCCTCGGTCAGGTCGGCCCGGATGGCACTGCGGTCGTGGCAGTAGCGGATGTAGGCCCGGAGCAGGCGCGGCAGCTTCGCGAGGTAGGTGGGCTCGGCGATGACCTTGCGGGGGAACCAGTCAGCCAGCAGCATCTCGACCGTCACCGGGCTCCACCGCCACGGATCCCCGGTCGCATAGCCCGTGCAGAACCACAGCACGCTCTCCAGCAGGTCCCGCTCGTCCACGCGGTCCAGCGCGGAGCCGTACGACGAAGTGAAGAACGCGTCGGCGATCGCTGCGCTCTCCTCCTCCGACCAGTCTCGCCGCTCGGGAGCCACCCCGCCGGCAGGGAGCCTCCGCAGCATCCACTCGACGAGGGGCCGGCACATCGGCCAGCTGTCCGACGCCAGCGGCGGATAGAGTGTCGCCCCGGAGCCGATCGCCGCCTCGATCACGGCGCGCGCTGTCGCCGGGTCTGTGCGCGTCAGCGACTGATCCGGGTCGTCGATGAGGGTGCCCAGCTTGATCGCCAGGTCCTCGAGCGGTTCGGGGACCACGAACGCGTCCTTCACCACCGTCCCCAGGTTGTGGTCGACGTACACCAGCGCCGAGAGCGCCTCGCCCGTCGGCAGTGTCACCCCGAACAGGTAGTCGTCGCCGTCTCCCAGCACATGGGTCATGAACCACACGTCTGGATCAAGACGAGCCTGATCGAGGGCGGTCAGCCACGCCGGCAGTGGGTGCCGGCGAGCCTCCAGTTCTCGACCGATCCGGACCGCCATGAGCTCGTCGGTCGCCAGCGCCCTGATCGCGGTGAGGGCGGCCGTCGTCTCGGCGTACGGCGTCCCGATGAACGACTCGACGAGGTCGGCGAGTCCTGGCCGCCGTTCGTCCTGCGCGAAGGGGTCGCGGTTGCGCGGATCGGTGACCTCCAGGAACCCGCTGACCACCGCGAGGAACTCCAGTGGCTCTCCGGTTCGCAAGGCCGAGCGCAGGGCCTGGATCAGCTGCTGCTCCTCCGGGCCAGCCGCAGCCTGCGTCGGCCGCGCGATCGGTCGACGTCGTTGCGGCTGATGCCCGCGACCGTGCTTCTTCTTGGGCATGGGTGCACCCTACGAGACCAAGCGGTTGCCCGGAGCGACGTGTCTGGCGGCGATGACGGAGGCGGTGCGTTGCGACCGAGGCTGGCGGTGCACCGCCAGCCATGATCCAGCCCGACTACAGTGGAACTTCTTTTAGAGGTCTAAGAGCTAGTATTGTAGATATCGGGAGACTCCCGTCCGAACCTCAACACGAGGATGGTGGCTATGGCACGCGTACGTACGTACTCACCGCAGGCTCGAGATGCCGTGGCGCTCCTCGGCCTCGAGATCGCCCGCGCGCGCCGAGCACGGCGTTGGACTGTCGCCGAGCTGGCCGAGCGTGCGGGTGTCTCCCACATGACGGTGCGAGCCGCCGAGAAGGGCGCACTGACAGTAGCGATCGGCACCGTCTTCGAGATCGCGGCGATCCTGGGCATCGACCTGTTCGCCCCACCCGGCGAGATCGGCGACCTGCTGAACCGCAGCCGCGACCGGCTTGCGCTGCTACCGAGCCGGGTACGCGAGGCGGTGGCAGACGTTGATGACGACTTCTGAGAGCTCTGGTGCGAGCACTCGCCCGAGGGCCGCATCGCGTCCTACCCATGCCTTCGTCTGGGTGTGGCTGCCCGGAGCAACTGACCCCGTGGTCGCCGGGCGCCTCGACGAACAGGGCGACATCACGACGTTCACCTACGGCCGCTCGTACCTGGCAAATCCGGACGCGATCGCCCTCTACCTACCGGAGCTGCCGCTTCGCCGGGGGGTGATCCGCCCGGACGCAGGCCTGAGCGTTGCTGGATGCATCAACGACGGCGGCCCCGACTCGTGGGGACAGCGCATCATCTTGGCTCGGCACTTCGGGCACCTCGATCGCAACAGCGACACCGCAGAACTCAGCCTGTTGACCTATTTGTTGGAGTCCGGGTCGGATCGCATCGGCGCTCTCGACTTCCAGGCAAGTGCGAGCACCTACACGCCTCGCGTCGGCTACGCGACGTTGGCGCAGATGCAGGCCGCAGCCGACACTCTGCAGGCCGGCGAGGAACTCCCCGACGAGCTGGCCGAAGCGCTGTTGCGAGGAACCTCGATCGGCGGCGCGCGGCCCAAAGTCCTGCTCGACAGCGATGGGCGCAAACTCATCGCCAAGCTGTCCTCTGCCACCGACACGTACCCGGTCGTCAAGGCCGAAGGGGTCGCCATGGTGTTGGCCCGCAGGTGTGGTCTGGTTGTCGCGCCAACCCAGATCACTTCGGTGATGAGTCGCGACGTTCTCTTGGTCGAGCGCTTCGACCGAACCGGCGTCGATGGCGAGCGTCGCCTCATCGTGTCCGCCCTGACGATGCTCGGTCTCGACGAGATGATGGGCCGCTACGCGACGTACTACGACCTGGCAGACCTGATCCGCAAACGGTTCGATCAGCCAGGCGCGACGTTGCGCGAGCTCTTCAGTCGCATCGTGTTCAACATCCTCGTGGGGAACACAGACGACCACGCACGTAACCACGCAGCATTCTGGGACGGAAGCACCCTGACCCTGACTCCGGCGTACGACATCTGCCCGCAGCCGCGCGGCGGCAGAGAGGCGAACCAGGCGATGGCCATCGGCCGGGAGGGACAGCGAGAGAGTCGATTGGCAGTGTGCCGAGACGCGTGCGAAACGTATCTCCTCACCCGTCAGGACGCGGATGAGCTCATTGAGGGCCAGATCGAGGTGATCCGCACGCAATGGGACCAGGCCGCTGACGAAGCGCAACTGTCCGCACAGGACAGGCAGAGGCTGCTGGGGCGACAAATCCTCAACGAGTACGCATTCGACTAGGACCGGATCATCCAGTCCCTCGACTGATGGGCCAAGACGGGTCCAGTACAAGCGAAAAGCCGCAGGTCAGCGAACTGACCTGCGGCTCCGTGTCTTGCGCGCCTGTAGGGATTCGAACCCCAAACCTTCTGATCCGTAGTCAGATGCTGGCCACGCTGAGTTGAGCGGTCTGAGCGTGAAACGCGGCCACGAGCATGCTCCCTGTTGGTCACTGTTGGTCACTGTTGGCGCATCGGTGTGTCCGCAGTGTGTCCGCAGGGGCAACCGCTTATGCCCGCTCGGGCTCACCGTGGAACGTCGAGCCGGCGGGTCCCCACCAAGCGCCGAATCTGAACTCCAGCTCCTCAGTTCGCTCCGAGCCGTCCTCGGCGATCGCCGTCACGAGGACTCGCGCCGCGACCTGGTCTCCGGTGGCCGTAGTGATTCGCTTCCCGTTAAGCAATGGAACGGGTGCGTACGTCAAGGGGTCGGTGCTGGACTGCGTCAACGGTTCATCCTCGAGGGTCGAGCTGTCGGTGTGTTCCGGAAGCGTAGATCAGCGGCCACGTGGACTTTCGGGCGTCGCTCCCTTTTGCGGTTGGTCACGGCAGGTGCGCCGTGGCCGCCGGCTCGTGCGACACACGATCAGTTCTCAGCCAACATGCGGAGCGAGCACGACAACGGACGTAGCTCGACGCTGCAATTTCAAACTGACCTGAGCCCTGTCGAGAGTGACCACGTGCAGTTCGCCCCACTTGGCCACCGCGGACAGATCGCCGTCGTTGCTGGCGACGAGGAAGCGTTGGATGCCAACCCGGCTCATCCCACGGGCGCGTGCGAGGAGTTGGTGGTCGGCACCTGACCTGCTGCGACCGCCGGACAGCGTCTCGAAACCGTGCTCGGTTAGTCGTGGCGCCAGCAGGCGGGCTGTGCTTCGGCGAGCGGCGGCCACCTTCGGAGACGACTGTTCGACGAGCTGCGCGAGGACTGTGGCGAATGCAGAGGTGTGCCGCCAACCCGGAGTGACGTTGTCGAGGTCCCACAGCAGCGCGGTCTCCGGCAGACGTCCATCCCCGCCAACCATTGACACCATCTATAAAAGGTACAGTTAAACCATGAACGCGGCTAGATGCACCTGCTGGCTACTACCTACGCCGATGGGCCCTACGGCCCTGGCTGACCTCGAGATGCACCGGCGAGTTCGCGTCACCCTCGTCGACGGGATCACGGCGGAGGGAGCAATAGGGCTGATCTTTCACAGACGAGGCGATGGCCCGCCGGAACCGGTGCTCGAGGTCGAGGATGACGACTTCGTCCTGACCTCACCGCCCGCCGGAGTGAGGTCTGTCGAGGTTCTGAGCTCGACGATCACGACGCGCGAACTGGCCGGACTCGCCGCGCAATGGATCGAACAGCCGTCCTCCATTCCGCTGGGGGACGAGGTGTACTGGGACGTCCCTCTCGGAAGCCATGAGTTGCTTGAGGTCACGATCAAGAGGTCGAGGGTGACCTGCGCACCCGGGAGGGACCGGTGATTGAGAACACCGGCGGTGAGTCCGGAACGCGCAGGATCAGGCTCGAGGCGGGTTGGACATACCGCATCCACATGGCCGACGGGAGGGTCTGCTCCTTCGACCTGACCAGTCCACGTCAGACGTGGATCCTCCTGCCGCGAACGGCGCGAGGCTTGCCTACGGATGCCAGCCGACAGGACTGGATGCTCGTGATTGATGAGACCGTCGAGCTGCAACGTGGCCGCCCGGTCACTGTGCAAATCTTCGAGGACTCTGGATCGAGCTGGACATGGGTCGGCTCGACGCCCAACCGAGTCCTTCGGGCCAGCGAGACTGACCTTCCCGTCTCGATCTCGTGGCGGTAAGCGCGCTCGAAGCCGTAGGCAGGAGCGCCAATCTTTCGCTCAACGAGCGGGCGGAAAACGTCTGAGTCGACCTGTCCGGATGGTCGGGCACTCTGCCGATACCCAAACCAACCCACGGGTTGGCGGGTCGGCACCGTGCCGACTCGAACGTCCCTCGAAGGAGAACATCATGTGCAAGACCGCAACAACGAAGGTGCCTGGCCCACGGATCGACGAGTTCTCTCGCCTGCAGTTGGCCATCGACGCACTGCTCGACTTCAGCCCCGAAGACTGGGCGGATGGACCCACTGGCCCCGATGACGAGTACCTCGCGTACGCGCGCAAGTGGCGCGCGTACGTCGCGTCGGGGCACACGATCATGCGCAGCGGACAGCGCAACGCAGTTGCCGACTTCGTCGACCCGACGCTCGACTTCGACGACTGCATCTCAGGGCTCGCAACCATCCTCGACGACCTGAGGGCCATGTCGCCCGACGACTTCCGCCTGCACCGCGATGGGATCCTGCGTGTGAACCGGGATGTACGCCGCGAGAACGCAGCGCGCCACGCCGCAGGCGCGGGAGGCGATGGGGTCCTCCTGACGAACTATGACGCCAAGTTCGCTCTGCGGTTTCAAGAGGTATGGGGAGCGATCCAGCAGATCAGGGACTCCAGCCCGGAGTTTCCCGGACGCTACTCGCCGGGCGACGTCGTCGTTGGAGACCTCGACTTCGGGCACTACTGGGCTGACCTCTGGGACTCGGCAATGATCCACATCGCCGGTGGCGACGCAGGCCACGCTCTGTCAAGGCAGATCATGCGGGCGCCCTACGCGGCCGAGCCGTGCATGACCGGCCTTGAGAAAGTTCTGGCCGACTTGAAGGCCATGGGTCCGTGGGAGCGATCCGCGGTGTTCGCTTCGATGTACCAGGGATACAACTAGACGCCGCACCCACGCGAGCCCGAACCGCCCATCAGTGGATTGCGCTGATGGGCGGTCGGCATTTCCGTCAAGAATCATCTCTGTGACTGTGCGCCGAGCTGCAGAAGTGCCGATAACCATCGCAGACCCCTCCGGATGGGGTTCGCTCCACGGTGTTGTTCTCCCGACCATCGCCGTTACAACCAAGGTCGGCCGGTGTTTCACAAGGAAGCCAGGTCCTGCAACCGGGCGGGACCCCTCAGCACGTGTCTGATCAAACGCGACTGAGGTGAGCGCTGTAGTCGGCCACGCAATTCGTGGCCGACCGCTGAACGCTGCCCGGGGGCCCTGGGTGCTTCCGGGTCTTTGGGAAGGGGGCCCACAGGTATGCCCCGAAGGGCCCATGCCTTTTGCGGACGGTTCCACGACCGATCGTCGACAACGGGTGGCGTCGGCTCGTCCTTGACGAGGAGGCCACGTTGGCGGCGATCAATCGCTCTACAACTTGTCGCGCTCGCGGTACCAGCGCACGAGATCAACGCCCAGCCTGCTCCATAAGCCCCAGCTGACGTCGGTCCACCGGCCCAGCATCTCGCCGGACTCCGCGACGTCCCATCCGTCGTTGCACACGTACGGAAGTAGGCCGGCACCGTCTACCTCCCATGCCGCTAGTAGCGGTCCGCGGCGGCGGTTGCTGCGGTACAGGATGGCGTAGTAGGGGTCGGCCGCAACCTTGCTGCCGACGCGCGGGAAATGTGAGGCTCCAGTAAAGTCGCTCCAAGCGCGGGACAGGGCAAATTCGAAGTCCAGCTTGCCTGCCGGAAGCCAGTCCACCTCGGCGGCCAAGACGCCGAGCGCCAAGCCCTGCGCTACGTACGATTCTTGCAACGCGTTCGACAGTCTTGTCACACCACGGACTGTACGTATCTCGTCCGACATCACCGGGGGTCTCGATGCGGCCGGCAGCCCTTGCTGGGCGGCGCGAGATCATGGGCCTCGTTCGGCCACCCCATCGTTCGTCGCTCAGAGGTGGTTGGTATAGATGGTGAGTGCACTGACGGGGCTTTCATACCGAGCGCCTGAACCTCGCTCCACCAGCTCGTAGATCGGCGGCGTCGTTTCCCGTCCGGAACACGCCGATATCGCTCGCATGAACACCAATCCTTCAAACGCGGCAAGCATCAAGGTCCCCGACGAGCCGCTCATCGACGTGAACGAATTGTCGAACTGGCTGGCGATCTCGCCCAACACGCTCCGCAAGTGGATCCACAAGGGCCCCGAGGCGGGACTGATGCCTCGCATGCTGCGCATCAATGGGCAGTTGCGTTTTCGACCTGCAGACGTTCGGGCGTGGCTCGACAAGAAGGCGGTCTAGCGCGACCGCCTCGGCCGAGGCGGACCCCGCGTCGGGGTCAGGGGTGACGTCCACTAGGCGTTCAGACGTCTGAGACGACCTGTCCGGATGGCCATGCACTGTGCCGATACCGAACCTACAACCCGCACGGGGTTGTGACGACCAAGCACAGGAGAACCGAAGTGAACCTCACGTGGGGCGTGTACAGCATCCAGGGGAAGGCGGCGAATGGGTCGCACGTCGGAGCGAACGACCGCGCTGCGACGCGATGGTTCGTTCGTTGGCGAGTGAACGGCAACTCGCACAAGAGGACGTTCGACCGGAAGGGCTACGCCAAGACCTTCCACGAGTCCCTCATCAGCGCGAAGGCCCGGGGTCTGGAAGCGGACAATCGCGGCATTCCCCTAGCGGAGGGCGCTGACCCTCGTGCGGCTGAGGTCCGCCGCGTTGCTGAGACTAGGTCGCGTTCGTTCGAGTCGTACTGCACGGACGTGTGGTGGCCGAACACAGGCGATCACATGGAGGAGAAGAACCGGGCTGGGCATCGCAAGAACATGAAGGACGCCATCGCGTGGCTTCGCTATCGAGACGGCGACCCGCGGGTCGGCGCGAAGCCCGACACGGAACTGGGCGCGTCGATCAGGCTTGACGACCTCGACTCAGACGACATCAAGTACGCCCTCAGGCGACGACGCAACCACAACGACCGTACGACGGCGGTGAACGACCGGCAGATCGCTGCAGCCGTCGAGAAGCACCATGACATTGCTCTGGATCTTGCTCCCATCGCAGCGAGTGACCGCACTGTCCAGGCATTCTGGGTGACCCTCAAGATGATCATCCGCTCGGCGGCTGCGAGCCGACAGGTTGACCGAGCGTGCCTGGAGGGTGGGGCCGCGATGGCACCCCGCCCCAAGCGCCAACCAGTGTCACAACGTCTTGTCCCGTCCATCCAGGAGGTATTCGACCTCGCCGACGCCATCTCGGAACTGGGGCCTCGCATGGCAGACGGCCGGCGCGCGGGCGAACGGCTTAGGGCTCTCGTTCTTGTGGGCGGCACTCTGGGTGGGCGACCGGGCGAGCTCGCTGCTCACCACCCTGAGTGGATCGATGTGGAGGACGATCTCACTCATGTGATCTTCCGAGGGTCCGAGACGCCGTTCTACGACCGCGAAGCCGGCGTCGCCGGACGAAAGATCCGCCCACTCAAGCACCGTCAGGTTGGTGAGTTTCGTGCGGTGCCGGCACTTGCCGACGTGGCGGAAGTCCTGACGACGCACATCGAACGTGGCTACTGCTTGGCGGACCGTACCTTCACGAGTCCTACGGGCACCGCCCCGCTGACGTGGGGGAACATCACGAGCATTTACTGGCGCCCCGCATGCGAGAGAGTCTTCGGCGGGTCGGGGAAGGCAGAGCTGGCGGCGATGCCCCCCAAGACCCTCCGCAAGGCGGCTATCACCTTCTGGCTCGACTCGGGCATCAGCCTCAGTCAGGCAGCCGAATGGGCCGGACATTCCGAGGACGTCGCCCAGCGCTATTACGCCGGTCGGGTCTCGCCTGGTTTTGCCCGCGAAGCCGCGCTCTTGGCTCAAGGCGCCGCCAATCAGCGACGGGAGCGTGATCGCTGACCGTCAATGTCTCGACGCAACGCGCGCGTCAAATTCGCACCTCGTTGTCGTCTGTCGTCACGGCAAGCCCACGACGTGCCGATAGCAGCAATGCCAAGCAGTTTCCGCCCCAAACCGAAGGACAAGTCAAATGCCCACAACATCTGCCCCCGTCATCGATAGCCCGGCCGCCCTGGCGTCCGAGTGGATCATCCTCATGAGTGGATGCGAAGACCTCATGTCGTACGAAGAGTGGAGTGACAGGAAGGACTCCGCGGTTGACTACGCGGACGCGATGGGGGAAGGAGAGCGCACCGAGTTCTGGTACTCCCTGGCGGGCCAAGCCTGCACTGAACCGCTGCTGGCTCCCACTCCCGGCCTTCGCATGTCCGCTGAAGTCATCGCCCAAGAGATGCGCCGTCTGGAACACATCGTTCACGATCTGGACGACGGTAGGTCCGAGCATGCGCCGTGGAACTGGATCCGCTTCACCGACCCGCTCTTCTACGGGTTCACCATCGGTGAGAACAGCCGATACGCGCACGAGCGGACCAACCTCGCGTACGGCCGAGGGACGCTTTCCTACCAGCCAGGTGAGTACGACGACGTAAAGATGGCTGACCTCTATCCGAGGGAGCCGCGAGACCGCGCGTGAAGGCGACGAAGACACTGCCGACGGGGAGGGCTCGGCGGCAGAACTCGGCCCTGCTGGACCCGGTTACGCGTCCGAGCCCTCTCCATCCGCGGACAGTTCATCCTCGACATTGCTTGACTGCGACGGTTGCTCAGTACGCGCCAGAGCTGCGTCGGTCAGCTCTTCGTCGGAGGCCGCCGGCCCGTGACAGTCTCCGCGCGCCGGAGGTGACTCGTCGTTCATAGCGCGGTCCGCGCCGCTGCCTGCTGCCGCCTCGGCCGACTCCGCCTCCAGCCCTCCATCGGAGCGCTCGTGACTCGGAGTGCGACGCGCTTTCGGGTCCGGGAGGTCGATGAGCACCCGTTCAACAACCTGGTGCCGTCATCGCCCTCTACCAACTCGGCAACTTCATCCCGTTCGTCTCGGGTCAGTGTCTCTCGGGTCGCTAGACGGTAGAGCGCCGCAACCGCACTAGGTGAGTAGCCCGCGTCGTGGCGGCCGCGATCAGCCCACAAGGTGGCGAGTGCGTGCAGCACGCCGCGCGACATGCCTAGCGCCTTCAAAGCAGCGCGTTCCTCGGTCGTTGAGTTGGGCCATCCGTAGTCGATTGCAGGTT
Source organism: Nocardioides sp. BE266 (assembly GCF_031457855.1). NCBI lineage: Bacteria > Bacillati > Actinomycetota > Actinomycetes > Propionibacteriales > Nocardioidaceae > Nocardioides > Nocardioides sp. BE266. Next base: position 46,785 of record NZ_JAURTI010000003.1, on the reverse strand, counting down.
CCCACTCGGTCAGGACGATCTCATCGCCCTTCGCGGACACCCAGCCGTCGTGAGCGTGAAGACAATTGGATGGACTCGGCACCTTGCTTGTCGTGACGTTCTCGTCAGGCATGGCATGACCAAAGAACCAACGAACGGCCCTCCATATCGTGGAGAGGCGTTCCCCGCATCCGGGGATTGGTCATAACGGCAAACCTTTCCTTGGAAGGCCACGTCTCAGGACAGCGAAGCCCAGCCCCGCATGTGCGACGGGGTGTCGGAGCCGACTCGTAGGTTGGTCGACATGAACTGGTTGGAATTTCTCGCAACCACGTTCGTAGCTACCCTCCTCGCCGTGGTGCAGACGTGGTCCGCGCGTGGGCGGCGACCGGGTCGGCTACGACGGGAGGCTGTCGAGGCTGCACAGCTCGCGGTTGCGCTCGAAGTTCTTGAGGCTCCGGCTGCGCTCCGCGACCAGGCCCGCGCGGAGTCGATGTCAGCGTCCCGTCGAGCTCTGTCGACTGCGAAGCCGAGCTGGGTGCCAGCCGTCATTGGGTTCCTAGTCATCCTGTACTTGTCCTGGGCGGCCGTAGAGCTGCTGCCAGACGCAACTGAACGGTTGTGGAGCGGAAAAATGTTCGGGGTCGGTCTAGCGATCGCCGTGATCGCGTGGTGCGTCGAGTTGGCGTGCCGGCGTGTCGGCGGGTGGTTCGTCCGCGTGCCCGACAACGCATCCGGACTCGGTTCGCTGTAACCCGCTTTAATTGCGTCGGCTCACATCAGAAGAGGCACAGCGTGTCAGCGACGTCGCCAGTCGGCGCTGGGGCCGTACGGGCGACCCGCGCGAGACGGGCTTCGATCAATGGACGGTATCTGGGGTCGCGTTCGATCGCGATCGCGCGGAACCCATCGAGAGCACACGCCTCGATCGTGGTGCCGGAGCCGGCGAATGGGTCGAGGACCAGCCCGCCTGGGGGAGTCACGCGCGTCACGAGGCGTCGCAGTAGATCGAGCGGCTTCACAGTCGGGTGGGCAACCCCGTCGATGACGACCCGCTCGGTCTTGTTGGGCTTCGAGACCCAGAAGAAGTCGGAAGGGTCCTGGCTGACTCGGTCGGCCATCTGACGGGCTTGGTCTGCGTCGAGGGCGACATTGGTTGGCCACTTTGCGCTTTGGCGTGCGGCTGGGTTGTCTACGGCGGGATGAGCGTTGAGATTGATGGGGCCGACACCCCAGGTGCGGAGGTTGTTAGCCATGGTTCCGTCAAGAGGACGTCGGGCAAGCACGATCGGCTCAAAAGCAGGTTTGAGGGTCGTTCCCCATCCAGCCCAGATCTTGGCCGCCGCTTGGTCGGCCGGCGTGGGTTCCTTGCCTAGAAGGGCACGCTCGATGTTCTGCGACTTCGGCATCCCACTTGAGTACAACCACGCCATGCTGTCGCGGATCTCGAAGCCCGAGTCCTCCGCGGCACAGGTTAAGCGATGCCACGTGCGGGTGCCGCCGAACGCGACGAGATGACCCCCTGGCTTCAGGATCCGCCAGCACTCGTTGAGCCAGAGGGAGCACCACTCCTGGAATTGCTGCGGATCGTTGTCGGCGTAGCCGCGAGAGTGGGTCGCGGTTGCGTGCCAGTTCTGGGACTGTTGGCCGAGCATCGGCGCGTCGGAGTACTTGTTGATGAGGTCTTCTTGCGTGCAGTCGCGGCAGGCGTGATCGTCGCTGCAGTCCGTAGTTGGGCAGTCCTCGCGTCTGGCTGCTGGGCGCGCGGAGATGCTGCGGGGCAGGCGCCTAATCGCGTAGGGCGGGTCAGTCACCACGGAGTCGACCGACTGGTCGGGTAGTCCTCGTAGCACGGTGAGCGAGTCGCCGATCCAGGTGGCGATCGGGTTCAGGGCGGTGGGCAAGGGGTAGGCCATGCATAGGTCATCGGTATGTCCGGACCGATGCCGTACCGGCAGACTTCTTGCGCCGTTGAACGCGCGCGGGAGGGGTGGGTGCTTAACACGTAACACCTTGTATAGAAGGTATAGTGTCGCACGTGGATGGCGAAGCGATGTCTATTGAGAGGGCAGCACACGCAGCTGGCTGCTCAAAGGACACCATTAAGCGGCGGCTTGGCGCTGGGATGTTCCCTGGAGCCCATCGGGCACCCGGGCCCGGGCCAGGCGGGCCATGGAGGATTCCAGTCGCAGACCTCGAAGTGCTTGGAATGTTGAACGCAGCAACGGAACTGCCGACTGACATGGAGGACTTGCGAGTGCAGCTCGCCGAGGCACGTGGCGAGTTGCGCGCGCTGCGATCTCACAACGCTGATCTCCGAAGACTGATGCTGAGGTGCACGTGCACAGGCGCCTAGTTCGATCTCACCAACGCCCTGCTCACGTCGCGATAGTCATCCATGTCTAGCCATCGCGACAAGAACACGTACCCGACGTACAAGGCCGCGCTCGGAGCGCTGCTCAAAGCATCGAAGCGTCGGGGAACCGCGCTGCGCCTTTACCTGTGTAGGGAGTGCAACGGTTATCACCTGACAGTGAGCGACGCGGCTAAACCTGCTGGGCCCTCCGTCTGGGATGTCATCGATGACCGCAACGATGTCGGCGTTCGGCGCCGCAGCGATGGAGGCTGCCCGGCATTCGGTCGCGAACTGCTGGAGGGGCTCAAACCAGACGGCTCCCGCGAGCGGTGTCAGCCCTCACCATGTGCGCGGCGAGGGCTGACGGCGACTACCTTCTGACGCCTCAGAGAGCTGCGGGTCGATGCTTACGGACGAGGCGCGCGAGTTGGCGCTCTACTTCATGCGCGACCCCGGCGACGAAGTCGTGCAAGTCGTCGACGTTGTCGGCGTCTTCGACTGCTCGGAGCAACTGGTCCGCCTCTTCCGGGCGGGATGCGACGAACTCTCCGTGTCCGAGGGCGGCAAGTGTGAAGCCTGGGGCGAGGCACTGTACGTATGCGCGGCCTCGCCTGAAGTATGGAGCCGGTCCGGGGAACCGAGTGGGCTCCTGCGCGACCGCCCGATCCTCGAAGGTTGGCGTGACTTGTTGTACACCGACGCCCGTAGTGACTTCCTCGTCAGCGATCAGGCCATCGAGAGCGAGAGCCTTCTCCCAGGCATCCATCGAGTTCACAGTTCTTCTCGCGAGCGCGTATTCACCGGATAGACGGCGGATGGCGTCGTCGTTGCCGCTCTGTGTCGCCTCCGCAAGGCCACGCCTGAGGTTGATGTAGTCCTCGACGGTGTCGTACGGGCTGCCGTCCTGAATGAGCGGCTGCTCCGGCCACGGGAGTTCTCCCGATCGCCACAACTCGCCGAACGTCCTGCCCCGGAGCCGCCTACCGTCGTCAGGGTCAGTGAGCCCGATGGGCGGTTCATCGGCCGACATGTCCTCCGGATCGGCTGCATTGCAGGAGGTGCGAAGGTTGCTGATGTCCGACATGTTTTGCTCCTTGGTCGAGTCGGCGGTCAGTACCTGTATCGGCATGTTCAAGACGTCACATACGCCTCTGCGAACGAGCTGCGTGCACGAGCGAGAACCATCGCGTCGCGTGCGTGCTTCAGGCTCACCCCGCGCGAGTGCTGCAGGTAGTCAAGGGTGTGCCCAAGCCCGGCGATGCAGCCTTCGAAGGAGACGTGGGGCTTAACACCCGGGTCTAGCCAAGGCATCGCATCGCGCACGTCGAGATACCAGCGCCCAGCCTCGAGGTGCTGCCACCAGAAGTCACCGAACGCCCGAACGCCGGCAGTTCTTGGATTGCGGCTGTGGATCCAGTTCGAACTAAGTCGCGGTTCCTCCGGTAGCCGAGCGACGCGCACGACAGCGTCCGCGAGTTCCTCGAACCGCTGTACTCGTCGGGCAAGCGGGGGAGTGCGGAGAACCGCGTTGCCAATCGGTGATGGCACGTCTATACCTCCTTTGAAGTGATCGGCCACGCCTCGCCGACGAGACGCCTGGCTGTCTGAAGTCAGTACGGTCCCGCCGGCGAGGGCGCGATGGGACTACCTAGGCGGCCGCAGCCGCCGCACGGGCCAGGCCGACGCAGTACTGCGACCACTCCACGGCGTTCGCCAGGATGCTTCGCACGTCCTTGTCGCTCAGCGAGTCGATCGCGTCCCGGAACTCGTCGAGTTCGTAAGCGAGCGCCTCTGCCATGTCGACGTTGCCCTCCGCGAAGTGACCCATCGCTCGGGACTGCGTAATGAGGAACAGGCGACCGAAATCGCTGACGTCAGAGGCGGGGCTAAGGGCGTCCTGAATGTTCAAGATGGGCATTGCGTCTCTCCTTGCGGCAGTCCTGCGCGGGCCCGGTTGGCTCGCGCGTTCTGAGGAGAGAGTGAGGGCCGGCCTGGACATGACCCGCCGAGTACAGCTGATCCGCTGCCCGTCAAGAAATACGCCTGACTCAGCGATAACGGCATTGAGGCGTGATCTGAGCCTCTAGCATGTTCCTGGCGGCGCGCCCGTCACAATTTCCCTCCCTCCCATCAGTTCCGCACCGTCGCGTAGACAGGAGACGACGTGCTGGCGCCCGGCACGAAATACGATGACGAACGCCACCGCCCTGAATCGGCGCCCCAGCCACTGACCCCTCGGTCGCAAGACGTGGCCACCGCATCGCTGAAGAGGCGTCATGCCACCGACGGCACGCCCTACTGCTGTTGCTGCAACACCGCCCTCGAACCCATCTCGGCGCCTGGACGCCCATCACCCACATGCGACGACTGTCGGACCACCCGACGACGCCTCATGCGAGCCAATTACGAAGCAACACGAACCCGACAACGCCGGCGCCATCAGACCGCAGCACCCCGCGAGACGTCAGATGCGAACGTGGTCCCCCGTAAGTCAGGGGCCAGCCAAGCAGCCACCCTTCCGCCCCTCCTCGACCACCCGATGCCAGCGAACGTCTCAACGGCACTACATCGCCTGCGCGACTTGATGGAACGTCCACCGCGACACATCGCCGCAGCCAGCCCCACGACATGGGAAGGCCGAGTCCGTCATGCGGCACTCGTAATCACCACGTGGCACGCAAGCACCATCTAAAGACGGCGCGGCATGAGTCAGCGTTAGACGGGCACTACGCCCACTAAGACGCGCCAGCGCGACTTCCCGTTCGGCCGTTGTCCGCTCAGGTGGCCTAACAGGACAACTATCGAACCCCGACCCCGCGCTCCACCGGATGCTCGCGAGCGGCGTGCCGCGGGCGCGGGTCGACATGACGGCATCCGAAGGCCAGTCCGCGGTGCGTCAGAAGCAGGTCCGCCTGTCAGAGGAGCAGCAGGCCGAGCTCGTGGCGCGTCACGAGGCATGTGCCTTCAAGGAGAAGCTCGCCCGCATCTACGGCATCCACGTTGAGACGGTGCAGGCGATCATCAGGCCCCGGATGCAAGCCCACTGTTGCGCTTGGCCAAGGCGACCCTCCCGGGCGAGTTCCTACTCCTCGGCGCGCTGAGCATCCGCCTCAGCGGCCTCAAGCGGAAGGCTTGCCGTGAGGAGTCGACCCAGACCTTCGAGGATCGCGGGGTTGCTAGAGAGAATCTCTCCGACACGCTCGGACCGTTCCTGAGGCGAGAGCTCAGCCAGACTCTGCTGCCATGCCAGGGTCGCGGCGTCCCCGTCTTCGATCTGCGCACTGGCGATGGCTTGCCAGAGCATCTGCTGGGCATCCTCGCGCGCAAGCCAGGTCATGAAGAGTTCCTGGAACTGCCCGCTGGTCACGGTGATCGTCGGTTGGCCGGGTACAGCGGCCACTTCCTGCGACGTCGCCTTCTGCTCCTCTACCGATTCGGACGGGTTGGCTCGCAGCGTCTTTTCGGACTTGCGGTCCTGGCGCATCTGCTTCAGCTCCTTGCGCTTGGCCTTCACCGCGGGGACCACACGAGTCCTGAACCAGTGGGCGACGACGGGCTTCAGGGCCTCGTACAGGTCCTCGGCAATCCTGCCCAAGAAGTCAGCCGTCGCCTGTTGGGACGGGGTGAGCTCGCGCTGCGAAGACTCCACGTCGGGGACGTAGATGACTTCCGGCTCCTGATCCAGATCCACGTCGGCGGCGTCCTTCAGGCGGATCTCGACGTGTTCCGGGCCCTTGTCGGACGACTTGGGCGTGAAGCCACGGCTCCAGCCCTCAGTCTTTCGAGAGTCGGCCAGTCGCTCGCCCTTAGGAATGCGAACGACAGCGTCGACCTCGTCGTACTCGTCGTACTCGTCGTCCGCCATGTGTCCCCCGATGATGCTCTGGTTAGTCCCCTGCACCCGAACGGCAAGGATGCCTCTCTAGTTAGAGACTCGCGGTAACCGTAGCTGCGGTGTCCGACAAGAGGGGCAGGTTTGAGCAGCACCAGGTCGGTCAGCGACGTCAGAACAGCGGGTCCTTGCCCTGGGCGGCTCGGATCTCGTTGCACGTCGCCCGTACCGAGCCCGAGACCTCGGAGTTGAGCATGAGGTAGGCATCGCCACTGGCGCCCAGCGTTCCCGAGCCCTTCTCGCGGTAGTGATCACCACAGAGGTACGCGCCGCCGCGCCGCTCGCCGACGGTTATCACGGCGTCGTAGCGGGCCGGCAGGTCGCAAAAGTTGCACTCGGGAAGTTCACTCAGCACTCCTAGGGTGCCAAGACGCGGATTGACCAGGAGGTCTTCCTCGTCAGCGAGCTCGTTGGCATGCGCGAGCTCATGCAGGACGTGTTCGTCCGGCGGAGGCACGAGGTTGCCACTCTGGTTGGTCGCCGGCCAGGCCATGGCATGCAGGTTCACGTGGTCGACGGCCTGCGTGAAGACGGCCTCCAGTAGGTCGTCGCCGCTCAGGCCGGGTGGAACCGCAATCTGTTCGTTGGGGAGCCGCAGCAGCGGATCGGGGAGTTTGGGAGGCACAAGGCCAGTAGGCCAGCCGTACCGACTCGGTGTCTATGAAGTGGAACTATCGGCGCAACCCAGCGCTGTGTCGGTGGCGCCCGTTCAGTTGCCCGACGCCCGCCGGAAGTTAGCAGCGCGCTGGGCGATGATGCGCGCACCCGTGGCATTCATACGCCAGCGGGCCAGTTCGGGGCTGACGCCGAAGCGCAGGGCGACCTCATCGTCGGTTGCCTTTTGCCGCGCGAGCCGCTTTGCAGCCTCGAAGGGGATCAGCAGCTCGCCCGAGATCTCGGCGGCCTCGTCCTCCTGAACCTTGTCAGCCGTCCGGCAGCCGCGCTCGTTCACCAGGCTGGTGCCGAACTTGTGCTCCCCGACGACGTGGGCCATCTCGTGGCCCATCGTCGAGCGTCGCCTGGCCAGTGGGTGAGCGTCGTTCTCTACGATGACCGCGCCGGTGCGGTGTGGCAGTAGCGCACCAGAGAAGACCTGCGGACGGACGTTGTGGAAGTGCTCGCGGATGGAGCGGTCGAGCGGCAACGCTCCGAGCGCCACGACTGGCACCCCGTAGAGCTCGGCAAGCTGCCACGGATCGAGCGCGTCCATGGGCTCGAGTCCAAGTTCAGCGCGCACCTCACCGGCCAGCCTCTTGCAGGCCGCCTTGTTGATGGTGCGCTTGCCGGTCACGTCATCTCCTGCCGCGTGGCATGCATGTGTTTAACGGTCGCCCGAATGACCTCTTCAAGGTAGGCGACGTCCTTGTCCTCCAGGTCCTGACGCGCCCTTAGCAGCGGCGCCAGTTGGGTTACGAGATCGGGCTCCGCCTGACTCCCCGATGTGGCGTCCGCGTCGATCATGAATGTCTCGGCCGGCATCTTCAGCCAGCGCACCAGCGTGGCGAAGCCGTCAGCATCCGGCCGCTGCTCATTGCCGAGGCGCGAGAGCAACGACGGGCTGGTGCCGATCTCCTTAGCCATTTGTCGCCACGACCATCCCCGCGCGGTCCGCTCAGCATCGAGCGCGGCGTAGAGCCCCGCGGTGTCGATCTTCGTCTTGGCCATCCAGACCTCTCACTAGAAGTGTCGGTGGTGCCTGCCAGTGTTGCACTGTCGACGCACTGCTTGTAAGTCGACGCGCACTGTTTTAGACTCAGAGCAGTGTTTCAGATTCGACACACCTAGCGCCCCGGCTCGGCCGGGAGATCGGAGGAACAGCATGACTGCGGTAGAAGCAGACAAGTCCAAGCCCAAGCTGGTGACGATCGTCGTCAACGGTCGTCAGAAGCAGGTCCCGAAGGAGGAGCTCTCCTTCGACGAGGTCGTCGCATTGGCGTTCGACCCGGTCCCTACGGGCGACAACGTCGACATCACCATCACCTACCGGCGCGGCCAGGGCAACAAGCCTGAGGGACAGCTCAAGCCTGGCGAGTCGGTCAAGGTCAAGGACGGCATGATCTTCGATGTCACAGCGACGGATCGCTCGTAGCCCCGACCTGCTCCGGCTGCACGAGGACGGATACCACCTCGAGCTCCGGGGCGACGTGCTGCTGGTCCATGACGTGCCCTACGCCACCGCTGGAAAGCAGGTAGCGCGGGGCACGCTCGTGACCGACCTCGAGCTCGCCGGCGACGTCACCGCGCAGCCGAGCAACCACGTGGCGTACTTCATCGGCGAGGCGCCGTCCACCAAGGACGGCGTCTTGCTGACGTCCGCCGTGATCGGGAGCAATCCGATCGACGTCGGACCCGTGCGCGTCGACCACACGATGTCGAAAAAGCCCCAGTCGGACGGCCAGCGCTACCGCGACTACCACCATAAAGTCGAGACCTACATCGCGCTGATTTCGGTGCACGCCCAGCAGATCGACCCCGAAGCCACGGCGCGCACGTACCCCGTCATCGCACCGGACCCGGAGGACGACGAGGACTCACCCTTCGAGTACCTCGACACCTCGACGACCCGTAACGGGCTCAGCGACGTGACCAACAAGCTTCGCACTGGTCCCGTGGCCATCCTCGGCCTTGGCGGTACCGGTGGATACGTGCTCGATCTGATTGCCAAGACCCCCGTGGAAGCCATACACCTGTGGGACGGCGACCGCTACGTTCAGCACAACGCCTTCCGTTCGCCTGGCGCGCCGACGTCCGAGACTCTGGCCACCGTCCCACAGAAGGTCGCCTACTTCGCCGGGATCTACAGCAACATGCGCAAGCGCATCGTCCCTCACGACGCCTACCTCACCGAGGACAACGTCGACGAGCTCCAGGGGATGTCGTTCGCCTTCGTCGCCGTCGACGATGGGCCAAGCCGTCGACTGATCATCGCCAAGCTCGAAGAGTTCGGAGTCCCCTATGTGGACGTTGGCCTCGGGATTGAGGAAGTCGATGGCTCCCTGCTGGGGCAGGTGCGGACCACCTTGAGCACGCCCGACAAGCGCGACCACGTTCACGACAACCATCGCATCCCGTTCGGACGCGTCGATGGCGTCAATGATGACTACAAGCGCAACATCCAGATCGCGCCGCTCAACATGCTCAATGCCTCCCTGGCGGTAACGAAGTGGCTCAAGCACCTCGGCTACCTCACCGATCTGGACCGCGAGCACCACAGCGTCTACGTCACCAGCGGCAACGTCATCATCAATGAGGACCAGGTATGAGGCGACTCCACGAGCTGCGCCACGAGTTTGTCGAGTTCATCCCGGACAAGCTGGAGCCGGGCGTCCTCTACATCTCGATCCCGTATGCCACGACGACACATCTGTGCGCCTGCGGCTGCGGCAACGAGGTCGTCAATCCGTTGGCGCCCCACGGCTGGCAACTGACGTTCGACGGACGGTCGGTCTCGCTCAGCCCTTCAGTCGGCAACTGGAGCTTCCCTTGCGAGTCGCACTATTGGATCCGACGTGACCGAGTCGACTGGGCTGGCGCCATGCAACGCGACCAGATTGATGCCGGACGCGAGAGGCGACGTCGCGAGATCGATCGCCATCAGAGCGGTACCAACAGCGAGCTCGCCAGCCCCGACACGCGCAGCTGGCGGCAGCGACTCCGCACACTGCTTCGACTCGAGTAGGGCGTCGCACGATCGCTAGGCAGCAGAGGCACGCCGTCAATCTGCGACGGCGACAAGGACGCCGACGACTGCACTGAAGCGCCTCATTCGCCACCCGGTGTCGGCTGTCCCCCATAGGGTCCGTTCATGGCCGAGTTGCATCTCCGGGCCGACGACGACCACGTCGAGCGCCTGGCCCACGAGAACGACCCTGTACGGGCGATCGTCGAGCTGATCTGGAACGCCATCGACGCCGAGGCGCCGACCGTGACCGTGGAGCTCAAGCACGACGACACGCTCGGGGCCGTCACCAAGACGATCGTCACCGACACCGGCCATGGCATCGACCTCGACGAGCTCGACTCGACGTTCGGCCGGATCGGCGGCTCGTGGAAACGGCTCGCGACCAAGAGCAAGAACGACAAGCGGGGTCTGCACGGCGAGCGCGGAGAGGGCCGCCTGCGGGCCTTCGCACTCGGCAGTCGCGTCACTTGGTCGAGCCACAGCGTCGATGCTTCGGGCGTCCTGCACCGCGTCGAGATCAGCGGGACAACCGAGCACCGGCATGTCTTCGAATGGGATGCGCAGCCCGTAACCGGCGTACCCACAGGGACCGTCGTGACCGCCTACAACGACGGCCAGAAGGCGCTCGGCGCCCTAGAGGCAGCTCGTACGAGGTCGGTGTTGCTGTCGCACTTTGCGCCGGTGCTGCTCAACGACGAAGACCTCCGCATCACGTATCTGGGGATCGACCTCGACCCCGCTGACGAGATCGCAAGCAGCACCGAGTACCCACTCCCCTTCAGCGATGAGGCCGGCGCCCAGCCCGAGGCGGCGCTACGGATCATCGAATGGAAGTCCGTCAAGCACCGGGCCATCTACTACGGCCAGGACGCCGAGCACTTCGTCTACGAGGAGTCGGCCGTCGACGTCGAGACGCAGTTTCGCTACTCGGCGTACGTGACCTGGAGCGGCCTCGATCACGACGCCCTGTCATTGATCGGCCTCGGCGACATGTCCGACGCCCCGGTGAGCGCGCTCTGGACCGCCGCCCGCAAGGGCATCCGCGAACACTTCCAAGCCCGCCGCCGGGAACGCCGGCGCGACCAGCTCGATAGGTGGAAGCAGGAGAAGGTCTATCCCTTCGAGGGCGAAGCGAAGTCGGAGACGGAGAAGGCGGAGCGGGCGATCTTTGACGTGGTCGCGGGCACCATCGCACCGCAGATCCCGGCCAAGAAGGACCCCGCCCGGGTGACCCTGGGGCTGCTGCGCCATGCCCTGCGCCAGGACCCTGAGCAGCTTGGCGTGCTGTTCAACGAGGTGGCCTCGCTCAATCAGGAGGACCGAGAGTCACTGACGCGGTTGCTCGGCGAGACCACCATGTCGGGCATCATCAAGGCGGCCAACGTCGTGACCGGTCGGAATAAGTTCTTGGCTGGTCTGGAGCGGCTCATCTTCCCACCGGACGGCACCGACACCATCGGTGAGCGCGATCACCTCCACCCGATGCTGGAGCGGGAACTGTGGATCTTCGGCGAGGCGTACCACCTCATGAGCAGCGAGCGCGGTCTCACTGAGATGGCCCGCAACCACCTGAAGCTGCTCGGCCTCCCCAGTAAAAAAGTGGAGCCGGTTAAGCGCTGGGATGAGAAGACGGGCCGCGTCGATCTTCACCTCGCGGTGAAGATGGAGGAGTTTGAGGTCGCCCGTCACCTGGTCGTCGAGCTGAAGGCGCCGGGCATCACGTTGGGCCGCAACGAGCTCAACCAGGTCGACGACTATGCGGACACGATCCTGCAGAAGTCGGTCTTCGCGACCGACAAGGCGACGTGGGACATCATCCTCGTCGGTACCGACTACGACAGCAACGTAGAGAACCGCTTTGTCGCCGGCCATCGATCCGAGGGACTCATCCTCGGGCCAGAGCCGAAGCCCGGACGCCCGCGAGTTCGCGTCTTCGCTCGGCGCTGGCGGGACATCCTCGACGAGAACCGGGCGCGGCTGCGCCTGGTGACCGACAGTCTTGAGCACGACCCGTCGCTTGAGGACGGGCTGCGTCACATTCAGGAGCAGTTTGCTGACCTTCTGCCCACTGCTCTGCAAGGTGAGCAAGAGGAAGCGTCCTAGCTCGAACAGCCTTGGGTTCGGCTCTCGCTCAGTCTTCGCCTGTGGGCGTAGTCCTCGGTGCGACCGGGTGCCTCGCCACCCGCGACCCGGTGATCGCGACCCGGCTCCGGACCTGCGTCGCCTCGGCGAGCGTCGTCGTCGGCGGGAGCACGAAGCGCGCACCGAACTCGACTTCGCCGCTGAGCTTGGCCTGACCTTCGCCGTAGCCGTTGCCCAGGAGGGACGGTGCGCCGAGCTCCTTGAGCCGGTCAACACGATCGGTCTCCCGCTGCATCCGCTTGCGCGGCGGGTACGGCCGCCAGGGGATCCACTCCTCAGCCGCTAGGTACTCATGCCACAGACCGCTCAGGTGGTGCCAGTCGTACCCCTTCGACGCTCTGACCCCCTGCTGCTTAGGGAAGAAGCGGACCTCGACACCGCGCAGACCACTGCCGTCAACGAGCTTGTCGACGTCCTGCGTCGGGAGGTGCTCGGTCGCTTGTGCAGGTGGTCCATGCCATGCCCGGACCATTAAGGGCACCAGCCCGAGCCGAGGCAGAGCGCGACGGGGCCGCGCCGACCACGCCCCCTTCGACGCAACGATGGACCCGCGTCATTGCGCCGCATGTCACGCGCAGTGGGGACGGTCGCTTGTTGACGTGAAACGCTCAGCCGCTACGACGTCGCTGCGGTCGCGTGCCTCGTTGACTCTCATCCACTCGCGCCGACCAACTAATCAGTTCCCCGACAGACGCAACCCGGTTGCGGCGCTCTGCGAGCCAGGCGTAGCAGACGTGAATCCTGTAGTGCTGAGGTGTGTTCGGGTGATCGACTGAGGGTTCGACGCAGAGTTTGCCGGCGCGGCGGACGATCACGTAGCCCGACTCGCTGTCGCTTCGAGCGCGCGGTTTGGACTCGAGGGGTCGGTGGTCGAGGTCGGGGACCCAAGCCAGTTCGACTCCACAGCTCTCACAGTTTGTGTAGCGCACGTTCATGGCCAACTCCTTGCCTTCCAGAGTCCTCCCGCTCATGACGCCCTGCGGCTCGACACGCCGGAAGGAAGTCGTCGCTGCCTGCGCCCGCGGGTGCTGATGCCGTCACTTGGACAGTCGTCGAGGCTGCGGACTAACCGTCGTTGGCAGGCTGGAGGTACAGACCTGCGTTGCGGACGCCGATATGCCTGGCATGAGACCAGATGAGCGATGGGCCGCCAATCGTGCAAGTGCGCTTGCAAGTCCTGCAGCGTCTGCACTAGTGCACAGTCGCTTCGGCGCTGTGACCTGCGGTTTTCGCCGCGCCCTGACCTTTGCGTACATCTATGAGGGAACGATTCGATCAACCCGGGCGTCGGCGTCGGCTGACCTCGCCTCACGCGTTTACGCAGGTCAGACTGAACTTCCTGCCGTACATCGCCTCGCCGTTGGAATGTGTCTGCGCGGCCGCGGCGGCCGCCAATCCTGCAAGTTTGCAGGCAGGCATTGGCGGAGTTTGGTGCACGGAGTGCCGTCAATCCGTCTCTCACGCAACCGCCGCAGAGCGAGGTGCCGAGGGCACTCTGATGCAAGCACCCATGTGTCGCGCCAATGCCGGCATTGCACGGCACGGAGAGGTGCGCGGTGAAGGGACTAGAAACCGGGGTGCACGTCACCGGTGCTACCTATCGCGTCCAGCGGTCACGAGGAACGCACACGCTGCGCGCCTCGTTCAAGACTCTCGCCGAGGCCAACGCCTACGCACTTGCCATCGAGGCTGCCTGGGCAGCGGGTGCCATTGCGCCATCCGTCGACGAGTTCAGGGCCGGTTTCGTCGCCCCGGGTGAACGAACCACTCTCGATCCCTCTGTCCCGACGCGGCTAAACGACCTGGTCGAACGAGCGATTACCGCACACCAGAACAACAAGCACCTTGCCGCCGACGGAGTGCCCAAGAAGATGCGTGCTCACTGGGCGAAGCACGGGGCGTTCTTCAACAACGTCGACGTTCGCAACCTGACGCGCGAGCAGGTTCACCGGTTTGCCGACCACCTGTACGTGAACCGCCTATCCCGACTGACCGCGAACGAGTACATCAGGCTGGTGCGAATGGCGTGCGACATGGCGATGGAACTCAAGATTGTGCCCACTAACGTCGCGAGAGGTGTCGTCGGCCGCGTCCAGGACAACCCACTTACGCAGAGGGATCGTGTCCAGCCCCGACCCCTCACGCCTACAGAAGTCAAGACCTTCGCAGCTCAGTTCCCTGACTGGCTCCAAGTCGGAGTTCTCTTGATGTACGTCGGGTGTCTGCGGATCAGCGAAGTCTTCGGTGTTGAGCTCCGCGACTGGGATCCCTTCACTCGCACGCTGCGCGTCCGGCGCCAGGGAGGACTGCAGAAGAATGAAGGAAGGCGTGACCCGAGCCGGCCAGACGACGCGGACGGCAAACTCAAGACGAAGAGCAGCCGCCGCACGATCCCAATCGCGCCGGTGCTCGCCGAGGTCATCGACCGGCACATTGAGGCACAGCACGGACCGCGTCCCCTTGACACTGACCTCGAGCACGAATGGCTCAAGCGTCGATTGATCAGTACGGAGGGGCTTCCCAAGCCGCGACAGGGCGTGGTCATTGCTCGATGGCAAGGCGCCTTGCGTGATGTGGGGCTCGACTTCGATACCGTCGGCTTCAAGATCGGACGGCACTTCCTACGCAAGTCTGGCTCGACGGTGATCGGCATCGGCAACATTCGAGGCAAGCTGTGGAGCGCATACCTCGGCCACGAAACACCGGCCGAATTCGGTGGTTCGCTCACCACCGTTCGCCACTACTTCGACCTGCCCGATGAGGAGTTGATCGTCGTCGCAGAGCGCTGGGAGGACGTCATCCGTTCAGAACTCAGCGACCTCTTCATCTCGCCCGCTCTCGCCGACACGCCACACATGACCCAAAAGGAGGCAGCGCTCACACTCGGTGTCCACGAAACCCACGTGGGTTGGATGGTGAGGCAGGGTCACCTGCTCCTAGCGCCTGCCGAGGAAGTCGAAGGCCTCCGACACAAGACTGGAACCAGACGCTTCAAGAACAGGATCCTGGTGTCCGGTCCGAGCGTGCGAGCCGAGTTGGAGCGGAGGACGGCACTGATGCCAAACATGTCCGAGAAGGATGTCGCGCGGGAACTGGCCATCTCGATCCACTACGTCCAGACGCTCCGCAATCGGGGCCTGCTTACGGCCGAGCGTGGCCGCGACAAGGCCTGGCAGTACGACGTCGAGGTAGTCCGGACGATATCTTCCCTCCTCGAACTTGAGAGGAGCGAGTCACATCTATACATGGCAACGGGGGAGGCGGCACGTTGCTTTGGTCTGACGAACTACGAGTTCGAGCGCGCTATCGCGGACAGGCTACGAAGCCGAACACTTCTGGTGTCTCAACAGCGCCAATACCTTCGCGCCGATGTTGAGCAGCAAAAGGAACGCCGGGCCGGATGAGCACACTGAGTTCGAATTTGCGGAAGGACAGTTCCTGATGCGGTCACGCATCGCTGGTCCTGATGAGGTCTCGCAGGCTCGGATCCAGTTCAACCCGGCGTTCGAATCGTCCGCTGAGTCCGGTGGCCTCCACCGCCGCCGAGGTCAACTGCGTGGCAATCGTCCGCGCGATGGCCTTGTCGGGGGCTTTGATACCGATGCCCATCACGATCGTCAGTGTTGAGTCTTCTATCCCCACGAACGCTGCACCGTTTCCCAGATGGAGCTCGGAAGCAGTCATCAGGTCGTCGAAGATCCGATGGCTTGCCTCCTCGACTGCGCTCGACGTTGCCGTAAACCAACGCCAGACGGCTGTTGGTCGCGGAGGGAGAAGCAGCGTGGTGAGTTCGACGTCTAGGACATCAGCGAGGGCTACCAAGGTACTGAGCCGTGGGTTTGCTGTGTCGCCGGTTGCGGTACGTCCAGACTCGAGCAGCTGGTAGTGGTTGCGCGTAATCCCAGCTGCCTCGCCGAGTTGGGCTTGCGTAAGTGAACGTGCCTTTCTGATCGAGCTCAGGTTGAAGCAGAGGTTCTCGACTGCGGTCGCTGATTTCGGGGCGGCTGTTGGCACTTGAGCAAATGTATGCGGTTCGGAACGCATCGTCTGCGGCTGCCCGGTACGTCTCGATGCTGCGGTTCCGTGGTGACTCACGAGGTGGACGTCGCCGACCGGCTTCAACCGGCACCGCTAACCTGAACATTGTTCAGTTTCCGTCGTCGACAGGTCCTCACATGTCCACCCCCACCTCTGATTCCAGGCCGAACAGCACGCGCGACCTCGCCCTCGTCGCCGTCTTCGCCGGCATCGTCGCGGCCCTCGGCCTCGTGCCGGCCGTCAACGCCTTCGGCGGTGCCGTCCCGATCACCGCGCAGTCGCTCGGCGTGATGCTGGCCGGCGCGATCCTCGGCCCGCGCCGGGGCGCGCTCGCGCTCGTCGTCTTCCTCGCCCTCGTCGCGCTCGGCCTCCCGCTTCTCGCCGGCGGCCGCGGCGGGCTCGGCGTCTTCGCCGGACCGTCTGTCGGCTACCTCATCGGCTTCCCGGTCGCCGCGCTCGTGGTGGGCGCGCTCACCTACGCCGCGGGTGCGCCGTACCGGCTCCCGGTCGGCCTCACCGCCAACATCATCGGCGGCGTGGTGGTGCTCAACCTCCTGGGCATCATCGGCCTGACGCTGCGCGCGGACCTGAGCCCGGGCGCCGCCTTCTCCGCTGCGGCGATCTTCATGCCGGGCGACCTGGTCAAGGCGGTGGTGTGCGCCTTCGTCGCCCGCGGGGTCCACGCCGCGACGCCGGGCCTGCTGCCCGAGCGACGGACGTGGGCACGCCGCGAGCGTGCCGATGCACCAGCCTGAGGTCCAGCCCGAGGTCCAGCCTGAGGTCGTCGACGTCCTGGCGGCCGACGCACCGCTGGACGCGTTCGTCGGCGCACACGAGCAGGGACGCCGCGTCGCGCTGCGGACCTCGGGCACCTCGGGAGGCGCGCGCACGGTCGTGCGCACGACCGGCTCCTGGGTCGACTCGTTCCCGCACGTCTCCGCGCTGACGGGGCTCGACGGGGCGAGCCGGGTGTGGGTGCCCGGCCCGCTGACCGCGTCGATGAACCTCTTCGCCGCCGCCCACGCGACCTTCGCGGGAGCGACCGTCGTCGACTCCCTCGACGGTGCGAGCCACGCCCAGCTGCCCCCGTCGTCGCTGCGCCGGGTGCTTGCCGACCGCGCCGAGGCGCTTGCCGGCGTCCACGTCACGGTGGCCGGCGACGGCCTCGACCGGGCGACGTACGACGCCGCGCTGGCGGCCGGTGCCCGGATCAGCCACTACTACGGTGCGGCCGAGCTGTCGTTCGTCGCCTGGGGCGACCACGCGGAGGCGCTCCGTCCGTTCCCCGGAGTCGAGGTCGCTGCGCGCGACGGCGAGCTCTGGGCGCGGTCGCCCTATCTCTGCGAGGGCTACCTCGAGCCCGGGCAGGAGCCCCGCCGCGACGCCGACGGGTGGATGACCGTCGGCGACCGGGGTGAGATGGTGGGTGACCTCGTCCGGGTGCACGGTCGCGCGGGTGGCATCACGACCGCCGGTGCCACCGTGGTGGTCGCCGACGTGGAGCGGGTGCTCCGCGCGCACGCAGCGGGGGACGTGATCGTCGTCGGGCTGCCCCACGCAGACCTCGGCCAGGTGGTCGCCGCCGCGGTCACCGACCCCGACGACGTACGCCGCTTGCCGGAGGTCGCGCGGCGCGCGCTCACACCCCAGCAGCGCCCCCGCCGGTGGGTCGTCCTCGACGACCTGCCGATGACCGAGGCCGGCAAGCCGGACCGGGCGGCGGTCGTGGCGGCGGTCGTGGCGGCGCTGAGCTCGGAGGACGCTCGGTGAGCGACGCACCCGTGATCGTCGCCGCAGCCCGCACAGCGATCGGCACGGCCGGCCACTCCTTGTCGCACGTCGACGCTGCAGGCCTGGCCGGCCCCGTCCTGGCTGCCGTGGTGGACGACCTCGGACTGCCCGGCGCCGAGGTCGACGACGTGGTCCTGGGCAACTGCATGGGCCCGGGCGGGAACCTCGCCCGGGTCGCGGCGCTCGCTGCCGGGCTGCCCGTCACGGTGCCCGGACTCACCGTCGACCGGCAGTGCGCCAGCGGCCTGGCGGCCGTCGACCTCGCCGTGCGCGCGGTGCGGGACGGTGCCCGACTCGTGCTCGCGGGCGGGGTCGAGTCGGCGAGCACCGCGCCGTGGCGATCCTGGCCGCCGGTCGACGGCGCGCCGCCGGTGCGCTACGAGCGCGCCCCGTTCGCCCCGGCCCCCGACGACCTCGACATGGGAGTCGCGAACGACCTGCTCGCCGCGGAGGCCGGGGTATCACGTGAGGGGCAGGACGCCTACGCCGCCCGGTCGCACGACCTCGCCGTCGCCGCGCGAGCCGCGGGCGCGTTCGACCGGGAGGTCGTGCCGGTCGACGGCGTGACCCGCGACGACCGGCCCCGACCGGGGCTCGCCGCAGCCCGACTGGGCCGCCTGCGGCCCGCGTTCGTCGAGGGCGGGACGGTGACGGCGGGCAACTCGTGCGGGATCAGCGACGGCGCCGCCGCCGTCGCCGTCGTCAGTGCCGAGGTCCACCGCGGGATGGGTCGGCCGGGCCTCCGTGTGCTGGCCACCGCGACCAGCGGTGTCGGACCGGCTCGGCCGGGGATCGGACTCGTCCCGGCCGTGCGCCTGGCCCTGGATCGCGCCGGCCTGGGGCTCGACGACATCGACGTCGTCGAGCTCAACGAGGCCTTCGCCGGCCAGGTGCTGGCCTGTTGCGACGACCTCGGGCTCGACCCCGGCCGGGTCTGCGGCGAGGGCGGCGCGCTGGCACTCGGTCACCCGTGGGGTGCGTCGGGCGCTGTGCTCGTCGTGCGCCTGTTCTCCCAGCTGGTCGACCGGCAGCGCGGGCGCTACGGTCTGGCGGCGATCGCTGCCGGCGGCGGGCTGGGGGTCGCGATGGTCGTGGAGCGAGTTGATGGGGAGCGGGTGGACGCGTGCTGATCGAGCTCGACGGAGTGACCCACACCTACCCCGGCCGTCCCGAACCGGTCGTGCGGGACCTCGACGTCCGCATCGACGAGCACCGGGTCGGCGTCATCGGCGCCAACGGCTCCGGGAAGTCGACCTTCGCGCGGATGCTCAACGGCCTGATCGCGCCCTCGACCGGGCGGGTCACCGTGGGCGGTCTCGACACCCGTCGTGAGGCGCGCGCGGTGCGGGCGAGGGTCGGCTTCCTGTTCACCGACCCGGACTCGCAGATCGTGATGCCGACCGTCGCCGAGGACGTCGCCTTCTCCCTGCGGCGCCGCGGACTGACCAAGGACCAGATCGGCGCGCGCGTCACCGACGCGTTGACGGCGTACGGCCTCGCGGGCCACGCCGACCATCCCGCACACCTGCTCTCCGGCGGGCAGAAGCAGCTGCTCGCACTCGCCGCCGTCACCATCACCGACCCCGAAATCCTCGTGATGGACGAGCCGACCACGCTGCTCGACCTGCGCAACGCGCGCACGGTGGCGCGCTACGTCACCGCCCTGCCCCAGCAGGTCGTGTCTTGCCGCGCAAGGCGTCTTGAACGTCTGAGGCTAGGAGTAGTTCGTCAGTGACTGCGTAGTTGCTCAGGACGGAGAAGACGACGTCGGCTTCCCGGCACGCGTCGCCAGCGGACTCAGCCACTGACGCGGACTGCTTGAGTGCGTCGGCCTTCGCGGAGGTGCGGTTCCATACCGTGGTGCGGTGGCCCGCATCGGTGAGAACGCGGGCTATGGCCGCGCCCATCTGTCCCAGGCCCAGTACGGCGACGTTGGAACGGTCCGTTGCTGTCGTCACGCTGACTGCTCCCTTGTTCGTGGCCAGATCGTGGTGCGGTGCCGCCCGTTTCGAGAGGGACGGTGTTCCAGCAATGTTCATCAGCCCGCCCGGCCGCATTGCTACGTCATCCGCAGAAAGGCGCCGGTCGATCTACTGCATCTGCATGCGACGTTCTGTTGTCGTTAGTTGGCGGACCCAGTCGAGGTGAGTACCGGTTTCGGTCGTGGTGCTCGATCGCAGGACAGGCTGACGTGGCAGAGGCCTCGTGGCCCGCCGAGGCTGTCGTGCCGCTGCACACTGTTGGTACTGCGTCAATCGCCGCACTCCGCTTGTGCGGATTTGGGCAAAGGCCCCACGCCGTTGTCAGGGCACTGTCGGTTCCTCAACCTGAGGAGGAACGATGTCGGAGATCGAGAACTCGAACACCGCGGGCGAGGACGAGCAGCTTGAGCCGCCGGCCAAGCCGCCGGGCCCGCCGGGTCCCCCCGTGCCGGACCCTGACCAGCACGACGACTGATTCACCGATCGCACGGAGCGTGTCGCGCCTGAGGCTGCAGACACGACGAGAGGGCCCAATATGAGTCAGGTACTGGTGATTGGCGCGCGCGGCAAGACGGGACGACACGTGGTGTCCGGGCTCGTCTCGCGTGGCGTGTCGGTGAAGGCGGCATCCCGCAATCCGGATGAGTTCGTCGGCGGACACGGGGTCCCCACGAGATTCGAATGGCACGACGACTCGACCTGGGGGTCGGCTCTTGACGGCGTAGACGCCGTGTACTTGGTGAAGCCCGAGTCCGAGGATGTCGTCGATGTCGTGACGCAGTTCGTGAGTCGCATGCAGGACGCCGGCGTACGCCGACTCGTCCTGCTCTCCGAATGCGCGACTGAGACCCGCACCGACGAGGTAGCGGAGCGTCGAGCAGAACTGGCGGTAGAGGCCACGAGTCTCGACTGGACCATTCTCCGCCCGAGCTGGTTCATGCAGGACCTCATCGACGATGACTTCTTCGGGCCGATGGTCCGCGACGACGGCATCATCGTCATGACCACCGGCGGGTCTGCAACTGCTTGGATAGACGCCCGAGACATCGCCCAGGTAGCCGTCGAACTGCTTATCTCCGGCGGCTCCAGTCAGCAGGCGCTCGACCTGACGGGCCCGCAAGCGCTCACGCTGAGCGAGCTTGCTGACCACCTCAGTGCCGCGAAGGGGACTCCCGTGCTGGGCGTCGAAGAGACGGTCGCCGACGCTGAGAGTCGTATGCGCCGAGACGGGTATGACGAGGACACCGTCGCGTACCTGACCCGGATCGCCGTCAGCATCATCGAAGGACACACCTCCACGGTCACGGGCCACGTCGAGAGCATCACCGGGCACGCACCTCGCACCCTCGAGTCATTCTTGGCCGAGAACGAAGCACGACTTCAACCCTCGGCACCCACGGACACCTCGGAGAGTGTCGAGCAAACGGACCTCGCTGCACAGAACGAGGCGCTCTTCAGGCGTCTGGTCGCTGCATGGGCCAGGAGTGACTTCGACGCGCTGCTCGACTGCTTCGCCGACGACATGATCTACACCGACATGCCCTTCCACGACGCACCCGTTGTAGGCAAGCCTGCCTTCCGGCGACACGTCACCGACTACAACGCCCTGTTCGCCCACGGACACGTAGACACCGAACTCGTGACAGTGGTCTCCACCGACTCGCACGTGGTCGGCGAGCTGTCATGTCGCGCCGTGTATGTGGGTCCCGGCGCGCCGACCGACGGAGTACCGGTCCATTGGTACGCGACACTCGTCGACACCGTTGTGGACGGCAAGGTGACCTCCGAGCACGCGTACTTCGATCCGACGGCATTCGCCAACGCTGTCCAGCACGTCACAGCGTGACGATCCGCATCGCGAGGGGTCGTCTCGGAGACACTGGGCGACCCTTCCTGCGTGACGTGACAGCGATTGTCAGATGACTGACATCGCAGACCTCAACTTAGCCGTCTCCGCGGAAGTCGCCGTGAGCCGCTGAACCTACGTTGGCGAGATGACGATGGACCCGCGCCACGCGCCGCTGTTCGAACCGATCCGCGTGGGACCGAAGACCTTCCGCAACCGGTTCTACGTCGCGCCCCACTGTTCCGGTCTCGGGGTGGAGTATCCGGGTGCGCAGGCATACCTGCGAGGGATGCGGGCGGAAGGCGGATGGGCCGCAGTCAACACCGAGTACTGCGCGGTCGACGCCGAGAGCGACGACTCGCCGTGGGTCCAAGCACGACTGCTCGATGAACGCGACGAAGCCAACCTGCGCCTCATGGTCGAGCGCGTTCACGAGTTCGATGCCCTCGCCGGCGTCCAGCTCGTATACATGGGCGCCGACCACACCGGATACGTCACGCGCCTTCCCGCCGGCGGACCCTCACAGGTCGCCAGCGCCATGTCGGGCCACTCGTGCTACGCCATGGACAAGTCCGACATCCGTCGCATCCAGCAGTCATACGTCGCTGCAGCAGTCCGCGCCCGAAACGTCGGATTCGACCTGATCCAGGTCGCCGCGCGTGAAGGGTTCTCCCTCCCGCTGCAGTTCCTGTGGCGCTACTGGAACCACCGCATCGACGAGTACGGCGGGTCTCTCGAGAACCGGACGCGATTCTGGCGGGAAACGCTGGAGCAGGTACGCGAAGCGGTCGGTGACGACTGCGCCATCGTGGCTGGGTTCTGCTTGGACTCCTTCAACGACACCTCGGACAGAGCATTCAAGGTCAGCGACGACGGGGTGGGTGTCGTCGAACTGCTTGATGACATCGTCGATCTCTGGGACATGCAGGTCGGGCACCTCGAGGACGACGTCAGCTCGTCACGGTTCTTCGAACCGTTCTGGCAGCGCGATTACATCGAGCAAGTCCGGCCCTACGCCAAAAAGCCCATCGCTGCCGTCGGACGGTTCACGGACCCCGAACTGATGGCCCGGGCGGTAGGTGACGGGGTCATCGACATCATCGGTGCCGCTCGCCCAGCGATTTCTGACCCGTTCATCCCCACCAAGATCCGAGAGGGTCGAGGCGATGACATCCGGGAGTGCATCGGTTGCAACATGTGCGTCTCGCGATTCAACAATGGCGGCGGTCGCATCGTCTGCACCCAGAACGCCACCGTCGGTGAGGAGTACCGTCGCGGCTGGCACCCCGAGAAGTTCAATGCCTCCGACCGTGCCGAAGACCCCGTCCTCATCATCGGCGCCGGACCTGCCGGCATGGAATGCGCACGTGTACTGGGCGAGCGCGGTTTCGAAGCAGTCCACCTCGCAGAGGCCGCCACCGAGATCGGCGGTCACGTCAACTGGGTATCGCAGCTGCCCGGATTGCGTACGTGGCGACGAGTGGTGGAATACCGCGAAGCCCAGCTGGCCAAGATGTCGAATGTCAGCGTCCTCACCGGCAAGCACTTCGACCTCGAAGACGTCCTGGACTACGGGGCCTCGACGGTCATCGTCGCAACAGGCGCGAGTTGGGATCGTACGGGGACGAGCCCTCTGACCCACGTTCCCGTCTCTGGCGCCGACGCGTACCCGACCATGGTGTTCACGCCAGAGGACGTCATGCTCGAGAAGCGGGCAGTCGACGGCGACCGAGTTCTGGTCTACGACTGCGACGGCTACTTCATGGGGTCGAGCTTGGCGCAGAAGCTCGCCATGGAAGGCAAGGAGGTCACCCTCGTCACCCCCGCCGACCAGGTCGGTTCCTACCTGTTCCACACCGACGAAGGAGGGCACGTGATGCACGCGTTGCTCGACCTCGGCGTAGAGCTCGTGACGAGCCACGCGCTCGACGGCATCGAGCCAGGGACGGTGAGCGGGCACAACGTCTACCACTCGGCCAAGAACATCAGTTGGTCTGTCGACGCCGTCGTACTAGTCACGCAGCGTCGGTCCCGCAACGATCTCTACGAGCAGTTGACTGCTGCGCCGGATCGTCTCCGCTCCGCAGAGATCAGTCAGGTGCTACGCATCGGTGATTGCGTTGAGCCGCGTGTCATCGCCGAGGCGGTCTTCGACGGCCACCGTCTGGGCCGTGAGATCGACACCCCTGACCCGGCCACGCCGCTTCCATTCATTCGGGAGCAGCGCATCCTGGGGTGGCGAGATGAGGACTACGACGGCGTCCTACGGCACGTGCTGCCCTTGACGCCGGTATCCCGTACGTCGCTCCGATGACGCTCATTCCACGACAGAACAGGATGGACTGAGATGACCTTGTCGTTGGACACGGGACGACGGATTGCACGGTCCGCCCACGCCGCGGCAGACCGACTGCGACTGCGGCCGCTGACGATCGTGGTGCTCGACGGTGGGGGGCACATCGTCGTGGCGGAGAGGTCGGACGCCTCGCCCATCGGTCGATTCGAGATCGCGCGAGGCAAGGCCTACGGCGCATTGGCGCTGGGCATGAACTCTCGCGCGATCATGGAACGGGGCGAGCTTCAGCCACAGTTCGTGGCGTCGGCGACAGCAGCTCTCGACGGACGCGTAATCCCCGTACCGGGCGGGGTTCTGGTCGACGATGTCAGCGGGAGGCTCGTCGGGGCGGTGGGCGTGTCCGGTGACACCTCCGACAACGACGAACTGGTGGCGATGGAGGCCATCGCTGCAGCGGGCCTCGCGCCCCGAGGCGCATGGGCGTAGGCGACCGAACGTCTCCGGGTCGGCTGTCGAGCGACGTCGAGCGCACGACGTTCTAGCTCGTGCTGCCGTAGCGACCAGCGCAGAACGACCGGAGACGCTCGGCCAGGATGTGTAGCTCAACCGCCGCATGATGCTCACGGTCCCAGGCGGCGTGCAGGTTGATGCTGAGTCGACCGGCGGGCGTTCGGATGGCCACGGGCACGAGATCGAATCTCGGATCGTCCGACACCACAGCGACTCCGCGACGAGCCGCTGCAAGCGCCTGCGCGACTCGCGGGTGTGCGCACTCGATGGGTTCATGGTGGGCAAGGCAAGCAGCAACCATGGCGTCGTCGAGCAGAAGACGAGGCCGCGCGGACCGGTCAAGCACGATCAGACGTTCCCTGGCAAGATCCTCAAGGTCCACCTCGTGGCTGGCTGCGAACCGGTGATCAGAAGAGACGTAGGCCCACACCGGAAGTTCCGCGACGAGCTTGCCAGCGAGCTCCCGCGGCGGTGGTGCAGTCAGTATCGCCATGTCGACGCGCGTCCCGATCGCGGCAAGGGCCTGCGGGTAGGTGCATTCTTCGACAGTGATGAGTGGATCGTCAGGAGACAGTTCGGCCAGGAATGGGGCGAGTACGTCCGACAGCGTGGTGGTGGGTGCCGCCATGCGGACGCGAGTCAGCTGGCCGGCGGCTAGGGAGGAGGCAACCGACGCCGCACCGTCCACGGCAGAGGCCACGGAGTCGGCGGCCGCGAGGAACCGACGCCCGGCGGCGGTGAGTTCCAACCTACGACCGGCACGCGTGAAGAGCACGAGCCCCAGGTCGCGCTCAAGCTGTTGAATCTGGCGCGACAGCGCAGGCTGCGACACCAGCAGCTCACCTGCGGCGGCCGAGATGGTGCCGAGACGGGCGACGGCGAGGAAGGTCGTCAACAGGCGCAACTCCATGGCAGCAAGCGTCTCACGCATATGTTCCAAGCGCATATCGCTGTAGCCGAACCGGCATTGGACGACATGACCGATGGCGGCGCACGCTAAGTGGGTGACCACCCACGCACCTGCCGCAATGACCGCTCGCCGCCTCCTCACCGAACTGCCTGGTCCCCGCTCGAACGAGATTGCGCAGCGGAAGTCGGGCGCCGTTGCAGACGGCGTCGGAACGACCATGCCGGTCTACGCCGTTCGCGCGAACGGCGGAACCGTCGAGGATGTCGACGGCAATGTGTTGATCGATTTGGGCTCCGGCATCGCCGTCACGACCGTGGGCTCAAGTACCCCCCGCGTCATCGACGCCGTTCGTCGTCAGGTTGAGGAGTTCACCCACACCTGCTTCATGGTCACCCCCTACGAGCCGTACGTCGAGGTTGCGGAGCGACTCAACCAGCTCACCCCGGGTGACCACGACAAGCGAACCGTCCTCTTCAACTCAGGCGCTGAGGCAGTCGAGAACGCGGTGAAGATCGCTCGCGCGCACACTGGTCGGCAGGCCGTCGTGGTGTTCGACCACGCCTATCACGGGCGTACGAACCTGACGATGGCGATGACCGCCAAGTCGATGCCCTACAAGCACGGCTTCGGACCCTTCGCGCCCGAGGTGTACCGCGCCCCCCTGTCGTACCCCTTCCGGGACTCCGGTCTGGACGGACCGGGAGCGGCGCGGCGCGCGATCGACGTCATTGAGAAGCAAGTCGGCGCAGACAACCTCGCGGCTCTCGTCATCGAGCCCATCCAGGGCGAAGGGGGATTCATCGTCCCCGCTCGTGGGTTCCTTGCCGGGCTTGCGGACTGGTGTCGCCGCGAGGGAGTCGTCTTCGTCGCAGACGAGGTCCAGAGTGGCTTCGCGCGCACCGGCAAGATGTTCGCCTCGGAGCACGACGGCGTGGTACCCGATCTCATCGTGAGCGCCAAGGGCATCGCCGGCGGGTTGCCCCTGTCCGCCGTCACCGGGCGCACCGAGATGATGAACGCCGTGCACGCCGGAGGACTCGGCGGCACCTACGGCGGCAACCCGCTCGCATGCGCCGCCGCGCTCGCCGTCATCGACACCATCCTCGAGGACGACCTAATCGATCGGGCTGTCCAGGTCGAACACCTCATCAAGGGCCGGCTCGAGAAGCTGCGTGCCCGCGACGACCGGATCGGCGACGTTCGCGGTCGCGGGGCGATGGTCGCGGCCGAGCTCGTCCTTGCCGGCACCACCGAACCCGACCCTGGCCTGGCCAAGCAGATCGCCACCTATGCGCACCAGCAGGGCGTCATCGTTTTGACCTGCGGGACCTACGGCAATGTTCTGCGTTTCCTCCCGCCGCTCGTCATCAGTGACGCCGAACTGCACGAAGCATTCGACGTCCTCGACGAGGCGTTCGCAGGAGTGGCGCGGTGAGAGGCATCAGCGTCACTCGTGCCCGGATCGTCGTCGGTGGCGACCCATCGGCTCGGGCCCTCACGCAGCTCGTCGCCTCATGCACGCACCTTGGCCGGGACAACAGCTGAGCCTTCATCGCGTCAGCCGCTCGACCGACAGTCATCGACTCATCCTCCGCGAATCGACCACAGGCGTCGCTGTCGCAACCGCCCCAAGCACACCACCAGAGAGGCCCCTGCCCGTGAGCAAGCTTGACCCCATCTTGACCCGACTGGATCCCGAGGCAGGGATCTTGATCGGCGGGCAGTGGAGAAGGGGAAGTCGTTCGTTCGACGTCGACAATCCCGCAGACAAGACGATCCTGGCCCGAGTCGCAGACGGCGACAAGACACAAGCGCTCGCGGCCGTCTCGGCTGCCGTGGCAGCTGCCGCTGGCTGGCGCGACACGAGTCCGCGGAGTCGCTCGGAGATCTTGTACCGCACGTTCGAGGCGATGCGGCGCGACGCCGACGAGTTCGTTGCGCTCATCTGTGCCGAGAACGGGAAGTCCGAAGCTGACGCTCGCGCCGAGGTCGGCTATGCGGCCGAGTTCTTCCGCTGGTTCGCCGAGGAGGCCGTCCGAACCGGGGGGCAGTACGGCGAGGCGCCGGCCGGCGGGGTGCGTACTGTCGTCACTCATCGTCCCGTTGGCGTCGCGGCGCTCATCACGCCGTGGAACTTTCCGGCAGCCATGGCAACGCGCAAGCTCGCGCCAGCGCTCGCGGCGGGCTGCACGGTCGTTCTCAAGCCTGCTGCCGAGACGCCCCTGACGGCGCTGGCGGTGGCTCGCGCGCTCGAAGCCGCGGGACTCCCCGATGGTGTTGTGAACGTCGTGCCCACTACTGACCCGGCTGAGGTGGTGACGACGTGGATGGAGTCGCCGCAGGTGCGGAAGGTGTCCTTCACCGGATCCACCGGCGTCGGTCGGCACCTGCTCCGTCAGGCCTCGGACCGAATCGTCAACGCTTCGATGGAGCTCGGTGGCAACGCGCCGTTCGTCGTTGCGGCAGATGCCGACCTCGAGGCGGCCGTCGATGGGGCGATGATCGCGAAGTTCCGCGGTGGGGGACAGGCGTGCACCGCAGCCAACCGGATCTACGTCCACGATTCGCAGGCTTTCGATTTCACCGCGATGCTCGCGGCTCGTGTGAGAACACTCCGCGTCGGTCCCGGCACTGACGCCCGTTCAGAGATTGGACCCTTGATCAGTTCCCGAGCAGTGGAGAACGTTCATGGTCTCGTCGACGATGCCCTTAGCCGCGGTGCTCGTATCGCGGCAGTGGCCGAGATTCCGGACAACCTGAGCGGCTACTTCTACGCACCCACCGTCCTGGGCGACGTCGCTCCTGACGCGGCCGCAGTCCAGAACGAAATCTTCGCGCCCGTGGCCCCCGTGGTGACCTGGAACGACGAGTCCGAACTCCTCGACATGGTCAACGGACCCGAGATGGGTCTGGCCGCGTACATCTATTCGCGAGACCTCAAGTGGGCGATGCAGGTCGGCGAGCGTGTCGAGGCTGGGATGGTCGCGCTGAACCGCGGCCTCGTTTCCGACCCTTCCGCTCCCTTCGGAGGACTGAAGCAGAGCGGACTCGGACGCGAAGGTGCTCGCGAAGGCCTCGCTGAGTATCAAGAAACGCAGTACCTCAGCATCGACTGGAGCCCGGCTTGAACGGGCGGTGCCGACGTACCGCCCGGTGGTGGCAGTCCTAAGCGGTCTCCACGACTGACCTTCCACTGGTAGGGAGGCAGCAGTCCTGCCTACCAACGGACCTGCAGCTCGCGCCGTCTAGCGGCGACCGTGTAGCGGTAGGCGGGACATAACTGCGCCAGGGCTCATTGCGGCCCGAGGTGCCAGGCCCAGCCTGTGGAGCCGGTAGGTCGCGGCACTCCTCGGCACAGCTTCAATCGTGCCGAATCTGGTTGGCTGCGACATGTCTCGCTGCGGACTCGCAGACGAGTTGCGCTAGGCAGGCGTTGCTGGCCTTCGGTCCAGGTCCTCACATCCCGAGTGCGTCATTGCTGTCCGCCCGCTTGACGGAATCCGTAGAGCGGGACCGCAGACGTTGGCAGATCGTGAATCCGAGCCTCTGCGCCAGCGGTGGCAGTGTGCGGCTCCGCCGAGCAGGGCAGTCGAGCATCGGAAATCACGTCAGGAGGATGGGTGCGGACCTATCTAGTCCTACTACGCGTATTTGGAGTCGCAAGGCTGACGGCCTCGCAACTGCTCGCGCGACTTCCGTTGGGCCTACTGAACTTGGCAGTTCTTCTCCACGCGCAACTGTCCTATGACTCGTACGCCATAGCTGGGGCGGTTGTTGCCTGTGTAAGTCTGGGCGAAGCCGTTGGAACGCCGGTCACGAGCAGACTTACCGTCGGCTATGGCGTACGAGGACCGCTGCTTTCCGCAGCGGGCCTGAATGCAACCCTGCTCATGGTGCTGGCATTCGCACCACTTGGGCCGCGCCCCGGCTGCGTGGTTGGTTTCGTGATCGGTGCGACCGTCCCCCCTTTGATGCCTGTCGTACGCGCCATGTACCGGAACTTGGTTCCGAACAACTCACTTCGAGCCATGTTCGCGTTGGATACCACTGCCCAAGAACTCATTTGGGTCGCTGGCCCGGTCGCGGCGACTGCGCTCGCCGCGGTCTCAACGGTTGCACCTCTCGTCGCGTGCGCTGTGTTGACGCTGGTCGGGACAGTAGCGTTTTGTTTCAATCCCGAGGTGCAACGCGCAGTCACGACGAAGCAACGAGCCCGGTTCGGGAAGATCGCCGGCAAGCGAGTGGTCATGGTTGCTTTGCTGACGAGTCTGCTGATGGTTGCCAACTTAGGCACCGTGCAGGTAGCGGTGATCGTCTTCTATGGGGAGGACGAGATGACGGCTGGAGTGGGTGTCGGCGTGGCCTGTGTCGGCTCGCTGTTTGGCGGACTAGTTTTCGGGCATCGAGAGACTCGCTTCGTCGGACTTCTCGCGGCCATCGCGATCTTGGTCGCCGGAACCGTGCTCGCCGGGATTGTCGAGAGCACGGCTTCGGTCATGGTCGCGCTCTTCTTGTCTGGGACGGGGTTCGCCCCCGCGCTGTCGTGGCTGTATCACATGGTTTCCGTCGGTGTGGACGACGCATCTGCCACTGAAGCCTTCGCCTGGCTGCATACAGGAGCGCTTGTGGGATTGGCCCTCGGCACGGCCATAGGGGGGCTAATGGCCGATCTTGCTGGCTCTAATGGCGCCTATCTAGCAGGCACGATCCTCGGTGTTGTTGCGCTGGGGGTTCCGCTGAGCGCCAGTTTGGTGGCGCCGTTGCCAGGGCTGAGGCGGGGGCCAGGACTGGGCACAACAAGCGTTGCGCCAACCGATGTCGGTTGACGTACTCGCGCTTGCCCATCACAACGGCCCAGACGCTCGAAGAGACGGTCGACGCGAGCGTGGCGCACGAATCATGCGGTTCGGGCTCGGTCTCGCGCTCGGTTCGGCTCGGACGGACAGTCATCGCGAAATTGCGCGGATGCCAAACAAACGCCAACTTGCGGGGTTACGGAGAGCGCCTCCTCCTCGCGCACCTCCAATGTTGCCGCATGCTTGTTCAGCCGTCTGTACGGTCCCTGTCGACAATCGTGTTGATCGCCTCTCTCGCGCTGGCCGGGTGCGGCCGGACTCCCGACGACGCCGACCGCGAGTCGCAAGAAACCCTCATGGAAACAACGCCGGTCGGCACAGAGAACGTCCCATCCGCTGTGTGGGCGGTCAACGGAGATATCAAGACCCTTGACCCGATGTACACCGTCGATTACCCGGGCAGCACGACCCTGTCGTTGATGTGCGAGTCCTTGCTCACGACGCTCCCCGACGGTTCGATCGGCCCGGGGGTGGCCGAGCTGTCCAGGCCAGACGAGACGACGGTCGTCTTCGACATCGACCCGGACGTACGCTTCTGGGACGGCGCTCAGGTGACCGCCGAGGACGTGGTCTACAGCCTTGACCGGCAGCGCGACCCCGCTCTGGGGGGGTTCTACAGCGCGTTCTTCGATCGGGTCGACTCGATCGAAGCCACGGGACCCCAGCAGGTCACCGTCAAGCTCACCGAGCCCGACTACTGGCTCGACGGCGAGCTGGCCTCGCGCGCCGGCGTCGTGCTGCAGAAGAAGTACGTCGAGGACCGCGGCGAGTCCTTCGGCACGTCCTCCGGCGGCACGATGTGCACCGGCTCGTACAGCCTGGAGTCGTGGGAGCCCGCCACCGGGATCGTGGCCCGTGCGAACCCCGACTACTGGGATGGCGAGACGCCGAAGGTGGAGCAGATCACCATCAAGAGCGTCCCCGACGAAGCGGCCCTCACGTCGTCGCTGCTGACCGGCGAGGTCGACGGAACCTATCGACCCGCCAGCATGTCCACGCTCGACCAGCTGCGCGCTAGTGACGACGTCGAGGTCTTCCAGGGCCCGAGCTACAACACCGACGCCCTCATCGTGAGCAGCCTGGACGGACCGCTCGGTGACGAGGGGGTGCGTCGAGCCCTCTCGCTCGCTCTGGACCGCAAGGGCATCATCGAGTCGGTCTACCGGGGCGCTGCCAGCACGCCGCACTGGATCGCGAACCCGGGGACCTTCGGCTACGCCCAGGACGTCTTCGAGGAGGCCTACCAGGACGCCCCGGCGTGGGAGCAGGACCTGGAGGAGGCCAAGGCGCTCGTCAAGGAGGCCGGTGCCGAGGGCAAGACCATTACGATCGGCATGACCCGTGGCCTGGCGCAGATCGCCGCCGCGGCGGGAGCCTACGAGGCCGCCGCTGCCTCGATCGGACTCAAGGTCAAGCTCAAGGCCGTGTCGACGGAGAACTTCATCAACTTCTTCATCGACCCGCAGGCGCGCATCGGGCTCGACGCCTTCTTGACCGCTGACTACCCCGACTACGCCGACCCGGCGGCCTTCATCGCCACCATCGTCCTGCCGAACGGCGCCCGGAACTACGCCGCGCTCGAGGACAAGCAGCTGATCGAACTCATGGGGAAAGCTCGGGGCACCGCGGACCCGGACGAGCGCGCGCGCATCGTGATCGACGCGCTGAACCGCTTCAACGAGGTGCTTCCGTGGATCCCGCTGGTGCAGCCCAACACCGTCCTGGTGATGAACCGCAAGCTCACCGGGGCCGTCAGCTCCTTCGCCTACATGTCAGGACCGTGGGCGGCGGATCTGGGAGGAAGGTGACATGCATGTGCCCTTCCTACTCAAACGGTTCCTGATCCTCCTGGCGACTTTGCTGGTCGCGAGCTTCGTGATCTTCTCGGCGATGTTCCTGGCGCCGGGAAAGCCGATCGCGGCGCTGACCGGGGGGCGCTCGGTGTCCCCGGAGGCGTTGGCGGTGCTCGAGCGGCGGTACCAGCTCGACGAGCCGTTCCTGACCCAGTACTGGAACTGGCTCTCCCATGCGGTCCGTGGTGACCTCGGCATCTCCATCGCGACCCGTCAGGAGGTCTCGGAGCTGATCGCGGAACGATCCGGTATCACCTTCGCCCTCGTCCTCTACGCCTCGGTCCTCATCGTGGTGATCGGGATCGGACTTGGGATGCTGGCCGGGCTTCGGCCCGGCAGGCTCGACACCGCTCTAATCGTGGCCACCTCGGCCGCGGCGGCGATCCCGCCGTTCCTCAGTGCGATCGTCCTGACGATGATCTTCGCGGTGTCCCTGGGATGGCTTCCCGCGCTCGGAGCAGGGGACGGCGTGGTGGAACGGGTCGAGCACCTCACACTGCCGGCGGTGGCCCTGGCCCTGTCGTCGATCGCCGTGGTGGCCCGGGTGACGCGGGCCTCGATCCGCAAGGAGGCCGGGCGCGAGCACGTGCAGACCGCGATCAGCCGCGGAGTCCCCCGTCGCGGCGTGATCACGCGTCACGTGCTGCGCAACGCCGCCATCCCGATCACCACGTCCACCGGGATCACGATCGCGTCGTTGATCGCCGTGTCCGCCGTCGTGGAGACGGCGTTCAGCCTCAACGGGCTGGGCCAATACCTGATCGTGTCGTCGAACTCGAAGGATCTCGCTGTGGTTCAGGGCATCGCCCTCGTCCTGGTGCTGGCGTTCGTGCTTCTCAACCTGCTGGTCGACATCGCCTACGCCATCCTCGACCCCCGAGTGAATCTGGGAGCCAAGGCCGCATGACCGCTGTCATCACCGCGGAGGCGTCCGCGGGCAAGCTCACTCGCGCGCGGTCCTCGCGGCTCGGCATTCCGGGCGTCGTGGCGGTCGTGGTCCTCGTCCTGGCAGTCGCCGCAGCGATCGCCGGGCCCTACCTCGCGCCGTACGACCCCAGTGCAGGAAGCCCGTCGGGGGCATGGCTCGGGCCGTCGTCGGGACACCTGCTCGGCCAGGACGTCCAGGGCCGCGACGTGGCGTCACGACTGCTCGCCGGCGCCCGGTCGTCGATGCTCGGGCCTCTGATCGTGGTCGTCCTCAGCCTCGTCATGGGCTCGGTGCTCGCTCTGCTCGCGGCCTGGCGTCGAGGAGTGGTCGACTCGATCATCTCCTCGACGATGGACATCCTGTTCGCCTTCCCGGGAATCCTGCTCGCCGCTCTTGCTGCAGCCGTCCTTGACGCGGGCCTGTGGCCAGCGGTGATCGCCCTGTCGGTGGCCTACACGCCGTACGTGGCGCGCCTGCTGCGGGGGGTGTTCCTCCGTGAGCGCGAGCTGCCGTATGTGGCGGCCGCCGAGATCCAGGGATTCAGCGCGATCACCATCTGCCTGCGTCACCTGATCCCCAACGTGCTTCCCGTGATGGTCGCGCAAGGCACCTTGCTGTTCGGGTACGCGGTCCTGGACATCGCGATCCTGTCCTACCTCGGCCTGGGCATCCAGCCGCCCAGTCCCGACTGGGGCGTGATGGTCTCGGAGAATCAGTCAGGCGTCCTCCAGAGCTACCCGCTTCCCGTGCTCAGCGCCGGATGCTGTGTCGTTGTCGTCGTCGTGGCGATGAACATCCTGGGCGAGCGACTTCTCGGCGCGAAGGACAACGAGCGATGACCGACCTACTAGACAGCGACGTGGACGCCACGCCGAGCCGGTTGGGTGAGGTACGTCCGCTGCTGGAGCTGCAGTCACTGAGCGTCGCGATCGACGTCGGCGGCGTCGAGCAACCGATCCTCAGGGACGTCTCGCTCTCGATCCTTCCCGGCGAGGCGCTCGGACTCGTCGGAGAGTCGGGTTCTGGGAAGTCCATGACGGCGAAGGCGATCGATCGGTTGCTGCCCGATGGCGCGCGCCAGAGCGGAACGATCCTCTTCGACGGGCAAGACGTGTCCGCGTTGAGCGGAGCGGCGCTGCGCTCGTACCGCTCGGACGTCGCCATGATCTTCCAAGACCCCCGGGTCGCGATCAATCCGGTGCGCTCGATCGGCGACTTCATGACCGAGATCATGGTGGGTAACCGGAGGATGCGTCCTCGTGCCGCCCTCGACAGCGTCGTGGAGATGCTGGGGCGAGTGGGGATCTCGGACGGCCGGCGGCGGCTGGACCAGTACCCGCACGAGCTATCGGGAGGACTGCTCCAGCGGGTGATGATCGCCAGCACGCTGCTCACCCAGCCCCGGCTGCTGCTCGCCGACGAGCCGACGACGGCCCTGGATGTGTCGACGCAGGCCGAGGTGATCGGGATCCTGAGCGAGCTCCAGCAGGACCTCGACCTGGCCATCCTCTTCATCACCCACGATCTCGAGCTGGCCAGCGCCTTCTGCGACCGCACGGCGGTGATGTACGGGGGCGAGGTCCTTGAGATGGCCGCCTCGACCGCTCTGCAGGACGACCCGCTGCATCCCTACTCGGCGGCACTGGGCGCGGCACGGCCTCGACTCAACGAGCGCCGTGCGCGCTTGGATGCCATTCCGGGCCGGCCGCTCTCGGCTGTCGAGGCGCCCCGCGACGCGTGCTCGTTCGCAGCGCGGTGCCGTCATCGCGTAGACGAGTGTGTCGCCGCGCACCCCGATCTGCGGCCGCTCGAGGGTGGCCTGGTGCGTTGCATAAGAGCCGGTGAACTGCGAGCTGCCCGGAAGGAGGTAGGACATGACGCGCGCTGAGGCGGTCGCCCTCGAGGTCGCCGGGCTGGGAAAGACCTACGGCGACGTTGTCGCCGTCGACGATGTCTCGTTCAGCATTCCCGTCGGCGGATCGATGGCGCTCGTGGGTGAGTCGGGGTCGGGCAAGACCACCATCGCCAAGATGATCATGGGACTCGAGCGCGTCGGGGCCGGCACGGTGCACGCTTGCGGACGCGACCGGACTAACCCGGCGCGATCGCTCGAGGAGCGCCGCCGCCGGGCGCGGGAGGTCCAGATCGTCTTTCAGGACCCGTACTCGAGCTTGGACCCGCACCAGACCATCGCGGACATGCTGTCGGCGGTCGTCCGGCTTCACCACCGATCGCTGAGCGCTGCGGACTGCCGCGACCGCGTCGCGCAGCTGCTCGACATGGTCGGCCTCCACGAACGGCACGGCCAGGCACTGCCGCGCGGCATGTCAGGGGGGCAGCGGCAGCGAGCCGCCATCGCTCGCGCACTGGCTGCGGAGCCGCAGATCGTCATCCTCGACGAGTCGGTCGCGGCTCTCGATGTCTCCATCCAGGCGCAGGTGCTGAACCTCCTCGCGGACTTGCGCGACCGGCTCAACGTCACGTACCTGCTGATCAGTCACGACCTCGCGGTGGTCCGGCAGTTGACGGACACCGCAGTGGTTATGCGGCAGGGAGTGGTGGTGGAGTCGGGCAGCACTGGTCAGATCCTGGATTCACCGCAGCATCCGTACACACAGCACCTGCGTGCGAGCGTGCCTGGGCCAGGCTGGGTGCCCCCTCGGCGGGCTTGAAGCGACTTCCGGGCAGCTCCAGCTCGGCTGACGACGACTGGGCAGTGCAACGCCTAGGCAGGCCGCTCGGCCCCGTCGCCCTTTCAGGCACCCCGCACGCGTCGACCGGACACATCCTCCGTGTCCATTTCAGGCCTCCGATTCTGTAACTGAAGTCAGTCGGCCAGTACGCGAGACGTGGGTGAGGGCTGGACGTGTCGGGCGCCTGAGGCATGAGCGGCTCCGCTGACCACCGACCCGGCGTGGCTCCTCGCCTGTGTGGGTCCAGCGCGGTCAGTCAGTGTCCCAGCAGGCTCCAGAACGAGGACGCGAGGCGCGACGGCTTGCCGGACGCGGCCTCGGTCTGGTCCGCGATCGAGAACGCCACGGTGCCTGCGTTGACGCCTAACCAGCGAAACGGCTCCGGCTCCCACTTGCGTGACTGCCGACCGGCCCATGGAAGTGCGCGGACGCTGTCGTCGCGGTCGCCGATCTCGGCAGCAAGAGTTCGTCCGGCGAGGTGCGCTGTCGCGACGCCGTCTCCGACGTAACCGCCGGCGTGAGCCAGTCCTGTCCGTCGGTCGTAGCCGACCGATGGGTACCAGTCGCGAGGAATGCCCAGGTTGCCGCCCCACGCATGGGTGAATTCGACGCCGTCGATGGCCGGGAAGATCTCGGTCAGGATGCTGCGCAGCTTCGCGTGAACGCCTTCGTCCTTGTCGTACTTGGGCTTGATACGAGAGCCGAAGTGGTAGGGAGCCCCACGTCCGCCGAATGCGAGCCGCCCGTCGGCCGTGCGCTGACCATAGATTCGCAAGTGACGCTTGTCGCTGAAGGTTTCGCGTCGGTGAAGCCCGATCTCATTCCACTGTTCGTCGCTTAATGGTGCGGTCGCGACCATGAGCGAGTACATCGGCACCAGGTCGCGCTTGGCGCCAGGCAGGTCGGCGGTGTAGCCCTCCGTGGCTCTGACGATGACATCGGCACGCACTGAACCCCGCGACGTCGTCAGACACCGATCGCCGATCTCCAGTACCGCAGTGTCCTCGTAGATCTTGACGCCGAGGTCGCGGACCACGCGGGCCAGCCCGCCTGCGAGTTTGGCGGGATGCAGAACAGCGCAATGCGGGGTATAGGTAGCTCCAAATAGATCCGAGGCTGCCACTCGACGACTGGCCTCTTCGCGGGTCAGTAGTTGCATGTCGTCGGCGGCGAATCCCCAGTCTCGCCAGACCTGCACCTCGCGTTGTGCACGAGCCCACTGCGCGGCGTTGCGCGCGGTCGAGATGTAGCCGGCTTGCTCGAAGTCACAGTCGATCGCTTCTGCGGCTACGACTGCTCCGATTTCGCGCACGGTCGAGAACATCGCTCGCTGCATCTGTATCGCGTCGAGGCGGCTGCTGCTGGACTCGACCTTCTTGAGACTCGCGGGGAAGATGGCAGAGCACCAACCGCCGTTGCGACCCGACGCCCCGAACCCGACAAATTCCCTTTCGAGGATGCCAATCCGCAGCGTGGGGTCGGCCTTGCTCAGGTAGTAGGCCGTCC
This sequence comes from Nocardioides sp. BE266, assembly GCF_031457855.1. Taxonomy (NCBI): domain Bacteria; kingdom Bacillati; phylum Actinomycetota; class Actinomycetes; order Propionibacteriales; family Nocardioidaceae; genus Nocardioides; species Nocardioides sp. BE266. The sequence continues at coordinate 9,525 of NZ_JAURTI010000003.1, read as the reverse complement.
ACAGCCCTGTGTAGCCAGCACCGATGATGGCGACATCAACGTTCGTGTCACCCGGCAGTTCGCTGCCAGGTGTTCTGCCCAAGTTGGCGTCCTGGTGCCAGAAGCTGATCGCAGCAGGGTCCGGGCTGTGCGTGGGCGTCATCGGGCTACTGATCTTCCGCTGGGTGGGAGTGAGGAGCTCGAAGGGCGACTCGCACCGCCAATCGAACGTCCATCAGTCTCGTTGTGGCTAGCACGTCGACGCCATTGGACGGTCGACCAAACTCGGCAACCTCTGCTGGACGCACGTACGAGCGTTCACGATCCGGCTTGTCCGTCTGTCGGGGCGGTGCTGGCTTCTAACGACGTTACGCAGCTGATTGGGGCCACGGCCGCTGGAGCGACGCATGTCGGAGCGGTCGGCGAGGCCCTCCTTATGTGTCACTGGCAGAGCCATCGCGCGGAAGGGCCGAACGGTCCTGCTCGACATCAGGCTTGGCTGTTGCGTGACGCGATCTCTCGACAACGTGGACAGCTGTCTTGTGAAGGATCGATCGGGAAGGACTGATCCCACCACCTGGTCCAGGACTCGCACCTGATGCCACACGCCGTGGTCATCGTGCCCATCTCCTTGGCGTGGATCCTCGACGTCGGCACTATGACGACTTCTCGGGTCTCATCTTGGCGTCGACTCGACTCAGCGACGACGAACCACCTGTTCACGCAATCACCGACTTTGTGCTCCGAAGCTGGCGGCCGTTGCGACATGCAAGGGGGACCGCCGTAACGCGGCTCCCCGTCGCGTGCCTGATCCACGCCGGCCGGTCGAACTGTAGGACGACGCGTTGCCGTCGGCCTGTTGGTGATCAGGGAACTTTCCAGAAGCTTCTGTCGGAATCATGGTCTCAGGGAGCGAGGGTGGCGGGATCGGCGAGGCCGGGAACACGCCTCTGGGCCTGACCCGTCGACGGTGAGCGGACGACGAGATGCCGGTTCGTGAGTTGTTTGCGCAGGACGGCCTAGGTCAGTCCACCAGTCGCAATGACTCGCGCTTGTAGGGCAGGGGTGACGACGGGTCGGGCGACTCGAACTCGCGTGCCAGACGATGACCGTCGAACATCACCTCGGCCAGCGGGCGCGGCGACAGTGCGTCGCCGATGCAGTAGACGGTATTAATCCCCGAAGCATCCAATGCTTGGCGATCGGCCATCAGTTGCTGGTACAGATCGTCGACCGGGGACCGCATCGTTACGAGCACCGCTGCGTCCGTCTCCAGCGAGAAAGGCGCCTCGAATTCGCCCACGCCCCGAAGCGCTCCAAGACCAGCTTCCGTCAGTAGGACGTCTCGATACATGGCTACGCCGCTGGCGTGGAGGGATGATCGAACGGCGGGCCCGTCCAGCGTCAGGTCCCCTTCCGCGGCAACACTGGCGTGCGGCGTCACGATCGAAACGTTGTACCCCTCGTTTGCAAGCAGTTGAGCGAGGCTTGACCCCAGGTAACCGCCCTCGGCGTCGTAGACGGTCACCCGGCACCCGGGGGTAGGCCGCTCGCCCCCGAGGAGTAGTTGTTCCGGCGTAAACACCCACTTCAGATCATCAAGTCCTGGTAGCGCCGCATGTGTGCTCGGCGTAAGGCCGTTGCGCAGCCATCGCGCGCCTGTCGCTATGACCACGTGCGAGGCCCCGTAGTCGAGAACGGCGTCTGCGTCCAGGGTGGTCGCCGGAATGAACTGTAGGTTCGAGAGCTTGTCGACCTGGATGAGCCTGTGGTCGATGAATCGTCCCCACTCTCGCAGTCCCGGTAGCTCCACCACGGGACGGAGATGTCCACCGACCTGGTCGGCGGAGTCCACAAGGTGCACCATCTCGGCTCCCCGTTTCGCGAGTCCGATGGCTGCTTCCAAACCAGCTGGTCCGGCGCCAACGACGAGGATGCTGGCGTTCTTGTCCTCGAGTGGTTCGAACCGTTCAGGGTGCCACCCACGCCTGTATTCCTCGCCAGCAGTGGCGTTTTGCGCGCACGCCATGTTGCCACGATCAAGACTGCTGATGCAGTGGTTGATACCCATGCATTCCCGGATGTCCTCGATCCGCCCCTCGTAGAGCTTCTGGGGAAAGAAGGGGTCAGCGATCGATTGACGCGCCGATCCGATAATGTCAATGACGCCCGACCGCACGGCCTGTGCCATCGAGTCAGGACTCGTCCATCGGGAAACTCCGACGATGGGCTTCTCGGTAGCACCGCGTATACGCGTGAAGAGATCCATGTTGCGCCCCTCGGGGATCACTCGCGAGGGACTGATGTCGCTTCCCCAGTCCAAGACGGACCCGACATTGAGATCCCACAGGTCGACGAGTGGATCGGCCATCTCTATCAAGGCCGCGCTCTCCTCAAGCGTGTGCCCCCAGGGACCTTGCGTCTGGACTGACATGCGAGTCGCGATGGCGCAGTCGGCACCGACTGCGTCCCGGACCCGGCTGAGCGTCTCGACCCAGAACCTGGCCCTGTTCTCGAGCGACCCTCCATACCTGTCGTTGCGGTGATTATGGAACGGTGACAAGAACTGCGCGAAGAGGTATCCATATCCGGCCAGCACGTCCACGATGTCGTAGCCCGCGTTGCGGCCGCGCACGGCCGCGTCGACGAAGGACTGTTCGACGCGGTCTATGTCCTCAATAGTCATAATTTTGGGAGTCCCGAGCGGCCCCGCGGGCGGCGGCAGCTCGCCTGCCAGGCCGGAAGGGGATAGAGCATGCTCGCGGGACAGCCGCCGCATGGCGTGGGCGCCGCCGTGGTGCAGTTCGATGCTCGCGAGCGCCCCATGGTCATGAACGGCGTCCACCATCAGCTTGTGTCGTCGTCCGTCTTCGTCGTCCCAGATGTCGCTGGAGTGCAAGGGGAACTCGTCGCTGCTGGGTCCGACGCTGGAGAACTCTGTCGAGACTGCGGCCCAACCACCTTCCGCGCGAACTGCACGGTATGACGCCCAGGTGGACGGACGCAGTACTCCATAGGCAGTTCCATGAGGAACGTTGAAGAACCGGTTACGCAGGGTCTTGGGACCAATGGTGATCGGTTGGAACAAGACCTTGTGATGATCAGCTGGGGGCACGGAAGATCCAACCTCGCTTCAGAGATCACTGGACGGCCGCCAGTACGGCTTGCACAACGCCTGCTGGCTCGGCGACGCGATAATGGCGAGGACGTCGTGTGTCGCGACCTGGCCCCTGCGAGAAGTCCGCTGGCTAGCCAGTGGTCTTCCTTGGTGCACTCTCTTGCGGGTCCGACGCTAACCAGCGGACTGAGGGCCTGATTTGTGAAGATCGCCCAAGGCGTGGACCATCCTTCGACGGATAGTTCTAAGTCAGCGGGCTCCCGTGACGCTTCGAATGCCGATCCTTGAAGAACAGGTTGTCGCGATCACTGCTGCGATGTCCGTGAATCGCCAGCGTCCTGACCCGGTGCACAGCTGCAAGCCCACGAATGTCGTGCTCCTCAGCAACCACGTCGCATACGCCGACAAGCTGTGTCAGCGCGCTTGGGTGAGCCGAGTACTCCAGTCCCGGGCGGGGTCGCCACGCTGGTTCTCGAACGGACCTCGCGTCAAGCAGTCGTCACCCACTCATAACTCAACTGCACGAGGTCCCACACCACCTCCAGCTCCTGACGATCCCTGGGACCGAACACCAGCAGGGCATCCTGCACTGGATGAGGGACGCCCCATCGGGCGTCTTCCACCTCCTTCATCACCGACCCGGGGACCGAGAGGTGGAGGCTCCCGTCGTGATGAGGATGCAGGTGCGCGAACTCGCGTCCCCGCTGAAATTTCTCCGGCGGAGCCGACCCGAAGCCTTCCGCGAGGTGGAGAGCCCGTGCGTGCGACACCGACACCAAGGTCGGGGCCATGTAGGTGTAGGGGAGCGAACGCATGCGGAACCACAGCTCTTCCTGCACCATCACCGGAGCGATCTGGGAGCGTTGACCGTGCGGGGCTGGACCGATCACTTCCGGCAGCGAACCTTGGCGGCGGGGCAGGGTGAGCGCGTGGAACGTCATCGCCGACCTCTCAGCAGTGACGACACGCCAGCTCCGACAGGGTTTCTGCCAGGGTCGCCTGTCCCACCAGAGGGTAGTCGGGGTCTGCGTACTCGAGTGCCGAGAACACAGGTCCGGCTGGCTGGAATGACCAGTCGCAGAAGCGGTCTCTTGCCGACATCACCGCTGGCGCGGGATCTGCGACGCGGGAAATATGAAGGGTCACCCGTTGAGCGTAGGCAGAGTGCACGGCCGCCGTCATTCGTTGTGCCGTATGAATCTCGATGCGGCACCGTTCGTTCGTACAGCACCTCATGGGTCGGCCAGAGCGCCTCGAGGGTGCCGTACGCCATCCGTCCCAACAACGTGCCCCGCAGGGGGGCGCCGACGCTGCTTGCCGGAAGGTGATAGAGGTCACTTGTCTTTCGTCGGATCGGGGTAACAGGGCATGTGACGACAACTCGCCAAGATGAGCACCAAGTGGACGAGAGGGAACAGCAATGGTCGACAGTGTCGAGATCGCAGTCGTCGGAGCCGGCTTCGCCGGGCTCCGAGTAGCGCGGGATCTGAGCGCGGATGGCCACTCGGTCGTGCTGCTCGAAGCAGCCGGACGAGTCGGCGGCCGCGCATACAGTCGAGAGTCCCTGACTGACCCCGGGACCACGGTGGAAGTGGGAGGAGCCTACTTCCACCGGCACCACCACGCCCGCCTCGCAGCAGAGGTCGACCGCTACAACGTTGAGACGCAACCTGCGGCCCCGTTCAAGGTCTTTCGGAACAAGCTTGCGCCCGGGGGACAGGATTCTGCGTTCCCCATTCCGTTCGACGAGTTCCTTGAGGCCGAGAGAGTCCTTTACTGCCTTATCCGCGACGCACGCCGGATCGATCCTCACGCAGGTCTCGAGAACCAGGACCTCAAGGACCTGGACATCTCCGCCCACCACTACCTGAACGAACTGAACCCCCCGCCGGTCACTAACCAGCTGCTGCGATCGTGGATCTGGAACATGATGGGCCAGCGCGTCGAGGACGCTTCAGCCCTGTGGGTTCTCCAACTGATCGCGTCACACGACTACTCCGTACTCGGCGTACTGCTGTCGCTGGACGAAGTCATGGCTAGCGGCACCGCAACATTGACGAGCGCGATGGCCAACGATGTGGCCGATCTCCGGCTTGGTGAGTCAGTGCACTCCATTGATCAGCAGGCAGACTGGGTCGATGTCACCTACGGTGCGGAGCGTCGGTTGAAGGCCCGACACGTGGTTGTCGCGACGCCCCTGAACTGCATGCGAGACCTCCGGTTCGAACCTCCCTTGGCGGGCCCGCGGGCGGAAGTCGTTGCGGAAGGGCACGGAGGCAGGGGTCTCAAACTCCTCATCCACGTGCATGACGTACCGGAAGGGATCTCTTGCACCGGTGACGGCATCTTCCCGACCTTGTATGACTACCTACCCGCCTCCGACGGCGGGCGGATTCTTGTCGGATTCACAGACCGAGATTCCTTTGACCCCACGGACAGCGACGCGATTGAAGCTGCGGTTCACCACTATCTGCCTGAGGCCGTCGTCGTCGGAACGGATTACCACGACTGGTGCGCGGATCCACATGTCCGTGCGCCTTGGGTCTCTCCGCGGATCGGCCAAGTAACGCGCGCCCACAAGTCGCTCGGCGAGCCGCACGGTCGCGTCCACTTCGCAGGGTCCGACGTATCCCTACTTTTCCCAGGCTATATCGAGGGTGCGCTAGAGACCGCTGACCGAGTGCGGTCAGAAATCCTCGACTGAAGTCTCACCTCACCTCACCTGGCATCCGGCAAGCGATCTCGCAGAACGCCGAGGTCTTCTGGCGGCTTTCGATGACTGCCCGCTGGTTCAAGACTGCTCTCGAAGAGACAGAGCGCGAAGTATCCCAGTCGTCGCGCAGGAGTCGGCGGACCGCAGTGGGGTTGACCCTCAGCAGAGTCTTATTTCGATGCATCCCTGCAGTTTGTTGGGGGGTGCGCGGTAGTCATCACGCACAGGGGCCAGTGCGGCCCCGAGCAACTCTCGCGCAGGGGAGTGGCATCCGCAGGTTCCGCCGCTGTTTTGGGCTCGTGACGCCCCGACACATCACGGTCGTCGCGTGCACAGGCTTCCCCAGCCAACCTCGACCTCGTCCACGACAATTAGCCCCAGGACGCGGCTTCGCCTACGAACTGTGTTAGGAGAGCTGGTCTGTTGCAGACATTGTGAACCGTCTTTGGCAGGCGCAGACCATTCAAGTTCGGGAGTCGGAGTTGCTGTCTTCGACCGCGACAACGGCTTGTCCGCACCCGGAGAGGGCTGGGCGACAGGCACCAACTTCAGCTCACCTTGGGACGGGTGGGCCGTCTCATGATCCGAGTGGCGCCACCGGCACCGCACCATGTGGTGCAGCGCAGACAATGAAATTGCAAGCCGGGAAACATGCGATGACTCGAGTAACGACGGTCACGCCCGCCGGGCGTGGCCGTCACGCATGTTTCGAAGTAGAGCGGGACGTCACTTGCAGGAAGGTGACATGGTTCTCAGCGATTTCGTCGAATCTCGGCAATCGTGGCCTCCCGGATCACGCTGAAACTGACCCTCATCGCAACCGAGGAGGGGCCATAGTGACCGCGAATCTCAAGGCTGACTACCCAATCGTCCTGATGTTTCGTACCGACCGAGCGGCCCCCAGTCTCACGCAACGTGATCGAACTTGAGGCGCTCCCACAGCGGCGCCGCTGGAAGCCACCGGCCCACTCGCCGTGCAACTTCGTCGATCCGCTTCTCGGACCCACCAAAAATGGCGGCCAAGACGTGACCCGCCGTTGACATATGACACAGGCTCGCTCGTCGCCTGTTCCGCACAGCTCTCCGAAAGAGGAACGACATGCACAAGACACTCGGCACTCGAGTCCGGCGCCTCACTAGCGCGGTCCTGGTGTTGGCGGTGATGGGGGTCGCCAGTAGCTGTAGTACTGAGTCGGGCGGCCCAGCCACCTCCGCATCTAGCGACGACGAGGTAGCGCAGAAGGCCACCAAGGCCATCAATCAACTGTACGGCAATGGAACTTTCACCGAGCCGGCTTCGACCGGACCGGAAGCGCAGACCGGCTACAAGGTCGCGCTCGTGAGCTCCGGGGTCCAGTCGCCGACCGGTACTGCCATGGCCAACGGGGCGAGGGACGCTGCGGAGCTCCTCGGCTGGGACTTCTCCGTGTACGACGGGAAGTACGAGCCCTCTCAGTACCAGGAGGGGATCCGTCAGGCGATCTCGCAGAACGCGGATGCCATCTGGCTCTACTCGATCGATTGTCCGCTGGTGAAGACCGCGCTAGAGGAGGCAAAGAAGGCAGGCATCCCCGTTTTCGCTCAGGAGGCCGCCGACTGTAGCGACGTCGACCCTAGTCAGCCTTCGTATTACGAGCGAGGCCTGGAATTTGTCGAAGGTGACTTCATCACGTGGGGTGAGGGGCTCGGTGCTGCCGAAGCCACGTGGCTGCTGTCCAAGCTCGGGTCCGAGGCGAACATCATCGAGGTCAGCAACACTGAGCTCGTCATCACCAAGGCAGTGCACGACGGCTTCCAGAAGGCGATGAAGGAGCAGTGCCCCGACTGCAAGGTCACGACCCTCAACATCCGGATCGCGGACTTTGGACCTGCCCTGGAGGAGAAGGTCTCTACTGCGCTTCTGCGCAATCCCGAGGCGAATGGAATGGCCCTGTCCTACGACGACCTCGTGACGACCGGCGGAGCCGCGGCTGTGATGGCGTCCGGGCGTAACGACTCGATCGAGGTCGTCTCTGGCAGCGGGTACGCAGCGAACATCGACCTCGTCCGAAAGAACAAGGGCCAGGACGCCGGATGGACCTACGACGGCCGGTACGAGGCGTGGTCGGCCGCCGACATGATCAACCGCTACTTCGCCGGCGAAGACAGCGTTCCGTCAGGGGTGGGCATCTCGATGTTCGACCACGACCATGACCTTCCGCCCGAGGGGGAGGCCTGGTCGACTGGCATCGACTACCAGCCTGTCTTTAAGAAGGTGTGGGGCGTCTCCTGATTCGTTCCACTAGGGGGAGGACGACCGCGTCCTCCCCCTAGGGGTGGACTGACTCAACCGGCCTCGGTCCTGAGTCGGGACGCCGCTCGGACGTGTCAACTCGAGCCGTACAATCCAGTTATGTCGATTGAGCACGACCTGCGGGCGGTCGCAGATGAGCTCATCCTCAAGATCCCCGCAATCAGTGAGGAAGTCCGGGAACGCTGCCGCTCTGGCGCGCCCAATTACTACCGCCGCAACGACCCCATGTTGCTTGAGACCGAACTCCCTAGCATCACCGGCGCACTGACGAGCGTCATCCACGGCCTCCGCAACGCCCGGCAGCTCCCCGGGGGTGCCTCCGAAGGGGCCTTGGAGGAAGCGAGAGTCGCAGCGCAGGCCGGCCTGGAGCTCACCGATCTGCTTCTGACCCGCCGGATCGGCCAAGTGGTCCTTTGGAACTGGATTCTTGAAACGGCCGTACGCATCGTCCCCGCAGGTCCGCGTCAGATTGCCGTTTTGAAGCAAGCCGCGGAGTATCACTTCGCGTGGAACGATCGCATCACGCATGACGTAGTAGCGACATACGAGCAAGAGAAGTCGGCGTACTTCTTCCACAGCAGGGACCGCCAGCGTCGAGCAGTCGTGACGGACCTTCTCAACGGAGTCCCCACAGATACCGAGCAGCTCGGCTACAACCTGAAGGTTGACCACCTCGCCGTCGTTGTCTGGGGCGGTACACCCAGGGTTGCGTTGAAGTCCCTGGCGGCGCTCTTTGACGCGTCCCTCCTCGTGGTCGAGGGCACAGGCGGGACGTCCCTGGCTTGGTTGGGCAACAGCCGGCTCTGCGAAGCCTTCGAACGCAAGTTCGTCAAATTCCACCCGCCGGCGGCTACCTTCCTTGCAGTGGGAGGGCCGCTCAACGGAATCGAGGGATTCCGTCGCGCACATAGGCAGGCGTGGCAGGCTTGCCGCGTAGGACGCCTCCGATCCGAACCGGTCACTCGCTACCGCGATGTTGCGCTGGAGAGCGTCGTTTTGCGCGACGCGCCCGCGGCTCGCGACTTCATGACGAGCGAGCTGGGGCCGATCGGAGACGACGACGCACGCACCCAACTCCTCCGCGAAACGCTGAGGGCCTACTTCGAAACCGGGCAGAACGCGGCCGCTACCGCACTTCGCATTCGCGTGCACGAACGAACCGTGGCTTACCGTCTCAAGTCCATTGAGGAGCGCCTGGGGTTCCCGATCAACGACCGCCGCGACGAGCTCGCCGTCGCGCTCCGTCTAGCCGACGTCCTACAAGACACCAGCGACCGTCAGCTCTCCATCCTCGGCGAAAGCAGCCAAGGAGAGACAGGCATCTAGCTGTGATGTCCAGGGACGTTGTTTCGTGACACGGCCCTGAGTTGCTGGATGGCGAAGGCCTCCGGTTGTGAAGTGGAGATGTCTAGTAACCGCTTC
>NZ_JAURTI010000002.1:0-883831 GCF_031457855.1 Nocardioides sp. BE266 | reverse complement strand
CGGGGGGTGGGGGGTAGCGGGGGGCGCCGGGGGGGGGGTTACCCCCCGGGTGGGGTTTAAAACCGGGGGGGGTGGGGGGGGGGGGGGGGGGGGGGGGGGTGGGGGTGGGGTGGGGGTGGGGGGGGGGGGGGGGGGGGGCCCCCCCCCCCCCCGCCCGCCCCCCCCCCGCCACAGGGTAGATCAGCAGGATGTGCCTACCAATCCGAGCCTCTCACCGGCGGCGCAGCGTGCCGCCGAACCACTGGGATGTCCACGGCACGGCGACGCGGACGCGCTGGCCGGAGCCCGGGGCGTGCACCATCACGGCGTGCCCGTGCGACCACTTCAGGAAGATCGCGGCGTGGTAGACGCCGCCGCTGCCGTAGAAGAACATCAGGTCGCCGGAGCGCATGTCCTTCTTGGCGATCCGCCGGGTGAAGCCCGCCTGGGCGCCCGAGGTGCGCGGCACGTGGAAGCCGGCACGGCGGTAGCTGTAGAACACCAGGCCGGAGCAGTCGAACGCACCGGGGCCGGCAGCGCCGTACGCGTAGGCGTCGCCGCGCTGACGCATCGCGACGTCCTTCGCGCCGATCACCCGGCGGCTGACGCGCTTCTCGGCGCGCTGCTGGGCGCTGGGCTTGCGGGCGCTGGACTGGGTGGTACCGGAGGCGTCGCTGGACGCGGCGGTGGCGGGTGCCGGCAGGGCGGTCATCGTCGATGCGGTGACGCCGAGTCCGGCGAGGGCGAGCGCGCACGCTCGCGCCGTACGAGAAATCGCAGGCATGAGTGTTTCCTTTCCCACGCCTGTGAGGTGAGCTGTCGGATTAGGGCGGAAAGTGCCCCGCCACCGCGTGGTGGCTTCACCCCGAGCCGGCACGAGCCGGCAGTGGAACCTGTGGGTCCCCCACTCCTGCCCTCGAGTTCTCTCGGGGGACGTCCCGGCCGGGCAGGACTCGGCGTTGTCCGGGACGGATGGGTCTCTCGACCGCCCACCAACGTAGGCAGGCTCCCGCCGAGGGGCAAACCGAGCACGGCCCCGACCCGCATACCTGCAGGTCAGGGCCGTGACGTGGCTCTCGCCGAAGTCGAGCGAACCGGTCTACTTCACGCTCAGCCGAGCTTGCGGCCGCCGTCGACGTAGAGCGTCTGGCCTGTGATGAAGGACGCATCGTCGCTGCAGAGGAAGGCCGCGGCCGCCGCGATGTCCTCGGGCTGGCCGACGCGCCGCACGGGGGTCGCCTCTGCGTTGACGCGCTGCAGGTCCTCGGGCTCCATCTTCAGGCGCCGCGCGGTGGCGTCGGTCATCTCGGTGACGATGAAGCCGGGGGCGATGGCGTTGGCGGTGATGCCGAAGGGACCGAGCTCGATGCCGAGGGTGCGGGTGAGGCCCTGGATGCCCATCTTGGCCGCGGAGTAGTTGGCCTGGCCGCGGTTGCCCAGCGCGGAGACGCTGGAGAGGTTGAGGATCTTGCCGTACTTCTGCTCCACGAAGCGCGACTGCGCGGCCTTGGTCATGTTGAAGACGCCCTTGAGGTGCACGCCCATGACGACGTCCCAGTCCTCCTCGGTCATCTTGAAGAGCAGGTTGTCGCGGGTGACGCCGGCGTTGTTGACCAGGACGTGGATGCCGCCCAGCTCGTCGACCACGCGCTGCACGGCGGCCTCGGCAGCCGCCGCGTCGACGACGTCGCAGCCGATGCCGACGGCCTTCGCGCCGTCCACGAGCTCGAGGCGCCCGGCCGCCTCCTGCGCCGCGGACTCGTCGAGGTCGAGGATGGCGATCGAGGCACCCTCGCTGGCGAACCGCTGCGCGATCCCGAAGCCGATGCCTCGTGCTGCTCCGGTGATGACGGCGACGCGCTGGTCGAAACGGCCCATGAGGAACTCCTGCGTGAAAGGTGGAAAAACGGTGTAGGTCCTTACGGGCGAGGCTATCGAGGCGCCGGAATCGCTACGGTGTGGGGATGGGCCGGAGGGATTTCAGGGCCGCTGCGGTCGTGGCGGTCGTGATGGCGATGACGGCTGCCCTCGTGGCGTGGACGCAGCACCTGCCCCTGCGCGACCCCGACGGGGCCTCCCTACCGACCTGGTTCCGGTTGCCGGTGATCGTCGCGTCAGCCGTGGTCCTCGACGTGCTCGCGCGCTGGGCGCTGGTCGTGCGGCGCAACCGCACCATGGTCGGCACCTCGCTGCGCGGCATCCTGGTGGAGCGGTGGAACCGCGACCAGATCTGGTTCACCCTGACCGGCCTGGTGACCTGGTACGTCGCCTACGTCGCGTTCCGCAACCTCAAGAGCTACGTCCCGTTCGTCACCGACCGGCTGGCCGACCCCGAGCTGGCCCGCCTCGACCGGCTGCTGTGGATCGGCCACGACCCGGCGGTCGTGCTGCACGAGACGCTCGGCACGACGTGGGCCAACTGGGTGACGGCGGCGGTCTACCTGATCTGGATCGGCCTGGTCCCGGCGAGCCTGGCGATCGCACTGGTCTGGACGCGGCGCTCGTCCTACGGGGCGTGGTACGTCACGGCGGTCTCGATCGACTGGCTCCTCGGCGTGATCTTCTACTACGCCGTGCCGTCGATGGGTCCGACCTACACCTCGCCGGGCTGGTTCTCCTCGCTCCCCCGCACCCCCAACAGCGCGGTGCGCGACGCGCTGCTCAGCGACCGCATCAAGGTGCTCGCCGGGCCGTGGGACACCGGCGCCGTGCAGACCATCGCCGCGTTCGCGTCGCTGCACGTCGCGGTGATGCTGACCATCTGCCTCACGGTCACCGTGATGCGGCTCCCCCTGGTGATCCGGGCGGCGAGCTGGACCTTCCTCGCCCTGACGATGGTGGCGACGGTCTACCTCGGCTGGCACTTCTTCGTCGACGTGCTGGCCGGGCTCGGCGTCGGGACGGCGGCCTTCGTGCTGGCTGCGCGAGCGACGGGCAACCCGTTGCGGCGCCGCGCCGAGCCGTGGACGTTCCGCGCGGCGCTCGAGGTGCCCGCGGCCGAGGAGCCGGACCCGCTCGCCGGTCGCCGCTGACGCCTCACCAGATCCAGGCACGCACCTCGGTCGCGGCGATCACCTCGCGCCATGCCTCGTCGCGGCCGAGCCGGGTGAGGAGCTGCTCGTGGCGGCCGACCGGGTCGAGGAGCGTGAGCGTCGCGCGGGTGCGGGTCGAGTCGCAGTCGTCCTTCTGGCGGGCGATGACCAGGCGGTCGCCGCGGGCGGCGACGAGGGTGAGCGCACCGCTGCTGCCGGGGATCCGCACCAGCCGCACCTTGCCGGCGGTGGTCTGGCGGCTGAGGAACCCGCCGCCGCAGCCACCGTAGGACTCGAACCAGGAGCGGCCCTGCACGACGCGGACGTCACCGTCGTCGAAGACGGGCGGACCGACGGCGCGGGTCTTCTCGGAGTGTCGGACGCCAAGGGGCGACGAGGTGCCGTCGAGGTCCACGAGTCGCAGCTGGCTCCACCTCACCGTGCTGCACGTCGCGACGACCGAGTCGGCGTCGAGCCACCGGTGCGGCACGCAGTTCCACCTGGCGTCGACGTCGCCGCTGGTGCGGGTCGTGAGGTCGGTGACCCACCACTGCGGCCCGACCGTCGTGACCAGCGTGCGGCCGTCGGGGCTGGTGATCGACGGGCCGTCCGAGCGGGCGGGGAGCCAGGTCTTCGTGCCGTCCCAGTCGACGGTGGCCACCCGGCCGGGGCGTTGCTCGGTGGCGTACGTCGTCATCAGCACGCCCGAGCCGTCGGGGTCGAGCGCGAAGAAGGCTCCGCGTCGTGGGGCGTCGACCTGGTGGGTGGCCCCGGTCGTGACGTCGTACGACACCAGGGTGTCGCCGTCGGGACCGCGCGAGACGCGCAGCAGCGCGGTGTGCAGCTCCGGGCGCCAGTCGGCGAGGAAGAAGTCGCCGGGGAACCAGTCGGCGGGCCCCTCCTGGAGGTCGACGCTGTAGACCGGGTGCCGCGCGCCGTCGGGCGTGATCACCTCCAGCGAGCGCGCGAGGCCGGTGGCGTTGCGCTGCTCGATGCGTCCGTGGGTCACCACCGCGACCACGGAGTCGGCCCCGAGCTGGGCCGCGGTGACGGTGGCGGTGGTCGGCACGGGCAGCGTGACGCGGGCGTCGTCGACGCCGGCACCGCTCGAAGCGGCGGCGAAGGTCGCGGTGAGCAGTGCGGCGGCGAGGCCGGCGCGAATGATCTGTCGGATGAGCATGTGTCCCCCTTTGTCTGACCGGGAGACGCGGTGGCGCGGCGTTTGGTTGCGCCCTTCCGACGACGGGTCAGCCGAGCCGACGAGGCAGCCCGCCCCAGGCATGCACGGAGGACACCACCTCGTCCCGCTGCACCTCGAGGAACGGCTCGCTCTCCCCGCCGGCGGGGTCGAGGAGTGCCAGCCCGACGTGGACGCCCGGCGTCCCGCACGGGGTGGCGGGCTGGACGAGGAGCCGATCGCCGACGACCCCGACCAGCCGCTGCCCGTGCGTACCGCTGAGGTCGGCCGTCGAGCCGTCGGGCTCGGCACGCGCCAGCCAGGCTCCCCCGCAGCCCTCCAGGATCTGGAGGTAGGTGTCGTCGCCGAGCCGCACGGCGTCGTCGACGCCGACCTCCGCGGTCGCTCGGGCGACGAGCCGCAGCGGACCGCCGGCGAGGCGCGCCGACCACAGCGACCCACCGCAGGTCAGGAGGACGGTGCCGGCGTCCCACCAGGCCCTCGGGTTGCAGCCGCCGGTCGATCGGCGGTCGGGCAGCCGGCGGACGGATCCATACAGGCTCACGACACGCAACGGGTGCGCGGCGACCACGCCGCTCCGGTCGGCGCGCGGCAGCACGACGCCGGTGGTGCGGGAGACGACCCGGGTCGCGCCGTCCCAGTCTGCAGCGACCAGTCGGCCGCGCACGTCGAGGTAGGCGAATCCACCGTCGCGCAGCATCAGTCCCGCCGTCCCCATCGGGACGCGCACCTGCCGTTGCTCGCCGCTCGCGAGGTCGAGGAGGACCGCAGTGGCGTCGCGCGAGGCGTCGTGGAAGAGGAGCAGCACGGTCCGGTCCTCGGGCGAGAAGTCCTCCACCGACGGGAAGGGCCACGCTCGCTTGCTCGCTTGGCTCTCGGCGACGACGTCGTGATCCATCACGACGAGGTCGGTGCGGACACCGCTCGGGCTGAGCAGCTGGAGCCGGGCCTCGTCGGCCTCGCGGTGGTCCGGCTGGCGGAGGTGCGGGCCGGCGAGGGTCATGAGCAGGTGCCAGTCCGGCCCGACCCGCTGCCAGGGCACGTCGTGGCGGACGGTGAGGTGCGGCTCGAGGGCGGGGAGCCGAGGCGTCCCGGTGCCCGCGACCGGCGTCGGGGTCGTCGACGTCGCGCCGGCTGCCGGCTCGGGCTGGTGCGGCGTCGTGCAGCCGGACGCGACCAGGGCGAGGGCGACGAGCGCGAGGACTCTCTTCACGCCGCTGTGACGCCGGCGCGGAGGGTTTGGTTGTCAGTCCTCGGCGAGGGCGGCGCGCAGCCGGTCGCCGTACGCCGCCGCCTCGCCGTCGGCGTACTTCGTGCGGGGCCAGAAGAAGCCGCGCAGCCCGTCGCCCTTGGTGCGGGGCACGACGTGCAGGTGGAGGTGCGGGACCGACTGGCTGACGGTGTTGTTCATCGCCACGAACGACCCCTGCGCGCCCAGGCCGGACAGCACCGCCGTGGCGAGGCGCTGCGACGCGGCGAGGAACGGGTCGCGGAGCGCGGCCGGCAGGTCGGGCAGCGTCTCGACGTGCTCGCGCGGCACGAGCAGGACGTGCCCCTTGAAGAGCGGCCGGGTGTCGAGGAACGCCACGAGGTCGTCGGTCTCGAGCACGACCTCGGCCGGGAGCTCGCCCGAGATGATCTGGCAGAAGATGCAACCCGACACGGTCGGATCGTGTCATAGGAGCAGGACACCGTGTCGTCACCAGGGGGAATCGATGCTTCGCACCAGATCGCTCGTCACCAGCCTCGCGCTGCTCACCGGCCTGCTGCTGCCGCTCGCAGCGACGGAGTCGGTCGCAGCGCCACCATCGGACCCGGTGCGCCGGAGCGTCGCCTACGGCGACGGGAGCGTGAAGGTGCCCGCCGGACGGCGGGCGGCCATCTCCTTCGAGGGTCGCAAGGGCGACCTCGTCTCGCTGGACGACAACGCCGCACTGCCCGCGCGGCTCTACCGGGCCGGCCACAAGGTGCCGAAGACGTGGGGCGCGGGCGGGCTCTGGAAGCTGCCCCGGACCGGCCGGTTCACCTTCCGCGCGCCGACGTACTCCGCTGACCGGAGGGTCGGTCTGCTCAAGGCGCGGGTGCACGAGGTGGCGGTCGACGGACGTCGCGTGCGCACGCCCAGGGCCCGCCGCGGCTACATCGACCTCGCCGCGTTCGACCTCGACCGCGGCGACCGCGTGACGGTCGACGACGGTCGCTTCGACAAGCGGATCTACTACCGCAACGGCACGTCCGACGCCTTCCGGGGCAACCTGCTCCTGGTGCGCACGGGCCATGCGGCGCGCACCAACGACGGCGGCTACACCGGGCGCGCCAAGGTCCGGCCGGGCACCGTCCTCGTCCGGGTCCGCTCGGGCTACCGGGTCAGCGTGGCCGCGGCCACCAAGATCGCGACCACCCCGGACGGTGCGGCGGTCTCGCTCACACCCGCGCACGCCCTCGCCCGCGAGTACGCCTTCACCTTCACCGGCACGGCCGGCCAGCTCGTCTACCTCGAGCAGACCGACGGCTCCGCGCTGCCGAGCTACTACCAGGTGCTCAACCGCTTCGGCGCCGAGGTCCAGCCCACCCACGGAAGCCAGGACTTCCTCCTCCCCGCCGACGGCACCTACGAGCTCTCGCTGGTGACCGAGGAGATCAGTGCGGCTGATCCGGCCACGCTGCGGTTGCGGCTCGGCGTACGGCTGGGCGACCTGGTGCCTGACGGCGCCCCGACCACCTTCGCCCTCGACGGCAGCGGGTCGCACCTCTACTCGCTCGCGACCGGCGCGGGGATTCGGCTCGAGGCCACGCCGAGCGATCTCGGCCCCAGCGAGTACTGGACCCTCGGCATGGGCCCCCGCCACATCACCACCTGCTCCCCCGACTCCGCCGATTCGCTCGGGTGTGGGGAGTACCCCGCCATCAACCTGAGCTACGACCTGACGTCGGCCAACAGCTGGAACTTGCTACCGCTGGCGAACGACGCGGTTGCCGTGGTCGCCCCCGCACCTGGCGCGACGGGCTCCCTCAGTGTCCGGCTGCGGACCACGACCACTCCCTGACGGCGCCCGCTGCTGCGCACCCCTCGACGTCTGGCCTACGTTCGGGGGGTGCGCATCGTCTCGCTCATCCCGTCGGCAACCGAGATCCTCTTCGCGATCGGTGCCGGCGGCGACGTGGTGGGCGTGACCTTCGAGTGCGACCACCCGCCGGCGGCGCGCGAGCGACGTATCGTCTCGACGTCGGCGATGCCCGAGGGGCTCACCCCGAAGGAGATCGACGACTTCGTCGGCACGGCCGTGTCGAGCGGCATGGACCTCTACCACCTCGACGCGGGAGCGCTCGCCGACCTCGACGCCGACCTCGTCGTGACCCAGGACCTGTGCGCCGTGTGCGCGATCGACGTGACGACCGTCGACGACGCCCTCCGCCACCTCGGCTGCCGGGCCGAGGTCGCGACCGTCGACCCGCACACCCTCGACGAGGTGCTGGCCTCGATCACCGAGATCGCCGCGCGCACCGGTCGCGTCGCGCAGGCGGAGGACCTCGTCGCGACGCTACGTGCCCGGCTCGCGGCCGTCGTCGAGCGCGTGGCGGGCCGCGAGCGCCCGCGGGTCCTCGTGCTGGAGTGGACCGACCCGCCCTTCGCACCCGGCCACTGGATCCCCGAGATGGTCGAGCTCGCCGGGGGCGTGCCCAGCCTCGGCGAGGCTGGCACGAAGTCCAGCCGGATCACCTGGGAGGACGCCGTCGCCTCCGCGCCGGACCTCGTCATCTGTGCCCCGTGCGGCTACGACCTCGTGGGCAGCACGGCGCTCGCCGAGGACGTACGCCACCGCTTCCCCGGCGTGCCCGTGGTGCCTGTGGACGCCGACGGGCTCTTCGCCCGCCCGGGGCCGCGGCTCGTCGACGGCGTCGAGGTGCTCGCCGCGATCCTCCACCCGGCGACTAGCTCGACTCCCACCTGACCACGTCGTCGAGGCCGGCCCGCGACGTGCGGAAGCCGTTGACCGGGTGGTCGGTGTCGGCGTACCCGAAGGAGATGCCGACCACGACCCGGCGGGTGTCCGGGAGGTCGAAGTGCGCGCGCAGGAAGTCGGAGCACCCGGCCAGCGCGGCCTGCGGTGCCGCGGCGAGCCCGAGCGCCTGCGCGCCGAGCAGGAAGGTGTCGATCCAGAGCCCGCAGTCGATCGCGCCGTAGACGCCGAGGTCGGCCTCGGTCGTGAGGATCGCGACGTGCGGTGCGTCGAAGAGCTCGAAGTTGCGCAGCATCTGCTCGAGGCGCCGGTCCGTGTCGTCCTTGCTGATCCCGACGGATTCGTAGAGCTGGAACCCGCACGCGCGTCGGCGGTCGCGGTAGATCCCGGTGTACGCCGCTGGGAACGCGAAGTCGGGTGCCTGGGGCTGCGACATCACGTGCTCGGCCAGGCCGGCGCGGAGCCGGGCGGTGCCCTCGCCGCTCGTGACCACGACCTGCCACGGCTGGGTGTTGCACCACGACGGCGTGCGCTGCGCCAGGGCGAGCAACCGCTCGATCTCCTCCCGCGGCACCTCGTCCGGCAGGAACTGGCGGCACGTCCACCGCTCGTCCAGCAGGCGGGTCAGCGTCTCGAACGACTCGGTGGTCACCCCTGCATCCTGCCGGTGCCGGCCCCACGGATCTCGCCAAAACGGTCACGCGCCGCGCCGGGCTCGCCCACCATGGACGACGCCATGCCATTCCTGACCCTCACCCGCGCCCTCGTCCCGGTCGTCCTGATCGCGGCGGCTGCTGCCGCGCCCTCGCTCGGTACGGCGTCGGCAGTGCCCGCGGAGCGCCCCCGACTCGAGCGGGCCGAGGCGATCCCCGTGTGGACGGCGCCCGTTGCCCCGCACGACGAGAACCCGACGAACCCTCTGGCGAACCGTCGCTGGGGCGTCTACCTGGGCCCGCAGGACCAGGTGTACCGGCCCTACGTGCGGGCCCGGGGCGAGAAGAAGATGGCCCTCGCCACCATTGCCGAGCGCCCGCGGACCAAGTGGTACGGATCCTTCGTCGCCGATTCCCGCATCCGCAGGACGGTGACCGACTACGTCGCGGCCTCGCAGGCCGGCGACCCGGAGGCCCTCTCGCAGGTGGCGGTCTTCCGGATGAAACCGTGGGAGGGCGAGGCCTGCAAGCGCCCGACCCGGCCCGCCGAGGCCGCGAGCTATCGCACCTGGGTCCAGGAGCTCGCCGCCGGCATCGGCGACGCACACATGCTGGTCGTGATGCAGCCCGATGGCCCGTTCCTGCTCTGCGCGCCCGACCGCGACGTCAAGTCCGAGCTCCTGACCTGGGCCACCCAGACGCTCAGCGCCCTGCCGAACACCAGCGTCTACATCGACGCCGGCGCCGCCGACTGGTGCGAGAGCGGCACCAAGCAGGAGGCCTTCCGCTGCGCGAAGATCCTCGAGCTGAGCGGCATCGAGTACGCCCGCGGCTTCGCGCTGGACTCCACCCACTACATGGGTCCGGTGGAGAACATCGACAAGGGCGCGGAGATCCTCGCCGAGCTGGCCGCCGCCGGCTACGGGGAGAAGCACTTCATCGTCGACACCGCGAAGTCCGGTCGGCCCACGGCGTGGCCCGACATGGTCCCCTCGAAGAAGGGCGGCCTGCGCAACAACGCCCGCACCTGCACCAGCTCCACGATGAAGCGGTGCGTCACGCTCGGCATCCCGCCGACGCCGCGCCCGGCTGACCCGCAGTGGGGCCTCCCGGAGGAGCAGCGCGCGATCGCCGCCCGCTCGGTCGACGGATTCGTCTGGTTCGGCCGGCCCTGGCTCTTCAACCAGGCCGACCCGTTCGTCCTCAGCCGCGCCCTCGACATGGCCGCGAGCACCCCCTGGACGGCCACCGGCCCTCGCTGACCCGGCGTCCGGCGGGGGCGCCACCCTCGCGACACGCGCGAGAACTCGGCCTTGAGTCTCTGAGGGACTCAAGGGCCAGTGCCGACCCACGAGACGCGGGCGGAGCGCTCCAGCAGCGGCTGGGGAACCAGGCGCATGTCTGTCGGCCCGTGCGGGGTGCGGATCGTTCCCCAAGCGAACGTGCGCCACGTCGATGCGGTTTCGAGGCTCGCTCCACTCGCACCTCAACCACCAGAGTTAGACCTTCGGAGCAAGGGGGTGCGGGTGGCGAAGCCCCCGCCTCGCGCGGCGGAGCCGCGCACAAACAACGAGGCGAGGTGGCCCGCGCGGTTTGCGGGCACACCTCGCCTCGAGTCGAGTGGAGCTGCGGGGAATCGAACCCCGGTCCTCGAGCGCCGAACCAGGTCTTCTCCGGGTGCAGTCTGTGCTGTCGTTTTCTCGGCCCCGGCGCTCGCACAGACACGTCGCCGACAGGCTCAGTCAGGATTGAGTCCCGGTCACCCCTCCTGACAGAGAGCGACCAGCAAGTCTCCTAGATGAGGCCTGGGTCCGGGACGGAGACGGATGCCCGGTCAGACCCTTCGATCACTGCTCAGGCAGCGAGAGCGAAGTCGTTGCGCTTGGAGTTGGCAACTATGGATTTCCAGCGATCGTTTACGAGATGACGCTGGCTTCTCGACCCGCTTCCCCTGGAACTAACGTCCCAAGTCGAAACCGATCAGCCCCTCTTGAGTTGTGTGTCGATCATACGTGTCAACGCCGACAGGCGTCGCGCGCATTCCCCTGAGCCGAATGGATCAGCCCAGTGATCACCCGAGGGTCAGGCGCTGGTCGGTGACGATCCCGGCCATCTCGTCGACGGTGATCCCGAGGTCCAGGTCGCGGGGATCGCCCTCGATGGAGGTGCCGGAGTAGTGGGCGATGACGTCCTCACCGTCGCGGCGGTCGATGACGTACACGACCCCGGGGTCCTCCTCCTGCTCGAGCTCCTGCCAGGCGAGGACGAGCTGCTCGCCGTCGTGCTCGAGGTCGACGCACTCGTCGAAGAACGACCGGTCGGCGCAGACCAAGGGACTGTCGGTGGTCGGCGCGACCGCGACGCCCAGGAAGTCCTCGCGTCCGAAGGTCAGCGCCGCACCCGGGGCGTCGACCTCGAGCTCGCGGGTCATCACGTCCCAGGCCTCGACCTTGTCCGGCGTCCTGTCCACGTGGTCGGCGACCACCCCGGCGATGCCGTCGGGCGTGAGCTCCGCAGGGTGTACGTCGACCTCGTCGGCGTCGTCGCCTCCGCCGCACCCCGCGAGGAGGAGCGCGCCGACGAGCGCCACCAGCAGTGGGCGCACCGCCCTCACGCCTCGACGGAGGACGAGTCGACGGAGGACGGATCGGTGGGCACGCGGTGGACCCGGACGCGCGTGATGCGGTGCCCGTCGACCTCCGCGACCTCGAGCAGGTGGTCGCCGACCGGGACCCGGTCGCCGACCTGGGCAATCCGGGCGAGCCCCTGCAGGACGTAGCCCGCCACGGTCTCGTAGGGCCCGTCCGCGAGCTCGACACCGGTCCGCTCGCCGAACTCCTCGATGGTGATGCCGGCGTCGACCGTCTCGGGATCGGCGGACGAGGCGACCTCCGCGTCGCGGTCGTACTCGTCCTCGATCTCGCCGACGAGCTCCTCCATCAGGTCCTCGAGGGTGACGATGCCGTCGGTGCCGCCGTACTCGTCGACGACGAGGGCGATGTGCGCGCCGAGGCGGCGGAGCTGGTCGATCGAGGGCAGCACGCGGTTGGTGCGCGGCAGCACCGGCAGCTCGCGCACGATGTCGGCGACGGTGAGGTTGCGCTCGTCGACGTGGCCGAGGACGTCGCGCAGGTGGAGGTAGCCGAGCACCTCGTCGAAGGACTGCCCGGTGACCGGGTAGCGCGTGTAGGGCTGGGCCGCGATCACCGCGACGGCGCTGGCGAGCGGGAGGTCGCCGCGCAGGAAGACCACGTCGCCGCGCGGCTTCATCACCTCGCTCAGCGACCGGTCGCCGGCCTCGAAGACGTCGTCGACGATCTTGCGCTCGTCCTCGGGGATGTCCTCGTGGCCCGAGATCATCATCCGCAGCTCCTCCTCGTCGACCTCGTCGCCCGCCGCGTCGGGGTTGCCGCCGAGCAGCCGGACCAGCGCGTTGGTCGAGATCGAGAGCAGCCAGATCACCGGCGTCATCACCTGCGCGAACCGGCCCAGCGGCGGCGCGAAGAGGCGCGAGACCTGCACGGACCGCTGCAGCGCGAGGCGCTTGGGCACCAGCTCGCCGAGCACGAGGGAGAGGTACGACACGACGAGCGTGACGACCACGAGCGAGACGGTCTCCGGGCCAGGCACGCCGAGGCTCTCGAAGGCGGGCGCGAAGGACGGTGCGAGCGTCGAGGCGCCGAACGCGGCGGAGAAGAAGCCGGCGACGGTGACGCCGATCTGGACCGCGGAGAGGAACCGGTTGGGGTCGCGGGCCAGGGACGCGACGGCGTGGCCGCGACCACCATCGGCCTCGAGCTTGTCGACCTGGGCCGAGCGCAGTGACACCAGCGCGAGCTCGGTCGCGGCGAAGACACCGCCCATGAGCACGAAGGCGAGGACGAGCAGGACGTCGATCCAGGTACCGGCTTCCACGCCCACACGGTAGCGAGCGGGCCGAGCTCAACGACCGAGGATCGCCGCGCCCACCGCCGCCACGGGATAGCCGGGTGGCACCATGCTCAGCCGGTCGGCCAGGCCGAGCGAGGCGAGGAACGGTGAGCCCTCCCCCAGCCGCTTGAGCTGCTCGACGACCGCGAGCCGCAGCGGCTCGCCGACCTCGGTCACGCCGCCGCCGAGCACGATCCGCTCCGGGTCGATGGTGAGGCCGAGCATCCGGATGGCGCTCGCCACGCCCCAGCAGAAGCGGTCGCGCACGGCCACCGCGGCCGCGTCGCCGGACTCTGCCGCCACGAAGAGCGCCGCCGCCGGCCACTGCTCCGTTGTCGGCCAGGCCTGCGACAGCGCGGCTCCGGAGGCGATGGTCTCGAGGCAGCCGCGCTGGCCGCAGCCGCACCGCGCGCCCTCCGGATCGACGGGGATGTGCCCGATCTCCCCCGCGGCGCTGTGCTCGCCGCGCCGCAGGCTGCCCCGCATCACGAGCCCGGCCGCGAGGCCGGTGCCGACGCTGAGGTAGACGACGTCGTCGGCCGCGGCCAGTGCGCGGGCGGCCAGCGCGGCGGCGTTGACGTCGTTCTCGATCACGACCGGCACGCCGAGCCGGTCGGCCAGCAGGTCGCGCAACGGCAGGTCGTCGCCGTTGACGTCGAGGTTGACCGCGTGGCGCAGGATGCCGCGCTCGCCGTCGACCAGCCCCGGGACGCCGACGCCGACGCGGCCGTCGAGCGGGAGGCCGGTCTGGCTGCGCAGCGCGTCGAAGACGCGGGCAGCGGTGGCCGTGACGCCGTCGGCGCCGGGCACGGTCGACTCGCGCACCTCGGCGAGGATCGTGCCGTCCGACTCGAGAACCACCCCGTGGGTCTTGGTCCCGCCGATGTCGAGCCCGACCGCTCGCGTCCCTGCCAGTGCGGCACTCACCGCGTCCACCCTGCCTCTCGCAACACCTCGACCACTGCGGCGACGCCCGGACCGGACGAGCCACGCGTACAGATTCTGGCAAGCCCACCGTCGTACGGCCCCGGCCAGCCCCACTCGACGACCACGACCGTCCGGCCGGCGCGCTCCAACCCGTCCAGCAGCGCGAGCACGTCGGGGCGCCGGTGGGCATCGCGCACCTGCACCACGAGGGGTACGACGTCGGGGATGCCGTCGCCCGACGGATCGACCCGGACGTCGGGCCCGAGGCCCCAGGCGACCTCGCCGACGGCGATGTTGGCGGTGGTCTCGACGCTGACGACCGTCGCGCCGGCCAGGTCGGGCAGCGAGCCCTCCACCAGCAGCGCGTCGACCGCGGCCGCGGTCTGGCGCAGGCGGTCGGGCTCCCCTCCCCCGCCCGCGACGGGCACCGCCATCGCCGCCACCCGTTCGGCCGCGTCAGCGAGCCGCGCGTGGTCGAGCCGGCCTTCAGCCACCGCTGCGA
The DNA here is from genome assembly GCF_031457855.1 of Nocardioides sp. BE266. NCBI lineage: Bacteria > Bacillati > Actinomycetota > Actinomycetes > Propionibacteriales > Nocardioidaceae > Nocardioides > Nocardioides sp. BE266. The sequence goes on along the minus strand of NZ_JAURTI010000002.1, from coordinate 869,648 downwards.
CTACCGCGTCGCAGATCTCCTCGACCAGCGATGCCGGCTTGTCCGGACCGATGCAGAGCAGGTCGCAGCCGGCGACGAGCGCCAGCACCGACGCCTCCGGGATGCCCCGTGACGCCGAGGCACCGGCCATGTCGAGCGCGTCGCTGACGATGACCCCGTCGAAGTCGAGCACCTCGCGGAGCATGGCCAGCACGACCGGGCTCAGGGTCGCCGGGCGGTCGGGGTCGAGCGCCGGCACCACGATGTGCGAGGTCATCACCGCGGCGGTCCCGGCCTCGACGGCGGCGTCGAACGGCACGAGCTCGCGGGCCGCGAGGGTGTCGGCGTCGACGTCGATCCGCGGGAGGTCGAGGTGGCTGTCGGTGGCGGTGTCGCCGTGGCCGGGGAAGTGCTTGGCGCAGGCCGCGACGCCGGTCGACTGCAGGCCCCTGGTCCACGCTGCCACGTGCGCGGCGACGGCCTCGGGTTCGGTGCCGAAGCTGCGGGTGCCGATGACGGGGTTGTCGGGGTCGCTGTTGACGTCGGCGTCGGGCGCGAGGTCGAGCGTGACGCCGACCGCGGCGAGCTCCGTGCCGACCCAGCGCCCGACCGCCTCGGTGAGGTCCGGGTCGTCGATCGCGCCGAGGGCCGCGGCGCCCAGCACGGTGCTCGGCTCGCGCGTGTGGAGCCGGCTCACGTCGCCGCCCTCCTCGTCGACGGCGATCACCGCGCGCGGGTTGGCCGCGCGGATCGCGGCGCTCAGGGCGGCCGTGGTCTCGGCGCCACCGGCGGTGTTGCTGCCGAAGTAGCAGATCCCGCCGAGGCCCTCCTCGAGCAGGGCGCGGTAGTCCTCGGGCAGCGTCGTACCGCTGAAGCCGGGCAGCAGCACCTGCAGGGCAAGGGTGCGGACGTCGGGGCTCATCCCTTGACCGCGCCTGCGGTGAGGCCGCTGACCATCCGGCCCTGGACGACGAGGAAGAAGATGATCACGGGCACGGCGATGAGCGTGGAGCCCGCCATGATCCCGCCCCAGTCGGTGCCGCTGTTGACGTCGGTGAAGGTCGAGAGCCAGAGCGGCAGGGTGCGCTGGTCCTCGCGGGTCATCACGACCAACGCGAGGGTGAACTCGTTCCAGGCCTGGATGAAGCCGAAGACGCCCGTGGCGACCAGGCCCGGTGCGAGCAGCGGGAAGGTGACGCGGAGGAAGGCCTGCATGCGGGTGCAGCCGTCCATCATCGCGGCCTCCTCGAGCTCGTAGGGGACGCCCGCGACGAAGCCGCGGAGGGTCCAGATCGTGAAGGGGAGCACGCCGGCGACGTAGACGATCGTCAGGCCGATGACGGTGTTGAGCAGCTCCATGCTCTCGAGCATCTTGTACTGGGAGATGAAGAGGCCCTCGACGGGGATCATCTGGATCACCAGCAGCGTGACGACGAACGACATCCGGCCCCTGAACCGGAAGCGCGAGACCGCGACCGCGGCCACGAACGCGAAGGCCAGCGCGACCACGATCGTCAGCCCGGTGACCATCAGGCTGACCTTCAGCGCGTTGACGAACTGGTCGGTCTCGAAGACGGTGCGGAAGTTGTCGAGGTCGCCGCCGAACGGCACCCAGGTCGGCACCGGGTTGCGGATCTCGTTGCGGTCGAGGAACGAGCTGTTGACCATCCAGTAGACCGGGAAGGCCGCCACGACGAAGGTCAGCAGGCCGAGCACGTCGGCGAGCGCGCGGACGGGGCGGGGCGTGGGGCGGGCCATCAGTCTTCGGTCCTCTCCTGGCGGATCATCGACCGGACGTAGGGGGCGGTCAGCAGGACGGTGAGGCCGAGCATGAAGATCGCGACGGCCGCGGACGTGCCGAAGTCACCACCGCCGATGCCGAGCCGGTAGATGTAGGTGCCGAGCAGGTTCGTGTCGGTGGCACTGCCGCCGGCCTTCTGGAGGATGTAGATCTGCGCGAAGACGCGCAGGTCCCAGATCACCTGGAGCAGCCCGACCACCATCAGCACGGGGCGGATGCTCGGCAGCACCACGTGGCGCAGCCGGTGCCACGGCCCGGCGCCGTCGATCTCGGCAGCCTCGACGAGCTCCTCGGAGACCTGCGTCAGGGCGGCGTACACCGTGAAGGCGACGAACGGGACGCTCATCCACACCACGATGACCGTCGCGACGAAGTAGAACGACAGCGGCCGGAGCAGCCAGCCGTGGCCCTGGAAGTCGCCGCCGAGGCTGGTGAGGAGGTAGTTGACGACGCCGTACTGGGTGTCGAAGAGCCACTGCCACACGGTCAGCGAGGCGACCACCGGCATCGCCCACGCGAGCAGCAGCCCCGTCTGCGCGAGCAGCCGCACCGGCTTCGACATCGCCCGCATCACCAGCGCGAGGCCGACGCCGAACAGCATCGTGACGGCGGCGTTGACCAGGCAGAAGACGACGGTGCGCAGCGTCACGCGCCACAGGTAGGCGTCGGTGAAGAGCTCGCGGTAGTTGTCGAGCCCGACCCACTCCGGCGGCCGGCCGAACTGCTGCGCCAGCCCGAACTCCTGGAAGGACAGGATCACCTGGCGCACCAGCGGGTAGCCGAGCGCCAGGCCCAGGGCCAGCACGGCCGGGGCGACCAGGAGGTACGGCAACGGGGTGCCGCGGCGAACGGGCCGGGCCGGGCGGTCCGGACGCTGGCGGCGTACGGGGCGGAGGACGGTCTGACGCTGGGTCATCGCGGCCTCCTCTCCTACGGCGGTTCGGGTGCTCATCATGCTGGCTCTCGTCCGATCCTGGGCAGGCGACGGCGGGGGCAGCGGCTCGCGCCGCCCCCGCCGTGCCGTTCGGGGGTCAGCCGTTCAGCTGGCCGCTCATCTGCTCGTCGGCCTTGCCGGCGAGCTCGGTCACGTCACCGCCCTGGGCGAGGGCGCTGAAGAGGTCCTCCAGGACGCGCGAGCCCTCGACGTTGGCCCAGCCCGGGGCCGCCGGGGTGAGCTTGGCGTTGGACGCGGCCTCGATGGTGGCGGCGGCGTACTCGTCGTCACCGAGCAGCGAGGCGAGCGAGTTCTTCGCAGGCGTCAGGCCGTTCTCGGCCATGATCGTCTGGTAGTCGTCGCTGAGCATCAGGGCCACGGCCTTCTGGGCGAGGTCCTGGTTGGCCGACTTCGCGGCGATGGCGATGTCGGAGCCGCCGAGCAGCACCGGCGCGGGCGAGCCGTCATCGCCGGGGAGCGCGAAGACGCCCATCTGCTTGGCGAAGGTGTCGGGGCACCCGGTGTCGTCGGCCTCGATCAGGCCCTTGACCCAGCCGGGGGTCGACATCATGCCGACCTCACCGGCGCAGTACGGCGTCCACGGGTCGGCCTCGTTGCCGTCCTTGGGGGCGCCGGAGGCCTGCATGAACAGCTCCTGCGCGGTCTCCAGACCGGCGATGGAGGCGTCGGAGCTGAGCGCCGGGCTCCACTCGCCGCCGTCCTCGGTGGCGAGGTCGCCACCGGCCGCCCACACGAAGGCGGCGCCGTTGCGCCAGTCCTGGCCGGGGAACCAGAAGCCGGAGAAGTTCGCGGGCTTCGGGTTGTCCTTCTTCAGCGTGATGGCCGCCTGGACGAACTCGTCGAGCGTGGTCGGGACCTCGAGGCCGGACTTCTTGAAGAGGTCCTTGCGGTAGAAGATGTACTTCGAGCCGGCGTAGTAGGGCACGGCGTAGGTCTTGCCGTCGACGGTCGCGCCGTCGACGAAGCCCGGCAGCAGGTCGTCGCCACCGAGGTCGCCGAGCTCACCGGTGAGGTCGGCGAAGGCGCCGGCCGAGGTGAAGGTCGGGGCCTGGGTGTTGCCGATCTCGACGACGTCGGGCGTCTCGGACTCGCTCGAGAGGGAGGTGGTGAGCTTCTCGACGAGGCCGTCCCACTCCTGCTGCTCGATGGTCAGCGTGGAGCCGGGGTTCTGGTCCTCGAAGGTCTTCTTCAGCCAGTCACGGGCCTCCTGCGGGGTGTCCGTGCCGTTGAGCCAGACGCGGATGTCCGCCGACTCCGGGCCGCCGCTGTCGCTGGACGACCCTTCGTCATCGCTTCCGCACGCGGCGAGCGTCGTCAGCGCGAGAGCTGCGACCGCCACCCCGGTCAGTGACTTCTTGATGCGCACCACAGTGTTCCTCTCATCGGTGTACCTCGTCGGGTACCTGTTGGGGGTCGCGGGGCTCACGAGACGCCCAGCTCGCCGGCGAGGACGAGGACGGCCGCACCAACGACCACGACGTCATCACCGAGCTTGGAGGTGCGGACGGTGAGGCCGGCCGAGCTGACCGGCATCGTCCGTTCGCGGATGGTCCGGTCCGCTGCGTCGAGCAGCGGACCGCCGAGAAGCTCAGCGGGGCCGCTGAGCACGATCTCGTGGAGGTTGAGCGCGGCGACGATGGGCGCCAGCACCTCCCCCAGCTGGGTGCCGACCTCGGTCAGCACGGCGGGCGCGTCGACCCCCGGCTCGGCCGTACGACGTCGCAGCCGGGGCGCCGACAGGACGGTCTCCAGGCAGCCCGTGCGCGAGCACGCGCAGCGCTCGCCGTCGGGGTCGACCACGACGTGGCCGATCTCGCCCGAGGCACCGAGGTGGCCGTGCAGCAGCGAGCCGCCGAGCACGAGGCCCGCGCCGACACCGGTGCCGACCCGGATCACCATCAGGCCGCCGTCGCCGGACTCGCCGAACGTGTGCTCGCCGAGCACGGCGGTGTTGGCGTCGTTGGCGACGAAGACCGGGACGTCGAAGACCTCGGCCAGCCGGGCGGCGAGCGGGGTGTCGGTCCAGGCCAGGTTGGGGGCGTCGATCACGGTGCCGGCGGTGTCGACGACACCGGGGCTGCCGACGCCCATGCCCAGCACCGGGCGCTCGGTCATGTCCATCAGCTCGGCCGCGAGCTGCTGGACCAGCTCGACCGCCTGCTCCCCCTCGGCGCCGTCGACGTGCACCTCGTGGCGGGACAGGACGGTGCCGGCCAGGTTGACCACGGCACCCGACATCCGGTCGGTCTCCGACAGGTCGAGGGCGATGATGTGGTGGGAGTCCGCCGCCAGGCCGACAAGTGTGGGGGGCTTGCCGACCCGGCTCTCGGCGGGGGCTCCGAGCTCGGAGACGAACCCTTCGGACAGCATCTCCCCGACCAGGTCCGACACCGTGACGCGGGTCAGGCCGCTGGCGCGGGCGAGGTCGGCGCGGCTGGCCGGACCCTCGCGGAAGAGCTGCTGGAGCAGCAGGGAGCGGTGGTGGCGACGGGCGTCCTCCTGGAGGAGCTTGCCTTGCGGTCGCAGTGGGCGACCCACCGGTGTGTTCGGGCTCACATTAGTTAGTTCACCGCACTTACTTATCCCGCGTCAAGGGTGACTCGCGAGAAATTCCAGCGGATCAGTCCAGCAGCGCGGCCGTGTTGTCCCAGCAGACGGCCCGCAGCCACTCCTCCCCCAGGTCGAGGCGCGCCAGGGCGTCGAGCTGCTCGCCATAGGCGTAGGGGATGTTCGGGAAGTCGCTGCCCAGGTGCACATTCCCCGCCAGGCCGAGGTCGCGCAGCCGCGGCAGCAGCGCGGGCGGGTAGGCCCCGCCCATCTCGTCGAAGAACCGCGTGAAGGCCATCGTCGTGTCGAGGGCGACCCGCTCGTGGGTCTCGGCGAGCGCCAGGAAGTCGTCGTACTCAGGCGCGCCGGCGTGGGCGATCACCAGCCGCAGCCGCGGGTGGCGGGCCAGCAGCGCGGCCACCGGTGCGGGGCCGGTGTGCTCCGTGGGCACCGGGCCGCTGCCCGCGTGCAGCACCACGGGCGTGCCCGTCTCGGCGATCACCCCCCACGCCTCGTCGAGCAGCGGGTCGGTCACCGTGAACGCACCCACCTGCACGTGCACCTTCCAGACCTGAACCGTCTCGCTGCGCGCGGTGACGTACGACGTCACGCCGGGCTCGGGGAAGAAGGTGCCGCACACCGCCGCCTCGGGCACCCGCTCCGCGAAGCCGGCGGCCCAGTCGTTGAGGAACTCGGCCATGTCGGGCCTGTGGGCGTAGGGCAGCGCGGTGAAGCGGCGCACGCCGAACGAGCGCAGCGTCTCGACCAGGACGTCGTCGTCGTCGCGGTAGCGCAGCGGCCACGGCCGGCCGATGAGCGGGCCGGCGGAGTCGAACTGGGCGCGGACCTTGGCCATCACGCGCGGCGGCAGGAAGTGGGTGTGCAGGTCCTGGAGGCCGGGGATCCCGAGCTCCTCGGCGAACACGCGCGGGTCGGTCACCCGCTCAGTCCCGGTGCCCCTTGAGGCGCCGCTGGACGGCCTCGACCTTCTCGCGGTTGGCCGTGCGCTCGGCGAGGGTGTGGCGCTTGTCGTAGGACTTCTTGCCCTTGGCCAGCGCGATCTCGACCTTGGCCCGGCCGTCCTTGAAGTACAGCGACAGCGGCACGATCGTGTAGCCCTTGTCGGTGATCTTGCGCTCGATCTTGTCGATCTCCGAGCGGTTGAGCAGCAGCTTGCGACGGCGGCGGGCGGAGTGGTTGGTCCAGGTGCCCTGGCTGTACTCCGGGATGTGCACACCGAGGAGCCACGCCTCGCCGTTGTCGATCTCGGCGAACCCGTCGACGAGCGACGCGCGCCCCTGCCGCAGCGACTTCACCTCGGTCCCCATGAGGACGAGGCCGGCCTCCCACGTGTCCTCGATGTGGTAGTCGTGGCGCGCCTTCTTGTTCTGCGCGACCAGCTTCTGGCCCTGCTCCTTCGCCATGCACCCATTCTCCCAGAGGGCTCCAGCCGCGTGCACGGAGGTTTCGAGGCTCGCTCCGTCGCACCTCGACCACCGGGTGTGGCGGCGGTCAGAACCAGTTCATCGGGTCGACGGCCTGGCCGTTGACCATCACGGTGAAGTGCAGGTGGCAGCCGGTGGACCAGCCGGTCGAGCCCTCGTAGCCGATGACCTGGCCCTCGGCGACCTGGGCGCCGACGCCGACGTTGTAGCTGCTGGCGTGGTTGTAGATGGTGGCGACGCCGCGACCGGCCATCACGCCGTGGTCGATGACCAGGCGGTGGCCGTAGACGTCGCTCCAGTACGACGCCACGACCCGGCCCGGTGCCGCGGCCTTGAGCGGGGTGCCGCAGCCGCCGCCGAAGTCGACGCCGTCGTGCAGGCCCCAGTAGTGGTAGATCGGGTGCTCTCGGTACCCGAAGGGCGAGGTGACGTAGCCGTCGACCGGGTGGGCGAGCAGGCCGGCGGAGGGGCCGCTGGCCGCGCCCCGGGCGTTGGCGCGCTTGCGGCGCAGCGCGGCGAGGGCCCGCTTGCGGAGCATCTCCTCGATCTTGTTCTGCTGGGCTTCGTACTTGCGGAGCTTGGCGAGGTCCCGGGCACGAGCCTTGCGCGCGTCGCCCCGGGCGTCACGGCGCTCGATGACGAGCGACACGACCTCGTCCTTGGCGGACTGCTGCTCGGTCTCGAGCGTCTGCATCAGCTCGAGGTGCTCCGCGGCGGCCTCGCGCTTGGCGGCCACGTCGTCGCGGGCGTCGGAGACCTGCTCCTCCTGCACCTCGAGGAGCACCTCGGCGGCCTTCAGCTGGTCGTACGCCCTGGCCTCCTGGCCCACGACGACGTCACGTACGCCGTCGCGGCGGGTGAGCTCCTCGGTCGACTCGGCGTCGAGGAGGGAGGAGAAGGCGATCAGCTCGGGGTCGCCCTCGGAGTACATGTCGGCGACGGTGGTCGCCACGCGCTGGCGCTGCTTCTCGCGGTCGGCCGCGCCCTGCTCGAGCGCGGCCTCGGCAGCGGCGAGGTCGGCCTCGGCCTGCGCGAGCTCGGCCTGCATCTCGGCGTCCTTCTCACGCGCGACCTCGACCTTGCCGCGCGCGGTGGCGAGCCGGGTCTTGGCGACGGTGAGCTGCTCGTGCGCGGCCTCGAGGCGCGCGCTGGCCTTGCGCAGCTGGGAGCTGGACTCGTCGAGGTCCTTGTGGGCGCCCTTGAGCTGGCGCTCGACCTTGTGCTTCTTGTCCTTGAGGTCGTCGGCCTGCGCTGAGGGGACCGTGGAGACGCCCAGGGCCATGACCACAGCGAGTGCGGCCATGCGGCGATGAGCGGTACGGGGGAAGGTACGCACCGGGGGAAGCCTTTGCGTTGGGGAAGCGGGGAAGGTCGCCTTCCCGGGCCGAGGCCGGGTCGACGCCTAGACGCTAACCTCCGCGGATCAGACTTTGAGGTATTTCCGCGTCAACACGAGTGTCGGGAGCAACGTGAGCAGCGGTCCGAGGATCGCGACGGCTCCCGCGGCGAGCCAGAACTCGTCCCAGCCGATCCACGGGACGAACTTCAGGCGGTTCTTCGAGAGCTCGTCGATGCCGAAGTACATGAAGCCCCACAGCGCTGCTCCGGCGAGCGCGACACCGATGAGCGCGGTGACCAGAGCCTCGAGGAGGAAGGGCAGCGCGATGTAGAGAGTGGAGGCGCCCACCAGCCGCATGATGCCGATCTCCTTGCGGCGCGCGAAGGCCGCGAGGCGGATCGTGTTGGCGACCAGCAGCAGGGCGGCGAAGACCAGGAAGCCGGCCGTGCCGAGGGCCACCCACTGGAGCATGTTGATCGACTCCAGGATCGGGGCCACCTGCTCGCGCATGTCGCGGACCTTGGAGACGCCGTCGAGCCCTTGGACGGCGCTGGTGATGCCTTCGTACTTCTCCGGGTCGTGCAGCGTGATCCAGATCGTCTGCGGCATGTCCTCGGCGGTGATCGCCGGGTTGTCGCCGCTGAACAGCTCGTCGCCGTAGAGCTCACGGGCCTTGTCGAGGGCCTGCTCGCTGGACTCGAAGTGGAAGTCGTCGACCTCGGGGTTGTCCTCCACGACCTGCGAGATCTCGGTCTTCTGCGCGTCGGTGACCGCGTTGGGGCAGACCGCGCTGCTGTCGTTGACCCGGCAGAGGTAGACGGTGATCTGGAGCTGGTTGCCCCAGTGGTCGGCGGCCTTCGCGGCCTGCTGGTTGAACAGCACGCCGATGCCGACCAGCGTCAGCGAGACGAACAGGGTGAGCACCACCGCGAGGTGCATCGACAGGTTGCGGCGCAGGCCCTGGCCGAGCTCGGAGTAGACGTAGCGAAGCTGCATGGAGGGGAGGCTCTCGATCTGTGGGGGTGAGCTGAGTCAGTTCTGGTGGCCGTAGACGCCCTGCGCCTGGTCGCGCACGACGTGGCCGTTCTCGAGCTCGATGACGCGCTTGCGCATCTGGTCGACGATGCCGGCGTCGTGGGTGGCCATCACGACCGTCGTGCCCGTGCGGTTGATCCGGTCGAGCAGCTTCATGATGCCGACCGACGTCGTCGGGTCGAGGTTTCCGGTCGGCTCGTCGGCGATCAGGATCATCGGGCGGTTGACGAAGGCGCGCGCCACCGCGACGCGCTGCTGCTCGCCGCCGGAGAGCTCGTCGGGCATCCGGTCGCCCTTGCCGCTGAGGCCGACCAGCTCCAGCGTCTCGGGGACGACGTCCTTGATCTCCTTGCGGGACTTGCCGATCACCTGGAGCGCGAAGGCGACGTTCTCGGTGACGGTCTTGTTGGGCAGCAGGCGGAAGTCCTGGAAGACGGTGCCGATGTCACGGCGCAGCCGCGGCACCTTCCAGCTCGCGAGGCGGTTGATCTCCTTGCCGGCGACGTACACGCGACCCGTGGTGGGGCGGTACTCGCGCAGCACCAGGCGGAGGAAGGTCGACTTCCCGGAGCCCGAGGATCCGACGAGGAAGACGAACTCCCCCTTCTCGACGTCGACGGAGATGTTGTCGAGCGCGGGCTGGGGGTGGCCGACGTAGGTCTTGGTGACCTTCTCGAAGCGAATCACGCGTCGAGGCTACGTGAGGGGTGCACGAAGTCCCGAAACCCGCGCCGCGGTGCAACCCCGGCGGCGGGCAGGGCGTGTTGGGTGGGTGGAGGCGCCGGACAAGGGCGCCCTGACAGCCGGATCGACGGGGGATTGTGCATGCGCGAGAGCGCCGAGGCGGACTTCGCCGAGTTCTACGAGGCCACGTGGCCGCGCACGCTCGCGGTGACGTACGCCCTCACGGGAGACCGCGGCGTGGCCGAGGAGCTCGCCCAGGAGGCTTACGTCAAGGCGTGGTCGAACTGGGGCAAGGTGTCGCACTACGACCAGCCCGCGGCCTGGGTACGCCAGGTGGCGACCCGGTTGTCGGTCAGCCGCTGGCGGCGCAGCAAGGTCGCCGCGTCCTGGCTGGCCCGCAACCGCCGCGAGGCGGTCGCCGCCCCACCTGACGAGACGAGCACCGCGCTCGTCCAGGCGCTGCTCCAGATCCCCGAGCCCCAGCGGCGCGCCGTCGTCCTGCACCACCTCGCCGACCTCCCGGTCGACGAGGTCGCCCGCATCGAGCACTCCCCCGTCGGCACCATCAAGGCCCGGCTCTCCCGCGGTCGCACCGCCCTCGCAGCACTCCTGGCCGACGACCCGGCCGACGAGCCGAACGGAGCCCACACCCATGCCTGACCTCGACCACCTCGACCCGGCCCTCGACCGCGCCTTCGAGGCCCTCACCCGCGACCTCGCGCACTCCCCCGGCCCCGGCGCCGCCGCGGCCATGTCCACCGCCCGCACCCGTCGTCGTACGAAGGTGGGCGCCGTCGCGCTCGCCACGCTCGTCGTCGTGGGCGGCGGGCTGACCGTGCCGCAGCTGCTGCTCCCCCAGGACGGGGTGGCGTCCGGCGGCGGGTCCGCGCCCCTCGACGCAGCAGCCCTCGAGCGCGCCACCGAGGGCTGGCTCGACGGCTGGGACCTGGAGGCCAGGATGAGCGGCAGCTTCACCCGGCCCGGGTGCGATGCCCTCGACGCCACTCCCCTGTCGACCGAGCGCGGGGACACCGTGCTCTTCATAGACGACTCCAGCGCCACGGTGCGGATCTCCGGGTTCCCCGACGCCGCGGACCTCGGGCGGTCCTGGGACTACAGCGTCGGTGAGCTCTCCGCGTGCGACGGTCTCGGCACTCCGGACGAGGTGGCGGTCGACGGGACGAGCGTCCTCCACTGGCGCGTCGCCAGCCCCGACGACACCGGCGCGAGGACCACCGACGTCTGGCTCGCCAAGGACGGCCTCCGCACGGGACTGGTCGAGGTCGTGACGCCGGAGCAGGCAGCACCCGCCGACTCCGTGCGCGGCGTGGCGCAGGCACTCGTGGCCGGCGTGCGGGACGGCTGGACCGAGTCCGGCACCCAGCAGACGGCGCCGCGCCCGCTCCGCGCATCGATGCTCCCCGAGTGGCCCGACGTCGACCTCGAGGGGGCCCTCGCCGGCTGGGAGTCACCGACGAAGCGCGCTGCGACGACCTCGCCGAACCTGCTGTGCCTCCACGACCGGTTGAACGGCGTGACCACGTCGGTCACCGGCGGGGGCGGCTCGCAGCACGGCCTGTCCTACGTCGTCGCGGGCTACGACGACCCCACCGGCGGCGAGGCGAACGTCGAGCTCGTGCTCGACCAGCTGCGCGCCTGCTCGTCGACCGAGGTGACGCTCGAGACCCTGCCCAACGGCGTCCACCTGGCGACGTACGACACCGGAGGTGCCGAGCCCGAGAACGCGATCTGGGTCGCCGCCAACGGCGACCGGGCCGGGATGGTCGCGGTCGAGCGGGCCGACCGGCCGATGCCGGCGAGCGCCCGCCAGGACGTGGCCGACGCTCTCTACGAGATCCTGCACAAGCCGTGGGAGTGACGGCCCGCTGACGTCAGGCGTCGACCTTCTCCGCACCCCGGCGCCAGCGGATGCCGGCCTCCATGAAGTCGTCGAGGTCGCCGTCGAAGACCGAGGACGGGTTGCCGGACTCGTGGCCGGTCCGCAGGTCCTTGACGATCTGGTAGGGGTTGAGGACGTAGTTGCGCATCTGGTCGCCCCAGCTCGCCGCGACGTCGCCCTTGAGCTCCTTCTTGAGCGCGGCCTCCTCGGCCTTCTGCTTGGCGAGCAGCTTGGCCTTGAGGACGACCATCGCGGAGGCCTTGTTCTGCAGCTGCGACTTCTCGTTCTGGCAGGACACGACGATGCCGGTCGGGATGTGCGTGAGGCGGACCGCGGAGTCGGTGGTGTTGACCGACTGGCCGCCGGGGCCGCCGGAGCGGAAGACGTCGACGCGGATGTCGTTCTCGTCGACCTCGACCTCGTCGGTCTGCTCGAGCACGGGCACGACCTCGACCGCGGCGAAGGAGGTCTGGCGGCGGCCCTGGTTGTCGAAGGGGCTGATCCGCACCAGGCGGTGGGTGCCGGCCTCGACCGAGAGGGTGCCGTAGGCGTAGGGCGCGTGGATGGCGAACTCGGCGGACTTGATGCCCGCCTCCTCGGCGTAGGACACGTCGTAGACCTCGACGCCGTACTTGTGCTGCTCGGCCCAGCGCGTGTACATCCGCATCAGCATCTCGGCGAAGTCGGCGGCGTCGACGCCACCGGCGCCCGAGCGGATCGTCACGATCGCCTCGCGCTCGTCGTACTCACCGGAGAGCAGGGTGCGGATCTCGAGCGACTCGACCGACTTCTTGATCCGGCCGAGCTCGGCCTCGGAGTCCGCGAGCGTGTCGGCGTCGCCCTCCTCCTTGGCCATCTCGACCATCAGGGCGAGGTCGTCGATGCGGGACTCGAGGCCGGTGAAGCGGTCCATCTCGCCCTGGAGCGCGGACAGGCGCCCGGTGATCCGGGTGGCGCTCTCGACGTCGTCCCACAGGTCGGGGGCCGCGACCTGCTCGCTGAGGTCGGCGATCTCACCGCGCATCCGGTCGAGGTTGAGGACCTGACCGACGGTCCTCATGGTCGCCTGGAGCTGCTTGATCTCTACGTCGAAGTCGATGCCTGCCACGAGAGGCAACACTACGGCCAAACGCCAGCCGGGGCCTGATCACGGGTGCCGGGTGCGCTCACGGGAGGCAGAGCACCTCCGGGGTGCCCGCCGCCACGTGGCTCAGCGGGGCCGTCGTGTCGTTGTTGAACGTGGTCAGGTTGATCGTGAGCCGTTGCACACCGGGGATCTCGAAGGCCTGGTCCACGAAGGTCCGCCCGCCGGGCGCGAGCGGGTAGCTCTCGAGCGTCCCGGATCCGGCGGACAGCGAGACCTGGCCCTGGGCGCCCGGCAGCACCGTGCCGTCCACGAACCCGTAGGTCGCGCGCACGGTCTGGCAGCGCGAGCCGAGGTCGTACGTCACGGAGGGCATGCAGCCCGCGAAACCCGTGACCACCAGGCTCGCGGGATAGGTCACTCCGCCGATCTGCACGGTGGAGCCGAGGGTCACGCCGCAGCTCGCCCAGGGCTGCTGGTCGGCCAGCCGCTCCCACCGGAGCACGGCGACCTTCATCGACCAGCTGCGGTGGCCCCGGAGCCCGTTCGCCGGGGGCATGAGGACGCGGTACGAGCGCACCCCCGGCACGGACGGCCGGTCCGTCAGGTCGAAATGACCCCTGCGGTCGAGCCGGTCGCTGTCCGTGCGGGTCCACCGTCGGCTGCCGTCGAGCCGCTGCAGCAGCCACACCGTGGCGCCGGGCGCACGCGGCCTGACGTGGCCGGCGACCCTGAAGGTGTCCCCGACCTCGACGTAGGAGGCGGAGGGGTGGGCGAAGACGGCGTACGTCGACGGCGGTGACCCCTCGGTCGATGCCGAAGGGGCCAGGACGGGCATCGCTCCCGTGACCAGGGCCGCAACGGCGACCCACACCCGAGCTGACATGGCGCACGCTCCTCCTGTCGACAGATCGTGCTCTCAGGTTCGCTCCGCACGCAGCGGCTCACCAGAGGCGCAGGTCCCTGCGTCCCCGGGCCATCTGCCCGGACGAGCAGCGGCGGGCACCCCCGGGCCTGTGACCCCGGGCGTGCCCGCCGCTGCGGACTGGTGTGCGGACCTGCGTCAGGCGGTGCAGAGCACCTCGGGCGAGCCGATGGCCGTGTAGGCGACCGACGGAGAGGTGACCGCGGTGGCCAGGTCGAACCGGATCCGGAAGGCGTCCTCGATGTCGAGCGTCTGCTGGACGACCGTGCCCACGTTCAGCGAGGGGTTGGCGAGGACGACGCCGTCGGCGGAGACCGCCACGGCACCGCTGGCGGTGCTCGCGGACTGGTCGGTCAGGGCGTACGTCGCGCGCAGCTGCAGGCACTTGCGGCCGAGCGTGTACTCGATGGACCCGTTCACGTTGGGCGTCACAGTCACGATGCTGGCGCTGTAGTAGTCGGTGGCGATGGTGGCGCCGTTGAACTCGACGTTCTGGAGCGGGCCGACCGGGCGAGCGGTCAGGGGGCTCCAGCTGTAGACCTCCACGTCGAGCGCCTTGCTCACGCCCTTGCGGATGCCGTTGGAGGCCGGCTTGACCACGCGGTACTGGCGCTTGCCGGCCGTCGAGGGCACGTCGGTGAGCTTGTAGGTGCCGTTGGACTTGATCTTGGCGTCGCCGGTGGCCTTCCACGACTTCTTGTTGCCGACGCGCTGCTGCAGGATCACCTTCTGGCCGGCGGCCTTCGGGGTGACCCGGCCCTTGACCTTGATGGTGGTCTCCTTGCCGATCGCCATCGTCTTGTTGACCTTGGCGGTCACGGTGTACGAGCCGGCCTTGGCGGGCGCGGCCGTCGACGGCGTCGCGAGGGCGAGCGGTGCGATGGCCAGGGCGGCGGCCGCGGTGAAGGCGGTGAAGCGGTTCATGAGTGGTCCCCGTGGGTGTGGGTTGCGGCCCTGAAGGCCCTTGCACGGTGGAGACTCTCGCACTCCCGGAAAAGTTGCCACCGATCTAGCATCGGCTCCATGACGCTCCTCGAGCGCGACGAGCACCTGCAGGCCGCCGCCGGCTACCTGGCCGACGCGGCCGCTGGGCACGGGCGTCTGGTGTACGTCGGCGGCGAGGCCGGAGTCGGCAAGACGTCCTTCCTGGAGGGGGTCGCCAGCATGGCCGAGGCGCAGGTTGCGGTGGGCTGGTGCGACGGCTCGGCGACGCCGCCGCCGCTGGGCCCGCTCGTCGACATGCTGCCCGACCTCCCGGACGGCGTGTGGCCCGACGGCGCCTCGCGCTCGCAGCTGTTCGCCAACGTGCTGGCCGCGCTGCGCGACCCGCCCGGCGGTACGCCGTACCTGTTGGTGGTGGAGGACGCGCACTGGGCGGACGAGGCGACGCTCGACCTGGTGCGCCACCTCGCGCGACGCATCCACGCGTGCCGCGCGCTGGTGATGGTGAGCTACCGCCCCGAGGACACGACCGTCGGCGACGGGCTGCGGGTCCTGCTGGGCGACACGGCGTCGGCCACCGGCACGCGGCGCATCGACCTCTCCCCGCTCACCGTCGACGGCGTCGCCAAGCTGGCCGCCGAGCACGGCGCCTTCGCGGCGGGTGCGACAGCCGAGCTGCACGCGGTGACCGGCGGCAACCCGTTCTTCGTCACCGAGGCGCTCGCCTCGCGGGGCGAGCTGCCGCAGACCGTGCGCGACGCGGTCCTCGCGAGGGTCGCCCGCCTCGACGAGGGCAGCCAGCGGGCCCTCGAGCTGGTGGCGCTCGCCGGCTCGCGCGCCGAGGCCGACGTGCTCGGTCCGCTGCTCCACGACGGCCTCGCCACCCTCGACGAGCCGCTCACGCGCGGGCTGCTGCGGCGCTCGGGCGACGACGTGCTCTTCCGCCACGAGCTGGCCCGGCTCGCGGTGCTCGAGGAGGTGCCGGCCGGGCGGGCGGTCCACCTGCACCGCCGGCTGTACGCCGCCCTCGCCGGGCGCGGCGCCGATCCCGCCCGGCTGGCCCACCACGCCGAGGCCGCCGGTGACGGCGCCGCGGTCCTCGTGCACGCCCGCGACGCGGCGGCCGGGGCGGCCGAGCTGGGGGCGCACCGCGAGGCGTCGCGACAGTACGAGCGCGCGCTGCGCCACGGCGACGACCTGCCGACGGGCGACCGCGCCCAGCTGCTGTGGGACCTCGGCTACGAGTACTACCTGACCAACCGGATCCAGGAGTCGATCGAGACGGTCGGTCGCGCGCGCGACCTGTGGGACTCCCTCGGTGACGACCTTCGCGTCGGTGACGCGTGGCGCTGCCAGTCGCGGCTCCAGTGGTTCGCCGGCCACAACGAGGAGGCCCGCGAGTGCGCCGACCGTGCCGTCGAGCTGCTCGAGGGCACCGACTCGGTCGAGCAGGCGATGGCGCTCAGCAACCGCGCCGGGCTGTCCATGCTGAAGACCCAGCTCGCGCCCACCCGCGACTGGGGCGAGCGCACCCTGGCCGTCCTCGACGTGCTGCCGGACGGCACCGGCCAGGAGGTCCGGGTGCACGCGCTCAACAACCTCGGCACCATCGAGATCACCGCAGGCGACCTCACGGAGGGCAAGCGGATGCTGGAGCAGTCGCTCGAGGGTGCCCGCGCCGCCAACCTCCAGGAGCACGCGGCGCGCGCCTACTGCAACCTCTCCTCCACCGCGGTCGCGCAGCGGCGCCACGCCGACGCGTTCCGCTGGCTCGACGAGGGACTCACCTACTGCATCGACCGCGACCTCGACTCGTGGACGGGCTACCTGCGCGGCTGGCGCTCGCGGCTGCACCTCGACCGCGGCGAGGAGGCCGAGGCCCGCGCCGACGCCACCGCGGTGATGCGCGGCGGCTCCAGCGCGGTCGGGTCGCTCGAGCCGCTGCTGGTGCTGGCCCAGCTCGACGTACGTGCCGGCACCGGTTCTCCGGACGAGGCCTTCGCGCAGGCGGTCGAGATGTCGGAGGCGATGGCCGAGGCGCAACGCATCGGGCCCACCGCGGCAGCCCGGTGCGAGGCGGCGTGGATCGCGGGCGACGAGGCGACCATCGCCGACGTCGCCACCCACGCCTGGTCCTACGTCGAGGACGTCGACTGCCCGTGGCACCGTGGTGAGGTGGCGACGTGGTTGCCCGCCGAGGTGGACGCCGGCCTGCCGATCGCACCGCCCTACGTCCTGGAGCGGGAGGGTCGCTGGGCCGAGGCCGCGGACCTGTGGGAGTCGCTGGAGTCGCCCTTCGAGCAGGCGCTCGCGCTGGCCCGCAGCGGCGACGCGGAGCTGGTCACCGAGGCGGTGCGGATCTTCGACCGGATGGGCGCGAGCGCCGCAGCCACCCGTGCCCGTACGACGTTGCAGGCGCTGGGCGCGCCGGTCCCGCGCGCGACCCAAGCGAGCAGCCACCCGCACGGCCTGACCCCGCGCGAGCAGGAGGTGCTCGCGCTGGTGGCGCGCGGACTGGGCGACGCCGCGATCGCCGAGACCCTCGTCATCTCGCGGCGCACCGCCGAGCACCACGTGGCCGCGATCCTCGGCAAGGTCGGCGTACGTAGCCGGCGTGAGCTGGAGACAGGTAGTGCCGACGGCTCTTCTGGGTAGCGACTACCGATGAGCCGGAGGGGGTCTGCGCGGTCCACTGGGGGAGTCAGCACGACACCCAACGAAAAGGAACTGCAATGCCTCTCTTCATGGACGTCCACTCGCTCGGCGACGGTGTGACGATGGACGACGTCGCCAAGGCCCACCAGGCCGACCTGGCCACCCAGGGCCCGCACGACGTCAGCTACCAGCGTTACTGGGTCGACGAGGAGAAGGGCCAGATCTTCTGCCTCGTCGAGGCCCCGAACGCCGAGGCCGCCAACACCGTGCACCGCGAGGCGCACGGCCTGGTCGCCGACCGCATCTTCCAGGTGCAGGAAGGCGTCTGACGCGCCTCAGCCCAGCAGGGCACCACCGTCGGGCGGCACGCGCAGCGTGCCGCCCTCCGTCGTCACTCCCGAGGGCGTCTCGAACAGGACCGTCCGGTCCCCCACCTCCGTGGCCGCGGGCTCCTCGCCCGCGTTGACCACGACGAGCAGGTCGCCGCGGCGCATCGTGAACAGCCGGCCCTCGACGGTGCAGGACGTGGCGGCGAAGTCGGGGTCGGTGAGCTGCTCGAGGTCGCGCCGCAGCCGCAGTAGCCGGCGGTAGCAGTCGAGCACCACCGCATGGCGACCGGTCGTGCGCTCGTCCCAGTCCAGCTTCGACCGCTCGAACGTCCCGGGGTCCTGCGGGTCGGGGACGACGTCGGGGTCCCAGCCCATCTTCTCGAACTCAGCGATCCGCCCCTCGGCGGTCGCCCGGCCCAGGTCGGGCTCGGGGTGGGAGGTGAAGAACTGGAACGGCGTCGAGGCCGCCCACTCCTCGCCCATGAACAGCATCGGGGTGAACGGCGCCGTGAGCAGCAGGAGCGCGGCGCAGGCCAGCTGGTCGTCGTCGAGGTGCTCGGCGAGCCGGTCGCCCCTCGCCCGGTTGCCGATCTGGTCGTGGTTCTGGTCCGTCACGACCAGCCGCCAGGCCGGCATCCGCGCGGTGTCGACCGGCTGGCCGTGGTCGCGATCGCGGAACGACGAGAACGTGCCGTCGTGGAAGAAGCCGCGCTCGCAGACCTTGGCCAGCGCGTCCAGCGGCTCGAAGTCGGCGTAGTAGCCGGTCGTCTCGCCGCTCAGCGCGACGTGGACCGCGTGGTGGAAGTCGTCGCTCCACTGGGCGTCGAGCCCGTAGCCGCCGGCCTCCCGAGGCTTCACGAGCAGCGTGTCGTTGAGGTCGGACTCCGCGATCAGGGTCAGCGGCCGGCGCAGCTGGGCCGACAGGGTCGCCGTCTCGATCGCCATCTGCTCGAGGAGGTGGACCTCGGAGGTGTCGCTGAGCGCGTGCACGGCGTCGAGCCGCAGCGCGTCGACGTGGAAGTCCTCGAACCACATCCGCACGTTGTCGAGGACGTAGCGCCGCACCTCGGCCGAGCCCTCGCCGTCGAGGTTGACCAGGTCGCCCCAAGTGTTGCGGCCCTCCTTGAGGTAGGGCCCGAACAGCGGGAGGTAGTTGCCCGACGGGCCGAGGTGGTTGTGCACCACGTCCTGGACGACACCCAGCCCGGCAGAGTGGCACGCGTCGACGAACCGCCGGTAGGCGTCCGGGCCGCCGTAGCCCTCGTGGACGGCGTACCAGCCGACGCCGTCGTAGCCCCAGTTGTGGGTGCCGTTGAAGGCGTTGACCGGCATCAGCTCGACGAGGTCGACGCCGAGGTCGACGAGGTGGTCGAGTCGCTCGATCGCGGAGTCGAGCGTGCCGCCCGGGGTGAACGTGCCGACGTGCAGCTCGTAGAGCACGGACCCCGCGAGCTGGCGGCCTGTCCAGGAGGCGTCGCCCCACTCGTACGTCACCGGCTCGTGGCGCGAGAGCCCGTGCACGCCGTCGGGCTGCCGCCGCGACCGCGGGTCGGGGCGCGGGTCGGGGTCGTCGTCGAGGAGGTAGCCGTAGTCGACCGCCGCGTCGGTGGTGGGCACGGGCTCGGCCGGCGCCCACCATCCATCCGCGGCGCGGGTCATCTCGACGACCTCGCCGGCCAGGGTGAGCCGTACCCGCTCGGGCCGCGGCGCCCAGACGTCGTACGGGCCGCGCATCAGTCCTTCCTCACCAGGAGGGCGACGGGGTGCGTGGCGAGCAGGTCGGCGAGGTGGCCGTCGGTGTCGACCCCGGTGAGCACGTCGTGCCAGCGACCCGGCGGCAGGTCGAGCCGGGTGTCGCGCCAGCCGCCCGCGGCTGCGAGCCCGACCGGGAGCCGGGTCGCGACGGTGATCGAGCCACCGCGGTCGAAGGCGATGACGTGGCCGGCGGCCGCGCCCGTTGCGCTGACCGGCGCGTAGCCGCTGAACAGGTCCGGCCGCTCGCGGCGCAGGGTGAGCGCGGAGCAGGTGACGTGGAGCTTGTCGACCGCGTCGTCCGTCGCCTCACCCGCCAGCACCGCGGTGCGGTGATCGAAGTCGACCGGCCGGCGGTTGTCGGGGTCGACGAGCGAGGTCTCCCAGAGCTCGCTGCCCTGGTAGACGTCCGGCACTCCCGGCATGGTGAGCGCGACGAGCTTCGCGGCGATCGCGTTGGAGCGGCCGGGCTCCTCGACCCGGGCGGCGAGGTCGGCCAGCACGGCGCGCACCTCGTCGGAGTCGAAGAGTGCGTCGACCGCGGCGTGCACCGCCGCCTCGTACGTCTCGTCGGGCTCGGTCCACGTCGTACGGTCGCCGGCCTCGCGCATCGCCTTCTCGGCGTAGCCGTGCAGCCGCTCGCGCAGGTCGGGCAGGTGCTCGGGCGTCCACGCGCCGAGGACTGCCTGCCAGAGCAGCGAGCCGAAGCCCGGGTCGGGGACCGGTGCGAGGCGGAGCAGCTCGTCGAGCGCCCGCTCCCAGTGGCCGGGCTCCTCCGCGAGCACGGTGATGCGGGCGCGGACGTCCTCGCCGCGCTTGGTGTCGTGGGTGGAGAGGGTGACCATCGCGTCCGGCCAGTCGCGCTGCCGCGCGGCCATCGCCTCGTGGAAGGCCTCGACGCCGATGGCGAAGATCGACGGGTCGCCGCCGACCTCGTTGAGCGACGTCAGCCGCGACCAGCGGTAGAAGGAGCAGTCCTCGACGCCCTTGGCCATCACCATGCCGGAGGTCTGCTGGAAGCGCCGGGCCGGCTGGCCCCACTCGTCGTGCAGCACC
Source organism: Nocardioides sp. BE266 (assembly GCF_031457855.1). NCBI lineage: Bacteria > Bacillati > Actinomycetota > Actinomycetes > Propionibacteriales > Nocardioidaceae > Nocardioides > Nocardioides sp. BE266. The sequence goes on along the minus strand of NZ_JAURTI010000002.1, from coordinate 849,220 downwards.
GGCTCGAGGACGTCGTACGTCGCTGCGAGATCGGGGCGCTCCGCACGCGCGCGGGCGAAGGCCTGGTCGAGGTGGTCGCGGCCCTCGGGGAGGTAGGAGCGGTAGACCGGGAAGGCGGCCAGCAGCTCGCCGAGGGCGTCGGCGACCTGGTCGTCGGTGGGTCTCGATACGCCGCCTCGTTCCTCGGCGGCTACTCGACCAGCCAGGTGAGCTGCCACCTCGCGGGTGATGCGCAGGACCTCGGAGTGCAGGATGCCGTCGGCGACGGCGCGCTTGTTGTCGTGGACCATCCGCTCCCAGTCGACCGTGGTGCCGCGCAGCCGGTCCTCGAGCGCAGTGAGGGGCGCCTCGCCCGCGGGATCGGTGAGCACCCGGTCGACCAGCGCGAGGGCGTCGTAGCCGGTCGTCCCCGACGTCGCCCAGTCGGTCGGAAGGTCCTCGCCCGGCTCGAGGATCTTCTCGACCAGGACGTAGGCGCCACCGGTGAGGGCGGCGAGGTCGTCGAGGTAGCGCCGCGGGTCGCGCAGGCCGTCGGGGTGGTCGACCCGCAGGCCGTCGACGAGGCCCTCGTCGAACCACCGCTTGATCTCCACGTGGGTCTCGGCGAAGACCTCGGGGTCCTCGACGCGCACCGCGGCGAGCGTGTTGACCGCGAAGAAGCGGCGGTAGTTGAGCTCCTCGTCGGCCGCCTTCCAGTGGACGAGCTCGTAGTGCTGCTCCTCGAGGGTGGTCGTGCCGGGCGCGAGCGGGAAGCGCTGGTCGTGGTAGCGCACCTCGTTCTTCGTGACCCGGATCGAGCCCTCGTCGTCGTCGCCGACCACCGGGATCACGATCTTCCCGTCACCCGCGGCCCAGTCGACGTCGAAGGCGTTCGCGTGCTCGGACTCGCGGCCGAGCTTGAGGACGTCCCACCACCACGGGTCCTCCTCCGGCGTCGCGACGCCGACGTGGTTGGGCACGATGTCGACGAGCACGCCCATGCCGAGACGCCGCGCCTCCGCGGACAGCGCGGCCAGCCCCTCCTCGCCTCCCCGCTCGGGGTCGACGTGGTCGAAGGCGACCACGTCGTAGCCGTGCGTGCTGCCGGGCTCCGAGGCCAGCAGCGGCGAGAGGTAGACCCAGTCGACGCCGAGGTCGTGGAGGTACGGCAGCACCGCCGCGGCGTCGTGGAGGGTGAAGTCGGGGCTGACCTGGAGGCGGTAGGTGCTGTGCGGGCCGCGCTTCACGGCGCCTCTGTTCCCGCCGGGGTGCTCAGTGATGCGGCCACCGAGCGGTCGGTCTCCTCGGGCTCGGCCTCGACGTGCTGGCGCAGGACCAGCGTGGACCGCTCCCCCATCGGGAGGGTCGTCCCGGCGGCGCACGTGCCCCGGTCGTCGGCGACCCCGCCGGTGTCGATCAGCACGTCCCACGCGTCGGCGTACTCAGCCGGGGGCAGGGTCACCTCGCACGGCCCGTCGGCGTTGAAGAAGAGCAGGAAGTGGTCGTCGGTGACCGGCTTGCCGCGGGAGTCGCGGGTGTTGATGGCGTCGCCGTTGAGGTACATCCCGAGCGACTTCTGGCCCGACTCCCAATCGCCGTCGGCCATCGCGCGGCCGTCGGGGTGCAGCCAGACGATGTCGTCGAGGCCCGACTCGTCGGCCTGACCGGTGAAGAACTGGCGGCGCCGGAAGGTGCGGTGCTCGCGGCGCAGCCGGGAGACAGCGGCGGTGAACTCGACGAGGCCGGCGTCGGCCTGGTCCCAGTGCACCCACGTCAGCTCGTTGTCCTGGGCGTAGCCGTTGTTGTTGCCCTGCTGGGTGCGGCCGAGCTCGTCGCCGTGCAGGAGCATCGGCACGCCCTGGCTGAGCAGCAGGGTGGTGATGAAGTTGCGCTGCTCGCGGGAGCGGAGCGCGTTGACGTGCGGGTCGTCGGTCGGGCCCTCGACGCCGTGGTTCCACGAGCGGTTGTGGCTCTCGCCGTCGTTGTTGTCCTCGCCGTTGGCCTCGTTGTGCTTCTCGTCGTAGGACACCAGGTCGCGCAGCGTGAAGCCGTCGTGGGCCGTGACGAAGTTGATGCTCGCGAAGGGGCGTCGGCCGGAGTTCTCGTAGAGGTCCGAGGACCCGGCGACGCGCGAGGCGAACTCGCCCAGCGCCGGCTCGCCGCGCCAGAAGTCGCGGACCGTGTCGCGGTAGGCGCCGTTCCACTCCGTCCACTGCGGCGGGAAGCCGCCGACCTGGTAGCCGCCGGGCCCGATGTCCCACGGCTCCGCGATCAGCTTGACCTGACTCACGACCGGGTCCTGCTGCACGAGCTCGAAGAAGGTCGAGAGCTTGTCGACGTCGTAGAACTCGCGGGCCAGCGTCGCGGCGAGGTCGAAGCGGAAGCCGTCGACGTGCATCTCGGTCACCCAGTAGCGCAGCGAGTCCATGATCAGCTGGAGCGAGTGCGGGTGCCGGACGTTGAGGGAGTTCCCGGTGCCGGTGTAGTCCATGTAGTACTGCAGGTCGTCCTCGACGAGGCGGTAGTAGGCCGCGTTGTCGATGCCCTTCATGCTCAGCGTCGGCCCGAGGTGGTTGCCCTCGGCGGTGTGGTTGTAGACCACGTCCAGGATGACCTCGATGCCGGCCGCATGCATCGCCTTGACCATCGCCTTGAACTCCTGGACCTGCTGGCCCAGGCCCTTCGTCGCGGCGTAGGACTCCTGCGGGGCGAAGAAGCCGATCGTGTTGTAGCCCCAGTAGTTGCGCAGCTCCTTCTGCACGAGCGCGTCGTCCTGGACGAACTGGTGCACCGGCATCAGCTCGATCGCGGTGACGCCCAGCCGGGTCAGGTGCTCGACCACGGCGGGGTGGGCGATGCCGGCGTACGTCCCGCGCAGCTCGTCCGGCACGTCGGGGTGGAGCTGGGTGAGGCCCTTGACGTGCGCCTCGTAGATCAGCGTCTCGTGGTAGGGCGTGCGCGGGCGGCGCTCGCCCTCCCAGTCGAAGAACGGGTTGATCACCACGCCGAGCATCACGTGGTCGAGCGAGTCGTCGTCGTTGGTCGTCTCGGGCTCGTCGAACTGGTAGGAGAAGACCGAGGGGTCCCAGTCGTACTCCCCGACCGTCGCCTTGGCGTAGGGATCGAGCAGCAGCTTGTTCGGGTTGCAGCGCAGGCCGTTGTCGGGGTCCCACGGCCCGTGCACGCGGTAGCCGTAGCGCTGCCCGGGTTGTACGCCGGGCAGGTAGGCGTGCCACACGAACGCGTCGACCTCGGTCAGCTCGACCCGGGTCTCCTTGCGCTTCTTCTTGTTGCGCGGGTGGTCGTCGACCAGGCACAGCTCGACGCGTTCGGCGACCTCGCTGAAGATCGCGAAGTTCGTCCCGCTGCCGTCATAGGTGGCACCGAGGGGATAGGCCGATCCGGGCCAGGTCTCCGTCATGCTTCGACGCTACTGGCGACTCGCGGGTAGCCCCCGATCGCGTCCATCCGGCGGGGTGGAGTGAGTGACGACCTTCACCCCGCCGGACCAGGTCAGCGGCGGACCTTCTCCGTGCGCGGGGTGCGCACCGTGACCGGCTGGTAGGACGGCGCGGAGGCCGTGACCTCCACGGTCAGGCGCTTGCCCTTCTGCTTCTTCGTCAGCTTGAACCACTGGCGGTGGGCGTTCTTGATGACCTTGCCGTTGGCGTACCAGACGTAGTCGAGATCCTGCGGGTACGGCGTGAAGGCGCCCTTGGTGACCCGGACGACCTTGCCGACCCGCAGCTTGCCCTTGACGGTGGGCAGGGTGGTGTTGGCGATGACCGGCAGCGGCGCCAGCGTGATGGCCGGGGTCGCAGCAGACCACGCAGTCGCGGAGATCCAGCCGGCACCGTGGGTGCCGGTGGCCTGCACCCGGATGGCCTTGCCGAGGTCGGCAGCCGTCGGGACGTACGTCGGGCCGGTGGGGTCGTCCGCAGGCGAGGTGTCGTCGCCGACGACCCACCGGTAGGTCACGGTCGTGTCCGCCGGCGTCCAGCCGGAGGCGGCGGTCAGCGTCTGGCCGACCTGCGGCGTGCCTGAGATCGTCGGCACGCTGGCATTCGCCACCACGCCGCCGAGGTGCGCGTCGATGTGCGCATCGGTTCCCGAGAACACCGCGATGGGCACGGATCGCGTGGCGCCGGTGCCGTAGTCGGTGAAGTCGAGGCGGTAGGACGCCTCTCGAACACCGGGGATCGAGTAGGCGCCGTCCACGATGTCGTAGCTGCCGACCCTCATCCAGGAGGCCTGGGCGTAGCGCCACCACAAGTCGACGCGACCGTCTTGCACGGGGGTGATGGCGCCGACCGTGACGCCGCCGCTGACCTCTGCGCCGGGCTCGAGGGATGCGTCGATGTCCTCGGTCACGCCGCCGTCGGTGACCGGGACCCACTGCGCGCCCGGCGCGCCGGCCACCGGGGTGATGCTGTCGTCGTAGTACTCCGTCGCCCAGACGCCGTCGGGATCGCGGAACCCGACCTTGTAGTAGGGGTCGGCGTCGATGCCCTCCAGCAGGTAGGTGCCGTCAGCGCCGGTCGTGTCAGTGTCCACGACGACGTCGCCGGTGGAGGGGTTCAGGTCGTAGACCGTGACCTCGATGCCCGCCAGAGGTGCGTCCGTGTCGTCGGTGACGACGCCGGTGATGCTTCCCGGGTCGGCCGCGGAGGCCGCCGGGACCGGCGCGAGGATGCTGAGCGCGAGGGCGGCTCCGGCCGCAAGTGCAGGTCCGCGGCCGCGCCGCAGGCTCGTTCGGACATGGCTGGTGAAGGGCTTCCCCGTGGTCATGGGCGGATGCTAGGCCACGCGAGACGCTGTAAAGGCAACCTTGGCAGAATCACTCGAAAGTCGGTCTACTCACCCGGCTCCACGGTGACCGCGGCCGTGCTGCTGGCCGCCACCCGCGGGCTGCTCGGTGACCCGGGAACGGTGAGCGGGAGGTCGAGCGGCGCCTCGAGGCGGACCGTCACCGACCGGCCGGCCGGGTCCACGCGCACGCCGACGTCGACGCCGGGGAACCTCCGCGCGGCGCCCGCCCGGGCGAGGTAGTCCTGCACCGCGGCCCGCACCGCCTCGTCGCGCTGGGAGAGGCGGCCCTCCCCCAGCCCCTCCTCGTAGATCCCGGACGAGCCGAGGTCGGCGCCGTAGAGGGCGGCCCCGTCGGCGAGGTTGTCGAGCCCCTGCCGCTGGAGGTACGCCGCGGACGCGTCGATGACGGCGACGATCGCCATCAGCAGGATGCCGGCGAACCCGATGATCAGCAGCGTGACCTGTCCGCCCTCGTCGCGGCGCCTCATCGCTCCGGCTCCGGGTCGGTGTCCTGGTCGTCGTCATCGGATGTGCTCTCGACGTACTGCCCGATGGGCACCGTGTGGGTCGCGTCGAGGGAGAAGGTCGCGGCTCCCTTGCCCACGATGGCCGGGAAGAACGGCAGGTCGACGCCGGAGTCGACGCGCACGGTGATGACGGCGGTGCCGACGTGGCAGCTGCCCTCCGGCGACTCGCACGAGATGTCGACCCGCGCCTGCTGCCCCGGCGTGCCCTGGTCGGCCAGCACCTGCTCGACGACGGCCCGCGCCCGCCGCTCGCCCGTCGCGTCGTCGGGGGCGAGTGCGTACGCCCGGCCGGCGGCACGTGCAGCGGCGGTCGTCGCGAACGCGCCGCGCTGCACCTCGAACACCGACATCACGACCCAGATCAGCGGGACGAGCAGGATGATCGCCAGCCAGCTGAACTCCACGAGCGCCGAGCCCGACTCGTCACGCCGCCTCACGGCTGCGCCTCGCTGGTCTCGGCCACGGCGTGTCCAGCCACGCGCACGTGCACGCCCGGTCCGCCCAGCCCCAGCACGCCGACGTCGGCCTCGACGACGGCCTCGTAGCCGGGCGCGCCTCCGACCAGCGCCGGGCGCACCGTCACCGACCGGACGAACTCCTCGGAGAGCGCGCCGTCGACGAGCTCCTGCACCTTCGCCTGCCCGGCACCCGCCGAGGAACCGGCGACGGCCGCGTGGCGGGCACCTTCCGCGGCAGCCGAGGCGAGGGTGTTGCGGACGTGGAGCACGAGGGCGAGCTGGAGGATGCCGACCACGAGTGGGAGCAGGACCAGCAGGACCATGACGAAGTCCACGACTGCGGCTCCGCGCTCACCGCGCGAGCGACGCGACACGCGGCTGCCTCAGCCGCTGACCATCGCGAAGGCCCGCTCGAGCAGGCCGCGCAGCTCGTCGCCGACGAACGGGGTGAGCGCCGCGACCACGATCGCGGTCATCAGCGTGACCATGACCCAGCCGGGCACGTCGCCGCGCTCGTCGCGTTCGCGGCCGGCCGCCGGGAGGTGGGTGAGGAGGAAGTGCTGCATGGGTGTGTCCTTTCGTGTGGAAGCGCGTCAGGGCGTGGTCAGCCGCAGGCCGAGCACGCCGGGGTAGAAGGCGAAGAGGATCGTCACGGGGAGCACGAAGAACACGACGGGCGCCATCATCGCGATCTCCTTGCGCGCGGCCGTCTCGATGAGCAGCCGCCGCCCTGCTTCCCGTACGTCGGCAGCCTGGGCGTGCAGCACGTCGGCGAGCGGGGTGCCGCGCTCCATCGCGACGGTGATGCCGGTGGCGAAGCGCGCGACGATCGGCAGGCCGGTCGTTCGGGCGAGGGACTCGAAGGCCTGGCCCACGGGCTCGCCGGTGCGCACCCGGCCGAGCACCGCCGCGAGGTCCTGGGAGAGCGCGCCGTTGCTGCGTCGGACGACGCGGTCGAGCGCTGACACCGGGCTCTCCCCCGCCGCGACCGACAACGCGAGCAGCTCGGCGATCGTGGGGAACTCGGTGAGGATCTGCCGCTCGCGCACCTTCACCTGGGTGCTCAGCCGGTTGTCGCGCATGAAGACGCCGAGGACGAAGCCGAGCACGCAGAACACGAGCGCGGACCCGGGACTGCCCACCCCGCCGAGGGTGCGAACGAGGCTGAGCCCGGCGGCCGCGCCGAACCCGACCAGGCCCCACAGGACCTGCTCGATGCGGAACTCCTGCACAGTGCGGTCGATGCCGGCGCGCTCGAGGCGGCGGCGTACGGACGAGCTGCCGCCCATCACCCGCTCGACGACGTCGGCGGCCGAGCGCAGCACCGGCCCGAAGATGCCGGCGGCTGCCGAGGTGGGCGAGGAGGACGAGGTGCGGAGCACCGGGGCCTGGTCGCGTAGCGGCAGGTCGCGCAGGAAGGGCAGGACCCGCTCGGAGAGCTGGGGTCGGCGCAGCACGCTCACCCGGAGCACGACGAGCACGAGCCCGGAGCCGCCGATCGCGCCGAGCAGCGCGCCCCACACGAGGGTGCTCACGACAGGATCCGCTTCTCGACCGGCAGCCGACCGATGCGCATCATCGCCCAGTAGGCGACGACACAGACCGTGAAGCCGACGCCGAGGACGAGGACGCCGCCGGGCGAGGCGTAGTGGCGGATCGCGCTGGTCTGGAACGACATCAGCAGCAGCACGATCCAGGGGGCGGACACCGCGAGGCGCGCGCCGTTGATCGTCCAGGCCTGCCGCGACTCCAGCTCGGAGCGGGTGCGGGCGTCGTCGCGGAGGAAGCCGGAGAGGTTGCGCAGCAGGCGGCCGAGGTCGCCACCGCCGACCTCACGCGCGAGCCGGAGGCCCTCGACCACGCGGTCGCCGACGGGGTCGGCGAGCCGGTCCTTGAGCCGGTCGAGGCACTCGCCGAAGCGCCCGGTGACCTGGTAGTCGAGGGCGAACTGCGCGAAGTCGCGCCGCAGCGCCTCCGGCCCGGTGGTGCCGAGCGCGGACACGGCATCGGGCAGCGAGAGCCCCGCACGCACGGCGCTGGCCAGGTTGTCGACAGCCTCGGGCCAGACCTCGGCGAAGTCGCGCAGCCGCCGTGTGGCCCGTTGCCGCAGCACCAGGATCGGGGCGTACGACGCCATCGCGGCGAAGGCGAACGAGATCGGTGCGGTGCGGGACACGGCCTGCACGAGCGCGAAGACGACCGCGAAGAGCACCGCGCACAGGGTCACCACGCCGGCCGGCGTCACGTCGCCCAGCCCGGCCCGGCCGAGCAGCCGCGCGAGGGCGGACGGTGCGCGAGCCTCCTGCCGCGGCGCTCGCGGCAGCGCGAAGGCTGCCCACACCAGCATCAGCCCGACACCGACGCCGAGCCCGACGAGCGCACCCATCAGGGCTCACCCGGCCCGCGGTCGGCGGCCAGCACCTGGTGCACGTCGATGCCGACGCGCTCGTAGCGATCGGTCCGGGCCGGAACCCCGCCCGTACGCCGGAGCCCGGCCGCATCGCGCACGAAGATCGGCTCGACCTCGATCACGTCGGCCTCGACCCGACCCGGCACGGAGACGATCTCGTTGACCCGCCGGGTGCCGTCGGCGTCGACGCCGAGGTGCACCACGAGGTCGACGGACGTCGCGACGGTCGGGACCACGAAGCGCGCCGAGATGTTGTCGCCCGCGAGCAGGGGCAGAGTGCACATCTTCACGAGGGCCTCGCGGGCGCTGTTGGCGTGGAGCGTGCACATCCCGGGCAGGCCGGAGTTGAGGGCGAGCAGCAGGTCGAGGCACTCCGCGGCGCGCACCTCGCCGACGAGGATCCGGCTCGGCCGCATCCGCAGCGCTTCCTTCACCAGGTCGCGCAGCACGATCTCACCGGTCTGCTCCAGCCCGGCCTGACGGGTCTGCATCGCGACCCAGTCGGGGTGGCTGAAGCGCAGTTCGAAGACCTCTTCGGCGCTCACCACCCGTTCGCCACCGGGCACGGCAGCGGCCAGGCAGTTCAGCATGGTGGTCTTGCCGGCCTGGGTGCCGCCGGCGACGAGGATGTTGAGGCCGGCCCGCACCGACGCCTCGAGGAACCGGGCGGCCTGCGGCGTCAGGCTGCCGAGGGCGACGAGGTCGGACAGCCGGTGGGCGCGCAACAGGAACTTGCGGATGTTGACCGCGGTGAAGCCTCGGGTGATGCCCTCGAGCACGACGTGGAGGCGGTGGCCCTCGGGCAGCATCGCGTCGACGAACGGAGTGCTGATGTCGAGGCGCCGCCCGCTCGACTTGAGCATCCGCTCGACGAGCTCGTTGACCTGTGCCGCGTCGAGGCGGAGGTTGGTCAGCTCGTGGCGCCCGCGCCGGGCGATGAAGACCCGGCTGGGGTCATTGATCCAGATCTCCTCGACCTCGGGGTCGTCCAGGAACGGCTGCAGCGGGCCGAACCCGGCCACCCGGGCGACGAGCTCCCCGACCATCGCGCCGTCGTCGGCGACGGGCGCCACGGCGCCGGTGAGGCTCAGCTGGTCGTGGTCACGAACCACGTCCTCGGCGATGCGGCGTACGACGACCGCCTCGCGTTGCGGGTCGACACCCTCGCGGCGGACCCGCTCACGCAGCTGCCCGTCGAGCTGGCGCACGAGGTCGTCGTGGGCATCGGGCCGCGCGAGCGCGGTCGCGCGATCCAGCCGATCTGTGGCCATGGTGGTGCCCCTGCTTCCCGAGAACGTGCACCGGTGACGCTACCCAGACTCGAGCGGCACAAACAGAGCCCAGGTAAAGGTTGTGGACAACCGCCCGGCCGCGCACCGGTCTAGCGCTGCTCGACGCCCGGAGGCGTGGCGCGCACGATGGAGGACCCGAGATCTCGAGGCACGAGGGAGCGGACATGGGCGACATCGCGTTCAACACGGTCTGGCAGCCCGGCACCGGCACGCAGTGGGTCAAGTGGGGCATGACCGACGACGAGTTCAAGGCCCACGACGCCGTGTTCTTCCACCAGGGGCTCCGCGTCACCTCCCTCGCCTTCCACGAGGGCAGGATCGCCGCGGTCTGGCGCCCCGGCACGGGCACCCAGTGGGTCAAGTGGGGCATGACCGACGACGAGTTCAAGGCCCACGACGCGAACTTCTTCCCGCAAGGCCTGCGCGTCACCACCTTCGTCCTGCACGGCGACCGGATCGCGGCCGTCTGGCGCCCCGGCACCGGCACCCAGTGGGTCAAGTGGGGCATGACCGACGACGAGTTCACGGGCCACGACTCGGTCTTCTTCCCCCAAGGTCTGCGGGTCACGTCCCTGTTCATGCGCAACGGGCGGATCGCCGCCGTCTGGCAGCCTGGCACCGGCACCCAGTGGGTCAAGTGGGGGCTGTCCTTCGGGGAGTTCGCCGCCTTCGACCGGCAGTTCTTCGCCGAAGGCCTGCGGCTGACCTCGCTGTGGAGCGAGGACGGGAGGTACGCCGCCGTGTGGCGCCCCGGCTCCGGTGAGCAGTGGTGGAGCTCGCGCCGGTGCGAGGTCGACTTCTCGACCGAGGACGGCGCCTACTTCCCGCGCGGCCTGCGGATCGCGTCCCTGGGCGCGCAGGATGACCCGTTCGGCGCCTACAAGTACCCGTGGAAGGGCGGCGACTCGCGCCGCGTCGGCCAGGGCAACAACAGCACCCCGCCCGACTCGCACACCGGCGTCCAGGCCTGGGCGTTCGACTTCGACATGGACGAGGGCACCGAGGTGCGCGCGGCCCGCTCGGGCACGGTCGAGTGGGTGCAGGAGAGCCTGACGACCAACATCAGCCCGAGCAGCACGACCGTCCCGGCGGACTCCCGGGACTACTGGGGCAACGTCGTCCGGCTGCGCCACGCGGGCGGGTTCACCAGCTGGTACTTCCACCTCAAGCCCAACGAGGTCCGGGTCAACGTCGGCGACGTGGTCGCGCAGGGAGACGTGCTCGCCCTGTCGGGCAACACAGGGCGCTCCTCCGGCCCTCACCTGCACTTCCAGGTGCAGGCCGACTCGACCGACTGGGGCAGCTCGGTCGCGCACACCTTCGGGGCCGACTGCCAGCAGCCCGCCACCGGCGACACCGTGACGTCCGACAACGCCGGCTGAGCGTCGTACGGGAAATCGTGGCCGTCAGGGCTCGGGCAGCGGCTTGACCTGCCCGATCTCCCAGTCGGCCTCCTCGACGAGGGTCTCCCGCAGCCACGTGCACACGACGCCGCGGTACTCGGCCGTGTGCTGGTAGCCGCTGTGCGTCGCGACGGTCGGGCCGGGGTCGCCGGCGCGCCGCGGCGGCACTTCGGGCGTCACCACGTCGTGGGTGGAGTCCTCGTCGGAGAAGACCCGCCAGCCCAGCGGGTCGGCGCGACGGAAGAAGTTGTACCAGCCGTCCTCTCCGAGCAGGTCCCACAGCGTCCTGGGCTCCTTGCCGGGCGGGTGGGGATGGTACGTCGTGAGCAGCCGCGGGGCGTCGGGCCGCGGGTCGTTGAACTTCGGCGCGCCGTCGGTGGGGTCGTAGCCGAGCACGTCCGGCCCCAGGACGCACGGGAAGACGCGGCCGTAGAGCGCACGCAGCTGGCTGCCGTAGGTGACGAACGTGACGCCCTTCAGCTCCTCCTCGTCGAGCCTGATGAGGGTAGCCGCCGCGATCAGCGATCCCTGGCTGTGGCCGGAGACCACCACCGATGCGCCGTGCTGGCGCGCCCAGCGGATCCGCGTGGACAGCTCGGGGACCACCCGCTCGGCGTAGCAGGGTGGGCTCAGCGGGTGGGCCGCGCGCGGCCAGAAGGTGGTGAGGTCCCACAGGATGCCCACGGCCTTGCGGGTCGCCTCCGAGCGCCGGACGTAGCTGCTGAGGAGCACGAAGCCGGCACTCAGACCCAGCACGACGTAGAGCGAGACGCTGGCGAGCAGGTGCGGGAGGTCGCTGCGCCAGTCGGGGAGCAGCGTGCTGACCAGCACGTTGGGCGGCATCCCCGTGGCGGACAGGCACAGCAGGAGCAGGACCGACGCCACCGTCACGCCTCCCAGCAGCTCCAGCAGCCGCTCGGCACGGTGGGCGTACGCCGCGCGCAGCCGCTTGCGGCGGATCTCGTTGCGCGACTCCGTCGGCACACCGTCGAGGTGCGCCAACAGCTTGATCCGGCCGTAGACCCGCGCCTTGAGCTGGATGAAGCAGCCCGCGGCGACGAGGGCGGCCAGCAGGGCCCACAACACCTGGACGATCGGAGCCCAGATCAGCACCTGTGGCACCACCAGCGGCGTCGTCGGAGGGTCGGCGACCGCGAGGCGGATGCGACCCCCGGGCGCCACCACCAGCTCCTGCGACTTCACGGGCACCTCCGCAGCCGACTCGAACTGGTCGGTGTCGGGGTGGCACGAGGGCGGCGGATCCATCGACGACGCGACCCAGCACGTGTCGATGACCTCCAGCGTGGTGTCTTCGAGGCCGAGCACACCCGAGTAGACGACGGTGTCCCGCAGCGGCTTGGTCAGGTCCACCGCGGCGAGGACCTCGGCACGGTCGACCACGATGACGCCACGCACCAGCTGCGCCGGCCTCTGCGGCGACGACGGCAGCACCACGATGCCGTCACGCAGCACGGCCCCCTCCGAGAGCCGGATCGTGTCGTCCCTCGCACCGGCAGTGGCGTTGGTCGGCGCCGTCGAGTCCCGCACGGTCTCCCAGTCCGAGGTCAGGTCCGAGACCGACTGGTCCGGGCCGTTGAGGTACTCCGCGGCCGCGGTCACCGCAGCCGTGGTGAACAGCAGGGCGATCCAGCCCGCGGCGCCGATCAGCACCGCCGGGGCACCGCCGTACCAGGCCTTGGCCCACAGCCGGCGGCTCGGACGCGCCTGCCGCCACTGCCACCTCAGCATCCACACGAAGAACCCGATCGCCAGCAGGAGGGCACCGCCCAGCAGGAGCGCGACCTCGACGCGCTCCGTGACGCCCTCCCTGCGCACGCTCACCCAGGCGGCCACGATGACCGCGATGACGAAGAGCGCGATCGTCGCGATGGCTCCTCGCGGCTTCATCCGTCCCGCGGCGAAGACCGCGATGTTGACCGCGGACAGGGCGACGAAGGTGCCGATGAACCACAAGTTGTGGCCCCACCAGCCGATGCCCGAGTTCCAGTCGACGCGCGACCGTTCGGCCACCGAGGGCGAGGCGAGCCAGGCGAGCTGCGTGAGCACGAGGACCACCGACAGCCGCATCAGCCACGGCGCCCAGACGTCGTGCGGACCCTTCTCGTCGACCCGGGGCCCGAAGTACTCCACGTCCTGCGGGTGCAGCCGCGCCGCCGCGACGAAGCAGGTCAGCAGGATCGCGAACCCCGCCACGGCCCACGGGTTCGGGTGGCCCGTGACCTTCCACTGCTGCACCCCGAGGTACGCCATCAGCGTCGCGACCGCGGCGGCCAGGTGGATCGCCTGCAGCCTCACCGTGCGCCGGGTCGAGGACCAGAACCGGGCCAGCTGCAGCAGGTGGGCGTCCCGGACCTGCTCCACCTCGCCGTCCCCCATCACCCAGGCCCAGAACCGCCGCAGGCGGGACCGCTCGTCGGCCGCGGGCGTGCCGGCCGGCGCAGCGGTCGGACCGGACGCCGGGGTGGGGACGCTCGCTTGCTCGGCCGCCCGCGCGGCGCGGGCCCGCTCGGCCGCGTCCCGCTCGGCCCTGGCCCGGCCGAGCTCGTACGGGTCGGTGGACGCCTCGTAGCGGGCCAGCGTCTGGCGGGAGAGGAACCACATCAGCCCGATCGCCGCGAGCGGCACGAGCGAGGCCACCGCAAGCCGCTGGCTCGGCGCCAGGATCATCATGAAGTCGAGCCGGTCGGGCAGCACGTCACAGCTCTTGGTCCCGCCCCGGTAGCACTGCCACGCGACGAGGTCGAGGGAGATCAGGCAGGTGGTCAGCACGATCAGCATGGTGAGCAGCAGGGCTGCCCAGCGGACCGCACCAGCGCCCCAGCGACCCGTACGGGTGTCCGTGCCGACGTGCAGGCGGGCCCAGTAGGCGAGGTTGACGAGCGCGAAGGGCAGCAGGCCCAGCCAGAGGACCCGCTGCACCCAGCCGAGCGCTCCGCGGACCGCCGAGGTGAGGGCACCCCAGGAGTACGCCTCGACCGCGTGCCCCGGGCGGAGCTCACGTCGCGGGAGCTCGCCCCCGGCGCGGAAGACGCCGGTGATGCCGTCGCCGGCGACCTGGCGAGGGTCCTTCACCCCGAGCATCGAGGCCGGCGAGGTGCCGTGCACGCCGTGGACCCGCAGCTCCAGCGCGGCGCGCGGCTGCGACCCCGGGGCGTGCGGCACGTCGTTCCCGAGGTCCTGAACCCTCCTCCATGGGGCCAGGGTGCCCATAGGGGCATGGTGGCCCTCCTGTGACGCTTGGTAAAGAAGCGTCAGCGCCGGGGCAGCAGGATGTCCAGACCACCTGCGAGGGCGTCACCCTCCCAGCGACCGCCCAGCACCTCGGTGATCGAGGCACCCCGGTCGGCGTCGGGGCGTTCGGACGGGGGCGTCTTCTGGGGCCGCGCGGTGACCGAGATGCGGACGTGGCTCTCCTCGGCCTCGAGCCGGACCGTCACCGGTCCGGTGCCGTGTGCGCACACGTCGGCGAGCACGCTGTCGAGGACCTGCTCCACCGGTCCGGGGAGGACGGTGAGGTCACCGCCCTGCTCCACCCGGGTCCGGACCTCGCACGTGTCGGGCAGCCGCTGGCTCCACCGGCGCTCGAGGGCGCGCGCGAGGTCGTGCAGCGGCACCGTCGTACGACCGAGGAGGCCGCGGCCGCGACCCGCGTCGACCAGCTCGCCGATGGTGTCCTGCAGCCGCATCACACCGGCCAGGCACCGCGTGAGCGCGAGCCGGGTGTCGTCGTCGAGGTCCCGGCCGACCAGCAGCTCGTCGAGCTCGAGTCGCAGCGCGGTGATCGGGGTGCGCAGCGCGTGGCTGGCGAGCTCGGCGTACTCGCGGTTGCGCTGGAACTCGTGCTCGAGGTTCTGCGCGCTGGTCTTGAGGGCCGCGCCGAGCGCGACGACCTCGGGGATGTTCGAGTCGGGCAGGTCGATGTCGAAGCGCCCCCGGCCCAGCGCCTCGGCGTTGCGGGCCAGCGCGGCGAACGGCTCCGAGAGCCGGCGCGCGATCACCAGCCCGAAGCCGATGGCCAGCAGCACCGCGACCAGCATGATGCCCACCAGCGAGACGACGAGGTCCTGCGTGCTCGCCCGCACGTGGGCGTCACTCTGCAGCGCCACCACGGTGGTCTCGCCGACGGTCCTCCTGACGAGCAGCTGCTCGCCCCGGACGTCGTCGTCGCGGAACTGGTCGCCCGTCGCGGTGAGGTCGGGCGAGTTGGGGTGGCTGACCGTGAGCCGGGTGTCGGTGTCGGTGAGGTCCTGGAGCTGGAGCGACGACACAGGCAGCCCGCTGTCGAATCGCCGGTCGAAGACGATCGCCACCTGGGTGGCGTGCTCGCCGAGCGTGTCGAGCTCGTCCTCGCGGACCGAGTGGGAGAGCCACACGCCACGCACGACCCCCACCAGCACCAGCAGGGCGAGGGTGAGCCCGACGAAGGCCAGGGTGAGCCGTTCGCGCACCCCTAGCTGCCGGTCTCCAAGCGGAAGCCGACGCCTCGGATGGCGACCACCCGCTCACCCGCGTCGGCAGCCTCGAGCTTGCTGCGCAGGCGACCGATCGTCACGTCGAGGGTCTTGGTGGAGCCGTACCAGTTCTGGTCCCAGACCTGGTTCATCAGCGTCTCGCGGGGCACCACCTTGTCGTGGTGGGAGGCGAGGACGGCCAGCACGTCGAACTCCTTGGCGGTGAGCGCGATCTCCTTGTCGCCCAGGTGCACGCGCCGCGAGGCGGCGTCGATCCTGAGGCCGGAGGAGGTGACCACCGTGGTGTCGTCCTTCTCGACGTGGGCGCTGCGGCGCAGCAGCGCGCGCACCCGCGCCAGCAGCTCGGCGAGGCCGAACGGCTTGGCGAGGTAGTCGTCGGCACCGACGTCGAGGCCGACGACCCGGTCGAGCTCACCTGCGCGGGCGGTCACCATGATGATGCCGCCGAGGTAGCCACCGGATCTCATCTGACGGCACACGTCGATGCCGTCCATGTCAGGCAACCCGAGGTCGAGGATCACCACGGCGGGTCCCTCCTCGACGACGAAGGTCACCGCGTCCGCACCGCCCGAGACTCGGCTGACGTCGTAGCCCTCACGCTCCAGGGTGCGCATCAACGGGAGGGCGATGTCTTCCTCGTCCTCAACCACCAGTACGTCGTGCGCCATGCGAAGGAGCATAGAGGGGCGATCAGCGGGAGGTGGAGGGAATCTCCATGTCGACCTGCTGGGAGACCGACGTGTGGACCGGCTCGGCCGACCCGGCGCCGCCCGATCCGACCACGACCGAACCAGCAGCCAGGATGACTGCGACGGGGATCAGGGCGATGCGGGACATGGGTCAAGACTCTTGGTCGGCGATCCACAGCCGATCCTCGATGGGGTTACCCCGAGGTAAAAGAACCCGGACTCTTTCCCACAGTTTTCGGGCCCGTTCGGGCGCAATTCAGCGCCATTCGACGACTTTCGGGCGGGAACGGGCAGGAATCCGTCGCGCAACGGGCATCCGGTCGGGTAACAGGCGGGTCACGCCTCGAACACGTCACCCAGCTCGGCCACGCGTTCGAGCACCTCGTCCATCGTGAGCTGGTCGAGCGCCAGCTCGTCCTCGGCGCCCTCCTCGACCTCGGCCCAGGTCAGCGGGGTGGCCACCGTGGGCCGCTCACGACCGCGGAGCGAGTACGGCGACACGGTCGTCTTGGACCCGGAGTTCTGCGACCAGTCGAGGAAGACCTTGCCCGGCCGCTTGGCCTTGGTCATCACGCTCGTCACCAGGGCGGGGTGCTCCTGCTGGAGGGCCTCCGCGACCTCCTTCGCGAGGGCGGTGGTGCCTTCGCTGTCGAGGCTGCCGTCCACCGGGGCGTACAGGTGCAGGCCCTTGCTGCCGCTCGTCACCGGCGTGCAGGTCAGGTCGCGCGCGGCGAGCGCCTCGCGGACGAGCAGTGCCACCTGCGCGCACTCGTGGAGCCCGGCGGGCTCACCCGGGTCGAGGTCGATGACGAGGCGGTCGGGGTGGCGTGGGGTGCCGTCGGGCTCGACGGTCCACTGGTGGACGTGCAGCTCGAGGGCGGCGAGGTTGGCCAGCCAGGTGAGGGTGGCGAGGTCGTCGCAGATCGGGAAGCGCAGCGTGCCGTCCCCCTTGCCGGTGCGCGAGCCGGTGGTGGGCACCTCGGCCGTACGCACCCACGACGGCGTGCCGGCGGGTGCGTTCTTCTCGAAGAAGCTCGCCTTCTCGACGCCGTGGGGCCAGCGGATCCGGGTGACCGCGCGGTCCTTCAGGTGCGGCAGGAGCACCGGGGAGACCTGGGCGTAGTAGTTCAGCACCTCGCCCTTGGTCGTGCCGGTGCGCGGGTAGAGGACCTTGTCGAGGTTGCTGATCGTCAGGGTGCGGCCCTCGACGTCGACCTGGACCTCCTGTGCGGCCGGGCTCATCGACCGATCCCGATGACCGGGACCCGTGCGGGGTCGAGCACCGTGACCAGCTTCCGGATGACACGTCGCGGCGCGCTCACGCAGCCGGCGGTCGCGCCCCGGCCGTTGACGTGCAGGAAGATCCCCGACCCGCGGTGGCGCACCTGCTCGACGTTGAAGTCGGTGACGATCGACCACTCGTACGGCCGTGGGAAGTCCGTCAGCCGCTCGGAGGAGTTGGCGTCGGAGGACGGCAGCCACCAGCGGAAGCCGCCGTCGCGCTGGTTGCGCAGCCGGTTGTAGTAGGGCGAGCGGTTGTCCTGCACCCAGAAGTCGCCGCGGCGGATCCGGTGGTGCGGCAGCGCCGCGCGCGGGTCGGTGCCGTGGGTGCCGAAGGTGGAGGTGAGGCCGTAGGTGCCCAGCGGGGTGGTGCCGCTCCCCTGCCTGCGGCGGTCACCGTCGACCAGGCCGCCGTAGCCGGTGCGGCCGTCGCGGGTGGTGAGCCCGCGCTTCCAGCCCGCGTCGGTGAGCCGCCACAGCGAGACCGTGGCCCGCACGCCGCGGGTGTGGTCGACGGTGACGACCTGGCTCGTGCCGGGGCGCAGCTCGACGCGGACGCCGCCGAGGGTGACGCTGTCGGCGTGGGCGGCGGGTGCGGCCACCAGGAGGCACGCTGCGGCGAGGAGGGTGGCGAGCGTCTTCACGAGAGGTCCTCAGGAGTCAGGTCGGTGCGCACGCCCTGGTACGACGGCTGGCGCAGGCGCTCGTAGCCGAGGCCGTGGGTGTCGATGTCGACGACCACGCGGGGCTCGACCCAGAACGTGCCCTCGGCGTCGACGCGCGGCACCTCGTCGGCGAACGGGTTGGTCTCGCTGGTCAGCGGCGCGAGGAGGTCGGCGAGCTTCTTGCTGGTCAGGCCAGCGATCCCGCTGCCCACGCGACCGCGGTAGAGGAGCCCGTCGGCGGTCTGCTCGCCGACGAGCAGCGCGGCCAGCCGGTTCGTCGTACCGACCTGGGGGCGCCAGCCGCCGACGACGAACGACCCGCGGTGGCGGTGGGCGAGCTTGCGCCAGTCCTCGCTGCGCTGGTCGAAGCGGTAGCGCGACGTGCGGCGCTTGCTCACCACGCCCTCCAGCCCCTGCTGCAGGGTGGCGGCGAACAGCATGTCGCCGTCGTCGTACGCCGCCGGGACCTGCCACCTCGAGTCGGCGAGCGGCAGCTCCTCCAGCAGCGCACGGCGCTCCTCGAGCGGCCGGCCGGTGAGGTCCTCGCCGTCGAGCCGGAGCAGGTCGAAGACCATCAGCGTGGCGGGCACGCTCTTCACCAGACGCGCGACCTCCTTGGCGTTGCGCAGGTGCATCCGGTGCTGGAGGGTGCGGAAGTCCGGGACCCCGCGCTCGTTGAGGGCGATCACCTCGCCGTCCACCATGATGTCGCGGTCGCCGAGGGGCGGGTCGCTGAGCTCCGGCCAGGCGGCGGTGACGTTGTTGTCGTTGCGACTGGTCATCCGCGCCACCCCGTCACGTACGTCGACCAGCACGCGCACGCCGTCCCACTTGACCTCGTGCAGCCACTGCGCGCCGGTCGGCACGCGGTCGGTCTTGCTGGCGAGCATGGGGCGCACGCGGGCCAGTCTGGCATCCCCGGGTCCCCCATCTGGAGGGAGACGTGTGTCTGATGTGACGGCTATCGTCGTGGCATGCGAGCGATCTGGAAGGGTGCCGTCTCCTTCGGCCTGGTCAGCGTCCCCGTCAAGCTCTATGCCGCCACCGAGAGCCACGACGTGTCCTTCCGGCAGGTGCACGCCAAGGACGGCGGGCGGATCAAGTACCAGCGCGTCTGCTCCCTCGACGGCGAGGAGGTGGCCTACGCCGACATCGCCAAGGGCTACGAGACCGAGGACGGCGAGATGGTCATCCTCACCGACGACGACATGGCCGAGCTGCCGTCGACGTCGTCGCGCGAGATCGCGGTGGAGAAGTTCGTGCCCCGCGAGCAGATCGACCCGCTGCTGTTCGAGAAGTCCTACTACCTCGAGCCCGAGGGCCAGGGCGCCAAGCCCTACGCCCTGCTCCGCCAGGCTCTCAAGGACGCCGACCGGATGGCTGTGGTGACCGTGGCGCTGCGCCAGCGCACCACGATCGCCGTGCTCCGGGTGCGCGAGACCGAGGCCGGCGAGGTCATCGTTCTCCAGACGATGATGTGGCCCGACGAGGTGCGCGTGCCCGACTTCAAGGTCGAGGTCGACGACGCCAAGCCGGCCGAGGTGAGGATGGCCCACATGCTCGTCGAGACGCTCGCCGGCGACTTCGACGCCACCGAGTTCGAGGACGACTACGCCGGTGCCGTCGAGGCCCTGGTGAAGTCGAAGATCGAGGGCGGCGAGATCAAGCGCACCGAGACCTCCACCAAGACCTCCGGCGAGGTCGTCGACCTGCTGGCCGCCCTCCAGAAGTCCGTCGCCGCGGCGAAGACCGCCCGGGGCGAGGAGGTCGACGAGGCCGACGACGAGAAGCCTGCGAAGAAGACCGCGGCCAAGAAGTCGGCCGCCAAGAAGGCCCCGGCGAAGAAGGCTGCCGCCAAGAAGTCGACGGCCAAGAAGACCGCCGCGAAGAAGACGGCGGCCAAGAAGGCCAGCTGACCGCCCGTATCTGGGCGGTGATCCACCTCCCTTTTCAGCGTACGAAATGTGGGTGGGCCACCGCCGGGCTGCGGACTCGCACCGCCACGCCCGTGGGCGGTGATCCACCTCCACTTCCGACGTACGAAATGTGGGTGGGCCACCGCCCGAGCTGCGGACTCGCGCCGCCACGCCGGTGGGCGGTGATCCACCTCCCTTTCCGACGTGCGGAATGTGGGTGGTCCACCGCCCGAGCGGTGCGTGAGGAGGATTCGACCGCCGCGGAATCCCCCTCACGCACCGACCGTGGGCGAGTCGGGGTACGAGATGCCGTCGAGCGGTGGCTGAGGGGGATTCGAGAGCCGCGGAATCCCCCTCACGCACCGCCCGCGCGGTCAGAGCCCGGCGATCGCGCGCAGGTCGGCGAGGATCTCGTCGATCTTCGCGACGAGGGAGATGTGGCCCTCGTCGTCGTAGAGGTGGGCGCGGGCGCCGGGGATCGAGTCGGCCAGCCACTGACCGTGGGCGAAGGGCACCATCCGGTCGCGGGCGCCCTGCCACACCGCGACCGGTACGGCGATGGAAGCGAGGTCGAAGCCCCACGGCTGCACGATCTGGAGGGTGTCCTCGACCATGCCGCCGGGGCCCTGGGCCACGGCGTGGTTGAACGACGCCGCGACCGACGCGCCGATCTCGTCGGACAGCGCCGCGGCATCGACCTCGTCGACGAGGTCGCCCATGGACGCCACGATGTCGGCCGCCGTGACCGTCGCCAGGTCGGCGGCCTGCTCGGCGGCGATCGGTCCGTAGGACACGCGGCCCTGGCGCGCGGCCTCGAAGTCCCGCACGTTCTCCTCGCCCATGCCGTCGGCCCAGTCCGCCGAGTCGGCGGGCGCGACGCCGGCCAGCGTCGCGGCCGCGCGGCAGCGCCCCGGGAGCAGCGCGGCGCAGGCCAGGGCGCGCGGCCCGCCGCCCGACCAGCCGAGGGTGACGAAGTCCCCCATCCCGAGGTGGTCGAGCAGGGCGGCCGTGTCGTCGGCGTCGGCGGCGATCGGCACCGGCCAGGCGTCCGGGACCGGGCGCGGCGTCGAGGCGCCGTACCCCGGCCGGGAGTACGTCACCAGGTGCAGGCCCGCGCGCTCCGCAGCCGCCCAGATGAGCGGGTCGACGACGGCGGCGCTCGGGGTGCCGGAGTGGTAGGCGAGCGGGAACCCGCCCTCGTCGCCGCCGGTCAGGAACTCCAGCGCGCGTCCGTCGGGAAGGGTCAGCGACTGCGCTCCGGAGGCCATGCCCGATCGTGGCACGGCTCAGGAGGCGTGGGCCACCGGCGCACGACCCGACAGCTCGCGCAGCCGGGTGCCGATCTCGGCAGCCACGGCGACGGCGAGGTCGCGGGGCGACTCGCCCTCGACCTCGGGCACCACGTGCTGGACGACCCCGTCGGCGAGCAGGTCGGCGGCCCGGACGCGCTGCCGGGTCGCCATCTCGGCCGCGTGGTCGACGTCGCCGTGCACGATCAGGCTCGCGCCCTCCGGCGGCAGCGGTGACAACCAGGCGTGCTCGGTGGCGATCACCGACTGCGCCGGCAGGAAGGCGAGCGCTCCTCCCCCGCAGCCCTGGCCGAGGATGACCGAGACCGTGGGCGCGGTCATCGTGGTCAGGGTCGCGATGCAGCGGGCGATCTCGCCGGCGATGGCGCGTTCCTCGGCCTCGGGCGACAGCTCGGCGCCGGGGGTGTCGATGATGCTCACCAGGGGCAGCCCGAGCTCCTCGGCGAGCCGCATCCCGCGCCGTGCCTCGCGCAGCGCGCCGGGCCCCATCGCGTGACCGGGCACCTGGCGCGACCGGTCCTGGCCGATCACCACGCACGGCTGGTCGTCGAGGCGGGTCAGCGCGACGAAGACGCTGGAGTCGCGCTCGCCCTCGTCGGTGCCGCGCAGCTGGAGGGTGCCGGTGGCGCCGTGGGCGAGCAGGTCGCGCACCCCCACCCGGTCCGTACGACGCGTGCGCTCGATGCTGTCCCACGCGGTCCGGTCGCCGATCGGGCGCGACGCCCGCACGGGCAGGCGGCCCGGGCCGGGCGCGTCGACGAGCACGGCCAGCGCCTGGTCGACCATGTCGGGGAGGTGTTCCGCCGCGACGACGCCGTCGATCACGCCGGCGGCGGCGAGGTTCTCCGCGACCTGGACACCCGGCCGGAACGGCCGGCCGTTGAGGCCCTCGTAGACCTTCGGGCCGAGGAAGCCGACGAGCGCACCGGGCTCGGCGACGGTCACGTGACCGAGCGAGCCCCACGAGGCGTAGACCCCGCCGGTCGTGGGGTGCCGCAGGTGCACGAGGTAGGGCAGCCCGGCGGCTCGGTGGTGCATCAGCGCGCGGGAGATCTCGGCCATCCGCACGAAGGCGGGCGTGCCCTCCTGCATCCGGGTGCCGCCCGAAGCGGTGCTGGCGAGCAGCGGAAGGCCCTCGGCCGTGGCACGTCGTACGGCAGCGGTGATCCGGTCGGCCGCGACCCTGCCGATCGAGCCGGCGAGGAACCGGAACTCGTTGACGACCACGGCCACCGGACGGCCGCGGACCTCACCCCGGCCGGTCAGCACGGACTCGTCGGTGCCGGCCTTCGCGGCCGCGGCCTCGAGGGCGGCGCGGTAGTCGGGGTCGGCGTACGACAGGTCGACCGGCTCGTCCCACGAGGCGAAGGTGCCCTCGTCGAGCACCAGGTCGAGCAGCTCGCGTGCCGTGAAGCGTTGACTCATCACGGGGTCCCCGCGGCGTTGTTCGGGGGATCGCAGCGGAGGAGAAGAACGTCGTGGGGTGTACTCATGCGCCGCCTCCGCCGACCCACGCGCGGATCTCGTCCGCGTGCTCGTCGAGCAACGGGGGCGCCGAGTGGTCCTTGCGGGTGACCTCGGTGCCGGCGGCGTCGAAGAACCGCAGCGGCGGGCCGGGAAGGGTGAGGTGGCCGAGCGTCGTGTGCTCGACGTCGAGGAGCAGGCCCTGGCTGGCGACCTGGTCCCACTCGTAGACCTCGTCGAGGGTGCGGACCTTGCCTGCCGGCACGCCGACCTCGGCCAGCCGGGCGAGCAGCGGCTCGGAGTCCCAGTCGGCGAAGGCCTCCTCGACGACGGAGATCACGCGGTCACGGTTGCCCACGCGCTCACCGTTGGTGGCGAGCCCGGCGGCGTCGGGGTCGAGCCCGAAGCCCGCGCAGAACTTCTTCCAGAGGCCCTCGCTGCCCAGCGCGATCTGCACCGCGCCGTCGCGGCAGTGGAAGAGCCCGTAGGGCGCGATGGACGGGTGGTGGTTGCCCTGTGCCCGGCCGACCTCGCCGGCCACGGTCCAGCGCGTGCCCTGGAAGGCGTGCACGCCGACGACCGAGGCCAGCAGCGAGGTGCGGACGACGGTGCCCTTGCCGGTGGCGTGCCGCTCGTGCAGCGCGGCGAGCACGCCGTAGGCGCCGTACATCCCGGACAGCAGGTCGGCGATCGGCACGCCCACGCGCTGCGGGTCGTCGGGCCCGGAGCCGGTGAGCGACATCAGGCCCGCCTCGCCCTGGGCGATCTGGTCGTAGCCCGCGCGCCCGCCCTCGGGCCCGTCGTGACCGAAGCCGGTGATCGAGAGGACGACGAGCCGCGGGTTGCGGCGCATCAGCTCCTCGATGCCGAGGCCGAGCCGCTCGAGGACGCCGGTGCGGAAGTTCTCCACCAGCACGTCGGCGCGGTCGACCAGGCCGAGCAGGACGTCCTTGTCGGCCTCGTCCTTGAGGTCGAGCGCGATGGACTCCTTGTTGCGGTTGGTGCACAGGAAGTACGTCGACTGGCGCGCGTCGGGCTCGCCGACGAACGGCGGCCCCCAGCCGCGGGTGTCGTCGCCGCTGCCGGGCGCCTCCACCTTGATCACGCGGGCACCGAGGTCGCCCAGCATCTGGGTGGCGTGCGGCCCGGCGAGGGCGCGGGTGAGGTCGACGACGAGGAGGTCGGAGAGGGGTCCGGTCATGGGTTCACCATCCAGGGAGGACGAGGGCGGCCCACACGAGGAGCGGGCCGACGAGGGTGACGATCGTGGCGTAGCCGAGGATCTGCTTGTAGTAGGTGCTCTCGTCGATCGTGTCCGGCTTGTTGGCCAGCATCAGGGCGCCGTTGGTGGAGAACGGGCTGACGTCGACGATGGTCGAGCTGACCGCGAGCGCCGCGACGAAGAAGCCGGCCGACAGGCCGCCCTCGGCGACGAGCGGGATCGCGATCGGGATGATCACCGGCAGCAGCGCGGTGGAGGAGGCGAACGCCGAGACGACGCCGCCGACGTAGCAGAGGATCAACGCGCCGATGGCGGCCGCACCGAGCCCGGCGGCCCACTTCCCGACGAACTCCGGGGAGCCCGCGGTGGTGAGGATCGTGGCGTACGTGCTGACGCCGGCGACGAGGAGGACGGTCGGCCAGGCGATCTGCTTGACGGTGTCCTTGTAGGCCTTCGGCGTGAGGATCGAGAGCACGACCGCCGCGGTGATCGCGGCGAAGCCGATGTTCTTGTCGAAGGCCAGGGCGACGACCGCGACCGCGAGGAAGGCGATCAGGGTGAGGACGTGCTCGAGGGTCGTGCCGGCGTCACCGGGGTTGGGGGTGCCGGTCGTGGGCGTGGCTCCGGTCGCCGAACGGGCGTCCGAGCGGTCGGGGTGCACCCGCCGGCCGCCGTCGCCCTCGGTGGACGCGCCGACCTGGACCAGCTCACCGTCGCCGTCCATGCGCAGCGTGAGCAGCTTCCGGCCGCCGAGCACCACGAAGAGGATTGCGGCCATCACGGTGTTCACGGCCAGGCTGGAGAAGAAGATGGTCAGGTGCGAGGCGCCGAGACCGGCGTCCTCCATGACCGAGTTGGTGATCGTGCCGTAGATCGAGATCGGCGAGAAGCCGCCGGCCTGCGCGCCGTGCACGACGAACATGCCCATCATCAGCGGGCTGATGCCGTAGCGGCCGGCGAAGCCCAGCGCGATCGGGCCGATGATCGCGCACGCGGCCGGGCTGGCCGCGCCGATCGCGGTGATGACCGCGGTGACCGCGAACATCACCCACGGGATCAGCGCCACGCGACCGCCCACGGACGCCACCGCCGTACGGACGATCAGGTCGACCGTGCCGTTCTGCCGGGCGATGGCGAAGAGATAGGTGACGCCGATCAGGGTGAGCACCAGGTCGGCGCTGATGCCGGCGAGGATCTCCTTCTCGTCGAGCCCCAGTGAGTACATGCCCACCAGCCACGCCGCGACGTAGGCCAGGGCGCCCATGTTGATGGGCAGCAGCGTGCCCACCACGAACAGGGCGACCAGCGCGAGGATCGCAATCCATTCCGGACCCATGGGTCCACCTCCGAGTCGATGTCCGAGCCGGCACGGAGGGACGGGGGTGACCCTCACCACATGCTTGGCTCAGTGGCCTAGCCAATAGCACAATGAGCCACCAGTCAATAGGGTGTCCCCATGTCCGACTCCTTCCCCCCGCGACTGATGCGGACCCGGCTCTACGAGCAGGTGGCCGGCCAGATCTCGTCGTGGATCGCCGACAACGGGCTGCAGGCCGGCGACAAGCTGCCGCCCGAGCGCGAGCTCGCGCAACGGCTCGGGGTGAGCCGCGCGACCCTCAGCCAGGCGCTCGTCGCGCTCGAGGTGGTGGGCGTGGTGGAGGTACGCCACGGCGACGGCACCGTCGTGACCGCGCGCCAGCAGCAGGCGACCCGCATCGTCGAGGCGATCCGCAGCCACGCCGACCGGCTCCCGGAGGTCATCGAGACCCGCGACGCGCTCGAGACCAAGATCGCCGCCCTCGCGGCGAGCCGCCGCACCGACGACGACCTCGCCCGCATCGACGACGCCCTGGCCGCGATGGAGGCCGACATCGAGGCCGGCGGTCGCGGTGTCGAGGGCGACGAGCGCTTCCACGGCGCGGTCACCGCGGCCGCCCACTCGCTGCTGCTCGCGCGGCTGATGGACGAGATCGGCGACCTCATCAAGGAGACCCGCATCGAGTCGCTCGGCCAGCCGGGTCGCCCGCAGGACTCCCTCGCCGGGCACCGAGCGATCGCCGAGGCGATCCGCGCCGGCGACCCCGAGGCGGCGTCCGAGGCCATGCACGCCCACGTGGCGATGGTCAGTGACGTCGCCCTCCTCCGCGAGCAGCCGTGACCGCACTCGACGCGGTCCTGGTCCTGGCGACCGGATTCGGTGCCGGCGTGCTCTCGTCCACCGTCGGCGTCGCCTCGCTGCTCAGCTTCCCGGTCCTCGTGGGACTGGGCCTGCCGCCCGTGGTCGCCAACGTCTCCAACACCCTCGGGCTGATCCCGGGCGGCCTCGGAGGCGTGCTGGGCTACCGCGACGAGGTGCGCGAGGCCGGCCCGGTCGCGAAGGCGATCGTCGTCGTCTGCGCGCTCGGCGCGGTCCTCGGCGCCGCGCTCCTGCTGGGCCTGCCGCCCGGCGTCTTCGAGGCGATCGTGCCGTTCCTCATCCTCTTCACCTGCCTGCTGGTCGGCGTGCAGCCCCGCATCGCCCGTTGGCTGCGGGCGCGCCACGAGGAGCGGCACGGCGAGGCCCTCGCCGAGCGGCGGCACATGTCCCCCGCCACCACGGTCTTCGCGACCATCACCGGCGTCTACGGCGGCTACTTCGGCGCCGGTGCGGGCGTGATGATGGTGGCCGTCCTCGGCATCGGCACCGACCTCGAGCTGCGCATCGTCAACGGCCTCAAGACGCTGTCGCTGATGGTCGGCAACATCGTCGCCGGGCTGATCTTCGTCGTCGTCGCCGACCCGCGCTGGGACGTCGCCGCGCTGCTGGCTGCCGGCTCGCTCGTCGGGGGCTACGTCGGCGCCCGCGTGGGTCGCAAGCTGCCCGACGCCGCGTTCCGCTGGGCCGTCGTCGCGGCCGGCATCGTGGCCGCGCTACTGCTGTTCTGAGACCTCAGGCGTTGCACCCCGGGCGGCCGCCGAGTCCGGCACCGACCGGTGGAAGCGCGCCATCAACGCATCGCTGAGCCGCGGCGCGACCACGTTGACCACACCACCGATGCGGCCCGGCACGGTGTCCCACGTGACCGGCCGGTCCTCCAGCGCGCGCACCACCTTCGCGGCGGCCTGCTCGGCGCTCATGCTCGTGCGGTTGTCGTAGGCGTCGGTCGGCACCACCATCGCGGTGGCGACCAGGGAGAACCTCATGTTGGTGAACGTGACGCCGTCGTCGTACGTCTCCCGGCCGGCGATGCGCGACCACGTGTCGAGCGCGGTCTTGGAGGCGATGTAGGCGGCGAACTTGGGCGCCTTCATCTGCACGCCCCACGTGACGATGTTGACCACGTGTCCGAAGCCCTGCGCGCGCATCGCCGGCAGCAGGCCCATGGTCAGCCGCAACGGACCGAAGTAGTTGATCGCCATGGTGCGCTCGAAGTCGTGGAACCGGTCGTAGGACAGGTCCAGCGAGCGCCGGATCGAGCGGCCTGCGTTGTTGACGAGGTAGTCGACCGTGCCGACGTCGGCGAGCACCCGCTCCACCAGCGCGTCGATCGCGTCGAGGTCGGTCAGGTCGCAGGTGTACGACGACGCGCGCCCGCCCGCGGCCTCGATCGAGGCGCGGACCCGAGCGAGCTCGTCGGCCCGCCGGGCGACCAGCACCACGTGGGCGCCACGCGCGGCCACCAGCAGCGCGGTCGCCTCGCCGATGCCGGAGCTCGCCCCGGTGACCAGCACCGTCCGACCGGCCAGCGGGCTGGGACCGCCCCGGCCCGCCAGCCTGCGCAGCCGGGCCCGGGGCGTGACCCAGAGCAGTCCCATCAGGCCGCCATCAGGACAGCAGGCCGCGCACCACGCGCAGGCCGACCGACAGGCGGGCCAGCTCGGCGGTCTCCTCGCGGCAGATCTCCTCGAGGGTCGCGGCCGAGCGGCCGACCAGCTCCTCGTCGGAGTTCTCCCACGCGGCGACGCGGGCCGGTGCCGGGTCGTCGGCGCTGGTGGTCTCCAGCACCTGCGCGGTGAGCTGCTGGTGCACGCCGTAGAGGTCGTCGCGCACCGCGGCCCGGGCCATGGTCTGCCAGCGGTCGTCGCGCGGCAGCGCGAAGATCCGCTCGACCAGCGCCGGCAGGCCGAGGCGCTCGCCCAGCGCGAAGTGCACGCGGGCCACCTCGACCGGGTCGAGACCGAGCCGGTCGGCGGTCTCGACGATGCCGAGCAGGGCGTAGGCCGGTGCCAGCACCGCGACCCGCGAGGCCAGGTCGTCGGAGACGCCCTGGTGCGTGAGCCGGCCGGCGCGGGCGACGTAGTCGTCGAGCTCGTGGCCGCTCATGATGCTCGGCAGCTCGGCCATCACGGCCTGCACCCGCTCGCGGAAGAACTCGACAGTCGCACCCGAGTCGAGAGGCGGGCGCCGGGTGGTGACCAACCAGCGCGAGGCGCGCTCGACCAGGGTGCGCATCTCGATGCGCATCCGGGTCTGCCGCTCGGCCGGCACCTGGTTGTCGAGGGCCGCGATCTCCTGCCGCAGCTGCAGCGAGCCGAAGATCTCCCGCGCCACGAAGTTCGCGCGGGTCAGGTCGGCCGCGCTGGCCCCCGTCTCCCCCGCCAGTCGCGGCCAGAAGGTCATGCCGGCGCCGTTGACCAGGTCGTTGACCACCTGGGTCACGATGATCTCGCGGCGCAACGGGTGCTCCTCCATCGCCGTCTCGAGCTCGGGCTTCATCCGGCTCGGGAAGTAGGCCAGCAGGTCGTCGCGCAGATAGGGGTCGTCGGGCAGGTCGGACTCGACCAGCTCGTCGGCGAGCACGATCTTGGTCCACGCCATCAGCACCGACAGCTCGGGCCCTGACAGCGCCTGCTTGCGGTCGAGGCGACGGCGTACCTGGCGGGTGGACGGCAGCCCCTCGAGGTCGCGGTTGAGCACCCCGCGCTTCTCCAGCGCGCGCATCCAGTCCTCGTGCACGTGCAGCAGCGAGGGCGCGTGCGCCTCGGCGTTGGCGAGGGCGAGGTTCTGCTCGTAGTTGTCGCGCAGCACGAGCGCGCCGACCTCGTCGGTCATCTCCGCGAGCAGCTCGTTGCGGGCGGGCTCGTCCATCCCACCGGCCCGTACGACCTTGTCGAGCAGGATCTTGATGTTGACCTCGTGGTCGGAGGTGTCGACGCCGGCGGAGTTGTCGATGAAGTCGGTGTTCATCCGACCGCCCTCGCGGTTGGCGCCGTAGCGGGCGTACTCCACGCGACCCAGCTGGGTGAACCCCAGGTTGCCGCCCTCGCCGATGCACTTGGCGCGGAGGTCCTCGCCGTTGACGCGGATCGCGTCGTTGGCCTTGTCACCCGCGTCGGCGTTGGTCTCCTCCGACGACTTCACGTAGGTGCCGATGCCGCCGTTCCAGAGCAGGTCCACCGGGGCGAGCAGGATCGCCTTCATCAGCTCGGCGGGCGTCATCGCGGTGACGCCGGCGTCGAGGCCGAGCACGGCGCGCGCCTGCGCGGAAACCGGGATCGACTTCGCCGAGCGCGGCCACACGCCACCGCCCTCGGAGATCAGGGAGGTGTCGTAGTCCTTCCAGCTGGAGCGGGGCAGGTCGAAGAGCCTGCGGCGCTCGGCGTACGACGACGCGGCGTCCGGGTCGGGGTCGAGGAAGATGTCGCGGTGGTCGAACGCCGCCACCAACCGGGTGTGCTCGGAGCAGAGCAGGCCGTTGCCGAAGACGTCGCCGGACATGTCGCCGATGCCGACCGCGGTGAAGTCCTCGGCCTGGCAGTCGACGCCCATCTCGCGGAAGTGGCGCTGCACCGAGACCCACGCGCCCTTGGCGGTGATGCCCATCGCCTTGTGGTCGTAGCCGACCGAGCCTCCGGAGGCGAAGGCGTCGCCGAGCCAGAAGCCGTAGTCCTTCGCGACGCCGTTGGCGATGTCGGAGAACGTCGCGGTGCCCTTGTCGGCGGCGACGACGAGGTAGGAGTCGTCGCCGTCGTGGCGTACGACGTCGCGCGGTGGCACCGTCTCGCCGTCGACGAGGTTGTCGGTGATGTCGAGCAGGCCGGAGATGAAGGTCTTGTAGCAGGCCACGCCCTCGGCCAGCCACGCGTCGCGGTCGGACGGGTCGGGCAGCTGCTTGCAGAAGAACGCACCCTTCGAGCCGACCGGCACGATGACGGTGTTCTTCACCATCTGCGCCTTGACCAGGCCGAGCACCTCGGTGCGGAAGTCGTCGCGTCGGTCCGACCAGCGCAGGCCGCCGCGGGCCACCGGCCCGAAGCGCAGGTGCGAGCCTTCGACGCGCGGGCTGTAGACGAAGATCTCGTAGCGCGGGCGCGGCTCGGGCAGGTCGGGGATCGCCGACGGCTCGAGCTTGAACGAGATGTACGGGTGGACCTCGCCCTCGGCCGTGCGCTGGAAGAAGTTGGTGCGCAGCGTCGCTCGGATCAGCGTGCGGTAGGAGCGCAGGATGCGGTCGTGGTCGAGGCTGACCACGTCGTCGAGGGCCTTCGCCAGCCGCTCCTCGATCGCCTCGACCTTGGCCACCCGCGCCTCGGCATCGGCCTCGAGCGCGCGGTCGCTGCGGCCGGGGTCGAAGCGCGACTCGAAGAGCTCGACGAGCAGCCGGGTGATGTCGACGTTGCTGCGGAGCGCCTCCTCGATGTAGTCGAGGGCGAAGGGCGAGTTGCCCTGCTTGAGGTACTTGGCATAGGCCCGGAGCACGGTGGCCTGCCGCCACGTCAGCCCGGCCGCCAGCACGAGCTGGTTGAAGCCGTCGATCTCGTTGTAGCCGTCCCAGACCGCGCGCAGCGCCTGGGCGAACAGCTGCCGCTCGTGCGGCGGCAGCACCCGGCCGTGGCGCAGCCCGAACTCGTAGATGTACGACGGCCGCGACAGGCCGGCGAGCTCGTACGGGCGCTCGTCGACGACCTCCACGCCCATCGAGGTGAGCATCGGGAGCATGCTGCTCAGGGAGAGCGGCTCACCGACGCGGAAGACCTTGAGCCGGGACTCGCCGCGGCGGTAGGTGCCGGCCTTCTCGTCGGTGTCGAAGAGCGCGAGGTCGATGCCGTCGTCGCCCTCTATGGCCTCGATCCGGCCGAGGTCGGCGGAGCCGCGCTGCGGCCCGTAGTCCTCCTTGTAGGCCTCGGGGAAGGCGTCGGCCCAGGCGCGGGCGAGCCGCGAGCCGCGGTCCTCGCCGTGTTCGCTGACCACGGCTGCCACGAAGTCGTCGCGCCACGAGCGGGACGCCTCGATCAGCCGGCGCTCGAGCTCGGGGACGTCGATCTCGGGGATCTGGCCGCCCTTGGGCGGGTGGACCACGAAGTGCACGCGCGCGGTCGTCGACTCGTTGACCCGGGCGGTGAACTCGACGTGCTCGCCGCCGAGGTCGTCGCGCAGGATCTCGGAGAAGCGCTCGCGCACCGCGGTGCTGTAGCGGTCGCGCGGGAGGTAGACGAGGATCGAGACGTAGCGGCCGTAGGTGTCGCGGCGCACGAAGGCGCGCAGCTGGCGACGCTCGCGGGCGAACATCACGTCCTGCACGACCGGCGCCAGGTCGGCCGGCGAGGTGTGGAAGAGCTCGTCGCGCGGGTAGTTCTCCAGCGTGTCCATGAGGGCCTTGCCAGCGTGGCTGCGCGGGTCGAACTCGGCGCGCTTCATCACCTCGGTGACCTTCTCGCGCAGCACCGGGATCCGGGTCACCGACTCGGTGTAGGCGGCGCTGGAGAAGAGGCCGAGGAAGCGGCGCTCCCCCACGACCTCTCCGTCGGGGCCGAACGTCTTGACGCCGACGTAGTCGAGGTACGCCGGACGGTGCACCGTGGCGCGGGAGTTGGCCTTCGCGAGCACGAGCAGCGTCTTCTCGCGCGCCTTGGCCTTCACCAGCGGCGGCAGCTTGGCGAAGGCGCTCGAGAGGTCCTGGTCGTGGCGCAGGATGCCGAGCCCCGAGCCGGGCACGGCGCGCAGGCCGCACTCCTCGGGCGCACCCTCCTCGGCCTCGAGCTGGTACTCGCGGTAGCCCAGGAAGGTGAAGTGGTCGTCGGCCAGCCAGCGCAGGAAGTCGCGGCCCTGCCGGACCTCCTGGGCCGGCAGCGGCGGCGGGTTGTCGTCGAGCTCGGCGACGACGGCCAGCGCCTGGGCGTGCATCTTGTCCCAGTCCTCGACCGACTCGCGTACGTCGCGCAGCACCCGCTGGAGCCCTGCCGTGATCTCGGCGGCCTCCTCGTCGTCGGTGCGGTCGATCTCGACGTGCATCCACGACTCGGTGCCGGCCTGGTCGCCGGCCTGCGGCTCGTGGGCGTGGACGTGCTGGAGCTCGCCGGTGATGTCGCGCTCGACGTTGAACTGCGGGTGGATCACCGCGTGGACGTTGTGGCCGAGGCGGCTGAGCTCCATGCCCACCGAGTCGACGAGGAACGGCATGTCGTCGGTGACGACCTCGACCACCGAGCGGCCCGACGCCGACCAGCCGGCGTCTGCGATCGTCGGGGTCACGACGCGGACGGCCGCGGTGCCCTGTGGGCGCGACGCGGCGAGCTCGCGGTGCGAGGCCAGGGCGCCGAACAGGTCCTCCGGGGAGCGCTCTGCGACCTCCTCCGGAGCCACGTGCCGGTAGTAGGCACGGAGCAGGTCACCCCACTCGGGGCGCTCCTCGGTCGCTGCGTCGAGCTGCTGGTCCTTGGTCTCCTCCGGCGTCGCCACGCTCCGACCCTAGAACCCGTCGTGTGAGCCTCACAACACAGGGTCCTACCCGCGCGTCACGTCCGCATCTCGGCCATGATGGGCGGGCAGTCCGACCCTGATTGACGACACGACGACGACACAGAATGCGGTGGTTCGATGAGCACGAAGCTCACCAAGCAGCTGACGTACGACGCCCCGGCCGAGGCCGTGGCCGCGATGCTCGACGACCAGGCCTTCCGCGAGGAGGTGCTGCGCCAGCAGAAGGTCGTGCGGGGCTCGGCGACGATCGACGGCGACCTCGTCACGATCGAGCAGGTCCGCTCGTCGGCCGACCTGCCGTCCTTCGCGGCCAAGCTGGTGGGTGACGAGATCGTGATCGTGCAGAAGGAGACCTGGACCTCCCCGACGGGCTGCGACGTCGAGCTCTCCATCCCGGGCAAGCCCGGCGAGGCGGTCGGCACGATGGAGCTCGTGGAGTCCGGCGGCACCACGACCGAGCAGGTCGACCTGGTGCTCAGCGTCCGGATCCCGCTGGTCGGCGGCAAGATCGAGTCGCTGGTCGCCGGGCTGTTCAAGGAGGCGCTCGACATCGAGCACCGCGTCGGCGTGGAGTGGCTGAAGCGCTAGTCCTCGTCGATGTGCTCGCGGCTGCGCAGCCAGACCACGATCCCGAGCACCACGAACGGCCCGAAGGCCAGCAGGAGCGTCAGCCCCTGCTCGAAGGGGTGCAGTGCACCCATGTGGAGTGGGATCACTGCTCGATCCTCTCACCCGGCGTCGTCCAGGTGATCGGTGGTCGTGCGGCGGTCATCTGACCGTCATGCCGGACTCGCGCCGCACGACGACCCGGTCAGCCCTGGTGCGGGTAGAGGTGCTCCTTCGGGGGCACGAAGTTCTCCTTGATGGAGCGCGGCGAGGTCCAGCGCAGCAGGTTGACCGCGGCGCCGGCCTTGTCGTTGGTGCCCGAGGCGCGCGCGCCGCCGAAGGGCTGCTGGCCCACGACCGCGCCGGTCGGCTTGTCGTTGACGTAGAAGTTGCCGGCCGCGAAGCGCAGCGTCTTGCGGGCCCACGCGATGGCAGCGCGGTCCTGGGCGATGATCGCGCCGGTGAGGGCGTAGGGCGCGAACGACTCCATCTGGTCGACGACCTTCTCGAAGCGGTCGTCGTCGTAGACGTGGACGGCGAGGATCGGGCCGAAGTACTCGTCGGAGAACATCTGGTCGGTCGGATCGGTCGACTCGATGATCGTCGGGCGCACGAAGTAGCCGACCGAGTCGTCGACCTGGCCGCCGGCGAGCACGGTGAGGTGCTTCTGCCGCTTCGCCCGCGCGATCGCGGCCTTGTGCTTGGCGAACGCCCGGTCGTCGATCACCGCACCCATGAAGTTGGTCAGGTCGGTGACGTCACCCATCGTCAGCGCCTCGGTGTCGGCGATGAGCTGGTCCTTGATCTTGGCCCAGACCGACTTCGGGACGTAGGCACGCGACGCCGCCGAGCACTTCTGGCCCTGGAACTCGAACGCACCGCGGATCATCGCCACGCGCAGCACGTCGGGGTCGGCCGAGGGGTGGGCGACGATGAAGTCCTTGCCGCCGGTCTCGCCCACGATGCGCGGGTAGGAGCGGTAGCCGGAGATGTTCTCCCCGACCGTGCGCCACAGGTGCTGGAACGTCGGGGTGGAGCCGGTGAAGTGGATGCCGGCCAGGTCGCGGTGCGAGAGCGCCACCTTCGACACGTCGAGGCCGTCACCGGGCAGCATGTTGATGACGCCGGGCGGCATGCCGGCCTCCTCCAGCAGCTCCATCGTCAGCGACGCGGCCAGCTGCTGCGTCGGCGAGGGCTTCCAGATGACCGTGTTGCCCATCAGCGCCGGAGCGGTGGGCAGGTTGCCCGCGATCGCGGTGAAGTTGAACGGCGTGATCGCGTAGACGAAGCCCTCGAGCGGGCGGTGGTCGGTGCGGTTCCAGATGCCCGGGCTGTTCGCGATCGGCTGGTCGGTGAGGATCTGCTTGGCGTAGTGGACGTTGAACCGCCAGAAGTCGATCAGCTCGCACGCCGCGTCGATCTCGGCCTGGAAGGCCGTCTTCGACTGGCCCAGCATGGTGGCGGCGTTGAGCGTCTGGCGCCACGGGCCGGCCAGCAGGTCGGCGGCCTTGAGGATGATCGCGCAGCGCTCGTCGAACGGCATCGCGCGCCACGCCGGCGCGGCGTCTGTGGCGGCCTTGACCGCGGCCTCGGCGTCCTTGGTCGTGGAGTTCTTGAACGTGCCGAGCACGTGGGCGTGGTCGTGGGGCTGGACGACCTTCATCTCCGCCCCGCCACCGTTGCGTCGCTTGCCGCCGATCACGGCGCGCAGGGAGTGCTGCTTCTTCTCCAACCGGGCCAGCTCGGCGACGAGGGTCTCCCGCTCCGCGCTCCCGGGGGCATAGGTCAGGTTCGGCTCGTTGGTGGGAGCCGGAGGAAAGGTGATCGCGTCCATGCGGCTGATCGTGTCAGAGAGGCGCACGCGCCTCAAAGTGGCCGTCAGAGGGAGCCGAGCAGGTCGCCGATCTCCTGCGTGGCCCACCACGCCAGGTCGTCGTCGGGATCCGCGTCGTCGCGGTCGTCGACGTGCACCGCGACCACGTCGCGCCAGGTGATCGGACCCTCCGCGGTGGCGGTCTCGGCCACCACCACGACACGTCGCCGCCGACCGTCCGGCAGCCCGGCCAGGAGCTCGGCCGAGGCGTCCGCGGCGGTCATCAGGGCGGCGTACTCGGTCTCCTCGCCGTCGTCGTCGGCGACCACCGGGTCGAGGACCTCGGGGCCGTCGGCCTCCCACTCGTCCGCGAGGCGCGTGAGGGTGCTGGGGAGGTAGCGGCGGGTCACCTGCGTGCCTTCCGGCCCGACCCGCCCCTGCCCCGCGGGGCGCGCGGGCGGGTGTCGGATGCGGAGTCCTTGAGCTCGTCGAGCGCCTCGAGCACGCACTGGCCGAGGGTGTCGGCGTCGGGTACGGCGTCGCGGTCGGCGGTGATGCCGTAGAACACCCCGCCGTCGTACGACGTCACGCCGATGGCGAGCGGGTGGTCGGGCAGCAGCGGGTGCACCGGGTAGGACTCCAGCATCCGCGCGCCGTCGGCGTAGAGCGGGAACTGCGGGCCCGGCACGTTGGTGATCGAGACGTGGAAGCCGTGGCGCAGCTCCGCGGCCGCGAGGCGCGAGCCGAGCGCGTGGAACGTCGTCGGCGCGAAGCCCGCGATCCCGGACAGGCGGCGTGCGGAGACCGCGCGGCCGTTGTCGCGGTGGGCCTTGAGGTCGTAGCTGACCTGGTGCAGCCGGACCACCGGGCTGGGCTCGCTGATCGGCAGGTTCACGAGGTGGCCCTTGATCTGGCTGCCGAGCGAGGTCGCCTCGAGCTCGTCGTCGATGACCGACATCGGCACGATCGCCTTGATGGTCTTCAGCCCGCCCATCGACTCGGCGCGGGTCATCAGCCAGCCGCGCAGGCCGCCGGCCAGCGTGGCGAGGATGACGTCGTTGACCGTGCCGCCGTGGACCTCACGGATCGCGCGGTAGTCGGACAGCTCGGTGCGGATCGCGAGGAAGCGGCGCTGCTGCGACAGCCGGCGGTGGACCGGGGTCGAGTGCACCGGGCCACGCCCGGCCAGCGCGTTGGCGACCTCGGCGACCCGGGCGCCGGTGGCGCTGGCCTGGCGGCCCACCGCCTCGGCGTTTGCGCGCGTCGTCGACCACAGGGTGCGTGGGCTCTCCAGCGTGTCGGTCACCGCGTTGAGCGCGGCCGCCACCGGGCCGGCCGTGCGGTGCGGGCGCCAGTCGTCGTCGTGCCCGAGCGTGGAGCGGTCGGGTGAGGTGTCGAGCAGCACCTGGCCGATGTCGACGGTCTCGCGGCCGTCGACGAGGATCTGGTGGCTCTTGGTGAGCAGCGCGACGCGGCCGCCCTCGAGGCCCTCGACGAAGTAGCACTCCCACAGCGGCCGGGTGCGGTCGAGCGGGCGGGACGCGATGCGGGCGACGAGCTCGCGCAGCTGGTCCATCGTGCCGGGTCGCGGCAGCGCCGAGCGTCGTACGTGGAAGCCGAGGTCGAAGTTCTCGTCGTCGACCCAGGCCGGGTTGGCGAGCCGCCCGGGCACCAGCTGGAGCCGCTGGCGGTAGCGCGGGACGAAGGCGATGCGGTCGGCGATCAGCTGCACCAGCCGGTCGTGGTCGAAGCCCGAGTCGCCCGGGTCGAAGATCTCGACCGTGGCGTTGTGCATGGGCGTCGTGGGGGACTCGGCGGCCAGGATGGCCAGGTCCCGCGGCCGAAGCCGAATACTCATGCACGTACTCGCTTCGCTCCGTGCGCGCATGAGGCACAAGTCACGCCGTGCTGCATGACTCGCTCGCTGCGCTCACTCATGTGGTGCCCTCTCGTCGGTGGCGCTTGTCCCGCATGGGATTCTGGCAGAGCATGTGACCCGACCGGTGTCGTGGTCACCGTCACGTGGCATTCGTCGTCTGAAGGAGAAGTCTGTGTCCCGTCGCGGCCTGTCGCGCCTCGCCCCGCTCGCCCTCGTGCTCGCCCTCGGCCTCTCGGCCTGCGGCGGCAGTGACGACGACACCCCGTCCTCGCAGTCGAGCGAGTCGCCGAGCAGCTCCTCGAGCAGCGGCGACGCCGTGGCCGTCACCGTGACGCGCGACGGCGACACCTTCACCCCCAACGGCGAGCGGGTCGAGCTCGAGGTCGGCCAGACCCTCGACCTCACGATCACCTCCGACGTGGCCGGCGAGCTCCACGTGCACAGCACGCCCGAGCAGGAGATCGCCTACGACGCCGGCACGAGCGAGCACGAGATCACCATCGACCGACCGGGCGTCGTCGAGGTGGAGAGCCACGAGCCCGCCTCGATCATCCTGCAGCTCGAAGTCCGCTGAGGGTGGGCCAGCTGGACCTGGGCCGGATCTCCGCCCACGGGCTCGGGGGCGCGAAGGACCTGCCGATCCCCTCGGAGCTGGCGATCGCCGGCGCCGTCGCGGCACTGGTCGTCTCCTTCACCGTGCTCGCGGTCGCGTGGCGCGAGCCGCGCTACGACGCCGCGACGAGCGGGCGCCCGGCGCCGGTGTGGCTCGACCGCTTCGCCTCCTCACGCGCGCTGGCGATCGCGCTGCGCGTGCTCGGCATGGCGTTCTTCCTCTACGTCGCGGCCGCCGCGGTCTTCGGCAAGGACACCCTGATCAACCCGTTCCTCGGGGTGTTCTACGTGTTCCTGTGGGTCGGCATCGTGCCCACGTCCCTGCTGTTCGGCCCGTTCTTCAAGGCGATCAGCCCCGCGCGCACGATCGCCATGCTCTTCGCCAAGGTCTCCGGCGTGCCCGAGGGACAGGGCCTGTACGAGTACCCCGCGCGCCTGGGCTACTGGCCGGCCGCGCTCGGCCTGTTCTCCTTCGTGTGGCTCGAGCTGGTCTACCCGCACGCCACCGACCTCGGGCCGGTGCGCCTGTGGTGCGCGGCCTACCTCGGGATCATGCTCATCGGCTCCGCCGTGTGGGGTACGACGTTCCTGGCCCGCGCCGACCCGTTCGAGGTCTACTCCTCGCTGGTCGCCAAGCTGTCGATCTGGGGACACCGTGACGGGGTGCTGGTCGTCCGCAGCCCGCTCGCCAACCTCGACACCCTGGTCGCGCGACCCGGCCTCGTCGGCGTGGTCGGCGTCCTGTTCGGCAGCACGGCGTTCGACTCCTTCCGCGAGTCGAGCGAGTGGCTCGGCCTCGTGCAGTCGATGTCGATCCCGCGGATCGTGCCCGACACCCTCGCCCTGATCGTGTTCTCCGGCGGCGTCGCACTGATCCTCACCGCTGCCACCATGGCCACCGGCGTCACCAGTGACACCCCGCGGCGCGCGCTGCCCGGCCTCTTCGCGCACTCCGTCGTGCCGATCATCGTGGGCTACATCGTGGCCCACTACCTGACGTTCTTCATCGAGTACGGCCAGCAGACGCTGATCCAGCTCAGCGACCCGTTCAGCCGCGGCGACGACTACCTCGGCACGGCCGACCTGCAGGTCAACTACTGGATCTCGCTGCACCCGACGTTCCTGGCGGTGACCAAGGTCCTCGCGGTCGTGCTCGGGCACGTGGTCGGCGTGGTCGCCGCGCACGACCGGGCGATCAAGCTGCTGCCGCCGCGCCACCACCTCACCGGTCAGCTGCCGCTGCTGATGGCGATGGTGGGGTTCACCGCGGGAGGTCTGTACCTGCTGTTCGCGGCGTGACCCGCTGCATCGCCGGGCGCTGGCCGACCGGGCCGTAGGGCCAGCCCGCGGGCAGCTCCTGGGTCACCGAGACGTGCTCGCACGTCCCGAACGGATCGACCTGGTCGGCGGGGTCGCGCCAGCCCACGAAGACGACGTGGTCGTCGGAGCCCTGGTCCTGGCCGCCGTCGTCGCAGCGGATCTTGTCGACCATGCCGTCGGGCAGGACGTAGATGGTGTCGTTGCCCTGCTCGGTGAAGACCTTGTCGGCACCGGGGCCGAGGAAGACGGTGTCGTCGCCCTCGTCGCCCTTGACGAGCCAGTCGTTGCCGTCGCCGTCGATCAGCACGTCGTTGCCCGGGCCGCCCTGGATCGCGCCGTCATCGCCCGGACCACCGTCGATCCAGTCGTTGCCGGCACCACCGATGTGCTTGTCGGAGCCTTCTCCGCCGAACA
Organism: Nocardioides sp. BE266; assembly: GCF_031457855.1. Classification (NCBI taxonomy): domain Bacteria; kingdom Bacillati; phylum Actinomycetota; class Actinomycetes; order Propionibacteriales; family Nocardioidaceae; genus Nocardioides; species Nocardioides sp. BE266. Next base: position 809,978 of record NZ_JAURTI010000002.1, on the reverse strand, counting down.
GGCGGTCGTCGCCGTTGTTGCCACCGAGCAGGTCGTTGCCCGCCTCGCCGTAGACCACGTCTTTGCCGACGTTCGCAGCCAGGACGTCGTTGCCCTCGCCGCCGTAGATCGTGTCGTCGCCCGAGCCGCCGTCGATCTTGTCGTTGCCGAGGCCGCCGTTGACCCAGTCGTTGCCGGGCTGCGCGGTGATCCAGTCGTCACCGTCGTCGCCGGTGACGACGTCGTTGCCCTTGCCGGCGTAGACCGTGTCGTTGCCGCCGTTGGCGGAGACGCGGTCACGGCCGCCGAGCGCCATGATGTGGTTGGCGCGGGCGTTGCCGGTGATCACGTCGTTGCCCGTCGTGCCCTGAGCCTTTGCAAGGGCGGGCGCCGCGGTCAGCGACAGGGACAGGGCGACGAGGGCGAGGCCTGTCGTACGCATGGTGTCAACCATCGGAGTCTCCTCTGAATCAGACTCCAACTTAACGAATTCTTGACGAAAACCAGAATCTTCAAGCTCGTCGTCGACGCCGGCCGCCCGTGGCCGCCGGGCGCACCGAGGCCGGGAAGACCGCGTCGGTCAGCGCAGTCAGGCTGCGCACCAGCGAGGAGTCGCCCAGCTCCGCCAGCGGCCGCCCGGTGACCAGCGCCCGGTCGGTCGCGGCACGGTCCTCGGGCAGGAAGTGGAGGCCCGCGACGCGGCTGAACCCCTCGACCATGCCCGCGATGTCCTTCTCTGACCAGCCGATGCTCCCCCGCATCCGGTTGACCACCACCCGGACCGGCACGCCGCCGGTGAGCTCGCGCAGGTCGACCAGGCCGCGGGCGAGGCGGGTCAGGCCCACCGGGTCGGCGGCGCCGACGACCACCACCTCGTCGGCCTGCTCGAGCGCCGCCAGGGTGAGCGCGTTGCGGCCCGGCCGGCCGCCGAAGTCGGAGCCCGCGTCGTCCTCGAGGCTGAACCCGGTGTCGACCACGACGTCGCCGAGGCCGCGGGCCTGCTCCAGCAGCTGCTCGACATGGGCCGGGCGGACCTCGCGCCATCGGTCGGGCCTGGGCAGCCCGGTGACGACCGCGAGGTGGTCGCCGACGGCACGGCAGACGGAGGCGAAGCGCTCCTCGAGGTGGCCGGCCGCCGCCAGCCGCGACGCCGACAGGAGCCCGGAGACCTCGTCGAGCACACCGAGCTGCTGGGCCACCGCACCGCCGTAGGGATCGAGGTCGACCAGGACGACGCCCGCCTCGCGCCGCGCCACCTCGCAGGCCAGGTTGGTGGCGATCGTCGTACGACCCGGGGCGCCGGCGGGTCCCCACACCGCCACCAGGCGGCCGGACTCGCCGTCGGAGACCGGCAGGGGCGCGGGCTCGTCGGCGCGGACGCGCGTGTCGGCGACGTCCTCGACGGTCGTCACGACCTCGGGCAGGGTGGCGAGCTGGCCGGCGCCGACCACGGCGCCGATGCCGAGGCGCTGCGCGTGCTCGCGGACGTCGAGGTCCTCGGCGAAGGCGGTCGTGACGGCCACCGGACGGACCGCGTGGCGGCGCAGGTGGGCGATGCTCGAGGGGTCGAGGCCGGGTGCGTCGAGCGAAAGCACCGCGACGTCCGCCTGGCCGCTCGTGACCGAGGCGAGCAGGTCGTCGACGTCGACGCAGCGCTTGAGGACCACGACGCCCGGGTGCGCCTCGAGGTCGGCGAGGGCGGGCGACTCCCACCCCTCCCCCGCGGCGAGGAGCAGCACGCAGATCACGGCGTCAGCCCCGGCCCACGACGCGGACGCGGTCGTCGCCGCTGGCTGCGAGCACCTGCGCGAGCGACTCCTCCTCGGCCTGCGGCACCGCGAGCACCAGCTGACGGCTGGTCGCGGAGGCGAAGGAGTCGCTGACGACCGGCGCGTCGAGGATGAGCACGTCGTCGAGCACCAGCTCCGCGGCCGCGCGGGAGCGGCGGTCCTCGCCGATCACCCAGACGTCGACCCTCGAGCCGCGGGAGACATCGGTCGGCACGTGCTCGAACGGCACCGCGATCGACACCGAGACGGTGTCGTCGGCGGTCGCCTCGCCGAGCGCGCCGACCGGCACCAGCTCCCCCGCCGCGAGCGCGTGGGTCAGGGTGAGCTCGGCCGGCAGCTCGTCGTCGACGGCGAGGTAGCGCGCCCGGTCGGCGTCGTCGTCGAACCGCACCCGGGTCGCGGAGAGGTCGCCGGCCTCCAGCGCCTGACCGGCGACGAGGTCGCCCGAGGCGGCCCAGACCGAGGTCATGTCGTCGGCGCCGGCCAGGACGCGGGCACCGGCCACCACCGAGCCGGTGACCAGGACGACGCCGATCCACAGGCGCGGGTCGCGCCATCCGGGTGAGCGGGTGCGGGTGGCCGCAGGGACGTCGGCGAGCCCGCCGTCGCGCGACGGGTTCCGAGAAGGTTTCCGAGACACGCGAGCATCATTGCCGCGCGCGGCCGACTTCACACCTGTCTGTCCACAGGGTCGCGTCGGCCGCCGCCCGCGAGCACCCGGGTCGGTGGCACGATGACCCCATGCCCGAGGACCCCCGCTTCCTGACGCTCGCCGACGTGGCCGAGGTGCTCAACACCTCCAGCGCGCAGGTCTACGCCCTCGTGCGCCGCGGCGACCTGCCGGCGATCAAGATCGGCGGTCGCGGGCAGTGGCGCGTGGAGAGGTCCCAGCTCGAGGAGTTCATCCAGCGGATGTACGCCGAGACCAGGTCGTTCGTCGAGGACCACCCGTTCGTGGAGTCCGACGCAGCGTCCGCCGACAGCGAGTCCTCCGACCTCTAGCCAGCCAGAGCGGCGGTGCCGGGCGGCTATCCCACCTTGCCGTCGAGCTCGACCTCGACGACCTGCTCCTCGCCGCCACGCAGCACCGACATCTCGACGGTCTCCCCGGGGCGGTGGGTGCGGATGGCCACGATCAGGGCGATGCCGTCGTTGACCGGCTGGTCGCCCACCTTGACGATGACGTCGTCCTTCTTCAGGCCCGCCCGCTCGGCAGGGGTGTCGGGCATGACCTCGGTGATCGTCGCGCCCTCGGAGTCGGCCTCACCGCTGGTGCGCACCTGCGCACCGATGACGGGGTACTCCGCCTTCCCGGTGCGCAGGATCTGGTCGACGGTCGTGCGAACCTGCTCGATCGGGATCGCGAAGCCGACGCCGATGTTGCCCGACTCGGTCGTCGCGCCACCGGTGGTGGCGATCGCCGAGTTCACGCCGACGACCTCGCCGGCGAGGTTGACCAGCGGACCGCCGGAGTTGCCCGGGTTGATCGCGGCGTCGGTCTGCACCGCGTTGATGTACGACGAGTCGTCGGCGGAGTCGCCCGTGGTGACCGGCCGGTTGAGGGCGCTGACGATGCCCGAGGTCACGGTCTGGCTCAGCCCGAGCGGGGCGCCGAACGCGACGACCGGGTCGCCGACGTGGAGCACCTGGGAGGCACCGAGGGCCGCGGGCTCGAGGCCGTCGGCCTCCTCGACCTGGAGCACGGCGAGGTCGTAGACCGAGCTGCGACCCACGATCGTGGCGTCGTGGCGGTCGCCGGCGTGGTCGATGACCACGATCGGGCCGTCGTCCTCGGCGGCCGAGGCGACCACGTGGTTGTTGGTCACGACGTGGCCATCGCGGTCGAGCACGAAGCCCGACCCGGTGGCACCGGCGGCCTCGCCGTCGTACTCGGCCACGATCTGCACGGTGCTGGGCAGCAGGGCCTGCGCGACGGCCGGGACGGACCCGTTGTCGGCGTCGAGCGGCGCGGCGCTCTGGGTGCGGACGCCGTCGAGGCCGTTGTCGACGGTGCCGTCGCTCGACGACAGCTCGTCCTGGAGGGCTGCCCCCGCGAGGCCGCCGAGGACACCCACGACGAGCGCGACGGCCGCCACGGCGACCCAGGACCAGAGGGGGAGCTTGCGGGCGCGGGCCGGCTGCGCGTAGTCGGGGCGGCCGTAGGGACCGGGGCCGTAGTAGGCCGGGCCGGCGACTGGCGGACCGAACTGCGGTGCCATCGGCACCGTCTGCGGGGCGGCCTGCGGCACGGTCGGCGGCGCCGGGTCGTAGAGCTGCTGCGGTGAGGAGTACGACGGCGGCTCGCTCTGCGGCGGCGGCCCGGCGATCAGGTGCTCGTCGGCGGACGGCTCGGGAGCGGCCTCGTGGGTCTCGCCGAGGGTCTCCCCGTAGGTCTGCCCTTGGGGCTGCGCCGGGCGCGTCGGCTCCGGACGCCAGCCCGCGAGGGGCTGCGTGGGCTCGTCGGGCGCCTGCTCGTCGGGCTTGTCCTCGTCGGTCACGGAGCAATCTTCTCCCGAATCGCCACCAAGCGCTCAGCCAGGGGCGTCCGGGAGGGTGAGACCGGGGTGCGGACCAGCCGGTCGTCCACGGTGCTCAGGGGTGTGGCAGGGCCGGTGGGCCGGCTCAGGTCGGTGGCCGGCGGGCGCGGCTCGATCCGCGGCGCACCGGCGACACCGAGGGCGAGCACGCCCACGACGCAGGCGCTCGCCGCGCCACCGCCGATGGCCACGAGGCCGCGGCGGGGGCGCTGGTGCGAGGTCGGGAACGGCTCGGGCGCGAGGGCCGAGCAGCTGCCGAGCAGCGAGGACTTGAGGTCGCGCGAGCACGACGACGGGCCGAGCGAGAGCTGGGCGAGCTGCGTCTTGACGCGGCCCTCCTGCTCGACGAGGTCGCGGCAGGCGTGGCAGGCGTGGACGTGCGCCCAGCAGCGCTCCTCCTCCTCGGGGGTCAGCCGGCCGTCGAGGAGCGCGCTCACGCGGGAGCCGAGGTGCGTCATCACGACACCGCCCCACGGGGGTGCATCGCGCCGGGGCCGGAGTAGCGCTGGCGGCCGGCGGCGGGCTCGCGGTGGGCGAGCGCCTTGCGCAGCATGGTGCGGCCGCGGTGGATCCGGGAGCGGACGGTGCCGAGCTTGGCGTCCATGATCTCCGCGATCTCCTCGTAGCTCAGCCCCTCGACGTCGCACAGCACGACGGCGGCGCGGAAGTCGGGCGGCAGCGTGGCGAGCGCGGTCTCGATGTCGTCGTCGAAGGTCTGGTCGGCCATCGCGAGCTCGGGGCCGGCGACCGGGCTGGTCAGCCGGGCGGCACGCTCGTCGGAGAGCGGGTCGAAGCGGATCCGCTGCTTGCGGCGGGCGCCGTCGAGGAAGAGGTTGGTGGTGATGCGGTGCAGCCAGCCCTCGAAGGTGCCGGGCGTGTAGGTGTCGAGCGAGCGGAAGACCCGGACGAAGACCTCCTGGGTGAGGTCCTCGGCGTCAGGCCGGTTGCCCGTGAGCCGGTAGGCGAGGCGGAAGACGCGGTCGGAGTGCTGCTCGACGACCTCGTCCCAGCTCGGCACGACGCCCGGGACCGACCCCTGGTCCGGGGTGGTCTCGACCTGCTCGCCCACGGGTGCCCCCTGGCTCGTCGTCTTCCTCGACCGCAGCTGCAACGGTTCGCTGTCCTTCCTGACGCTAGGGACCGTGCCTGAGAGTTCCCTGTGAACCTCATGCGCGACGACCAAGAACTCCGCGCCATCCGACGACCCCTCCAACGACCCACGTGCCTCGTGTGTTCCCGGCCACGTCGGGAGATCGCTGCGCGATAGAGTCCGCTCGTGCCCCACACTGCGCCGATCAAGACCGCGAGCTGGACCTACGCCGAGGACTTCGTGGCCGAGGACGAGATCCTGTCCGCCGCCCGCAGCCGCGCCGAGGAGGTCGGCGTCTCGCCGATCGGAAGCGGCACGGGCGCGGCCCTGCGCTTCCTCGCCTCCGTCCTCGACGCGCGCGCGGTCGTCGAGATCGGCACCGGCACCGGCGTCTCCGGCCTGTGGCTGCTGCGCGGCATGCGCTCCGACGGCGTACTGACCACGGTCGACATCGAGGCCGAGCACCAGCGCCTCGCCAAGGAGACCTTCACCGAGGCCGGCATCCCCGGCAACCGGGCCCGCACCATCGCCGGCGCCGGGCTCGACGTGCTCCCCCGCCTCACCGACGGCCACTACGACCTCGTCTTCTGCGACGGCGACAAGCGTGAGTACGCCGCCTACCTCAAGGAGGCGCTGCGGCTCCTGCGCCCCGGCGGCGTGGTGGCCTTCGACAACGCCCTCTGGCACGACCGGGTCGCCGACCCCGCCCAGCGCGACGAGGAGACCGTCACCATCCGCGACCTCGGCCGCGCCATCCTCGAGCACGACGCCCTCGTCCCGGTCCTCCTCCCCGTCGGCGACGGCTTGCTCGCCGCCAAGAAGGAATGGGCCCCGGAAGAGGCGTGACCGGGCACTTCGTCCGCGTCAGGAACGCTGACCGGGCACTTCGTCCGCGTCAGGAACGCTGACCGGGCACTTCGTCCGCGTCAGGAACGCTGACCGGGCACTTCGTCCGCGTACGGCACGGTGAGCGGCCGACCGGACGCGAACCAACCGCCCGGTCGACCATCAAGACGCGGACCAACCGCCCGGTCGGCGGTCAGGACGCGGACCAACCGCCCGGTCGGCGGTGTGCGAGCGCCATCAGCTCCTCGGCGTGGCGGCGAAGCCGTCCCAGCCCTCGGCGATGGCGACGATGTCGCAGGCCTCGATGAGGATCGGGGACGAGCCGATGATCTGCGAGCCGGGTGAGTCGGCGGCACCCTCGGTGAAGGTGCGCTGGAACTCGTCGCGGGCTTCGTCGGTGGCGAAGACGTAGCAGCCCTCGAACCACTCGCCGCGGACCATGCGCCAGGTCTTGAAGCGCAGGCCGGTCATGCCGGTGAAGCGGGCGTGCGAGGTCTCGGCGACGTAGTTCGCGAGCCGCTCTTCGACGCCGGGGTCGGCGTCGGCGAGGGACCAGCGCACGGTCAGGCCGAGCATCAGGCGATGCCGTCCAGCGGGTCGTCGGACCCGAGCCAGGTGAGCAGCAGGCGCGGACCGTATCCGCTCGGTCCGGCGGTCCACTCGTGGCGGTCGGTCGGCGACTCGGCGGCGGACGCGAAGTCGACGTGGGCCCACGGCACGTCGCCGGCGAAGTGCTGGAGGAACAGCGCGGCGGTGATCGCCCCGGCACCACCGGCGGCGTTGTCGCCGTCGGCGATCTTGGAGGTCACCTTGTCCTCGTAGTCCTTCACGAGCGGCATCCGCCAGACGTTCTCACCGGAGCCGACCGCAGCTGCCTCGACCTGGGCGGCGAGGCCCTCGTGGTTGGCGAAGTAGCCACCGGTCCACTGGCCCAGCGACACCTTCATCGCGCCGGTCAGGGTGGCGATGTCGAGGAGGACGGTCGGCGCGAGCTCCGAGACGGCGTACGCCATCGCGTCGGCGAGGACGAGGCGACCCTCGGCGTCGGTGTTGTTGACCTCGGAGGTGCGACCACCGAAGTGGGTGATCACGTCACCGGGGCGCATGGCCGAGCCGCTGATCGAGTTCTCGGCGGCCGGCACCAGGCCGATCACGCGGACCGGGCAGTCGACGTCGCGCAGGGCGGCCATCGCCGCGATCACCGCGGCGCCGCCGCTCATGTCGCGCTTCATGGTGAGCATCGACTCGCTGGGCTTGATGTCGAGGCCGCCGCTGTCGAAGGTGATGCCCTTGCCGACGAGGACGACGGTCGGCATCTTCTTGGTGGCACCGCGGGGCGTGTAGTCCATGCGGATCAGCCGGGGCGGGTTCGCCGAGCCGCCGCCGACGGCCAGCAGGCCGCCGAACCCCTCGGACGTGAGCTGCTTCTCGTCCCAGACCTTCACGTCGAGGCCGGCGGCCTCGCCGACCTCCTCGGCCTGCTCGGCGAGCCAGGCGGGGGTCTTGAGGTTGGCCGGCACGGTGGCCAGGGCCCGCGAGCGCCAGCCGGCGCCACCGAGCGCGATGGAGCGGGCGAGCTCGTCGTCGGCACCGTCGTCGCTGACGTCGGCCAGCACGATCCGGGCGACCGGGCGCTCCTGCGGACCGGTCGAGCGCCAGTGGAAGGAGAAGGAGCCGAGCATGGCTCCGACCACGACGGCACCGAGGCCCTCGACGGGGGCGATGGCGGCGAGCGTGGTGACGACGCTGGCACGGTCCTTGGTGGCGCGGGCGAGCGCCGCGCCGGCGCGACGGAGGTCGGTGACCGTCCCGTCGCCGGCGCCGACGAGGAGCACCAGGCTCACGTCGTGGGGTCCGGCGGCCACCGGCACCGTGGTGACCTCACCGGTGCGACCCGTGGCGCGCGCGGCCTCGAGGGCCGCGAGGAGGTCGGTGCCGAGAGCCTCGGAGGCCTCGTCGGCACCAGGTCCGAGAAGGGGCCCGTCCGGGTCCGCCAGGACCGGGAAGGCCCAGACCTCGGCCCCGCCGATCTGGTGCGGCAGGGCCGGGCTGAGTGCGAACTCGGGTGGAGAGACCTGCGTGGGCAGCTGGGTGGAGATGGCCACGATCAGCCGACGACGTCCTTGAGGGCGTCACCGAGAGATGTTGCCTCCTCGGCGTTCAGCTCGACCACAAGCCGCCCACCACCCTCGAGCGGGACGCGCATGACGATGCCGCGACCCTCCTTGGTGACCTCGAGGGGTCCGTCGCCCGTGCGGGGCTTCATGGCGGCCATCGGCGCACCTCTTCCTGGGTTCAGCCATCTCTTCGACGATGGTGGCTCTTCACATGCGAATCGAGGCGGCTGAGTCGTTCCTGGCCGCCCCGATCGGCGTCGTACGACTCCATTATCCCTCATGACCCACGTGATCGGCACCACAGGGCGCACGGACGTGGGCTGAACGTCCGGCAGACTGCCCCCATGACAGCTCCCCTGACCGCCAGCGAGACCGCCCCCGTCCTGCTCACCGTCGTCGACTCGGTCGCCACCATCACCCTCAACCGGCCCGACGCGATGAACGGCCTCGACGTGGCCACCAAGGAGCTGCTGCTGGAGACCGTGCAGCAGGTGGCCGACGACCCGACGGTGCGCTGCGTGGTGCTGACCGGCAGCGGCCGCGCCTTCTGCGTGGGCCAGGACCTCAAGGAGCACCTCGCCGGGCTCAAGGGCGAGGCCGACATCCCGCTCTCCGACACCGTCGAGAAGCACTACAACCCGATCGTGCACGCGATCGCGACCATGCCGAAGCCCGTCGTCGCGGCGGTCAACGGTGTCGCCGCCGGTGCCGGCGCCAGCCTCGCCTTCGCCGCCGACTTCCGGATCCTCGTCGACTCCGCGGGCTACAACACCTCCTTCGCCGGAGTCGCGCTCTCGTGCGACACCGGGTCGAGCTGGACCCTGCCCCGCCTGGTCGGCACGGCGAAGGCGATGGAGCTGCTCTACTTCCCGCGCACCGTGACCGCGCAGGAGGCGCTCGAGCTCGGCCTGGCGACCCAGGTGGTGCCGGAGGAGGGCTTCAAGGCGGCGGTCGGCGAGCTGGCCACGCGCCTGGCCGCCGGCCCGACGGTCGCCTTCGGCTCGATCCGCCAGGCGGTGGCCAACTCCGCGGCGCACCCGCTCGACGAGTCGCTGGCCTTCGAGGCCGAGAAGATGGCGCTCACGGGCGGCACTGAGGACCACCTGGCCGCCGTCGACGCGTTCGTGGCGAAGGAGAAGCCCGTCTTCCAGGGCCGCTGAACCCCGGCCGGCTCAGCCGCGCGAGGTGCGGTGGGCGCCCAGCACGTGGAGCACCGCCCCGGGCGCCTGACGGACCATCCGGCGGCGCGGCGGGCGGGCGCCGTACTCGACGGTCAGGGCGGACCCGGCGAAGTGGTGGTTGAACCACATCGTCATCGTGCCGTGGCACAGGCCGCCGCAGTCCAGGGACTTGCGCGGCAGCCGCAGCGCGCGGGCCACCTTCCGGGCGAAGCCGGGGTCCTTGGTGTCGGTGTCGACGCCGACCAGCGGCTGGTGGAAGCTGAGCACCCGCCGCGGGTTGATCTCCCGGAGGAACGCCATCATCGCCCGGGTCTCGGGCTCGCTGGCCGGGCGCGGGCCGGACTCGTAGTTGCCGTCGAGGTCGGCCCACCTGAAGGGGAAGTTGCGGTTGAGGTCGACGCCGTGGGCGTTGCGGCGGCTGTGGCGCGCCAGCCCGTCGGGGTTGTACGTCGGCACGACCCAGAGGTCGACGCCACGGATCGCGCGGCCGTCACGCAGCGTCTCCAGGATCCGCCGGGTGTGGGGCTCGTTGCCGTGCATCGTCGAGATCAGCACCATCGGCCGCTTGCCGGGCTCTCCGAGCCGCCAGGCCCGGATCGGCCGGCCACGGACCGAGTGGCCGATCGTGCGCACCTCCACGACCGCGGGACGTCCGGGGGACGTGGCCTCGACGGCGGTGGCGGGGGCAGTCGTCACCGGCACCGTGAGGCCTGCTGCGAGGAGGCCGAGGGCCGCGAGCAGCCGGCGCATCAGACCGCCGCAGTGAGGTAGGCGTAGGTGAAGACCAGCACGCCGACCACCATGCCGAGGTGGGCGAGGAGCGACAGCCCCGGCCCGTCGCTCCAGGTGTCGCCGGAGGCCTCCGGGACGTGCCGCCCCTTGGCCGGCAGCCACCGGGCCAGGATCAGCAGGCCGCACACGGCCGTGACCCACCAGGCGGCGATCGCGATGATCCCGACGAGCGGTCCCCCGACGACCGAGTCCTCCGGCGCCACCAGGACACCGAGCCACAGCACGAGGGCGACGATGCCCGCGCCGAAGTGGACCAGGGTGATCCGGCGGCTGATGGAGAACTGGCCGGCCGCGTCCTCGCCGCTGAGGCGCAGACGGGTCAGCACGATCGCCACGGCGGCCAGCGCCGTGAGGATCCAGACGACGATCGGGAACGACATTCGAGGAATCCTGCCCTAGGAGGGACCGGCGTCGCCAGACGCGCCCGGCTGAGGTCCAGACCCCTCCGGATCGGGAGTGGGGTCCGGCGCGACCTCCGGGTCATCGGTGCGGCGCGCGTCCTCGAGCTCGGTGGCGAGCCGCGCCAGCAGGGCGTCGACGTCGGACATCCGGTAGCCGCGCAGCGCGAGCGGGAACCGCACGGAGCGCAGGTCGCCGGCCTCGAGCGGACGGTCGTCGGGCAGCGCGAGGTCGGGCCGGTCGTCGTACGCCGGCGCCATCGCACCGCCGCGGCCGGAGGCGACCATCGCGACCCCGCCCATCACGAGCACCACCAGGACGGCGAAGAGCCACATCATCGGCGGACCACTCCCCTGCTCACTCGGACCTGCTCACTCGGACCAGCTCACTCGGGTCGCTTCGGCGACGGCGTCGGCCACCGGTTGGCGCGGGCGGCGACCATCAGCCCGACGGCCTCGTCGACGTCGTCGGTCACGACCATCATGTCGAGGTCCTTGGCGTTGATCTTGCCCTCGGCCAGCACGGTCTCGCGCATCCAGTCCAGCAGCCCCTGCCAGTACGCCGTCCCCATCAGCACGATGGGGAACGACGTCACCTTCTGGGTCTGCACCAGCGTGAGCGCCTCGAAGAGCTCGTCGAAGGTGCCGAGGCCGCCGGGCAGGACGACGAAGCCCTGGGCGTACTTGACGAACATCGTCTTGCGGGCGAAGAAGTAACGGAAGTTGATGCCCTTGTCGACCCACTGGTTGAGCCCGGCCTCGAAGGGCAGCTCGATGCCGAGGCCGACGCTGACGCCGCCGGCCTCGCAGGCACCCTTGTTGGCCGCCTCCATCGCGCCCGGGCCACCGCCGGTGATCACGGCGAAGTCGGCCTCGGCCAGCTTGCGGCCGACCTGCTCGGCCACCGCGTAGTGGGGGTGGTCGGGCTGGGTGCGGGCCGACCCGAAGACGCCGATCGCCGGACCGAGCTCGGCGAGCGCGCCGAAGCCCTCGACGAACTCGGCTTGAATACGAAGAACGCGCCATGGGTCGGTGTGCACCCAGTCGGTGGGGCCGCGGGAGTCCAGCAGCCGCTGGTCGGTGGTGCTGCCCTCGCGGACCTGGCCGCGGCGCTCGATGACCGGGCCCTTCATCCGGTCAGTGGCGTGCTCACTGGCCCGGTCGCTCATGCCAGCCACTCCTTCAGCGTGCGCTCGCAGCGCTCGACGTGCTCCATGGGGACGTGCTCGTCCTGCTTGTGGGCGAACATCGGGTCGCCCGGCCCGTAGTTGACCGCCGGCACGCCGAGCTTGGTGAACTGCGCGACGTCGGTCCAGCCGAACTTCGGCGCCGGCTCGCCGCCGACCGCATCGACGAAGGCCTTGGCCGCGGGGCGGTCGAGCCCGGGCAGGGCGCCGGCGGCCATGTCGGTCACCGTGACGTCGTACCCCTCGAAGAAGTCGCGGACGAACGCCTCGGCGTCGGCCCCGCTGCGGTCGGGGGCGAAGCGGAAGTTGACCTCGACGACGCACTCGTCGGGGATCACGTTGCCGGCGACGCCGCCGCGGATGCCGGTGGCGTTGAGCCCCTCGTGGTAGGTCAGGCCGTCGATCTCGGGCTGGCGGGCGACGTAGTCGTTGAGGCGGGCGAGCACCGGTCCGGCGAGGTGGATCGCGTTGACGCCCTTCCAGCTGCGGGCGCTGTGCGACCGCTCGCCCGTGGTGCGCACGTCGACGCGCATGGTGCCCTGGCAGCCCGCCTCGACCGCGGCGTTGCTGGGCTCCATCAGGATCGCAAAGTCGGCCGCGAGCAGGTCGGGGTCGCTCTCGGTGAGCTTGCGCAGCCCGTTGTGGACCGAGTCGACCTCCTCGGCCTCGTAGAAGATGAAGGTGAGGTCGCGGTTGGGCTCGGTGAGGTCGGCGGCGAGCTTGAGCATCACCGCGTCGCCGCCCTTCATGTCGCACGTGCCGAGGCCGTGCAGGATGCCGTCCTCGCGGCGGGCGGGCAGGTTGTCGTTGAGCGGCACCGTGTCGAGGTGGCCGGCGATCACCACCCGCTCGGGGCGGCCGAGGTCGGTGCGCGCGACGAGGGTGTGGCCGCGCCGGGTGACGGTGAGGTGCGGCAGCGCCTGCAGCGCCTCCTCCACCGCGTCGGCGATCTCCTGCTCGTGGTGGCTGACCGAGAACGTGTTGACGAGCTGCTCGGTCAGGGTGACGACGTCGGCGGAGAGGTCGAGGCGCATGGCCCCGATTCAACCAGCCCGACCCGGCCCGCCGAACCCGCCTCCGGGCGCGCCGCCCGTGCCCCCGGGGAAGCCGCCTCCGAAGTCCGATCCGAAGCCGCCCGTGCCGAACGTCGTCGAGCTGTCCCCGGTCGGGACGTCGGCGTCGACCTGGGCCAGGACCACCACGTCACCCGCCGCGAGCCCGTCGGTGACCTCGGTCAGCGTCGAGCCGCGGGCGCCGAGGGTCACCTGGCGCCGGCTGGTCGTCCCGTCGTCGTCCAGCACCAGCACGCTCGTCATGGGCGACGTCGTCACCGCCGAGGTCGGCACGGTGACCGCGTCGTCGACGGACGCGGTGACGACCGCCAGCGAGGCCGGCGTACCGAGGGGCACGGTCCGGTCCGTCGCGTCGAGCACCACCTCGACCGGGTACGTCGTCGTGCCGCTCGTCGGCGCGGATGCGACCGAGGTGATCCGCCCGGTGACCGGCTCGTCGGAGCCGAGGACGGTCACGTCGACCTGCTGGCCGACCTCGACCGCCGACACGTCGGTGACGTCGACGGCCGCCGAGACGGTCGTGGACCCCTTGGCCACCACGACGGCGACCACGCCGTCCGCCGAGACGTCGTCCCCCACTGCGAGGTCGAGCGAGCGGACGGTGCCCGCCGACGGCGCGACCAGCTCGGCGGCGGCATGGGCCTGCTTCGCCGCCACGAGCGCGGCCTTCGCCTCGTCGATCGCGGCCTGGTCCCGCGCGAGCGTCGCCGCCGTCACGGTGGGCGTGCTCGCCCCGGAGCCGGACGGCGACTCCTGGCCGGTCGTGTCGGACGGCGCCTGCTGGTTGCCGCTCGGCGCCTGCTGCTGGGGCTGCTGCTGCGGGGTCTGCTGCTGGGGCTGCTCGTTCTGCTGCGGCTGCTCCTGCTCGGGCTGCTCCCCCTCCTCCCCCTGCTGCTGCGCCTGCGCCTCGGCCTGCGCGTCGGCCTGGGCCTGTGCGGCCGCGTCGAGCGCGGCCACGGCGCTGGTGAGTGTGGTGCCGAGCGCGTCGAGCGCGGTCTGGAGGTCCTGCTGCGCGGTGGCCGCCGCCTGCTGGGCGGACTGGACGGCGACCAGCGCGTCGGCACACGCCTGGTCGGCCGGGGCGGCCGCGCAGGTGGTGGTCTGTGCGTCGAGCGCGGTCGTCGCCGTGGCGAGCGCGGTCGTCGCCGCGGTCTGGGCCGCCAGGACCGCCTGCTGCTGCGCCGCGAGCTGGGCCAGTGCGGCCTCGAGCGCCGGGTCGGCCGCGGTCCGCACGGCCACGGTGACCACCGCGGGGGTGGCCGTCGTCCTCGCGGCCGCGGTGCTCGCGGTGGACGAGTCGCTGCTCGTCGTCGCGCTGACGGTGCTCGCCGAGGTGACGGCGTCTGCCTGGGACTCGAGGTCGGCCGCGAGCTGGGCCTTCGCCGCATCGAGGGTCGCCTGGGCGCGCTCGAGGGTGCGGCGCAGCTCGGTGCGCGACGTGCGGGCGATGACCTGGCCGGCCTTCACGTGGTCGCCCTGGTCGACCAGCACCTGGGTGACCGTGCCCGCATCCCTGAAGGCGAGGTCGGTGCGGCCGCTGGCGCTGACCGTGCCGGTCAGGTCGAGGTGCTCCTGCACCGACCCCGTGGCGGCGGTGGCGGTGCGGTAGTCGGCCTGGCTGCTGCCCCAGCCGGCCGCAGCGCTCGCGCCACCGGCGACGAGCACGCACGACAGGCCGGCGAGGGCGAGCCAGCCGGTACGACGTCGTGGGAGCCTCATGCCGCGTTCGCCCCCGGGTCGCCGAACCCGCCACCGAAGCCGCCGACCGAGCACTCGCCGTCGACCTTGTCGCTGACCGTGACCGACTCGGCGGTGACCGCGCCGGTGTCGTCGGCCTCGCCGCGCGCGGAGACGCAACGCCGGACGGTGATGTCGTCGGCGCTCGCGTCTGCGGTCGTGGTGAAGGTCGTGTCGGCGTCGACGGTGACCTCGGTGTCGGTGGTCTCGCCGGAGTCGAAGGCGACCGCGGCGACGGTGAAGCCGCTGCCGTCGACGGCAGTGACCTCGCCGGCGACCACGTTGCCGCGCCCGCCTCCGGGGCCACCGGACGGCATGTCGCTGGGCATGTCGGACGGCAGGTCAGAAGGCGCACCGGACGGCGGCTCGGGCCGATTCCCCTGGTCACCACCCTGACCACCGCCGGGGAAGCCACCGGCGCCGCCGGTGCCTCCGGTGCACTCGCCGTCCACCGGGTCGCTGATCCGCACCGTGGTGGCGGCGGAGTCGTCGTCCGCGCCGCCCATCACGACGACGCAGGTGCCGACCTCGACCGCATCGAGGTCGGTGGCCACCTGGGCGGTGATCTCGGTCTTCTTCGTGAGGGTGACCGCGACCTGGCCGGACATCGCGCTCTGCACCTGGAGCACGTCGCCCTGGACGGCGGCGACCTCGCCGTTGGCGCCGGGGAAGCCCATGCCTCCTGCGCCGTCGCCGCCGGGTGCACCACCGCCGGGCGTGGCGCCTGCGGACGGCGTACTGCTGGCGGGGG
The DNA here is from genome assembly GCF_031457855.1 of Nocardioides sp. BE266. Taxonomy (NCBI): domain Bacteria; kingdom Bacillati; phylum Actinomycetota; class Actinomycetes; order Propionibacteriales; family Nocardioidaceae; genus Nocardioides; species Nocardioides sp. BE266. Next base: position 794,500 of record NZ_JAURTI010000002.1, on the reverse strand, counting down.
TGGTGTCGGTCGCGGTGGACGAGTCGGCGCTGCCGGAGCACCCGGAGAGGGTGAGGGCGAGGGCGGCCGGGACGAGGACGAGGTGCTTCTTCACGGGTGGTCTCCTGCGAGGTGGTGGCTCAGCTGCTGCGGAGCGCGTCGATGGGGGTGAGCCGGGCGGCACGGCCGGCGGGGTAGACGCCGAAGCCGATGCCGAGGGCGAGGGCGGTGGCGACCGCGCCGGCCGCGGCGAGGGCCGAGACGGTGACCGTCTGGTCGATCAGGGACGGCAGCACGAGCGCGCCGACGATGCCGAGCCCGAGGCCGAGCAGTCCGCCGACCAGGCCGAGGACCGAGGCCTCGAGGAGGAACTGCCGGCGAATCGAGGACGGGGTCGCGCCGAGCGCCTTGCGCAGGCCGATCTCCTGCACGCGCTCGCTGACCGAGACGAGCATGATGTTCATGACGCCGATGCCGCCGACGAGCAGCGAGATCGCCGCGACGCCGGTGAGCAGGACCGTCATCGTCTCGTTGGTCGAGTTGGCGGTCTCGACGAGCGAGTCCTGCGTGGAGACGGTGAAGTCGGCCTCGTCGCTGCTGACGTCGTGCAGGTTGAGCAGCAGCGCCTGCACCTCCTGGTAGGCCGCGCTGAGCGTCGTGGAGTCGGTGGCCTCGACGTAGATCGTGGACAGCGACGTCGACGACGTCCCGGTCAGCCGGGCCGCGGTCGCGAGCGGCACGACCGCCTGGTCGTCCTCGCTGGACTGCCCGCTGCTCGAGGCGCCGGACTCCTCGAGGACGCCGATGACGGTGAGCGCAGTGCCGTCGACGCGCACCGTCTGGCCCACCGGGCTGCCCCGGTCGAAGAGCTCACCGGCGGTGTCGGAGGCCAGCACCACGACGTCGGCACCCGACTCCGCCTCGGCCTGCGTGAAGAACCGGCCGGACGCGACGGTGCGGGCGCGGACGTCGAGCCACGAGGTCGTCGTGCCGGAGACCTGGGTCGTCCAGTTGGTGTCGCCGGCAGTGACCGACAACTGGCTGGTGGTCACCGGGGCGACGTCGGCGACGTCGGGCGCCACGGTCTCGTCGGCGATCGCGGTGGCGTCGTCGAGGTCGAGCGTCGAGGCCGAGCCGAAGCCGCCGCGCATGCCGGAGCTGTCGGTGCTGCTGCCCGGCGAGACGATCAGCAGGTTGCGGCCCAGTGCGTCGATCTGGTCGCGGACCTCCTTCTGCGCGCCCTGGCCGAGGCCGACAGTGAGGATGACGGACGCGATGCCGATGACGATGCCGAGCATCGTGAGCAGGGAACGCATCCGGTGGGCCCGCACCGCCTCGAGGCTGGTGCGCAGGGTCTCCGACCAGCTCACGACGGCACCACCAGGCCGGAGCGCGCGGTGGGTACGTCGGAGGTGATCGCGCCGTCGTCGATGACGAGGTTGCGGCTCGCCCGGGCGGCGACCTCGTGCTCGTGGGTGATCAGCACGATCGTGCGACCCGCGTCGTGGAGCTCGTCGAGCAGGCCCAGCACGTCGTGGGTCGACGTCGAGTCGAGGTTGCCGGTCGGCTCGTCGGCCAGCACCAGCGCGGGCTCGGTGACCAACGCTCGCGCGACGGCGACCCGCTGCTGCTGCCCGCCCGAGAGCTCGCCCGGACGGTGGTCGGTGCGGTGCCCGAGGCCGACCCGCTCGAGGGCGGCCAGGGCGCGTTGTCGTCGTACGTCACCGGGGATGCCTGCATAGACGAGCGGGAGCTCGACGTTGCGGATCGCCGAGAGGGTCGGCAGCAGGTGGAACTGCTGGAAGACGAAGCCGATACGGCGGTTGCGCACGTCGGCGAGCTGCTCCTCGGCCATGCCGGAGACGTCCTCGCCGGCCAGCAGGTAGCGGCCCGCGGTCGGCAGGTCGAGGCAGCCGAGGATGTGCATGAGGGTGGACTTGCCGGAGCCGGACGGGCCGACGACGGCGACGTACTCCCCCTCGTCGACGCGGGCGTCGACGCCGCGCAGGGCGTGGACCTCGGCGTCGCCGGTGCCGTAGGACTTGCGGACGTCGGCGAGCTCGATGATGGCGCTCACTGGGGAGCCCCCGGCATCTGGCCCATCTGGCCGCCCGGGAAGCCGCTCGGCGGGGTGCCGCCGGGGAAGCCCTGCTGGCCGCCGCGGTCCGTGCCGTTTCCTGCGCCCGGTCCGGTGAAGCCCGGCACCACGACGGTGTCGCCGACCTCGAGGCCGTCGGTGACCTCGGTGGATGCGCCCGAGGCCTGGCCGATCTCGATGTCGCGCCGCTCCTCGGTGCCGTCGACGACGACGGTGACGTAGGCCCGTCCGTCCTCGGTCTCCACGGCCTGGGTCGGCACAGTGATCACGTCGGTGCGCTGCGAGACGATGATGGAGAGGTCGGCGGTGCTGCCTGCGTAGAGGTCCGTGCGGCGACCGGTGACCTCGACGACGACCGGGAAGACCGCGGCGCCGCTCGTGCTGGTCTCCGCGACCGCGCCGACGGAGGCGACGGTCCCGTAGACGGTCTCGTCGACACCGCTGACGGTGAGCTCGACCTGGAGGCCCTTCTTCACGCCGTCGATGTCGGCGGCCGCGACCTCGGCGTCGACGGCAAAGGTGCGCGCGGTGGCGATGGTGACCTGCGCGGTCGAGGTCGAGGTGGTGTCGCTGCCGGACGCGGGATCGGTGCTCGCGCCGGTGCTGCTGGAGCCGACGGTGTCGCCGACGGCGAGGTCGAGCGCGACCACGGTGCCGGTGATCGGCGCCCGCAGCACTGCGTCGTCGACGGCCTCGCGCGCCTCGACCCACGAGGAGCGCGCGGCCACGACGGAGGACCGGTCGGCGGCGACCTGCACGTCGGACGCACCGTCGTCGACGTCCTCGTCGAGCTGCGCCAGCGCGGCGTCGTACGACGACCGGGCGGCGGTGCGCGCGGCGACGAGCGAGGTGGCGTCCACCCGGGCCAGCGCCGCGCCCTTCTTCACCCGGTCGCCCTCGTCGACCAGCACCGCGCGGACCGTGCCGGAGACAGCGAACGACAGGTCCTCGCTCCGCGCGGCCCGCAGCGTGCCGCTGGCGGTGACGGTCTCCTTCAGCGTCGAGGTGGCGACGGTCTGCGTCGTCGAGGCAGCGACAGCCTCGGCGTCCGGCCGGAGCCAGAGCCACCCTCCCGCACTCGCGGCGACGGCGAGCGCGAGGACCGCGCCCGCCACCACCTTGCTCCGCCTGGTCGAGAACCTCTTGGCAGGCCAACCCACGCGCACGGACCTCTCCTTCGACTGGTGGGCCGCCCCGCGGGGGACGGAGCGGCCTCGGAGGAGAGGTTGGCGGTGCGGTCTGTGACGGAGGTGGCTCCCACCTGTGCTGGACCTGTGGGTGGGGGCTCAGGCCTTCGCGACCTCGACGGCGACCTCGGCCGCGTCGGCGTACGACACCGAGGTGGCGAGGGTCTCCTCGGCGAGGAGCGCCTCGTGGGTGCGCGCCGCGTCGAGCGTCTCGGCCGGACCCGCGAGGGTCAGCGCGATGCGGTCGGAGACGGCCAGGCCGGCGTCCTTGCGGGCCTGCTGGACCGCACGGACCAGGTCGCGGGCGGTGCCCTCGGCCTCGAGCTCCGGGGTGACCTCGGTGTCGAGGACGACGAAGCCGCCGCGCGGCAGCACGCCGGTCGCGGTGCCGCCCGACGCGTCACCGGCGACGGTGTCGAGGGCGTACTCCCCCTCCACCAGCGCCAGGCCGCCTGCGGTGACGGTGCCGTCCTCGGCCACCGACCAGTCGCCGGTCTTCGAGCCCTTGATGGCGAGCTGGACGTCCTTGCCGAGCCGCGGTCCGGCGGCGCGCGCGTTGACGGTGAGCCGCTGCTCGACGCCGTACGACGCCGCCTCGGGGGTGTCGAGGTCGAGGAGGCTGACCTGCTTGAGGTTCAGCTCGTCGGCGACCAGCTGTTCGAAGCCGCCCAGCGACGAGGCGTCGGGCACGACGACCGTCAGCGACTGCAGAGGCAACCGGTTGCGGAGGTTGGCCGCCTTGCGGAGCGCGGAGCCGGCGGAGCAGACGTCGCGGACGGTGTCCATCGACGCCGCGAGGCCGGCGTCGGCGGGCAGGTCGTCGACCGAGGGCCAGTCGGTGAGGTGGACCGAGCGCTCGCCGGTGAGACCGCGCCAGACCTCCTCGGTCGTCAGCGGCATCAGCGGCGCGGTGAGCCGGCAGACCACCTCGAGCACCGTGTAGAGGGTGTCGAAGGCGTCGGCGTCCTCCTCCCAGAAGCGGTCGCGGGAGCGACGGATGTACCAGTTGGTGAGCACGTCGAGGAAGCTGCGCGTCGAGTCGCACGCCGCGGCCACCTCGTAGTTGTCGAGCTGGTCGGTCATCGCGGCGACGTAGTCGCGCAGCTTGGCCAGGATGTAGCGGTCCATCGGGTGTGCGCTGTCGGTCCGCCACACGGCGTCGTGGCCGGCGCCGTCACCAGCCGCGTTGGCGTACAGGCTGAAGAAGGACCAGCTGTTCCACAGCGGGATCAGGACCTGGCGCACCGAGTCGCGGATGCCCTGCTCGGTGACGACGAGGTTGCCGCCGCGCAGGATCGGGCTCGACATCAGGAACCAGCGCATCGCGTCGGCGCCGTCGCGGTCGAAGACCTCGCGCACGTCGGGGTAGTTGCGCAGCGACTTCGACATCTTCTGGCCGTCGTTGCCGAGCACGATGCCGTGGCTCAGGCACGTCGAGAAGGACGGGCGGTCGAAGATCGCTCCCGCCAGGACGTGCATCGTGTAGAACCAGCCGCGGGTCTGGCCGATGTACTCGACGATGAAGTCGCCCGGGAAGTGGTGCTCGAACCAGTCCTTGTTCTCGAACGGGTAGTGCACCTGGGCGAACGACATGGAGCCCGAGTCGAACCAGACGTCGAGGACGTCGGTGACGCGGCGCATCGTGCTGTTGCCCGTCGGGTCGTCGGGGTTGGGCCGGGTCAGCTCGTCGACGAACGGCCGGTGCAGGTCGGGGTTGCCGTCCTTGTCGCGCGGCAGCCGCCCGAAGTCGCGCTCGATCTCCTCGAACGAGCCGTAGACGTCGATGCGCGGGTAGTGCTCGTCGTCGGACTTCCACACCGGCACCGGGGAGCCCCAGAAGCGGTTGCGGGTGATCGACCAGTCGCGGGCGTTCTCCAGCCACTTGCCGAACTGGCCGTCCTTGATGTGCTCGGGGACCCAGCGGATCTCCTGGTTGAGCGCCATCAGGCGCTCCTTGACCTTGGTCACCTCGACGAACCACGACGAGACGCCCTTGTAGATCAGGGGCTGCCGGCAGCGCCAGCAGTGCGGGTAGGAGTGGTCGTAGGTCTCGCGGCGCAGCAGCACCGTGCCGGGCGTGACGCTCCCCGCGGCCTCGCCGCTGGTGGCGGCCTTGAGGTGGTCGATGATCTGGAGGTTGGCGTCGAAGACCTGCATGCCCTCGTAGTCGACGACGGGGAAGGTGAAGCGCCCGTCCTTGCCGACCGGCATGACGGCCTCGATGCCCTCGCGGTCGGTGACGACCTTGTCGTCCTCACCGAAGGCGCCGGCGGTGTGCACCAGCCCGGTGCCGTCGGTGGTCGTGACGAACTCGGCGGGCACCAGGCGGAAGGCCTTCGCGTGGCCGGCGTAGTAGGAGAAGGGCGGGGCGTACTCCAGACCGACGAGGTCGGCGCCCTTCCCGCGCCAGGTGACCTCGGGGTCGTCGCCCAGCTCGCGGGCGTACGACGCCAGGCGGGCCTCGGCGATCAGGTAGCGCGTGCCGTCAACGTCCACCACGACGTAGTCGATGTCCTCACCGACCATGACGGCGAGGTTGGACGGCAGGGTCCACGGGGTCGTCGTCCAGACGAGGACCTTGACGCCCTTCAGCGGGCCCTCGGTGGTGACGTCGTACCCGACGGTGACGGCCGGGTCCTGCCGCATCTGGTAGACGTCGTCGTCCATCCGCAGCTCGTGGTTGGACAGCGGCGTCTCGTCCTGCCAGCAGTAGGGCAGCACGCGGAAGCCCTCGTAGACCAGGCCCTTCTCGTGCAGCTGCTTGAAGGCCCAGATGACCGACTCCATGAACTCCGGGTTCATGGTGCGGTAGTCGTTGTCGAAGTCGACCCAGCGCGCCTGGCGGGTGACGTAGTCGCGCCACTCGCCGGTGTACTTCAGCACCGACTGGCGGCAGGCCTCGTTGAACTTCTCGATGCCGAGCTCGACGATCTCGTCGGTGGTCTTGATGCCGTTGAGGCGCATCGCCTCGAGCTCGGCGGGCAGGCCGTGGGTGTCCCAGCCGAAGCGGCGCTCGACCTTGTGGCCGCGCATCGTCTGGTAGCGCGGGATCAGGTCCTTGACGTAGCCGGTGAGCAGGTGGCCGTAGTGCGGCAGGCCGTTGGCGAACGGCGGGCCGTCGTAGAAGACGAACTCGTTGGTGCCGTTCTCGCCCGCGTCGCGCTGCTCGACGCTCGCCCGGAAGGTGTCGTCGGACTCCCAGTACGCCAGCACCGCCTCCTCGATCGCCGGGAAGCGTGGGCTGCTGGCCACGGTGGTGGCGTCGGTGTGCGAGACCTTGGGGTAGGCCATCTGGGGTGCTCCTCGCGGTGCGTCGTACGTCTCGGTCTTATGACACGAGGACGACGTGTGCCGCGGTACCACCTCGCTTGGGATCCGGAGATCCCCGCTTCGTTGCGGCTGTGTCGGGCCGTACCCGTCGGGTTCTAGTGGGGCCGCGGCCGGATCGCCGTACCTGTTCTTCCCGAGGCTCACCGCTGATGACGGCTCAAGCGCCTGCCCCGATCGTACGGCGCTCGCGCGCGGGCGCGCCAATCAGTTCGCCCCGGGCGGGGTAGTCCAGTGGCGAGTGGCTGGACTGTCGGGGTAGTCCAGTGGCGAACGGCTGGCATGAGTGTGTCCTGGCGACCACAACTCACTGGACTACCCCGGCAGCCACATCTCACTGGAGTACGCCGGTGTGGTGGGTCGGGGTCCGCCGGCCGGTCGAACGAGAGTCAGGCGGCCCGCCGGTAGCGCAGGAGCCGGGCGCGCTCGGCGTCGTCCAGTGCGCGGCGACGGGCGACGGTGTGTGTCGGCGTCCACCATGGCGGTGGGTCGGCGGTCCACCGCCGCGGCCCGCGTGCCGACCGCGCGCGACGCGCAGCCGAATGGATGCGCTCGACGAAGGCGTCGAGGTCGAGCCAGTCGGTTGAGAGCATGACGATCGGCTCGAGCCCGAGGTCGCGGTAGGCAGCCTCCTGCTTGAGGTCCGTAGACGCTCCAACGAGCGTGAGGTGCTCGCTCCCGTTGTAGAGCCCCGACAGCCCCAGCTCCGGGTCGAGGAAGTCCGGAGTGCCGACGTGCCGTCCGTCGACGGTGAAGACCGGGGCGTTGCACAGCGGCCTCGCAAGGCCGGCTCGACGGGTCCACACCCCGCGCATCCTCGACTCCTGGGGCGACCACGAGTTCTCCTCGCCCTCGGCGAGCGCGTCGCGGGCTTGTTGGATCCCGGTGACCGGCCCCAGATCGCGGATGTAGGTCGCCACCTCTGCGAGCGAGACCTTGTCGGAGTAGCACGCCATGTCGAGCGCGACGATCGCGTCGCCCAGGCTGGCGGCGTACCGCATCTCGTAGACGACCGATCGCACTGCCACCGTGACCGGGAGCCCATCGACCACGATGATCTCGTCGGGGTGGAGGAACTCCTGGCTGACTGCGAATCCGTCCTGGGCGACGAGGTGGCGCCGTGCCACGACCGGTACCTCGAGAGGTACGACGCCGTCGCGAGTGCCGTCGAACCATGCCGCGCCACCCCAGTGCAGGGCGGCCCACCCCGTGACCGCCTCGTCCTCGCCGAGCACGGCAGCGGCCTCGACGACCCTCTGACCCGCGGTCCGCTCGACGGTCGCGGGAACGACCAGGCCCCGACTCGTCGTACGCCAGCGCGGCCCTCGCGCCTCGCCACGCGTCGGCCCCCGAACGCCGGTGGGGTCCGAGCGCACCGGCAGGACGAGGTCAGGGCGTCGCTCGTGGAAGGGCGGCGGGGTGTACATGAGTTGAGGCTTCCCGCTGGAACGACCTCCCAGCCGATATCCACAGGACGGATCTTCCCGCTTTCGTCGGGGTAGTCCAGTGGCCAATGGTCGTCTGAGCGGCTATCTGACGACCACATCTCACTGAACTATCGGGCAAGGGCAGCCACTCGCCACTGGACTACATCGCGAGGATGCGGGCCGCGGCCTCCGCCGGGGCGAGGTGGGTGGTGTCGAGCCGGAGGTGGGGGAAGTCGGCGAGCACCCGGTCGGCGGGGAGCGAGATGTCGGGCGAGGTGTTCATCGTGAAGGCCACCTCCTGCTCGCGGACGTGGGCCTCGGAGGCGGCGAGGTCGCGTTTGGAGGGCTTGGCGGCCAGACGGTCGGCGCCGTCGTTGCGGGCGAGCCGCGTGCCGAGGTCGGCGTACAGCTCGACGAAGCGGACCGGCAGGCCGCGGTCGGTGTAGGGCGCGACGAGCTCGCGGAAGTAGTCGGCGTCGCGCTCGCCGGCGAGGTTCCAGACGGTGGTGAACACGAGTCGTACGTCGTTCGCCGCCGCCTCCTCGATCACCCGGCGGCGGAACTCGCCGTTGAGGGTGCGGAAGGCCGGGCTCTGCTGGCCGAAGACCTCGTGCAGCGGCTCGATCGTGTGGTGGTTGTGGAACATCCGGAAGTCGGAGGCCTCGCAGACCGCGCGCCCCACGGTCATCTTCCCGACGGCCGGCGGGCCGAACAGCACGATCAGCTCGCCCGACGCCATGGCGGCACGTTATGCGTTCGCGCCCGCCGACCGCATGCGGTTGGGTTGCCCCATGAACTTCGACGGCATGTGGCTGCCCCAGGACCAGGACCCCCGGATGCAGGACCTGCAGCCGACGAAGGGTGAGAAGGAGTGCCTCGTCGGCTATCTCGAGCACTACCGCCGGACGCTGGCGATGAAGTGCGACGGGCTCGACGCGCAGCAGCTGGCAACCAAGTCGGTGCCGCCGTCGAACATCTCCCTGCTCGGGCTCGTACGCCACATGGCGCGCGTCGAGCAGAGCTGGTTCCGCCGGGTGATCGAGGAGCGCATGGACATCCCGCGGCTGTTCCAGGAGGAGGGCGGCGACACCGGGTTCAACTTCCCCGACGTCGACGACGACCTGGTGCGCGAGTCGCACGCACTGTGGCAGGACGAGATCGCCTACGCACGCGAGGTCCTCGACCGCACCGACCTCGACACCGTCGTCGACGTGCACGGCGACCCGACGGAGGTCCGCGACATCATCGTGCACATGGTCGAGGAGTACGCCCGGCACTGCGGGCACGCCGACCTGGTCCGCGAGTGCGTGGACGGTCGCACCGGCCAGTAGTCACCCGATGGGGTGGCTTCCGTACCCTTGCCGGGTGACTGCTGCCTCCGGCTACGGCCTCCTGACCCTCCACGGCGACACCGTCCTCGACGCGTGGTTCCCCTCCCCCGTCCTCGGGGCGACCGAGGGTGGCCCGTCCGAGGCCCTGGCCCACCTCGATGGTGGCGAGGACGACCTGCGCGGCACCACCCGCGTGGTCCGCCTGGTCGAGATCGACGACCTCGACTCCGCGCCGGTCTCGACCGAGGACGTCTGGCTGCGGCTCCACCTGCTCTCGCACCGCCTCGTGAAGCCCCACGGCGTCAACCTCGACGGCATCTTCGGCCTGCTCGCCAACGTGGTGTGGACCTCCGCCGGCCCGTGCGCCGTCGAGGGCTTCGAGAAGGTGCGCGGCAAGCTCCGGATGGTCGTACCCGGCCACGTCGTGCAGGTCTTCGGCGTCGACAAGTTCCCCCGCATGACCGACTACGTCCTGCCCACCGGCGTCCGCATCGCCGACGCCGACCGGGTGCGCCTCGGCGCCCACCTGGCCGAGGGCACGACCGTCATGCACGAGGGCTTCGTGAACTTCAACGCCGGCACGCTCGGCAACTCGATGGTCGAGGGCCGGATCTCGGCCGGCGTCGTCGTGGGCGTCGGCTCCGACGTCGGCGGCGGCTCGTCGATCATGGGCACGCTGTCGGGCGGCGGCAAGGAGGTCGTCTCGGTCGGCGAGCGCTGCCTGATCGGCGCCAACGCCGGCATCGGCATCTCCCTCGGTGACGACTGCGTGGTGGAGGCCGGCTGCTACGTCACCGCCGGCACCAAGGTCACCATCAAGGACATCGACGGCAAGCCGCAGGTGGTCAAGGCGGCGACCCTCTCGGGTGCCAGCAACGTGCTGTTCCGTCGCAACTCGGTCAGCGGCGCCGTCGAGGCCGTGGCGTGGAAGGGCGAGGGCATCGCCCTCAACGCCGCGCTGCACGCCAACTAGCCCGGGACCGTCCGTGCCGTCGTTGCGTGCTGCCGTCGTCGGCGCAGTGGTGGCCCTCGGCGCGGCGGCGACCGTGTTCGTGATCGTCGACCGCGGAGGCGTGCCGACCCTGCTCCAGACCAGCGGCTGCACCGCGGAGGTCGACGGGCACACCGTCGACGTCGACCTCGAGCAGGCCGAGAACGCCGCACTGATCACCGCCATCTCGATCGAGCGCGGGATGCCGGCGCGCGCCGCGAGCATCGCGCTCGCGACCGCCTTCCAGGAGTCCAAGCTCTACAACCTCGACTACGGCGACCGCGACTCGGTCGGCCTCTTCCAGCAGCGGCCCTCCCAGGGCTGGGGCTCGGTCAAGCAGCTGATGGATCCCGTCTACGCGACCAACGCCTTCTACGACGCGCTCGCCAAGGTCGACGGCTACCGCGAGATGGAGATCACCGAGGCCGCCCAGGCCGTGCAGCGCTCGGCCTACCCCGGGGCGTACGCCGACCACGAGGAGGATGGTCGCGCCCTCGCCTCGGCGCTGACGGGCAACTCACCTCGGTCGATGTGGTGCGAGGTGCCGGGCGACGCCGACGAGGCGAGCGACTCGCTGGACGCGAGCGGGCTGGTCGCCCGCGCGGCCGTCGTACGACAGGAGCTGGAGGACGTCTTCGGCACACTGTCGCTCGGCGGGTTCGAGCCCGGTGGCGTCTCGAGCGGCCACATGGAGGGCTCGGCGCACTACGAGGGCCGCGCGATCGACGTCTTCGTGCGGCCGATCAACGCCGAGAACAAGCAGCGCGGCTGGGCGATGGCGACGTGGCTGGTGGCCAACGCAGACCGCCTCGACGTCAACACGATCATCTTCGACGACCGGATCTGGCACGCCGGCTCGCGCTCGGACGACGGCTGGACCGACTACCGCGTGCCGTCGTCCTCGCGGGGCGACCGGAGGATCCTCGAGCACCGCGACCACGTGCACGTCGACGTGATCGACTGACGGATCCCCCGCTGGTTGAGGTGCGAGGAGCGCATGCGACGAGCCTCGAAACCCGGTCCACCGTGGTTTCGAGGCTCGCTGCGCTCGCACCTCAACCAGCGAGCAGCGGCGTCAGCGTGAGCAGCGACATCGCCGGCATCGGCAGGTCGTACTCCACCACCAGCGAGCCGTCGGCGTCGGCGGTGACCTCCGAGTCGGGGGCCAGCACGTCGAGCCGGTCGGCCTCGCGCAGCGTTGCCCACTGCTCGTCGGTCGGCCAGGCCTGGTCGGCCTCCTTGATCCGGCCCCAGACCGCGGCGATGTCGGAGTGCTCGTCGTCGACCCGCTCGTGCCGCAGGACGTACGACGTCGAGGGAGCGAGGCCGCGCACCTCGACCCGGACGCGGCGGGACAGTCCCGGAGCGCCGGACGCCTTGGTCTGGTCGAGGGTGAGGTTCCAGGTCAGGACCGTCACCTCTCCCCCGTCGTCGGCGGCCGCGAGCGCCTCCACGAGGGAGTCCGCGCCGTCGCCCGAGACCTCGGCCTGGAGCTGCTGCTCGCCGAGCGCCTCGAGCAGGGCGAGCGCCCACCATCGGGGCTTGCGGAGCTCGCCGACCGTGCGCAGGCCGAAGCCGCCGTGGAGCAGCTCCGGCGGCCGCCCGAGCTCCTCGAAGTGGTCGGAGACGACCCAGTAGGACAGCGCCTCGATCCGGCGGTCGCGCATCGCGGACGCCATGCCACGCAGCAGGAAGGTGCCGGCGAAGACGGCGTCGCTGACCTCGTAGAAGTGGGTCGGCGTGACGCCCCACTCGGTCCACCAGATCGGCACGCCCTCGCGGCCGTGGCGCTCGAGCGCGGGCCGGAAGTCCAGCGGCGGCGAGCCGTAGGTGTGGGTGGTGACGAAGTCGACCGGTGCACCGGACTCGTCGGCGTGGGTGAGCAGCTCCTCGACCCAGCCGGACGCGGCCGACGACGGCCCGCCGACCCGCAGACGCTGGTCGACCGCCTTCACGGCGGCGGCCGTGACGTCGTACAGCTTCAGGTATTCCGCGGGCGTGCCCGACCAGAAGACCTCGAGGTTGGCCTCGTTCCAGACCTCGAACGACCAGTTCTCCACGAGGTCCTCGAGGCCGTAGCGGTCGGCAAGGTGCTGGGTCAGGTCGCGGACCAGGTCGTGCCACCGCTGCCAGTCCTTGGGCGGGGAGACGATCGCCTCGTACTCGAAGACCGTCTTGGCCGGGTCGGAGGCGAGGTCGCGCGGCATGAAGGACAGCTCGACGACCGGGTAGAGGTCGAGGCTGCGCAGGTGGTCGTAGACCCGGTCGACGCCGGTGAAGTCGTGCACCGGCTCGCCGTCGACCTCGCGGTAGGCGCCCACGTCGTCGTTGAGGATCGCGTGCGCCCGCACGTGGGTCACGCCGAGCTCCGTGCGGGCCGCCGACAGCGCGGAGCTGAGCTCCTCGCCGATCACCCGGCCGCCGGTCGTGTCGGTCGACAGGGCGTGCGAGAGGTGCTCGCTGCCGATCATCGGCCGCCACGGGCGGTGGAGCTCCCCGGTGGCGCGGTCCGCGTCGACCGCGACCACGACCGGCGAGCTCGCCGCCGGCAGCGGGGTCGCCGCCACCGGGCCGGAGAGCTCGCCCTCGACGTGCACGTCGGTCAGCGTCGCGACGCGGTACCACCGCTCCCGCTCCGGCGTGCCGGTCGTGTCGGCGTACGGCGGGTGCGGCACGGCGAGCACGTCGCGGCCGGCGTGGTCGACCGGCTGGTAGTCGCCGTAGGGCTCGTCGGCGGCGTAGACCTGGTAGCCGACGGCGCCGGGCACCTCGTCCCACGTCAGGGTGACCTGCTGGCCGCCCGCCTCGGCCCGGATGTGGGTCGGCGGGTCGAGCCGCGGGGCGTCACCACCGAAGGTGGGGTCGGTGCGCTGGCCGATTCGGTTCTCCCAGTCGGTGCGGGCGTTCTTCATCTGGGTCACGTCATCGTCCTTCCGAGGTGAAGACCTCTTCGTGCATGAGCGGGCGCAGCTTGGACTCCATCGCGCCGCGGCTGACGTAGTCGCGCAGGGAGTCGCGGGTCAGGGCGTTGCCGAGGGCGGCGACGACCATGCCCTGGTCGAGCGCGAGGTACTCGTGCGACACCTGGCCGCTGCGGGTGCCGATCGCGTCGTAGAAGCCACCGGGGCCGTAGGCGTCGAAGTCCTCGCGCAGGTTGGCCAGGTTGGCCATGGCCTCACGCGGTGCGTAGCGCAGGGCGAGGAAGGACGCGTGCGGCGTCACCACCCCGTCGCCGTACGACGTCGGGGCGGGCTCGCCGGCCCGGTCGGGGCAGCCCTCGTAGGGCTGGTCCCAGTCGGTGCGCTCCTGGTCGGAGGTGTAGCCCGGGCCGTCCATGCCGAGCGCGTCGACGCCGTACTCGCGGTAGCCGCCGGCCGGGTTGTTGGAGGGCGAGAAGCCCCAGTAGCCGTAGCCGGCCTCGTCCATCCCGTGCTCGATCTGGCCCTGGACGTAGAGCGGGTGGTTGACGCCCCACGACCGCTTGCCCCAGGTCTCCTCGGGCACGAACAGCGGCACCATCAGCGCCTCGAACATGCTGCCGCCCCACGTCGGGACGATCCTGGTGCCGCGGTAGGGCAACGTGCCCTCGAAGACGTCGACGCCCTCGTAGCGCTTCCACTCACCGGTCGGCTTGGTCTCGGTCCACGACCAGTCGCAGGTCGCGGGGAAGGTGCGCATCGTGCCGAAGTAGTGGCGCTGCGGGATCTGGCCGGCGGCGATGCCGAGGTAGGACGCCATGCGAGGCTCGGTGTTGAAGGCGCCGTAGTGGTGGCAGGTGAAGTAGACGTCCGCGTCACCGCGGTAGTTGCCCGCGACCGAGCAGCCCGGAGGCGGGTCGACCCAGAAGCCGCCGCGGATCTGGCCGCCGACCTGTGCGGTCGTGTCGGCCGGGTCCTTCCGGACGCCCTCGTCCGGGTTGTAGTAGTAGCCGAAGTCCATCTGCGAGCGGATCGCGCGGGCCTGGCGGGCCAACTGCGGGATCGCGCGCTCGGTGACCAGCAGGCCGGTGGCGAGCCACGCGTTGTCGACGCTCGAGGCGAACGGGTAGACCGGGTCGCCGTTCTCGGGCCAGGTGGTGAGCTTCGCGCCGGTGGCGGGGTCGTACCAGTTGTAGAACATGCCCGACGGCTCGTGCTTCTCCAGCCCGGCGACCGTGCCGAGCGTCGTACGCACCCGCGCGGTGGCCTCGCGGCGCGAGATCAGACCCGTGTCGCGGGCGACGACGGTGCTCCACAGGTAGGCGCCGATGTTGGTCGGCGAGGTGTAGGTGCTGCGCGTCAACGAGGCGAGGTCGCCACCGATGTTGTCGGCGGGCAGGCCCGTGGTCTCGTCGGTCATCGCGGCCATCGAGTCCCAGCTGTCGGCGAGGTAGCCCTCGAGGACGGCCCGCGTGGAGCCGGGCTGGTGGGAGCCGGACGTGGAGCCGGGGGTGGATGGGCCGCGGTCGCCGGCCGTCGCCGCAGGGGTGGATGCGACGGCCATCAGGGTGGCCGTGGCGACGCCGACGACCGCGGCGGTCAGGGGTGAGCGGAGCTTTCTCATGGGGGTGTGCCTCTCTGCCCGAGCAGGGGGTGGGCGGTTACTTGATCCCGGTCATGGCGATGCCCTGCATGATGTGGCGCTGCAGGACCAGGAAGATGACGAGCACGGGGAGCACGACGACCACGGAGCCGGCGAGCAGGAGTCCGTACTGGGTGGCGTTCTGGCCGACGGCGTAGAGCGCGAGCGCGACGGGCAGCGTGTACTTGTCCTCGGTCTGCGCCACCACCAGCGGCCAGAGGAAGTTGTTCCACGACGTGAGGAACGTCAGGATCCCGAGCGTCGCGAGCGCCGGCCCGCACAGCGGCAGGATCACCGAGAAGAAGATCCGCAGCTCACCGGCACCGTCGATGCGGGCCGCCTGGATCAGCTCGTCGGGCAGCGACTGGATGAACTGCCGCATCAGGAAGACGCCGAACGGCCCGGCCACGAACGGCAGGATCATGCCGAGCAGCGTGTTGGACAGCCCGATCTTCGTGGTCAGCACGAAGAGCGGCACGAACGTCACCACGCCGGGGATCATCAGCGTGCCGAGCACGATCCCGAAGAGCGCGCGCTTGCCCGGGAAGTCGAGCTTCGCCAGGGCGTAGCCGAGCATCGAGCAGAACACCATGTTGCCGGCGGTCACCGCGAGCGCGACGATCGCCGAGTTCATGAAGTACGTCGGGAAGTCGAGCTTGGTGAACAGGGTGTCGTAGTTCTCCAGGGTCAGCGTCTCCGGCCACCAGGTCGGCGGCACGGCGCGCACCTCGGCCTCGGGCTTGATGCTGGAGACGAGCATCCAGAGGAAGGGCAGCACGACGAGCACGAGCCCGCCGCCGAGGACGGCGTACAGCCACTTCGGCGTACGACGCCACTCCCCGCCCTCGCGGGATGCCGGAGCCTTGGGGGTCTTCTCGAGAACGGTCACTTGGCAGCCTCCCTCTCGCCGAGCCAGCGGAACTGCACCCAGGTGAGCAGCACGACGGCGAGGAACAGCAGGTAGCTCGCGGCGGCGGCGTAGCCGTAGTTGCCGAAGCCGAACTGGTCGAAGGTGAAGTAGGTGACCGAGCGGGTCGAGTCGAGCGGACCGCCCTTGGTCATCACGAAGGCCTCCTCGAAGAACTGGAGGTAGCCCAGGCCGGTGATCACCGCGCCGAAGAGCAAAGTCGGTCGGAGCATCGGCAGCGTGACGTGGCGGAAGCGCGACCAGCCGCTGGCGCCGTCGACCTCCGCGGCCTCGGCGACCTCCTGCGGGATGGTCTGCAGGCCGGCCAGGAAGATGACCATCAGCGTGCCGAAGTTGCGCCAGACGGCCATCAGGACCAGCGAGGGCAGGGACAGCGTCGTGGAGTCGAGCCAGCCGGGGCCGTCGATGCCGACCCAGCCGAGGACGGTGTTGAAGAGCCCGCCGTTGTCGCGGTAGAGGAACTTCCAGACCACCGACACCGCGACGATGCTGGTCACGACCGGCAGGTAGTAGCCGACGCGGAAGAACCCGCGGAACCGCTCGATCCGGTTGATGCCGACCGCGACCGCCAGCGCGACCGCCATGGTCAGCGGCACGCCGAGGAGCAGGTAGAGCAGGGTGTTGAGGGTGACCTTGCGGAAGAGCGGGTCCTGCACCAGCGACACGTAGTTGTCGAGGCCGACGGGCTCCACGGCGAACGGGTTGCGGATGTCGGTGCGCCGCATGTCGGTGAAGCTCATCCCGAGGCTGGCGAGCACCGGCCCGAGGCTGAACACCACGAAGAGCAGGACGAACGGCAGGGCGAGCATCCATGCGGCCACCGCCTGCTGCCGCCGCGTCGGGTCGACGTGGCGAGAGGGTGTGCCCCGCTCCGGCGCCCGGGAGGTCTTCCCGGACGCCGGAGGGGCGCTGGTGGAGGCGCTCATGTCACAGACCGGTGCCGATCTGGGCGGCCTGGCGCTGCATTTCCTTGACCGCGTCCTCGACGGAGGTGTCGCCCTTGGTCGCCTTCTCGACCTGGCTGTCGATCACCGTGGCGACCTCCTCCCACGTCGGCACGGCCGGCGGGGCGAGGGTGTGGTCGAGCTGGTCGCCGAAGATGCTCAGCTGCGGGTCCTCGGCGAGCTCGCCGGAGTCCCAGGCGGCCGAGACCGCGGGCAGGTCGCCCATCTCGTCGTAGAAGTCCTGCTGGGTGTCCGGGTCGGCGAGCCACTGGACGAGCTTCCAGGCGCTCTCCTTGTTGTCGGAGTCGGCGAAGACCGCGAGGTCGCCACCGCCGACGAACGAGGTGCCCGGGCCGCTGTCCTTGCCGGGCAGCATCGCGACGGCGTACTGGTCCTCGGTCACGCCCTGGTCCTCGACCAGGCCGGTGTGCCACGGGCCGGAGATGAAGGAGCCGTAGGTGCCGTCGGCGAAGCCGCTCTCGAGCTCACCGGCGTCGAGCAGGCGCGTCGGCGAGATGCCGTCGTCGAAGTAGCCCTTGTAGTAGTCCAGCGCCTCCGTCATCTCGTCGGTGTCGAGGGTGTACTCGGTGCCGTCCTCGTTGGTCACGCCGGCACCGGCCGACCAGGCGAAGGGCAGCATCGTCTGCCACGAGCCGGTGCCACCGGCGGGGAGCTGGATGCCGTACTCCGCACCGCCCTTGTCCTGCAGGTCGGTGGCGAACTGCTTCAGCTCGTCCCACGTAGCCGGCGGCTTGTCCCAGCCGGCCTTCTGGGCGAGGTCCTTGCGGTAGTAGAGGACGCGCGTCTCGACGTACCAGGGGACGCCGTACGACGTGCCGCCCACCTCGGTGCTGCCCCACGCTCCGTCGAAGAAGTCGGAGGAGGAAACGAGGTCCTCGGGCAGCGGGTCGAGGCCGCCGGACTGGGCGAACTCACCCATCCAGGTCGTGCCGACCAGCGTCACGT
Organism: Nocardioides sp. BE266; assembly: GCF_031457855.1. NCBI lineage: Bacteria > Bacillati > Actinomycetota > Actinomycetes > Propionibacteriales > Nocardioidaceae > Nocardioides > Nocardioides sp. BE266. Next base: position 776,762 of record NZ_JAURTI010000002.1, on the reverse strand, counting down.
CGGGGGTCTCGCCGGCCGCGATGGCGTTGGCGATCTTCTCGTGCGCGCTCTCCCACGGGACTGCGGTGACCTCGACCTCGGCATCGGGGTTGGCGTCGGTGAAGGCCTTGGCGAAGTCACCGAGGACCTCGCCCTCGGTGCCCATCGCCCACACCTCGATGGTGCCGGTGGCCTTGCCCTCGTCGATGGCCGCACCCTGCTCGGCGGGGCCGTCGCTGCCCGCGTCACGGCCGCACGCCACGAGCGCCAGTGAGGCGAGCCCGAGGACGGCGCCCGCGCGTGCGGTGCGTCGGATGGTGGTGGGGGTCATGTTCTTACCTTTCGCGGGGGGAACTGCTGGATCGAACGATGAGATCGGTGGGGAGCACCTCGTGGCGCGGCTCGGCCCGGCGACCCTCGATGAGGTCGTCGAGGAAGCGCGCCGCCGTGGCGCCCAGGTCGTGGAGGGGCTGCCGGACGGTGGTCAGCTCGGCGTAGCGGGCGGCCATGATGTCGTCCCAGCCGGTGACGAGGACGTCGCGCGGGACGACGATCCCGCGGGTGCGCAGCGAGGTCATCAGGCCCAGCGCGAGCTCGTCGTTGGCGCAGGCGATGGCGTCGGGGAGGTCCCCGGGGCGCTGGCACAGGTCCTCGCCGGCCCGGGCGCCGCCCTGCTCGTCCATGCTCGCGACCGGCAGCACGCGGACCTCGAGGCCCGCGGCGTCGGCGCCGGCGGTGATGCCGGCGAGGCGCTCCGCGACGTCGGGGGCGCCGTCGGGGTCGCCGAGGAACGTGATCGACCGGGCGCCCGACTCGACGAGGTGGGTGGCCAGCGCCTCGGCGGTGGCGCGGTTCTCGGCGCGGACCGAGTCGACGCCGGGCACCGCGGGCCGCGCCGCGGTCACGAGGGGTACGCCGCGCTCCGCCAGGCCGACCAGGACCTCGTCGGGCACGGTGTGGCCGGCGACCACCACGAGGCCGTCGCAACGGCCGGCGAGCCGGGTGATCATCTCGGCGGCGGCGGGCCGTCCGTGGGTGGCGAGGATCAGCACCGCGCGCCCGAGCTCGGAGGCGACGCCCTCGTAGCCCAGGACGACCTCGGCGTAGTAGGGACCGGAGAGATCCGGGAAGACGATGCCGTTGGCGGCATGGCGGCGCTCGGCGAGCTGGCGGCCCAGGTGGGAGGGCGTGTAGTCGAGCTCGTCGGCCGCGGTCTGCACCCGGCGCAGCGTCTGCTCGCTGACGATCGAGGGGTCGCGCATGGCCCGGGAGACGGTGGCGATGGAGACGCCGGCCCGTCGGGCCACGTCGCGGATCGTCGACGCCATAACACTCCTTCCCGAGATGAAACCGGTTACAGAAACCGGTTACACCGTGACTGGCGTCACACGGGTCTGTCAACCCCCACCCCCGGCCGAGCGGTGGTCCACCTACATTCGGCAGCCCGGAAATGTGGGTGGGCCACCGCCGTCCGGCGAGTCACGGCGGGACGCGCCCGCGGGCGGTGGTCCACCTACATTCGGCGGCCGAGAAATGTGGGTGGACCACCGCCCATGCGGGATGGAGTACGTCAGCCGGCGAGGCGGGCGACCGCGGCGTCGACGCGCTCGTCGGTCGCGGTGAAGGCGACCCGGACGTGCTCGCGTCCGGCGGCGCCGTAGAACTCCCCCGGCGCGACGAGGATGCCGAGCTCGGCGAGGTCGGCGACGGTCTTCCAGCAGTCCTCACCGCGGGTGGACCAGAGGTAGAGCGAGGCCTCGGAGTGGTCGACGCGGAAGCCGGCCGACTCGAGCGCCTCCTTCAGCTTCGCCCGGCGGGCGGCGTACCTGGCGTGCTGCTCGACGGAGTGGGCGTCGTCGTCGAGAGCGGCGATCATCGCGCGCTGCTGGGGCGCGGGCATCTGGAGGCCGAGGTTCTTGCGGACCGCGAGGAGCTCGCCGACCAGGGCGGGGTCGCCGGCCACGAAGGCGCAGCGGTAGCCCGCGAGGTTCGAGCGCTTGGAGAGCGAGTGAACGGCGAGGATGCCCCTCAGGGAGCCGCCGTTGACGCGCGGGTCGAGGATCGAGAGCGGCTGCTCACCCTCCCACGCGCACTCGATGTAGCACTCGTCGGAGACGAGGATCGTGCCGCGCTCGCGGCACCAGTCGACGACCTTGCGCAGGTGGTCGAGCGGCAGGACGCGGCCGCTCGGGTTGGCTGGGCTGTTGAGCCACAGCAGCGCGGGCGTGCGCGGCCCGAACGCCGTGAGCGAGTCGGTCGCCAGGCTGTCGGCACCGGCCAGCGCGGCGCCGACCTCGTAGGTCGGGTAGGCCAGCGCCGGATAGCCGATCAGGTCGCCGGCGCCGATGCCGAGGTGCACCGCCATCGAGCCGATCAGCTCCTTGGAGCCGATCACCGGCAGCACCCCGTCGAGGCCGAGCCCGGTCACGCCGTGACGGCGCCCCAACCAGTCGATGGCCGCCTGGCGCGTGGCCTCGAGGCCGATCGTCGTCGGGTAGCCCGGCGCATCGGCAGCGGCCCGCAGCGCCTCCTGGACGACTGCGGGCGTCGGGTCGACGGGCGTGCCGACCGAGAGGTCACAGACCCCGTCGGCGTGGGCGCGCGCCGTCGCGGCGTACGTCGTGAGCTTGTCCCAGGGGAAGTCCGGGAGCTTCTGCGAAACGAGGGGTTTCGAGGCTCGCTCCGCTCGCACCTCAACCACCAAGGTGAGACGTCACTCGTCGTGCTCCTGCGGGGGCAGCGCGGCGACGAGCTCGTGGTCCTTGTCGATGACGCCCATCTTGGCGGCGCCGCCGGGCGAGCCGAGGTCGTCGAAGAAGTGGACGTTGGCGTCGTAGTAGCCCTTCCACTCCTCCGGGGTGTCGTCCTCGTAGAAGATCGCCTCGACCGGGCAGACCGGCTCGCAGGCGCCGCAGTCGACGCACTCGTCGGGGTGGATGTAGAGCATCCGCTTGCCCTCGTAGATGCAGTCGACGGGGCACTCATCGACGCACGCGCGATCCTTGAGGTCGACGCACGGCTGGGCGATGACGTAGGTCACCAGGTCCTCCTGAAACGGATCGAGCACGGATGGGGGAACGTGTCGGCTCACTCTAGTATCCGGGAGTGCCCGAACCGTCAGAACCCCACACCGACGAGACCGGGATCGGCAGCCACACGCTCGGGCCGCAGGTCGTCGGGCAGCGGATCGTGGTCCGGCACCTGCTCCCCGACGGCCGCGCGACCGACGTCCTCGGCACCTGTACGGCATGGGGTGGCGGCACGCTGACCATCGACCGCGACGGGCACGGACCCGTCGTCGTACCCCTCGCCGACGTGGTCACCGGCAAGCCGGTGCCGCCGCGGGCGTCGGTGCGGGCGCGGGTCCCGGCGCGCGAGGTGGAGCTCCACATCGGCGCGCTCTGGACCTCGATCGAGACCGAGCCGCTGGGCGACTGGTTGCTGCGGGCGTCGCCACCACACGGCGGGCGGCTGCGCCGCCGCGGCAACTCGGCGCTCGCGATGGACGAGCCCGGCATCGGCTGGGCCGACGCGGCGTGGCGGGTGCGCGAGTTCTACGAGGTGCGCGAGCAGGCGGCGTACATCCAGGTCCAGCGCGGCTCGCACGTCGAGAAGACCCTTGCCCCACTGGGGTTCTCGTCGCTCGGCGACGGTGATGCCCATGCCCAGCTCGCGTCGGTGGCACGAGCCCTGAGGTCCGTACGACGACTCGCACCCGACGCGCCCGCAGAGATCGACGAGTCGGAGACCGCCGTCTCGGTGAGCCTGGACTCCGGGGCAGCCGTCGGTCGCGGAGTCCTCTCCGGGGACTGGCTGCTCGTCGAGGGTCTCCTCGTCGACGAGGCGCACCGCCGCCGGGGCCTCGCGACGGCCGTCCTGGCGGAGGTGCTCGACTGGGGCGCCTCACGCGGCGCGACGACGGCGATGCTGCACGTCGAGACGGTCAACACCGGCGCGATCGCGCTCTACGAGCAGCACGGCTTCGTCACCCACCACACCAACCGCTACCTCGTCGGCTCCTGACCCGCGACGTGGTGCGATGCGGTCGTCAGGACGATCGCATCGCAACACGTCAGGTGCGGAAGAAGAGCTTCTCCGAGGCGGCGGTGACCCGCTGCCAGAGCAGTCGCTGGAGGCCGAGCACCACGACGCCCGCGACGACCATGCCGGCGATGTTCACCGCGAGCTGGGCGAGCGAGCCGGTGATCTCGCTGACCGTCCAGGTGCCGAGGGCCAGTGCGAGGTTGCCGGCTGCCGGGACGGTGGTGACCGAGATGAAGACACCGACCATCGCGTTGGCCTTCTCCGTCGACAGCGCGAGCACGCCGGCCGCGCCCGCGATCAGGGCGACGATGAACGACCAGCGGTCGGGGTGCCAGATGAAGCCGGTCTGCGGGCGCGGTCGCGACACCATGCCGGAGGTCACCAGGCCGGTCAGGTCCGCCACCAGCGCGAGCACGGCCACCACGACGACGGCCACGGCGAAGCCGAGCACCAGCAGCCGCAGGGCCCGGACGCAGAGACCCCACCGGCCGAAGACCACGCCGAGCGCGACGGCGGCGACGGTGCCGAACTCCGGCCCGACGACCATGGCGCCGATGACGAGCACGGCGGAGTCGGTGATCACCGCGATGGCGGCGAGCAGCGTGGCGAGCACGAGGAACACGTGGAAGGTGACGGTGGGCCGGGACGCCGCGTAGCCCTTGTCGATCACGCTGTCCCAGATCACCGCGTCTTCGGGGTCGCCCGGCGCCTGCTCCTCCAGACGGCGCGCGGCGGCGAAGGGCCACGCGCTCGGCGTCGAGACCAGGATGCCGCCGGTCTCGCCGAGGCCGAGGTCCTTCAGGTGCCGCAGCACCTCACCGGTCAGCTCCTTCGCGACGTCGCACTCGACCAGGTCTCCCTCTGGCACCAGCGACGCGCCCTTCACCAGGGTCACGTTGGTCGCGCGGTCGTGCTCACGGAGGAGCTCCACGACCGCCTCGCTCAGCTCGGTCGGCACGTTGAGGCGGAGGTGGGCCAGCACGGCGCCAGTGTCGCAGCAGAAACCGATTTCCCCGCGGACGCGCGCGTGCCTACCCTTCTCGCGACAGCCACGGAGCCTGACAACCTCCCTGCAACCCGGCAGCGCAGCGGCGTCCGTGCGTACGACGTGACCGACGAGAGGCCGGACCGATCCTGTCCGGCGAAGGTGTGGTGGCACCGCGACCTAGCCCCCGCCCACACCTCCAGGGCCTCATCCACCTGGAGGTAGTAGTGAGACCACAAATCCCATCCGAGCCTGGTTTCGAGACGGTCGCTGCGCGACCTCCTCAACCGACGGCCCGCGCGCTCTGTTCATCGCTCGCCACCGCCGAGCCCGGCACGACCGTCACGCTCGAGGGCTGGGTGCACCGGCGCCGCGAGCTGGCCCGCGTCACCTTCCTCGTGCTGCGCGACCGCAGCGGGCTGGCGCAGGTCGTGCTTCCGGCCGGGACCGTCGTACCTCCTGAGGAGACCGTCGTACGGGTCACGGGCACCGCGACCGCCAACGCCCAGGCGCCCGGCGGCGTCGAGGTCACCGAGGCCGTCGTCGAGCCGCTCACCGAGCCTGCGGCGACTCCGCCGGTCGAGCTGTGGCGACCCGCCCTCGACGCGTCGCTGCCGACGCTGCTCGACCACGCGCCCGTGCTCTGGCGCCACCCCGCGCAGCGGTCGCGGTGGGAGCTGGCGGCGGCCTCGCTGAAGGGCTTCCGGGCCACGCTGGACGGGCTCGGCTTCACGGAGATCGCGACGCCGAAGTTCGTCGAGTCGGCGACGGAGTCAGGGGCGAACGTCTTCGCGGTCGACTACTTCGGGCGACCGGCGTACCTCGCCCAGAGCCCGCAGTTCTACAAGCAGCAGCTGGTCGGGGTCTTCGAGCGGGTCTACGAGGTCGGGCCGGTCTTCCGGGCCGAGCCGCACGACACCGTGCGCCACCTCGCGGAGTACCGCTCGCTCGACGTCGAGCTCGGCTTCATCCGCGACCACCGCGACGTGCTCGCCGTCCTGCGCGAGGTGCTGGCCGGGATGGTGGCCTCCGTCGCAGCGTGCGAGGACGCGGTCGTACGCACCGGCGCGCGGCTGCCGGTCGTGCCCGAGGAGATCCCGGTGATCCACTTCGCCGACGCCCTCGAGCTGGTCGGCGCCCCGGCCGACGAGCCCGACCTCGCCCCGGAGCACGAGCGCGTCCTCGGGGCCTGGGCGCTCGCCGAGCACGGCAGCGACTTCCTCGCCGTCGAGGGCTACCCGATGGCGAAGCGCCCGTTCTACACGCACCCTCAGCCCGAGGACCCGCGCTACTCGCGCGCGTTCGACCTGCTGTTCCGGGGGCTCGAGCTGGTGACGGGTGGGCAGCGCCTGCACCGCGCGTCGGCGTACGACGAGGCGATCCGCGCGCGCGGCGAGGACCCGGCCGACTATGCGGCGTACCTCCAGGCGTTCCGGCACGGGATGCCGCCGCACGGCGGGTTCGCGATCGGGCTCGAGCGCTGGGTCGGCCGGCTCGTCGAGGCGGCGAACGTCCGCGAGGTCACGCTCTTCCCGCGCGACCTGCACCGCCTCTCGCCGTAGCCAGACCGCTGGTTGAGCAGGGCGCCCCGCGCCCGTGTCGAAACCGAGGTCGACGGCGCGGCTACTCGTCGACGGCGTCGGGGTTGGTGCAGATGACCGTGTCGCTGGGGGTGTAGGTCGTGTGGAAGACCTCGTCGTCGCGGGTCTCGGTGTTGCCGTTGACCGGCTCGAAGTAGCGGGTGACGTCGATGTCGAAGCCGCCGAAGCCCTCGTTCGCGTGGCACGTGAGCGAGTCGATGCGGCGGGTCTTGTGCTTGGTGAGGTTGTAGCGCTCACCGGTGGACGTGGTGATGTCCCAGTACTTCGTGGAGTACATCGAGGCCGTCACCACGCCCGACGTCGTCGGGGTCGAGGGCGTGACGTTGGTGTCGATGAGGACGCCGTAGGGGGTGTCGTTGGTGAAGCGGAGGTCGACGGCACCCCAGGCGACCGTCGCCTCGCGACCGATCGGGTAGCGGTCGATGTAGAACGAGTGCGGCTTGTGCTCGACGTCCTCGAGGCCGGCGAAGAACATCGCATTGAAGAGGGTCGTGGCCATCTGCGAGACGCCGCCGCCGAGGTCCTGCACGAGGATGCCGTCGCTGATGATGTAGCCCTTGGTGAAGCCGTTCTCCTCGGTCCGCTCCCCCACCGTGCCGTTGAGCGAGAACGTCTCGCCGGGCTTGAGCAGGGTGCCGTCGATGATCTCCGCGGCGCGACCGATGTTGACGTTGCGGTACTCCGCGTAGGGGAAGTACGTCGTGAAGGTGGAGACCCGCTCGTTGACCTTCAGCGCCCGGGCGTCCTTGGTCGTGAAGCCGGGCTTGGCGACCTTGGCCGACAGCGACAGGGTCCGCTCGCCCTGCGGCATGGCGACCGCCTCGAGGAAGCCGGCCTCGAGCTCGGACTCGTCGAAGGTGACCCCGGGCTTGGCCGGCACGACCTGGGGCCTGCCGTTGACGAGCGTGATGCTCGCGTCGACCGGGGCGCCGGCGGTGACCTTGGTGGCGACGACCTCGGCCAGCTTCGCCGGGTCGAGCGTGGGCACCAGCTCGCCGTTGGTCGGCACCAGGCTGAGGGCCACGGTGTAATCCCTCGGGAAGACCTTCACGGTCGATCCCTCGAAGCTGAGGGTGACGGGCGCCGCGACGGCCGGGGAGGCGAAGCTGTTGAGCGCGTCCTGCACGTCGGAGGCGTCGATGTCGGGCTCGACGGTCGCCATCTCGAGGGCGACCTCGTCGGGCGTCTCGGCGAGGAAGGCCGTCTGCAGCGCGGCGAGCGTGTCGGCCGGGTCGAGCGCGGCTCCGGTGCGCGGTTGCGTCGTCTCGATGCGCTCGCCGTCGAACGCGACCGCGCCGTCGCGGGCCTTGGCGCCGTACTGCTCGTCGAGCCCGGCGAGGTAGGCGTTGTAGGTGGTGTCGTCGACGGTCACCTGGGCCTCGGTGTCGTCACCGCCGGTGAAGTAGTTCCAGAGCCGGACCGGGTCCCAGCTCTCCTCGCCGCCGGCCTCGGCGACCGAGGCCTCGTAGTCGACGCCGAGCCCGGCCTCGGCCGGGTCGATCGCCACGGCCTGGCCCTCGACCGTCGTGGCGATGTCGCGGGCCACCTTGTCGGCGAGCCCGGCCCGGAGGACCTCGGCAGCCTTGCCCTGGGAGTGCCCGCCGATGCGGACCCCGGAGACCGTCGTGCCGCGCGGAACCTTGTCGCCGGCGACGTAGTGCGCGGCGGCGTACGCCCCGCCGAAGAGCACCACCAGGCCGAGCAGCAGCCACACGACGACGCGGGCGCCCGCCTTCTCGCGAGGCTGCCCATCACTGCGCTGCTGGTTCTTCGGCACGCCGCGAGTCTAGGTAACGGACCCTCGTTCCTCTGGACCCCCGCCGGTCCCCGGGACGGGCCGCCGGCCCGACCGCACCGTCGCCAGCGCGGCCACGAGGAGCACGAAGGTGCCCGCCACGAACGACCACCCCATGGTGTCGGCTCCGACGAGGAAGCCGCCTGCCGGCTTGGCCAGCGCGCCCCTCAGGACAGGCACGCACCAGCCCAGCGCGAAGGCGAGGCGTACGCCGCCGGGGGGCAGCCAGGCGAGCACGACGAGGCCGGTGCCGAGGGCGAGCGCGAGCCCCCACCAGGTCTGGTGGAGCACGGTGCCGGCCGCTCCCGAGAGCACCCCGGCGACGAGCGCCGCGAGGACCTTCACAGACCGGCGAAGAGGTCCGCCTCGAAGCCCTCGGCGTCGGTCGGGCCGGCGGTGCCCTTCACGAGCCGGTAGAACTCCTCGGACCACCACGAGTGACCGCTCTCGGCGCCGGAGAAGAACGGCCCGTCGGACTGCACCTGGGTCTCGTGCTTGGCCAGCGCGTCCATCTTGCGCTGCACGGTGGCCGCGCCGTCGACGCGCGCGCTGATCAGCTCGTCGGGCGTGACGAACGGCGGCAGCTTGCCGTCGGGGTCCATGCCGGCGAAGGTCTCGGTGTCGCCGGCCTCGCGCAGCTTGCGGAGGCTCTCGCGCATCCGCGACTCGCTCATGGCGGTCCAGTAGATCTTGGCGACGTCGTGCGGCACGCCGAGCTCGAGCTTGTACGACGGCGCGGCGGCGAGCTGGGCGCCGTACATCGCGACGCGGTGGGCCTGGATGTGGTCGGGGTGGCCGTAGCCGCCGAACTGGTCGTAGGTCACGAGCACCTGCGGCCGGACCTCGCGGATCACCTTGACCAGCTCGTCGGCGGCCTCGACGAGGTCGGTGGTCCAGAACGCGTTGTCGGGGATCTCCTCGGCGGGGATGGCGTGGCCGTCCTCGTGCCAGGCCATGCCGGAGTCGTGGAAGCGACCGAAGCCACCGAGGAAGCGGTGGTCGGTGACGCCGAGGACCTTCATCGCCTCGACGAGCTCCTCGCGGCGGTGCTCACCCAGCCCGCCCTTCTCCTCGAAGGCGAGGTACGCCAGGTCGGGCACCAGCACCTCGCCCATCTCGCCGGCGGTGCACGTCACGAGCGTCACGGCGACGCCCTCGTCGACGTAGCGCGCCATCGTGGCGCCGTTGTTGATCGACTCGTCGTCGGGGTGGGCGTGCACCAGCATGATGCGGCGATCGGCTGTCATGTCCCTCAATCTAGATCGGGGCGCTTGATCCGCTTCGGCGCCGTCGGGAGGTCCAACGGCGGGAGCGGCACTGTGTGTTCCCCGTTCGCGGCCTCGTCCTCGTCGAGCCACCCGTCGTGGGTGTCGACGAGGACCTCGAGCATGAAGGCGGGCGCGTCGCTGACGACCGCCCAGGGGTGGTCCTCGTCGTCGTCCTCACCGGCCAGCCGCTCCCGCTCGAGGCGCGCCTCGAACCCGTCGGCCCGCAGCCGGGCGACGACCGCCTGCGCGTCGTCCTCGTCGAAGAAGATCGCCCTCACCCGCGCAGTGTCGCAGCCCAGGGATTCGGGGCGACGATCAGGAGCTGGAGAGTGTCTTCTTGACCCGGTGGCGCAGGTAGACGCGTGGAGCGGCGAACGCGGCACGGATCACTCTGAGCTTGGCGTTCTCCTTGCGCCTGGCGAACCACTTCTCCTTCGTCGACTCGGGTCGCTTGCGGCCCACGGCTGCGAGAACCATGGCGGCCGCGTCAGGAGGCAGGTTCTGACTCGGGAGCCGCTCGAGCTTGGCGAAGATGGCATCGCGCGTGGGCGACTTGAGCTCTTTGACGAAGGCCTTCCACAGGCTCGTCGCTGTTGCGTTCCGCACCGAGCTTGCCGAGCCTTGGACCGCATCGAGCGTCTCCCCCTCCTCGTCGAGGATCGCCTTGCCCAGCCTCTGCAAGAGGTCCTCGCGCTCGTCCCCGGGGTCGACCAACAGCTCGACGAGCTGCCGACCGCCGTCGAGCCTCCCCCACAACCAGTCGCTCGCCCGCCAGTCATCCGCACCGAAGGCTCCGAAGTGGCCCCAGCGAGAGCCGTACAGGTGAGCGCGCTCCCAGTAGGGAGCCTCACCGTCCCCTTCCAGATTCACCAGCGGCGGTACCGCGGGCGTGATCTGGCGGTAGGCGAAGCGGGGCACGTTGCTGGAGTCCACGTGCCCCCACGCGAAGGACATGGTGAGCACCTCGACGCAGAGCGATGACCTCATGACTTCTTGACCAGTCACCGGCTCCCCGGATTCGGCGAACCACGCCGCCATTGCGTCGGCGGCCGTCCACATCAGCTCGGCCACAGTGCCGACCGTGGCGTCGTCGGGCCAGCTGCCGTCGCCGGACTCGTAGAGGACCGTGGTCAGTCGCTGACCGGCAGACACCGCAGCGAAAGCTGCGTCGCAGGTCGGACCATCTGCATTCATCGAACGTTCAGGATGCGGCCCCACCACCGGAGGATCCGATCGGCGGCGGACAGGCCCCAGGTCCAGGAGCCCGGCGCCTGGTCGAGCGTCATGGCGCCGAAGAGGGGGCCCTCCTGAGGCAGGGGGCTGATGGCGGGGACGTCGAACTGGACCGACGGCTCGAGGTCGGCCTCGACCTCGAAGGCCTGCCTGCGACCCCGTCGGTAGTGAGAGAGCAACGGGGTGGCCGAGGCCGTCAGCTCGTCTCCCGACATGGACGAGCCAGGTTCGAAGCTCCTCGAGAGGAGCAGGTGAGGCATGGTGCCCGTGTAGAGCATCTCGTCCCGGAGGCCCACGAGGTCCTCGACGTCCTGCCGGTCGTCGGGCTCGCGGGAGGCGGTGAAGACGCGTCCCAGCACGGAAAGCGGCGACGGATTGTTGCTCAACGGAGTCGTCGTCCCGTCTCCGCTTCCCGACGGCTTGATGTAGAGCAGGACACGATCAAAGGGCGCGTCGATGGGCCTCTTGCGCAGCTCGTCGAGCAGCGGGCCGAACGGCGCGTTGTCCAAGACGCCTCCGTCGACCAGGTAGGACGCGGCGTCGTCGATCCGCTCATGCCGCCGCGACACCAGGTCGGGGGACTCGAAGACCGGGTTGAACGCTGCAGGGAACGATGCGGACGCACGCGCGGCCCGTGCCAACGCCGCGGCATGGGTCGCGAAGTCGCTCTGCGCCCACCCCGGGGTCACGGCGACACCGTCTGGGTCGACGCGGTGGGTGAACCGATAGACGCGGCGGCTGTCCGGCCCGAGGTCGTCCGCCCCGGGGGTCCTCAAGGCCGTTGCCGTGGTGAGGAGGGTGCAGCTCTGTCGTCCGACGGCCTGCCCGGCCATCGTGAAGGAACCGGAGGCGTCCTTGACCAACCCGAGTGCCTTCGCGATCTGCTGCTCGAAGTAGCCGCCGCCCAGGAGAGATCGCTCGTCGGAACCCTTGGGCTGGATGAGCTTGTGGACCTCGAGACTTCCCGCCTCCACCCACAGGTCTCGGAGCTCGGAGTCGAGGCGCTCGCCCCGCGCGATGGCGGATGCCAGGAGGGCACCGTTCAGGCCACCGGCGCTCGTCCCCGCGACGAGGTCGACCCTCACCCGCGATCGGTGGGCAGCGGCCAGCACGTCCTGCCAGACCTTCAGGTACTTCTCCTGCGCAGGGCTCGAGCCGGCCGGGACGTCCTCGTGGGCGTGCTGCAACGCATCGATCTCGCGCGTGACCCCGCTCATCCACACGGCGAGGCTCACGCCACCGTTCATCACCAGCGCCAGACGCACCTCGCGTCGCGAGCCCGCCTGTGGCGGCCCGTTCACGACACCGCCCCCACCGCGCTGGCGGCACGGCGCACGTCGCCGCCCGAGATCGCCGCCGCCGTGTCAGCGTCAGGATCCTTGAGCGCCGCTCGGGCGCCCACGAACCGGAACAGCTTGGTCTGATAGCTCTGGGCGAGCCACTTCGATCCCGCCAAGCCGACGCCCACCGCGGAGACCACGTCGCCCCAGGTTGGCACCTGCGCATCGGTCAGCGCCGACGTGACCGCGAGAGACTCCTGCGGTCCTTGGACCACCCACGCGAGGACGCCGGCAACGGCTCCCAGGAACATCGTCCCCACGAAGCCAGTCTCAGACGGTCCCTCCTCCAGCTTCAGCTTCTTTCGGAAGCCGCCTGAGGCGAGGTAGGCGGTCAGTCCGCCCGCACCGCCGGCCGCTGCCACGATTGCCACAGCCTCGACTGCATTCATGAGTCGTCACCCTCTCCTCGCGTTGTCCCGTCCGCTCCCCCATCGAGATGGCCAACTCCCATCAGAGCGCCGCCACGGCAGCGATGCGCTCCCTCGCGGCAACGTCCCTCGTTCAGGGGATGGACGACCGCAATCGGCCCTCGCGATGCCCTTCCAGGGCCCGCATAAGGTGGGGGGATGCGCCCACCCGGCGAGCCAGAACCCACAACCGAGACGTCGTCCCAGACACCGTCACTGGCGGCTGCCGACACGGTGCGTTCGACAGCGTCGGAGTCGCCGTACGTCGAGGGCGTCCACCTGCAGCGCACCGACGAGAACGTCCGCGAGATCGCGGCCCTCGCCGCGGTGCTCGGGGAGCCGACGGGGCTCGACGGGCTGCTCGCCGACCTGAAGTACGACGTCCGCCGGGCGCGGGTCATGCCCCGGCTGCTCGGTCGTGCGGTGCGCGAGGCGTACCGCTGGGACGCCTACGACGAGCGCGACGAGCTCTGGTACCCGCAGGGGATCTCCACCAGCGCCGACTCTTCCGACACGGAAGACATCGACGGCCGCAAGGTCGTGGTGACGACGTGGTACTCGACGGGCAAGGACGGCGTCCAGCGCGGCTCGCGGGTGACCTTCGTCGACCTCGACTCCGGGAAGTACCGCCACGTCCTGCTCGTGGTCCCGGTCTTCGACAAGGCCGGCAACCTGAAGCTCAAGCCGATGAACATCCACGCCGGCGGCATCGTCTGGGCCGGGCCCTACCTCCACATCGCGGCGACCAACCGCGGCTTCGTCACCGCCCGCGTCGACGACATCATGCGGGTCGCGGGCGACGACGACCACCCGGAGAAGTTCGGCCTCGAGGGCTCGACCCTCTACTCCTTCGGCCACCGCTACGTGCTCCCGGTCCGCTTCACCTACCAGGCCTTCACCGACGAGGGCCACGAGAAGCTGCGCTACTCCTTCATGTCGCTCGACCGCCGCTCCGACCCCCCGGCACTGGTCGCGGGTGAGTACGCCGCCGACCCCGACGCGACGACCCGGCTGGCTCGCTACCCCCTCGACCCGGCGACCTGGCAGCTGGCCGTAGGGGACGACGGCTTCTCCCGGCCGCTGGCCATCGACGAGGGCGGCGTACGACAGATGCAGGGCGCCGTCATCGCCGGCGGTCGCTACCACGTCACGGTGTCCCACGGGACGTGGATGCCGGGCACGGTCTGCGCCGGGCAACCCGGCTCGATGAAGGTCCACCGCTGGGCCCTGCCGATGGGTCCGGAGGACCTCAGCTACTGGCCCTCGACCGACCGGATCTGGTCACTCACCGAGCACCCCCGCCGCCGCTGGATCGTGGCCATGGACCGCAGTTGGTTCGACTGACCTGAGCGTGACACGCCCGGCTGTAGCCCTTGAGTCTCTGGGCGACTCAAGGGCTAGCGATGCCCCCGACACGCCCGGGATACGCCTTGAGTCTCTGGGCGACTCAAGGGCCAGTACGACGGTTCAGGCGCGTGGCTGCATGGCCAGCTGGCGGCTCTGGGCGACGAGGCGGCCGGTCGAGTCCCAGACCTCGCAGTCCTCCTCGAACATGCCGCCGGCGACGTTGCGGGTGCGGTGGGAGACCTTGAGCCAGCCCGGCGCGGGGACGGCCCGGACGTGGACGGTGAGCTCGAGCGTCGGCGCCCATCCCGGGCGGCCGAGGTCGAAGGTCACCGGCGGCAGCGCGTCGCACACCATCAGCAGCCCGACCGGGTCGACGTCGTGGCCGTCGACCATCCGGAACCACGCCTGGATGTGTCCGCGGCCGCTCGGCGCGCCCATCGCCCACCCGACGCACGCCGGGTCGAAGCGCATGTCGAAGCGCTCCATGATCGGGGCGATCCGTCGGGTCTCCTCCGGAGCGAGCGATCCCGGGACGCACTCCTCGAGGGGCGGGAGGTCCGGCTCGACGGCCGTGGTGGCGACGTCGGACGGCATCGCGCTGAGGTCGCCGTACGTCGCCAGGGCCGTGATGCGGGTCGTGCCCTCCTGGCCGAGCTCGGCGGCCACCGTCGCGACGCTGCCTCCCTCCCGAAGCACCCGCGTCGAGACGTGGGCCGGGCCGGGGCGCGAGGCGGAGAGGTAGTAGGCGCTGACCGACAGCGGATGGGGCTTGGCGGGCACCGTCGAGGCGATCGCCTTGCCCATGATGCCGAGCAGGTAGCCGCCGTTGACGCCGCCGCCCACCACCCAGCCCGGGTCGAGCTCGGCGTCGAAGGCGCCTTCACGCGAGGCGGTCAGCGCGGTGTGGGTGTCCCACTCGGAAGCCATGCGCCGAGCCTAGGTGCGGCGCGGCTCAGCGCGGCTCGAGCCAGCCGGTGACCTGTGGCACACCACCCGGCCACTCCAGCGTGGCGGCGTACATCGCCCGGATCCCGCGCTGGCGCGGCTTGTGGTCCCACTTGCCCTGCCCCGTGCATGGCGACGTCGTCCCTCGACAGGTCCAGCCGTGGAGGAACAGCCGCGTCGCACCGTCGTCGACGACGTCGGCGCCGCCGGGGCCGCACAGCCCCGTGGTCGCGGTGTCGAGGAGCATCCCGGTCTCGGGCACGGTCCAGTCGCCCAGGGTCGCGGAGCGGATCCAGCGGGTGCGGTAGCCGCACCGCGTCCAGTCCCCCTCCGACAGGAGCAGCACGTAGCCCTCGGGCCGTACGACCAGCGACGGGTTCTCCAGCACCCCGGCCGACCGCACCAGCTCCACGCTGGTGGCGCCGGCCGAGACTCCCTGGCCCTCGTCGTTGAGCTGGACGAGCCGGATCGAGGAGGGCGTCCGGTCGGTCTTGTAGACGAGGTACGGCGTCCCGTCGGCGTCGCGGAAGAAGGACGGGTCGATCACGCCGGCGCGCGGCAGCGTCGGGTCGCGCGGCAGCATCGGGTCCTGCGCCGTCGGGACCTTGGCGTACGACGGGCACACCAGCGGCGCGCTGCCGACGGGGCGGAACGGGCCGCGGGCCGAGGAGGACCGCGCGACACCGATGCAGCGGCCGTGCTCCCCCATCCCCTGCACCGGGGTGGCGTAGTAGAGCAGCCACACGCCGCTGACCCGCACCACGTCGACGGCCCAGACGCCGCCCTCGCGCGACCAGGTCGGCCGGTGGGTGAGCACGCCGCGACCGCGCTGCCACGTGCCGTCGGCGCGCCGGGCCCACGCGTACGGCACGCGGTCGCCGGTGGAGTACGCCACCAGGCCGCCCGGCGTCTCGACGACCGCCGGGTCCGGGAAGTCCACGTTGAGCACCGGACGGGGTACGTCGACGTCAGCGCTCGCCCTGCCACCCACGGCGAGGAGCACGGTCGTCAGCAGCAGCACGAGCAGGCGTACTGCTCCCCGGTTCGGCACCGGGGGAACCTACCCGAGAGAGGGCTGGATCGGGGCGAGGTCAGGGTCGCAGCGTGGCGGGAAGAGTCTCGAAGCCCCGCAGGATCCGGGTCTCCCGGCGCCGCGCACCCGGCTCGAGGCGCAGCTCGGGGTAGCGCTCCCAGATCGCCCGCAGGCCGACGTCGCCCTCCATCCGGGCCAGCTGGGCGCCGAGGCAGTGGTGGCGCCCGGAGGAGAAGGCGATGTGGTCGCGGGCGTTGGCGCGGCCGACGTCGAAGCGCAACGGGTCGGCGAAGACCTCCGGGTCGCGGTTGGCGCCGCCGAGGATGGCGGTGACCATGGACCCGGCCCGGACCGGCTGGCCGACCAGCTCGGTGTCGCGGGACGCCATCCGTCCGGTCAGCAGCACGGGCGGGTCGAGGCGAAGCACCTCCTCCACGACGTTGGGCCACAGAGCCGGGTCGGCCACCACCCGGGCGCGCTCGTCGGGGTGGTCGTGGAGCAGCGCGATGCCGTTGCCGAGCAGGTTGACCGTGGTCTCGAAGCCGGCCGCCAGCACCAGCCCCGCCGTCGCCTTGAGCTCCGACTCGTCGAGTCCTTCGCCCTCGTCGCGCACGGCCACGAGCTGGCTGAGCAGGTTGTCACCCGGCTCGCGGCGCAGGTCGTCAAGGTGCCGGCTGAGCCATCCGTCGAACTGCGCCAGCGCGCGCGAGACCGACCGGTAGCGCCGGAACCCCAGCCCGAGGTCGAGGCTGGGCGCGGCCGCCGACCCGAAGTCGAGCACCCGCGCGCGCTCCTCCTCCGGGACGCCGAGGATCTCGGCGATCACGGTCACCGGCAGCAGCGCGCAGTAGGACTCGACGAGGTCGACGGTGCTCGTCGCCCGCGGCTCGAGAGCGTCGAGCAGCTCCGTGGCGATCTCCTCGGTGCGCTCGCGCAGCTTCTCGACGGCGCGCATGGTGAAGACCCGCGTCACGAGCTTGCGGTAGCGCGTGTGGTCGGGTGGCTCGGTGACGAGCAGCGACGGCGGCTCGACCGGGTGCAGGGTCCGCGGCGCGGCCCAGCGGGAGATCCGCCCCAGCGCTCCCTCGTTGGTCGGGAAGCCGGAACGGAAGTCGTCACTGGTGAGCAGCTGTCGTACGGCGGCGTGGCTGGTGGCGACGTACCCGATGCGCGAGCGGTAGAGCGGCCCGCGCGAGCGGATCTCCTCGATCAGGTCGAAGACGTCGCCGGTGCCGCGCGCCCCGACCTGGATCAGCCGGGCCTGCAGGTCGCCGCGGTCGGCGGCCCGTCGCAGCAGCAGCGTGGGCAGGCCGTGGGCCACGCCCCAGTGCACGCTCGACCGGACCTCGCGACTCATGGCTCGAGGGACCGGGAGGGACGCGAGCGACGTCATGGTGCCGACTGTAACCCTGAGTTACCAGCCTCGCCAGCAGCCGCCGGGGAGCCCGTCACGGCGGCGCCCTAGGGTCGTGCGCATGTGGCTCGCGATCGACCTCCTGCTCGTCGGACTCTTCGCGGTGATCGGCCGGCTCAGCCACTACGGCACCCTGACCGCCGGCGGCTGGTGGACGACCGCGTGGCCCTTCCTCGTCGGCGCGCTGGTCGGCTGGGCGGTGCTCGTCGTGGCCCGACGTCCGCCCGCCGCAGTCGCCTCGGGTGTCGTGGTCTGGCTCGGCGCCCTCGTCGGCGGCATGGTGCTCCGCCACCTCAGCGGGCAGGGCACTGCGACCGCGTTCGTGGTCGTGGCAACCCTCGTCCTCGGCGCGCTGCTGGTGCTCCCTAGAGTCGGTGCACGTGTCCGACGCTGAGCCCCGACCCCGCAGCCGCGCCCTCCCCTTCGGCATCCTGCTCGCCGCCGTCGTCCTCGTCTCGGCCAACCTGCGTCCCGGAGCGTCGTCGCTCGGCCCGGTGCTGGAGGAGGTCCGCCACGGGCTCGGCATGAGCGGAGGCGTCGCCGGAGCGATGACCGGGTTGCCCGGGCTCTGCTTCGGGCTGGTCGGCGCACTGGCGGTGGCCTTCGCGCGGAAGGTCGGCACGACGACGGGCATCGCCCTGGCGCTCCTCGCGGCGGCGGCGGGGCTGCTGCTGCGGGTGACGACCGACAGCGTCCCGCTGTTCCTGCTCCTCTCCGTCCTCGCGCTCGCCGGCATGGCGGTGTGCAACGTCCTGGTCCCGCCGTGGATCAAGGCCCACGGCCACACGGTGGTGCTGATGACGGTCTACGGCACGGGCCTCGTGGTCGGCGCCACCGTCGCCGCGCTCACGACGGCTCCGGTGGCCGAGGCCACGGGCTCGTGGCGCACCGGCCTCGGCATGTGGGGCGTGCTCCTGGTGGTCGCGCTCCCGCTGTGGGCGTGGCTGGCGCTGCACGAGCGCCGCTCGCCCGCCGAGCACAGCGTCAGTGGCGACGCGGCACCGAGCGGCCGGATCGCGCACTCGCCCACGGCGGTCGCGCTGACGGTCCTCTTCGGCATCCAGTCGATGCACGCCTACGTCCAGTTCGGCTGGCTGCCGCAGATCTACCGCGACGCCGGCCTGTCCGCCTCGACTGCAGGCGCGCTGCAGGCGCTGCTCTCCGGTGTCGGCATCCTCGGCGCGCTCGCCATGCCGACCGTCATTGCCCGCAGCCAGGGCCTGCACGCGTGGATGGTCTCCTTCGGCGTGATGCTCGCGCTCGGGTACGCCGGCCTGATGGTCGCCCCGGCGACCGTCCCGTGGCTGTGGGCCCTGCTGCTCGGCCTGTCCGGGCTGGCCTTCCCGACGGCGATCGCGCTGATCACCGCCCGCACGCGCCACCCGTCGGTGACCGCACAGCTCTCCGGCTTCGTCCAGCCGATCGGCTACGCGTTCGCCGCCGTCGGCCCGTTCCTCGTCGGCCTGCTCCGCGACGCCACCGACGGCTGGTCGCTGGTGATCGTGCTGCTCGCGCTCACGTCGGTGCCGCTGACCCTCGCGGGGCTGCGCGTGGCGCGACCGTCGTACGTCGACGACGAGATCTGAGCGACCCTCAGTCGCCTGCCCGGCGGCCGCCGAGGCGGTGGTGGGTGCCGATCGGTGCCTCGCCGAGGTGGCCGACGCCGGCGCGCGGCTGGGCACGGCGCACCGGGATCCCCGGCCGGGCCAGGTCCTCCCGCTCGCGCCTGCTCTGGCGGCGGTCGAGCAGGAAGATCACTGCTGCGACCACGAGGACCCCCGTCACCCACATCATGTGTCGACGCTACGCCCGGCACCCCGGCTCTGTCAGGATCTGCGCGTGAACCAGTGGGTGGTCGTCGTCGGCGGGACGAACATGGACGTCGTCGCGCGCACGTCCACGCCGCTGGTCCCGGCGACCAGCAACCCCGGTCGGACCCGCATCTCGCCCGGCGGCGTCGGCCGCAACATCGCCGCCTGCCTGGGCCTGCTCGGCGCCCCGGTCCGGCTGGTCTCGGCGGTGGGTGACGATGCCTTCGGCGACGAGGTGCTGCGGGTGACCGCCGCGTGCGGTGCCGACGTCGGTGCCGTACGACGCGTGCCGGGCGCGACCGGCACCTACACCGCAGTCCTCGACGACCGCGGCGAGCTGGTGGCGGCGGTGTCGGACATGGCGACCGTCGACGCCCTCGAGCTCGAGACACTCCACCTCGCCGACGCGGCGCTGGTGGTGGTCGACGGCAACCTCGCCGCGCCGCAGGTCGCGAGGGCCTTCTCCGCAGCCGCCGCTGCCGGGGTGCGCGTCGCCTTCGAACCGGTCTCCGTCGCCAAGGCGGCGCGCTCGGCCGACCTCGTGCGCGACCTGTTCCTGGTCACCCCCAACACCGACGAGCTCGCGGCGCTCACCGGCCGGCCCGTCGACGACTGGCGCGAGTCGGTCGTCGACCTCCACGACCGGGGCGTCGAGCACGTCTGGCTGCGTCGCGGCGCCGAGGGCTCGTGGATGTGCAGCCGCGGGGAGGACCCGGTGCACCTGCCCGCCGTGCCTGCCACCGTCGTCGACGTGACCGGAGCGGGCGACGCGATGCTCGCGGCCTGGATCGCCGCCTGGCTCGGCGGAGCCGACCCGGTCGACGCGGCCCGCGAGGGCCACCGCGCGGCAGCGGCCACCATCGAGAGCAGCCACACCGTCCGACCCGACCTCGCCGACGTCCTGAAGGAGGACCGCTGATGCTGACCGTCACCGACGAGGTGCGTGACGCCCTGGCGTCCGGGCAGCCGGTCGTCGCGCTGGAGAGCACGATCATCAGCCACGGCATGCCCTACCCGCAGAACGTCGAGATGGCCCGCACCGTCGAGGGCATCGTCCGCGAGGGCGGCGCTGTCCCGGCGACCATCGCGGTGCTGCACGGGAGGCCGACGATCGGCCTGTCGGCCGACGACCTCGAGCTGCTCGCCTCCGACGAGTCCGTCATCAAGGTCTCCATCCGCGACCTGCCCTACGTCGTCTCGCGCGGCCTGCACGGCGCGACGACCGTCGCCTCGACGATGCGGCTCGCGGCCCTCGCCGGCATCCGCGTCTTCGTCACCGGTGGGCTCGGCGGCGTGCACCGCGGGGCGGAGACGTCGTACGACGTCTCGGCGGACCTCACCGAGCTGTCGACCACCTCGGTGGCCGTGGTCTGCGCGGGCGTGAAGAGCATCCTCGACATCGGCCTGACGCTCGAGAAGCTCGAGACGCTCGGCGTGCCGGTGCTGGGCTACGGCACCGACGAGTTCCCGTCGTTCTTCTCGCGCTCCTCGGGCTTCGCCGCCCCGATGCGCGTGGACTCCCCTGCCGAGGTCGCTGCACTGATGCGGGCGAAGTGGGACCTCGGCCTCGACGGCGGCGTGGTCGTCGCCAACCCGATCCCGGAGGCGTCCGAGATCCCGGCCGAGGAGATCGGCCTGATCATCGACCAGGCGTTGGCCGACATGGACCGGCTCGGCATCACCGGCAAGGACGCGACGCCGTACCTGCTGGGGCGGATCGTGGAGATCACCGACGGCGAGTCGCTGAAGGCGAACATCGCCCTCGTCGAGCACAACGCACGGCTCGGCGCCGCGATCGCGCGGGAGCACGCGGCCCGTGTCTGAGGCCGGGCGGTCGAAGTCACTCCGTCGCGTCGACGTGCTTGGATCGCTGGCATGGCCTCACGCATGACCGAGATCTCCGTCGACTGCCACGACCCCGAACGGCTCGCCGCCTTCTGGTGCGAGGTCCTGGGCTGGGTGGTCCTCGACCGGGAGCCGGGCCTGGTCGAGATCGCCTCCGCCCCGCCGGACGACGCGGCGCTGCTCGAGGCGGTCCGCTCCGGCCCGGTGGTGCCGACGATGTTCTTCGCGCAGGTCCCGGAGGACAAGGTGGTCAAGAACCGGATCCACTTCGACGTCTCCCCCGTCGACGTGTCGCAGGAGGACGAGGTCGAGCGGATCCTGGCGCTCGGAGCGAGTCGCGCCGCCGTCGGCCAGACGGGCGAGGAGTCCTGGACGGTGCTCGCCGATCCCGAGGGCAACGAGTTCTGCGTGCTGCGAAGCCTGGCGCCTGGGCACTTCGCGCTGTGACCGGGCTCGTCGTCGATCTGCCGATCGAGACCGAGCGGCTGCTCCTGCGACCGCACCGGATGGACGACCTCGACGACCTCGCGCGCTTCCACGGCGACCCAGAAGTGGTGCGCTACGTCCCGTGGCCGGTCCGCGACCGCGCGGCCACCGAGGAGACGCTGAAGGTCAAGCTCACCCAGACCGAGCTGCTCGCCCACGGGCAGTGGCTGGTGCTCGCCGTGGAGGAACGGTCCTCGGGGCGGGTGATCGGTGAGGTCCTGATGAAGTGGGCCTCCGACGAGCAGGGGGAGGTCGGCTTCGCCTTCGCGAGGGAGGCGCAGGGGCAGGGGTACGCCGCCGAGGCCGCCACCGCGATGCTCCGCCTCGCCTTCGACGACCTCGGGTTCCGGCGGATCACCGCGGTCGTCGTGGAGGGCAACGAGCCGTCCGTGCGCCTGCTGGGCCGCCTCGGCTTCCGGCAGGAGGCGCGCTTCGTCGAGGGCGTGTTCTTCAAGGGCGCCTGGGTCACCCAGCTGGTCCTCGCGCTCACCGCAGACGAGTGGCGCTCGCCGCGCTCGCCCTCGAGCGACACTGCCGAGATCCAGGACGTCATCCGCCGCTTCCTCGACGCCTTCACGTCCGGGCCGGCGGCGGACGTCGATGCTCGGCTCGACGACCTCCGAGCGGTCATGCTGCCCGGCGCGGTCGTCGTACGGACGTGCGGGGTGGCGCCCGAGCTCGATGACGTCGAGTCGTTCATCTCCCCGCGCCGGACGATCCTCACCGACGGCACCCTGACCGGCTTCAGCGAGCACGCCGGGCGGGGCCGGGTGGACGTCTTCGGCGACGTCGCCCACTGGTTCGGCCGCTACACCAAGGACGGCGTGATGGACGGCGAGCGGATCCCCGGCGCCGGCATGAAGTCCGTCCAGCTCGTCCGCACCGCCGACGGCTGGCGGATCAGCGCGATGGCCTGGGACGACGAGCGCGACGGCCTCGCGCTGGCCGACCACGTCAGCCTCGACGTCACTCAGTCGGATTCCCAGAAGGGGCCCGGCCGGTAGCGGTCGGGCTCGACCGTGACGACCCGTCGTCGTTCGGTGACGAACGTGCGACGCATGGTCCCGTCCGTGCCGGGCACCATCCGGGCCACCCGGAAGTTGGCGTACGTCGTGGTGTAGGCGTTGCGCGAGTTGCGCTTGTGCCGCCACTGGTAGTTGAAGTTCCGGACGTACTTCCGCGCCACCTTCTTCCCGCGGATGGTGAACCACGTCTCGTCGTTGCCGGTGCTGAGGCTGGCCCAGTTCGACGAGCCGGTCAGCACCAGCCGAGAGTTGGGCACGCCGTCGTAGGTGCCCTGGACGACGAGGTACTTCTGGTGGCTGTAGTAGTTGAGGATCAGGTCGTCCTTGCCGTCCTTGTTGAGGTCGTAGTTGTCGTCGGGGTTGTAGTCCAGCCCGGTGGACCGGAGCGGGATCCTGCCGCGCTTCGTGGGGGCGCCGAGGATCTTCTTGGTGTGGTAGCCGATGAGGCCGTAGCTGACGCGGAACCGGCACCCCTCGGCGAACTTCTGTCGGATCGCAGCGGCCAGGTAGTCGCCGCGGCGACCCCGCATCGTGTGCATGGACAGGACCAGACGGGTCCGGGTGACGCCGCCGGCCCCGTCAGGCGTGAGGCACTGGACCTTGCCGAGCATGTCGAGCACGAGGTCGTTCCTCGGTCCTGAAGGCTTGGGGAACGCCCACACGGTGTGCTTGTCCACGCTGTCGTTGCACGCAGCGCCCGCGGGCGTTCCACAGAAGGACCGCGGAGACTGGCGCGTGTCGTAGTCGTTCGTCATGTCGTTGAACAGCGACACGAACTGCCGGAAGAGACGGTGGTCGCCCGAGGTGAAGTAGAGATCGTTCCACTGGTGGATGTCGGCGTTGAGCATCATGTTGGCCGAGCCGACGGCGATGACGTCCTTCGACCTGCCTGCCTGCGAGAACGAGTAGAACTTGGTGTGCATGTTGTTGTACGCGTTGGCCTTGCTGCGGCAGCCCGCCTTGCACCTGTAGATGAAGCTGCTCGCCGAGCGCTTCGCGCCGATCTCCGCGCGGATCGCCCGCATGGCCTTCGTGTACTGGTGGTCGTTGAGCAGCATCTGGACCTTGACCCCGCGACGGTGGGCGGCGATCAGCGCCTTCGCGACAGGCATCCGGTCGAAGGAGTAGACCGCGATCCGGATCGTCGAGCCACGAGGCGTGTGGCGGATGGTCCGGATGACCTGACGCTCGATCGTGAAGTAGCCCTTCTTGCGGTGCGGGTCGTTGAAGTACGGCCCACGCGGTGCTCGCCACCTGCGCCAGCGCGTGCTGGTCACCTGCTTCGCCGACGGGCTTGCGCCGTGCATCCGGGCCGTGAGCGCTGTCGCGGGCGACGGCGCCGAGGCCGCAGCCGACGCGTCGCTCGCTGCAACGGTCTCCGCGGTGAGGGCGCCTCCCACGAGGCACAGGGTGAGCAGGGCGATGACGAACCTCGACACGAGAACAAGAACCTTCCTGGTCGCCGTCGGCGACGTCTCGGGTGGGGCCGGCCGCGACGACCGACGCTTCAGGCAATGGCGGGGTGGGCAGGCAGCCGAAGACCTCCTCATGAGGGAGACGCGCTCCGCACCGCCGCGGTTGTGAGTGCTGCATCACAGGAGCCCCCGGGCCCCTGACCCGGGGGCTCCCTCCCCCAACGCCCACCGCCCCGCGGCGGGCGAGTCACCCCCGCCGGTCGAGGAAGTACGGCGCCCGGTAGCCGTCCTCCCAGAAGGGCGTGTAGCCGAAGTAGCTGTAGACCGAGGTGTAGTCGACCGGTCCGAGAGGTGCCGGGTCGTAGTCGAACCCCGACTCGACGTGGAGGTCGCTGCGCTCGAGCCGGACGTGCGCTCGTACGCGGGACACGGCGTCCACCGGCACCAGTCTGTGGTGCTCCCCCAGCCCGAGGATGCCTCCGGACGCGACGACCAGGAGCCGTGCCCGACGTTCGCCCGGGTCCACCAGGAGCTCCTCCACCTCACCCACCCGGTGGTCGCGTACGTCCATCACCGACATGCCGCGCACGTCGTCCCGCTCATCGGCAAGAGTCAGCGTGCCGCTGCCGAGCGGCACGAGTTCTTGGGTCCAGGGCATGGTTCCTCCTCACCGGGGTCCACAGCGTCGGCGGTCGACCCTGCCACGAGCACATGACGGCCTCCGGATGACCGTGTTGCAGTTCCATGACATCGGGTCCGGCGCTTCGGGGTGGAGGCCGTCGTCCGCCACGATGGTTCGATGGACGGCATGAGCACGCGCGTACTGGTCCTCGAGGACGACGTCGGGTTGCGGACGTCCCTCCGTCTCGTCCTGGAGGACGACGGCTACGAGGTCGAGGAGGCAGGAGACGCCGAGGCCGCCCTCGGCATCGTGGGCGACGCCAGCGTCGACATCATGCTGGTGGACCTCATGCTCGGAGGAGTGGACGGGTTCACGTTCATCCGACGGGTACGGCCGCAGACGCAGGCACCCATCGTGGTCGTCAGCGCGCGTGACGGAGTGGAGGACATCGTGGCGGCGCTCGAGGCCGGCGCCGACGACTACGTGACGAAGCCGTTCGACGTGGAAGAGGTGCAGGCCCGGCTGCGTGCGCTGCTCCGGCGGCCGTCGCTCGCATCACCCGGCGCCCCGGACGCCGACCCCGCGAGCGACCCCCTCACGCACGAGGCAGAGGTCGTCGTCCTCGACTCCGGCGACGGTCCCCTCGTCTTCGACCGCGCGGCCGCCCACCTCCGCCGGGGCGAGCGTGACATCCACGTCACGATGACCGAGTACAAGCTGCTGTGCGTCCTCTCGGACAACCTCGGCCGTGTGCTGAGCCGCACGGCGCTGCTCGAGCACGTCTGGGACCGGGGCTTCTTCGGGGACGAGCGCATCGTCGACGTGCACGTCCGACGGTTGCGCAAGAAGATGGAGGTCGACCCGGCGGATCCGCAGACGCTCGTGACGGTGCGCGGGCTCGGCTACCGGCTCGACGCGCGGTGATCCTCCGCGCACGCCCCGGGCTGCGGTCGTCGGTGACGGCCGCCTTCGCCGTCGGAGCGCTGCTGCTCTCCGTCGCGCTCTCGCTCGGGACGTACGTGTCCGCGCGCCACCTGCTGCTCGAGCAGCGTGAGCGCACGGCACTGCGACAGGCCTTCGCCGACGCGGCACTGGTGCGCGACGGTCTCGCCACCTCGGGCACAGGCGTGAGCGAGGCACTGGGCGCGGTGGCGCCGCCAGCCGGGGCGTCGATGTACGTCCACCGGCGCGGGCAGTGGTACTCATCGAGCCTCGACCAGTCGGGAGAGGCGCTCACCGCCGTCGTACGACCCGTCGTCGACGACGGCTCCGTGGGTCTGGGCTGGACGTCGCGTACACAGCCGAACGCCGTCGTGGTGGGCATCCCGCTGCCCACGGTGGACGCGCAGTACTACGAAGTGGCAGTGGCATCGGAGCTCGACAACACACTGCACACGCTGGCGGTCGCCCTGCTCGTCGGCGCTGTCCTCACCACCGTTGCGGGCGCGGCACTGGGTCGCGCTGCCAGCCGGCGTGTGCTCTCGCCGTTGAGCGACGTCGCCAGCGCTGCCGTGGACATCTCGGGCGGCGACCTCCACCGGCGTCTCCGCGGCACCGACGATCCTGACCTGACCGAGCTGGTCGAGTCCTTCAACCACATGGTCGACGCACTCCGGGACAGGATCCAGCGCGAGACGAGGTTCGCGGCGGACGTGAGCCACGAGCTCCGCACACCCGTGACGACACTGACGACGAGCCTGGCACTGCTCGAGCGCGCCCACGGCCTCGACCCGCAGGCCGAACGCGCGGTGCAGCTGATGGCCGACGAGCTCTCCCGCTTCAGGCGAGCTCTCGAGGACCTGCTCGCCCTCGGCCGGTTGGAGACCGGCATCGACGACTCGGCGCTGCTGGTCACGGGCTCCCGCGAGCTCGTGCGGCAGGCCCTCGCGGCCAGCGGGCGGAGCAGCGACCTTCTCGTCCCCGGGGACGGACCCGACGACCCCGCAGTGGAGGTCGATCGACCGCAGATCGTGCGTGCACTGGTCAACCTCTTCCACAACGCCGACCTGCACGGCGGCGGGCTGGTCGACGTCCGCGTGGTGCCGGGCAGCGCCCAGGTCGACATCCGGGTCCGGGACCACGGCCCGGGTGTGGCCGAGGCAGAGCGTGAGCGCATCTTCGAGCGGTTCGCACGGGCGGGAGGCGCGAAGGAGGGAACAGGGAGCGGGCTCGGCCTCAGCATCGTCGCCGAGGCCGTCCGCAGGCACGGAGGTGCGACCTGGTGCACCGACAGCGAGGCGGGCGGGGCGGAGTTCGTCGTCCGCCTGCCCGTGGCGGAGAGAAGCGAGGTGGAGGGATGATTCGCCCGGCTCGGCGTCGTACCCGAAGGCACCCGTCAGCGCATGCGAGGCGGGCGCAGGCGATGTGCCTCGCCCTCGGTGCGATCCTGGGACTCGCAGGCTGCGGCCTGCCTGCGGAGGAACGCACCGAGGTCGTGGCGGACGCCGCCGTGCCCTACAACCTGCTCGGGACGGGCGAGTCCTCGTCGCGGGCAGTGGGCGGGACCGCGAACGCGCCACGAGACGTTCCGCTCGTGTTCTGGCTGGGACGGGACGACCTCCTCACCCCGGCAGCGGTCGATCTGTCCTGCGACCTGCCCGCCGCCGACGTGGTGAGCGAGCTGCTGGAGACACTGGCCGCCTCGCCGAGCGACGCCGAGCGGGAGGCCGGGCTGGCCTCCGCACTTCCACCCGCCGCGCGGCTCGCCCTCGTCGAGGTCGACGACGGCACCGCCGAGGTCGAGCTCGACCCGCTGGCGATCGGCGACGCCGAACGCCTCCCCCTGGTGGTGGGACAGGTCGTGCTCTC
The DNA here is from genome assembly GCF_031457855.1 of Nocardioides sp. BE266. Taxonomy (NCBI): domain Bacteria; kingdom Bacillati; phylum Actinomycetota; class Actinomycetes; order Propionibacteriales; family Nocardioidaceae; genus Nocardioides; species Nocardioides sp. BE266. The sequence goes on along the minus strand of NZ_JAURTI010000002.1, from coordinate 749,359 downwards.
GGTGACCTCGGCCCCCGGCGTGGATGCCGTCAGGCTGGTCACGTCGGGAGAGACCGTCGAGCTCCCCCTGCCCGGCGGGGAGCTCGTCTCCGGTTCCGCCACGGCCGAGGACTACGCGTCGCTCCTGCCCGACCGCGTCGCTGCGAGCGGGTCCGCAGAGCTGGGGTGCCGCGCGCCCGGTACATGACGAACGCGCGACAGCTCCATGACGCGCGCCGGACGGTCCTGAGCCACGTGTGTCGACTTCCTTGTCCCGGAACCAGTCGGCTGTCTTCATGGAGGCGGTACGTGATGAGGGCAGGTGTCCTCAGCACGGAGTCCGACAGCGACAGGAGGCCGACATGATCAGGATGACTCGCCGGGCACACGACGTCGTGCGCAGGGTGACCGCGCACAAGATGGCCGGAGGCAGGTCCGGACTGAGGATCGCCGCTCGAGGACCTCGCACGGAGACGCTGCACGTGGGCACTGCGTCGCGACCGGAGCCGGGCGACCAGGTCGTCGAGCAGGACGGAGCCCGGATCTACCTCGACCGGGTCGCCGAGCCCAGGGTCGACGGGCACCTGCTCGACGCAGTGACCGAGGACACCGGTCGCGTCCACTTCGTCGTGAAGCGGAGCTGACCGGCGCCATCGTCTCGGACGCCTCCTCGGCTGCGGGGACGACATGTCGTCCCACGCGCAACAGAACCGTCCAGGCACCTGTGCGACCGGCACGGGAGGTGACGCGGCAGACTGCCGCGCGTGGCGTTCAGACAGTGGGCGGGCTCGTTCGCCGGCGGCTCGGTGTCGTCAGCGATGGCACGGCTCAACGCCCGCCACCCGTGGAGCCACAACGACCACTTCCACCGGTGGATCCTGGCGAACCTCCCCGACCAGCGGCACACGGCGCTGGACGTCGGCTGCGGGCAGGGCGCACTGGTGGCCGCGCTGGCCCCTCGCATCGGGCACGTCGTGGGCAACGACGCCGACGAGGCGATGCGGCTGCGGACCACCGAGAGGTGTGGCGGGTTGGCCAACGTCGCGGTCGACGGCGGCGACTGGACCGAGGTCGAGGGACCGCTCGACCTCGTCACCATGGTCGCGGTGCTGCACCACCTCGACGTATCCGCCGCGCTGCGACACGTGCGACACGTCCTGGCGCCGGGCGGTCGGTTCCTCGTCGTCGGTCTCGCTCCGCCGGACTCGCTGACGGACCACCTCTGGGACGCCGCCTCGATCGTGACCAACCCGGTGATCGGCTTCGTGAAGCACCCACGCGTGAGCCGGGCCGGCGTGCAGCCGGCGTCGTACCCGGTCCAGGGCCCGACGATGACGTACGACGACCTCTGCGCGCTGGTCGAGGAGGTCATGCCCGGCGCGACGATGCGCCACAGGCTGGGCTTCCGCCACACGATCGCGTGGACCAAGCCGGCCTGAGCAGCTAGGGAGCGGTGCCCGGGCCCATGCCGTTGCGGAGGGTGTTCCCCCGGCCGGTCGGCCAGGGCAGGCAGCCAGTGCCCGAGCCCGGCACCGTGTAGACGTCGATCCCGTGGTCGAACGTGGTGAGCACGATCTCCAGGGTGCCGTCGCCGGTGAGGTCCGCGATCGATGGCGCCGCGGGTACGCCGATGCCGTTGCCGTCGCGGCCCTGGTGCTTCAGCCGGGTGTCCGACAGCTCCTTGCCCTGAGTCGACAGCACGATGAGGTGGCCGGCGTTGCGCTTCAGGGAGTAGGTGCCGAGGACGAGCTCGGGGGTGCCGTCCTTGTTCAGGTCGGCCGCAACCACCTCGGAGGCGAAGGTCTTGGCGCGCTTCGGGGCGTACGTGTGGGTCCAGAGCCTGCGGCCGTCCGGGCCGACGGCGTACACCCGGCCGCCGGGCAGCGCGGCGACGATCTCGGGTCGGCCGTCGCCGGTGAGGTCGACGACGGTCGGGGCCGGGATGCCGCTGGGCGGGTACCAGTCGCCGTCCGGGCGGTGGACCGGGCGGTTGGACACGACGAGCTTCTCGAAGCCCGGGTGCCGCATCGCCGAGCGGCTGCCGTCGCCGTACGCGCCGTCGAGCACCATGAAGGCGTAGCCCTGCGTGCGGTAGGGGATGTGCTTCTCGACGTTCGGGAGCCCGATCACCTCGTTGCGTCCGTCGCCGTCGAGGTCGGCCACCGACGGCGGCGAGGCGGTCCACTGCAGCCAGGGCTGGCGCGCCGGGCTCGGCCAGGCACCGGTGTGCAGGTGGTAGTGGCGACGCTCGACCTTCGGGCTGGCCCACCGGATGAAGTCACCCCAGGCCATCCGCTTGCCCTCGGAGCCGGACTCGCGGTTCGTGAACCACGGCGAGGCGAGCACCGAGGTGCCGTCGAGGTTGAACGCATGGATCTGGTGGTTGTCGAAGGTGGTGATGATCTCCAGCTGCGGGTCGTCGTCGATGTTGCCGATGCCGACGTTCTCGCCATAGGCACCGTAGCCGCGGTTGCGGGGCCAGGCGCGGGTGTTGCCGCCCGGCTGGAACAGCCGTCCGTTCGCGTCGAGGACGAAGACCTGGGCGCCCCTGGAGGCGGTGTTGGTGGTGGTCGCGACGACCTCGACCCGGCCGTCGCCGTCGAGGTCGGCGGCGGCGAGCCCGCGGACCTCGGGCGACTGGCCGCCGCTGTTGGTCGACGCTGGCCACCCCGGCTTGCGGCTCAGCTTGCCGCCCGTGAACTCGTACGCCGCCACGGTGCCCTCGTTGCCGCCGACGACGATGTCGGGTACGCCGTCCCCCTCGAGGTCGGTCACCACACCCGGCGCGTAGACCCGGCCCTTGCTCGACTGCCCCTTGCCCAGGAGGCGTCCCTGCGCGTCGAAGACGAACGTCGAGTAGAAGGGCGCGACGATCTCCAGCTGCCCGTCGCCGTCGAGGTCGACCAGGCTCGGGGAGGAGAACCAGCCGGTCTCTCCCGTCGGGATGTTCCGGACCCGCTTCGGCTTCTGCACGGGGCCACCACCGCCCTGCGCAGTGCAGGTGGCGGCCGCAAGACGCGAGGTCGCGGGCGCGAGCGCTGGGCTCGGGACGGCGGTCTGCAGGAGAGCGGTCACGAGGAGTGCCCCGGACATCCGGGCGACACGGCGGGGGACGTGCACAGCCGGAGCCTACTCAGACGTCGCCGCAGGGCGCCTGCGGCGCGACCCCACGGGTTTGCTCAGCCCGCGCCGAGGCACTCGTAGCCCGCAGCGGCCACGATCGCGGCCGGGTCACGGTAACCCCGCGAGCCCAGCAGGTCGGCCCGCGCCCGGGCCAGGGCCAGCGCCATCGGCACCTGCTCGGCGAGGTGGTGGTGCAGGCGGACCATCAGCCTCCTGCTCGCGGCGTCGGGCACCGGCATCGTGGCCGCGACCACCGTGCGGGTGCCCAACGACAGCAGGACGGCCGCCAGTCCGAGGACCTGCTCTCCCCCGACGACGCCCCAGCGAGCGGAGTCGCAGGACGCCAGGATCACCTCGGCGGGAGCCCGGCGCAGCCGCTCGATGTCGTAGACCGTCAACGGCCCGTCAACGAGCTGGAGCTGGGAGAACATCGGGTTGTCGGCCCGGAAGATGCCGTGGGTCGCGAGGTGGGTGGTGACGGTCCCGTCCATGGACGCCAGGACAGCGTCGGCCCGAGCCCGGCTGCCCGTGAGCCGCACCGCGTCGGGCCGCAGCTGCCCCACCGCCCGGATCTCGGCGGCGGCGTGGGCGAGCCCGGGACCGTGGGCGAGCAGCACGCCCCCGGTGCGGGGAGCGCGAGCGGACGCGGCGCCGCTCCAGAGGGCCGCTGACGGCGCGACCGTTATCGCGCGGCCGGCGCACGACGGCAGCATCGACCAGGGCACCGAGGCGAGACCCGCCGACGGCACCACGACCAGCGGCGCGGCGGTCGCCCCGACCGCGCCCACCGGGAGCACGTCGTCGAGACGCCGGGCGCACTCGTCGACCAGCCGCAGCACCGCAGGCGAGGCCCGCCCGGCCGTCAGCCACTGCAGGCCCGCCTGCAGCCGCTGCACCTGGTGCTGGAGGTCCGCGAGGGGCGCCCAGGTCTCAAGCCGGTGTCGACCTCCGTGGACCACAACTGCGTGCACCTGCCCGTGCGCCTCGACCAGCTCGACGAGCGTGCGGTCGCCGAGGGCGTCGACCAGCCCGGTCAGGGCCTCCGCCGAGCCGGCCGGAGGAAGCGCCTCGGGTCGCGCCGCGGCGTGGCGGGCGCGGTCGCGCACCGACACCTCGACCGCGGCCCGGCGAGCCAGCAGCGCCGCCGACGGCGCTCCGTCCGCCGCGATCTCCGCCTCGACCTCGCGCAGCGCCGCGAGGTCGGCGACCAGGGCTTCGTCGTCGGGAGGTCGGGCCGATCGGAAGCGCAGCGACCCCGCACGTGCCCGCTCGGCCGCCGCGAGGGCGCCGCGTGCGTCACCCCGGTCGACGGCGAGCTCGACACCGAGCCGGGCCAGCTCGGCGGTGTGCGCGGCCGCGTGGGCTCGCAGGTCGCTCGCGCCGAGCACGGCCTGGAGCTCGTCGAGCACGCGCAGCCCGGAGCGTACGGCGCGTGCTGCTCCGGCCGGGTCGCCCGACGTACGACGCCACAGGGCCTCGGCGTGGTGGGCGCGAGCGCGCAGCTCGGCCGGGCCGGACCGCACGTGGCGGCGCACGGACGCCAGCTCTGCCCTGGCCTCGTCGTGCCGGCCGAGGTCCAGGGCGACGAGCGCAGCGACGAGGCGGGCATCGGCCGCGTGCACGGGCCAGTCGGCCGCGGCCAGCTCGGCCGACGTACGACGGGCCCCGCCGAGCAATCGCGCCCCCCGCTCGCCGGCGAGGTGACGCGCGCGGAGTCGCAGGTGCCCGGCCAGTGCTGCCCAGCGCGGGCGGCGCTGCTGGCGCGCGGCGGTCCGCGCGAGGTCGGCCTCGGTCGCCGCGAGGTCGTGGTCGCCGGCGAGCAGGGCGGCCTCGGCGAGGGTGAGGCGGGCCTGGACGATGTCGACGCGGTTGCCCGCAGCGGCGAACCGGTCGATGGCCGCCCGCGCGGCCGACTGCGCCTCGTCGGCCAGCCCGGCCCCGAGCAACGCCTCGGCGCGCTCGACGTCGAGGAGCCCGGGATCGACACCCGCCAGGCGGTAGCGGTCGGCGGCCGCGTCGAAGGCGACGAGCGCGGCCGGCAGGTCGCCGCGCAGCGCCTCGAGCGTGCCCCGGTTGTGATCCACCATCGCCGTACGCCCGAGGTGCCCGAGGGAGAGGTAGAGGCGGGCGGCGTCGTCGAGGTCGGCACGAGCGCCCTGCCAGTCGGCCAGGCTGATCCTCGCCATGGCCCGGTTGGCGTGCACGTCGCCCTCCAGCAGCGGGTCGCCAGCCGTCGCCGCGAGCGTGCGCAGCGCCTGGCTGTGGCTGGCCTCGGCCTCGACGAGCCGATGCAGCTCATGGAAGACGAGACCGCGCTGCATGGACAGTCGCGCGGCAGTCAGCCCCTGCGGACGGGTCGCGTCTGCCCGGTCGAGCTCGCGCAGCGCCGCCCGCGAGGCACCCGCCAGCAGTACGACGTACGCGAGGGTCCCCCGCGCCTCGCAGGCCCGGTCCCCGACGCCGGCGCGCTCGGCCACCCGCGCCGCGCGCCGCAGGTGAGCAAGCGCCGACGGCAGGTCTCCACGGCTCAGTGCCACCAGGCCGAGCGCGCGTTCGCCTGCCGAGGCGACCGCTGCGTCGCCGGGGCCAGCCTGCAGTGCTGCGCGCGCCTGCCGCTCGGCCGTCCGGGAGTCCGTGTGGGCCAGCCGCGCCGCACCCAGCGCGAGCTCTAGCGGCCCCTCGGGTTGGTGCCTATCGTCGACGGTATCCGTGGTCCGGGTCGGCGCATCTTCGTTCACGGTCGACATCACCCGACGTCACCTCAGGACCACACAAGGAGAACAGTCATGTCCGTAGCTTCCGGCGGCCGCGTCCCCGGCACTGTCCACGCCCCGTACACGCTGGACCTCGTCACGGTCCCTGACCTGGAGGACACCGGCGAGGTGACCGTCGGCGTCATCGACACCGGCATCGTCCTGGGCGATGACGGGCGCCCGGCGCCGTGGTTCGGTGACCACGTCTCCTACTGCCGAGAGGACGACCAGGACCGCCTCTACGGCGAGTCCGGGACCCTCCTCCCCTCGGCCGGGCACGGCACGGCCATCGCCGGGATCGTGCTCCGCGAGGCACCGACGGCGCGCGTGCGGATGTGGGGAGTGCTCGACAAGGAGCGCCAGGGCCCTGCCGCCAGCCAGGTGGAGAACTGGGAGGACGAGGCGGTCGTGGCCGCTCTGGCGTCCCTCACGGTCGACATGGACGTCCGGGTCGTGAACCTGTCCTTCGGTGGCACGGTCTGGGAGGTTGAGCCACCGCGGACGTTGGAACGAGCCCTGGAGGCGTTCATCCGTGCCCGGCCGGACGTCTCGATCGTCGCGGCCGCGGGCAACACCGACGGCGAGGAGCGGACGACGTACCCCGCGTCCTTCCCCGGCGTGCTGGCGGTCGGCGCGGTCGACGAGTCGGCGCCGGGCGCCCCTGTCTCGAAGCCGACAGTGGCCAGCTTCAGCAACCACGGGAGCCACGTCGACGTCTACGCGCGCGGCGTCGACGTGCGAGCCCCGATGGCCAAGAGGAACACGCTCACCTGGGCCCTGTGGGAGGGGACGTCCTGCGCCTCGGCCGTGGTGGCCGGGTGCATCGCACGGCTCGCCGCCGCCGACAAGAGCCTCACCGGACGGGAGGCGGAACGCAAGCTGCTCACGGAGGCGCCTCGACACGTCGACGGTGTCCCGTGGGTCGCAAGCATCGACACCTCGTACGCCGACCCCAGCCTCGAGGGATTGCTCGGGCTCTAGCGCAACGTCCCGCGCGGTCACGTCCGGATCCAGCCGGTCGACACCTCTCCGGGCTCGGTGCGCACCGTCACGCGCACCGGGCCCGCCGGCACGTCCGCCAGGCTGAACCAGCCGAGGTCGTCGGACTCGACCTCCCGGCTCGTCGCGGGGGTGTCGACCACCACGAGCACGGGACCCGACGGACCGGCGACCAGTCCCCGCACCTCGAGACCGCCGGAGCTGGGCTCGAGCTGGAGCTCCAGGTCCGCCCCCTCCCACCGGAACGCGAGCGTGCGTGGCCCCGACCCGCGTACGGCGCTGGCCTCGCGGTCGCTGTCACTGACCAGCTCGGCCAGCTCCGCGTCGAGCCGGCGGGTCACGAAGGCCGCGCGGGCCGCCTCGGCGACCAGGTCGGGCGGGGAGTCCACCTCGGCGGCGATGCGGCTCAGCCGCGCCATCAGCTCGTCGTCGTCGCTCATCACTCCTCCTCACGCAGCGCGGCCACGAGATCGCCGTCGCCCTCGACGATGGCCCGCAGCGAGGCCAGGCACCGCTGCCGGGTGGGTCCGATCGACCCCCGAGGCATGTCCAGGGCCGCCGCCACCTCGTCGTAGCTGGGCGGCGGGCTGGCCATCAGCACCCGCAGCAGCCGACGGCACCGCTCGCCGAGTGCGGTGAACGCACGCCACAGCGCGCCGTCGCGCTCGTCGAGGAGCACCGCGGCGTCGACCGGATCGGCATCGTCGACGGCATGGTCGAGACCTGTGTCGTCGACGGGGATCGCATCGCGCTGCCGGCGACGCAGCTGCTGGAGGCACTCGCGGCGTGCGGTCGTCGCCAGCCACGCCGGCAGGCGCTCCGCGTCACGGATCCGGTCGAGGTTCTCGACCAGCTTCAGCCACGTCATCTGGACGGCGTCGTCGGAGTCCGCTGCCGAGAGCCGGTAGCCCCGGACCACCGACCAGACGAGGTTGTTGAACCGGGCGACCAGCTCGTCCCAGGCCGCCTGGTCCCCGGCGCGAGCCGCGACGAGCAGCGAGTGATGGGTCGCTTCCACAGCCACCTCCTCGCCTCGTCGACCGATTCTAGGCCCGGCCGCGCCGGCAGCGTCCCGGCAGCGGCGCTGCGCGGTGTCGGGAAGACGAGGCCGCGGACAGCTCCACGGATACGTCTCGCGTCGTGTATCCGCCGGCCCCCGCCCCGCATCTCCTCGGCACGCCCGTACCTCGGGCTTCACACGAGGGAGATTCCAATGACCACCACCTTGATCCCGGTGCTTCGTGCCGCCGGCGTCGAGTGCTTCACCCGCGCACAGTGGGGATCACCGCGCCAGGCCGACGGCTCCTACGCACGCCGTCGTACGACGCACCCCATGCCGGCCGGTCCGGCCGACTTCCACTTCCTGCACATCACGGTCACCGACGACACCGATCGCTTCGTCGACGGCGCCAGGTCCGCCCGCTTCATCGAGACCCTCGGGTTCTCGACGCCGCCGATGGTGAGCTATCAGGACCTGGTGACCAACGAGGGCCGCTACTTCGAGGGCCAGTCGTACGGCGTCAAGGGCACCCACACGGTCAACGACCGCAAGGTGCCGGGCTTCGCCAACGACCTCAACCTGCACGGCTACGCGACGGCGATCATGCAGAACGTCGCGGACGAGGTGACCGACGCCCAGGTGCGCACCATCGCCCTGGTCTTCGCCGCCCGCGAGCTGGCCGGCCTGGTGCGCAGGGGGGCGCCGATCTTCCCGCACCGGAAGTTCGCCTTCAAGGCGTGCCCCGGTGACAAGGCCGTCGCCCGCCTCCCGGAGATCGACCAGATGCGCCGGCGGTTCGTCCAGCACGGGCTGCCCACGCAGGACGACGAGGGCAAGGCCATCGCCTAGCCCGGACCACCCCCGAGGTGGGCGGGCCCGACCGGGGCTCGCCCACCACCCGGAGTCGCCACGCGGCGCCGGGGAGCCCCGCGACGCGCGGTGGAACCCCGTGGATATGACCCCAAAGGACTACTCGAAAGTCGTCCGGTCAGCTCGCGGTGCGAGTGAGAATCAGCCATGGTCGCCGACGACTGCCCGCTCCTGCAAGAGGTCAAGCACCTCGTTCAGCGCGCCCAGGTGGGGCACGCGTCCGAGGTCTTGAGCACTGCGGGGACGCGGTTGAGAGAGCTGGGTGACGGGACGATCGAGGGCGGCCCCGCGGCGATGCACTTCCCGCGCGTGGTGGCACTGATCGACGACGACGCCGCCGCGGGGCTGACCGCGACCGAGGACATGCTGGCCGCGGCGGAGCGGGACGACGAGCAGGGGTGGCGTGCGTGCGCCCTGGCGCTGCGAGCCGAGGCCAAGTTGCTGCTCGGTGACGTGGACCCCGCCCGGTATGACGCTGATGCTGTGCTCGTCGACCTGGCGGCAGCCGAGGCCGCCCTCGAGCTCAGCGGAGCCGTCGGCTACGTCGCCAGCACCGCCCACGTGGCGATCGCCAACAGCTACATGCCCCTGCGGCTCTACGAGCTCGCGTTGCCGCACCAGGAGGCGGCGTACGAGATCAGCCTGGAGCACTCCAGCCCGGAGGACGCTGCTCCGAGCATGTGGTTGATCAACCTGGCCAACCTCCACCTGCGGTGGTGCCTCGAGCTCTACCGCGTCGGTCTCCGGGCAGAGGCGGAAGAGCACAGCTCACGCGCTCACACGCATGCCGCGGCCGCCGCAGAGAGGCTCGCCGGGGCGGCCCTGCTCCCGGAGGTCACACCCTGGCGGGAGCCTTGCCTGCTCATCGAGGCCGTGGCGCGCTCCGACGGCCCCGATCCCAGAGGCGCGGTCGAGGACATCCAGCGGCTGCTCCCGGCGGTGCGCGAGCTCGGCAACGCGCACGACCACGTGCTGGCCGTCCCGTTCCTCGCAGTCGCCCTGATGCGTGAGGGGAGGCACAAGGAGTCCCTGAGCGTCATCGAGCAGGCCCTGTTGCTGGCGCCGGCCGCGGAGCGCGGGTCACCGACCTACCTGTCGCTCGCCCACACCTACAGCATGCTCCTCGCGCGCAGGTCGAAGTCGGCGGAGGCTGCACTGGAGTACGGCAACTCGCTGGCCGCCGACTCGTGGCGCCAGCGTCAGCGCACCCTGGCCGCGGCACAGACGATGCGCGCCTTCGCGCAGCTGCGGGCCGAGCACGAGCAGGTGACCCGCGACGCGGACACAGACGCCCTCACCGGCGTCGCCAACCGGCGCGCCTTCGACCGGCACCTCCACGCCCTCGCGCACACCGAGGAGGACCGGCCGGTCGGGGTGCTCTTCATCGACCTCGACGAGTTCAAGGGTGTCAACGACACCCAAGGCCACGCCGCGGGGGACGCCATGCTGCAGGGGGTGGCCCAGGCGATCGATGCGAACTCGCGCGAGGACGACCTCGTCGCCCGCATCGGCGGTGACGAGTTCGCGGTGCTGCTGCCCGGCGCCGGGACCGAGGACACCGACCTGGCCGCGGGACGGATCCTTGCCGCGGTGCGCGACGCCCCGCAACAGCTTCCGACCGTCAGCATCGGCGGAGCGGCCGGTCCCGCACGCAGCATCCACGCGGTCGTCGTCTGCGCCGACGAGGCGATGTACGTCGCCAAGCGCGGTGGGCGCAACCAGCACCACGTCGGCAGCATGAGCTCCTGAGCTGCGACGACGTCGGGTCGTCAGACGTTGAAGCGGAACTCCACCACGTCGCCGTCGACCATGACGTAGTCCTTGCCCTCCATGCGCACCTTGCCGACCTCGCGGGCCTTGAGCAGGGAGCCGGCGGCGAGGAGGTCGTCGAAGGAGACGATCTCGGCCTTGATGAAGCCCTTCTGGAAGTCGGTGTGGATGACACCGGCGGCCTCGGGGGCGGTCGCGCCCTTGCGGATCGTCCAGGCCCGCGTCTCCTTGGGGCCGGCGGTGAGGTAGGTCTGCAGGCCGAGGGTGTCGAAGCCGACGCGGGCGAGCTGGTCGAGGCCGGACTCGGTGATGCCCATCTCGCCGAGCATCTCGTGGGCCATCTCGTCGTCGTCCATCTCGGCCAGCTCGGCCTCGAACTTGGCGTCGAGGAAGATCGCCTCGGCGGGCGCGACGATCTCGCGCATCTTCGCCTTGAGGTCTTCGTCGGCGAGCTCGTCGGCGTCGCAGTTGAAGACGAAGATGAAGGGCTTGGCGGTCAGCAGCGACAGCTCGCGCAGCAGGTCGACGTCGACCTTGGAGTCGATGACGCGGGTGCCGGACTCGAGGACCGACAGCGCCTCCTTGGCGGCGTCGACGGTGGCGGCCAGCGACTTGTCGCCGCGCGCCTCCTTCTCCAGCCGCGGGATGGCCTTCTCGACGGTCTGGATGTCGGCGAGGATCAGCTCGGTCGAGATCGTGGAGATGTCGGAGGCGGGGTCGACCTTGCCGTCGACGTGGGTGACGTCCTCGTCGCGGAAGACGCGCGTGACCTGGCAGATCGCGGCCGACTCGCGGATGTGGGAGAGGAACTTGTTGCCCAGGCCCTCGCCCTGCGAGGCACCGGCGACGATGCCCGCGATGTCGACGAACTCGACCGTGGCCGGCAGCACCTTCGCCGAGCCGAAGAGCTCCGCGAGCTGCGGGAGGCGCTCGTCGGGGACGCCCACCACACCCACGTTGGGCTCGATCGTCGCGAACGGGTAGTTCGCCGCGAGGACGTCGTTCTTGGTCAGTGCGTTGAAGAGCGTCGACTTGCCCGCGTTGGGGAGTCCGACGATGCCGATGGTGAGAGCCACGGGCGGGGAGTCTACGGCGGGCGTTGACCGCCCGGCGAAACGAGACAGGGCCCGGCCCAGACGGGCCGGGCCCTCCCCCCGATGGTGGCGGCTACGTCACGAGCCGTAGACGGAGGCCACGCCCTGGCGGTCGGTGTTGGTCATCGACAGGTCGCTCGACGAGCCGTTGCACTGCGGGTAGTGCATGATCGACGCGCTGTCGTACGGCGTCAGCGGGCGCCAGTTGTTGTCCTCGAAGCAGGTGCCGGCCTCGGGCCGGGTGTGCTCGTGGCGGAAGCCCAGCGTGTGGCCGAGCTCGTGTGCAAGGATGTTCGACGGCGTCCACGAGCCGGAGCTCCAGATCGAGTCGTCCACCAGCACGTTCTGCTGCGACGCCGGGCTGCTCGGGAAGAACGCACGCGCGATGTACTCCGAGGTCTCGATCGGCTCGACCGAGAACAACACGGCGCTGTTGGACACGGTGCAGTTGGCGTCCGCGGACGGGACGTAGACGAAGTCGACGCCGCTCGACGCCGCCTCCCACTGACCGGCGCCGGACTGCATGGCCGACACCATGGCCGCCTTGTCGGCGCCGAAGTCGTCGCTCACGCAGTAGGTGAGGTTCTGGGCCTGGCTGGCGGACCACACGTCGTCGGACCCGCCGACGGTGTTGACCACGAGCGACTGCGAGTCGGTGTCACGCGAGTTGACCATCTTCTCGTAGTAGGCACGCAGCTGGTTGGAGGTGGCGATGGTTTCGTCGCCATTCACGACGTACTGACCCCCGACGTCCTGGAACGTCGCCGCCTTGAACTCCTGGAAGGTCGGGACGTCCTCCTGCGCACGGGCTGCGTGTGCGCCCGGCGCCACCGTGAACGCCAGGGCGGTGGCCCCGAGCGTGGCGGTCGCGATCCGACTGAACGAGCTCTTCAACATTGCTTCACTTCTTCCGGTTGGATTCGGTTGGCCCTTCCAACAAACCCGGTCCAGACCAGTGGCGAAAGGTGAACGCTCGGTCAGGAAAGTGCATTGCATGAAGTTGCAGAAGTTCTCACGCTCAGCGGAGCAATTCACGAATTGCACAACTTTGCCGAGTGGGGTTCCGGGGCCCTCCCCGAGCCGCTGGTCGCAGCCTGCAAGACTCGCCCCATGAGTGACAGCGGGGGTACGCCGGTGCTGCGCGCGCCGGCCCACCAGGTCTCGCCGCGGGCGATCCCGTACTGGAGGGTCTCGGCCCTCGTCGGAGACGCGGTCCTGGTCATCGCGGCGGCGGCCGTGGCCCTGTTCGTCCCCGACGTGCCGAGCTGGGCCTGGCTTCTCGTCGTGCTGCTCGCGATCCTCGCCGTCGTCCACGTCGTGGCGATGCCCCGCATTCGCTTCCGGGTGCATCGCTGGGAGGTCTCCGACACCGCGGTCCACACGCGCGCTGGCTGGATCGGACGGCAGAGCCGGATCGCCCCGATCAGCCGCGTGCAGACGGTCGACTCGCGCCAAGGCGCGCTGATGCGGCTCTTCGGCCTGGCCTCGATCACGGTCACGACCGCCTCGGCCGCCGGGCCGATCACCATCGACTGCCTCGACGACGACGTCGCCCGCCAGGTCGTCGCGCAGCTGACCGCGATCACAGCCGCCACTGTGGGCGACGCGACGTGATCCCCTCCCCCGGCGACGGCTGGGTGCGGCTGAGCCCGCGCAAGCTGCTGCTCGACCCGGTCAAGGCGGTCGGGCAGGCCGTCGTACCCGTCGTGGTGGCGCTGGTCGGCGTCAGCCAGAGCGACATGCGCTGGTGGCCCTTCTTCCTGCCGCTGGCGATCCTCGCACCGCTGGCGCTCGGCGCGATCCCGTGGCTCACCACGCACTACCGCCTCACCGACGCGCAGATCCAGGTCCGCAGCGGGCTGCTCAACAAGAAGACCTCCACCGCGCCGCTCGAGCGGGTGCGCAGCGTCGACCTCGAGGCCTCCCTGCTCCACCGGATCCTCGGCCTGCAGAAGGTCCAGGTCGGAACCGGCGTCGACGACGACCGCATCACGCTCGACGCCCTGGCTGCCGCCGACGCGCACGCCCTCCGTACGACGCTCCTGCGGCGCCGTGAGGCCACTCCGTCCGGCGGCCCGGCACCCGAGACCGACGCGGCCGAGGCCGACCAGGCGCTGCTTCCAGTCACCCGGCCGGCGCCCACCCTGCTCGCCCGGATCGACTGGTCCTGGCTGCGCTTCGCCCCCTTCAGCCTGGCGCGGCTGGTGATCCTCGCCGGCGCCCTCGGTGTCTTCTCGCAGTTCGCCGACGAGCTGCCCATCTGGAACGAGGAGACCGCGACCTCGGCGTGGCACTGGATCACCCAGTTCGCCCTGGTCGCGGTCGTGCTGGTGCTCTTCTTCGGCAGCCTGGCGGGCTGGGTCGTGGTCGCGGTCGGGGGCTACGTCGTGCAGTGGTGGAACTTCCTGCTCGTGCGCGAGCACGGGTCGCTGCACCTGACCCACGGCCTGTTCACGACCCGCTCGATCACCGTCGAGGAGGCCAAGGTGCGCGGCGTGGAGCTGCGCGAGCCCGCGCTGCTGCGCGTCGTCGGCGGCGCCGAGCTGGCCACCCTGGCCACCGGCGTCGAGGACGGTGTCACCCAGGTGCTCCCGCCGTGCCCGCGCGACGTGGCCGTCGGCGTCGGCCAGGCCGTGCTGGAGAGCCCCGACCCGCTCACCCGCCCGCTGGTCGAGCACGGCCCGAGGGCCCGGCGCCGGGCGTGGTTCCGCCAGCTGCGCGCCGCCCTCGTCGTGGTCGCCGTCGCCGGGGTCGCGGCGTGGTGGTTCGACGTGTCGTGGGCGTGGGTCACGGCCTTCGCCGTCGCGGCGCTCGTGGGTGCCTCCCTCGTGGGCGAGGCGTCGTACCGCCACCTGGGGCACGCGCTCGGCGACCGCCACCTGGTCGCGGGCAGCGGCGACCTCGCGCGGATCCGGACGGTCCTGGAGACCGAGGGCATCATCGGCTGGGTCTTCGCCCAGTCGTGGTGGCAGCGGCGGATCGGGCTCTCCGACCTGACCGCGACGACGGCCGCGGGCCACGAGCACGTGCTCGTCAAGGACGTGCGCCTCGACGTCGCCGTGGCGCTGGCCGACCGGGCGACGCCCGGCCTGTTGACTCCCTTCGTCGAGCCTGCCTAGAACCAGCCCGCGTGCATGTCGAGGGTGGTGGTGTCGCCGGAGGCGAGCAGGTCGAGCATCGGCCCCACCTTGGGCAGCTCCCAGCGGAAGAAGTAGCGGGCGGCCGCGCGCTTGCCATCGTAGAAGTCGCCGTCCTGCTCCCCCACCGCGACGAGCTGCTCGAGCCACATCCACGCGACGACGACGTGCCCGGCCGCCTCGAGGTAGACCGTCGCGTTGGCCATCGTCCGCTCGGGATCGCCCAGACCGGCGAGCGCCATGGTGACCTCGCCGAGCCGGTCGACCATCGCCTTCAGCGCGACGCCGTGCTCGGCCGGCTCGCCGCCCAGCGCGGTCGCCCGCGCGACGGTGCGCTCGATCCGCCCGGCCAGGGCGAGCAGCGAGGCGCCGCCGCTGCCCAGCACCTTGCGTCCGAGCAGGTCGAGCGCCTGGATGCCGTGGGTGCCCTCGTGGATCGGGTTGAGCCGCTGGTCGCGCCAGTGCGCCTCGACGTCGTAGTCGCGGGTGTAGCCCGACCCACCGAGCACCTGGATCGCCAGGCTGTTGCTCTCCTGGCCCCACTGCGACGGCCAGGACTTGGCGATCGGAGTGAGCAGGTCGAGCAGCCGGCCGGTCTCGGTGCGCTCGTCGTCGTCCTGAGCGGTGGCCTGCAGGTCGAGCAGGCGCGAGCAGTAGAGGTTCAGCGCCAGCGCGCCCTCGACGTACGACTTCTGCGCCAGCAGCATCCGCCGCACGTCGGCGTGCTCGATGATCGGGACCTGCGGGGACGTGGGGTCGGCTCCGGCGAGCCGGCGGCCCTGCGGGCGCTCCTTGGCGTACGCCAGCGACTTGAGGTAGGCGGTGTAGGCCGTCGTGGTGGCCGACATGCCGACCCCGAGCCGGGCGGCATTCATCATGTGGAACATGTAGGACAGGCCCCGGTGCGGCTCCCCCACCAGGTAGCCGACGGCTCCCGGTTCGCCGCCCGGGGTGAACGCGCCGCCACCGAAGACCGGCGCCGTGTTGACCGTGCCGCGGTTGCCGAGCTTGTGGTTGATCCCCGCCAGTGCGACGTCGTTGCGCTCGCCGACCGAGCCGTCCTCGCCGACGAGGTGCTTGGGGACGATGAAGAGCGAGATGCCGCGGGTGCCGTCGGGCGCGTCCGGCAGCTTGGCCAGCACCAGGTGGACGATGGTGTCGCCCATCTCGTGGTCGCCGCCGGAGATCCACATCTTGTTGCCGAAGATCCGGTAGGTGCCGTCGTCGGCCGGCACCGCGCGCGTCACGACGTCGCCCAGGCTCGAGCCGGCGTGTGGCTCGGAGAGCGTCATCGTGCCGAAGAAGCGGCCCTCCAGCATCGGCCTCGCGAAGCGGTCGACCTGCTCGGGCGTGCCGTGCGCGAGCAGCAGCGCCGCGTTGGCCATGGTGAGGAAGGAGTACGCCGCCGTGCCGATGTTGGCGGCGGTGAACCACGCCATGCAGGCCGCGGCGACGACGCGCGGGACCTGGTGGCCGCCCATCTCCGCATCGAGGGTGAGCGTGAGGAGGTCGGCCTTCGCGAACGCCTCGAGCGCCGCCGGGATCTCCGGGATGAGGTGCACCCTCTCGCCGTCGAAGGCCGGCTCCTCGGTGTCGCTGCGGCGGTAGTGCGGCGCGAACCGGTCGGTGGCGAGCTCCTCGCACAGCGCCAGCAGCGCGTCGTAGGTGTCGCGGTCGTGGTCGGCGAAGCGCGGTCGCTCGCTGAGCCGCTCCACGTCGAGCCACTCGAAGAGCATGAACTGGAGGTCGCGCGCGGAGAGGATCGTGGACAGCTGGGCGGGGGTGGGCACGCGCCGACGCTACCCGGACACGGCAGAACGCCCCTTCCGCTCGGGACAGAAGGGGCGTTCGCGCCGAAAGGCGTGGTGACACCATGCCCCCACGCACCGCCGGAGACAAGGGTCGGTCCACCTCTGTGGGCGGCCACTCCTAGGGTGGGGACGTGCGCATCGCGACCTGGAACGTCAACTCCCTCCGCTCCCGCATCGACCGCGTCGAGGCCTTCGTGCAGCGCCACGAGATCGACGTGCTGGCCCTCCAGGAGACCAAGGCGCGCGAGGACCAGCTGCCGCTGATGGGGCTGCAGGCGCTCGGCTACGACATCGCCGTCGCCGGCCTCAACCAGTGGAACGGCGTCGCCCTGCTCTCCCGGGTCGGGCTCGAGGACGTCGAGGTCGGCTTCACCGACATGCCGCCCTACGGCGACCATGCCGCCGCCGAGTCGCGCGCCATCGGCGCCACCTGCGGTGGAGTGCGGATCTGGTCGCTCTACGTCCCCAACGGCCGCAAGCCCGACGACCCCCACTACGTCTACAAGCTCGACTGGCTGGCCCGGCTGCGCGCCACCGCGAGCGGCTGGCTCGACGGCCAGACCGCGCTCGTCGGCGACTGGAACATCTGCCCCACCGACGCCGACGTCTTCGACCCGGCGCAGTTCACCAAGTCGACCCACGTCACGCCGCCCGAGCGCGCGGCCTTCCAGGCGTTCCTCGACGACGGCTACGCCGAGGTGACCCGCGCCCACGCGCCGGGCTACACCTACTGGGACTACTACCGCCAGCGCTTCGAGCGCGACCGCGGCCTCAAGATCGACTTCGTGCTCGGCTCGCCCGCCTTCGCCGAGCGTGTCACCGGCGCCTTCATCGACCGCGACGAGCGCGACCCCGCCCAGGGCACCGGCTCCCCGTCCGACCATGCTCCGGTGGTCGTCGACCTCGATTGACCGGCCATCGCCCGAGCTGAATTGAGATCAATTCAGCTCAGAGCCGCCACTCGACAGGGGCGTCCGGGTCGGGGTCGTAGCGGCACCACAGCCCGGTGTGCACGTGGGCCGTCAGGTGGCGTGCCACCACCGGGTCGACGGCGTGGATCGCCTCCAGCGCGGCTGCGACCGCCTTGCGGACCGTGACCCGCGCCCGCTCGTCGCTGCCGCCACTCGTACGGGCGCGTCCGCCCAGGCCGGTGACCGAGCCGAGCTCGGCGACCAGCGCGGTGCGCTCGGCCGTGAGCCGCTCCCCGCGCTCCTGGTCACCGACCGCGTCGGCGTCATCGAGCTCGACGTCGATCTGCGCGAGGCGTCGGCGGTACGACGCCAGCGCCTGCGCGTCGGCGACCTCACCCAGACCGCCTTGAACCACCGTCCCGGCGCCACCGGCGAGGTCGAGCGCGGGCACCTCGACGCCGGGCCGCGAGAGGAGCGCATGGAGGTGCTCGAACCCTCTCCTGGCGGGGAGCGCCGACTCGGCGTCACCCCGGCCGACCAACCAGACCCCGGGCGGGCCGGGGCGCAGGGTCATGGTGGAGGTCGTCGCGGTCGCTGCCGGCTGCTCGGGACCGGCCGGCATGGCGGCGAGCAGCCGGTCGTACCACCAGCGCGCGCCGATCCGCTCGTAGGTCTCCAGCGCCTTGGCCCGCAGGGCGGCCGCGCGCTCCGGGTCGCCGAGCCGCTCGCAGGCCCGGGCCAGGGTGTCGTCGGTGACGCCGTGGAACATCACGGCGCCGGCGTTGACCACCGCGCGCCCGGCGTAGGGCATGAGGAGCGGCGTGACGTCGGCGACCAGCTGGTCGAGACCGTCGCGCAGGGCCAGGTCGAGGAGCAGCTGGAGGACGAGCAGGTAGTTGTGGTCGCGGGGCAGGTGCTGGAGCACGCGGGCGTCGAACCCCGCGGCCAGCCGCCGGGCCTGGTCGGGGTGTCCGAGGGCCGAGTAGATCCAGGCGATCTCGGCGGCGAGCTCGCGGATGCCCTCGTCGACGGCCAGCTGCGCCGCCCAGTCGGCGATCTCCAGCGCCGACTGGTCGCCGGCCTGTGCTCCGCCGTAGCCGCGCATCGCGCCCACCACCAGCGGTCCATCGGGCAGCTCGTCCTGGGTCTCCTCGGCCAGCGCCACGAGCTGTGCCCTGGTGTCGGTGTTGCCGCGCATCAGGTCGAGCATCAGCCGCCGGGAGGCGGCGAAGAACAGCGCGCGACCGCTCTCCTCCCCGAGCCGCTCGAGGGCGCGCATCTCGCGGTTCAGCCCCGGCACGTCGAGGGTCTCGGTGGCCACGGTCAGCAGCCAGAGGTGGGCACGCGTGCGGGCGTCGACGTCGGTGAGGTGGGCGGCCACGTCGGCGAGCCGGTCGGTCAGGTCGACCCGCACCTCGAGATCGTCGGGCCCCCAGTGGGTCGCGAGCGCTGCGTCGAGGGCGTCGGCGAGGACGACCGGGTCGCCGGCCGCCTCGGCGTGGCCGACCGCCGCGACGGCGAAGGGCACCGCGCGCCCGTGCTGGCCGGCGTACGCCCACAGGCGTGCCAGCGCGGCAGCCAGCAGGGCGCGGTCGCGGGGCGCGTCGGTGGCGTCGTAGGCCTCGAAGACAACCGCGGGGATGCGCCCGGGCTCAGTGCCGAAGACGTAGGTCGCGGCGAGGTCGAGCGCCTCCTGCGTGCGCGCCGCTACCTCGCCGTCTCCCATGTCGTCATGGTGGCATCAGGGCCGGATCAGCGTCACCGCCTGCGCGTGCTCGGCGACCTTGGCCTCGTCCCAGTCACCGGTGCAGTAGTAGGCCAGCTCGGTGATGCGTCCTTCGTCGTCGAGGTCGCAGATGAACGCCTCGCGGCAGTACCACTGCTGGCCCTCCCTCTCCCAACGCTCCTCGAGCCGGGCGACGTACCCCGTCCGGGTGGGGCGGACGTCCTCGAGCCGGGTCTGCCCGGCCGGCGGGTGCATCTCGTTCTTGAGGCGGTCCATCGCCTCGGCGCCCTGCACCTGGAGCCGCCAGTGCGGGAACGTGAGGTCGGCGAAGGTGTCGGGCGCGAAGAGGCCGTCGGTCTCGCCGCGCTCGAGCCACGCGACCAGGCGGGCCACGGCCGCGTCCACCGTCGTCGCCTCCACGACGGCGGTCATGACGCCGCTCCCGCCAGGTTGGCCTCGACGACCGCCATGGTGCGGCCGAGGTCGGCGCTCGGGCTGAACTCGACCACGGCGGTGCCGGCGCTGATCAGCGGGAGGTGCCCGGGCGGCGCGTAGTAGACGTCGCCGGCGCCGTAGGTCTCCTCGTGGTCGGCCCACCGGAAGGTGATCTGGCCGGACTGCACGACGCCCCAGTGCGGGCACTGGCACCGGTCGTCGGGCAGGCCGCGGAAGTACGCCGACGGGTCGACGTCCTCCGGGAAGGTCTCGAAGCCGACGGTGTAGTCGTCGAGCTCCGCGTAGCGCCCCTGCAGGACCGGGAGGTCCACGCTCACCGGGGTCGTCATCTTGTTCGCGCTGGGCATCGCTGCCTCCTGTGTCGTTCGGATGGGTCACCCCTGAGGCGTGACCTCCGACGTCACACCGTGACGGCCGGTGCGGGCACGTGCGTCGCCCGGATGGCGTACGACATCAGCGCGGCGAGCGCGCAGAGCCCGGCCGCGGCGTAGAAGGCGGGGTCGTAGCCGCCGGTCATGTCGCGCACGATGCCGGCGCCGGTGGCGGCGAGGGCCGCGCCCACCTGGTGGCTCGCGAACACCCAGCCGAAGACGATCGGGCCGGTCGCCGCGCCGAACCGGTCACGGCACAGCGCGACGGTGGGCGGAACGGTCGCGACCCAGTCCAGGCCGTAGACGATGATGAAGACCCACATGCTCGGCGCGACGTGCGGTGACAGCAGCGCCGGGAGCGTCATCAGGCCCACCCCGCGCAGCGCGTAGTAGCCGACGAGCAGGTAGCGCGGGTCCCAGCGGTCGGTGAGCCACCCGGAGGCGATGGTGCCGACGACGTCGAAGATGCCGACCACGGCGAGCAGCGAGGCCGCGGTCGTCGCGGGCATCTGGTGGTCGTGGGCGGCGGGCACGAAGTGAGTGGCGATCAGGCCGTTGGTGGTCATCCCGCAGATCGCGAAGCCGCCGGCGAGCAGCCAGAACGTCCGGCTGCGGGCAGCGTCGACGAGCACCGAGATCGCGCGGCCGGCGCTCGACCCGACGTGCTGGTGCGGCGGCGGCCCGGGGTCGGCGTCGGTCGCGCCGAGGGCGCGGATCCCGAGGTCGGCCGGGTGGTTGCGGAGGAAGAGCAGGACCAGCGGCACGACGGCGAGCGCGGCCACCGACGCCAGCAGCGCCGCCGTACGCCACCCGTGGTGCGTGGCGAACCAGGCGACGACGGGCAGGAAGATCAGCTGGCCGGTCGCGTTGCCCGCGGTGAGAATGCCGCTGACCAGCCCGCGGCGGGCGACGAACCAGCGGCTGGTGATCGTGGCGACGAAGGCCATCGACATCGAGCCGGTGCCGATGCCGACGAGCAGGCCCCAGCACAGGACCAGCTGCCACGCCTGGGTCATGAACACGGTCAGCCCGCTGCCGATGGAGACCATGACGAGCGCGAAGGTCACCACCGGGCGCACGCCGAAGCGGTCCATCAGCGCCGCCGCGAAGGGCGAGATCAGGCCGAAGAGCATCAGGTTGAGCGAGACCGCCGAGCCGATCAGGCCGTGCGACCAGCCGAACTCGTCGTGCAGCGGCTCGATCAGGACGCCCGGCACCGACCGGAACGCGGCCGCGCCGACCAGGGTCACGAACGTGACGGCCGCGACGATCCACGCCCAGTGGAGGCGGGTCTCGGGCTCGGTCCGGGGCACTGAGGGAGGCGTCGTGGTCGTCACCGGACCAGCATCCCCGAGTCCGGGCGCGCACGAGAAGTGGCACGAATGCCAACATGTGAAAGAATCCGGCCATGACGTCCCCGCACCGCGTCGTCGTGCTCGCGATCCCGCCGGTCATCGGCTACGACCTCACCATCCCGCCGCAGGTCCTCGGCGAGGCCTTCGACGCCGACGGGCACCCGCTCTACGACGTCCAGATCGTGTCGGCGGACGACCGGCCGGTCGCGGCCAGCAAGGGCTATGCCATCGCACCCTCGGCCCCCGTGACCGCCCTGGCGACGGCCCAGACCGTCATCGTGCCCGGCACCCAGGTCGCCGGCCCGCGCCGCGACGGCACGCTGCCCGACGACCTGCGCGCCGCCCTCGCGACCGTGCCCGCCGACGCCCGCTGGGTCTCGATCTGCACCGGTGCCTTCGTGCTCGCCGCCGCCGGCATCCTCGACGGCCACCGCGCCACCACGCACTGGAAGTACGCCGACGACCTCCGCCGGCTCCACCCCTCCGTGGCGCTCGACGAGGACGTCCTCTTCACCGACGACGGCCGGGTGCTGACCTCGGCCGGGCTGAGCGCCGGCACCGACCTCTGCCTCCACCTCGTGCGCTCCGACCACGGCACGGCGGTCGCCAACGCGGTCGCCCGCCACATGGTGGTGCCGCCGTGGCGCGACGGCGGCCAGGCGCAGTTCATCGAGCACCACGTCCCGCGCCGGGCCGACGAGACCACCGGAGACGTACGCCAGTGGGCGCAGGCGCACCTGCACCACCAGCTCGACGTCGCGACCCTCGCGCGCCAGGCGTCGATGAGCGTGCGCACCTTCACCCGGCGCTTCCGCGAGGAGACCGGGCAGTCCCCTGGTGCGTGGGTGACCCAGCAGCGGATCAGGCACGCCCAGCACCTCCTCGAGGCCACCGACCTGCCCGTCGACCAGGTCGCGACGCGGGCCGGGATGGGAACCGCCGCCTCGCTGCGCCAGCACCTGCGGGCGAGCGTCGGCGTCTCGCCCTCGGCCTATCGTCGTACGTTCCGCGGGGCGCCATCAGATATCTGAGGACGTGGTGAACGAATCCTCGGTGACTTTCCGTCCACCACGTCCTCAGATATCGCGGTGATGTCGGTGGTGACCCCCATGCTGGATCCATGGACACCTTCCCCCTGCTCCTCGCCCTGGCGCTGGTCCTCGCCGTCGGCCTCGCGCTCGGCGCGGTCATCGGCGTGCTGTGGTCGCGCAGCCGCCCGGCTGACGACGCTGCCGTGGCCGCCCTCGAGCAGCGCGTCGCCGACCACGCCGTCGTGCAGGACGGCCTCGACCGCCTCCAGGACCAGCTGAGCGACCTCGCCCACGACCGGGTCGCCTGGCAGGCCCAGCTCAACCAGCAGGTCGCCGACATGCGCCACTCCACCGACACCCTGCGCCGCGAGACCTCCACGCTCGCCTCGGCGCTGCGCAAGCCGCAGGTGCGCGGCCAGTGGGGCGAGCTCCACCTGCGCCGCACGGTCGAGCTGGCGGGCCTGGTCGACCACTGCGACTTCGCCGAGCAGGTGACCTACGACGACGGCCGGCTGCGCCCCGACCTCGTGGTGTCGCTGGCCGGCGGCCGCACGATCGCGGTCGACGCCAAGGCGCCGCTGGCGGCGTTCCTCGACCTCACCGGCAGCGACGACCCCGACGAGCACGACCGGGCTCTGGCCCGGCTCGGCGAGCACGTGCGCAAGCACGTCGGCGACCTCGGCTCCCGCCGTTACTGGGAGGCCCAGGCGCGCACGCCGGAGTTCGTGGTGCTCTTCCTGCCCGGAGAGGCGATCCTCCAGGCCGCGCTCCAGGCCGTGCCCGACCTCGTCGAGCAGGCCTCGGCGAAGAACGTCGTGCTCGCCACCCCGTCCACGCTGATCGCGCTGCTGCGCACGGTCGCCCAGGGCTGGCAGCACGAGGTGCTCAACGCCCAGGCCCAGCAGGTGCAGCGGCTCGGCCAGGAGCTGCACGCCCGCCTCGGCTCGATGGCCGGCCACCTCGACCGCGTCGGGCGCTCGCTCAACGCCAGCGTCGTCGCCTACAACCAGGCGATGGGCTCGCTCGAGGGGCGGGTGCTGGTCTCCGCACGGCGCTTCGCCGACCTCGGCGTCACCTCCGAGCCGCTCGAGGAGCCCCGCCAGGTCGAGTCACGGCCGCGCACCCTGGCGGCGCCCGAGCTCGCCGCGCTCGACGTACCTGCCCTCGGTGACGAGCCCACGTTCGACGACCTGCTCGACCAGCCCCCGACCGCTCCTCCGGCGCGCCGCGCCGAGGGTGCCTGACTTCGGTCCTAGGTTGTGGCCGTGAACCAGGCCGACGTGTTCTGGGAGGTCGGGCGTGAGCCGGGCCGTCAGGTGGTGTCGCTCGGCGTCGCTGTCACGCTCACCGCGGTCAGCATCGACGTCCTGCTCGCCGGTCACCTGACCCTGTTCTTCGACCTCTGCTTCATGGTGCTCTGCCTCGCGCTCGCCGCCCTCGTGCGCCGCCAGGACTTCTTCCTGGTGGCGCTGCTCCCGCCCGTGCTGATGACGGCGGTGTTCTGGTTCGTCGCCCTCGTCGCGCGCGACGCGGTCGCCGATCCGAGCGACAGCCTCCTGCAGGCGATCGTGTCGGGTGTCGCCACGCACGGCATCGCGCTGGCCGTCGGCTACGCCCTCTGCCTCGGCTGGCTCGGCTGGCGCCTGCACCGCGAGAGCAACGGCCACATCGCCGACGAGCTGACCCGCGAGCTGAGCGAGCCCGCCGGCTGACCGACCGGACGGGCACGGCGTGCCCGGTGACCGGTCGAAGGGTCAGGCCTCGAAGCGCGAGACGTCGCCCGCCCCGTGACGTACGACGACCGGCTCGGCGTCGGACCAGTCGATCACCGACGTCGGCTCGGCGGTCACCTCGCCCGACTCGATGACGATGTCGACGACGTGGTCGAGGTCCTCCTTGATCTCCCAGCCCATCGTGCGGGCCTCGGTCTCGCCGGGGAGGATCAGCGTGCAGGTCAGGATCGGCTCGCCGAGCTCCTCGAGCAGCGCGCACACGAGCGTGTGGTCGGGGATCCGGACGCCGACCGTGCGCTTCTTGGGGTGCATCAGCCGCTTCGGCACCTCGCCGGTGGCTGGGAGGATGAACGTGTACGGACCCGGTGTCGCGGCCTTGATCGCGCGGAACGCCGCATTGTCGACGTGCACGAACTGCCCGAGCTGGGAGAAGTCCTTGCACATCAGGGTGAAGTGGTGGCGGTCGTCGAGCTCGCGGATCCTGAGGATCCGGTCGCGGCCCTCGCGGTTGCCGAGCTGGGCGCCGAGCGCGTAGCCGGAGTCGGTCGGGTAGGCGATCAGCTGGTCGTCGCGCAGCGCCTCGACGACCTGGGTGACCAGACGGGGCTGGGGGTTGTCGGGGTGGATGTCGAGGTAGCGGGCCACTGCTCAGGCCTTCTGCGCGGCGCGCAGGTCGCGCCGCAGCTCGGGCGGGAGCGCGAAGATCAGCGACTCCTCGGCCGAGTGGACAGCGCGGGCGTCGGGGTAGCCCCGCTCCGAGAGGAACGCCAGGACGCCCTCGACCAGGTCCTCCGGCACGGACGCGCCCGAGGTCACCGAGACGGTCTCGACGCCGTCGAGCCAGGACTCGTCGATCTCGGTGTGGTCGTCGACGAGGTGCGACGCCTTGGCGCCGGACTCGAGAGCCACCTCGACCAGGCGCACGGAGTTCGAGGAGTTGCGCGAGCCCACCACGATCACCAGGTCGGCGTCGGCGGAGATCTCCTTGATCGCGAGCTGACGGTTCTGGGTGGCGTAGCAGATGTCATCGCTGGGCGGGTCGAGCAGCAGCGGGAACTTCTCCCGGATCGCGGCGACCGTCTCGAGGGTCTCGTCGACGCTCAGCGTGGTCTGCGAGAGCCAGGCGACCTTCGCCGGGTCGCGTACGACGATGCCGGCGACGTCGTCGGGGCTCTGCACCAGCTGGATGTGCTCGGGCGCCTCGCCTGCGGTGCCCTCGACCTCCTCGTGGCCCTCGTGGCCGATCAGCAGGATGTCGTAGTCGTCGTTGGCGAAGCGCTTGGCCTCGTGGTGGACCTTGGTGACGAGCGGGCAGGTGGCGTCGATGGTCTTCAGGCCGCGGTCGGCGGCCTGGGCGTGCACCGCCGGCGACACGCCGTGCGCGGAGAACACGACGGTCTGGCCCTCGGGCACCTCGTCGAGCTCCTCGACGAAGATCGCGCCGCGCGACTCGAGGTTGGCCACGACGTGCTTGTTGTGCACGATCTGCTTGCGGACGTAGACCGGCGAGCCGTAGAGGTCGAGCGCCTTCTCCACCGTGATGACGGCCCGGTCCACGCCGGCGCAGTAGCCGCGGGGAGCCGCCAGCAGGACGTTCTTGGCGGTCTCGGGGTCCAGGACCGGGGGCAGGCCGAGGTCGGTGCTCATGGGCGCAAGTCTACGGACCTGTCCCCGCGCTCCCCTATCCTCGCCGCGTGCCCTCCCTCCGCGACGCCACGGCCGAGTCCCCGGCCCCCGTGCGGGCCGTCGCGAACGCCGTCGCGCAGTGGATCGACAAGCTCGGTGGCGTGTGGGTCGAGGGGCAGATCGCGCAGGTCACCCGCCGCCCGGGCATGCAGACGGTCTTCATGACGCTGCGCGACACCGTCGCCGACATCTCCGTCACGCTCACCTGCGCGCGCTCGACGTTCGACTCGATGAACCCGCCCCTCGTCGAGGGCGCCAGCGTGGTGGTCCACGCCCGCCCGAGCTTCTACGCGAACCGCGGCTCGTTCTCCCTGGCCGCGCGCGAGATCCGGATGGTCGGGCTCGGCGAGCTGCTCGCCCGCCTCGAGCGCCGACGCCAGCTGCTCGCGGCAGAGGGTCTGTTCGCGGCCGAGCTCAAGCGCGACCTGCCGTTCCTGCCGACCCGCGTCGGGCTGGTCACCGCGCCCAACAGCGCCGCCGAGCGCGATGTCCTCGAGAACGCCCGCCGCCGCTGGCCGGCGGTGGAGTTCGAGGTGGCCTACGCCGCCATGCAGGGCACCCGCTCGGCCGCCGAGGTGATGGAAGCGCTCGACAAGCTCGAGCGCAACGTCGACGTCGACGTCATCGTCGTGGCGCGTGGCGGCGGCTCGATCGAGGACCTGCTCCCCTTCTCCGACGAGGCGCTGATCCGCGCGGTCCACGGCATGCGCACCCCGGTCGTCTCGGCGATCGGCCACGAGCCCGACCAGCCGCTGCTCGACCTCGTCGCCGACGTGCGCGCCTCGACGCCGACCGACGCCGCCAAGCTGGTCGTCCCCGACATGGCCGAGGAGGCCCACGGCGTCGCGTGGGCGCGCGACCGACTGCGCCAGGTCATCACCCAGCGGATCGCCCGCGAGGAGGAGTGGCTCGCGCAGCTGCGCTCCCGCCCGGCGATGGCCGACCCGCGCAACCTGCTCGCTGCCCGCTCCGACGAGCTCGACGACCTCCTGGCGCGCGCTCGTCGTACGCTCTCGCACCGCCTCGACCGCGCCGCCGACGACATCGGCCACCAGCGCGCCCGGGCACAGGCGCTCTCCCCGCTGGCGACGCTCCGACGCGGGTACGCCGTGCTCCAGGACGCCGACGGCCACGTGGTCACCTCCGTCAGCCAGGCCGCCGTCGGCGCCGCCGTCTCGGTGCGCGTGGCCGACGGGCGCGTCCACGCCACCACCGACCGCATCGAAGCAGCCACCCTGATCGAGGAGGACCCCGATGAGTGACGCCACCCCTCAGCCCAGCTACGAGGAGGCCCGGGCGGAGCTCGTCGAGGTTGTCCGCACCCTCGAGGCCGGCGGCACGACCCTCGAGGAGTCGCTCGCCCTCTGGGAGCGCGGCGAGGCCCTCGCCAAGGTCTGCCAGGACTGGCTCGACGGCGCCCGCAAGCGCCTCGACGACGCGATGGGCACCGACGCCGACGACTGAGTTGTGACGCCCAGCCGCGGACGAGGGACGAGTCCGTGGCGTGGGGGCGGCCAGATTGAGCAAGCGACGCGACTGAGGAACGAAGTCGCACGAGCGCGTCGAAATCCCTTCGGCCGAAGAGCTGCGTCAGCCAGAAGGGAGTTTCGAGACGGTCGCTGCGCGACCTCCTCAACCAACGGTGGTGCGAGCCCGCCGTCCAGCCCGAGGTCAGCGGGTGAGGAGCCCGAGGTAGGTCTCGAGGTCCGCGACCGGGGCGGAGCCATAGACCAGGAGCGACTCGTCGCCGAGCTCGGTGGTGAAGCCGTGGTCGCCGCCGTCGTCGGACCAGGTCTGCCACGTGTCGGTGATGTCGGAGGCCACGGTGGCATCGGCGCCGGCGTCGGCCTTCTCGTCGACGTACAGCTCGACGAGCTCGTCGACGGAGGCGTCCTCCTGGCGGATGCCGATGAAGTGCCCGTCGTCGGTGAGCACGCCGAGGCCCCAGCGCGGGTCGCCGGTGGCGACCAGGTCGACGCTCGTGGCGGTCCAGCCGGCCGGCAGCTCCCGGGGGTGTACGACGGACAGGTCGGCCTGCTCGGCCAGCTGCACGCTCTGCTGCCAGTCGATCGCCCGGGGCGTGTCGTCGGCATCGCCGCGGAACAGGCCGCGCCAGATCACGAAGGCGAGCACGAACAGGACGGTGACGATCAGCGCGCCGGTCATGCCGCTGAACGAGCGGGTGTATCGGCTGGGCTGCTCACTCACGTGCCTCATTCTCCCAGTCGGGGCACATCGCACCGCGGGCGGGGACGTCGTACCGCACACGCGGATGCTATGGACAACGAGCGCCGCACCTGCGGCATACTTCACGCGTGATCATCTACCGAATCGCGGAGGCAGCCGAGATCCTGGCCGTCAGCGACGACACCCTGCGCCGCTGGGTGGAGGCGGGACGCCTGCCGTCCCACACCACCGACGGTCGCGCCTCGGTGACGGGGCCCGACCTGGCGGAGTTCGCCGAGCACCTCGCCGAGTCGGCCGAGTCCGCCGAACGGGACCGCACCCGCGCCAGCTCGGTCAGCGCGCGCAACCGGATGAGCGGGATCGTCACGCGGGTCAAGCGCGACCACGTGATGGCCCAGGTGGAGATGATCTGCGGCCCCTACCGGGTCGTGTCCCTCATGAGCAGCGATGCCGCCGACGAGCTGGGCCTCGAGCCCGGCGTGCGTGCCATCGCCAGCGTCAAGTCAACCAACGTCGTCGTGGAGGTTCCCCAGTGAAGCGTGCCCTGTCGGCCCTGTCCCTCGCCCTCGTCCTGCCACTGGCGGCGTGCGGCAACGACGACGGCGGGTCGACCGCCGACGGGAAGGCCGAGCTGACCGTGCTCGCGGCGGCATCCCTGACCGACGTCTTCGACCAGCTGGCCACGCCGTTCGAGGAGGAGCACGACGCGACGGTCACCTTCTCCTTCGGCTCGAGCACCGACCTCGCCGAGCAGGTCGCCGACGGCGCGCCGGGCGACGTGCTCGCGACCGCCGACGAGACGTCGATGGGGATCGCCGAGGACGCCGGGGTCACCGGCGACGTCGAGACCTTCGCGACCAACGTGCTCACGATCGTCGTGCCGAAGGGCAATCCGGCCGGCATCACGAGCCTCGACGACCTCGCCGACGCGATCTGGGTGCGCTGCGCCGACGAGGTGCCGTGCGGCAAGGTCGCGCTGGCGGTGTTGGACGACAACACGATCACCGCCGAGCCGGCCAGCCTCGAGGAGGACGTGCGCGCCACCCTCGACAAGGTGATCTCCGGCGAGGCCGACGCCGGCCTGGTCTACGCCACCGACGCGGTGGCCGCGGCCGACGATGTCGACGCGATCGAGATCCCGGGCGCGGAGAAGGAGATCACCTCCTACTTCGCCACGACGCTGGATCAGTCCGAGGACGCCGACCTTGCCGCAGACTGGGTCGCGTGGGTGACGTCGGAGGAGGGCCAGTCCATCCTCCGCGACGCCGGCTTCGGCAGCCCGTGAGGGATCGGCTCGGCCGGCCGCCGGCGCTCCTGATGGTGCCGGCAGCCCTCGCCACGCTGCTCCTGCTCGTCCCGCTGGTGGCGATGGTCGCGAGCACCGACTGGCAGGCACTGCCCGGCCACCTCACCTCCACCGCGGCGCTCGACGCACTGCGCCTGTCGCTGGTCACCTCCACCATCGCGATCGCGTTCTGCCTGCTCCTCGGCCTCCCCCTCGCGTGGCTGCTCGCCCGCGTGGACTTCCGCGGCCGCGGTGCGCTCCGCGCCCTGGTGACGGTCCCGCTGGTGCTGCCGCCGGTGGTCGCCGGCGTCGCGCTGCGCAGCGCGTTCGGCCGCACCGGCGTGGTCGGCGCACCGCTGCTCGACTGGACCGGCTTCGCCTTCCCCTTCACGGCGTACGGCGTCGTGCTGGCGCACGTGTTCGTCTCGATGCCCTTCGTGGTGATCGCCATCGAGGGCGCGTTGCGCTCCGCCGACCCGAGGTACGACGACGCTGCCGCCACGCTCGGCGCGACCCGGTGGACGACGTTCCGGAGGGTCACCGTGCCGCTGGCGCTCCCCGGGGTCGTGGCCGGGACGGTGCTCGGCTGGGCGCGCTCGCTCGGCGAGTTCGGCGCGACGATCACCTTCAACGGCAACTACCCCGGGCGCACCCAGACGATGCCGACGCTGATCTACGTCACCCGGCAGGCCGACCAGGACGCCGCGCTGTCGCTGAGCCTGGTGATGCTCCTCGTCTCGATCGGCGTGCTGATCGCGCTGCGCGACCACTGGCTGGGCACGCCGTGACGGCCCGGCTGGAGGCAGACCTCCGGGTCGCCGACCGCGTCGACGCCGGCTTCACCGTCGAGCCCGGCGAGGTCCTCGCGGTGATCGGGCCGAACGGGGCCGGCAAGAGCACGCTGCTCCACGCCCTGGCCGGGCTCGTCGACGTCGAGGGGCACGCTCTCCTCGGCGGCACCGACCTGCTCGGCCTGCCGGTCCGCGAGCGTCGCGTCGGGCTGGTCTTCCAGGGCCAGCTGCTCTTCCCGCACCTGACCGCGCTCGACAACGTCGCGTTCGGGCTGCGCTCGCGCGGCGAGTCGCGGCCGGCGGCTGAAGCGGTGGCCCGCGACTGGCTGGAGCGCTTCGGCATCGCGGACCTGGCGGGCCGCAAGCCGCGCGAGCTCTCCGGCGGGCAGGCCCAGCGCGTCGCCATCGCCCGCGCGCTCGCCACGGACCCCGACGTGCTGCTCCTCGACGAGCCGTTCACCGGCCTCGACGTGTCGGTCCAGATGGCGCTGCGGATCGAGCTCGGCCGCCACCTGCGCGACTTCCCGGGCATCGCGCTGCTGGTCACCCACGACGCCATCGACGCGCTCACGCTGGCCGACCGGGTCCTGGTCCTCGACGAGGGCCGGGTGGCGCAGGTCGGCCCCCCGGCGGAGGTGGCCGCCGAGCCGCGCACGTCCCACGTCGCGAGGCTCGTCGGGCTCAACCTGGTCGCCGACGGCGAGGATCTGATGGCCTTCACGCCCGACGCCGTCGTCGTCTCGCTGGCCGAGCCCGAGGGGTCGACGCGCCTGCGCTGGCACGGCCAGATCGGCACCCTGGCACCGCACGGCGACGCCGTACGGCTGCTGGTGCACGCCTCCCCCGACCTGCTCGCCGACGTCACGCCCGCCGCCGCCACCGAGCTGGGCCTGGTCCCCGGTCGCGAGGTCTGGCTGTCGGCCAAGGCCACTGCCGTGAGCCGGTACGGAGCGCGCCCGGGCGGCCGATAGCATCGCGCCATGACTGCGCCGAAGCCCGAACGCAACCTCGCCCTCGAGCTCGTCCGGGTCACCGAGGCCGCCGCCATGGCGGCCGGCCGCTGGGTCGGCCGCGGCGACAAGAACGACGCGGACGGCGTGGCCGTCGAGGCGATGCGCTACATGATCTCCACGGTCGAGATGCGCGGCACGGTCGTGATCGGCGAGGGCGAGAAGGACAACGCCCCGATGCTCTTCAACGGCGAGGAGGTCGGCGACGGCACCGGCGCCGAGTGCGACGTCGCGGTCGACCCGATCGACGGCACGACCCTGACCGCCAAGGGCATGAGCAACGCCATCTCGGTGCTGGCCGTCTCGCCGCGCGGCTCGATGTACGACCCGAGCGCGGTGTTCTACATGGAGAAGCTCGCCACCGGGCCGGAGGCCGCCGACGTCGTCGACATCCGACTGCCGGTGAAGGAGAACATCGCCCGGGTCGCCAAGGCCAAGGGCATCTCGGTCCACGACGTCACCGTCGTGCTGCTCGACCGCCCGCGCCACGCGCAGCTGGTGGAGGAGATCCGCGACACGGGTGCGCGCATCAAGTACATCGCCGACGGCGACGTCGCCGGCGCGATCATGGCCGCGCGGCCCGACACGGGCGTCGACCTGCTCCTCGGCGTCGGCGGCACCCCCGAGGGGATCATCACCGCCTGCGCGATGAAGTGCCTCGGCGGCACGATCCAGGGACGGCTCTGGCCCCAGGACGACGAGGAGAAGCAGCGCGCGCTCGACGCCGGCCACAACCTCGACCCCGACGTCGTGCTCGGCACCCACGACCTCGTCACCGGCGACGACGCCTTCTTCGTCGCCACCGGCATCACCGACGGCGAGCTGATGCGCGGCGTGCGCTACCGCGGCGACGGCGTCACGACGCACTCCCTCGTGATGCGCTCGCGCAGCGGCACCGTGCGGTCGATCACGGCCGACCACACGCTGTCGAAGCTACGCGATCTCACCTCGATCGACTTCGACAACTGACACCACGTCGTCCGGCCGCAGGGCCGCGGACACCGCGCCGATGACGGCCGGGTCGAAGGCCATGCCGAGGTGCGAGGACCGCACCTCCACCGGCCGGGCGACCGGGTCGACGCACGCCCGCCAGTCGACGATGCCGTCGCGGCGGGAGTAGATCGCGGTGAAGTCGACGCCCTCGGGCAGCGGCGCCCGCGCCTGGTCGAAGCTCTCCTGCGCGCACGCGCCGGCGACGCAGTCCTCGGCCATCAGGTTGCGCATGCCGGCCCGGTTGAGCCGGACCAGCAGGTCGACGCTGCGGGCGAGCGAGACGTGATGGGCGCCTGGAGCAAGCATCGGGCTGCCCATCGTGACGATCCCGGCCACCAGGTCGGGACGACGGGCGGCGACGCCGCGGGCGAGCATCCCGCCGAGGCTGTGGCCGACGATGCGCACCTTCGAGCCGCGCCGCTGGGTGATCTCCTCGAGCCGCTCCTCCAGCTGCCCCGCGGCGGCAAGGGTGCAGCCGACGTTGGCGCGGATGTCGGCGCGGTAGGTGCGGAAGCCCTGGTGGCGCAGCGTCCGGCTCATCAGACCGAGCGAGGAGTCGCCGGCCAGGAAGCCGGGCACGAGCAGCACCGGCTCGCTCGCGCGGACCGGGTGCGACCCGAGTGGCGTACGACGATGGGCGCCGCGCGAGGCGAACGCGTGCACGGCGTAGCGGCCGGCCTCGGTGATCACCGAGCCCTCGCGCAGCACGGCCGACACCGACGGCTGGACGAAGCCGTCCGGCGTCAGGAATGCGGCCACTGTGCGATGCGTCACAATCATCGAACGTAGCGCAGGGCCCAGACGGAATGGGGGATGTCGCTCACTTTGCCTTCTTGTGGGGACGGCCGTCGTGTTCACTGGGGACATGTCTCCCGCACGCCGAGCCACCTCCGCGGCCCCCGTGGTCTCAGACGAGCTCCTCGCGCCGATCGGCACCGGGGTGGAGCTCTGCTACCAGACGTTCGGTGACCCGGACGGCGAGCCGCTGCTGCTGGTGATGGGCCTCGGCGGACCGATGACGTGGTGGGACCCCGAGCTCTGCTCGATGCTGGCCTCGGAGGGCTTCTACGTCGTCCGCTACGACAACCGCGACACCGGCCGGTCCACCCGGATCCGCGAGCGGGTGACCCGGGGCCAGCTGGTCCGTGCGTTCAGTGGCCGCAAGGTGAAGACGCCCTACTCCATGGGCGACCTGGCTGCTGACGCGGTCGCGCTGCTCGACCACCTCGGCATCGAGTCGGCGCACCTCGCCGGCATCTCGATGGGCGGCATGGTCGTGCAGACCGTCGCCGTCGAGCACCCCAAGCGGGTGCGCTCGCTGACGAGCATCATGTCGACGACCGGCAAGCGCACCGTCGGCTGGCAGGACCCGCGCCTGATCCCCGCCCTGATCGCGCCGCGCAAGCCCGGCAAGGAGTCCTACATCGAGACCAGCGTGGCGTTCTGGGACGTCATCGGCTCACCCGGCTGGCCGGGCGATCGCGACCGCCTGGCCGAGCGTGCCGGCGAGACCTTCGACCGCGGCTACAGCGCCAGCGGCGTCTCGCGGCAGATGCTGGCGATCCTCACCCAGCCCGACCGCAGCCACCGGCTGCGCAGCCTCCGCGTCCCGACGCTCGTCGTGCACGGCCTGGCCGACAAGATGGTGCACGTCAGCGGCGGCCGCTCGACCGCAGCCGCCATCCCGGGCGCCGAGCTCGTGCTCATCGACGGCATGGGCCACGACCTGCCCCCGGCCCTCTTCCCGACCTTCGTCGAGGCGATCGCCCGCACGGCCGACCGCGCGTCCGGCTAGACCGACCGAGCGCCCGCGGCCGCCTCGGCCGTGAAGAGGCTCGGCTCCCCGAAGCCGGCGTCGGCGAAGGCACGGCGTACGGCGTCGCCCGCCGCGTCGACCTCGGCCGCAGGCACCAGCCCGATCACGCAGCCGCCGAAGCCGCCGCCGGTCATCCGCGACCCGATCGCACCGGCGGACAGCAGGGTCTCGGCCGCGGTGTCGACCTCGGGCACGGTGATCCGGAAGTCGTCGCGCATCGAGGCGTGCGAGGCGGTGAACAGCGGGCCGAGCTCGTCGAGCCGCCCGGCGCGCAGGGCCTCGACCGCGTCGAGGACGCGGGCGTCCTCGGTCACGACGTGCCGGGCGTAGCGCTGGAGCTCCTCGTCGTCGAGGCGTGAGACCGCCTCCTCGGCGTCGGTGACGTCGCGCAGTGCCGACACCCCCAGCTGCCGCGCGGCGGCCTCGCAGCCGCGCCGGCGGGCGGCGTACTCCCCGTCGACGAGGCGGTGCGGTGCCCTCGTGTCGACGACGAGCAGGGCCAGCCCGCTGTCGGCCGGCGTGAACGGCACGGCCTCGGAGGTGAGGTCGCGCATGTCGCAGAAGAGCGCGTGCCCCTCCTCCCCGCGCAGGCTGATCAGCTGGTCCATCCCGCCGGTCGGCGCGCCGACCGCGTCGTTCTCGACCCGACGGCTCAGGGCCAGCAGCCCGGCCGCGTCGAGGCCGAGGCCGAGGTGCTCGTCGAGCGCGCACACCACCGAGCACACCAGGGCAGCCGACGACGACAGGCCCGCGCCGGTGGGGACGTCGGAGTCGACGGAGATCCGCACCGGCGGCACCTCGACGCCGTCGTCGTGGAGCAGCCACAGCGCCCCGAGGACGTACGACGCCCACTCGGGCACCGAATCCCGTCCGGTCAGCCCGGAGGGGCTGACGCTGACCGTCCCGGAGGTCTGGGTGGAGACCACCGACCACCCGTCGCGAGCCCCCTCGACCGAGGCCGTGCAGCCCATCGGAAGGGCCATCGGGAGCACGAACCCGTCGTTGTAGTCGGTGTGCTCACCGATGAGGTTGATGCGCCCCGGGGCATGCCAGACCGCCATCAGACCTCACTCGTGGGAAGGCACCCGAACGTGTGGATGCATGTTGCCAAAACGTGTCAAGGACCACTAGACCAGAGGTCACAAGTCGAGACGAGGGAGGGTGCGGATGTCACGGGAACCGTCGATCCGGCAACGAGGCCGGCCGAGGGGAAGACGGGCAGTGGCACCACTCGCAGCCCTCGCTCTCGCCAGTGGTCTGCTGACCGCGTGCGGCAGCTCCGGGGGCAAGCCGGAGCTGGTCTGGTACATCAATCCGGACTCCGGCGGCCAGGACGCCGTCGCCGAGAAGTGCTCCACCGACGACTACACGATCAGCACGCAGGTCCTCCCCCAGGACGCGGGTCAGCAGCGCATCCAGCTGGCCCGCCGCCTCGCGGCGAAGGACCCCGACATCGACCTGATGTCCCTCGACCCGCCGTTCACGGCCGAGTTCGCCGACGCCGGCTTCCTCGCCGACGTGCCGCAGGACGCGAAGGCCCAGCTCGAGGACCAGGGCACCTTCCAGGGCGCGCTCGACGCGGCCACGTGGAAGGACAAGCTCGTCGTCTTCCCGTTCTGGTCCAACACGCAGGTCCTCTGGTACCGCAAGTCCTTCGTGGAGAAGGCCGGCATCGACATGTCGCAGCCGGTGACGTGGGACCAGATCATCGACGCGGCCAGCGAGAACGACGCCAAGATCGGCGTCCAGGCCAACAAGTACGAGGGCTACGTCGTGTGGATCAACGCGCTCGTCGAGGGCGCGGGTGGCCACATCCTCGAGGACGCCGGTGAGGGCGTCGACGCCAAGATCACGCTCGGCGACGACGCCGGCGAGAAGGCCGCGGCCGTCATCGAGAAGCTGGCCTCCTCCGAGGCGGCGCCCGCCGACCTCAGCGTCTCCAACGAGGGCACCGCCGGCTCGACGTTCGGCTCCGACCAGGGCTCGTTCCTCGTCAACTGGACCTACATCTGGCACAACTACGACGACACGGCGCCCGACGTCGCCAAGGACATCGGCTACACCCGCTACCCCCAGACGGTCGCGGGCGAGGAGTCCCGGCCTCCCTACGGCGGCATCGGGATCGGCGTCAGCGCCTTCTCCGACGAGAAGGACTTCGCCCTCGAGGCGGCGGCCTGCCTCGTCAGCCCGGAGATGCAGGGCCTCAACGCCGACCTGACCGGCAACATGCCGGCCAGCACGCAGGGCTACGAGTACCCCGCCCTGCAGAAGAGCTTCCCGGCCGACCTGTTGCAGCTCTTCCAGGACAGCGTCGACGCGGCCGCACCGCGCACGGTGACGCCGTACTGGAGCGACGTGTCCGGCTCCATCCAGAACATCTGGCACCCGCCGCGGTCGGTCGACAAGGACACCCCGGGTCGCTCGACGACGTTCATCGAAGACGTACTGAAGGGTGGTGACCTGCTGTGACCGCGACCGTCGCACCCGAGAAGGACGTCAGTCGCTCCGCGAAGAAGGCGGCCAGCGACCGCAGCGTCGCGGAGAACAGGCTCGGGCTCAAGCTCGTCGCACCCGCGGTGATCCTGATGCTCCTGGTCACGGCGTGGCCGATGATCCAGGCGCTCTACCTCTCGCTCTTCCGCTACCGGCTCACCGCGCCGGACGACCGGTCGTTCGTCGGCATCGACAACTACCTGACGATCCTCAGCGACGACCAGTTCTGGAAGAGCACCGGCACCACGCTGCTGATCATGGTCGTCACCGTGGCGGTCGAGCTGGTCATCGGCTTCGCGTTCGCGATGGTGATGCACCGCATCGTCTTCGCCCGGGGCCTGATGCGCACCTCGATCCTGATCCCCTACGGCATCATCACCGTGGTCTCGGCCTTCGCGTGGCAGTTCGCGTTCTCCCTCAACAACGGCTTCGTGAACTCGTGGTTCAACTGGCTGCCGTTCATCGCCGACGACACCAACTGGTTCGGCGACTACCCGCACGGGATGTTCGCGATCATGGTCTCGGAGATCTGGAAGACCACGCCGTTCATGGCGCTGCTGCTGCTCGCGGGCCTGGCGCAGGTGAGCGAGGACATGCTCGAGGCCGCCAAGGTCGACGGGGCCACGTGGACCCAGCGGCTGACCAAGGTGATCCTGCCCAACATGCGCGCGGCGATCATGGTGGCGGTGCTCTTCCGCGCACTCGACGCCTACCGCATCTTCGACAACATCTTCGTGATGACCAAGGGCGCGGAGGGGACGCAGTCGATCTCGTTCCTGACCTACCGGCAGGTGATCGAGCAGATGCAGCTCGGGCTCGGCTCGGCCATGTCCGTGCTGCTGTTCCTGTCCGTGCTGCTGCTGGCGTGGCTGATCGTCAAGCTGTTCCGCGTCGACCTGGCGCAGGCGAGGGGTGAGGGCTGATGAAGGGCAAGACCTCCGTCGGCACCTGGATCGGGTTCGTCCTGATCATGCTGTGGTGCCTGTTCCCGGTGGCGTGGATCATCTCGCTGTCGTTCAAGTCCGTGGGCGAGACCGGAGCCGGCAGCGCCCAGTTCCTGCCCAAGGAGCCGACGCTCCAGAACTACAAGGACATCCTCGACAACCCGGACTTCACGCGGGCGCTGATCAACTCGTTCGGCATCTCGCTGATCGCGACGGTGCTGTCGGTCATCTTCGCCACGCTGGCGGCCTACGCCATCGCCCGGCTCGAGTTCAAGGGCAAGCGCCTGGTGCTCTCGCTGGCGCTGGCGATCGCGATGTTCCCGGTCGTCTCGCTGGTGGGCCCGCTCTTCGACATGTGGACCACGTTCGGCCTGTTCAACACCTGGCCGGGCCTGATCATCCCCTACATGTCGTTCACGCTGCCGCTGGCGATCTGGACGCTCTCCGCCTTCTTCCGCGAGATCCCGTGGGAGATGGAGCAGGCGGCGCAGGTCGACGGCGCCACGTCGTGGCAGGCCTTCCGGAAGGTCATCGTCCCGCTCGCCGCACCCGGTGTGTTCACCGCGGCGATCCTGACCTTCTTCTTCGCGTGGAACGAGTTCGTGCTCGCGATCTCGCTGACCTCCACCACGTCCTCGCGGACGGTGCCGGCGCAGATGTCGTTCTTCGTCGGACCCGACCCGTTCAACCCGCCGTACGCGCAGCTCGCGACGGCGTCGGTCATCGTCACGTTGCCGGTGATCGTCATCGTCCTGCTGTTCCAGCGCAAGATCGTCGCCGGCCTGACCTCCGGCGCAGTGAAGGGGTGATCAGCTCATGGCTGGCATTGAGATGAAGAACATCGTCAAGCAGTACGGCGACGGCTTCCCCGCCGTCAACGACGTGAGCATCGACGTGGAGGACGGCGAGTTCCTGATCCTCGTCGGGCCCTCCGGCTGCGGAAAGTCCACCCTGCTGCGGATGATCGTCGGCCTCGAGGACATCACCGACGGCGACATGCTCATCGGCGGCAAGCGGGTCAACGACCTCGCTCCGCGCGACCGCAACCTGTCGATGGTGTTCCAGAACTACGCGCTCTACCCGCACCTCACGGTCTACGAGAACATCGCGTTCCCGTTGCGCCTGGCCAACAAGCCGGACTCCGAGGTCGACGAGAAGGTGCGCGAGGCGTCCAAGACGCTCGAGCTCGACGAGCACCTCGAGCGCAAGCCCGGCAACCTGTCGGGTGGTCAGCGCCAGCGCGTGGCAATGGGGCGCGCGATCGTCCGCGACGCCGAGGCGTTCCTCTTCGACGAGCCGCTGTCGAACCTCGACGCCAAGCTGCGCGGGCAGATGCGCACCGAGATCTCGCGCCTGCAGAAGCGGCTGGGCATCACGACCGTCTACGTCACCCACGACCAGACCGAGGCGATGACCCTCGGCGACCGGGTCGCGGTGATGAAGCGGGGCGTGCTGCAGCAGCACGCCACGCCGCGCGAGCTCTACGAGAACCCGGC
This sequence comes from Nocardioides sp. BE266, assembly GCF_031457855.1. Classification (NCBI taxonomy): domain Bacteria; kingdom Bacillati; phylum Actinomycetota; class Actinomycetes; order Propionibacteriales; family Nocardioidaceae; genus Nocardioides; species Nocardioides sp. BE266. Next base: position 710,539 of record NZ_JAURTI010000002.1, on the reverse strand, counting down.
CAACCTCTTCGTCGCCGGCTTCATCGGCTCGCCGCCGATGAACTTCCTGCCGGCGACCGTCAAGGGCAACCAGGTCGAGCTGCCGTTCGGCACCGTCACCCTCCCGGAGGAGAAGGCGGCCAAGGCGCAGGGCAAGGACCTCCTCATCGCGGGCATCCGGCCCGAGCACTTCGAGGACGCCAGCGTCGTGGACAGTGACAAGGTCACCGAGGAGGCCACCTTCAACGCCACGGTCGACGTCGTGGAGTGGCTCGGCAACGAGGCCTACGCCTACATCCCGTTCGAAGCGCCGCCGGAGGTGGAGAAGCAGCTCCAGCAGCTCGAGCGCGACCTCGACGGCGAGTCGCTGCGCACCCAGCTGGTGATCTCGCTCGACGGCGCCAGCCGGATCAGCGAGGGCGACGACGCGAAGATCTGGGTCGACGCCCGCAAGATCCACCTGTTCGACCCCTCGACCGGCGAGAACCTCACCATGGACACCGACCGGGCGGGCATCGTGCCCGGCGGCAACGCCATGGCCAAGGCCGAGGAGGTCGGCAAGGAGCAGGACGAGGTCCAGCCGGGGAGCGACCAGGCCACCACCTGACGACGGGCTACGCGCCGCCGTCGTGGAGCCAGGCGGCGGCGTAGGGCCCGAGGCGGACCGCACCGTCCTCCAGGTCGGGGGCGGTGCCGGTGAGCGCGTCGGTGAGGCCGTCGCGGTGCAGACCGAGCCAGTGCAGCACGTCGGCGCCCACCCACGCCTCCTCGCCGCTCGCGTTGAACGCCGCCAGGAGCGGCCCGGTGGGGTGCCGGCGCACCACCAGCAGCACCCGCGGGTCGCGCGGGTCCCACACCTCGGTGGGCGAGGCCGCGTGCAGGTGCGGCAGCGAACGCCGTACGTCGAGCAGGTGGCGCAGGCCGGCCGTGATGCCGTGCGGGTCGTCGTCGGCGTCGACCACCGGCCAGGGCATCCGCGGCCGGTGCACCCACCGGTTGTCAGCGGCGTGGGCCGGGTCGTCGGCCCAGCCCGCGTCGTTGAGCAGGCCGAGCTCGTCGCCCATCCAGATCACCGGGAGCCCGCCGAAGGACAGCACGACCGCGTGCGCCAGCAGGATGCGCGCGGTCGCACCGGGGTCGCCGGCCTCGATCCCGGCCAGCGAGGCGAGCGAGCCGGAGATGCGGCGGTCGCCGGTGACCTCGTTCTGCTGGAAGACCAGGCCGCGCGCCCACGAGCCGGGGAACGACCCGGAGTACCAGTCGGACAGGAACCGGCGGTGGGCCACCGGGTCGAGGCCGACAGCGCGGGCGTCCTCGTCGGAGACGGCCCAGCCGATGTCGTCGTGGCAGCGGGCGTAGGTGACCCACGCGGTGGTCGACGGGGGTTGGGGCAGCTGCTGCAGGGCGTGCGCCGTCAGCCGGACGTCGCCGGAGGCGAGCATCGACCAGATCTGCACCATCAGCCCGTTGTGGTAGGCCAGGTCGCTCACCCGGCCGCGGTGCCGCCCGGTGCCGAGGTAGGCCGGCAGGTCGGCCGGACCGACGATGGCCTCGGCCTTGAAGAGCACGGCGGGCGCGGCGATCCGGACGACCGTGCGCAGCGCGCGGGTCAGCTCGTGGACCTCGGGCTGGTTCTGGCAGGCGGTGCCGAGGCGCTTCCAGATGAAGGCGATCGCGTCGAGCCGGAAGACCTCCACGCCGGCGTTGGCGAGGCTGAGGATGATGTCGGCGTACTCGCAGAGCACCGACGGGTTCGACCAGTCGACGTCCCACTGGTAGTCGTTGAAGGTCGTCCAGACCCAGCCGGCGAGCTCGTCGTCCCACGTGAAGTTGCCCGGAGCGAAGTCGGGGAAGACCTCGGGCAGCGTCGCCTCGAAGGCGTCCGGCCCCGAGCGGTCGTCGTACACGTGGAAGTAGGCGCGCTTGTCCGCGTCGCCGGCTCGCGCGGCCACGGCCCACTCGTGCTCGCGCGCGACGTGGTTGAGCACGAGGTCGAGGCAGAGGCTGATGCCCTCGCCGCGCAGCGTCGAGGCCAGCTCGCGCAGGTCGTCCACCGTGCCGAGGTCGGGCCGCACGGAGCGGTAGTCCATCACCGCGTAGCCGCCGTCGTTCGGGGCCGGGCGCGGCGTCAGCAGCGGCATCAGGTGGAGGTAGCCGACCCCCAGGTCGCGGAGGTACGACGCCCGCTCGCCGACCCCGGCCAGCGTCTGGGCGAAGCGGTCGGCATACGCGGCGTAGCCCACCATCCCGGGCCTCTGGAACCAGTCCGGCGTGCGCATCCGGTCGTCGTCGAGGTCGCGCAGGTCGGCCGGGCGCGCGTCGTGGGCTGCGCGCGCGATGGCCACCAGGCGGTCCGTCACCTGCGGCGCCGCGTCGGGCCCGTAGACGCGCTCCAGCGTCTCGTGGAGGTCGGGCGCCAGGGCCCGGAGCCTGGCCTCGAAGGCGTCCTCGGACGGCGCTGGTGACGGGGGCACGGCACTCAGTATGGCGAGATCCGGCGTCCCGGTCACCGGGTCCGCGACTACGCTCTCCGGCCGTGAGCTTCGACCCCTCTGTGCGCCCGCGCGACCACTTCACGCCCCGCCGCGGCTGGATGAACGACCCCAACGGACTCATCCACCACGACGGCGAGTTCCACCTGTTCTTCCAGCACCACACGCACGCCCTGGTGCACGGTCCGATCTCGTGGGGCCACGCCGTCAGCACGGACCTGCTCACCTGGGCCGAGCTGCCGACCGCCATCGCGGCGACCGCGGACCAGCACGTGTGGTCGGGCAGCGTCGTGCATGACGCCGGCAACACCTCCGGTCTCGGCACCGCCGGCGCGGGGCCGCTGGTCGCGCTGTGGACCGGCCGCGTGACGGCAACCGAGAGGCAGAGCCAGTCGCTGTCGTTCAGCACCGACCGCGGCCGGACCTGGACGCCGTACGCCGACAACCCCGTCCTCGACATCGGGTCGACCGCGTTCCGCGACCCGAAGGTCCTGCGCCACGACGGCGCCTGGGTGATGGTCGTGGTGCTGGCCGACGCGCGCACGGTCGAGCTCTACCGCTCCGACGACCTGCTGCGGTGGGAGCACTGGTCGAGCTTCGGGCCGGAGGGCTCGGTCGACGGCGTGTGGGAGTGCCCCGACCTCGTCCGGGTGCCCGTCGAGGGCTCCGGCGACGTGCGGTGGGTCCTGCTCGTGAGCGTCTTCGACGGCGCCCCGGCCGGCGGCTCCGGCATGCAGTACTTCGTCGGTGAGCTCGACGACGCGGGCTTCCGGTCCACGCAGCCCGCCCGGTGGCTCGACCACGGCGCGGACCTCTACGCCGGCGTCTCCTACGCCGACGCTCCTGGAGCGGAGCCGGTCGTGCAGGCCTGGATGAGCAACTGGCAGTACGCCGAGTCGGTGCCCGCCACCGAGTTCCGCGGCGCGATGACCGCGCCCCGCCGCCTCGCCCTGCGACCGTACGACGACGAGCTGGGGCTCGTGCAGCGCCCGGTCGTGCGGGACGGCACGGAGGTGGTCGCCCTCCACGACGAGCCGCTGGACGGCACCACGCTGCCCGTCACCGCGACGTCGTACCGCGTCGTCGCGGAGGTCGAGACCGGCACGGCCTCCCGCTTCGGGCTGCACGTGCGCGAGGGTGCCGGAGAGCGGACCACCGTCGTGGTCGACACCGGAGCGCGCACGGTGTCCCTCGACCGCACCGCGTCCGGGGAGACCGGCTTCCACCCGGCCTTCGCCGCGGTGCACACGGCGCCGCTGCCGGCCGTCGGTGACGTGGTCCGGATCGAGGTGCTGGTCGACGTGTCCTCGGTCGAGGTGTTCGTCGACGAGGGGGCCGTGGCGCTGACCGACCAGGTCTTCCCGAGCCCGGCCAGCGCCGGCGTCTCGGTCTTCGCCGAGGGTGGCACGGCCGTCCTGCGGACGATCTCCGTGACGGCGTAGCCGGGCACCTCTACGCTCGGTGCCACGCGTCATCCGGCACTCCCAGGAGGCACCCGTGCTCGTGTCCGAGACGAACTGGATCTGGGACAGCTGGGTCGCCGACGACGGCGACCACTACCACCTGTTCTACCTCCAGGCGCCCCGCTCGCTCGGCGACGCGGGACGGCGCCACCTGGCCGCGACGGTGGGCCACGCCCGCTCGCGCGACCTCGTGACCTGGGAGGTGCTCCCCGACGCGCTGGGCCCGACCCAGGGGTCGTGGGACGACCTGTCCATCTGGACCGGGTCGACGGTCCGGGGCGACGACGGCGTGTGGCGGATGTTCTACACCGCGACCAGCACCCGCGGGTACGGCGTACGGGACCAGCGCATCGGGCTGGCCGAGTCCGACGACCTCATCGAGTGGCGCAAGGTCGGCACCGGGCCCCTGCTGGTCGCCGATCCCACCTGGTACAAGACGCTGCCCGAGGACGTGACGGCCAGCGAGACGTGGCGCGACCCGCAGGTCTTCCGCGACCCCGACGGCGACGGCTGGCACATGCTCGTCTCCGCCCGCGGCCTCACGCACGGCCAGCACGACGACGGCGTCCTGGCGCACGCGCGCTCGGCTGACCTGCGTACCTGGGAGCTCGGACCGCCGGTGTGCGAGGCGGGCTTCGGGTTCGGGCAGCTCGAGGTGGCGCAGGTCAAGCAGGTCGAGGGCCGGTGGGTCCTGGTGTTCACCTGCCACCCCCAGGAGATGACGGCCGAGCGCCGCGCCCTCAGCGGTGACTACTGCACCTGGTCGGTGCCCGGGGAGAGCGCCCTCGGCCCGTGGGACATCGGCCTCGCGCGCCCGTTCACGGCCGAGCCCGACCTCTTCGCCGCGCCGCTCGTGCAGCGCAGGGACGGCTCGTGGGTCCTCGTCGGGTTCCGCAACACCGAGCCGACCGGGGTGCTCTCGTTCGAGATCATCGACCCGGTCCGGGTCGGCCTCGACGAGCACGGGACGCTCCGCGCACTGGACGACTAGCGCGCACGCAGACGAGCGAGGCGCCCCGGGACTGGGTCCCGGGGCGCCTCGAACGTTTCGTCGATCAGTCCGACAGCCGCTCGCCGGACTCGGTGTCGAACACGTGGACGTGCTGCGTGTCCGTGGTGACGTAGAGCGTCTCGCCCTTCTGCGGGTGGGTGCGGCCGGCGACGCGGACGATCACGTTGGAGGGCGTGCCCTCCACGTCGCAGGTGCCGTAGACGAAGCTGTCCGCTCCGAGCTCCTCGACCACCGTGACGGTGACCGGGAGGCCACCCTCGCCGTCGGAGACGAGCCGCCAGTTCTCGGGACGTACGCCGACGGTGACGCGGCCACTCATCTTCTTCTCGGCCGTCGGGTCGACCGGCACGTTGTAGCCGCCGACCTTCACGGTGCCGTCCTCGGCGGCGACGCCCTCGAGGAGGTTCATCTGCGGCGAGCCGATGAAGCCGGCGACGAAGAGGTTGGCGGGCTTGTCGTAGAGCTTCAGCGGGGTGTCGACCTGCTGGAGGACGCCCAACTTCATCACCGCGACCCGGTCGCCCATCGTCATGGCCTCGACCTGGTCGTGGGTGACGTAGACGGTCGTGACCCCGAGGTCCTGCTGGAGCCGGGCGATGTCGGTGCGGGTGGCGACGCGCATCTTGGCGTCGAGGTTCGACAGCGGCTCGTCCATGCAGAAGACCTGCGGCGCACGCACGATCGCGCGGCCCATGGCCACGCGCTGGCGCTGACCACCGGAGAGCGCCTTCGGCTTGCGCTGGAGGTACTCGGTGAGCTGGAGGATCTCGGCCGCCTTGGCGACGCGCTCCTTGCGCTCGGCGGCGGGGACCTTGGCCATCTTGAGCGAGAACGCCATGTTCTCCTCGACCGACATGTGCGGGTAGAGCGCGTAGTTCTGGAAGACCATCGCGATGTCGCGGTCCTTGGGCGGCACGTTGGTCACGTCGCGGTCACCGATGTAGATGGCCCCGTCGTTGACCTCCTCCAGCCCCGCGAGCATGCGGAGCGTGGTGGACTTGCCGCACCCGGAGGGTCCGACGAGCACCATGAACTCGCCGTCGTTGATCTCCAGGTCGATGCCGGGCACGGCCGGCTCGTCGGCGCCGGGATACCACCGCTGCGCCTTCTTGAAGCTCACTGATGCCATGACTTTTCTCCTTCACCGGCAGGTACGTGCCGGACGATCCGTAGTGAAGTGACGCGGGTCACAGTAGGTCCGCGCTGCCGTTGCTGGCAACGTGGACGCCCGCAGGCTCAGCCGGACCGGACCGATCCGCCGTGGCGCACGACCATCGGGAGGAAGACCGTGCCGCCCTCGTCAGTGGGGTCCAGGAGACGTCGTACGGCATGCGCGCCGAGGTCGGTGAACGGGAGCTCCACCGACGTCAGCGCGGGGCGCAGCCAGCCGGCCAGCGAGGAGCCGTCGAACGAGACGATGCTGACGTCGTCGGGCACGCGCAGGCCCGCCTCGGCGAGCGCCTGGTAGGCCCCCATGGCGATGCGGTCGTTCATGCAGACGAGTCCCGCAGCACGGTTGCCGTCGGACAGCCAGCGGCTCGTCGCCTCGAAGCCCTCGTTGACCGACCAGTCGCACGGCACGATGCCCGCCAGTGCGACGCCTCTCGCGGCGAGCGCGGCCCGCACGCCCCACATCCGGCGTGGCCCGGCGGTCGCCTCGGGGGTCGGGTCCTCGCCGACCACCCACACGTCCTCGACGCCGGCGTCGAGCAGCACGGAGGCGGCCGCCCGGCCACCGCCCTCGTCGTCGGGCACCACCGCGGGCAGGGTCCGGTCGGGGTCCTCGCAGTTGAGCAGGACCGCGCGGGTCCCGCGCAGGCCGTCGGGCAGGTGGACCGTCCGGGCGGTGCGGGTGGCATAGACCACCCCGTCGACCTCGCGCTCGACCATCTCGTCGATCAGCAGCCGCTCGAGCTCCGGGTCGCCGCCGCTCTCACCCATGACCACGACGTGGTCGAGCTCGCGCGCGGCCAGGCTCGCACCGGTCAGCATGCTGCTGCCGTACTGCTCCCCGGCGATCTGGTCGGAGATCAGCCCGACGGTCGCCGTACGCCTCGTGCGCAGGCTCCGCGCACTCCGGTTCGGGCGGTATCCCAGGCGGGCCACGGCCGCTCGGACACGCTCCTCGGTCTCGGTCGCGATCCTCATCTCGTCGGCCCTGCCGTTGAGGATGTAGGACGCCGTCGTCGTCGAGACACCGGCCTCCGCAGCGACGTCGGACAGCACGACGCGTCGGGTCTTCACCACGCTTCTCCCCTCGTCCATGGCGTGCCAGATCCTGCCGCAGCCCTCGGCGATGTCGCGGGACCTTTGTGTCCGAACCGTTGCTTGACACCCGGACCGCGAGCCGAACATGATGCGGCTGATTCGATTCAGCAGTGGCGTACGTCACACTACGACGAACCGGACCGGTCGGGTAGGCCCCGACCGAGCCAAGGAGGCACCCCCATGCGACTGACTTCGACACGGCGGCGGGCGGCACTCGCCGTGACCGCGGCGGCCCTCGCCCTCACCACCACCGGCTGCCTCGGTGACAGCGGCGGTGGCGGAGGCGGCGACAGCAACACCGTCACGGTCTGGATGAGCGTCGACCAGCCCATCGTCGACGGCTTCCAGGAGCATCTCGACAAGCTGGCGGCCGACACCGACCTCACGGTCAAGCTGGAGAAGGTCGAGAACATCAACCAGCTGATCATGACCAAGATCCAGGCCAACGACACGCCTGACATCGCCCTGATCCCCCAGCCGGGCGTCGTGGGCGACATCGTCGACCGGGGTGCAGCGTTCCCCCTCGACGACGTGGTCGACGTGCCGGCGCTGGAGCAGAGCATGATCCCCGGCACGCTCGACACCGGCACGTTCGACGGCAAGCTCTACGGCCTGCTCGCCCAGATGAACGTCAAGAGCCTCGTGTTCTACAACAAGGCCGCCTGGGACAAGGCGGGCTACAAGGCTCCCGAGTCGATCGACGAGCTCAACGCCCTGACCGAGCAGATCAAGGCCGACGGCGGCACCCCGTGGTGCATGGGCATCGAGTCCGACACCGCAACCGGCTGGCCGGCCACCGACTGGTTCGAGGACCTCGTCCTCCGCTACGGCGGTGTCGACACCTACGACCAGTGGGTCAGTCACGAGGTGCCGTTCGACTCCGACGTCGTGCGCGAGTCCGCGGCCGAGTTCGAGAAGCTGATGTTCACCGACGGCAACGTCCTGGGTGGGCGCAAGTCCATCTCGAGCACCGGCTTCGCCGACGCCGGCTACCCGATGTTCGACAAGTCCGGCCCGAAGTGCTGGCTGTTCAAGCAGGGCTCGTTCATCCCCAGCTTCATCACCGAGGGCGCCGGCGTCACGCTCGACGACATCGGCCTGTTCGGCTTCCCGCCGGCCGAGGCCGGTGGCGACAACCCGCTGCTCGGTGGCGGCGACCTGGCCGTGCTGCTCAACGACAGCGACCAGGCCAAGCAGGTCATGAAGTGGATGTCGGACCCGGAGCTGGGCACCGAGGCCGCTCCCAAGAGCAGCTTCATCTCCCCGCACACCACGTTCGACACGAGCCTGTACCCCGACGCGCTCACGGCCCAGATGGCCCAGATCGCCTACGACGCGACGGACTTCCGCTTCGACGGCTCTGACCAGATGCCCGGTGAGGTCGGAGCGGGCACGTTCTGGAAGGAGATGACCGCCTGGATCTCGGACGACCAGGACCTCGACACCACCTTGAAGAACATCGACGACAGCTGGCCGTCCAGCTGACCTCGAACGCCGTGTGGGCGCGGGTCCTCCCCGCGCCCACACGGCTCCTGCTTCCTGCCGACGGGCATCACGACCCTGAGACGAAAGGCAGTCCATGATCAAGCTGATCAACGCGCTGCTCACGGTGCTGGCGGGCATCGGAGCTGCGGTATTGCTCTACTACGTCCTCAACAAGATCGCCGAGCTGCTGCCCGAGAAGCTCGAGGCTCGGGTCAAGCCCTACCTCTACATCCTGCCGGCCTACCTCGCGATCACCGTCTACCTCATCTACCCGGCGGTCGCGACCGTCCTCGCCGCCTTCCGGGACAGGCGAGGAGAGGCCTGGGTCGGGTTCGCCAACTTCACCGACCTCTTCGACGACAACGGCTTCCTCAGCATCACGCTGTTCAACTCGTTGCTGTGGGTCATCATCGTCCCGGCAGCAACCGTGATCCTCGGCCTGCTCGTCGCCGTCCTCGCCGACAAGCTCAGCCCCAGGGGCGAGAAGCTCAGCAAGTCGATCATCTTCCTCCCGATGGCGATCAGCGCCATCGGGGCATCGGTGATCTGGAACTTCGTCTACGAGTCACGCGCCACGATCGGACTCCAGAACGCCGTGATCGGGCTGTTCGGCGCCGGCCCCATCGCGTGGCTGGAGCAGAACGAGCTCCGGTTCAACAGCATCCTGCTGATGATCGTGCTGATGTGGATGCAGGTCGGCTTCTCGATGGTGCTGCTCTCGTCGGCGATCAAGGGAGTGCCCGCGGAGACACTCGAGGCGGCCCGCATCGACGGAGCCAACGAGCGGGCCATCTTCTTCCGCGTCGTGGTCCCCCAGATCAAGGGCACCATCATCACGGTGTTCATCACGGTCACCATCGGTGTGATGAAGGTCTTCGACATCGTCTACGTGATGACCAACGGCGGGTTCAAGACCAACGTGCTCGCCAACGAGTTCTGGAACCAGCTGAGCACGAACTTCAACAACGGCAAGGCCTCGGCCATCGTCGTGCTGCTCATGCTCGCCGTGATGCCGATCCTCTTCTACCAGGTCCGCCACTTCAAGGCCGAGGAGGCTGCGCGATGACTGCCATCGTCCCCACCACGACGACTGCCGAGGTCAAGTCCGGATCGCGTGCGCGGAAGAAGGCTGCCACGAGCTTCGACCCCAACCCGGCCAAGGCCGGCTGGCTGGTCAAGGTTGTCGTGGCGATCATCTGCCTGCTCTGGCTGGTCCCGGTCATCGGCACCTTCATCACCTCGCTGCGGCCGCTGCGCGACGCGGAGAACACCGGCTGGTGGACCGTGTTCACCACGCCGGACACGTGGGGCAACCTCACCCTGTCCAACTACAAGCAGGCCCTCGAGGGGGCCGACATGGGCAACGCGTTCGTCAACAGCCTGGCCATCACGTTGCCTGCCGTCTTCATCCCCATCCTGGTGGCGTCGTTCGCCGCCTATGCGTTCACCTTCATGGAGTTCAAGGGTCGGGACACGCTGTTCCTGATCATCGTCAGCCTGCTGGTGATCCCGAACTTCGTCGCCTTCGTCCCGTTGCTCAAGATCTACGGCAACCTCGGCCTCAACGGCACGTTCCCGTCGGTCTGGCTGGCGCACATCGGGTTCGGCATGTCCCTGGCCGTCTACATCCTGCGGACCTACATGGCGACCTTGCCGATGACGGTCATCGAGTCCGCCAAGATCGACGGCGCGTCCCACTTCCAGACCTTCTGGCGCCTGGTGCTGCCGATGTCCGCACCTGCCCTGGCGTCGTTCGCCATCCTGCAGTTCCTGTGGGTCTGGAACGACCTGCTCGTGGCCCTGGTCTTCATCGGGCCGGGAGAGAACGAGCCCGTCACCGTCGGTCTCACGCACCTGAGGGGACAGCTCGGGCAGGGCTGGAACCTCACCACGGCCGGCGGCTTCCTCACGATGATCATCCCGATGCTCGTGTTCATCACCATGCAGCGGTTCTTCATCCGCGGCATGACGGCCGGAGCGGTCAAGGGCTGACCCTCCAGGTGGTCCCGGAGTGCTGCTCCGGGACCGCCTCGCCGCGCCCGTCCCCGCCCGTCTGCCGACTCCGGAAGGAGCGCCGTGAGCCTGCCCGATGCCCCCGACCCGTGGTGGCGCACCGCCGTCATCTACGAGATCTACCCCCGCAGCTTCGCCGACCACGACGGTGACGGCGAGGGCGACATCGCCGGGATCACCGCCCGGCTCCCCTACCTGGCCGACCTCGGCGTGGACGCCGTCTGGATCGCCCCGTGGTACCCCTCGCCGATGGCCGACGGAGGGTACGACGTCAGCGACTACTGCGACATCGACCCGCGGTTCGGCACGCTCGACGACGCGGACGCGATGTTCGCCGAGGCCCACCGCCTGGGCCTGCGGGTGATCGTCGACCTGGTGGCCAACCACACCTCGTCGCAGCACCCGTGGTTCCTCGCCGCCCGTGCGGCGGAGCCCGGCTCCCCCGAACGAGCGCGCTACCACTTCCGCGAGGGCACCGGCCTCGACGGCGGCGAGCCGCCCAACAACTGGATCAGCGCCTTCGGCGGTCCGGCGTGGACGCGCATCGACGACGGTCGCACGCCCGCGCAGTGGTACCTCCACCTCTTCGCCCCCGAGCAGCCCGACCTCAACTGGGAGGACGCGACCAACCGCGACACCTTCGATGACGTGCTCCGGTTCTGGCTCGACCGAGGGGTCGACGGGTTCCGGATCGACGCGGCCCCCGGCATGTCCAAGCACCCCGACTACCCCGACTTCGCCTATCCCGACCCGCAGAAGTTCGCGACGGCGACCTGGACCGACAACCCCCACTGGGACGTCGACACGGTGCACGACATCTTCCGGCGCTGGCGACGGGTGGTCGACGCGCATCCCGGTGAGCAGGTGCTGGTCGCAGAGGCGGTGGTCAACGGGCCCGAGCGGCTCGCGCGCTACCTCGGACCCGACGAGATCCAGACCGCCTTCAACTTCGACTACGTCCACGCGCCGTGGGACCCCGCCGCCCTGCGCGAGGTCATCGACCGCACGATGACGGCTCTGGCCCCCATCGGGGCGCCGGCCACGTGGGCGATGTCGAGCCACGACGAGGTGCGCCACGCCACCCGGTTCGGCCGCGCCGGCGAGACCACGTGGGGCGGTCCGAGCCAGACCAGTGACCTCGAGCTGGGTCGGAGCCGTGCGCGGGCCGCCATCATGCTGACCCTCGCGCTGCCCGGCGGTGCGTACCTCTACCAGGGCGAGGAGCTCGGCCTGGAGGAGGTGGAGGACCTCCCCGACGCCGTGCTCCAGGACCCCGTCTTCACCCGCACCGGAGGGCGGATCCGCGGACGTGACGGCTGCCGGGTCCCGCTCCCGTGGTCCGGCACCGAGGCGCCGTTCGGCTTCTCGCCGACGGGCGCCTCAGCCCCGTGGCTCCCCCAGCCCGCGCACTGGCGGGACCTCACCGTCGAGGCCGAGCAGGGCGATCCCGACTCGATGCTCTCGCTCTACCGGACCGCCCTGGCCGTCCGGAAGGAGACGGCCGACCTGCTGGGCCCCTCGTTCGAGTGGCTGCCCTCGGCAGGCGACGTGCTGCGGTTCCGCCGCGGCACGCGGTTCGAGTGCGTGGTCAACCTGGGCCCCGACGACGTCCCGACGACCGGCCCGGTCGTGCTGTCCAGCGACTCCGCGCCGTCTGGCAACGTGGGTCCGGACACGGCCGTGTGGATCGTCCACGACGTGCCTCCCGAGATCCCCTGACGAGCGAGTCGCTGATGCTCTTCCCTCCCACGCACCCGTCCGGCTCCGCCCGGCTCACCGTCGAGCTCGACACCACCGGCGACCTGCTCCCCCGGATCCTGTGGGCGGGCGCGGCCGACGCCGCGACCGCCGACGCGGCCGGCTACCCGTCGACCTTCCGCGGCCCGGGGCTTCCGCTGCTGGGCGAGCACGCCCACGAGCTCTTCACCCGCCCGCACCTGCGCGGCCACCGGGTCGACGCCCCCGACTCCGACGCGGCGTGGTCGACGCGCTTCCTCGTCGAGGACCTGTCGACCACCGACGACACCCTCACCCTGTCGGCGTACGACGACGCGGCGGGGCTGCGGCTCACCACCGAGCTCCAGACCCTGCCCGGGGGCCTGCTCCGCGGGCGCCACACGGTGCGGAGCACCGGCGCGGGCACCTACGTCCTGACCGGGCTCGAGGTCGTGCTCCCGGCGGCCGACGACCTCACCGAGCTGCTCGACTTCACCGGCCGGCACGAGGGCGAGCGCACGCCGCAACGCCACTCGGTGACCGACGGGATGTGGCTGCGTGAGGGCCGCGAGGGCCGGCCCGGGCTCGGCGGCGCGACCATGGTCGTCCTCGGCACGCGGGGCTTCGGCACCCGCACCGGCACGGTCCTCGGCGTGCACGTCGCGTGGAGCGGCAACAGCCTGCTGCGGGCCGAGCGCTCCCCCGACCTCGGCACCACGCTCGGCGGCGGCGAGCTGCTGCAGCCCGGCGAGGTCCGCCTCGCGCAGGGCGAGGCGTACACGTCGCCATGGGTCGTGTTCGGCGCCTCCGACGGTGGCCTCGACGGCCTGGCCGAGGCCTTCCACACCTACGAGCGGTCGCTGGCCACGCACCCCGCCCGTCAGCCCGTGGTGCTCAACGTGTGGGAGGCCGTGTGGTTCGACCACGACCTCGCCCGCCTGCACCAGATCGCCGACCGCGCGGCCGGCATCGGCATCGAGCGCTTCGTCCTCGACGACGGCTGGTTCCACGGCAGGCGCGACGACACCGCCGGCCTCGGCGACTGGTGGGTCGATCCCGACGTGTGGCCGGAGGGGCTGGCCCCGATCGCCGACCACGTCCGCTCGCTGGGCATGCAGTTCGGCCTCTGGTTCGAGCCGGAGATGGTCAACCCCGACTCCGAGCTCTACCGCGCGCACCCCGACTGGATCCTCTCCGCCGGCGCGCGGGTGCCGCAGCTGCACCGCAACCAGCTGGTGCTCGACCTGTCCCGGCCCGAGGTGTGGCAGCACGTGCACGACCGGGTCGACGCGGTGCTCTCCTCGGCGCCGATCGACTACGTCAAGTGGGACCACAACCGCGAGCTGCTCGAGGCCGGGTCCGGCGCGCGGGGTGGCTCGTCGGCGGTGCGGGAGCACACCCTCGCCTTCTACCGGCTGCTCGACTCGCTACGCCTGCTGCACCCGGCGATCGACTGGGAGACCTGCGCCTCCGGTGGCGGTCGCATCGACCTCGGCGTGCTGGAGCGCACCCAGCGGGTCTGGACCTCCGACATGACCGACGCCCTCGCCCGCCAGCACATCCAGCGCTGGACCGCCCAGCTGGTGGCGCCCGAGTACCTCGGCGCCCACGTCAGCGCACCCATCGCCCACCAGACCGGCCGCACCCTGCTGCTCGACTTCCGTGCAGCGACCGCGCTCTTCGGCGCCTTCGGCGTGGAGTGGGACCTGAGCACGGCGACGGAGGAGGAGCTCACGGCCCTGGCCGGGTGGGTCGACCTGCACAAGCGCTTCCGCCCGCTACTGCACTCCGGGCGCACCGTCCGGCCGGAGTCCGCGGACCCGGCCGTGCTGCTGCACGGCGTCGTCGCGGCCGACGGCAGCGAGGCGCTCGTCGCGCACGTCCAGCTCGACGAGTCGGCGAGCAACCGCGGCACGGTGGTGCGGGTGCCCGGCCTGCGGCCCGAGGCGTCGTACGACCTGCGCTGGGCGGGTCCTGTCGACCACCGCGCGGTGAGCCGGTCGGTCGAGCTCGCCAAGGACGGGCCATCCGACGGCGCGCCGGTGCGGGGCGCGGTGCTCGACACCCGCGGCTACTGGATCCCGCGGCGGCGTCCGGAGACCGTCACGCTCGTCCACGTCACGCAGACGGATGGGAGCATGGCCCGATGACCTCCCAGGACTCGGACCGGGACTGGTGGCGCACGGCTGTCGTCTACCAGGTCTACCCCCGCAGCTTCGCCGACTCGGACGGTGACGGGATCGGTGACCTGCGCGGACTGATCCAGCGGCTCGACCACCTCGAACGACTGGGTGTCGACGTCGTGTGGCTGTCGCCGATCTACCGCTCGCCGCAGGACGACAACGGATACGACATCAGCGACTACCAGGACATCGACCCGACGTTCGGCACGCTCGCCGACGTCGACGAGCTCATCGCCGCGATGCACGAGCGCGGGATGCGGTTGATGATGGACCTCGTCGTCAACCACACCAGCGACGAGCACCCGTGGTTCGTCGAGTCACGGTCCTCGACCGACAACCCGAAGCGCGACTGGTACTGGTGGCGCCCGCCCCGCGAGGGCATGGCCGGCGGCACGCCGGGGGCCGAGCCGAACAACTGGGAGAGCGCCTTCTCCGGCACCGTCTGGGAGCACGACGAGGCGAGCGGCGAGTACTACCTGCACGTCTTCTCCCGCAAGCAGCCCGACCTCAACTGGGAGAACCCCGAGGTCCGCGAGGCGGTCTACGCGATGATGCGCTGGTGGCTCGACCGGGGCGTCGACGGCTTCCGGATGGACGTCATCAACCTGATCTCGAAAGACCCGGCGCTGCCGGACGGGATCGTCCACGCGGGGACCTACGGCGACAGCTCGCCGTACCTCATCAACGGGCCACGCATCCACGAGTTCCTCGCCGAGATGCATCGCGAGGTCATGCAAGGGCGTGACCGGAAGATCCTCACCGTCGGCGAGACGCCGGGCGCGACGGTCGAGGACGGGTTGCTCTACACCGACGCCGCCCGCCGCGAGCTGGACATGGTCTTCACCTTCGAGCACGTCGGCGTCGACCACGCGCAGACCAAGTGGGACCTGATCCCGCTCCAGCTGACGGCGCTGAAGGCCGTCCTCGGGCGCTGGCAGGTCGGCCTCGCCGACGTCGGGTGGAACTCGCTCTACTGGAACAACCACGACCAGCCGCGGGCCGTGTCGCGCTTCGGTGACGACGGCGCGTGGCGGGAGCGGTCGGCCAAGCTGCTCGGCACCGTGCTGCACCTGCACCGCGGGACGCCCTACGTCTACCAGGGTGAGGAGCTCGGGATGACGAACCATCCCTTCGGCTCCATCGACGAGTTCCGCGACATCGAGTCGCTCAACCACCACGCCCAGGCCGTCGGCCTCGGCGTCGACCCCGACCGGGTGCTCGAGTCGCTGCGCTCGCGCGGTCGCGACAACGCGCGCACTCCGATGCAGTGGGACGCCTCGCCGCATGCCGGCTTCACGACCGGCGAGCCCTGGCTCCCGGTGAACCCCAACCACACCGAGGTCAACGCGGAGGCCGCGACCGCCGACGAGGGCTCGGTGTTCCACCACTACCGCAGGCTGATCGAGCTCCGGCACCAGGAGCCGGTGGTGGCACTGGGCGACTTCACGATGCTGCTGCCCGACGACGAGGCGGTCTACGCCTTCACCCGGTCGCTCGACGACGTGGAGCTGCTGGTCGTGGCGAACTTCAGCGGGGAGCCGGTCGGTGCCGACGTCGACGTCGCCGCGTGGGCCGACGCCGAGGTGCTGCTGGACAACGTCGGGCACGCGGCCGCTGCGTGGGACGGCCGGCTCGAGCCGTGGCAGGCGCTGGTGCTGCGGCGTACGCGCTGAGGCGTCAGTAGGTGCCGATGATCTTCTTCGGCGTGCCGGGAGGCGGCTGACGCTGCACGGTCACCGAGCCCATCAGGGCCATGCCGCGGATCCGCACGGTCGGGGAGTCCGGGCGCAGGTCGGCGGGCACCTTGTCCTTGGCCTGGTTGTACTCGCCCATGATCGGGGTCCCGTCGACGATGACGTGCATGTCGGCCGGGACGAGCACCTTGACCTCGCCCATGATCGCGCTGGCGTTGATCTGGGTCTCGTGGCCTGACAGCTGGGCCTGGCGCAGGTCGATCAGCACGCTGCCCATGAGGGCGAAGGCGCTGTGGTGCTCGGGCACCGACCAGACGCCCTGGCGCTTGCACTCGCTCATGATCGCGGTCGAGGAGTTGTGGCCGACGGCGGGCAGGTGGGACGGGCGTCGCACCGGCGCGGAGGCCGGCGGGGTGACCGGGCCGGTGGCCTGGAGGTCGAGCGTGATCGGCACCAGCTCGCCGTAGGTCTTGGCCTGGAAGGTCAGCTCCAGCCGCTCCTCGAGCTCGTCGAGGTCGAGGCGGCCCTCACCCGCGGCGTCGCGCAGCACGTCGGCGACGCGCTGGCGGTCGGCGTCGGAGATGCGCATCTGCGACGGATCGTGCGGGCGGTTCTCGATCTCCCCCATGGCGCCAGCCTAGCGAGCCGGCGGCGGCCTGACCCGTGACGGGCGTCAGGCCCCGGTGGGCGCGGCGGTCCACTGTCCGCCGCGCCCACCCCCGAGGAGGACTCAGCGGCCGGGGACCGAGTACTCGTCCTGCTGCTGCATCCGGTTCGTGTGCGCGGGGAACTGGTCACCGCTCTTGACCGGGTACGGGCACGTGGTGACCGGGGGCTGCTTCCCGGGGTCCAGGCAGTCCTCGATCGTGAAGGTCGGCAGCGGCTCCTGCGGGCCGGCGCCCCCGATGTCGTTCGTCGGCGGCACGACCTCGGCGCCACAGGCGGCCAGGGCGACGAAGGCGACGGTCGCGGTGGCGGCGGCGATGCTGCGGCGTACGACGGTGAGTGAGGTGGTGGACATGGCGGTGCTCCTTCGGGTGGGGCCGGTCGGTTCCGGCGATGTCCACCACGATCGATCCGCCCCGGACGGGGTTGACGATCTCTGACGAACGTTGACAGCCCGCCGGAATCGGGTTGCCGGACCACCGCGCGCGGGAGGATCCTCGATCCCAGGAATGGGTGGTTGGGAGGCCCCATGAGCGCACTTCCGCGTCCCGACGTCACGGGTCCGGCTCGGACGCTCAACGACGCCCTCCACGCCCTCCACCACCGCGCCGGCTGGCCGTCCCTGCGCACCCTCGCCCGCGAGACCGGCGTCTCCCACACCACCGTCTCCAAGACCTTCTCCACCGCACCCCTGCCCAGCTGGGGCACCCTCGAGCTCCTCGTCGAGGCGATGAACGGCGACACCGACCACTTCCACGACCTCTGGCTCGCCGCCTCCACCCCCGCCGGCGGCAACGGCGCCGCACCCACGGTCCCGAGGATCGCCGGCCGCCGCGCCGAGCTCGACGTCGTACGACACCACCTGGAGGCCGGCTCCGGCCTGCTCCTCGTCACCGGCGAGGCCGGCATGGGCAAGACGACGCTGGTGGATGCCGCGACGGCGGCCCCGGAGGCACTCGTGCTGCTCGGCCGGTGCCTGCCGCTCTCGATCGACGTGCCGTTGATGCCGCTGTGCGACGTGCTCCGCGCCGCCCTGGGGCTGGACGGGGGAAGGCGGCTGACCGCGGCACTGGCCTCCTGCCCACCGTTCGTCGCCGGCGAGCTGGCGCGCCTCGTGCCGGAGCTCGGGAGGGCCACCACGACCGACGACGCGCTCGGACGCCAGCACCTCTTCACGGCCGTGGCGGCCGTCCTCGCGGCCCTGGCCGACGAGGGCCGCGTGGGCCTCGTCCTGGAGGACCTGCACTGGGCGGACACCGCCACGCTCGACCTCCTCGAGCACATGGCCCTGTCGACCACGGTCGGCGACCTCGCCTTCGTGGGGACCTGGCGCGAGGGCGATCCCGACACCCCGGCCGTCAGCAACCAGTGGCGGGCGCGGGTCGACCGGTCGCCGGCCGGCTCGACCGTGCATCTCGGCCCGCTGACCCGTGCGGAGACCCAGGCGCAGCTCGCCGGGCTCGGCACGGTGGCCGACGCCGAGGCCGTCTTCTCGCGGAGCCGTGGGCACCCGTTGTTCACCACCCACCTCGCCGCCCACCTGCCCGAGTCCGGCCTGCCCCACGCGCTCTCCGACCTGCTCGACGCGCGCCTCGACGGTCTCGACCCCGCGGGGTGGCGCGTCGTCCGCACGCTGGGTGTCGCCGACCGACCGCTCCCCGCGACCGTGGTCGGCGCGGTCGCCGCGATGACGCCGGACGAGCTGACGGACGCGATGAGGTCGTTGCGCGAGCTGCGGCTGCTCGGCCGCGCCGACGACCCGGACGGCGCCGCACTCGACCACCCCCTGCTGGCCGAGGCAGCAAGGCGTCGCCTGGTCCCGGGTGAGGGCCGCGACGTCCATCGTCAGCTGGCGAGGGCGCTCGCGGGCTCCGAGACGCCCGAGCCGGCCGAGATCGCGCTCCACTGGCAGCGTGCCGGCGAGGGCGCGGAGGAGCTGCCGTGGCGGATCGCGGCCGCGCAGGAGTCGGCCGCACGGTTCGACTGGGCGCAGGAGGCCGAGCAGTGGTTGCGCGTGCTCGAGCTCTGGCCCGACGGGGTGGACGGCGTGGGCGACCCGCCGACGCTGGTGTCGGACGCCTACCTCGCTGCGGTGGACGCCCTCGACGCCTCCTTCCAGTGGGACCGCGGCGCCGCGCTGAACGCCGAGGCGGAGCGCCGGTTCGCCGACGCCGGTGATGCCGTACGGGCCGAGGTCCTCCTCCGCGCCGCGGCGTTCCGCGGCGAGCAGGAGGGCGTGGCCGTCGGCCTGGCGCTGGTCGAGCAGGCGCTCGAGCTCTACCGGCGCCTGCCCGAGGGGCCCGGACTGGTCTACGCGCTCAACCGCAAGCGACTGCTGCTGGAGGACGTCGGACAGTTCGACGACGCGCTGGCCCAGGTGCGCGAGGCGGCCGACGTGGCGGCCCGGCTCGGCGATGCCCGGCTCGAGAGGTACCACCGCACGACCCTGGCGGGCCACCGCGGATCCGAGGGCGACGTGGACGGGTGCCTCGCGCTGCTCGCGCAGGCCGAGGCGCTCCTCCCGCCCGGCGCGGACCCGATGGGCGACATCCGGCAGGCGGTGATGGTGACCGACGTGCTCCTCAAGACCGGCGCCTCCCTCGACGAGGTCGAGGCGGTCGCACGTCCCTCCCTCGCAGCGGCGGCGGCCCTCGGCGTGGACAGCGAGATGGTGATGTTCCTCCGCGGCAACCTGGCCGAGGCGATGCTGCGCGCCGGCCAGGTCGCCCGCGCCGCGGAGACGATCGACGTCGACCCCGACGAGCCGCCGGACTACGACCACTGGGTGATGCACTTCCTCCGCGCCGAGATCGACGTCCTCTGCGGTCGGGTGGAGGAGGGCGCGACCCGCTTCGAGGACGTACGCCTCGTGGTCGGCGCCCCGGACTCCGCGCAGGCCGACTTCGTGGGCGAGCTGGCGGACATGCACTTCTGGACCGGGACGCCGAGCAGGAGCCTCGACCAGGTCCTGCACTGCATCCAGGTCAACCTCGCCGGCGGTGCGGCGCCGCGGATCCTCTTCCGCGGCATGGCCGGCGCGGTCCGCGCCATCGCGAGCGAGGCGGAGGCGACGGGCAGCCCCTCCTCCAGCCGAGTGGAGGTGCAGTCGCTCCTGGAGCTCTGCGGCCTGGGCAGCACGGGGTCGTCGGACGACGCCTACGTCGAGGCCAACCGGACCACCGCCCGCGCCGAGCTCGCCCGCCACGACGGGGCCGGCACCACGGCCCTCTGGTCCGACGCCGCCGCACGATGGGACGGGCTGCACCGCCCGCACGACGCGGCGTACGCCCGGTGGCGGGGCGCCCAGTGCGCCCTGCGCGAGGGGCAGGGGACGGTCGCGGCGCGGCTGCTGAAGCGCGCGGCGACGGATGCCCGCGAGCACGTGCCGCTCACCCAGGCCATCGCCCGCACCGCCGCAGGTGCCCGATGAGCGCGCTCCCCCGCCCCGACCTCCCGCCCGGACCGGCCCGCGCCCTCAACGACGCGCTACACGACCTCCACCACCACGCCGGCTGGCCCTCGCTGCGCACCCTCGCCGCCGAGACCGGCGTCTCCCACACCACCGTCTCCAAGACCTTCTCCCAGCCGAAGGTCCCCACCTGGGGAACCGTCGAGGTCCTCGTCGACGCCATGGACGGTGACACCGCCACCTTCCACGACCTCTGGCGCGCCGCCTCCGCACCCACCAACGGCGCACCCGAGGCCGGGCCGCAGATCGCCGGACGCCGCGCCGAGCTCGACGTCGTACGACGACACCTCGAGGCCGGCACCGGGCTCCTCCTCGTCACCGGCGAGGCCGGCATCGGCAAGACCACGCTCGTGACCGCTGCCGCCGGATCGAGCGAGGCCTTCGTCGCGGTCGGCCGTTGCCTGAACCTGTCGCAGGTGGTGCCGATGCACCCCGTGATCGAGGCCTTGCGGATGGTGCTGGCGTGCGACGACGGGGACTGGATGACGCACGCGCTCGCCACGTGCCCCGCCTACGTGAGCACGTCCCTCGTCACGATGGTCCCCGAGCTGGCGCCGCGGCCCGCCGAGGCCTGGTCGGCTGATGATCCGTGGGGGGTGGAGCGGCTCTTCGCCTCGATCTCGACCCTGCTGCGGGCACTGCGGGACGCTCGTCCGCTCGCCGTCCACCTCGAGGACGGACATCTGGCCGATCAGATGACCCTCGACCTGACGACACACCTCGCGAACGGGAACGGCGGGGTGCCGCTCGTGCTCACGTGGCGCACGGGGGATCAGGACGTGCACGCCGACCAGACCGAGTGGCTGGCACGGACCCGCTGGACCACGGGTGTGGACTCCGTGGACCTCACGCCCCTCACCCGCGCCGACACAGCCGAGCAGCTGAGGTTGATCACCGGCGCCGAGGTCGACCCGACCGACGCCGACAAGATCCACTCACGCAGCCAGGGACTGCCGCTCTACACCGCGCAGCTGGCCGCCGGCGGTCCGGACTCCGACACCCCGTCGCGCCTGGTCGACCTCATCGATCGCAGGATCGGGGCGCTCGGCGGCGACGGCTGGAGCGTGGCACGAGTCCTCGGCGTGGCCCAGCGGCCGCTGACGAGCTCGACGCTGATGGATGTCGCGGAGCTGACCCGCGGCGGCACCGAGGCGGGCCTGCGCATCCTGGCGGGGCGCGGCCTGGTCCGGTCGGGCGGCGACGACGCCGGCTTGTCCCATCCCCTCTTCATCGAGGCGATCGAGCGCCGCATGGTGCCGGGAGAGGCTGCCCAGGTGCACGCCAGGCTCGCCGGCGCGCTGGCCAGGGCGGCCGACGCCGAACCCGCAGAGATCGCCGACCACTGGCAGCAGGCGGGTCGACCCGATCTCGAGGCGCCCGTACGGGTGGCTGCGGCGCGACGGGCCGCCGGGCGTTTCGCGTGGCCCCAGGCACTGGCCGGATGGCTGCGGACGCTCGCCCTCGCCGACGCCGGCGTCGACACGGGCGAGGTCGCCATGTGGGAGGTCGTCGTCCACGGCGGTGAAGCCGCCCTGGACATCGGCGACATGACATCAGCACGCGACTTGTTCGTCCGCGCTGAGGCGCTGGTGCCCGATCTGCCGCCCCGCGAGCGGGCCCTTCTCATGCACTGGATGAGTTCGTTCCTGGTCGCGACCGGGGAAGCAGCGCGTGGCCTCCAGGTCCTCGACGAAGCCGTCCACATCCTCGAGCAGCTCCCCGCCTCGCCCGACCTCTGGGCGCTTCTCGGCGACCGGTTCGAGCTGCTGATGCTCGCGGGTCGCTGGACCGCGGCCCAGCAGGACCTGGATCGGGCGCTCGCGGACGAGGCCCTGACCGACCCGAGGGCTCGTCGTCGGCTCCTGTCAGGGGCCGCATGGGTGACGCGCCAGAGCGGCGACTACTCCGCCGCCCTGGACAAGATCCGGGAGGGCCGGAGCATCCAGCTGGCCGAGGCCGATCCCCTGTCCGAGCTCATGCTCACGGCGAACGAGACCGACATCCTCCTCCACGCGAACGCTGCACCTCGGGAGATCGAGGAGAGTGCTCGGGCCGGGTTGGAACACGCGGCCGAGTGCCGGGTGGACCAGTCGTACATCGTCTCGCTGGTGCGGTGCAACGTGTGCATCGGATTCCTCCGTGCCGGGCACGTGGGTGCGGCGCGGGAGATCATCGCTCCGGTGACGGCGTCAGCACCCACGATCAACTCAGCGGCCGCCCACCTGATGCTCGCGGCGACGCGGCTCCGCGAGGGAGACGTGAGCGCCGCTGTCGCCGACGCCCGGACGGCCAACTCCCTCATCCACGCCCACGACTCCAACTGGGCGGAGGGGGTCCCGTGGCATGCGGAGGTCGAGCTGTGGGCGGAGGAGGTCGACGCCGCCCTGGAGCTCCTCGAGGAAGCCGTGTCGGTCGCGCTCTCGACCCAGGTCGCACGCGTGGCGGCACCCTTGATGTGGGCACATGCGCGGGCACACGCGGACCGACTCGTGGCCGGCAGGAAGGCACGCTCGGACGGACCTCCGGTCGCAGCGCGGATCACCGAGCTCGTCGCTGGCGCCGAGTCCGATCCGTTCGGCCCAGAGGCGGTCGGTGTCGCGCGGATCGCCAACCTCTGGTCGTGGGAGGCGGAGCTGCTGCGCCTCCAGGACGGGGCGTCCACGCAGGCATGGGTCCGCGCTGCCGAGGAGTGGGACCGGCTCGAACGCCCGCACGACGCCGCGTACTGCCGGTGGCGAGCCGCAGAGTGCGCCCTTCGCGAGGGGCGGGGCACGATCGCGGCGCGACTGCTCACGAAGGCCGCCGCCGACGCCCGCGAGCACGTCCCGCTCAGCCGGGCCATCGCGCGCACCGCGGCAGGTCACCGGTGAGCAGCCCGCCGTCCACCGGGTCCTGGCCCGGACGCCGGGCGATCAACCTGACACCGAGGCAGGTGAGAGCGCCGCTGTCCCGGGCGATTGCCGGGACAGCGGCGAGGTGAGGAGTCGGGGCGACGGGTGGCCGTCCGGCAGGGACGGGACCGGGCGACGTACCCCCGTCCGCCGCCCGGCTCCCCCGTCTGTCAGGCTCCGAAGTCCATCCCTGGACGGGGGCCCGCCCACTCGTCGCTGGGGACCTGGGACCTGGAGTTCGGCTGCCCGTACTCGTCCCCGAAGTCGCCGCGGGGGGTCGTGGTCTTCGTGGGCTGCGCCGGGGCCTCGGCCTGCTTCTGCTGCGTGCCGCCGATGTCCTGCGACGGCGGGGCGACCTCGGCTCCGCAGGCGGTGACGGCGAAGAAGGCGGTGGCAGCGGCGAAGGCGGTGAAGCTGCGGCGAACGGTGTGTGCGTTGGTGTTCATGACGGTGTCCCTTGTGTGGTGCCGACCCTGGGTGGGTACGGCGTTGGGACAACCGTGCGGCCGCCGGGAAGGGGGTTGACGGCGGTTGACGAAGGTTGACACCTCAGCCGGCGACGGCCTCCTCAGCGGCGAGGACGCGGGACACCGCGAGCGCCGCCTGGCGCCCGGCACGGGACGCGCCGATGGTGCTCGCGGAGGGCCCGTAGCCCACCAGCTGCACGCGCGGATCACGCTCGGCGGTCGTCGCGCCCTGCACGTTGCCGCGCACCGGCACCAGCGCGATCCCGCCCTCGGGGCTGCGCAGGCCGAGCGGCGCGAGGTGGTCGACGGCCGGCCGGAACCCGGTGGCCCAGAGGATGGCGTCGACGCGCTCGAACCGGCCGTCGTCCCACCGGACGCCGCCGGGCTCGATCCGCGAGAACATCGGCAGCCGCTCGTATGCGCCCAGCCGGGCGGCCTCCTGCTCCTGCGGCCGCAGCTTGAGCCCGGTCACGCTGACCACGCTCGCGGGCGGCAGCCCACGGCGTACGCGCTCCTCGACCGCGGTGACCGCCGCCAGCCCGGCGGAGGCGTCGAACTCCTCGCGCCAGACCGGCGCGCGCCGGGTGACCCAGAGCGTCTCGGTGATCGGCGCGAGCTCGCCGAGGAACTGCACGGCCGACGCACCGCCACCGACGACGAGGACCCGCGTGCCGCGGAAGTGGTCGGCGCCCGGGTAGTGCGCGGTGTGCACCTGCTCCCCCGCGAACGTCTCGATCCCCGGGTAGAACGGCACGAACGGCCGCGTCCAGGTGCCGGTGGCGTTGACGAGGGTGCGCGTGCGCCACTCGTGCTCGCCCGCGTGCACGACGAGCAGGTCGCCCTCGCTGTCCACGCGCTCCACCCGCACCGGACGGATCACGGGCAGCCCCTGGCTGCGCTCGTAGTCGCCGAAGTAGTCGGGCACGACGAGGTTCGCCGCGCGTCGTGAACCGCCGGGGGCGTCGGAGCCGGGGAGGTCGGCGACACCGTGCACGTCGTCCATGCTCAACGAGGCCCGCCGGTGCTGCCAGGCTCCGCCCGGCTCGGGGTTGGCGTCGAGGACGACGTGGTCGATGCCGCGCTGGCGCAGGAAGTACGACGCCGCGAGACCCGCCTGCCCGGCACCGATGACGACCGACTCGAGGACCTCCACGTGGGCTGAACGCGCACGCCCGCCCCTCTATGCCCGCCACCTCCGCCGTGGCAGCCTCGGACCATGGACATCGCCGAGCGCGCCCGCACCCTCCTCGACCTCCACCACACCGGCACCACGCTGGTCCTGCCCAACGTCTGGGACGCCTGGTCGGCCCGCGCGGTCGCCGAGGCGGGCTTCGCCGCCCTGAGCATCGGCAGCCACCCGCTCGCCGACTCGCGCGGCCAGGGCGACAACGAGGACATGACCCTCGACGACGCCCTCGACGGCGTACGACGGATCTGTGGGGCCGTGCCCGACACCCCGGTCACCGCCGACCTGGAGTCCGGCTACGGCACCCCGGCCGCCGAGCTGGTCGAGCGAATGCTCGACGCCGGCGCGGTCGGCCTCAACATCGAGGACACCGTGCACTCGGAGGGCGGGCGGATGCGTTCGTCGGCCGAGCACGCCGACTACATCGGCGCGATCCGGCAGGCCGCCGACAGCGCGGGTGTCGACGTCGTGATCAACGCCCGCACCGACGTGTTCCTCAAGAAGGGCCAGTTCGACGACCCGGTCGGCGAGGCCGTCGCCCGCCTCCGCGCGTGCGAGGAGGCGGGTGCCCGATGCGTCTACCCCGTCGGCGTACCGGATGCGGCGTCGCTCGAGGCACTGCTCGCGGCACTCTCGGGTCCGGTCAACGTCATCGCCAACCCGCGCCAGGGCTCAGCCGCCGGATCGCTGGAGGACCTCCAGGCGATGGGCGTGCACCGGGTGACCTTCGGGCCGCTCCTCCAGCGGGAGCTGGCCCCCGACCTCGCCGCCCTCGTCGCGCCCTGGAAGAAGTGAGCGTAGAGACGACAGTGTGGTTCTCGTGACGTGCCATCCACGTCACGAGAACCACACTGCGGCCAGAGTCCCCGGATATCCGGGGATTCCCCAGGACGGCCTCAGCCGACCAGCTCGGGCTCGCGCTCCTCGCGCCACTGCGCGGTGGCGTGGCCGCGCTCGAGCGACTCGCCCTCCACGTCGATGACGGGGAGCAGCCGGTCGAGCCAGCGGGGCAGCCACCAGGCCTTCTCGCCGAGCAGGTAGAGCAGCGCCGGGACCAGCACCATCCGCACGACGAACGCGTCGAACAGCACGGCCGCCGCGAGCGCGAAGCCCATCGACTTGATGATCGGCTCGTCGGTGAGCATGAACGCCGCGAAGACCGAGGTCATGATCACCGCCGCGGCCGAGACGACCCGCGCGGAGTTGCGGAAGCCGTCGACGACCGCCTCGCGCATCGACGCGCCGTGGACGTGTGCCTCGCGGATCCGGGTGACGAGGAAGACCTGGTAGTCCATCGCGAGGCCGAAGACCACGCCGATCAGGAAGATCGGCATGAACGACACGAGCGGTGCACCCTCGACGATCCCGAACATGCCCTCCTGGAAGACCAGCACCGTCGCGCCGAGGGTGGCCAGCACCGACAGCAGGAAGCCGAGGGTCGCGGTGAGCGGCACCAGGATCGAGCGGAAGACCAGCATCAGCAGCAGGAACGCCAGGCCGATGACCACCGCCAGGTAGATCGGCAGCGCGTCAGCTAGCTTCTCGGAGACGTCGGCCTGGATCGCGGTGATGCCGGTGACGCCGGTGGTCGTGCCGGACTTGGCCTCGATCCCGGCCTGGCCGTCGCGCATCTGGTGGAGCAGGTCCTCGGTGGCGACCTCGTCGGCCCCGGTGCTCGGGGTGACGAGCACCTGCGCGCCGGTGCCGTCCTCGTTGGTCATCACGACCTGGGCGTTGACCACGCCGTCGAGTCCGGCTGCCCAGTCGACGACCTCGCCGAAGGCGGCGCCGCGGTCGGCCTCGTCGACCTCACGGGCATCGACGACGACCATCAGCGGACCCTGCCGGCCGGGACCGAAGCCCTCGGCGACCAGGTCGGCGGCGCGACGCTGGGTGGTCTCGGGCGAGGACGTGGAGTCGGTCGGGAAGGCCAGGTGCAGGTCCTTGACCGGTACGGCGAGCGCGCCGAGGCCGACGACGACGAGCAGGATGGCGGCCACGGGTGCGCGACCGACCAGGCGGGCCCAACGGACGCCGTTGTTCAGCACCCGGCCGCGCTCGTCGCGCGTCGGGCGGTAGCGGCGGATCCGGCCGCCGAAGGCCTTCGACTTCAGCATGCCCAGCACGGCGGGCAGAAGCGTCAGCGCGACGAGCACCGCGACGAACACGGTGCCGGCGGCCGCGAGGCCCATCGTGGTGAGGAACGGGATGCCGACGACCGACAGCGCGGAGAGCGCGATGAGGACGGTCAGGCCGGCGAACACCACGGCGGACCCGGCGGTGCCGGTCGCGATGCCCATCGCCTCGGCGCGGTCGTCGGTGTGCTCGAGCTCGCTGCGGTAGCGGGCGAGGATGAACAGGGCGTAGTCGATGCCGACCGCGAGGCCGATCATGCTGGCGAGCATCGGCGTGCTCGACCCGATGTCGAAGAAGGCGGTGGCGCCCACGACGCCGAGCAGGCCGGTGCCGAGGCCGATCAGCGCGGTGATGATCGGGATGCCGGCCGCGACGACGGAGCCGAAGACGACCAGCAGCACGACGACGGCGACGGCGATGCCGATGAGCTCCGACGAGCCGCCCTCCGGCATCGCGACCAGGCCGGAGCCGTTGACCTCGGCGGTGAGCCCGCCGGCGTTGGCCTCGGCCACCGCGTCCTTGATCGCGTCGACGGTCGCAGGCTCGACGTCGGTGACGGTGTCCACGTCGAGGACGTAGCTGATGGTGCCGATCCGCTCGTCGTCCGACAGCGGCGACAGCGCGTCGAAGTTCGCCCGCGCCTGGTCCTCGTCACCGCCGGCCTCGACGACGGCGTCGACCATCTGCTGCTCCTGGCCCGCGGCCGCGGTCACCGGGTCGACGATCGTCTCCGCGGCGGGCGCCTGCGGGAGCTCGGCCAGGTCGGCGACGAGCGCGTCCACCCGGTCGGCGTACTCCTCCTCCGTCAGCGTGTGCCCCTCGGGCGCGGCGACGACGACGGTCACGCCCGCCTGGTCCATGGCGTCCGCGGCGTCGGGGAAGAGCTCTTCCTGGAGGTCGGCGGCCTTCTCCGACGGGATGCCCGGGATGGAGAAGGCGTCGGTCATCGGCTTGCTGATGGCGGTGGCGGTGAAGCCGACCGCGACCAGCGCGACGAGCCAGGCGGCGATGAAGGCGTACCAGCGCCGGTAGGCCGTGCGGCCGAGGCGGTGGAGGAGTCGAGCCATGGGTGGTGTGTCCCTCGTTGGTGTTGGTGTCGGTGGTGCTGGGCGTGGGGGGGTCAGCCGAAGAGGCGGCGGACCGTGGCGATGCCGGTGACGATGAGCTCGGCGAAGTCCTGCTCGGGGTCGTCGGCGAAGGCGGTGACGGCGACCTCGCAGACGCCGCCGAGCACGGCGATGGCGACCTGGACGTCGCGGGCCGGGAGGTCGCCGCCGGGGCGCTGCACGGCGACCTCGACGAGGCGCTCGACGAGCCGGCGCATCCGCTCCTTCAGCGTGATGAGCAGGACCGGGTTGGCGTGCACGATGCGGTCGAAGCGCTGGATCGTGGCGAGGTCGACGTCCTCGTTCTCGAGGATGGCCAGCACGAGCGCCTGGAGGTCGTCGATCAGGTCGCCGCTCGGGCCGCCCGCGCGGAACGCGTCCATCGCCTCGTCGGGCAGCACGACGTCGGGGCCGAGCACGGCGTCGACCTTGCTCGGGAAGTAGTTGAACAGGGTGCGGCGCGAGACGTCACACGCCTCGGCGAGCTCGTCCATCGTGAAGCCGTCGATGCTGCCGCGCTCGTCGGCGAGCCGCTGGGCGGCGTCGACGATCCGCAGCTCGGTGCCGCGCCGGCCGCGTCGCTGGATTGCACTATCAGTCACATAGTGCAGTTTTGCACTCTCGGCCCAATGGTGCAAATCGGCGATGAGCGCCGTACACCGTGTGACCGCGCTACGCTGCCGCCGCGACGGGTGGGGCCCGTCGTCCGCGGCCCCGGCAGGGCCGACCTGCGGGGGTCGTCGTGATTCGGTTGCTGTTCTTCCTGGTGCCGCTCGTGCTGGGGATCTTCTGCCTGGTCGAGGCCATCTCCGCCCGCGACGACGAGGTGCGCAACCTCTCGCGCGTGTGGTGGATCGTGCTGATCCTGTTCTTCCCGTTCGTCGGCTCGATCGCGTGGCTCGCCGCCGGGCGACCGGTCCGCACGCCCCGGCGCCTCGGCCCCCACGAGCGAAGCGCGAGCGCGTTCCCGGAGTACGACCGCCCCGGCCGCTTCGCCGCCGCCGACCCGGCCGCCGACGAGGAATTCCTCAAGAAGGTGCGCGAGCGCGCCGAGGAGCAGCGTCGCAAGGCTCGCGAGGAGAAGCTGCGGCGCGAGGCCGACGAGACCGGCTCCGGGGAGTCCGTCGACCCGGCGTAGCATCGGCAGCCGTGACGACCGCTGAGTTCCGCTACTCCGACCTGCTCCCGACCGCCGGCTCCAACGGTGCCGAGGAGACCCCCTACCGGCTCCTCACGACCGAGGGCGTGTCCACCGTCGAGGTCGACGGGCGCACCTTCCTCAAGGTCGAGCCGGAGGCGATCCGGCGGCTCACCGAGGAGGCGATGCACGACATCAGCCACTACCTCCGCCCCGGTCACCTCGCCCAGCTGCGCAAGATCATCGACGACCCCGAGGCCTCCGGCAACGACCGCTTCGTCGCGCTCGACCTGCTCAAGAACGTCAACATCTCCGCCGGCGGCGTGCTGCCGATGTGCCAGGACACCGGCACCGCGATCGTGATGGGCAAGAAGTCCGAGGGCGTCCTCACCGGCTCCGACGACGGCGAGGCGATCAGCAAGGGCGTGTACGACGCCTACACCCGCCTCAACCTGCGCTACTCCCAGCTCGCGCCGCTGACGACGTTCGAGGAGAAGAACACCGGAACCAACCTGCCGGCGCAGATCGAGCTCTACTCGACGCCGGCCAAGGACGTGCCGGAGTACAAGTTCCTCTTCATGGCCAAGGGCGGCGGCTCGGCCAACAAGTCGTTCCTCTTCCAGGAGACCAAGGCCGTCCTCAACCCGACGCGGCTGATGGAGTTCCTCGACGAGAAGATCCGCTCGCTCGGCACCGCGGCCTGTCCGCCGTACCACCTCGCGGTGGTGATCGGCGGCACGAGCGCGGAGTTCGCGCTCAAGACCGCGAAGTACGCCTCGGCCCACTACCTCGACGACCTGCCGACCGAGGGCTCGATGAGCGCCCACGGCATCCGCGACGTCGAGCTGGAGGAGAAGGTCTTCGAGCTCACCCAGTCGTTCGGCATCGGCGCGCAGTTCGGCGGCAAGTACTTCTGCCACGACGTGCGCGTGGTCCGGCTCCCCCGCCACGGCGCCTCGTGCCCCGTCGCGATCGCGGTCTCCTGCTCCGCCGACCGGCAGGCGCTCGGCAAGATCACGCCCGACGGTGTCTTCCTCGAGCAGCTCGAGACCGATCCGGCGCACTACATGCCCGAGGCCGGCATGGCCGACGACATCGCTGGCGGCGAGGTCGTGCAGGTCGACCTCAACCAGCCGATGGCCGACATCCTCGCCCAGCTCTCGCAGCACCCGGTCAAGACGCGCCTCTCCCTCACCGGCCCGCTCGTCGTGGCGCGCGACATCGCGCACGCGAAGATCAAGGAGCGCCTCGACGCCGGCGAGGAGATGCCGGAGTACCTGAAGAACCACCCGGTCTACTACGCCGGCCCGGCCAAGACCCCCGAGGGCATGCCGTCCGGCTCGTTCGGCCCGACGACGGCCGGGCGGATGGACTCGTACGTCGAGCAGTTCCAGGCCGCCGGCGGCTCGATGGTCATGCTCGCCAAGGGCAACCGCTCCAAGCAGGTCACCGAGGCGTGCGGCACCCACGGCGGCTTCTACCTCGGCTCCATCGGCGGCCCCGCCGCCCGCCTCGCGCAGGACTGCATCAAGTCCGTCGAGGTCATCGAGTACGAGGAGCTCGGCATGGAGGCGGTCTGGAAGATCGAGGTCGAGGACTTCCCCGCCTTCATCGTCGTCGACGACAAGGGCAACGACTTCTTCACCGACCCCTCCGGCGCCGTCACCGTCCCGCTGAGCTCTTTGACGGCGGCCGGCATCCGGGTGCGCTCCGCCGAGTAGCCCTCTTCGGCACGTGTTACGAAGCGGTCGTCCCAGCGATCGGATCGTCACACGTCCCGGCCTGCGGGCAGCCACGGTCGCGGAGCGCACGGATGACCTGGGCGAAGAAGTCGTCTGCCGCCACCCGCAGGCCGAGCAGCGGCATCCGGAGGACGACGTCGGACTCCAGGCTGATGTCGTTCTGGCGCAGTGCGTCGCTGACGACGTTCGCCGCCCATGAGTGCTGGATGCCGTCGATCTCCACGACGACGCCCCACTCCTCCCAGTACACGTCGAGGTAGTAACGGCCGTCCTTGCCCTTGCGGACGACCTGTCGGCTCGGCTTCGGCAACCCCCGCCTGCGGCACTCGGCGGCGAACTCGGCCTCACTGATGGAGCGCACCCCGTCGATGAGGTCGAGGACGGCGTTGTGGAGCAACGTACGCCGACGGTGCCGGTGCACACGAAGGAGCGAGGTCCCGATCCGCTCGGCGGTGGTGAGCCCTTGCTGGACGGGCATGGTCAGGAGCAGGACCGCCTGCTTGTCGGACGCCGCCCACAGAGCCGCATGGACCGCGGCGACGTCCGGCCGAGCCCGGGGAACTCCTGTCCGTACGACGGCGCCGGGTGCGTACCGCCGCGTGCGGACAACGCGCAGCCCCGGCGCAGACCTGGACCGCGCTGCCATCGGGACGCTCACCCTCATCACGTCGCACGTGAATCCGGTCAGGCCCTCTGCGATGAGCGCGGACGCGCCGTCGAGGTAGGCCTGCGGGCCGCCCTCGAGGACTGCTGCCCACTGGCTCCCGAGATCGGACAACGGCCCGGTGTGCACTGCGACGACCTGCGTGTGCACGCGCCGCCAGCGACGGGCGGACACCTGCGCCGTGATCTGCGAACGGGTGACGCCGTACGCCCGCAGCTGGGCCAGGCTGACGACCCCGCCCTGCTCGCCCGCGGTCGCGACGGCGCGCGCAACCCGCTGGGCGCGCAGCCTCCGGAGCTCTGCGGGGTCATCCATCCTCCGAGCGTCGGCCCACCAGCCGACCGCTCACCAGAGGGGGCGTGCGATCTGTGGAGGACCGCCCGTCGGACGTGTTGCGAAGCGCTCGCTGCGACGTACGCATCGCAACACGTCCCGGGAGGGTCAGGAAAGGACCGACGTCAGCTCGTCGGCGAGGGCCGCGGCGGCGGCGCCGGCGCGGTGGCCGAGGTGGCGGGGGCCGGCGACCTCGGCCTGGTGGGCGCCACCGAGCAGGACGGGGGTCATCGGCAGGAGGGCCTGGACGGCCTCGCGCACGGCGGGCAGGTCGTCGGCGGTGGGCGCCGCCAGCACGACCGCGGCCGGTGCCAGCAGGCGCACGGTGTCGACCCAGGCGTCGAGGGGCAGGTCCCCGCCGAGGTACGTCACCGCGATCCCGCGCGAGCGCAGCACCGTGGCGAACGCGAGCACGCCGATCTCGTGGCGCGAGCCGCGGGCCAGCCCGGCGACCACGCGCGGCCCGCCTCGGGGACCGGCGGGCAGGGTCTGGAAGACGTGCGCGAGCCGACGGTGCACGGCGGCGGTGACGAAGTGCTCGCCGGCGACGGTCACCAGACCGCGCTGCCACGCCGCTCCGAGGCGCACCATCGACGGCAGCAGCCAGTCGTCGACGACCGACGCCAGGTCGGGCTGGGCGAACGCCTCGGCGAGCGCGTGCTCGAGCCGCGGCACGTCGAAGTCCTCGGCGCACGCGGCGAGGTCGTCGATGCGGGCGGCGACGGTGACCTCGTCGTCACCGAGGCGCGCGGTCGCGGCGGCGACGTCGTCGACGATGCGCCGGGCGGCCTCGTGGGGCGCCCAGCCGGCGTCGACCAGCTCGCGCATCACGCTGAGGCGGCGGACGGCCTCGTCGTCGTACAGCCGGTAGTTGCCCTGCGTGCGCTGCGGCGCGACGAGGGCGTAGCGCTGCTCCCAGCTGCGCAGCGTCTGCCGCGGCACGCCGGTGAGCTGTGAGGCACGGCCGACCGTGTACACGCCACGACGGTAGACCCGCAGGACCGTGCAGTGCAGGAACTTGAGGGTTCCCGTGCCGAACCTGCGAGCACAGGATGAACGCCATGATCTCTCTCGGGCGGGTCCTCGCGACCTCGGCAGGCACACTCCTCCTCTCCGGCACCCTCGTCGGCCTCACCGGAGGCTCGGCGCACGCCGACTCCACGTGGAGCGGCACCCTCTCCTCCGGCATCTCCTCGATCGCGGTCGGCACGGAGAACCGCACCGGCTACTCGCGCGACCTGTTCAACCACTGGGTCGACGCCGACGGCGACGGCTGCGACACCCGCGAGGAGGTGCTCATCGCCGAGGCCGAGGACGCACCGACGGTCGGCTCGGGCTGCAGCCTGTCCGGCGGCCGCTGGTACTCCTACTACGACGGCGTCTCGCAGACCTCGGCCTCGGCGCTCGACATCGACCACATGGTGCCGCTCGCGGAGGCCTGGGACTCGGGTGCGCGCACCTGGTCGGCCGCGCGCCGCGAGGCCTACGCCAACGACCTCGGCGACACCCGCACGCTGGTCGGGGTCACCGCGTCGCTCAACCGCTCCAAGGGCGACCAGGACGTCGCGGAGTGGCTCCCGCCGATCAACCAGTGCCGCTACGTCAAGGAGTGGGTGGCCGCGAAGATCCGCTGGAGCCTGACCGCCGACTCCGGGGAGATCGGTGCGCTGCAGCAGGTCGCCGGCGGCTGCACCGACTCAGCGATCACGGTCACCGTCGTGTCCTAGCGGGACAGCGTCGCGAGCACCTCGGGCCAGTACGCCACCAGCGCCGCGAGGTGCGTCGTCGCCGGTCGGACGGTGACCTCGACGTCGGCGAAGCCGCGGACGAAGTCGTCCGCCCCGGCCCGGTCGTCGAGCTCACCGAACCACACCCGCACGGGGCAGCGCACCTGCTCCGGACCGTAGGTCCACGGGCGCGACATGGTCGCCGCGTCGCGGAGGTACGCCGCCGGGTCGGCGAGCGCCTCGCGCACCGAGGCCGCGACCTCGGCCGGCGTCCGCGTCGCCACCAGCGCGGCATCGGCCGTCGGCAGCATGGTGAGCCACCGCGCGGCGAGCGCGTCGTCGTCCGGGTCGTCGGGCGTGACCTGCGCACGCCAGGCCAGGAACTCGGGCGCGAACGCGCGCTCGAGCTCCTCGACCGGCTCCTCGCGCGTGCCCGGCGGCTGGGTGGACACCAGGCCGAGAGCCGTCACGCGGTCGGGGTGCCGGGCCGCGCAGGCGACGGCGTACCCACCTCCGACGGACATGCCGAGCACCGCGAAGCGGTCGTGGCCCAGCTCGCTCGCCACGCCGGCCAGGTCGTCGGCGACACTCGCGTGCGTCGAGGGGTACGACGTCGAGTCGCCGTAGCCGGGCCGGCTGACGCACAGCAGCCGAACGCCGACCTCGCGCGCGGCCGCGTCGCCGGTCATCGCGACGTGCCGGGTGTCGGGGCACCCGTGGAGGACGGCGACCAGCGGGCCGTCGGGGTCGCCGCCGAGCCAGCCGTGCAGCACCCTGCCGTCCGCCGCCCGCCACCGCATGCCAGCAACCTAGTGGCCGTTGGCAGGATGGGCGCCGTGGACAGTCCCGAGACCGTCGAGATCGCCCGCGCCGAGACCGAGCGCGGCGACGTCGTGCTGCGCAGGCGCCCGTCGCCCGCGGGAGCCGACATCCTCGAGCTCCGGGTCAACGGCGTCTTCGTGATGGACACCCTCGAGACCACCAGCGAGATCGAGCTCGCCGCCCAGGCGCTCGAGCTCGTCGACGAGCCGACCGCCGTGCTGATCGGCGGCCTCGGCCTCGGCTTCACCCTCCAGCGCGTGCTCGCCGACCCGCGGGTCGAGCGGGCGGTGGTCGTCGAGATCGAGCAGCCGCTCATCGACTGGATGCGTGGCGGCACGGTCCCGCACGGCCCGTCGATCCTCGCCGACCAGCGCGCGACGATCGTCAACGCCGACATCGCGATGGCCATCGCGGAGGCGCGCTCGACGTACGACCTGGTCCTGCTCGACGTCGACAACGGCCCGGGCTACCTCGTCCACCAGTCCAACGAGGCGGTCTACGAGGAGCAGTTCCTGCACCGGTGCCGCGACCTGCTCTCCCCCGGCGGGGTGCTGGTGATCTGGTCGGGCAACGAGGCCCCCGAGCTGCTCTGGGCGATGCGCGAGGTCTTCGGGTCGGCGGAGGAGCAGCGGCACGACGTGCTGCTCCAGGACCGCCCGGAGGGGTACTACCTCTACCTCGCCCGCCGCTGAGACGCGCTCAGCGCAGGAACGCCTCCAGCACCGGGCCGGCGGTCTGCGAGCCCGACGCCCCGGTCTCCACGAACACCGCGACGGCGAGGTCGCCGCGGGTGGCGATCATCCACGCGTGGGTGGGCAGCTCGCCGGCCGCGTCGGGCTCGCCGTACTCCGCCGTGCCCGTCTTCGCACCCACCTCACCGGGTACGTCGAGGAGGAAGCGCCCCGGCCCGGTGGTCACCACGGCCCGCATGAAGCCGCGCAGCGTGCCGGCCTCCTTCGCGGTCAGCGGCTGCTCGGGCGGGGTCTGCTCCACCTCGTGCGCGGGCAGCAGGACCGGCAGCACGGCGTGCCCGGCGGACACGGACGCGGCGACGGTCGCCATCGCGAAGGGGCTGGCGAGCACGGTGCCCTGGCCGATCAGGTCGGCCGCGGCGCCGGTCTCGGTCTCGGCCGGCGGCACCTGCCCGAAGTAGACGGGGAAGCCGAGGTCGTGGTCGGTGCCGAGCCCGAGCGCCTGCGCCGCCTCGGTGAGGTCGCCGGGCCGGACCCGGTCGGCGTTGCCGATGAAGGCGGTGTTGCAGGACTGGGCCACGGCCTGGGCGAGGGTGATGTCGCCGAGCGAGGAGGACGGGTAGTCGTCGTAGTTCTTGAACGAGCGCCCGTCCACGACGGTCGTCGCCGGGCACGAGACCCGGGAGTCGGCCTTGAGCCCGCTGCGCAGGAGGGCCAGCGAGCTGACCACCTTGAAGGTCGAGCCGGGGGCGTACTGGCCGGTCGAGGCGAGGTCCGCACCGTCAGCGCCGACGCCGTTGGCGGTCGCGAGGACCGCGCCGTCGGACGGACGGATCGCGACGAGCGCGGCCGCGGGAGCGTCGTCACCCAGCGTGGCGAGCGCGTCCTCGGCCTTCTGCTGCAGGTCGGGGTCGATGGTCGTGACGAGGTCGGTGCCGTCGACGGCGGGCACCTCGAAGAGGGTGCGCAGCTCGTCCTCGTCGTCGCGCGCGACCACGGCGGTGCCGCGGGTGCCGGACAGCTGCTCGTCGTAGCGGGCCTGGAGGCCGGACAGCCCGACCTCGTCGCCGGCGACGATGCGCCCCTCCGACCCCTCGACGATCTCCGCTGTGGCCGGGCCGACGCGACCGAGCAGGGCGGCGGCGAACTCCCGCGTCGGCGCCAGCGGGAGGGAGTCGCGCACGGCCAGCGCGCCGCGGACCTTGCGGAAGGCCGGCAGCACCTCCAGGGCGTCGTCCTCGCGGAGCACGACCGCCTCGACGAAGGCGTCCGGACCCATCGCCTCCGCGCGCTCGACGTACGCCTTCACGTCGATGTCGAGGATCCGGGCGATCTTCCTGGCGTTGCGGGCGACCTGTGCTCCCTCGACCTTCGTCTTGTCGAGGCCGTATCTCAGCACCGGGCGCTGGGTGACGAGCACCTCGCCGTCAGCGCCGGAGATGTCGCTGCGGATCGGGGTGAGGGTGCGCAGGCCGAGGGTGTCGCCCTCGGCGAGGTCGGGGACGAGTGCGTCGGGAGCCCAGTCGACCTGCCAGCCGGACTCGGCACGGGTGAGCGCGACGGTGGTGTCGTACTCCCACGGCGTGGTGTCGGTGACGTCCCACCGCCAGGCCAGCGTGGCGGTTGCCTCGGCGTCGGTCGCGTCGGCGTCCTCGGGCTCCTCGACGCCGGCGACCTCGACCGCGACGGGCACCTCGTCGAGCGGCGACACCAGCTCGGTGAAGGCGTCGCGGTCGGCCTCGTCCGTCAGGGGTACGTCGTCCAGCGTGAGGCCCGAGAGGGCCGCGGCGAGGTCGTCGACGACGGCGGAGGCGGGGTCGGCTTCGTCGCCACCGAGCACCGAGCAGGCCGAACCGACCCCCACGAGCACGACGGCGATCCCGAGACGAAGGGGTCGCATGCGCACATCATGGACTGTCCCGCCAACATCGACGGGATCAACTGACTGACTGTACAGTCAGCGTATGCCCCCTGAGCCGATCCGCTCGACGCTGCCCGGACCCGCCTACCACTCGGCGGAGGACTACGAGCGGGACCGCGAGAAGGTCTTCTTCCGGAGCTGGATCTATGTCGCACGGGCCGAGCGGATGCCGCGGCCGGGCTCGTGGATGCGCTTCGAGATCGCCGGCGAGTCGATCCTCGTCGTGCGCGGCAAGGACGAGCAGCTGCGCGGGTTCTACAACGTCTGCCGGCACCGCGGGTCGCAGCTGTGCGACGACGAGCAGGGAGAGGTCCGCACCCACCTGCGGTGCCCCTACCACGCCTGGGGCTACGCGCTGGACGGCACGTTGGTCACCACGCCGATGATCGAGAGGGACGAGATCGACCGGCCGTCGACCTCGCTGTGGCCGGTGCGCGTGGACGTCTGGGAAGGCTTCGTCTTCGTCAACCTGTCGCGCGAGGAGCCGCCGACGCTGCTCGAGTCGCTCGCCGACCAGCAGGACGAGCCGCTCGCGCTGGCCCGGGTCGGGCTCGCCGAGCTGCGGATCGGGCACGTCTCGACCGTCGACGTCCGGGCCAACTGGAAGATCGTGCTCGAGAACTACAACGAGTGCCTGCACTGCCCCACGATCCACCCCGAGCTGATGGCGGTCGTGCCGGCCTATCGCAAGGGCAGCGTCTTCGAGGCCGGTCGTGACGACGGCGGGGTCACCCTCGCCGACGGCCGCACCAGCGTCGCCGCCGACCCCCGGCTGCGGCTCCCCCTGCTCCCGGGGCTCAAGGGCCAGGAGGGCCCGTCGGCCTACTTCGGCGCCGCCGTCTACCCGACGATGTTCCTCGACGTCGACGGCTCCACGGCCCTGG
The DNA here is from genome assembly GCF_031457855.1 of Nocardioides sp. BE266. Taxonomy (NCBI): domain Bacteria; kingdom Bacillati; phylum Actinomycetota; class Actinomycetes; order Propionibacteriales; family Nocardioidaceae; genus Nocardioides; species Nocardioides sp. BE266. The sequence goes on along the minus strand of NZ_JAURTI010000002.1, from coordinate 672,390 downwards.
CGACGGCGGTGTTCCCGACGGGTCCGCAGAGCTGCCGCCTGGTCACTGAGTACCTCTTCAGCCCCGAGGCCTTCGACGACCCCGGCTTCGACCCGCAGCCGGTGATCGACTTCAACGAGCTGGTCACCCGCCAGGACAACGAGGCCTGCGAGCGGGTGCAGCGCGGGGTGACCTCACGCGCCTTCGACCACGGGGTCTTCCCGGCCAAGGACAGCTGGGTCCACGCCTTCGACCAGCGCTACCTGCGCGACGTCGAGGGCGACTGAACCAGCACCACGCGCGCATCGAGGGCGAGGACACCACTCGGCCCGGCGAGCACCGGGTTGAGCTCGAGCTCGGCGACCTCCGGGTGGGACGCCGCGAGCACGGAGACCCGGACGACAGCGTCGGCGAGGGCGTCGAGGTCGACCGGCGCGCGCCCCCGGGCGCCCCGCAGCAGCGGCGCCCCGCGCAGCGACAGCAGCAGCTCGCGCGCGATGTCCGCGTCCGCCGGGGCGAGCGCGCAGGCGGTGTCGTCCAGCACCTCGGTGAACACCCCGCCGAGGCCGACCATCACGACGGGGCCGAACCGTGGGTCGCGCACGCTGCCGATGATCAGCTCGACACCCCCGTCGACGTCGGCCATCGCCTCCACCGACACGGCCGGCGGGTCGAGCCGCGCGACCAGGTCGTCGTACGACTCGAGGGCGGCGTCGCGCGACTCCAGCCCCAGCACGACACCCCCGCCGTCGGACTTGTGCAGCCGTCCGGTGGCCTTGAGCACGACGGGGTACGTCATCCCCGGCGCGGCGAGGGCGGCGTCGAGGCCGGCGCGGTCGATCACCGACACCGAGACCGGGAACGCCACGCCGGCTGCGGCCACCACCTCGCGCGCGGCGTCGTACGACGTCTCGGTCACGGCAGCCGCGACCGGAGGGACTGCGAGCGGCCGGACCGTCGTCTCGCGCAGGCCTGCGAGCACCGCGCAGGCGCGGTCGACGTCGCGGTGCACCGGGATCCCCGCGGCCCGCAGCACCAGCATCGAGGGACTGTCGGGATAGATGGTCTGCACGACCAGTGGCTTGTGCTGCGCCACGACGGCCGCCGCCATGGCCTCAGCCGCTGCGACCTCCGGCCCGGCGAGGTCGGTCTCCTCGGTGGAGTAGCCGCCGAAGTAGCCGGTCAGCAGCACGCCGTCGACCTCCGGGGACTCGAGCAGCACCGCTACGGCGCGGGCATAGCTGGCGACGTCCTGCTCGCCGGCGCCCGCGAGGTCGACCGGGTTGGTGACCGTCGAGTGATCCCACAGGTCGGCCGCGAGCGCGGTGGTCGTGGGCTCGGTCAGCACGGGGACCTCCAGACCCACTGCCTCGAGGGCGTCGGCCGCGACGGCTCCGTGGCCGCCGCCGTCGGTCACGATGGCCGTCCGGCGCCCCGCGCAGCGACGCGGTGCCCGCAGGGCGGCCAGCAGGTCGGCCATCTGCGTCGGGTGCTCGACCCGGTGCGCCCCGACGGCGGCGCAGGCCGCGTCGACGACGGCCGAGGAGGTGGTCAGCGACCCGGTGTGCGACGCGGCGCCGCGCACCGCGGCGTCGGTGCGACCGGGCGCGAGCAGCACGACCGGCTTGCCGGCCTCGCGCAGCGCCCGGGCCGCGGCCAGGAACGCCGGTCCGTCCACGACGTCCTCGGCGTAGATCGCCACCGCACGGGTGCCGTCGTGCCCGATGCAGGAGCGCATGAAGTCCACGACCCCGAGGTCGGCCTGGTTGCCGAGCGAGACGAACCGGGACACCCCGAGCCCCCGGTCGGCCAGCAGCCCGGCCAGGTCGAGCACGAGGTTGCCGCTCTGGCTCAGCACCGCCACGTCCCCGTCGGGCAGCACCGCATGGGCGAGCTGCAGGGACGTCGTGGTGTCCGCGATGCCGAGGCAGTTCGGCCCGACCAGCAGCGCGCCCGCTGCCCGGGCGATCGCCAGCGCCTCCTGCTCGACCAGGGCACCCTCGGGCCCGGCCTCCGACAGGCCGGCCGTGATCGCCACGATCGCGCGGGCACCGGCGTCGACCGCGTCGCGCACCGCTGCCACGAACCCCGCGACCGGCACCGACAGCACGACGAGGTCGAGCGCGGCGCCGTGGTCCCTCGCCGCGACGGCGGCCGAGACGTGTGCGGGCCGGCCGAGCACCTGCCCGCCGCGGCGGTTGACCAGCAGGACCTCGCGGTCGCCGCCGGCCGCGAGGGCGCGCCGCGCGAGCACGTTGCCCCACTTCGCGGTGTCGTCGCTGGCTCCCACGATCGCCACGCTGCGCGGGGAGAACAGGGCGTCGAGCGCCGCGGCCGGTGCCCCTTGACGCCTCACCCGAGCGACCCTAGCATCGGCTGACTGACTGAACAGTCAAATCTTTCCGCGGAGCAATGGGGAGCCCGATGCCGCCAGGACCCACGACCGGCACCGACGCCGGGGAGGGCCTCAACCAGCGCGAGCAGGCCGCTGCCGACGCCCGCTCCCGCATCCTCGCCGCGGCAGCGACCTGCATCGTCCGCGACGGCCTCGCCAAGGTCCGGATGGCGGCGATCGCGCGCGAGGCCGGGGTCTCCTCGGGCCTGCTCCACTACCACTTCGACACCAAGGAGCTGCTGTTCGGCGAGGTGCTCGCCTACTCCCACCGGGTGTCCACCGAGCTTAACGACCGCGCGGTCGCGAGTGCCGGCGCGGGCCCGGCGGCCCGGCTCTCGTCCTTCCTCGACCGCTGCCTGCCCAGCGACGAACGGCTGCGGCACGAGTGGATGCTCTGGCAGGAGCTCGCCCTGCTCTGCATCCGCGACCCGCACCTGGCGAAGGTCGGGCAGGACGTCTACGAGCTGCTCTACGGCACCGTCGAGGACATCCTCCGCGAGGGCGTGGAGCGCGGCGACTTCACCGTGCGCACCGGCGTCCGCGAGCTCGCCGAGACCGCGGTGGCGCTGACCGACGGCCTCGGTGGGCGGGTGCTGGCCGGCGACCTGGGGCTGGCCGAGGCGCGCACGGCGCTCACCACCACGATGGGCATCCTCGTCGGGCTCGACGAGCCGCTGCCCGAGGCTGCCCCGTTCGCTCCCCCGCCCACGGACGAGCAGTGATGCGCGCCAGCCGGCGCGGCGTCCTCGCGGGCGGCCTCGCCCTGGGGGTCACCACGCTGCCCGGCTGCGCCTACATCCGCGACGACGTACCCACCAAGGTCGAGCTGCCCACCTCCGCCAAGGCGAAGGTCGACGGCGACCTCGTCTACTTCAACTGGGCCGACTACCTCGCGCCGAGCGTGGTCAAGGGCTTCCAGGAGGAGTACGGCGTCAAGGTGATCGAGTCCAATTACGACTCGATGGAGGGGATGTACGCCAAGCTCGCCGCCGGCAACCAGTACGACATCGTCTTCCCGATCGCGAAGTGGGTCGTCAAGCTCCGCCAGGAGGGCAAGCTCCGCGCGATCGACCCGGCCCAGCTGACCAACGCCGATCAGGTCTTCTGGTCGGGCTCCTACTTCAACGACCCGTGGTACGACCCCGGCTCGCAGGCCTCGGTCCCGTTCACGGTCTACAAGACCGGCGTCGGCTGGCGCACCGACAAGGTGTCGACGATGACGAACAGCTGGCAGGACCTCTGGAACGACCAGGCGCGCGGACGCATCTTCACCCTCGACGACCAGGACGAGGCGCTCGCGATGGCCGCGCTGAGCCTGGGTTACGACGTGAACACCGCCGAGCCGTCGGAGCTCGCGGACATGAAGGACCTGCTGGTCAGCCAGAAGGAGTACCTCCGGGCGTACTCCTCCGACGACATCAACAACATGATGGCCGGCGACGCGTGGGTCCACCACATGTGGAGCGGCGACTTCCTCTACCTCCGGCAGGGCCTGGCCGACGACCCGACGATGTTCGACTTCGAGTCGCCGAGCGAGGGCGTGCCGATCAATTCCGACGCCTACGTGATCCCCACCAACGCCCGGCACCCGGGCACGGCGATGCTCTTCATCGACTGGCTGCTGCGGCCCGAGAACGCGATCAAGAACATGAAGTACCTCTACTACCCGTTCCCCGTGAAGGACGCGCTCCCGGCGTTCGCCGACCTGGCCGCAGACGTGCCGGCCTGCAACGTCGAGATCTCCGACCTGGAGAACGAGAACGTCTTCCGCCTCCTCGGCACCGACGAGGTCCAGCGCCGCGCCGCGGTGTGGACCGCGGTCAAGGCGAGCTGATCATGACGACCGTCGAGGACACCGGGACCCGACGGTCCGCCCAGCGCACGTCGCTGTGGGGCTGGCTCCTCGCCCTGCCCACCGCGTGGATGGTGACGTTCTTCGTCTCCAGCATGGCGATCATCGTGCTGCTGTCCTTCGGCCGCACCACCAACGACGGCTACCCGGCCTTCGCCCTGAGCACGGCGAACTACCGCGCGATCTGGAACGAGGTCTACCTCGAGCTCCTCGTCCGCTCGCTGCTCTACGCCCTCGCAACGGTCGTGATCTCGGCGCTGATCGCCTACCCCGTGGCGTACGCCATCGCCCTCCACGGCGGCCGCTACAAGAACGCGCTGATCGCGGCGATCGTCGTGCCGTTCTTCGCCAGCTACCTCGTGCGGATGTACGCCTGGAAGGCGCTGCTGTCCGACGACGGCCTCGTCAACAGCGGCCTGCGGGCGAGCGGGCTCAGCGACGGAGTGACCTTCCTCAACACCCCGTGGGCCGTCATCGGCGGGCTCGTCTACGGCTTCGTGGTCTTCATGATCCTGCCGGTCTACGCCTCGCTCGAGCGGCTCGACACCTCGCTCATCGAGGCCGGCCGGGACCTCTACCACGGCCCGTTCCGCACGTTCGTCGGCGTGACGCTGCCCGCGACGCGGGCCGGGTTGTACGGCGGCGCGCTGCTGGTGTTCCTGCCCGCGCTCGGCGACTTCGTCAGCGCGCAGCTGCTGGGCGGCGCCAACACGTACATGATGGGCAACCTCGTGCAGCAGCAGTTCGCCGAGGGCCAGAACTGGCCGCTGGGCTCTGCGCTGACCGTCGGCATGATGGTCGCGCTGACGGTCCTGATGGTCGCCTATCTCCGCGCCACCTCGACCCGGGGCGGTGAGCGCTGATGGCCCGCCGTCGCCGGCTCGAGCGGAAGCCGCTGCTGGCAGTGGTGATCACGGCCGTCTTCTTCGCCTGGCTCTACCTGCCGATCCTCGCGGTCGCGCTGTTCAGCCTCAACGACAAGAAGTCGCTCTCGTCGTTCTCCGGCTTCAGCCTGCGCTGGTACGACGACCTGGCCCACAACGCCGCGCTGCTCGACTCCCTCGTCGCCAGCCTCACGATCGCCAGCATCGCGACGGTCGGCTCGGTGGTGCTCGGGACGATGCTCGCGCTCGGCCTCGAGCGGGTCCGCTCGCGCCGCGGCAGGGTCATCGGGGCGATCACCCTGCTCCCGCTCGTCACGCCCGAGATCGTCACCGGCGTCGCCGCGCTGCTGCTCTTCACCGGCATCGGCATGAAGCTGTCGATGACCACGGTGGTCCTGGCCGAGATCACGTTCTCCATCGCCTACGTCACGGTGATCGTGCGGGGCCGCCTGGCCGGCATCGCACTGGAGGTCGAGGAGGCCGCCCGCGACCTCGGCTGCACGCCCGCCCAGGCCGTGCGCCTGGTCATCCTCCCGATGCTGGTCCCCGCCCTGCTCGGCGCGGCCCTCCTCGTCTTCGCCCTGGTCTTCGACGACTTCGTGCTCGCGTTCTTCACGACCGGGGTCGACCCGCAGCCGCTGCCGGTCCGCGTCTACTCCTCGATCCGCTTCGGCGTCTCCCCCGCGATCAACGCCATCGGCACGCTGATGCTGCTCGCGTCGGCGCTCCTGATCGTGGCCGCCCTGACCCTCCCGCGGCTCTTCGGCCGCGGCTCGTCCAGCCTGGACCTGATCACCGGAGGCCACCGATGACCACACCTCCCGCGACGCCGTCGGTCTCGCTCCGCGGCCTCACCAAGGTCTTCGGCGGCTCGACCGTCGTGGACCACCTCGACCTCGACATCGCGAGCGGCGAGTTCTTCTCCCTGCTCGGGCCGTCGGGCTGCGGCAAGACCACCACCCTGCGGATGATCGCCGGCTTCAGCGACCCCACGTCGGGCACCATCCTGGTCGGCGGCGACGACGTCACCGCCACTCCCCCGCACCAGCGCGACGTCAACACGGTGTTCCAGAGCTATGCGCTCTTCGAGCACCTCGACGTGCGCCGCAACGTCGGCTTCGGCCTGCGTCGCAAGGGCATCGACCGCCGCACGATCGATGCGCGCGTGGCCCGGATGCTCGAGCTGGTCGAGCTCGGGGACCGGGCCGCGGAGCGACCCAGCCGGCTCTCCGGCGGTCAGCGGCAGCGCGTCGCGCTGGCGCGGGCGCTGATCAACGAGCCCAAGGTGCTGCTGCTCGACGAGCCACTGGCCGCGCTCGACCTCAAGCTGCGTCACGCGATGCAGGCCGAGCTGAAGGCGATCCAGCGCGAGGTCGGCATCACCTTCCTCTTCGTCACCCACGACCAGGACGAGGCGCTCAGCATGAGCGACCGCGTGGCCATCATGAACAACGGCGTCATCGAGCAGTGCGGCACACCCGAGGACGTCTACGAGCACCCGACGTCGGTCTTCGCCGCCGGCTTCATCGGCACCAGCAACCTGATGAGCGGCACCTGGTCCGATGGATGCGTCCAGGTCTGCCCGACCATCGCGGTCCCGGCCCCCGGCCACCAGGGCTCCGCCCAGGGCGACGCCGTCAGCGTGACCGTGCGACCCGAGAAGATCTGGCTCACCGACCTCGGCCCCGAGATGTACCGCGTGCCCGGCACGATCGTGGCGACCAGCTACCACGGCGCCACCACGCACTACACGGTCTCGATCGCGCCCGACCTCACCCTCACCGTGCTCGAGCAGAACCTCCCCCGGATGCGCGCCGAGGACCGGTGGGCCGCCGGCGACCGGGTCGAGGTGGGCTGGCTGCCCGAGCACACGGTGGTGCTCAGGTGAGCCCCGACGTGGTCGTCGTCGGCGCCGGCCTGGCCGGGTTGTCGTGTGCCCGCGACCTCGAGGCGGGCGGCGCGACGGTGACCGTCCTGGAGGCCCGGCCGCGCGCGGGCGGTCGCGTGGAGCAGGTCGAGCTGCCCGACGGCCGCCGCGTCCAGCTCGGCGGCGAGGTGGTCGGCAACGCCCACACCAGCTACCTCGGGCTCGTCGACGAGCTCGGGCTGACGCTCACGGCGTCCTACGTCGCGGAGCCCGGCGAGATCACCCGCCAGGTGCCCGGGTCGGTGGACGTCGGAGCGTGGCCGTCGTGGTGCACCGACGCGGACAGGGCGTCGTACGACGCGGTGGAGGCGGCGCTCGCCCGCGTCCTGGCCACCATCGATCCGGCCGATCCGTGGGCGTGCCCGGACCTGGCGCGGCTCGACCGGCTCAGCCTGGGCGACTGGCTGCGTGAGGTCGGCGCGACGCCGAACGTGCTCCGCCTCTTCGAGCTCGTCCACCTGAGCCTCGCCGACGGGTCGATCGAGCGGCAGAGCCTGTTCGCCTATGCGCGCAAGACCGTCGTCGGCGGCACGACCGGCAGCTACGACGTCGAGCAGTGGGAGAACCTGCGCGTCGCCGAGGGCTCGGCCACCGTCGCGCTCACCATGGCCGCCGGCCTGCGCGACCTGCGGCTGTCGACCCCCGTCCGCCGGATCAGCGTCAGCACGCGCGGCGCCACCCTGACGACGTACGACGACGAGGTGCTGCGCGCGGACGCCGTGGTCCTCGCCGTCCCCGCGGGCCCGGCGCGCGACCTCGAGATCGACGGCGTGAGCGATGCCCGCCTGACGTCGCTGCGCCGGCAGCGGCACGCACTGGCGGCCAAGTTCGTCGCGGCCTACGACGAGCCGTTCTGGCGCGAGCGCGGCCAGAACGGCCTGTCGGAGAGCGAGGGCGTGCTCGGGTCGACCTGGCCGCAGCAGCACGGCGTCCTGTCGGCCCTCGTGCCACCGGAGCGCTACGCCGCGTTCGCGGCCTCCGACCCCGACACCCGCACGCGCGAGGCGCTCGCCCAGGTCGCCGAGCTCTTCGGGCCCGAGGCGACGACGCCGCAGCAGACGTGGACACGGCTGTGGGGCACCGACCCCTGGACCCAGGGCTACGTCACCAACTGGCGTCCCGGCGACGTGGTCGCGGTCGGTCCCCTGCACGGCACCCACGAGCCGCCGTTCTACGTCTGCGGCTCCGACCAGTGGGTCGCGGGCTACATGGAGGGCGCCGTCCGCACCGGCCGCTCGACGGCGACGGCAGTGCTCGCCGGCACGCGCTCGACGAAGGAGGAGCAGACATGGACTTCGGCCTGACCGACGAGCAGCGCAGCATCGTCGAGGTGACCCGCGCCTTCGTCGAGCGCGAGCTGTATCCGCACGAGGAGGAGGTCGAGCGCACCGGCGTCGTACGACCCGAGCTCGTCGCGCAGATCCGGGCGAAGGCGATCGCCGCGGGGCTCTATGCCGCCAACATGCCCGAGGAGGTCGGCGGCGCCGGCCTCGACACCGTCACGTGGGTGCTCTACGAGAAGGAGCTCGGCAAGGCGAGCTACGCCCTGCACTACACCGGGGTCGCCCGGCCGTCGAACATCCTGCTCGCCGGCACCGAGGCCCAGAAGGAGCGCTACCTCCTGCCCTGCGTGCGCGGCGAGCGCGTCGACTGCCTGGCGATGACGGAGCCCGAGGCGGGCTCCGACATGCGAGGCATGCGGTGCCGCGCGACCCGCGACGGCGAGGGCTGGCGCATCAACGGCACCAAGCACTTCATCAGCCACGCCGACGAGGCCGACTTCGTGATCCTGGTGGCCGTCACCGGCACCGACGACCGCGGTCGCCACGAGATGTCGACGTTCCTGGTCGACCTCGACACCCCCGGCGTCGCGGTGCACGACGGCTACCGCAACGTCTCGCACCGCGGCTACCACAACTCGATCCTCGACTTCGACGGCGCGTGGGTGCCCGCCAACGCGCTCCTCGGCGAGGAGGGCAAGGGCTTCGAGCTCGCCGGGACGTGGCTGGGCTCGACCCGGCTCCAGGTCGCGGCCGCGTGCCTCGGCCGCGCCGAGCGCGCGCTGGAGCTCTCGACGGCCCACGCCGCGAGCCGCCACCAGTTCGGCCAGCCCATCGGCCGCTTCCAGGGCGTCGGGTTCAAGCTCGCCGACATGGCGACCGAGCTGCGCGCGGCCGAGCAGCTGACCCTCTTCACCGCGTGGAAGTACGACCAGGGCACCGCCACCGACGCCGACATCGCGATGGCCAAGCTCAAGGCCACCGAGATGCTGCAGATGGTGGCCGACGAGGCCATCCAGATCCACGGCGGCATGGGCCTGATGGACGAGCTGCCCCTCGAGCGGATCTGGCGCGACGCCCGCATCGAGCGGATCTGGGACGGCACGTCGGAGATCCAGCGCCACATCATCAGCCGTTCGATGCTGCGACCCCTGGGAGCCTGAGATGGAGCCTGAGATGACCGACGTCCTGCACCTGGTCCGCGAGGACGGCGTCCTGGAGGTCACCCTCGACCGCCCCAAGGCCAACGCCATCGACCTGGCCACGAGCCGGGCGATGGGGCAGGTCTTCGCCGACTTCCGCGACGACCCCGACCTGCGGGTGGCCATCGTGCGCACGGCGGGCGAGAAGTTCTTCTGCGCCGGCTGGGACCTCAAGGCCGCGGCCGACGGGGACGCCGTCGACGGCGACTACGGCGTGGGTGGCTTCGGCGGGCTGCAGGAGCTGCCCGACCTCAACAAGCCGGTGATCGCCGCCGTGCACGGCCTGGCCATGGGCGGTGGCTTCGAGCTCGCGCTCTCGTGCGACCTGGTCTACGCCTCGGAGTCGACCCAGTTCGGCCTCCCCGAGATCAACGCCGGCACCCTCGCCGACGCCGCGACGATCAAGCTGCCGAAGCGGATGCCGTACCACGTCGCGATGGAGCTGCTCCTGACCGGACGCTGGATGGGTGCGGCCGAGGCGGCGCGCTGGGGGGTGGTCAACGAGGTGCTGGCCGACGACGAGGCCGTCCGGGCGCGAGCGTGGGAGACCGCCCGGCTGCTCGCATCCGGCCCGCCGCTCGTGTTCGCCGCGATCAAGGAGACCGCCCGGGTCGCGGAGTCGCTGCGCTTCCAGGAGGCGATGGACCTCGTCACCACGAGCAGCCTGCCGACCGTCGAGACGCTCTACTCCTCCGAGGACGGGCTGGAGGGCTTCAAGGCCTTCGCCGAGAAGCGGAAGCCGGTCTGGAAGGGCCGCTGAACGCTCGCGCTAGGTTCGAGGCATGACCTCCGAGGCTGCAGGGACACGGACCGAGCACGACTCGATGGGCGAGGTCGAGGTGCCTCGCGACGCCCTCTGGCGGGCGCAGACGCAGCGCGCGGTCGAGAACTTCCCGATCAGCGGGCTGACCCTGCAGCCACGCCACGTCCAGGCGCTCGGGCACGTGAAGGCGGCCGCTGCGACGGCCAACGCCGGGCTCGGCGTGCTCACCCACGAGCAGGCGCAGGCGATCGTCGACGCCGCCGATGCCGTCGTCGCCGGCGACCACGACGGCGAGTTCCCGCTCGACGTCTTCCAGACCGGCTCGGGCACCAGCTCGAACATGAACGCCAACGAGGTCATCGCGACCCTGGCCGCGAAGGCCGGCGTCGAGGTCCACCCCAACGACCACGTCAACGCTTCGCAGAGCAGCAACGACACGTTCCCGACGAGCATCCACGTCGCCGCGACGCTCGCGGTGGTCGACGACCTGCTCCCGGCGCTCGACCGGCTCGCGACGTCGTTCGAGGGCAAGGCGACCGAGTTCGCCCACACCGTGAAGTCGGGGCGCACCCACCTGATGGACGCCACGCCGGTCACGCTGGGCCAGGAGATGGGGGCGTACGCCGCCACCCTCCGCCTCGCCGTCGAGCGGCTCGAGGCGGTCCTCCCCCGGGTCCGCGAGCTCCCTCTCGGCGGCACGGCCGTGGGCACCGGCATCAACACGCCGGCGGCCTTCGCCCAGCGCGCGATCGCCGCGCTGTCGGAGCGGACCGGCCAGCCCTTCACCGAGGCGCGCGACCACTTCGAGGCGCAGGGCACCCGCGACTCGCTGGTGGAGCTGTCGGGCGTGCTCCGCACCCTCGCGGTCGGCCTGACGAAGATCTGCAACGACCTGCGCTGGATGTCGTCCGGCCCGACGACCGGCCTCGCCGAGATCCACCTCCCCGACCTCCAGCCGGGGTCGAGCATCATGCCCGGCAAGGTGAACCCGGTGCTCCCCGAGGCCACGCTGATGGTCTGTGCGCGGGTCGTCGGCAACGACGCGACGATCGCCTGGGCCGGTGCGTCCGGATCGTTCGAGCTCAACGTACAGATGCCGGTGATGGCGCACGCGCTCCTCGAGTCGATCCACGTGCTGTCGACCTCGACGGTCCTGCTCGCCGAGCGGTGCGTGGACGGCATCACCGCCGACGCCGACCGGATGCGGCGCTACGCCGAGTCCTCACCCTCGGTGGTCACGCCGCTCAACGGCCACATCGGCTACGAGCAGGCAGCCAAGGTCGCCAAGAAGGCGCTCGCGGACGGGGCGACCATCCGGGAGACCGTCATCGCGATGGGCTTCGTGGAGCGCGGCGACCTCACCGAGGAGCAGCTCGATTCCGCCCTCGACGTGACGTCGATGACGAAGCCCTCAGCCGACTGACCCCGGTCGACACATATACCCCCTAGGGGTATATTGGCGGGCATGGACCACGGCAGTCACGAGCACCACCAGATGGGCAGCACCAACGCGATGGCCGTCGCGGCCACGCTGCACTGCCTCACCGGCTGCGCGATCGGCGAGATCCTCGGCCTGGTCGTCGGGACGGCGCTGGGCCTGGGCAACCTCGCCACCATCGCGATCGCGATCGCACTGTCGTTCGTCTTCGGCTACACGCTCTCGACCCTGCCGCTGCTGCGGGCCGGGCTCAGCGTCGGCGCAGCGCTCACCGTCGTACTGGCTGCCGACACGCTCTCGATCGCGACGATGGAGGCGGTCGACAACCTCGTGGTGGCGGTCGTGCCGGGTGCGATGGACGCCGGCCTGGTGAACCCGACGTTCTGGCTCTCGATGATGCTGGCGCTCACGGTGGCGTTCTTCGCCGCCTGGCCGGTCAACCGCTACCTGCTCGCCCGCGGCAAGGGCCACGCCCTGACCCACGAGTTCCACGGCGCGACTCCCGTGGGCGCGAGGCGTTTCATCCCCGACCTCGCGACGCCCACGCTCGTGGCGGCGATCACCGCGTTCATGCTGGGCGGGCTGCTGGTGTCGGCGGCCGACGCGCTCCTGCAGTGACAGCAGTTGACAGGGGGAGGCAGTACGCCCGTCCCCCCTGCGGACGAGCGGACCGCATCACCCAACCCTGAGGGCGACAGCGTGCATCCGCGCGGGGCCTCGGCGCGAGGGTTCGGTCGGATCTGACTAGATCGGGCTGGACCAATGGTCCATCGGGTGGTCCACTTGATGGCCCTCTGGGGGCCTCGGCGGCTCAGCCGCTCAGTACCAGCCGTGGCTGGACTTGAAGCTCCAGGCGCTGCAAGGGGTGCCGTAGGAGCCCTGGATGTACTCCAGGCCCCAGCGGATCTGCGACTCGGCCGAGGTCATGTAGTCGGCGGGGAGGTCGTGCATCGACGTCAGCGCCTGCGGGATGCCGTACGCCGACGAGGTCGGGTTGTCGGCGTCGATGCGCCAGCCCGACTCGCTCATGTAGAGGGAGTCGAGGCAGGAGAACTGGTCGGACGAGAAGCCGTAGGCCGGCAGGAGCGCGCGGGCGATGTCGCGCGGGTCGCCCTCGGAGAGCTTCTCGGACTTCGTGACGGCGGCGCCGGAGGAGACCGACAGCGCGGCCTGCTTCTCAGCGGCCTGGCGCACCCGGCGCGCGGAGCGGGACACCGGGGTGCTGGCCTCGCGCTGCTCGAGCTCGGCGGCGCTCATCGTGACATCGCTCGTCGGGGCGCCGGAGCTGGTCTCCGCCACGTCGGCGGACGCCGGCGTCAGGTCGGGGGCCTGGGAGAGCAGGCCGCCGGAGATGCTGATCCCGGTCACGGCAGCAGCCAGACCGGTCAGGGCGATGCCCGAGCGCAGGGCTCGACGGGGAGCCCGCTTGGCCTTGTGCTTGCCGGGGGCGCGGTGGGTGGGGACGTACTTGTCAGACTTCGACACAGGAGCTCACGGGGGGTTGACGACAGGGGTGTGCACGACGCGGGGGACGCACGGACGACCGGCCGATTTCGGGGCGACGGAGCCGGGTCCCCCGACCCAGCTCACGACCAAGATCACGAAACGGTCACGAGCCACCATGCATGAGGCTCCGAGGGCGTGCAAACCGAACGCCCGAATTGACCATGTCCCTTGCGTCACAACCGACCCGTGAGACACATCAACCCCATCAGCCTCGCGAGCCGCGCGTGCCGTCGGCCACATCGCGCTGTAACGCCGGGTTACTGCTTGTACCCACCGTGATGCACGGGGGTGGGTAGTCGCACTAACCCGGCGTTACAGGAGACGGTCAGAGGACGACGTTCTCCAGCATCTCCGTGACGAGCGCGGCGATCGGCGAGCGCTCGGAGCGGGTCAGGGTCACGTGGGCGAAGAGCGGGTGGCCCTTGAGCTTCTCCACGACCGCGACGATGCCGTCGTGGCGACCGACCCGGAGGTTGTCGCGCTGGGCGACGTCGTGGGTCAGCACCACCTTGGAGTTCGCCCCGATCCGGGAGAGCACCGTCAGGAGCACGTTGCGCTCCAGCGACTGGGCCTCGTCGACGATCACGAAGGAGTCGTGCAGGGAGCGGCCGCGGATGTGGGTCAGCGGCAGCACCTCGAGCATGCCGCGGTCCATCACCTCGTCGATGACGTCCTTGCCGGTCAGCGCACCGAGGGTGTCGAAGACGGCCTGCGCCCAGGGCGACATCTTCTCGTTCTCCGAGCCCGGCAAGTAGCCGAGCTCCTGGCCGCCGACGGCGAACAGCGGCCGGAAGACGACGACCTTCTTGTGCTGACGGCGCTCCATCACGGCCTCGAGCCCGGCGCACAGCGCCATCGCCGACTTGCCGGTGCCGGCGCGACCGCCGAGGGAGACGATGCCGACCTCGGGGTCGAGCAGCATCTCCAGGGCGACCCGCTGCTCGGCGGAGCGACCGTGGATGCCGAAGGCATCGCGGTCGCCGCGCACGAGGTGGACCCGCTTGTCGGCACCCACCCGGCCCAGCGCCGTACCCCGCTCGGAGAGCAGGACCAGGCCGTTGTGGCAGGGCAGGTCGCGGGCGTCGGCGAGGTCGATCACGCCGTCCTCGTAGAGCTCGTCGAGGTCGGCGGCCGGCACCTCGAGCTCGGTCATGCCGGTGTAGCCGGTGTCGGAGTCGCTGATGGCCTCGGCGCGGTACTCCTGGGCGTCGAGTCCCACCGCCGACGCCTTGATCCGTAGCGGGAGGTCCTTGGAGACCAGGGTGACCGTGTGGCCCTCGTTGGCGAGGTTGCGGGCGACAGCGAGGATCCGGGTGTCGTTGTCGCCGAGGCGGAAGCCCGACGGCAGCGACTCGGGGTCGGTGTGGTTGAGCTCGACCCGGACCGTGCCGCCCTCGGTGCCGATCGGCACGGGCTCGTCGAGGCGACCGTGCAGGATCCGCAGCTCGTCGAGGGACCGCAGTGCCGAGCGGGCGAAGAAGCCGAGCTCCGGGTGGTGCCGCTTGCCCTCCAGCTCGGTGATCACGACCACCGGCAGCACGACCTCGTGCTCCGCGAAGCGCCTGAGCGCCCCCGGATCGGCGAGGAGGACGCTGGTGTCCAGGACGTACGTGCGACGGTCGGCGCTGGGCGATGCGGAGCTGGGCGATGAGGTCTTGCTGCTGGCCACGACTAACCCCTTGCTTTGGGTCGGCGCGCGCACTCCTCGCCCGGCCCGATGTCATTCAACGGACCGGAGAGCTCCCATCAGAGTGCTCAAGGCTGCCTCCCGGTACGGCAAGCTTCCCCACCTGCCGATGTCGCGAACGTACGCCCGGACTTGCCACGGAATTGGTCGACACGCCCGAACGTGGGGTGAGCAGACGGTAACGATTCGTCAACCGCCGAAGCGGCGCTCGCGGGCGGCGTACGCACGGATCGCACGCAGGAAGTCGACCCGGCGGAAGTCGGGCCACAGCGCCTCGCAGAAGTAGAACTCCGAGTTCGCCGACTGCCACAGCAGGAAGCCGCCGAGGCGCTGCTCGCCGGACGTCCGGATCACCAGGTCGGGGTCGGGCTGGCCCTTGGTGTAGAGGTGCTCGGCGATGTGCTCGACGTCGATCAGGTCGGCGAGCTCCTCCAGCGAGGTGCCCTTGGTGGCGTGGTCGGCGAGCAGGGCGCGTACGGCGTCGGCGATCTCGCGGCGCCCGCCGTAGCCGACGGCCACGTTGACCAGGATGCCGTCGATGTCGCGGGTGGCCTCCTCGGCGGCCTTGAGCCGCTCGGCGGTCTCGGTCGGCAGCAGGTCGAGCGCGCCGACCGGGTGGATGCGCCAGCGTCCGGCCTCGGCGAGCGACTCGACGGCGCCCTCGATGATCTTCAGCAGACCGGTCATCTGCTCGGGCGGCCGGTTGGTGAGGTTGTCGCTGGAGAGCAGCCACAGGGTGACGACCTTGACCCCGACCTCCTCGCACCAGCCGAGGAGCGGGCGGATGTTGTCGGCGCCGGCCTGGTAGCCCTCGGCGGTGTTGAGGCCGACGGCCTTGGCCCACCTGCGGTTGCCGTCGAGCATCACGCCGACGTGCTGCGGGATGCGGTCCTGGGGGAGGAACTTCACGACCCGGGACTCGTACGCCGGGTAGAGCACCCGTCGCACGGCGTCCTTCACGTTGACCACCCGCCGATGGTAACGCCGTGTGATCGGGCACTCGTCGCCAACGGCTGCGCGCGTCACCGAGAGACCGGTACTTTTGGACCATGGTCCATCCCGTGGAGAGCCGCTCGTGACGCCGCGCGACCGCGTCGAGAACGCCGTCGAGCGTGCCGGCGAGCTCATGGCCGACAAGATGGCCGAGGTCAAGCCCAAGCTGCGCGGCTGGCTGCACGCCGGCACCGCACCGCTGGCCCTGGCCGCGGGGATCGTGCTCGTCGCGCTCTCCCCCACCGCCTCCACGCGCATCGGCTCCGCCGCGTTCGCGCTGTCTGCGCTGCTCGTCTTCACCGTCTCCGCGATCTACCACCGCGGCACCTGGTCGCCCCGCACGTGGGCGTTCCTGCGGCGCTTCGACCACGCCAACATCTTCGTGCTGATCGCCGGCACCTACACGCCCTACGCCCTGCTCTTCCTGCACGGCACCGCACGTACGACGCTGCTCGCCGTGGTGTGGGGCGCGGCGATCGCGGGCGTGCTGTTCCGGGTGTTCTGGATCGACGCGCCCCGCTGGCTCTACCTCCCGATGTACCTCGCACTCGGCTGGGCGGCGGTGTTCTTCATCCCGCAGTTCGTCGACGGGGCCGACCGGTTCAGCTCCGGCATCGCCATCGCCACGCTCGTGCTCGTCGCGACCGGAGGCATCCTCTACACGGTCGGCGGCCTGGTCTACGGCCTCAAGCGCCCCAACCCCTCACCCCGCTGGTTCGGCTTCCACGAGGTCTTCCACTCCTTCACGGTCCTCGCCTTCGCCGCGCACTACGTCGGCGTCTCCCTGGCGACGTACTCCCTGCGCTGATTGGCGCTCGCTCCGCTCGCGCGTGCTCGGGTATCTGAGGACGTGGTGAACGTGATCGGGGGCCACGGACGTCCATGCCGTCCTCAGATGTCTGCGTGGTGAGCGGAGTCACGCAACGATCCGCCGCGGCCGGTCGTCGTACTGGGGAAGCCCCCTGTACCCCACCCCCTTCGCGAGATGCCTGCACCTGACGAGACCCCCGACCGCCAGCCCCTCCTCGACCTCAGCCTTCCCCAGCTCGTCGCCGGCGCCACCGCCGCTGCGACGTCGGCGATCCTGATCGGACGCATGGGCATGCTCGGCACCGTGCTCGGCGCGGCCTTGGCCAGCATCGTGTCCGCCGTGGTGACCTCCGGCCTGGTGGGCGGGTGGCACCGCGTCCGCACCGTGCCGAGCCGGTTCCCGCGCAACGTCAACGGCATGGTCATCACCGCCGCGGCGCTCGGGCTCGTGGTGTTCGCGTTCCAGGCCGGCATCCACCTGGTGACCCAGGGCCTGCCGCCGGACACGTTCGCCAGCCGGTGGCTGGCGCAGATCGGCGTCAGCCGAGGCTGACCTCGGGGGCAGCGGCGGCTGCGGGGCCCGCCGTGCTTCCCGGTCGTCTCAGGTGAGGGTGTGGTCGCGGTCCACGCGCGTGCACAGCGACCAGATGATCAGCAGGTTGAAGGCGATGGCCACGATCGACCACCACGGGTACTGCGGGATGAAGAGGAAGTGCGCCATCACGGCGAGGCACCCGATCACGATCCCGCCCGCCACCGCCCACGTGCGGCCAGCCAGGATGGCTGCCCCGATTCCGGCTGCGACGATGCCGAGGACCAGGTGGAACCAGCCCCAGGCGGTGAGGTCGAGGGTGAGGAAGTAGGAGGGCCCCCCGACGTAGATCTCGTCGGCGAGGATGGCGGAGAGGCCCTCCAGGGCCTGCAGCACACCGGACATGACGAGCATGGCTGCGGCGAAGACGCTGATCCCGAACGCCCATGCGAAAGATCGGTCGGACTGGTCCGCCGAGGTGGTCGTGTGTGACATCGCGATCTCCTCCCCCGCGCGGCGGCCCGCGCGGTCGTCGGCACGCCCGACCGGTCGGGCCGTGCGACACGACGCTAGATCCGTTGTCCACCGTCGCGGATCACCTGTTCCGGGCGAACGCGGCACCCGCTGCTCGGCCCGAGGGGACTTCTAGGGTGGGTCCCACCATGCGCCTCCTCATCACCTTCGTCGGCGGTCTCGGCCACCTCGCCCCGCTCCTCCCCGTCGCGCGTGCCGCCCGCGATGCCGGGCACGAGGTCGCGATCGCGGGTTCGGGCGGACTGGTCCCGCGGATCGAGGAGGCGGGGTTCGCCGCCTTCGCCACGAGCCCGCGGCCCCACCACGACCAGACCCCGACGAGCCGGGCGCGCGACCCGCTGGAGGTGATGGACGCCCGGTCGACGGAGGTCGAGTTCGCCGAGAACTTCGCCGACCGCGGTGCCCGGCGGATGGCGGGCGCCGTGCCCGACGTGATCGCGGGCTTCCACCCCGACCTGGTCCTGCGCGACGAGACCGACCTCGGCACGACGATCGCCGCCGAGCGGGCCGACGTGCCGGTCGCCACCCACGTGGTCCTCGCCTCCGGCCTGCTCGTCCGGCCCGAGCTGGTGGCGCCCCGGCTCGACGTCGTACGTGCTGAGCACGGGCTGCCTGCCGACCCCGGCCTGACCCGCCTGACGTCGGGGCTCGTGCTGTCCGACGTCGCGCCCGGCTTCCGCAGCCCCGACGCGCCGCTGCAGGTGGAGCCGCTGCACTACCGGTCCGCCGCCGTCTCCGACGCACGGCAGCACGAGGGCCGTCCCAGCATCTACGTCACGCTCGGCACCATCTTCAACAAGGGGTCGGGCGACCTCTTCGATCGGCTCCTGACCGGGTTGCGCGACCTCGACGCCGACGTCCTGCTGACGATCGGGCGTGAGCTCGACCCCGCCGACCTCGGGGCCCAGCCGCCGCACGTGCGCGTGGAGCGCTTCGTGCCGCAGGGAGACGTCCTGCCCACGGTCGACCTGGTCGTCTCGCACGCCGGGTCGGGCAGCCTGATGGCAGCGCTGGCCCACGGACTCCCCTCGCTGCTGCTCCCGCTCGGCGCCGACTAGCCGCACAACGCGGTCCGGGCAGCCGAGCTCGGCCTGGCGGCGGCCCTCGACGCCGCGACCTGCCGACCCGGTGCGATCACCCAGGCAGCACAGGACGTCCTGGCCGACGCCGCGATGCGCCGGCGGTGCCGGGCCGTCGCCGAGGAGATGCGCGTCCTACCCGACGCCACCGCCGCGGTCGCCGCACTGGAGGAGGCCGCTCGCCAGGCAGCCTAGGGTGCCGCCATGACCACTGCCCGGACCGTGCCCGTGACCACGGAGATGGACGGTGACGAGCTCGACGCGCTCGACGCGTGGCACCTCGCGTGGCAGCACGGCCTGCGGGCGATCGCGGTCGAGTCGTTCGTGCGCTTCCGCTACGGCGACGGCTTCACCAACTCCCGCGCGCTCGCGCTGCAGGCCTGCCTGGCGGTGGTGCCGTTCCTGCTCGCCCTGACCGGACTGGCCTCGGACATCGACGAGGAGCGACCGGCGGCGGTGGTCGCGCACGTCGTCGACTCCCTGTCCCCCGGCGCCGGCGACAGCGACGCGCTCACCTCGGCGGTGGAGAAGTCCGACGAGTCCGAGCGCGCCGGCGAGGTGGCGCTGGTGCTCGGCCTGGGCTTCGCGCTGGTCTCGATGACGACCGCGATGGCGCAGGTCGAGCGCGGCGCGAACCGGATCTACGGCATCCGGCGCGACCGGAAGGCGGTGGCGAAGTACGGGCGAGCGGCGGTCCTCACCGCGATCCTCGCGGTCCCCGTCGGTGTCGGCTTCCTGATGATCGTCGGCGGCGGCGCCTTCGGCGACGCGATGGTCGAGAGCTACGGCTGGTCCGACGGGGCGCTCGACACGTGGAACGTGCTGCGCTGGCCCGCCGGCCTCACCCTGCTCGTGCTCACCATCGCCGTCCTCCTCGACCACGCCCCGCGGCGACGCCAGCCGGCGCTGTCCTGGCTCGCGCTCGGGTCGGGGATCGCGGTGCTCCTCAGTGCGCTCGCCACCGTCGGGCTGGCGGCCTACGTCTCGCTCAGCGGGTCGTTCGGCAGCGTCTACGGCCCGCTGGCCGGCGTCTTCGCGCTGCTCCTCTGGGCCCTGCTCTCGTCGATCGCGTTCTTCTACGGCACCGCGGTGTGTGCGCAGCTCGAGGCCCTGCGCGCCGGCGAGCCGACACCGGCGTACGACGACCCGGGCCGCCCGCACGCGAGGACTGTCGGCGACCGCCCGTCGGAGGACAATGCGGTGTCATGACCATCTTCGCGAGCGGCAAGATCGAGGCCTACGTCGGGCCGACGGAGCTCGGCGCCGCCGACGACCTCGAGACGGTCATCTCCGACTTCATCGCCGGCGCTCGCACGTCGCTCGCAGTCGCGGTGCAGGAGCTGGACAACGCGGTGATCGCGCAGGCGCTCCTCGACGCCAGCTGGCGCGGCGTACGCGTCGAGCTTTTCCTCGAGCAGGACTACCTCCGCTCGCCGCTGGCCGGCACGCCACCGACCCTCCCGGTCCCGAAGGCCGGCGAGACGCCCGAGGACGCGCTGCTGCGGGTGCAGTGGGGCACCGACGAGACCGAGCTCGCCGAGAACCGCCGCATCCTGGCCGCGCTGCTGCGCTCCGACGTGCAGGTGCGCGGTGACTACAACCCGAAGATCTTCCACCAGAAGTTCGCGCTGCGGGACTACGAGGGCACCGCCGTGCCGACCTCCGCACTGCTCTCGGGATCGGCCAACTTCACCGTCACCGACTGCCACCACAACCTCAACCACGTCTTCGTCTTCCGCAACGCCTTCGTGTGCCGGCAGTACGCCACCGAGGTCGAGCAGCTGCGACGCGGCTCCTTCGGCCGCGGCATGCACGGCGACGTGCCGAAGACCTACGACCTCGCCGGGGTGCCGGTGAAGGTGCTCTTCGGGCCCGACCACACGCCCGAGCTCGAGATCATGAAGCAGATGCTCAAGGGCACGAAGGAGATCACCTTCGCGATCTTCACCTTCGCCGGCTCCTCGGGCATCGACGACGCGATGCTCGCGCTCGCGCGCGGCGGGATGAAGATCCGCGGCGTCCTGGATCGCGGCCAGGCCGCTCACGACTGGGCCGCGCCGCCCTGGCTGGTGCACCCCAACATCGAGCTCTTCGTGCCGCGCAAGGACGGGCCCTTCGAGCACCTGCGCAAGCTGCACCACAAGCTGATGGTCATCGACGAGCAGGTCGTGGTGGCCGGCTCCTTCAACTACACCGCGCCCGCCAACGAGTACAACGACGAGAACATCTTCGTGGTCGGCTCGGTCCACGACGAGGTGGAGGGCATCGAGGTCGACCACGACCCGGGTGGGGTCATCGCTCGCCACCTGAAGGCCGAGATCGAGCGGATCATCGACAACAGCGACGTCTGGACGCCGGGCCCCTAGACCAGGCCGAGCAGCGGGCGCAGGTCGTCGTGCACGTCGGTGGCACCGGCTTCGAGCAGGGCCTCGCGCGCGTGGGTGCTGGCGACACCGCGTACGTCGCCCACGCCCGCTCCGAGGGCGGCCAGCACCCCGGCCGGGGAGTCCTCGGCCGCCAGCGCATCGGCGGCGGTGACGCCGAGGCGCTCGCAGGCGAGCGCGTAGCCAGCCGGGTCGGGCTTGCCGGCCGTGACGTCGCGGGCGGTGACCACGACGTCGATCGCCTCCAGCGGCAGCCCGAGGGCGTCGACGACGGAGAGCTCGACCCACGCCGGGCCGGCCGAGGTGACGATCGCGACCGGTACGGCGGCCGCGCGGGCCGCCTCGACGAGCTCGCGGGCCCCGGCGATCGGCTCGGGCGCACCCTCGGGGATGAACGGGATCACCTCGCGGGCCAGCGCGTCGGGGTCCTCCCCCGACCACGGGCCGGGCTCGGTGGCGAAGACGTCCTGGGCCCGCCGACCGGTGAAGATCCCGAGGTCGGGCAGCTCCCAGCCGCGGTGCGCGAACCAGGCGACGTACGACGCCCGGTGCAGCGGCTCGGAGTCGACCAGCGTGCCGTCGAGGTCGAGCAGGAGTGCGGAGATGCCCGTCATGCGGTGGCGAACAGGACGTCGCCGGCGTCGACATGGGCGCCGATCGCATCGCTGGCGACGGAGCCCTTCGGGGCGTCCATCACCACGATCGGCACCACGGTCGAGAGCTCGTGACCCTCGTGGGAGGTCGGGATGCTCGCCGGGTCCCACCGGACCATCTCGTCGCCGGCCGCGACCTGCGATCCCTGGGTCGCGAGCACCTCGAAGCCCGCGCCGCCGAGGCGGACGGTGTTGATGCCGAGGTGCACCAGCACGCCCACGCCGTCGCCGAGCACCACGAAGGCATGGGGCATCACCTTCACGACGGTGCCCGCGATCGGCGAGACGACGGTGGTCGGTCCGGCGTCGGGCTCGATGGCCACGCCGGGGCCGACCATCTCCTCGGCGAAGACCGGGTCGGGCACGTCGGTCATCGCGATGACGCGCCCAGGGCAGGGAGAGAGGACGTCGGTCACATCAGGTCCTCGATGTCGTCGGCCAGGTTGTCGGCCTCGGGGCCGACGACGACCTGGACGACGGTGCCGCTGGCCATCACGCCGTGCGCGCCGGCGGCCTTGAGGGCGGCCTGGTCCACGAGGGAGCCGTCCTTGACCTCGGTGCGCAGACGGGTGATGCAGGCCTCGATCTCGACGACGTTGTCCGCGCCGCCGAGGCCGGCCAGGATCTGCTCTGCCTTGCTGCTCATGGGTGTTCCTCTCGTTCAGTGGATCTGGGTCTGGTTCAGGAGTCGGTGCCGGCGAACTCGGTCGCGGTGACCTTGTTGAGCCCGCGCGGGTTGTCGGGGTCGAGCCCCATGCGGAGCGCCATCTGCTCGATCATCATCTGCGCCGGGACGATGCTGGCAACAGGCTCGACCGTCTCGGGGAGGTCCGGGCCGGCCAGGTGCACGTCGCACAGGCCGGCGAACTCGGGCGTGCCGCCGAGGCCGAGCACGCGGGCGCCGCGGCCCTGGAGGTCGCGGACGAGGTCGGCCATCGGCTCGGCCAGCGGGCCGTGCGCGGAGCCGACCAGCACGGCGAGCAGGCCCTCGCTGACCACCGAGATCGGGCCGTGGCGCAGGTCGGCGTACGAGTAGCCGCGCACCGGGCGCAGGCAGGTCTCCTCCATCTTCAGCGCCGTCTCCAGTGCGGTGCCGAGGAGCAGCCCGCGGCCCGAGACGACGACGCGGTCGGCGGCGGCGAGCGCCTCCGACGCCACGGAGACGTCATGGCCGAGCAGCCCGGTGACCGCGTCGGGCACCCGGGCGAGGTCGCCGGCGACGTCCGCGCCGAGCGCGTCGGCCAGCACGCCCAGCGCGACCAGCTGGGTGAGGTAGGTCTTGGTGGCAGGTACGGCGACCTCCGGACCGGCCTGCGTGACGAGTGGGACGTCGGCCGACTCCGCCAGCGGCGATCCTTCGACGTTGGTCACGCCGACGGTCGCGGCGCCGCAGGAGCGCGCCCACTCCTGGGTCTCGACGATCTCGGTCGTCGACCCGGACTGCGAGACCGAGACGACGACGGTGTCGGAGAGGTCGAGCCGGGCGCGGTAGTGGGTGGCGACGCTGGGCGCAGCCAGCGAGGCCGGGACGCCGGCGGCGACCTCGAGCAGGTAGCGGCCGTAGATCGCGGCGTTGTCGCTCGACCCGCGGGCCACCAGCAGCACGCGGCGGCGGTCGGCGAAGAGGCCGCGGAGGCGGTCGCGCTCGGGCAGCAGGTGGTCGAGGGTGCGGCGCGCGGCCTCGGGCTGCTCGGCGATCTCGGAGGCCATCCGGGTGTGGTGCCCGGTGGGGGTGGTGGGGGTGGTGCTCATCGCGGTCCTTGACAGGGTCGGGGCGCTGGGGTCATGCTCTCCCAACTGGTACGTACCAGACCGTACCAATCAAACCTGCAGACGTCGAGAGGACGAGATGACCCGCAGGATCGACGACGGCCCCCGGCCCAAGCACGCGCAGCTCAGCGACGTGCTGGCCGAGCTGGCCGTGCGCGAGCTCGGTCCCGACGTCGCGATCCCCTCCGAGCGCGAGCTGATGACGACGTACGACGTCTCGCGCGCCACGGTCCGCAAGGCCATCGACAACCTCGTCGCCGGCGGCCTGCTGCACCGCATCCAGGGCAAGGGCACCTTCGTCGCCCGGCCCCGCGTCGAGAGCCGCCTGCACCTGGCGTCGTTCTCCCAGGACATGCTGCGCCGCGGACTCACCCCCTCCACCCGGCTGCTGCGCGTCGACGAGGAGCGCCCGCCCGCCGAGGTCGCCAAGGCGCTGCGCCTCGGTGCGCGCGGCACCGCCTGGCGCATCGACCGGATCCGGCTCGCCGACAACCAGCCGATGGCCATCGAGCAGGGCTGGTACCCGAAGTCGCTGCTCCCCGACCTCGACGCCGAGGACCTCTCCGGCTCGCTCTACACGCTCTTCGACGTGCGCTACGACCTCGTCATCGACGCAGCCGAGCAGACGCTGTGGGGCGAGGCCGCCGAGGGCGCGACCGCCCGCCGGCTCGAGGCCCCCGTCCACACCCCGCTCCTCGTTTTCCGCCGCGTCTCCAGCGCCGCCGGACGCCCCCTGGAGTACGTCGTCTCGCGCTACCGCGGCGACCGCTACCAGGTCCAGATGACTCTCGGCCCCACCGCAACACCCACCACCACCACCACCTCAACCCCCACCCGCACAACCAGCTCCACCAGAAGGGATCCATCGTGACGACCCAGGACGCCGCCTCGGGCGGTACCACCTCCACTGGCACGGAGAAGCGCAGGTTCAACCTCGCGCCCGTCCAGAAGTTCGGGCGCAGCCTCATGCTCCCGATCGCCGCCCTCCCCGTCGCAGCGCTCCTGCTGCGCCTCGGCCAGCCCGACCTGCTCGGCGCCGACGGTCTCGGTTGGACCGACGTCGCGGCCGTCATCGGCGCGGCCGGCGGTGCGATCTTCGACAACCTGCCCCTGCTGTTCGCGCTGGGCGTGGCGATCGGCATGGCCAAGAAGGCCGACGGCTCGACCGCACTGGCCGCCGTTGTCGGCTACCTCGTCTTCAAGGGCGTGGGCGAGGCCATGTCGCCGACCATCCTCGGCCTCCCCGAGGGCGATGCCGAGCAGCAGCTGATCAACTACGGCGTCCTCGGTGGCATCGTGTCCGGCCTCGTCGCAGCCTGGCTCTGGCAGCGCTACCACCGGATCTCCCTGCCGCCCTACCTCGCCTTCTTCGGCGGCCGCCGCTTCGTCCCGATCATCACCGCCATCACGATGATGCTCATCGCCGTCGCCACCAGCTTCCTCTACAAGGGCTTCGACGCCGGCCTCACCTCGCTCGGCGACTGGGTCACCTCCAACGACGTGACCGGCGGCTTCGTCTACGGCACCCTCAACCGCCTGCTGATCCCGCTCGGCCTGCACCACATCCTCAACTCCGGGCCGTGGTTCCTCATCGGCTCCTACGAGGACGCGTCGGGCGCGGTGTGGACGGGCGACATCGCCCGCTTCCTGCACGGCGACCCCACGGCGGGCGCGTTCATGACCGGCTTCTTCCCGATCATGATGTTCGCGCTGCCGGCTGCGGCGCTCGCGATCTGGCACGAGGCCAAGCCCGCCACCAAGAAGGCCGTCGGCGGCATCATGCTGTCCGCCGCGCTGACCTCGTTCCTCACCGGCGTCACCGAGCCGCTCGAGTTCGCGTTCATGTTCGTGGCGTGGCCGCTCTACGTCATCCACGCCGTGCTCACCGGCACGTCGCTGGCCCTGGTCAACGCGCTCGGCATCAAGGACGGCTTCGGCTTCTCCGCCGGCCTGTTCGACTACGCCCTCAACTTCAACATCGCGACGAAGCCGTTGCTGATCATCCCGATCGGCCTGGCCTACGCGGCGCTCTACTACTTCCTCTTCCGGTTCGTGATCAGGAAGTGGAACCTCAAGACGCCCGGTCGCGAGGAGGAGGGCGAGGAGTCCCTCGTCGAGGCGGACACCACCGCGTGAGCGTCCTCCTCACGGCTGCCCAGGTGGTCACCCCGGCGCGGATCCTCGCGCCGGGGTGGCTGCTCCTGGACGGCGACCGCATCACCGAGGTCGGCGAGGGCGCACCGCCTCGCGCGGCCGACCTCGACCTCGGCGACGTCACCGTCTCGCCGGGGTTCGTCGACCTCCACGTCCACGGCGGCGGCGGCGCCTCCTTCGACACCGGTACGGCGGACGCCGCCGGGGTCGTGGCCGACACCCATCTCTCCCACGGCACCACGTCGATGGCGGCCAGCCTGGTCACCGACACCCGCGAGCGGATGGCGGCCGCGGTCCGCGAGCTCGCCCTGCTCGTGCAGGACGGCCGGCTCGCCGGCGTACACCTCGAGGGGCCGTGGCTGAGCCCGCGCCGCTCCGGCGCCCACCAGCCCGGGTCGCTGAGCGACCCCGACCCCGCCTCGGTCGAGGCGCTCCTCGACGCCGGCGACGGCGCGGTCCGGATGGTCACCCTCGCGCCCGAGCTGGCCGGGGGCACAGACGCCGTACGCCTCCTCGCCGAGCGTGGCGTCGTCGCGGCGATCGGCCACACCGACGCGACGTACGACGAGGCCTGCGCGGCGATCGACTCCGGCGCCCGGCTCGGCACCCACCTCTTCAACGCGATGCGCCCGCTGCACCACCGCGACCCCGGCCCGGTCGGCGCGCTGCTCGACTCCCCCGTCGACGTCGAGCTGATCGCCGACGGCGTCCACCTGCACCCCGCGGTGCTGCGCACCGTCTTCGCCGCGAAGCCGGGCCGGTGCATCCTCGTCACCGACGCGATGGCCGCCGCCGGTGCGCCCGACGGCGACTACGAGCTCGGCCCGATGGCGATCGAGGTGCGCGAGGGCGTGGCCAGGCTCGCCGACGGCACCGGCACCGGCGCGATCGCCGGCTCGACCCTCACCATGGCCGCCGCCGTCCGCTTCGCAGCGCGCGAGGCTGGGCTGCCGCTGCTCGACGTCGTGCACGCGGCCAGCACCGCACCTGCCGCCGCGTGGGGCCTCGAGGATGTTGGCGCACTCGAGGCCGGCCGCCGGGCAGACCTGGTCGTGCTCGACGACCGGCTCGAGGTCGTGCGGGTGATGCGCGCGGGGACCTGGGTCACCGCCTGACGGACGTCAGTGGTGCTCCTCGGTGGAGTGCGAGTCGGTGAGCGTCAGCGCGCCCGCGGCGGCGACCACGCCGACCACCACTGCCAGCACGGCGTAGGTGATCCGCTCCCCGTGGAAGAACGACGTCACGAGGGCGTGGCTCCACGTCCCGGCCGGCAGCGTCGTGGTCACGAGCACCGCGATCAGGGTGCCGACGACGGCGGTGCCGATCGTGGTGCCGACCTCCTGGGCGGTGTCGTTGAGTGCCGCGGCCATCGACGTACGGTTCTCGGGCATCGCGTCGACCAGCGCGATCGCACAGATGGTCATCACCGTGCGCAGCCCGATCGTCATCACGACCATGCAGGCGGCGATGGCGAGGTAGCCGTGGCTGACGCTCCAGGAGAGGCCGGCGAGGGACCCGGCCAGCAGGCCGGCGCCGACCAGGCACGCGACGCGGTGGCCGAAGCGGGCGGCGAGCCACTCCGAGAGCGGGGTCGCCAGGATCATCGTCACGATGAGCGGCAGGTTGGCCAGGCCGGCACGCACCGCGCTCCAGCCCCAGGCGTACTGGAAGTGCAGGATCAGCCCGAACATCACGCTCGCCATGGCGATCGAGGTGCCGATCTGGGCGATCGCGGCGCCGCGCACGGTGCCGTCGGCGAAGGACCGCAGGTCGAGCATCGGCTCCGCCGCCGTCCGCTCGCGCCGCACGAAGCCGATGCCCGCGAGCAACGCACCGACGATCGACGCGAGGGTCAGCGGCGAGGTCCAGCCGTGCTCGACGCCGCTGGTCAGGGAGAAGCACGCCAGGCCGATGGTGGCGACGCTGAGCACCGCGCCCGGGAGGTCGAGCGAGTCGTCGGTGAGGTCCTCGGGCCGGTCGGCCGGCACCCCGAGGCGTACGCCGATGCAGGCGACGAGCGCGATCGGGGCGTTGACGACGAGCAGCCACTCCCAGCGCACGTGGGCCAGCGCGGTGCCGCCGAGCAGCGGGCCGAGGATGAAGCCGGACATGCCGACCACGATCATCACGGTCATCGCGCGCATCCGCAGCGCCTGGTCCTCGAAGAGGCGAAAGACCAGCGAGTTGGTGATCGGCGCCATGGCCGCGGCCGCGATGCCGAGGCCGGCCCGCAGCGCGATCAGCTCGCCGGCGGTCGAGACCGCGACGACGCAGAGGCTGAGCAGCCCGAAGACGGTGAGGCCGACGAGCAGCACGCGACGGCGGCCGAGCCGGTCGGCCAGCGAACCGGCGGTCAGCAGCAGGCCGCCGAAGGTGAGCGAGTAGGCGCCGGTGACCCACTGCAGCGCGGTCGTGCCGCTGCCGAGGTCGCGGCCGATGGTGGGGAGCGCGATGGAGAGCAGCGTGTTGTCGACCATCTCGACGAAGAAGGCCAGGCAGAGCGCGGCCATCGGGATCCACGCGGCGCGCAGCGACGGATAGGTGCGGGCCGGACTGGGGGCGGGGACTGTGGTGCTCATGGAGGGCCTCCTCTCGAGTGGTCGTCGAATATCGAACGACGTTCTATAAGATAGAACGATGTTCGATAGAAACGCAAGCTGTGGTTGGATCGACCCCATGACGCCTCCCCGCACCCGTGCCGCCGGGCCGCCCGCCGGCGGGCGCCGGCGCGCGTCGCACTCGATGGAGACGGTGCTCGACGGCGCGGTCGCGCTGCTCGACGAGTCCGGCGAGGGCGCGCTGACCTTCCGGGCGCTGGCCGGGCGCCTCGGCACCGGCGTCGGCAGCATCTACTGGTACGTCGCCGGCAAGGAGGAGCTGCTCGACCGGGCGACCGATCACGCGCTCGGGCCGGTCCTCGCCTCCCTCGAGGACCTGCCGGTCAGCGACGACCCGATCGACGACCTGCGCGCGATGGCGGTGACCCTCTTCGACGCGATCGTCGACCGCCCCTGGCTGGCGTCGTACTTCATGCGCAACACCGACGTGCAGGACAACTCGCTGCGGCTCTACGAGCTGCTCGGGCAGCAGACCCTGCGGCTCGACCTCACCACCCGGCAGCGGTTCCACGCGGTGTCGGCGGTCGTCGGGATCGTGGTGGGCACGGCGGCGGACATCGGCCAGGACCCGCCGCAGGAGGTGCTGGACGGCGCCGTGGACCGGGAGGAGTTCCTCGGCCGCTTTGCCGCCACCTGGCGTCGCCTCGACCCCGCGGACTTCCCGTTCGTGCACCAGATCGCCGACGAGTTCGCCGGGCACGACGACAAGGACCAGTTCCTCGCGGCCCTCGACCTCGCACTCGCCGGGCTGCGCCTGCAGGCGGACGGCTGATGGACGCGCGGGCGTGGGACGCGAAGTACGCCGCCAGCGAGCTGGTGTGGTCTCGCGAGCCCAACCAGCTCGTCGCCGCCGAGCTGGCCGACCTCTCCCCCGGCACGGCCGTGGACCTCGCCGCCGGCGAGGGACGCAACGCGATCTGGCTCGCCGCCCGCGGCTGGTCGGCGACGGCGGTCGACTTCTCGCAGGTCGCGCTCGACAAGGGCTCACGCCTCGCGGGCGACCTGGACGTCACGTGGGTCTGCGCCGACGCCACTGCCTGGACGCCGCCCGGTCCCGTCGACCTGGTGGTGATCGCCTACCTCCAGCTCCCCGCGGAGGAGCGCCGTCGCTCCGTGCGGGGCGCGTTCACGATGCTGCGGCCGGGCGGCACGCTGCTGCTGGTGGCCCACGACTCGACCAACCTCACCGAGGGCACGGGCGGGCCCCAGGACCCCGCGGTCCTGATGACCGCCGACGACGTGCTCGCAGACCTCGCCGGGCTCGAGGTCGAGGTGGTGCGCGCCGAGCGCGTGGCGCGGGAGGTCAGGTCAGCCGATCCGTCGCACCACGAGCACGGCGGGGACGTACGTCGTACGGCCTGGGACTGCGTGGTGCGGGTCGTGCGCCACTGATCAGCCCTCGCTGTCGGCCTTCTCCTCCGGCTTGACCGGCTCGTCGCCGTAGAGCCCGGCGTCCTTGGCGGCCTGCGCCTTGCGCAGCTGCTTGACCAGGCTGAAGCCGAGCACGACGACGGCGAGGATCAGGAAGATCCAGATCGCGAATCCCAGCGGACCCGCGACGACCTCGTTGTCCGTCGGCGTCGGGTCGTCGGCGAGGGTGATCAGCAGCGCGAGCATGTCCCCATCATCCCACTCGGACGTCAGGGAGCGGGCGTCGGGATGCCGGCGAAGAGGTCGTCCTCCGGACGGGTGCTCTCGACCGTGCTCTCGACCAGCTCGTAGTCCTCGGTCGGCCAGGTCTTCTGCTGGATCTCGCGCGGGATCGCGAACCACATGCCGTCGGGATCGATCTGCGTCGCGTGGGCCAGCAGGGCCTGGTCACGGACGCCGAAGTACTCCCCGCACGGCACCCGGGTGGTGATCCGGTCGTCCCAGTCGGGCTCCCGCTCCCAGGTGGCGAGGCGCTCGGCATAGGGCGACTCGAGGCCGTGGGCGAGCATCGCCTCGTGGAGGGCGTTGGTCTTCGCCCAGCTCCAGCCGTGGTGGTAGTAGAGCTTCATCGGCTGCCAGGGCTCCCCCGCGTCGGGGAACCGCTCGGGGTCGCCGGCGGCCTGGTAGGCGGCGACGGAGACCTCGTGGCAGCGGATGTGGTCGGGGTGCGGGTAGCCACCCCGCTCGTCGTACGTCGTCATCACGTGCGGGCGGAACTCGCGGATCAGCCGCACCAGGCGCTCGGTCGACTCCTCCAGCGGGACGAGCGCGAAGCAGCCCTCGGGCAGCGGCGGCTTGGGGTCGCCCTCGGGCCAGCCGGAGTCGATGAAGCCGAGCCAGTCCTGCCGGATGCCGAGGATGTCGCGGGCGCGGTGCATCTCCTCGCGGCGGATCTCGGTGATGTTCTCCCAGACCTCGGGGCGGTCCATCTTGGCGTTGAGGACCGACCCCCGCTCGCCGCCGGTGCAGGTGACGACGTGGACGTCGACGCCTTCGGCGACGTACTTCGCGGTCGACGCGGCGCCCTTGCTCGACTCGTCGTCGGGGTGGGCGTGGACGTGCATGAGTCGGAGCCCGGTGCGGGTCCGGTCAGCGGTGGGCTGGGGCATGGGCGCGAGTCTAGGAGGTGCCACTTACCCTCTTCGTCGTGACCACTGACCTCACCGACCGCTACGGCGCCCCGTCCCCGTGGCGGCGGCCGGTGACCATCGCGATCGCGGCGGCGCTGGCGGCGGTGGGCCTGACCTGGCTGGCGTGGGTGGCGTGGTTCCACGCCACTCCCGACGTGCAGTCGGAGCTGGTGCGCTTCGAGGTGACCAGCGACCACGGGACCACCGCCCGGCTCCAGGTCGACCTCGGCGACGGGGTCGACGCGAGCTGCCGGCTGAGGGCCTACGCCGAGGACCACACGACCGTCGGCGAGCTGGCCTTCACGCCGGTCGACGGCGCCAACGACGTGGTCATCCGCACCGAGCGGCGCGCCACCACGGTCGAGAAGCTCGGCTGCACCGCCCCCGGGCAGCCGCGCCCGCGCTGAGACGTACGACCTGCGCTTTTGTCCGTTGCTTGCTAGCCTGTTGGTCTGCCCGTCCGGCAGCGCTGGCCCACGTCTGCGGCCGCGCTGACCTCGATCGGACGGAAGAAGATCCACCGACCAGATGCGGTCGCGCTGAGGCACACCCGCATCCAGAGCACCACACGTTGAAGCAGGAGTAGTGACATGACCGACCAGGGCACCATCTGGCTGACCCAGGAGGCCTACGACAAGCTGCAGGCCGAGCTCGACGACCTCCGGGGCCCCAAGCGCCAGGAGATCATCGAGAAGATCGCCGCGGCTCGCGACGAGGGCGACCTCAAGGAGAACAGCGGCTACCACGCCGCCAAGGACGACCAGGGCAAGCAGGAGGCCCGGATCCGTCAGCTCGAGGACATGCTCCGTCGCGCCGAGGTGGGCGAGACGCCCGCCAACGACGGCGTCGTCGAGCCCGGCATGGTCGTCACCGTCGACTTCGGCGGCGGCGACACCGAGAAGTTCCTCCTCGGCGCCCGTGAGAACCTCTCCGACGGCGACACCCTCGACGTCTACTCGCCCCAGTCGGCGATGGGCGCTGCGATCAACGGCAAGTCCAAGGGCGACAAGGTCACCTACACCGCCCCCAACGGCAAGGACCTCTCCGTCACGATCGTCGACGCGGAGCCCTACAAGGCCTGATCTGCCTCACCGCAGGAGCGGTGCGTGACGAGGATTTCCCGCGCGGGGAATCCCCCTCACGCACCGCTCCTCGGCATTTCCGGGCGAGTCACCGTCTGGGCGGTGGCTGAGGGGGATTCCGAGCCTCCGGAATCCCCCTCACGCACCGCCCGCAGCAGTACGACGCTCAGTCGGCGAGGCGGTAGCCCCGCTCGCGGAGGCGGGACATCAGGTGCTCGGCGTGGGTCTCGCCGCGGGTCTCGAGCTGGATCCGCACCTCGACCTCGTTGAGGGTCAGCAACGGCGAGATCCGCTCGTGGGCGACCTCGAGCACGTTGGCGCCCTCCTCGCTGATCTCGGCGAGGAGCGAGGCCAGGCCGCCGGGCAGGTCGGGGATCAGGACGCGGAGGTAGAGGTAGCGGCCGGCGGCGGCGAGCCCGTGCCGGATCACCTTGCTCAGCAGGAGCGGGTCGATGTTGCCGCCCGAGAGCACGGCCACGGCCGGGGTCTCGAAGCCGGTCGGGTTGTCGAGCATCGCCGCGACGGCGGCCGCGCCGGCCGGCTCGACGACCTGCTTGGCCCGCTCGACCAACGACAGCAGCGCGCGGGAGAGCGACTCCTCCGACACGGTCAGGATCTCGTCGACGTGGTCGCGCACGGCCGCGAAGGTGATGTCGCCGGGCCGGCCGACCGCGATGCCGTCGGCCATCGTGCTCATCGACTCCAGCGGCACCGGGTGTCCCGCGGCGAGCGATCCCGGGTAGGCGGCGGCGCCATCGGCCTGCACCCCGACCACGCGCACGTCGGGGCGCATCGCCTTGATCGCGACCGCCACGCCAGCCAGCAGCCCGCCGCCACCGGTCGGCACCAGCACGGTGCGTACGTCAGGTGCCTGCTCGAGGATCTCGAGACCGAGCGTGCCCTGCCCGGCGACGATGTCGACGTGGTCGAAGGGGTGGATCAGCACCGCGCCGGTCCGCTCGGCGAACTCGCGGGCCGCGGCGAGGGAGTCCTCGAGGTAGCGGCCGTGGAAGACCACGTCGGCGCCGTAGCCCCGGGTCGCCTTCTCCTTGGGGATCGGCGCCCCCTCGGGCATGAAGACCGTCGACGTGATGCCGAGGGTGGTGGCAGCGAGCGCGACGCCCTGGGCGTGGTTGCCGGCCGAGGCGGCGACGACGCCGTGGGCGCGCTCGGCCTCGGAGAGCCGGGCGATGCGGACGTAGGCACCGCGCGACTTGAACGACCCGGTGCGCTGGAGGTTCTCGCACTTCAGGCGCACGGGACCGCCCGCCATCTGCGAGAGCCAGCGCGCCCCCTCCATCGGCGTCGCGAGCGTGACCTCGCGGAGCATCTCGCGCGCGGCGAGGATGTCGTCGAGGCTCACCTGGTCGGTCATGCGGGGTCCTTCGAGTCGTCGTCCGGCGCGTCGGGTCCGGCCAGGGGGCTGTCGTCCTCCGGGATCAGGTCGCCCTCGGTCGGCGGTGGCGCGATGTCCTCGTCGAGGAGCTCGTCGTGGTCGTCGTCCCCGATGTCGGTGTAGCTCGCCAGGTGCTGGGCGACCGCGTTGCCGGCCGCCGCAAGAGGTACGGCGACGAGTGCGCCGGCGACCCCGGCGACGAGCACGCCGCAGCCGATCGCCACGATCACCCCGAGCGGGTGCAGGGAGACGAAGCGGCCCATGAGGAACGGCTGGAGGATGTGCCCCTCGATCTGCTGCACCAGGATCACGCCGCCGAACATCAGCAGCGCCGTCACCGGACCCTGGTCGACCAGGGCCACCAGGATCGCGACCGTGCCGGCCACCGTCGCTCCGATCATCGGCACGAAGGCGCCGAGGAAGACCAGCACGCCGATGGCGACCACGAACGGCACGCCGAGCACCGCGGCGACGATCATGATGCCGAGCGCGTCGGCCAGCGCCACCAGGACGGTGGCACGGACGAACTGGGTCAGCGAGCGCCAGGCCACGCGACCCGAGGCGTCGACGCGCTCGCGCGCCGCGCGGGGGGCGATCCGCACGATCCACGACCAGATCCGCGCGCCGTCCGAGAGGAAGAAGTAGGTCGAGAAGAGCACGATGAAGAAGCCGGCGACCACGTGGCCGAGCGCCGTGCCGACCTCGGTGACGCGGGTGACCACGCCGTTGGTGCCGGTGCTGTCGGTGATGGCTCCCTGCATCTGCTTGATGTAGCTGTCGAGCTGGGAGTCGGAGACGTTGAGCGGGCCCGAGCGCAGCCAGTCGCGCACCTGCCCGAGCCCTTCGACCACCGAGTCGGCGAGGTCGTTGGCGCCCTGCGCGACCTGCTGGCCGACGAACGTGAGCAACAGCGCGACACTCGCGATGCCGACGATCATCACGAGGCCGGTGGCGGGCCCACGGGGCAGGCCGATGCGCCGCAGGGCGTTGACGACCGGCGTGCAGAGCGCCGCGATCAGCAGCGCGACCGCGAGCGGCAGGGTGATCACCGCGAAGTAGCCGAGCAGCCACAGCACGCCGTAGCCGGCGGCGGCGATGGTGATGAGCCGCCACGACCAGGCCGCGGCGAGGTCGAGGCCCCAGGGCACCTGGGCGCGGCTGAAGTTCGACGGGCCGGTGGTGAAGGCCGGCTCCTCGACGCGCCGCTCGGCGCGCAGCTGCGCCCACTGTGCGGCGAGGCGCTCGGTCAGGCCGTCCACGTCCTCCCCGCGCGACAGCGCCGCGAAGAGTCGCCGGCGGCCCGACTCCTCGTCGGTCTCGTCAGGCTCAGGGGCGTGCTGCTCGCTCACGTCGGCCACGCTAACGGGTGCCCGCGTCGAGGCGGCGCAGCAGCCGGTGTGCCGCGACGGGGTGCTCCTCGGCGAGCAGCCCGGCGGCGGCGAGGACGTAGTCGTGGTCCACGACCACGACCGGGTCGCGGGGCAGCTGCCAGCCACCCTCGAAGGCATCGCCGGTCGCGGGCAGCAGCACGCGTCGTACGGCATCGGGGCCGCCGTGGCGCAGCACGCCACCCGAGCCGACCAGCAGGTCGACCTCGCGGAGGTCCTTGCCGCTGCGCTCCACGACGCGGCCCTCGGGGCTGACGAGCTTTTCGGGGTCCCCGCGCAGTCCTGCTCCCGCGCGCAGCGCCTCATCAGGACTTCGTGGGGTGTACACGACCTTGCTGCGGCCGGCGTGGCGCTCGAGCGCGATGCGCACGGCCGCGGCGGCGATCTCGAGGTCGGCGTCCTGCTCCTCGTCGGAGTCGGGGAGGAGGTCGGGCCGCTCCCGACGTCGTACGGCGGCCGCGTGCAGGTCGTCGCGACCCGCAGCCTCCACCGTGGAGATCGCCGACCACCGCATGCCGAGGTCGCCCTCGACGGTGCGGGTCACGGGGGTGGTCGCGACGACCTCGCGGGCGAGACCGCTGTCCTCGGGGTCGAGCTCGACGACGCTGTGCACGTCGGTGGTCGCGCCGCCGACGTCGACGACGACCACGTCGCCGGCTCCGCGGTGCTCCTCGTCGAGCCCGCGCGCGAGCAGCTCGACGCCGGTCAGGACCACGTCGGGGGTGGCGCCGCGGACCATCCCGGTGAAGCTCCTCCCGCGGGCGTCGGTGCGGCTGCTGAGGTGCTTTCCGCCGATGACGTGGGTCAGGAAGATCTCCCGGATCGCGCGGCGGGCGCTGTCAGGCGCGAGCACGCCGATCTTGGGCACGACGTTGTCCGCCAGCACGAACGGCGTGCCCGAGCCCGTCAGGAGGTCGGCGACCAGCGGCTGCGACTCGACA
Source organism: Nocardioides sp. BE266 (assembly GCF_031457855.1). Taxonomy (NCBI): domain Bacteria; kingdom Bacillati; phylum Actinomycetota; class Actinomycetes; order Propionibacteriales; family Nocardioidaceae; genus Nocardioides; species Nocardioides sp. BE266. Next base: position 636,582 of record NZ_JAURTI010000002.1, on the reverse strand, counting down.
TTGCCCGCGACCACGGCCGGTCCGGGCCAGGGCGTGCGGGCCAGGAAGTCCGCGTCGCCCTCGAGCACCTCGGCGTTGCCGCCGTCAGTGCCGCCGACCAGCAGCACCACGTCGGGCTCGGCCGCACGGAGCTCCGCCAGCTTGGTGGTGTCGAGCCCGCCGGACAGGACCAGCACCACCTTGCCGCCACTCGACAGGGCGACCCGGCGGCCGGCCTCGGCGGTGACCAGCTCCTCGTTGCCGACCACCGCGATGCGCAGCCCGCCGCCAGCGCTGGAGCAGGCGAGCACGTCGGCGTCGACGGCGCGGGAGTCCTGCTCGGCGAGTGCGGCCACGCAGGCGTCGTACCCGTCGAGGACGTCACCATGCCCCGCCCCGTCGGGCAGCGTGGTGGGGTGCGACGCGGTCGCGAGCAGGTCGCCGGTCGCGAGGTCGACCAGCGCGGCCTTGGTGAACGTCGACCCGAAGTCGACGCAGACGACGGCCGCGCCCTCCTCAACCAACGGCGCCGAGGGCTCGGTCGAGGTCCGCGACGAGGTCCTCCACGGTCTCGATCCCGACGCTGAGGCGGATCAGGTCGGCGGGGACCTCGAGGTCGGTGCCGGCCACGCTGGCGTGGGTCATCTTGCCGGGGTGCTCGATCAGCGACTCGACGCCGCCGAGCGACTCACCCAGGGTGAAGACCTCGGCGCGGTCGCAGACCGCGAGGGCCTGCTCGAGCCCGCCGGCGACGCGGAAGGAGATCATCCCGCCGAAGCGCTTCATCTGCTTCGCGGCGACCTCGTGGCCGGGGTGCGCGGCGAGGCCGGGGTAGATGACCTCGGTGACGCGCGGGTCGCCGTCGAGGAACTCCACGATCGCCTCGGCGTTGTCGCAGTGGCGGTCCATCCGTACGCCGAGGGTCTTGAGGCCGCGGTGGGTGAGGAACGCGTCGAACGGCCCGGCGACCGCGCCCATCGCGTTCTGGTGGAAGCCGATCTTCTCGGCGAGGTCGAGGTCGCGCACGACCACGGCACCGCCGACGACGTCGCTGTGCCCGCCGACGTACTTCGTGGTCGAGTGGACGACCACGTCGGCGCCGAGGGTGAGCGGCTGCTGGAGGTAGGGCGAGGCGAAGGTGTTGTCGACGACGAGCAGCGCGCCGGCGTCGTGGGCGACGGTCGCGAGGGCCTCGATGTCGCCGATGGTGAGCATCGGGTTGGTGGGCGTCTCGACCCAGACCAGCTTGGTGCGGCCCGGCTCGATCGCGGCGGCCACGGCCTGCGTGTCGGCGACGGGCGCGGGGCTGTGGTCGGTGCCCCAGAGCCTGGCGACCTTGTCGAAGAGGCGGAAGGTGCCGCCGTAGGCGTCGTCGGGGATCACGACGTGGTCGCCGGGGCGGGTCAGCGCCCGGATGATCGTGTCCTCGGCAGCCAGGCCGGAGGCGAAGGCGAAGCCCCGCTCGCCGTCCTCGACGGCCGCGAGCGCCCCCTCCAGCGCCGTACGCGTGGGGTTGCCGGAGCGGCTGTACTCGTAGCCGCCACGCAGCCCGCCGACGCCGTCCTGCTTGTAGGTGCTGCTGGCGTAGATGGGCGGGTTGACCGCCCCGGTCATCGCGTCGGGCTCGTAGCCGGCGTGGATCGCACGCGTCTCGAACCCGGCCTTGTTGGCACGTTCCTGGGTCACACGGCGAGCGTAGACCTCGCCGTCCGTACGCCGGTCACTGGAGGACGCGGAACGGCCGCCACTCCCCCGAAGTGGCGGCCGTTCCTCCCTGGAGCTGGTGTGTCAGCGCACGATGCCGAACGCGTCGGTCGTGCCGCCGGCGGGCGAGGGCACGACGCGACCGCCGCCTGCCGGGGCGAGCGCGAGTGGCGCAGCCGCCCACGAACCGCGCAGGTAGCTGTTGGCCGAGGCGCTGACCACGAGGTTGGCGCCGAACGGGTCGGTGCCCGGGTTGCCGTCGCTCTTGTAGACGCCGACGGTGCCGCTGGCCGAGGTGCCCGTCACGAAGATGCAGAGGTTCCCTGGGGCCGCGACAGGGGCCGCGGCCGTCCCCGAGCAGCCCGTCGGCGGGGTCGTGGCGGGGAGGATCACGTGGCTCGTCGGCGCTGCCGAGTAGGCCGGTCCCCAGTTGATCGGCACCGCGATCCCGAAGGTGCCGAGGCCCCAGAAGGTGCCGCGCGTCATCGACGGGTACGGCGCGTACTTCGCGTCCGACTCGGTCTTCTTGTAGTAGCTGCCGAGCTTGCCGTCGGTGGCGGCGTTGGCCGCGGACTGCGCGGCGGCCGCGGATGCTGCCGACTCGGTCTTGGTGGCGTACTTCGAGTCGCTCTGCGACTTCTTGTAGTAGCGCTTGTCCGCGAGCGGCTTGAGCTCCTTCTTCCAGATCTTCTTCCAGCTCGTGGCGAGGGACTGGGAGACCTCGGCGCCGGCAGGCGTGATGGCCATGAGGCCGCCCCCGACCATCACTCCGAGAAGGACGGCGACGATGAGCTGCCGTACCGAACGACGTGAAGACATGGTGCAGTTTCCTTTCGATGGTGATGCTGAGTGAGCACACAGTGCTCCGCATCCACCGCGCTGCACATCGGTGGTACTACGACGACTAGACCAGTCATTTCGGTCCATTCCGGTCGTCCCTCCCGCGTCCTTGCCCGACCGGGGAGAATGGGGGCATGTTCGGATTCGGCAAGCCCACCACCCTGCCCACGCCCGACGAGGCCCTGCGCGGCCGGGCGGAGCCCATGTGGCAGCTCGGCGAGCACGTGGTGCTCCACACGCCCGTCGTCACCGACGACGTGCCCGCCGGCCACGAGGTCGCGGTCCTCGGCCTCGGCTGCTTCTGGGGTGCCGAGGAGATCTACTGGCAGCTCCCCGGGGTGTGGTCCACCTCGGTCGGCTATGCCGGCGGCAGCACGCCGAACCCGACCTACGAGGAGGTCTGCAGCGGCCGCACCGGCCACACCGAGGCCATCCGCGTCGTCTTCGACCCCTCGGTCATCTCCTACGCCGACCTGGTGAAGAAGTTCTTCGAGATCCACGACCCGACCCAGGGCATGCGCCAGGGCAACGACGTCGGCACCCAGTACCGCTCCGCGATCTACTGGACCACGCCCGAGCAGGAGCAGACCGCTCGCGAGCTGACCAAGGTGTACGGCGACGAGCTCGCCCGCCGCGGCCTCGGCGACATCACCACCGAGATCCGCCCCGCCAGCGAGACGCCGTACTTCTACGCCGAGGACGCGCACCAGCAGTACCTCGCCAAGAACCCCTTCGGCTACCGCTGCCACGCGAACACCGGAGTGGCGTTCCCCGCGACCGCCTGAGCTCTCCTGCACGCCGTCGGGATGCGGCCCGACCGGACTGCGCGAAGCAGGTGGATCTGCCGACCAGCGGGCCGAATCGCGCGGCTCGGCCTGCCCATGTCGTACACGTGTCCGAGAAGTTGCCCTCGATCCGTTGCACGAAGGCCAAGAACTCGGACACGTGCGAGGTGTGGAGCAGCTTCAGGATCGGGTCGCCGCGATGCCGTTCCCGGCAGAGCCCGGGGGTGGAGTGGGTGTCCCGGCGCGAGCTCGACACGGTCTGCCCCGTCCTTTCCGGTCGGGCCTACGACCCCAGCCCCGCCAGCACGCTCAGCACGGCGCGCGCGGCCGCGTCGGCGGCCTCGACGTCGACGTGCTCCTCCTCGCCCTGCCGGGCCTCGATGCGTACGACGTGCCCGCCGGATCGCGCGATGAGGCTGACGAAGCGCCCGCCCAGGACGTCGAGCAGCTGGTCGAGGCGCGGCAGCCACACCGCCTCGCGGTCCTCCACGTCGTCGAGCGCCCACTCGGTGGTGCCGTTGAAGGCGAGCACACGGCCGCTGGGCCGCTCCCGCACCTCGACCACCATGTCGCTGACGATGAAGACCGCCTCGTCGAGCTCGCGGTCGGGCAGCCAGAACCGGTCGCCGTTGGCCGGCGACCAGGCGAGCCCGGCATCGTGCAGGCGGAGGGCGAGGTCGCGGGAGATCACTCCGACAGTGTCTCCCAGCGGTGCTGTCGATTTACGACCTGCTCGCCCGTCGACATGATGACGGGGCCGCACGGAGCGGCCCGGACGGAGGAGCGACATGACGCAGTACGCCATCTACTTCATGCAGCAGTGGGTCGGCGACCACCCCGCGGAGTGGTACGAGACCCGGGTCGAGCCGTCGACCGCTGTCGTGAACGACATGCGGGCGGCCGGGGTGCTGGTCTTCGCCGGCGGCCTCGTCGAGGAGATGGACCAGGCCTTCAGCGCCGACGGCACGAGCGGCGAGATGCTCGTCACCGACGGCCCCTACACCGAGGTGACGGAGTATCTCGGCGGCATCACCATCATCGAGGTCGAGACGATCGAGGAGGCCCGCGAGTGGGCCGCCAGGATTGCCGAGGGCTGTGGCTGGCCGCAGGAGGTCCGGGTCGTCAAGTAGGGGCTACTCGACGCAGAACTCGTTGCCCTCGGGGTCGGCCATCACGACCAGGCCGCCGTCGTCGCGCAGCACGGTGGCACCGAGGGCCGCGAGGCGTCGTACCTCTGCGGGGATGTCGCCGTCGAGCGCGCGCAGGTCGAAGTGCTGGCGGTTCTTGGCCGTCTTGCCCTCCGGCACCTGCTGGAACCAGATCGTCGGGCCGCCCCAGCCGGTCGGCTCGACGAACGCCTTCTCCGGCGTGCTGTCCTCGTCGACGTCGGAGCCGAGGGCCGCGGCCCAGAAGGTCGCGAGCACCACGGCGTCGTGGCAGTCGAAGGTCACCGACTTGATGAAGGACACCATCCGGTCACGCTAGACCTGCGACTACCGCGAGCGCCCGTGGATTACTGGGCCACCCAGTCGGTGAAGGAGCGCGGGGCGCCGAGCCAGTCGGTCTTCGTGTTCGCGCCACTGGGCTTCGTGCCGGCGACACGTACGGCGACCCGCACCTCGTCGGGCGAGCCGAGGGCCTCGCGGGAGATCCGGAAGCGCACGGTCTCCGCGTCGTAGTCGACCTTCATCCGGTAGGACCCCTCGACGGGCTCACCGGTCTTCGAGTCCGGAAAGCCGTCGGTGGTCAGGAGCATGTAGTCCGTTCCGACGAAGAAGCCGCCGCGGAAGACGTACTCGGGGCCCGGGTCGGACGGGTCGGTGTCGATGAAGACCGAGCCCGACGAGCCGCTGCGGAAGGACTGCTGGAGGTCGGCGTGCGTCGTGGTCACCACGACGTTGGCGGCCTTGTGCTCGACCTCCACCGCGCGCAGGTCGACGCCGTGGGCGAGGTCCTGCGGGTCGGAGACGCCGATGCCGTCGGCGGTCGCCGGAGCGAGCTGGGTCAGGGTCAGCGCAGCAACCGACAGGGCCGCCGCGCTCAGGATGGTGCTGCGCATGGTGTTTCCGTTCCCTCGTGTGGTGCCCCCGAGCGGGGACAGTGAGGAGACGCGGTCGCGCCCCGGATGGTTGCATCCGGGGCGCCGGCCGTCTGGACCAGGGCGTTCCGGTCAGGGGCCGAGCAGGCGACGCTGGCCGCGCGAGGCGCGCAGGACCGTGTCGCCCTGGGCCTTGCGCACGTCGACCAGGTCGTCCTTGCCCCACGTCACGAAGAGGTCAGCTCCACCACCGCCGACGAGCTCGTCGCGACCCGGACCGCCGACGAGCAGGTCGTCGCCCGCGCCGCCGACCAGGTGGTCGCGTCCGTAGCCGCCGTAGAGGTGGTCGTCGCCGCCCCCGCCGATCATCGCGTCGACGCCCGTGCGGGCGAGGATGACGTCGGTGCCACGACCGCCCACGAGGCGCTCGTCCCCCTTGCCGCCGACCAGGAGCCGCAGCGAGAGGGTCTTCGTGACCGAGCCCGCGTGGGCGGTCACGACGACCTTGCTCGAGCCCGAACGGCCGTTGCGCGCGGCCAGCGTCAGCTGGCGCAGCTCACCGGTGCCGGTGACGGTGATCGCCGAGGTCGGCAGCAGCCGATGGTTCGACGAGGTGGCGGTGAAGGTCACCCCGTCGCCCTGCACGGCGACCGGCAGGGTCACCCGGTTGAGCTCACGGCTGCCCGGGCGCTGGACGAGGGCGAAGCTCCGCAGCCGTCCGGCCGGCCGCCAGGTCGCGGTCGCCGTCGTACGGGCCGAGGTGTTGCCGGCTGAGTCGGACACCGCGCCGTCACGGACCGCGAGGGAGACGTCGCCGGCGGCGGTCATGCCGCTGACCGCGACCTGCCACGTGCCGGCAGCGCCGGGCGTCAGCACGACCGCGCCGGGACCGGCGGAGCCGGACACCGAGAGGTCGGCCGCGTCGAGGCCGGTGACGGCCTCGTTCGCGGTCACCGCGAAGGTGACCGGGCCGTCCTCGGTGACCGAGCCGGGGCCGGTGACGCGCAGCACCGGAGCGGTCCGGTCGACGGTGAGGTCGAGCGATGCGCCGAAGGCGAGGTTGCCACCGGCCGACGCAGCCGCGTTGTCCGCCACGCGCACGCCGACCCGGCCGTCCGCAGCGGCGACGAGGTCGAAGCGCCAGGTGCGGCTGTCGACCTGCGTGAAGCCGGCGACGGTCGCGTTGGTGGTCTGCAGGTCGGTCTGCTCGAAGCCGAGCACGGCCTTGCTGAAGGTCGCCGTCACCGCAATCGTCGAGGCCGTGGTCGCGCCCGACAGGGGCGACGTCAGCGCCAGCGTCGGCCGCGTCGAGTCGAACTCGCGCGAGAAGGTGCCGCTCGCCTGCGACGGGTGGCCGCTCTGGTCGCTCGCCGCACCCGCGACGACGCGGGCGGTCACGGTGCCCTCGGCCGCAGGGACGAGGTCGGCAGTCCAGCGGGTGCCGCCGCCGACGAGGTTGGTCAGCGTGCCGTTGGTGACCACGACGTCGGTGTCGTCCAGGCCGGTGACCGCCTCGGAGAAGTCGATCACCACCGGGATGGGCGACGTGGTGACCACGGCAGCCGTGGGCGAGGTGACGGTGACCGTCGGCGCCGTGGTGTCGTACGTCGTCGACGCGGTGCCGCTGGCCACGCTCGCGTTGCCGGCGGCGTCGCGGGCGGCGTCGTCGAGCAGCGAGACGGTGACCGGGCCATCGGCGGCCGGCGTGACCACGAAGGTCCAGTCGCGCCCGGAGCCCGACACGGAGCCGGCGGAGCCGTTGGTGACCGCGAGCTGCGCAGCCGACAGCGACTGCACGGCCTCGGAGAACTCGACCGAGACGGTGTAGGGCGCGCTCGCCCAGACCGGCGCGTCGAGTCCGGTCACGGTCGGCCGGGTGGCGTCGTAGGTGACGCCGACCTCGGCCGAGGCGCTGCTGGTGTTGCCGGCGGCGTCGGTGAAGGCGCCCGCCGGCAGCTGCACGGAGGCGGGGCCATCGGCGGTCGGCGTGAGCAGGACGTCGTACACCTGCGGGCCGCCGCTCACCGAGGTGACGGTGCCGTTGGTGGTGTCGAAGTCACCGGCGACGATCGTGGCCGGGTCGCTCAGCGTCAGCGTCAGCTGGACCGGCGCGTTGACCCGGGTCGGGCCGGAGTAGGCGAGCAGGGCCGTCGCGGTCGCGTCGTAGGTGCGCTGCACCTGCACGCCGGCAGTGCTGGCGTTGCCGGCAGCGTCGGTCGCGGCGCCGGCCGGGAGCCGGACGCCGAAGACGCCCTCGGCGACGGGCGAGACGGTCAGCGCGTAGGAGAGCCCGCTGGCGGTCAGGGTGCCGATGCTGGCGTTGGTGCCCACGAAGTCGTTCGCCGAGAGGCCGGTGACCGGCTCGGAGAAGGTCACGTCGACGGTGATCGACGAGCTGCGCGTCGGGTCGCCCGCGGCGGAGGTCAGCACGACTGTCGGCGCTGCGGTGTCGATGTCGACGTCGAGCGGCGTGCCGGCCAGCGAGGGGTTGCCCGCGAGGTCGTCGACCGCGCCGGCGGGCACCGAGATGCGCACCGTGCCGTCGCCGGACGGGGTGACCAGGAACGACCAGTGGTCGGCGGAGGTCGTGAAGGACGAGGCCGCGCCGCCGGTGACCACCACGTCGCCGACGTCGAAGCCGGCGACGTCCTCGGGCCAGTCCACGTCGACGGTGAACGCCGAGGCGTTGCTCGGCGAGGTGACGCTGCTGGTGATCTGCGGCGTCGGGCCGGTCACGTCGTAGGTGCGGGAGACGGCGGGGCCGGCGGTGTTGCCGTTGCCCGCGTCGTCGACCGCGACATCGGCCGGGACTGCCACGGACACCGGGCCGTCGCCGGCCGGGGTGACCTGCACGGTGCGGGTCGCGCCGGAGCCGGAGATGGTCGCGGAGCCGCCAGTGACCGTGAGCTCGCCCGCGGTCAGCCCGGTGACGGGCTCGGTGAAGGTGAGGGTGAAGGCGATCGGGTTGTCGCCGGTCGGGTCGCCCGCCGTCGAGGAGACGGTGACGCCCGGACGCGTGACGTCGTACGTCGTCGTGCTCGAGGCCGCGGCGTTGGCGTTGCCGGCGGCGTCGACGACGCTCCCGGCGGGCAGCCGCAGCGCGACCGGGCCCTCGGTGTCGGGCTGCACGCGGACGGTCCACGGGCCGGTGCCGGTGAGCTGGTCGACCGTGCCACCGGTGACGGTGAAGTCGTCCGCAGCCAGGCCGGTGACCGTCTCGGTCGCGGTCACCGTGACGTCGTACGCCGTCCGCTGCGGGCCGGTCGGCCCGGTGAGCGTGACGACCGGGACGGTGCGGTCGGAGGTGGTGGAGTCAGCGTTGCCGGCCACGCTGGCGTTGCCGGCGGCGTCGCTGGCTGCGCCGGCACCCGGCGTCAGCCGGACGACGCCGTCGCCGGCCGGGGTGACCCGCACGGTCCAGGAGTCGACGGGGCCGGTCCCGCCGTTGGTGCGCACGACGGAGGCGACGGTGCCGTTGATGACGGTCAGCTGCGCGGCCTGGGGCTGGGTCACGGGCTCGGAGAAGTCGAGGCGGAAGTCCAGCAGCGAGGCGTTGCTCGGGTCGGGGCCGAGGGCCGTGGTGGTGACGGTCGGCGCCACGGTGTCGATGTCGTAGGCCGCGCCGTCGAACGGCAGGTTGCCGGTCGCGAGGGACTTGCCGGTGGGGTCGGTCGCGGTGGCCGAGGCGGGGACGCGCAGCGCCAGCTGGCCGACGCCCGTCGCGGTCGCCGTGACCGTGCAGCTGGTCGTCGCGCATGCGACGCCGGTGACGGACGGCGCGGTGACCCCGGTCGCGACCAGCGCGACGTCGCCGGCGGCGAAGCCGCTGACGGCCTGGTCGAAGTCCACGCGCCAGCGGACGGCGCCGTTGCTCGGCGTGGCGTCGAGGCGGGTGATCCCGGTGACCGCGAGGGGGTGGTCGATGGTGACCGAGCCGGTCGCGGTGTTGTCGGTGGCCGGGTCGTCGACGACGAGCCCGGTGGCGGCGATCGTCGCGGTGGCGGTCCGGATGGCGCCCTCGGTGTCGGCGCCCATGGTGCCGGTCACCGTGATGGTCCCGGTCGTGCCCGGCGCCAGCCGCGGGGTCGTCCACACGAGCGGCGACTCCTCGGTCGCCGGACCGGTGATCGACGTGCCGGAGGCGACGAAGCCCGGGAACCCGAGGGTGATCCGGGAGGCCGCGGAGCCGCTGCTGAGGTTGGCGTTGCCGTAGGTCAGCGTCACGGTCACCGTGTCGGCCGGGTTCACGCCGGCGCGCGCGGGCGTGGGCCGGGCAGGGGTGACGGTGAGCGAGGTCGACAGGTCGACGAGCGCTGCGGACCGGCGGACGGCCACGCCGGGGCCGGTGTTCTGCCGCACGCGCGACCACACGTGGTCGACCGCGCCGCTCGCGCGGGTGGCGATCGCGGGACGCATCGACTCGGCGTTGTCGTAGGACGTGTTGTTGTCGGTGGTGCTGAGCTGGGTGAACGGCTCGAGGCGGGTGCCGCCGCTGAAGCGACCGGACATGACCTCGTAGTGGCCGGTGCCCGCCGTCGAGGTGCGCCGCGCGAAGTCGACGACGTACTGGCCGGGCTGGCTCTCGTCGAAGGCGATCGACGGCCAGGTGTCGTGTCCGCCGGAGATCTCGGTGGCGGACTGCGTGACGGTGCCGCTGGCCCCCAGAGCCGCGGAGTTCAGCCGGTAGCCGTTCGAGGCGTTGGTCGACCAGACGACCCGGAAACCGGTGTCGTTGCCGGCGACGTCGGGCGCGAGCTCCTCGACGGCCGAGCCGCCGGTGGCACCGACGCCGAGCGTCGCGACAGGCGTGGTGGTGGCGCCGCTCAGCCGGGCGGCCTGGACGCGGCGCAGGGCACCGCCCGCGTCGACCGAACCGACGCCCTCCCAGACCACGAGGACGTTGGGCGAGCCCGCGTCGGTGGTCGCCGCGACGCGCGGACGCGTGTGGTCGTACGCCGTCCCCGCTGGGGCCGCGGGGCTGACCTGCGTGGGACCGGAGACCGCCGACAGGTTCAGCGCGCGCTGGGCGGTCCAGACGTGGGTCTGGCCCTCGCCGGTCGCCGGGGTGTCGCCGTCCCACACGATCCGCACCACGCCGTGGTCGAGCGCGACGTCGGGGTGCTGCTGGTCGTACGCCGGATCGCCGGGCGCCACCGCCGTGAGGGCGGTCGCCGAGACGAGGCCGAGGGCGTCGGGGTCGACCACCCCGAGCTGGACCTGCCAGCTCGTGGTGTCGGTCGGGGTCGGGGCGCCGACGGTGTCGGCGAGGGAGTCACCGGAGAACACGAGGACGACCTTGCCGTCGGGCCGGGTCGCGAGAGCCGGGTCGGACGCGTCCTGGGTCGCGTCGTCGGCCGCACCCATCCGCGCCAGCAGCACCGGCGAGCCGGTGGCGGCACCGGACGCGTCGAGCACGCGGCCGAAGATCTCGCTCTTCTGACCCTGCGCGGTGCCGGTGGAGACGGTGCGGACGCCCTCCCACACCACGAGCGAGCGGCCGTCCGGCAGCGGCGCGACGACGGACTCGCCGGCACCGATCGGTGTGGTGGCACCGGAGATGACGGTCTCGCCGGACCCGAGGCCGCCGGCGTGGGCAGGGGCCTGGACCAGGGTCGGCATGGTCGCAGCCAGGGTCAGCGCGGTGGCCCCGGCGAGGCGGTGACGGAGAGGCACGGGAGTCCTTGGGTGGTCAGGAGCGGGCGGACGGGTCTGCCGACGGAGGGATCACGTCTGCGAGGGGAAGATGCCGTTGGTGATCGCGATGATGGCGTTGAGGGTCAGGAACGGCTGCAGGTTGAGGTGCGCCTGGCTCCCACCCACGTTGCTCACCGCCGACGGGTGGAAGGTCGCGTTTCCCACCGCCGCGGCCGTGTGGGCGCGCTCACCACTGGCGAAGGCCGTGCCGGTCGGCGCCCCGGGATCGCCCGTCGAGCCGCGGTGGTCGGTCACCGCGTAGGAGTGGGTGTGCGCCGGCATCTCGTTGGGGCTCAGCGTGTGCGCGGCCTCGCCGCCCCGCTCGCCGAGGCTGTGGCCCTGGCCGACGCCGATGGGCAGGCGGCCACGGAGGTCGGGCAGGGCGAAGTTCACCCGGCCGTCACCACCATAGGTCGTGCCCAGCAGGGAGAAGAGCGCCTGGTTCTGGTTGATCGGCAACAGCTGGCCGTTGCAGAGCGCCCAGCCCTTGGGGGCGAAGTTGAAGGAGACCCACTGGATCTCGCCGAGGAATGGCTCGAGCATGGTGGCCTCTCAGCCGCGGGGCGGGAAGACGCCCTGGAGGGCGATGGCGTAGTAGAGCGTCAGGTAGGGCTGCATGTTGTTGTGCGGCGCCGAGCCGCCCGCGACCTGCAGGGGGCCGGTGGTCTGGCCGCTGGAGTGGTAGAGCGCTGCCTCCGCCGTCGCCGGCGAGGCGGCCGCCGGGTTGGCCGTGGTGGCCGCGCCCGACGACGCGCTGAGCGTGTGCGCGTGGGCCGGCATCTCGGACTGGAGCAGGGTCACCGTCTCGGTTCCGCCCTCCTGCCCGATGTCGTACAGCGACAGGCCTGGCCCCTGGCCGTGTCCGAGCGGCACCCGGCCGTTGAGGTTGGGCAGCGCGAAGTTGCTGACGCCGTTGCCGCCGTACTGCGTCCCCAGCAGGGAGAAGAGCGCGGTGTTCTGGCTGATGGGCAGCAGCTGCCCGTCACACCAGGCCCAGCCGCGAGGACAGAAGGTGAACGGGAAGAGGGCGATCTCCGCCACGAAGGGGGTGTCGGACACGAAGGACTCCTGGCTCAGGTCTGCGACGGGAAGACGCCGAAGAGCGAGATGATGAACGAGATGCCCAGGTAGGGCTGCATGTTCGTGTGGGGCTGCGAGCCGCCGGCAGCGCTGGTCTGGCTCATCCCCTCGTCCGCCGCGGCCGAGGTCCAGGCGACGTCGGACGGCGCCGCCGCCGGGATGCCGCCGACGGCCGACCGGCTGCTCGCCGCGGTCGTCGACACCACGAGCGGGTGGGAGTGAGCGGGGACCTGCGCGGTGGTCAGCGTGACCTCCTCGACGCCACCGGTCTCGGCGAGGACGTAGCCGTTGCCCTGGTGGACCGGGACCCGCGACTGCAGGTCGGGCAGGGCGAAGGTCGACTGCCCGTCACCGCCGTAGGTGGTGCCGATGAGGTTGAAGAGGGTCTCGTTCTCGGAGATCGGGAGCAGCTGGCCGTTGCAGAACGCCCAGCCCGCGGGAGCGAAGTTGCCCCCGAACATCCGGATCTCGCCGACGTACGGCTGGCCCATCAGCCCCTCCATCCGTTGAAGGTCGCGGTCACGACGGTGCGCTTGCCGATGTCGGCACCAGGCACGACGAAGAGCCGGAACCGGCCCGAGCGACGCGCACGCAGGCTCCACGTGCCCTGCTCGAGCGTGGCGCGGGTGCTGAAGACGAGGACGTACGACTCACGACGCCACCTCGCCAGCTTCCTCCCGCGCAGGTGCCGCGGGCGGTAGGCCGCGTCGTCGACCGCGTCGAGGCGAAGCTTCAGGCGCCGACCGCCGCGGGTGGCCTCGAAGGTCTCCCCGACGAGCTTCTCGAAGCGCGTGCGCGTCGGCACGGCGGCCTCGGCGACGTCCGGCGCGGCGACCGTCGCGACGGTGGCGGCGCCGGCCGCGATCACCGTCCTGCGGGTGGCCGCGGTCGAGACCAGCGGTGCGTGTGTGTCCACCTGTGAGAACCCGATCCGTCGTAACCCCCGTCACTGACGGGAGGAACGTCCCACAGCCTCACTCGGCCGGGTGGCCTTTTTGCCAAACTGTGGATGTGGACTGGACCTCAGTCGCGACCCACCTGCAGCCGGACGTCCACGACCTCCCCGAGCTCGAGCTCCTCGGCCCGGCGGACGGCGTCCTTCACGGGCAGGAACCACGTGCCCTCGCGCGGGAACATCGAGGTGGTGAAGTCCGTGCGGCCGATCCGCGCGCGCACCGGCACGACGCCCCAGTAGACGACCTCGGCCTTGACCTCGTCGACCAGGTCGGCCTCGTCGGGCGGCAGCGGGACGAAGTGGTAGGGCGCCGGACCGCGCCACTCGACCAGCTCGCCGCTGAACTCGAACTCCATGCGGTCACTGTGTCAGCAGACCAGTGAGGGCGGACGGGAGTCCCTGGTTCCCGTCCGCCCTCGCACCGCGCCCCTGTGTGCACGGTGATCCCCCTGGAGAGGGGTCTGTGGGGGCTTCCCCTGTGTGGGTCAGCCCAGCGCCGCGACCGCCGCGACCACGTCGACCAGGCCGTAGCCCTTGTCGTACGACGTCGTGCCCAGCGGTCCGGCCTGGTAGGCCGCACCGTCGGTGTACTTGTGCGCCGAGACCTTCAGCGCCCGCTCGATGTCGGCCGGCGTCGCGGTGGGCTTCGCCTGGAACAGCTGGGCGACGATACCCGCGATGTGCGGAGCGGCCATCGAGGTGCCGCTGATGGTGTTGAAGGTGCCGATGTCGAGCGGGCCGGGGCCGTTGCGGAAGTCCAGCCCGGTCGAGCAGATGACGAGGTACGGGCGGCACGAGGAGGTGATGTTCTCGCCGGGCGCGGAGATGTCGGGCCAGGTCGAGGCGTCGGACGTCAGGCCGCGCGAGCTGTAGTCCGACACGGTGCCCTCACGGGTGCCGGTGTCCTGGTCGTTGTAGGACGCGACCGACAGGATGCCACCGGTCGGGTCCTGGCCGGGCGGGTTGGTGAGGCTCTCCGAGCCGTCGCCGCCGTCGTTGCCGGCGGCCCAGACGGTCACGACGCCCTGGGCGGCCAGCGCCCGCTGGAGCTTCACGGTGGCGGACTCGGGGTCGAACGCGCCGCCGCCGGTGGGGCCGTAGGAGTTGTTGGTGACCTTGATCGGCGGGCACGTCGAGGCCGGCACACCGGCGCCGCACGGGGCAGCGTGGTTCTCCAGCACCCAGTTGAGCGCCGAGTCGGCACCGAGGATCACGATTCCGGCACCGGTGGAGATCGAGACCAGCTTGGCGCCCGGCGCGGCGCCCTGGACCTTGCCTCCGTCGCTCAGCGTGGTGGGACGACCGGCGACGATGCCGTTGACGTGGGTGCCGTGGCCGCCGACGGAGAGCGTGTCGGTGTCGACGCTGTTCGGCAGCTTCTGGACCGAGCAGGTCTCGGTCAGCGGCTCGCAGAGCGCCTTGAGGTTGGCCACCACGGCCGACGAGCCGTCGGCCTCCTTGAGGTAGGGGTGGGTCGGGTCGACGCCGGAGTCGATGACCGCGACGCTGACGCCCTTGCCGGTGAGCGGGTTGCCGTCGGCACCGGTCAGGGTCGCGGCCGCCTCGGCGCCGCGCGTCGCGGTGTTGGACGTCTCCTGGAAGAACTCGATCGGCTGCGCGCCGCCCTCGACGTACGTCACTCCGGCCTGGCTGCGCACCGCCTCGATCTGGCTCTTCGTCGCGTTGGCGATGACGACGCCGATCGTGCGGTACTCGCCCTTCTTGGCCATCCCGGTGGCCGTCACCGCCTGCCGCGCTGCGCTGATCGACGTGCCGTGGACGAGCACCGTCGTGCGACCGGTGAGGCTGGACAGCTGGCCGGCGAGGAAGTCCGAGACGTTGGCCCGCGGGGCGGGTGCCTGACCGGCTGCGGGCGAGCCGCCGGCGGCGGTCAGCGTCGTCGTGACGGCGAGAGCGGTCGCCGCGACGGCGAGTAGGGGCTTGAGACGCACGGGGGTCCTCCCGAGGGTGAGGGGTCGTTGCCGGTCCAACGAGGCAACGTGGGCCGGGTCACGGCCCGGCACGCATGTCTTCGGAGCGCCGCCTCAGGCGGATTGGTCCATGGGGCCCGGGCATTCGAATTGCCACGATGGGGACAATGGGGGCATGACCGAGTTGCCCCGCAAGGCCGCGGCACGCACGGCACGGCTGGCGGCGCTCCCCCTGGGGTACGCCGGACGCCAGGCCGTCGGCCTCGGCAAGCGCCTCGGCGGCAAGCCCGCGGACGCCGTGCTGACCGAGGTGCAGCAGCGCACCGCCGAGCAGCTGTTCCGCACCCTCGGCGAGCTCAAGGGCGGCGCGATGAAGTTCGGCCAGGCGCTCAGCGTGCTCGAGGCGGCCCTCCCCGAGGACCTCACCGCTCCCTACCGCGAGCACCTCACCGCGCTCCAGGACTCCGCTCCCCCGATGCCGACCGCGACGGTGCGCGAGCAGCTCACCACCCACCTCGGCGCCGACTGGCCCGAGCGGCTGGTCTGGCTCGACGGCGCCCCGACGGCCGCCGCCTCGATCGGTCAGGTGCACCGCGGCCGCTGGCGCGACGCCGACGGCGGCGAGCGCGAGGTCGCGGTGAAGGTGCAGTACCCCGGCGCCGGCGAGGCACTGATGGGCGACCTCCGCCAGATCGCCCGCGTGGCCCGTGGAGTGGCGCCCGCCTTCCCCGGCATCGACGTCAAGCCACTGGTCTCCGAGCTGCAGGCCCGCGCGGCCGACGAGCTCGACTACCACCTCGAGGCGGAGGCGCAGGCGGCGTACGCCGAGGCCTTCGCCGACGACCCGCACATCGTGGTGCCGCCGGTGGTCGACGTCGGCGGCGAGGTGCTCGTGACGGAGTGGATGGAGTCGCCGCACTCGCTCGCGCACGTGATCCGCGAGGGCACGCCTGCCGAGCGCGACCACTACGGCGAGCTGTTCGTGCGCTTCCTCTTCGAAGGACCCGCGCGCACCGGGATGCTCCACGCCGACCCCCACCCCGGCAACTTCCGCATCCTCCCCGAGCCCGACGGCTCGCCGGGTCGCCTCGGGGTCCTCGACTTCGGTGCGGTCGCCCGGCTGCCCGACGGACGGCTCCCCACGGCCATGGGGCGCCTGATGCGGATCGCGCTCGACTCCGACGAGGACTCCCTCGTGGCCGGGCTCCGCGAGGAGGGCTTCATCAAGGACCGGATCGCCGTCGACCCGGCGCTGGTGCTGGCCTACCTCGCGCCGTTCGTCGAGCCGGCCGCCGAGGAGCGCTTCACCTTCACCCGCGACTGGATGCGCGAGCAGTTCGAGCGGATCAACGACCCGAAGTCGGAGACCTTCACCCTCGCCACCAAGCTCAACCTGCCGACGTCGTACCTCCTCATCCACCGCACCTGGCTCGGCGGCATCGGCCTGCTCAGCCAGCTAGGCGCCACCGCGCCGTTCCGGGAGATCCTCGAGGAGTCGCTCCCCGGCTTCGCCGACTGACCACGCGCCGCCCGCGCGAGCCGTGTTCCGGTGACTCGCTGCACAGTGCGGTCGTGGTGACGCGGTCCGTACGTCACCAGCACCGCGCTGACGACGTGACACGATGCGGCCCATGAACGCCGCCACCCCCACGTCTGCCGAGGCCCTCGCCCGCTGGCACGCTGTCGTCGAGAGCCGCGACGCCGCCGGCCTCCCCGCGCTCATCGCGGAGGACGCCGTCTTCCGCAGCCCCGCGGTGCACGCGCCGCAGGAGGGCCGCGACACGGTCGTCGGCTACCTCACCGCCGCGTTCACCGTCCTCGGTCCGGAGCTGACCTACGAGCGCGAGTGGCTCGGCGAGGACTCGGCCGTGCTCCAGTTCCGCACCGTCGTCGGCGGCTTCGACGTGTCCGGGATCGACATGATCACGTGGGACGCCGACGGCCAGATCGTCGACTTCACCGTCATGGTCCGCCCCATGAGGGCCCTCGAGGCCGTCATCCAGCACATGGGCGCGGAGCTGATGCGGATGCTGGAGGCGTCAGGCGCCTGAGGCGCGTCGTCGTACGACCCGGTCGAGGATGCCGAGGGTGGCCCGCAGGGCGCTCTCGTCGTTGACCGGGAAGATCGGCCGCCACTGGTCGCTGACCGCGGACCAGTCGTAGACCGAGGTGACCCACGTGCCGGGGCTGCCCTCGACCTCGCCCGGCTCGAGCAGGTAGCCGTAGGTGTGGCCGATCGGCGGCTTGATCGTGCCGTCGATCCACCACGTGATCTCGCGGTCGGGCTCGTAGCGGTCGATGACGACCTCGACGTCGTAGCGACCCATCGGGTAGTCGCCCTTGGCCTCCCGGTCCATGTGCACGGTGAAGCGATCGCCCACCGCCCCCACCCGGTCGCCCTCCGCGGACTGCAGCATCCCGGACGCGTCGATGTCCACGTGACCCTCCGGGTTGCGCAGGACGTCGAAGATGGCGGCGGGCTCGGCCTCGATGAAGCGGCGTGCGGTCAGCTGGTCGGTCACGCGACCAGCCAAGCAGGTCAGCGCGGTCGCTGCTCCACCAGGCCGACCGTGGTGCCCTCGGGGTCGACGAAGAAGGCCATCCACTCGTCGGTGCCGGCCGGGCCGAGGGTGTCGTCCTCGTGGCCGAAGATCACGTGCGGTTCCGCCGCTATCTCCACGCCCTTGTCGCGCAGGCCGGCGACGGCCGCGTCGATGTCGTCGACCGCCAGGTAGATCAGCGCCCCCGACGCGCCACGGTCCATCAGCAGCCGGACGCCGTCGAGGTCGAAGAACGCCAGCCCCGGCGGGTCGAAGGTCGCGACGGGCTCGACGCCGAGCAGCTCGGCGTAGAACGCGGTGGTGCCGGCGAAGTCCGTCGCCCGCTGGGCGACCTGCACGAGTCGAGGCATCCCGTCAGTGTCCTGCCGCCGGGCGGCCCGCGCCAGAGCTCCCGCCGGCACCGAGGGTGGCGGCACACGACATCCCCAGAGCCCGATCCGATGTCGTCCGCCGCCACCCTCGGGAGCGACGGCAGGTCAGACCCAGAAGCCACGGCCTCCGTACCAGTCACCGAAGTGCTCTCGGTACGACGACGCCGGGCCGCGCGAGCCGAGGTAGGACCCCACCACCGCGGCGCCGAGGTCGTCGAGCTCGGGGCTCACCATCCGGCCGTCGACCCGCCGGGCCATCGAGTCGATGAAGCGGGCCAGGCCCGGGTCCTCGCCGAGCCGGAAGAAGGTGACCTGCGCCCCCAGTCGCGCGGCGGCGTCGAGCTCGCGCACGGAGTGGGCGATGGTCAGCGGGTGCGGCGGGTAGGAGAACCACACCTCGCCGTCGGCCTCGAGGTGGGCGGTCGGCTCCCCGTCGGTGACGACCAGCAGCACCGGCTGGGCGTTGGGGTGCTTGCGGAAGAACCGGTTGGCCAGCAGCAGGCCGTGGTGGAGGTTGGTGCCCTTGGCCCAGCGGGCGTCGAGGGCCGTCAGCTCCTCGATCTCCATCACCTGGGCGTGGCGGCCGAAGGCGATCAGCTGGAGGTCGTCGCCGCGGAAGCGCGAGCGCACCAGCTGGTGCAGCGCGAGCGCGGTGCGCTTCATCGGCACCCACCGGCCGTCCATCGCCATCGAGAACGACGTGTCGACCAGCAGCGCCACCGCCGCCCGGGTGCGTGCCTCGGTCTCGACGACCTCGATGTCGTCGACCTGGATGCGGATCCTTGGTTTCGACACGCTCGTGCCTCGCTGCTCAACCGGCGGGGTGCCGCGGAGCACCGCGTTGCCGATCGTGCGGGGCACGTCCCACGGCTCGGTGTCGCCGAACTCCCACCGCCGGGTGGAGCCGCTCGGCTCGCCCGCGAGTCCCGTCGTACGCGTCTCGCGGGCGCCGGAGCGGCCGCTCATCCGCTCGGCGACGTCGCGCAGCAGCGCCTTGCCGAGCTGGCGCATCGCCTTGGGTGAGAGCCGCAGCTCGCCGTCGGAGCCGCGCTTGAGGTAGCCGCTGTCGCGCAGCGCGCGCTCGAGCTGCTGGAGGGTCTTCGCCGCCACGGCGGACTCGTCGCCGAGCTGGCGGGCCAGCGCGTCGAGGTCGACGTCGTCGAGGCGCGCCCCGTGGTGCGACTGGGCGAGCTGGTCGGCGAGCGCGTCGAGCTGCGCGAGGTCCTGCAGGGCGCCCGTGCCGTCGCCGAGCCCGAGCCCCTGGTCGCCGTCGAACGACTCCGACCCCGACCAGTCCTCGCCGGGTCGCAGGGCCTGGAGGTTGGCGTCCATCCGGGCCAGCTGCTCCATCAGCTGCGGCGAGCCGAAGGCCTGCTGCGAGAGCTCCATCAGCTCCTGGCGCTGCTCCGGCGTCATCGAGTTCAGCATCCGCTGGGCAGCCGCGGCCCGCTGGGCGAGCGAGTCGAGCAGCTCGTCCATGTCCTGCGGGTCCTCGGGGAAGAAGTCGCCGTGCTTGTCCATGAAGTCACGGAACTCCTCGTCCGTGACACCACCGGCGGCGTGCTTCTCGAGCAGGTCGTTGAGGTCGGACAGCATCTCCGAGATGGCCTCGCGGTCCTCGTCGGTGGCGCCTTCCAGCGCCTGCTTCATGCCGGCGAAGCGCTGGTCGAGCAGCTCGCGGCCGAGCAGGTCCTTGATCTGCTCGTAGGCCTCGCGCGCCTCGCTCGACTGCCAGTCGTACGACGACAGCTCGCTCACCGCGGCCGCGGTCGAGCTCGGCAGGTTGTCGAGCGTCATCTCCCGCAGCGTGCGGTCGGAGTCGTCCATCGTGATGTCGCGGGCGAGCTGGCCACGCTCGGCAAGGACGGCCTTGTCGAGCAGCTCGCGCACCTCGCGCAGCGTGCCGTCGAGGTCGTGGCGCTGGAGGATCTCCCGGCGACGCTCGGCGACGCGCCGGGCGAGCTCGTCGAGCCCGGCCTGGTCGTTGCCGCCGCGCCGCAGGAACTCGCGCATCGCGTGCTCGGGCGTGTAGCCGGCCATCACGTCCTGGCCGATCTGGTCGAGCGCCTCGGCCAGGTCGACGGGCGGGGCGAGTGGGTCGCCGCCGTCGTAGCGGTGGAACCGCGAGCGGTCGGTGCGGCGGCTCATCGGTGGCTCTCAGCCATAGACGGTCTCCCCGGCATCCGCGTCCTTGCCGATCTTGCGGGCGAGGTAGAGCCCCTCGAGCGCCAGCTCGAGGGCACCGGCACGCTCGCCGTCGTTGGTCGCGTCGAGGCGGTCGCAGACCTGGTCGTAGAGGTCGGACTCCCCCAGCACCGGCAGCCCGGCGAGGAAGTCGCGGGCGCCCACGCGGGCACCGGTCGTCACCATCGCGCCCTCCTCGATCGCGTCGACGAGGAGCCGCAGGTCGATGCCCGCGAGGTGCGCGCGCACGGTCTCGGCGATCGAGGTGCGCAGCAGGTGGGTGAGGATCTCGGCCTCGCGACCCTCCTCACCGGTCTCGAACTCGATCTTGCCGCCGAGCACGTCGACGGCGGTCTCGAGGTCGACGACGCGGGCGACGGCCGCGTCCTCGCCCTGGGTGGTCGCGCGGTGCAGCGCGGCGGCGGCGATCGTCTCCGCGCCGGCGATCGCGAAGCGCGCACTGACGCCCGAGCGCTGGTCGACCGACTGCGACTCCCGCAGGTTGGCCGTAAAGCGCGCGAGCACCTCGAGGAGGTACGACGGCACCTCGGCGACCAGCTCGGCCTCCTGCGCGATGACGGCGATCTCCTCCTCGACCTCGCGCGGGTAGTGGGTGCGGATCTCGGCGCCGAAGCGGTCCTTGAGCGGCGTGATGATCCGGCCGCGGTTGGTGTAGTCCTCGGGGTTGGCGCTGGCCACCACGAGCACGTCGAGCGGCAGCCGCAGGACGTAGCCGCGGATCTGGATGTCGCGCTCCTCCATCACGTTGAGCATCGCGACCTGGATCCGCTCGGCGAGGTCGGGCAGCTCGTTGATCGCGACGATGCCGCGGTGGCTGCGCGGGATCAGGCCGAAGTGGATGGTCTCGGGGTCGCCGAGGTGGCGGCCCTCGGCCACCTTCATCGGGTCGACGTCGCCGATCAGGTCGGCGACCGAGGTGTCCGGCGTCGCCAGCTTCTCGGCGTACCTCTCGTCGCGGTGGCGCCAGGAGATGCGCAGGTCGTCGCCGTAGGTCGCGGCCGCCTGGCGCGACGAGACGGTGATCGGGTCGTAGGGGTGCTCGCCGAGCTCGGAGCCGGAGATGACCGGCGTCCACTCGTCGAGCAGGCCGACCAGCGAGCGCAGCAGGCGGGTCTTGCCCTGACCGCGCTCGCCCAGCAGCACGATGTCGTGGCCGGCGAGCAGGGCGCGCTCGACCTGCGGGATGACGGTGTCGGCGAAGCCGTGCAGGCCCGGCCAGGGGTCCTCGCCGCGGGCCAGGCGGTCGAGCAGGTTGTCACGGATCTCCTCGCGGAGGGTCTTGAGCTGGTGGCCGCTCTCGCGGAGCTGGCCGAGGGTGCTGGCATCGGGGTGCTGGCTCTGGTTCTCGCTCACGCCTTCCACGCTAGACCCGGCCGTCAACGTCGAGTGCGCTCGAAGTTGCTCCCCGGACTGCCCCGAATGCGGGGTTGGACGGCCCGTCGCAGGGCAGGATGACGCCATGGCCTCGATGTTCATGCTGTTCGTGGCGGTGCTGGTCGCCCTCGTGGCGGGTGGCGTCGGCTACGTGCTCGGCCGCTCGTCCGTGCCCCTGGGCCCGGAGGACAGTACGGCGATCGCCGAGCGCGACGCCTTCATCGAGCAGCTGCGTGAGCTCGCGTGGCAGCACCGTGACGTCTCCCCCGAGCTCTCCACGATCGTCATCGACGAGATCGCCACCCACCACCGCCGCCTCTCCGGCCCGAACGACTGAGGACCCAGATGCCCACCGCTCCCACCGCTGTGAAGCGCGCCAGCAGGGTCGTGCTCGGCTTCGGCCTGGTCGTCGCGCTGGCACTCGCCGTGCTGCTCTTCGTGCGGCCGACGACCGTCTCCACCGGCCCCGACCAGGTGGCGCTCCACTACAGCGACGGCGCCTTCACCCCGCGGCGCTACGAGGACTGCGTGCAGCGCTCGACGCGCGCGTGGGACGGCCCGGGAGACAAGCACTACCTCTACCCGACCTCCCAGCGGAACTACGTCTTCGGCGACGGCGGCGACCGCAGCCCGGTCACCTTCGTGACCAAGGACGGCATCGAGATGAGCGTCGACGGCGTGGCCGCCTTCCTCCTCAACACCGACTGCCCGACCCTCCAGAAGTTCCACGACCTCATCGGCAACCGGTACGCCGCCTACATGGACTCCGCCGACGGCAACGGGTCCGCCGGCTGGCTCCAGATGCTCAGCGTCTACATCAGCCGTCCGCTCGAGACCGCCATCGACCGCGCCGGCCAGAACTACACCTACACCGAGCTCTACACCGACCCCAACGTCAAGGCCCAGTGGGAGCGCGACGTGCTCGCCCAGATGCCCGACCTGGTCGGCCGGCAGATCGACGGCGAGGAGGAGTTCTTCACCGACTTCGCGATCACCCTGCAGAAGCCGGTGCCGCCGGACGCCGTGAAGGCCGCGCTGGTCGCCCAGCAGGAGGCCGTCGCCCGGGCGAAGGCCAAGGAGGCCGAGGCCGCCGCCCAGGTGAAGGCCGCGCAGGCGCAGATCGAGGTCGAGAAGGCCGAGGCGGCGAAGATCGCCGAGCGGATCAAGGTGCTGGGCCGCGACGGCTACCTCAAGCAGTACGCCATCGACCACGGCCTCAACCCCTACCAGCCGACGGCCGGCGGACTGATCACCAACGACGGGCCCTGAGGGCCAGCGCGCGGGACCTTCGGCCCTGCCTCGCCGCCTCCTGCCGGGGGAGGCTGGGAGCCGACGACGAAGGAGACTCCCATGCGACCCATGCTCGACCTCTCACGAGAGGACTGCGTACGCCTGCTCGGCGCCGGCATCGCCGGTCGGGTGGCCGTCGCCACGCCGACCGGTCCCCACATCGTGCCGGTCAACTACGCCGTCGACGGTGAGTCGATCCTGGTGCGCACGACGGCGTACAGCCTGCTCGGGACCTACGGTCGCGACGCCCAGCTCTGCTTCGAGGTCGACCAGTTCGACTACGAGAACCAGCGTGGGTGGAGCGTCTCGGTGCGTGGTCGTGCCTCCTTCGTCGACGACCAGCAGGAGCTCGCCGAGATCGCGCGGCACTGGGAGCCACGGCCCTGGGCCGAGGGCCAGCGCAACCTCGTCGTCCGCATCCCCTGGAGCGAGCTCACCGGCCGCCAGCTCGGCGGCGGCTGGGACCCGTGGGCGCACCTGCCGGTGAGGCGCCTCGCCTAGAGCACAATTCTCCGTGTGACCCACACACCGGACCTCGGCGCCGACGCCCGCTCCCTGCTGGAGGCCGTCACCGCCATCTCCAGCGACCTCGACCTCGACCTCGCGCTGACCCGGATCGTTGAGGCGGCGACCGCGCTGACCGGCGCCCGCTACGGCGCCCTCGGCGTGCTCGGCCGCGACGGCCAGCTCGTCGAGTTCGTCACCACCGGCATCGACGACAAGACCCGTGCCGCGATCGGCGACCTGCCTCACGGGCGGGGCATCCTCGGCGTGATCATCGAGGACCCGTCGGGCCTGCGCCTCGTCGACCTGTCGGCCCACCCGTCGTCGGTCGGCTTCCCGCCCAACCACCCGCCGATGACGTCGTTCCTCGGCATGCCGGTGCGGATCCGGGGCACGGTCTTCGGCAACCTCTACCTCACCGAGAAGTCCGGCGGCGGGCCCTTCACCGAGGACGACGAGAGCCTGGTCGAGGAGCTCGCGCGCACCGCGGGCTACGTCATCAGCAACGCCCGCTCGTTCGCGCTGAGCGAGCGCCGACGGCAGTGGCTGGAGGCCTCCGCCGACCTCTCCGAGCTGCTCCAGCCGCCGGTCGACCTGCCGACCGCGCTGCACCAGATCGTCTCCACCGCCCGCCAGGTCTCGGGCGCCCGCGCGGTCGCGCTGTGGTCGTCGCTCGGGCCGGAGCACGACACCCTCAGCGTCGCGCCCGACGTCGACGCCGACGAGGTCGAGCAGCTGCTCACCTCGGCGCGCGACGCAGCCGGGGTCGGGCCGGGCAGCCCCGTGGTCACGACGCAGGTCGACGGCGTACCCCTCGTGGTGGTGCCGCTGCGCTCGCACCTCGCGCCGGTCACTGCCCTGGTGGCGGTCTCGCAGCCGGGGTCCGGGCTGCTCGACGTGCAGGACCGCGACCTCTTCGCCGGTTTCGGCGACCAGGTCGCGCTCTCGCTCGACCGCACCCAAGCGCTCGCCGACCGCCAGGAGATGGCGCTGCTCTCCGACCGTGAGCGGATCGCCCGCGACCTCCACGACATCGTCATCCAGCGGCTCTTCGCGACCGGCCTCCAGCTCCAGGGCGTCGCCGCGATGGCCGGCGACGGCGCGGTGACCGAGCGCCTCGACAAGTCGGTCACCGAGCTCGACGACACGATCAAGGCGATCCGCGGCACCATCTTCGAGCTCCAGGACCGCCGCGGCGACTCGCTGCGCGCGGCGATCCGCAGCCTTGTCAAGGAGTACGTCCCGGTGCTGGGCTTCACGCCCGTCGTGCGCACCTCCGGCCCGATCGACAGCGCCGTCCCGCCGGCGCTGGGGTCGCAGCTGCTGGCCGTGCTCCGCGAGGCGGTCTCCAACGTCGCCCGCCACGCGCTCGCCGACTCTGCCGAGGTCGACGTCGTGGTCGGGTCCGACCTGCTCGAGCTCCGCGTCGCCGATGACGGCGTGGGTCTGCCGGCCGAGGTCTCCGAGAGCGGGCTGCGCAACGCCCGTCGTCGCGCCGACGACCTCGGCGGCACCCTCGAGCTCACCCCGGTCGGCGCGCGCGGCACCGTGCTGGTCTGGCGCGTGCCGCTCCCGTCCTGACGAGGCTGACCGCCGCACACACCAGAGGACCCGGCGCCAGAGGCGCCGGGTCCAGAGGGGGCCTGGTGATCACCGCAGGACGGGGTGTTCCTTCACCACATCCGTGCGGTTCCACCAGCGACCCAGCCCCCAGGTGGTGCCGGCCGCGCCCAGGGCGAGGACCGCCATCACGATCACGCCGACGAGGTGGTCGTCGACGACCGGGTTGTTCTCCAGGGGCAGCGAGGCGGCGTACATGAAGGCGTACATCAGCGCGCCGGCCGCGGCACCGATCCTCATGCCCGCCCCGAGGAGCAGGGTCACGCCGATGCCGAGGAGGCCGAGCATGAACAGCCAGTCGACCCACGCGTGCCCGGCGAGGCCGGTGAAGAACCCGTGGAAGGGGTTGTCAGCAGGGACACCGAAGCTGAGGAAGCCCTCGGTGGGGCTGCCGCCGTTGATCCACGCGGCGGGGCCGAACCGGTCCAGGGTGCCGTCCTGGGCATAGCTGGTGTGGAAGCCGAGCGCGAAGGTCTTGTCGAGGAAGGCCCACAGGAAGGTGACTCCGTAGGCGATCCGCAGGGTGGCCAGGGCCCGGTGGAACCAGGGGCCGCGGTCGTTCTCTTCGTTGCCGTGCACGCCGACCGGGGCTTCAAACGCCTCGACCTCGTGGCGGTGGCGATGGATGACGCTCATCGTCATCCCCTCCTTCGGTGGTGTGTTTTCTGGGTCACCACCAGAGTCGCGAAGCCACGCTCCGCGCATCAGGGCCTGCCGTCACCGGCTCGAGGGACCAAGGTCCCAGTCGGTCCCTGTCAGTGCTGGTCGCCGAGCAGCTTGGAGGCCAGCACCGCGGCCTGCGTGCGCCGCTCGAGCCCGAGCTTGGCCAGGATGCTGGAGACGTAGTTCTTCACGGTCTTCTCGGCGAGGAACATCTGCTCGGCGATCTGCCGGTTGGTCAGGCCCTCGGCGATGTGGCCGAGCAGGATCCGCTCCTGGTCGGTCAGCGAGGCCAGCTCGTCGGGGGTGCTGGGGCCGTTGCGGATCCGCTCCAGCACGGTCGCGGTCATCGCCGGGTCGATCAGCGACTTGCCGGCCGCGACGTGGCGGATCGCACCGACCAGGTCGGAGCTCTTGATCTCCTTGAGGACGTAGCCCGCCGCGCCGGCCATGATCGCGGCGAACAGCGCCTCGTCGTCGTCGTACGACGTCAGGATGAGGGCGTTGATCGTCGGGTCGATCGCGCGGACCGTCCGGCACACCTCGATGCCCGAGCCGTCGGGGAGGCGGGCGTCGAGCACCGCGACGTCGGGGCGCAGTGCAGGGATGCGCGCGGCGGCCTCAGTGGCGGTGGCGGACTCGCCGACCACCTCGATGTCCTCCTGCTGCTCGAGCAGGAACTTCAGGCCCTCCCGCACGACGTCGTGGTCGTCGAGGAGGTAGACGCGGATCGGCTCTCCCATGGGCACATTCCACCAGATCGGCGGCCCGGCGGGCCGGATCAGGAGAGGTCGAGGTACATCACGTGCAGACCCACCCGGCCGTGGGTGGTGCTGTCGAAGGACCGCGGCACGGTCCCGATGATCTCGAAGCCCAGGTCCTGCCAGAGTGCGACGGCGGCGGTGTTGGTCTCGACGACCGCGTTGAACTGGATGCCGGCGAACCCCTGGTCGCGGTGCCACTGCACGGCGTACTCGCCCATGCGGCGCCCGACACCCCGGCCTCGGGCTGCCGCGTCCACCATGAACGACGCGGTGCCGACGTGGGCGCCACGGCCGGGACGGTTGGCGCCCATCTTGGCCGAGCCCAGCACCGCGCCGTCCGCGTCGGTCAGGACGACCACGTGGCTGCCGTCGAACCACCAGCCGCTGGCCTGGTCGGACGTCGCGCCCAGCGGATAGGCGTACGTCTCGCCGGCCTCGACGATCTCCTGCCAGAACGGCCAGATCGCCGGCCAGTCGGCCTCGGTCGCGGGCCTGATCGTCACGAGATCTCCTTCGTTTCTCCGGTCTGGAGCACTCTCCCGGCCACCCGTCGCGGCGCGCACACTGAGGTGGAAGGAGGCGCTCCATGTCGCTCACCAAACGCTCCGTCGCGATGATGATGCCGGTCACCGACATCGACCGGTCGCGCACGTTCTACTCCGAGTCCCTGGGGCTCGACTACACCGGCACCAACGACGAGGGCAGCGCGATCTACGCGCTGGAGGGCGGATCCACGCTCGTCCTGCTGCCCCGGCCCGACAGCACGCCGTCCGAGAGCACGGCGCTGAGCTTCGAGGTGGACGACATCCACTCCGAGATCCGCGACCTGAAGGGCCGCGGGGTCGTGTTCGAGGACTACGACCTGCCCGACTTCTCGACCGTCGACCACGTGTGCGTGCTCGGCGCCGAGATGGCCGCGTGGTTCAAGGACCCGGACGGCAACGTGCTCTGCCTGCACCAGGACACCTGACACCACACCGCTCACACGTCCGTCGCGCCGTCGATCGACTGGCGGATCAGGTCGGCGTGCCCGGCGTGCCGGGCGTACTCCTCGACCATGTGCACCAGCACCCACCGGATCGTCGCGGTCTCGCCCTTCTCGGGCGGGCGCGGGCGGGCGACGTGGCGGTCGAGGTCGGGGTCGGCGGCGAGCGCCTCGTCGAGGCAGCGGTCCGCCCGCGCGATCGCCTCGACCAACAGTGCATCGAGCTCGGCGTGCGAGGTGCCGGCCGCGCTGTGCCAGTCCCAGTCCGGGTCGTCGTCCCACGGCGCGGTGTCCCACGGCGGCGCGGGCTCGTGGGCGGCGAGGTTGTAGGAGAACCAGTAGTCCTCCACGAACGCGAGGTGCTTGAGCATCCCGCCGAGCGTCAGGTCGCTCGGCGCGAGCGGCTGGTCGAGCTGCGCGTCGGTGAGCCCGCTGGCCTGGAGCCGGATGGTCGCGCGGTAGTGGTCGATGAACGCGCGCAGCATCCCGACCTCGTCGTTGCGGAAGGACGGCTCGGGCCGCTGGATCGTCATGCCTGGCACCGTAGTGGAGCAGTTCCCCGTTCGCTGGTCGAGTAGCCGCGCGGCTCCTTGTTCGCTGGTCGAGTAGCCGAGCGAGGAACGAGCGAGGCGTATCGAGACCCATCATCGGGGGCTCGATACGCCCGCTCGCTGGCGCTCGCGGGCTACTCGACCAGCCAGGGGGTCAGAGGGCAGGGCCCTCGCCGCGCAGCTTGTCGACCTCGGCCATCGCGTCGCGCAGCTGGCCCAGCCACTCCTCGGCGTGCTCGCCGACGAGCCGGACCGACCAGGCGAGCGCGTCGGAGCGGGAGCGGGCCACGCCGGCGTCGACGAGGGTGTCGAGCACCTGGCGCTCGGGCTGCCGCAGGCGGGTCATCACCGGCGCGGCCACGTGGGTGAACAGCGCCTCGGTGTCACCGAGCCGCACCCCCCACGAGACCTTGCGCTGGTAGCGGCCCTGCGCCTCGAGGGCGATCTCGATGCGCTCGGCCTTGGTGTCGGCACGGAACCGGCTGATCCGGCCCTCCGCCTCGGCACCGTCGGCGCCGGCCGCCTGGCTCTGGCTCAAGGTGCCCAGCACCGTGATCTCCTCACGGTCGGTGCGCACCTCGATCTCGCTGAACCAGTCGTCGGGCAGCCGCCCGCGGAACCAGTCGGTCGCGTCGTCGGCGGACGGGAGGTCGGCGACCTGCCAGCCCCCGCGTCGGCCGCCGCGCTCACCGCGGCCACGTTCGCCGCGTTCTCCTCGGCCGCGTCGGCCGCGGCCCTCTTCATAGTCGTCTCGGGTCATCATGTGCGTTCTCCTTCTTGCAGTGCTTACATGATTACACCCTTACAAGTCAAACGCCAAGGAGTTTGTTCCCGGGCCCGACGGCTACCCTCGCCGACGTGCTGACCTCGCCCTGCCCCTGCGGATCCGGGGCGTCGTACAACGCCTGCTGCGGGCCGCTGCTGGCCAACCGCGAGCAGGCCGCGACGCCGGAGCAGCTGATGCGCTCGCGCTACACGGCCTACGTCAGGGGCGACGCCGACCACCTCTTCCGCACCTGGCACCCGCGCACGCGCCCGGACGACACCACGCCCGACCCACGCACCCGGTGGACCGGGCTCGAGGTCCTCGCAGCCGAGGGCGACACCGTCGAGTTCGTCGCGTCGTGGGAGGGCGGGCGGATGCACGAGGTCAGCCGCTTCGAGCAGCGCGCCGGCCGGTGGGTCTACGTCGACGGCGACGTCGACCAGTAGGTCTCAGCGACGCAGCTGGGAGGCCAGCTGCGAGGCCAGCTCCACCGACGCCTCGATCTCCTCGCGCCGGATCGAGACGCTCTCGACGTTGAGGCCGAAGGGCACCTCGAGCCGCCGGCAGAAGTCGGCGAGGTCGCGGGCGGTCGCCGCTGCCTGCTCCATCGACGCCCGCAGCGGGTTGCCGGTGTGGCGCAGGTCGTTCTCAATCCACCGGGGGACGTCGACGCCGAGCCACCGCAGGAACTCCAGCGTCTTCAGCGAGCCGCAGACGGAGAAGGTGAACACGATCGGCACCGGGGTCAGGCCCCGCTCGTCGCAGGCATAGCGGTAGTCGGAGACGAGGTTCTTGGCGGCGTTGAGGTCGTAGACGACCTGGGTCACGAAGAACGCGCAGCCCGCCTGCTGCTTGGCGATCAGGCGCAGGTGCTCGTCGTGGCTGCGGCTGTGCCGCTCGGGGATCGCCACTCCTCCGAGGAGCAGCTCGGGGTTCACCTCGGCGCGCAGCGCCTGCGCCTCGACGAGCGAGACGGGCATCGTGGTGTCGCTCGAGGAGGCGCCGACCATGACGGTCAGGGTCTGGTCGGCGTCCTGCGTGGCGAGCCAGGTGCGCAGGTCCTCGCGCCCGTACTTGGCCACCGCGCGGTAGACGACGACCGGGCTCGCCCAGGCCCGGAGGTGCTCGGAGCGGTAGTCGGACGGGTCGACCGTCGCGCTGAACGGGAACGGGCGCTCGGCCGGGTTGCGGGCGCTCTCGTCGTCGATGTCGTAGAGCACCAGCCCGTCGAGGTCGAGGTGCGCGAGCCGCTCGGTGGTGGCACGGGCGATCTCCGGCAGTCGCTCGGCCGGCGTCGACTGCCGGGGTGGCGTGAGCGCGAAGAGGACGAAGTCACCCTGGCCGGCCCTGATCCGCGCTGCGACGTCCACGCCGCGAGGTTAGCCGTGGACCGGTCCCTGCCCGACATCCGCGCGCCCTCAGCCGGGGACGTCGACCCAGCGCTCACCGACGCGCACCAGCTCGACCCGGCCGCCGGTCGCGGCCGCCACCGCCTCCGCCACCCGGTCGACCTCGGCCGGTGCGGCGGCCAGCAGCAGCCGCACCCGGGCGTCGTACGACACCTCGAGGACCGTGACTCCCCGCGACCTCAGCTCTCCCTCGACCCGCCCTGCGTCCGCGTGGTCGAGCTCGAGCGCGAGCTCGGTGAGGAGCGAGCGCCGCAGCGTGCCCGCCTCGCCGAGGGCCCCCCGGACGGCGTCGCCGTAGGCGCGGACGAGTCCACCGGCCCCGAGCAGCGTGCCGCCGAACCAGCGCGTGACCACGGCTGCGACGTCGCTGACGCCGGCGCCGCGCAGCACGTCGAGCATCGGCGCACCGGCCGTCCCGGCGGGCTCGCCGTCGTCGGAGGAACGCTGCACCTCACCACCGGGTCCGAGCACGAAGGCCGAGCAGTGGTGCCGCGCGTCCCAGTGCTCGCGCCGCAGCGTCGCGACCAGGGCGCGCGCCTCGTCCTCGTCCGCGACCCGGCGCAGCGTGCAGAGGAAGCGCGAGCCACGGTCCTCGACCTCGGCGACGGCCGGTCGGGCGATCGTGAGGTACGACGTCACGCCGGGTCGTTCCCGGGCGCCCGCTCCTCGACCCGCTCCTCGGCCCGCTCCTCGGCCGCCCGCTCCTCGTCCTCCTCGGCCCGCTGGCGCCGCTCGACCGGTCCCGGCGTCCACGTGACGGAGACCTTCTCGAAGCCCTTGTGGCGCTGCATGCGGGCATAGGCGGCGTAGGCCCTGCGGTCGGCGTCGGTGAGCTCGACGTTGTCGGTGAACGGCGTGAGCAGCGCGCGCGGCCAGAGCCGGCGCGCCCACACGACGTTGATCTCCATCGCCAGCACCGCCATCACGGCGCCGATCCAGAGGAAGCCGATGAGTCCGAGGACCAGGCCGAAGGTCTTCGTCATCGACGAGGTGTCGACCAGCACCTTGTCGACGTAGGCCGCACCGCCGAGCTGGAGCACCTGCCACATGATCGCCAGGGAGTATCCACCCGGTGCCGCCCGCCAGAACGAGTGCTGGCCGGTCGCGGCGAACCGGAAGAGCAGGGTGAGGAACGTGCCCACCACGGCGACGGTGAGGAGCGGCAGCAGGATCTTGATGCCCGACCCGAGCACCTCGGTGAAGACGTCGGTCGTGCTCGCGACGGTCGAGACGATCGTGACCGCCATCAGCGACAGCCCGGCGGTGAGCAGCAGGACCAGCGTCTTCACCCGCGCGTAGAACGGGTTGGGGCGGCTGTTGCGCGGCACCGACCAGGCGACGTGCTGGGTGTTCTGCAACGCCTGGCCCAGCCCCATCGCGCCGTAGAGCGCGGCGATCGCACCGACCGCGACACCGGCCACCGACCCCTGGAGCCCCTCGGGCCGGCCGAGCTCGTCGCCGATGATCGGGAACTGCGAGAGCGCGGAGTTGAGGATCTGCTCCTGCCACTGCGGCTCGCCGCGCAGGATCAGGCCGAGGATCGAGGTGCCGAGCAGCATCAGCGGGAAGATCGCGATGAAGGCGTAGTAGGTCAGCGCCGAGGCGAGGTAGGGGCCCTGGTCGTCGAAGTACTTGTAGACGACCGCGAGCGGGAAACCGAGCACGGGATGGCGGCGCTGGAACCCGTCGACTGCCGAGACCGCTCCCACGGGGTGGAGGTTACCGTCCGGGACCCCGGGATCCCGGTCACCACCAGCCGAGCAGCCCGCCGCCGAGGCGTACGACGAAGCCGCAGACCACGACGAGGAAGAACGCGCGGACGAACCGGGCGCCCTTGGCCATCGCCAGCCGGGCGCCGAGGTAGCCCCCGGTGATGTTGGCCGCGGCCATCGGCAGCGCGAGCTGCCAGATCACCGCGCCCTGCGGGACGAAGACGATGAGCGCGGCCAGGTTGGTGGCCCAGTTGGCCAGCTTGGCCTTGGCCGAGGCCTCGAGGAAGTTGTAGCCGAGCAGCCCGACGAGGGCGAAGACCAAGAACGACCCGGTGCCCGGGCCGATCGCGCCGTCGTAGAAGCCGATGGTCAGGCCGGTCATCGCCACTGCAGTCAGGTGCTGGCCGCCCTGGAACCGGAGGCTGGTCAGCTCGCCGACGCTCGGCTTGAACCAGACGTAGCCGCCCACCAGCACGAGCACGACCAGGATGATCGGGTCGAAGGCGCTGCGCGGCAGCAGCGAGGCGACCAGCGCGCCGCCCGCCGAGCCCAGGAACGCGGCGAGCATCAGCGGCAGGAACGTGCGCGGGTCGGGGCGGATCCGCCGGACGTAGGTCGCCGCGCTGATCGACGTACCGCAGAAGGACGCGAGCTTGTTGGTCGCGGCGATCTGCACCACCGAGGCGCCGGGCAGCCCGACGAGCAGCGCGGGCAGCTGGACCAGTCCCCCGCCGCCGACGACGGCGTCGACGAAGCCCGCCACCAGGGCCGCGAGGACCAGGAAGGCGATGACCTCCAGAGAAAGGTCGCCCACGTCAGGAGGAGCTGGAGTCTCGGCTGAACTCCTGCACGACGACGGCGTCGTAGTCCTTCGGCATGATGGCGTTCAGGCCGGGGCACTCGAAGGCCATCGACTGGTCCTGCTCCATCTTCCCGGCCGAGCAGTTGACGGTCGCGACCGGGTCGCCATCGGTGGAGAACACCATCTCGAAGATGGCCGCCCGCGTCTCGTCGCTCTTGTTGGTGATCGTGCCCTTCACCTGCGGGGTGGTCACCGTCTCGGCGTTCACGGACCGCTCGACGCCCTTGAGCGTCCACCCGTCGTCGACGGCGAAGCCGCCCCAGGTGAAGGCCTTGCCGACCTCGACCTCGACGGGGTCGGTGCTGGTGGTGACGTCGTCGCCACCGCAGGCGGTCAGCGAGCCGAGGCAGGCGAGGGCGACGAGCGCGCCGGCCAGGCGCGTACGACGCGTCACGAGGCGGCCACGAAGGCGAGCAGGTCCTGACGGGTCAGCACGCCGATCGGCTTGCCGTCCTCGTGGACCAGCACCGCGTCGGCCTTCTCGAGCAGGGTGACCGCGTCGGTCGCCGGCTCGGTCGAGCCGATCGTCGGGAGGGCGGCGGACATGTGGTCCTCCACCTGATCGGTCAGCTTGGCGTGGCCGGTGAACAGCGCGTCGAGGAGGGTGCGCTCCGACACCGACCCCGCGACCTCGGCAGCCACGATGGGCGGCTCGGCGCGGACGACGGGCATCTGGCTGACGCCGTACTCCTGGAGGATGTGGACGGCCTCGGCGATGGTCTCGCCGGGGTGGGTGTGCACCAGGTCGGGGAGCTGGCCGGACTTGCCGCGCAGCACCTCGCCGACGGTGCGGTGGTCGGCCTGCGCGCCGGTCGCGAAGCCGTACTGGCCGAGCCAGTCGTCGTTGAAGACCTTGGTGAGGTAGCCGCGGCCGGAGTCGGGCAGCAGCACCACGATGATCGCGTCGGTGCGGCCCTCGGCGGCGAGCTCGTGGGCGAGCTGGCGCGCGGCGTAGGCGGCCATGCCGGCGGAGCCGCCGACGAGCATCGCCTCCTCGCGGGCGAGGCGGCGGGTGAAGGCGAAGGAGTCGGCGTCGGAGACCTCGATGACGCGGTCGGCGACCGTGCGGTCGTAGGTCTCGGGCCAGAAGTCCTCACCGACGCCCTCGACGAGGTACGGCCTGCCGGTGCCGCCGGAGTAGACCGAGCCGGCCGGGTCGGCGCCGATGACCTGGACGTCGGGGTTCTGGTCCTTGAGGTAGCGACCGACGCCGCTGATCGTGCCGCCGGTGCCCATGCCGGTGACGAAGTGGGTGATCTTCCCCTCCGTCTGCTCCCAGATCTCCGGGCCGGTGGTCTCGTAGTGGGACCGCGGGTTGTGCGGGTTGGAGTACTGGTCGGGCTTCCAGGCGCCGGGCTCCTTGGAGAGCCGGTCGCTGACGTTGTAGTAGGAGTCCGGGTGCTCCGGCGCGACCGCGGTCGGGCACACCACGACCTCGGCACCGTAGGCCTTGAGCACGTTGCGCTTGTCCTCGCTGACCTTGTCGGGGCACACGAAGACGCACTTGTAGCCCTTCTGCTGGGCCACCATCGCCAGGCCGACGCCGGTGTTGCCGGAGGTCGGCTCCACGATCGTGCCGCCGGGCTGCAGGGCGCCCGAGGCCTCGGCCGCCTCGATCATCCGGCTGGCGATGCGGTCCTTCACGGAGCCGCCGGGGTTGAGGTACTCCACCTTGGCGAGGACCAGCGGGCCGCTGTCGGGGCCGTCCGGGAGGTCCAGGGTCCGGCCGAGCCGGACGAGCGGAGTGTTGCCGATCAGGTCGAGGAGCGAGTTCACGTACTGCACCCGGTCAATCTAGCTGTCTACCACTCCGTAACATGAAGTCGTGGGGGCTACAGGAGCAGCACGCAAGCTGGCATCGGCCGCGGCCTTGGGCGGCGGCGGGGTCTCCGTGCTCGGCGCCGGCCTCTACGGCGTCCTGGTCGCGGAGGCGAAGTTCGCGCGCCGGGTGATCGGCAACGCCACCTCCGTCCCGCCGGACGCCACCGGGTGGTACGGCCGCGGCCGCCCCGCGCCGGCGATCCGGATCGCGCTGCTCGGTGACTCCAGCGCCGCCGGCTACGGCGTCGACCGCGTCGAGGAAACCACGGGCGCCCACCTCGCCACCGGCATGGCCGCGCAGGCCGACCGACGCGTCCACCTGCGGTCCTTCGCCAAGGTCGGGGCGCAGTCGAGCGCGCTGGCCGACCAGGTGGACGCTGCCATCGGCACCCACCCCGACCTCGCCGTCGTACTCATCGGGGCGAACGACGTCACCCACTCCGTGCTGCCGTCCGCGTCGGTGCGGCACCTCGCCGAGGGCGTACGACGCCTGCGCGAGGAGGGCGTCGCCGTCGTCGTCGGGACGTGTCCCGACCTCGGCACCATCCGCCCGATCCCGCCGCCGCTGAAGCAGGTCGCGCGCGAGTGGTCGCGTCGTCTCGCCGCTGCCCAGACGATCACCGTCGTGGAGAACGGCGGCCGCTCGGTCTCGCTCGGCGACATCCTCGGCCCGGAGTTCGAGGCGGCCCCGGCCGTGCTGTTCGGGCCGGACCGCTTCCACCCCTCGGCCGACGGCTACCAGCAGCTCGCGTCGGTGCTGATCCCGTCCTGCCTGGCCGCCCTCGACCTGCTGCCCGACGACGAGAGCCTGCCCGAGCCGCTGCGCCGCGAGGGCATCCTCCCGGTCGCCGCGGCCGCGGTGCGCGCGGCACGTACGCCCGGCACCGAGGTCGACGGCACCGAGGTCGGCGGCACCCAGCGCGGCCTCCGCGGCCGCTGGGTCGAGCTCCGCCATCGCCGCCGCCGTCCCTCCACCGACGCCGAGTCCCCCGAGCACGAGGAGCACGAGGCCGCCTCGAGCGGTGAGTGAGACACCTTCCGACCGCCGGATACCTGCGTCACTCACCGCCGGCCGCCGCTCAGCGGTGATCCACCTACATTCCGAGGCCGCCGAATGGAGGTGGGCCACCGCTCACGCGAGCAGGCGCGTGTCGTACGCCGGCGGCGGTGATCCACCTACATTCCTGGGTCGCCGAATGTAGGTGGGCCACCGCTCAAGAGGGACAGGAAATGACGCCGGCCCGCCCGAGAGCGACTCGGACGGGCCAGCGGAGCTCAGCTGATCAGCAGCAGATCAGTCGCCACGCAGGATGGCGAGGATGCGCAGCAGGTTGGTGTAGATCCAGACCAGGCTGACGGTCAGGCCGAAGGCGGCCCGCCACGACTCGCGGTCCGGGAGACCGGCGGCCACGCCCTGCTCGACGTAGTCGAAGTCGAGGATCAGCATGAAGATGCCGAGCACCAGGCCGGCGACGGCGAAGACGAAGCCGAGGCCACCGAAGCCGTAGAGGCCGGTGTCGATGCCGAAGAAGCTCAGCACCAGCGACAGCAGGCCGAGGCCCACCATGCCGAACATGCCGGCCACGACACCGCGGCGGAACTTGTCGCCGACCTTGATGTCGAGAAACTTGTAGGCGGCGAGCGTGCCGGCGAGCGCACCGAAGGTGCCGATGACCGCGCTCATCACGACGCCGTCGAACTGCACCTCGAAGAGCTTGCTGACGGCACCGAGCGCCACGCCCTCGAGGGCGGCGAAGGCGAGCACGAGGGCCGGGCTGATCACCCGCTTGAACGAGTTGACCAGGGACAGCAGGAAGGCACCGCCGGCGCCGAGCATGGCGCCCATCGACGCACGGGCCATGGCGTCGGAGTCGACGACCGTCTGGCCGAAGGCGTTGGAGGTGCCCATGTCACCGATCCACCACCAGGTGACGATGGCGGTCGCGAAGATCACGGCGACGGAGATGGCAGTCTTCTGGACGACCGAGTCGATCGTCATCCGGCCCTGGTCGACCTGGCCGGGCGTGCCGGTGCCCCAGGTGGAGGGGTCGCTCGTGGTGTTGCCGTAGCCGGGGTAGGCGGCGCCGCCACCGGAATAGGTCTGGTTGCCGTAGGCGTTCGTCGAGGCGCGGTTGAACTCCTCGGAACGGGCGAACACGGGGTTGTTGCTCTTCATGGTCTCTCCTTGGAGGCCTCCCCCGGAGGTTCCGGAGGTCTCGACGCCGTCGCGGTGACGGCGCCTGTCACGTCACACCACTCTAGCCGGGGTGACACCTGATCAAACGTGTGCGGAGCGTCCGCTGTTCCCCTCACAGCAACTTCTCAGGATGGCGACTCGCAGCCGGTGAGGTCCTCGCCCCGGCACCGGTCGTCGCCGCGCCCGCCGACGATGCGGTCGCGCCCGGGACCGCCGAGCAGCACGTCGTCGTCGTACGAGCCGATGAGGACGTCGTCGCCACCACGACCCCGAGCGGTGTACGACGCCCCGCCGGTGACGCGGTCGTCACCGGACGTGCCGAGGTAGGTCCAGCGCCCGCGGTTGTGCGGCATCCGCACCCGCTCGACGTCCTCGACCGAGGCCCGGATCGGCGGCCGGTGCCAGAGGCGTACGACGAACCGGCCGCGCTGGTGGTCGAGCACGCCGGTGGTCCGCCGGCCGCTGTTGAGCACTCCGAGCGAGACCTCGTCGCGACCCGCGCCGCCGACCAGGCGGTGCCGCCCGGCGGAGAGGTAGACCTCGAGCTCGTCGCGACCCGCGCCCCCGTCGAGGGTCGCCGGTCCGCGCTCCTTGCGCAGGTGGTCGGCACCCGCGCCGCCGAGGAGGATGTCGGCGCCGCCGGTGGAGTCGAGGTAGTCCGCGCCGGCTCCACCGTCGAACACGTCGTCCGCGGGGTCGCCGGGTGCCAGGAAGTACTCGTCCCAGTCGTTCATCACGAGGTCGTCGCCGCCGCGTGCCTCGATGTGGTCGCCACCGCCCTTGCCGAGGATCTGGTCGGCGTACTCGGTGCCGAGGAGGTGGTCGGCGTGGGTCGAGCCGAGCAGCTCGACGACGTAGCCGGTCGCGGGCTGGGGCTGGGCGACCACGACGGTGTCGGTGCCCTCGCCGGTCGCCACGCCGCTCACCAGGTCGACGGTGACGCCGGTCGCGGACGTGGAGTAGTCGATGGTGTCGGGCGGGTTCCAGCCGTCGCCGCGCAGGACCGTGTTGACGCCGATGTCGACGAGGTCGTCGCCCGGGCCGGGCGCGATCGTGTCGCCGGCCGGCTCGGGCTCGCCCTCGAAGACCGGCACCAACCCGTTGGTGCCCGCGTAGAGCCGATCGTCACCCGGTCCGCCGACCAGGGTGTCGGGCCCGGCGTCGCCGCAGACGAGGTCGTTGCCCGCACCCGCGTCGATCGTGTCGACCCCGTCGAGGCCGGCGATCACGTCGTCGCCGGACGTGCCGGTGAGCTCGTCGTCGCCGGACGTGCCGACGATCGTCGCGGGCACGCCGGCGCAGGTGGCCGGCGCGCCCCGCGCCGGCGCCGTACGGGCCGATGCGGCTCCGGGCGCGACAGTGGCGATCGCGAGGCAGACGAGCAGTGTCATGGTCCGAGACGGCATTGGAGTTCCCCCTGTCCCCTCGACCCTAGGCTGACCGTCATGCGGATCGCGCCCCTCACGCCCGAGCACGCGGCCGACATCTGCACGTGGCGCTACCCCGCGCCGTACGCCTGCTACGACATGACCGGCGCCGACCCCGACTGGCTGGTGCAGCCCGAGTCCGGCTTCCACGCCGTGCTCGACGACCACGACGAGCTCGTCGGCTTCCGCTCCTACGGCGCCGACGGCCAGGTGCCGGGATGGGCGTACGACGACCGGGCGCTCGACACCGGCGGCGGGCTTCGACCCCGACTGACCGGGACGGGGCTCGGGCGCGACGCCATCGCGACCGGGCTGGCGTTCGGCCGCGAGCACTTCACCCCGACGGCCTTCCGCGTGACGGTGGCGAGCTTCAACGCCCGCGCCCTGCGGGTCGTGGAGTCACTGGGCTTCGAGCGATTCGGCCGCTTCGACGCGGCGACCGACGGGCGGAGCTTCGAGGTGCTGGTGCGGCCGGAGCGCGCATAACCCGTTGCGGCCCCGTCCCGGCCCTGCCTACCGTGGGCGTGCCGGAGAAACCGCTCCGTGACGTCCTGAGGAGGCATCGAGATGCGAGCAACGCACGCCCCCGTCCGCATCCACCTCCTCGAAGGGACCTCGCGTGCCACCACGCCCATCGCCGCGCTCGCTCAACCTGGGCATCCTCGCCCACGTCGACGCCGGTAAGACCACCCTCACCGAGCGCCTGCTACACCTCGCAGGCGTGATCGACGAGCCCGGCTCGGTCGACGCCGGCACCACCCGCACCGACAGCCTCGCGCTCGAGCGCCGGCGCGGGATCACCATCAAGGCAGCCGTCGTCGGCTTCCCGCTCGGCGACGCCGTCGTCAACGTCATCGACACCCCCGGCCACCCGGACTTCATCGCCGAGGTCGAGCGCGTCCTCGGTGTGCTCGACGGCGCCGTGCTCGTCCTCTCCGCCGTCGAGGGCGTGCAGCCGCAGACCCGCATCCTGATGCGGGCGCTGCAGCGGCTGCGCGTTCCGACGCTGCTGTTCGTCAACAAGATCGACCGCGCCGGCGCCGACGTCGACGCGGTCCTCGACGCGATCCGCAGCCGGTTGACGCCCGACGTCCTGCCCATGGGTACGGCGGCCGGGCTCGGCTCCCGCGCCGCGACGTTCGCCGCCTACTCCCCGGACGACCGCGCCTTCCGCGAGCGCGAGACCGTGGCGCTCGCCGAGCACGACGACGTACTGCTGGCGGCGTACGTCGACGGGCGCGACCGCACGCCTGAGGAGCTCCGGGCACTGGCCGCCGCGCAGACCCGGGCGGCCGAGCTGCACCCCGTCTTCGCCGGGTCGGCCGCCACCGGAGCCGGCGTCCCCGACCTGATGGAGGCCATCGCCACCTTCCTCCCCGGCGCCCCGCCCGACACCGGTGGCGAGCCCTCGGGGCGGGTGTTCAAGGTCGAGCGGGGCGACGCGGGCGAGAAGGTCGCCTACGTCCGGCTGTTCTCCGGGACCGTGGAAGCACGGCAGCGGCTCGACCTCCCCGACGGCCGGTCCGGCAAGGTCGCGGGCATCGAGGTCTTCAGGGACGGGCGGTGGGTGCGCGCAGACGAGGCGCACGCCGGCCAGGTCGCGCGGCTGCTCGGGCTGGGCGCGGTCCGCGTCGGCGACGGCTTCGGCAGCTCGATCCGGGCGGAGGCGCACCACTTCCCGCCCCCGACCCTGGAGGCCTCGCTCGAGGCGTGCGACCCCGCGCAGGGGCCGGCGCTCCGCGTGGCGCTGGCGCAGCTCGCCGACCAGGACCCCCTGATCGCGGCGCGCAGCGGTGAGGACGGGCGGCCCACCGTGTCGCTCTACGGCCGGGTCCAGCAGGAGGTCATCGCCTCGACGCTGGCCGAGGACCACGGCATCGAGGTCGCGTTCTCCGAGGCGAGCGTGCTGCACGTCGAGCGGCTGCGCCGGGCCGGGACGGCGGTGGAGCGGTTCAACACCCCGACCAACCCATGGGGGGCCACGATCGGGCTGCGGCTCACCCCGGCGGCCCCGGGCTCCGGCCTCGTCTTCGACGTCGGCGTCCCGATGCGCGACCTCCCGCTCTACCTCTTCAAGTCCGTCGAGCACTTCACCTCGGTGATGTCCGAGCACGTCGCGCAGGCGCTGTCCTGCGGGCTCCGCGGCTGGGAGGTGACCGACTGCCGGGTGACCCTCACCGAGGCCGGCTACCGGTCCGGGGACGGTCCGCCCGCGCAGCGCGGCCCGTTGCCGACCGCACTGGACTACCGCAGCCTCACCCCGGTCGTCGTACGACAGGCGCTGGTCCGTGCCTCGACGGAGGTGTGCGAGCCGGTGCTGCACGTGAGCCTCGAAGTGCCCACGGACGACGCCCCGCAGCTGCTGCGCCTGCTCGGCCGCTGGGGCAGCGAGGTCACCGGCCAGACCGCGACGGCCGACCTCACCCGGATCGACGCCCGGCTCGTGGCAGCCCGACTCCACGACCTCCAGCACCAGCTGCCCGACCTCACCGGAGGCGAGGGTGTGCTGGACGCGCGGTTCGACGGCTACCAGCCTGTGCGCGGGGAGGCGCCGGTGCGGCGCGGCTAGGACGCCAGGGTGAAGCTGTTCGCGAGCCGCAGCTCGTACGGCGAGTACGTCATGCCGCCGGCGGGGCCTCCGGGGAGTGGCGGCGCCGTCGACCTCGTGATCCGGAGGTGCTCGGTGACGCCGTGGACCTCGTGGAGCTCGCCGGGCGGGTGGTCGGGCACCCACGACACCCAGCCCGGCGATTCCGTGACGTAGTTGCAGCGCTCGCACAGCCCCTGGCCGTTGGCGGCCGAGGTGCGGCCTCCGTCGGCAGCGCGGGTGACGTGGTCGTGGTGCCGCACGGTCGCGTTGCATCCCGGCGTCCGGCAGGTTCCGCCGTCGCGCAGCTCGAGGAGCTCGGCGAGCCCACTGCCGAAGCGCCTGCTGGTCGACTCCATCGCGACCAGCGCCCGCTCGTCCGGGCTGGTGAACAGGCGTCGCAGCCTCGCCTTCGCGGCGGAGCTGGCGCGCCGGACCAGCTCGGTGCAGAGCGCGGCGGGCAGGAACCCGTCGCCCGCGACGAGACCCGGCTCGGCGCCGTCACCGAACAGGGACTCCACCCCGACGACCAGGTTGACCTGCACGGGAACGACGTCGGTGGCGGGGTCGATCCCGGTGATGCGCGCGGCGAGCGTGTCGGCGCGCACCTGACCGCCGGTGCGCGCGTCACCGTCGGCGCGGGCGGTCGCGGCAGCAGCGTCCAGCGCCGCGCGGACCGTCGCCAGCACCTCCAGTGGCAGGACGGCCACGAGCTCGCCGGTGCCGTCATCGAGACGACGCGTGGTCACCCGGCGATCGGCGCGGGCACGTGTGTAGCGCCGGGGCCTCGGCCTCGGCAGCGACCGTGAGGCACGAGCGCCGCACGACCCGCCGCAGTCGTACGTCACCGAGTCCGGCCAGCCGGGGTGCGACGTCGTCGTCGACCTGCCGCCGCTGGGCTGGATCCAGGTGGGCGACCTCACGGGCGACGGCGAAGGCCCGGGGTTCGGTCAGCTCACCACGTCGTAGCGCAGCGAGGGTGAGGGGGAGGTCGTCGCGCAGGCGCCGGGACAACAGCACGCGCTGCTCCCCCGCGTGGGGGCTGGCCAGGGTCGCGAGCGCGACCTCGGCGCCGATCGACATCGCACGCGGCGGCGTGCGGTGGCACGGAGGCGGTACGCGCTCGTTGTCGGCGGCGTCGGCGAAGGTCGTGGCCACAGCGACCTGCGCCGCAGCGGCTGCGGACTTGATCCGCTCGAGGGCCTCGAGCTGCCCGAGAAGGCCCAGGGGTGTCGTCGACCGGGCGTACGTCACCGAGGAGGTCAGCCAGCGCGTGGAGGTCGCCGGGCTGCCACACCTCTCGCACGTCAGTCATCTCGCCACCTCTCGCATTCGCTCGTATGTTCGATTATTGTCGAAGATGTTCTCGCCGTCAAGCAGCTCCGCACAGCACCGAGCTCGGCCGTTCACTGCCGCCCCGACCTCGGAGAGGAGAAGCACCGCCTCAGCCCCCCGCCCGCCTGACCACCGTGCGTTCCACTCACTCGTGCTTGTGCCACCACCGCTGCGCGTTGACGGTGTGGTCGCCGCGCCCGCCGACGTTCCCCAACGACATGAGGACAAGGATCACGAGAATGATGATGCCGATGATGAGCCAGCTCGACATGGCGCACTCCTGAGCAGTCGGGCACACCACGCTACGCGCGGACCCGCCTGGGCACCATCGCCCAGATGAGGTGCCCCGGCTGGGGTTCGAACCCAGACTTGACCGCTTTTAAGGCGGCTTCCTCTACCGGTTGGGATACCGGGGCGTCGACCGGGTCAGTCTGTCAGCGCCCGGGCCCGCTCGAAGACCGCATCGGTCATCTCGCGCGTGAGGCGCCCGGTGTAGGTGTTGTGCGGCGAGGGGTGGAAGCAGCCGACGAGCGTCACCGGCCCGAGCGACACCTCGACGCCGTGGCCGAACTTCGGCTTCCGCGCCGGCGCGGGAGCGCCGGCCGCGACGAGCGAGCGGATCGCGCCGTCCCAGCCGAAGGAGCCGAGCGCGACGACGACCTGCACCGTCGGCAGGAGGGCGAGCTCGGCCGCGATCCACGGCGCGCAGGTGTCGCGCTCGACCGCGGTGGGCTTGTTCTCCGGCGGCGCGCAGCGGACCGTCGCGACCATGCGGGCGTCGACCAGGCGCTGGCCGTCGCCGGCGTGGTGGCTGGTCTCCTGCACCGCCCAGCCGGTGCGGTGCAGGCTGGCGAAGAGCCAGTCGGCGCTCGGGTCGCCGGTGAAGATCCGGCCCGTCCGGTTGCCGCCGTTGGCCGCGGGAGCCAGGCCCACGATGAGCAACGAGGGCGACGGGTCGCCCCACCCCGCGATCGGGCGGCCCCAGTAGGGCTGGTCGGCGAACGACGCGCGCTTCTCCTCCGCGACCTCCTCGCGCCACGCCACCAGCCGGGGGCAGGCCGAGCAGACGCTCACCCGGGCGTCCAGCTCGGCGAGGTCGCCGGCCTGCGCGAGACGTCGTACGTCGTCGGGGTCGCGCGCGACGGGGGTGTCAGGGGCAGCCGGGTCGTCGGGCCACCCAGTGCCGGGGGCGACCGGGCTGCCGAACGCCCCGCCGACGACCGGGTGCGGCAGGAGGGTCATCGGGCGATCGCCGCAGCGATGCCGTGGAGGATGTCGGCCTCCGAGACCACATGGTCGGAGACCGGCACCCGCGCCAGGATCCGCGTCCAGATCAGGGCTCCCGCCCCGATCACGTCGGCGCGGCCGGGGTGCATGTAGGGCAGCGCACGGCGCTCCTCGACGGTCATCGCGACCAGCCGGTCGACGTAGTCGGCGGTGTCGGCGTTGGAGAGCACCGCGCCGTCAAAGGCCCCCCGGTCGTAGGTGTCGAGGCCCATCACGCCGCACGCGAGGGTCTTGATGGTGCCGGACGTGCCGATGGCGGTGCGCGTCTGCTCGAGCGGCACGCCGGAGGCGTCGAGGTGCTGCTCGATGTCGGCCAGGCAGGCGGCGAGCTCGTCGGCGGTCGGCGGGTCGCTGTGCAGGTGCCGCTCGTGGAGCCGGACCGAGCCGATGTCCATCGAGACGGCCCGGCGCTCGCCGCCCTCGCCGAGCACCAGCTCGGTGGACCCGCCGCCAATGTCGACGACCAGCACGGGCTCGGCGGGCTTCGGGTCCTGCGCGGCGATGGCGCCGGCGAAGACCAGCGCCGCCTCCTCCTCGCCGGACAGCACCTCCGGCTCGACGCCGAGGCGACGTCGTACGCCCTCCGCGAAGGCGGACGCGTTGCTGGAGTCGCGCGTGGCCGAGGTCGCGCAGAAGCGCAGCCGCTCGGGCGGCACGCCGTGGTCGCGGACGACGGCCGCGAACTCGTCGATCGCCGCGAACGTGCGCTCGAGCGCCTCCTCGGCGAGCACGCCGGTCTGGTCGACACCCTGCCCGAGGCGTACGACGCGCGAGTCGCGCACGTGGACGTCGAGGGTGCCGTCGGGGCGGACCTCGCCGATGAGCACCTTGATCGAGTTGGTCCCGCAGTCGATGGCCGCAACGGCGGTCGAGGAGGTCATGGGGTCATTCTGCGGGGCGCTCGACGCAGGGGCCCGAGGACCACCACTCGCCGAGCGCGTCGAGGACCTCGTCGCCGAGCGGGTTCACGCCGCGGCCCATCGCCAGGGACTGGCCGGCGAGGACGTGCAGGCACTTCACGCGGTCGGGCATGCCGCCGGCGGTGATCCCCTCGATCTCCGGCACGTCGAGCCCGGCGCGGGCACCGACCTCAGCACGGAAGGCGAGGTAGGCCTCGTGGGCGTCGCGGTAGGCGGCGGCCAGCTCCTCGTCCTCGCCGAGCCGGGCCTGCATCTCCTTCATCAGGCCCGAGCCCTCGAGGGTGCCGATGCGCGAGGCCGCGCGCGGGCACGTCAGGTAGAACGTCGTCGGGAACGGCGTGCCGTTGGGCAGGCGCGGCTCCGTCGTGACCACGTCGGGGTTGCCGCAGGGGCACCGGTGGCCGACCGAGTCGATGCCCCGCGGCTTGCGGCCGA
Source organism: Nocardioides sp. BE266 (assembly GCF_031457855.1). NCBI lineage: Bacteria > Bacillati > Actinomycetota > Actinomycetes > Propionibacteriales > Nocardioidaceae > Nocardioides > Nocardioides sp. BE266. The sequence continues at coordinate 591,933 of NZ_JAURTI010000002.1, read as the reverse complement.
GCTGGGCGCGGATCGCGGCCTCGTCGGCCGGGTCGATCTTCTGTGCGGGTTCAGTCACTGCTTCCCCCCGTCGACGACAGAGCCGTCGATCAGGTCTGCGGGCTGCTGCTCGGCCGGGGGCGGGTTGCCGGCCAGCTCCATCGACTCCCACGCTGCGCTCCACCACGCCTTCGGCACGGTCTTGATCACGTCGGAGGGGTCGTTGAGCGAGGCCTGGGCCTCGAGCGGCTGGCCGTCGGGGCCGATCACCTCGAAGCCGGACTCGCCGGGCATCAGGTAGCCGAAGCGGGCCCGGGCCTGCGCCTTGACGTAGGCCGGGTCGTCCCAGCGCTTCTTCTCGCGCTCGAGGTCGTTGATGCTCGCTTCGCGCTCGGCGATCGTCGACTTGAGCTCACCGATGTGCGAGCGCTGCTGGAGGTAGGCGCGCAGCGACGACGCGTAGGACACGGTCAGCACCGCGAGCACGAGCACCAGCACGGCCGCGCGCCCGGTGAACCGGGGACGGCGCGCAGCACTCCTCGGGGAGGCAGGACGTGCCCCCGGGATCGGCCCCGTGGTGCCGGTGTCGGCCGGCGAGGCGAGCGGCGTACGCGTCCCGGCTGCCCGCGGCCGTGAGCCGCGGGTGCCGGGATGCGTCGAGCTGCTCTGCCTCGGTCCACGTGAACCGTTCCCGCCGGGCCCACCCCGAGGAGTACGACGCTGGGAAGGCATGCGGCTTAGTGTGCCTGCTTCAGCCCTTGAATCGCGGGAACGCGCCCGCACCGGCGTAGCGAGCTGCGTCACCGAGCTCGTCCTCGATGCGGAGCAGCTGGTTGTACTTCGCGACGCGGTCGGAGCGGGCCGGGGCGCCGGTCTTGATCTGGCCGCAGTTGGTGGCGACGGCGAGGTCGGCGATCGTGGTGTCCTCGGTCTCGCCGGAGCGGTGGCTCATCATGTTGCGGAAGCCGGCGCGGTGGGCGAGCTCGACGGCGTCGAGGGTCTCGGTGAGCGAGCCGATCTGGTTGACCTTGACGAGCATCGCGTTGGCCTGACCCCCGTCGATTCCGCGCTGGAGGCGCTCGACGTTGGTCACGAAGAGGTCGTCGCCCACGAGCTGGATCTTGTCGCCGAGGCTGTCGGTGATCGCCTTCCAGCCGGCCCAGTCCTCCTCGTCGAGCGGGTCCTCGATCGAGACGATCGGGTAGGACGCGACGAGATCGGCGTAGTAGTCGACCATCTCGTCGGTCTTGAGCTTCTTTCCCTCGAACGTGTACTTGCCCTTGTCGTGGAACTCGCTCGCCGCGACGTCCATCGCGAGCGCGATGTCCTTGCCCAGCTTGAAGCCCGCCGACTTCACTGCCTCGGCGATCAGGTCGAGCGCCGCGCGGTTGCTGTCGAGGTTGGGCGCGAAGCCGCCCTCGTCGCCGAGACCGGTCGAGAGGCCCTTCTTCTTCAGCACCGACTTCAGCGCGTGGTAGACCTCGGCGCCCTGCTGGAGTGCCTCGCGGAACGTCGCGGCACCGATCGGGGCGATCATGAACTCCTGGACGTCGACGTTGGAGTCGGCGTGCGATCCACCGTTGACGATGTTCATCATCGGGACCGGCAGCAGGTGGGCGTTGGGGCCACCGACGTAGCGGAAGAGCGGGAGCCCGGCCGACTCCGCGGCGGCCTTGGCGGTGGCGAGGGAGACGCCGAGGATCGCGTTGGCGCCGAGCTTGGCCTTGTTGGGCGTGCCGTCGAGGTCGAGCATCACCTGGTCGACGAGGCGCTGGTCGTCGGCGTCGAGACCGACGACCGCGCCGGCGATGCTGTCGACGACCCCGGTGACGGCCTTCTGCACGCCCTTGCCGAGGTAGCGCTTGCCGCCGTCGCGCAGCTCGACGGCCTCGAAGGCGCCGGTCGAGGCGCCGCTGGGCACTGCCGCGCGACCGAACGCGCCGTCCTCGAGAAGTACCTCCACCTCGACGGTGGGGTTGCCGCGCGAATCGAGGATTTCGCGGGCGCCGACTGCAGCGATGATCGACATGGGAGAGCTCCTGGTGGGGAAAGTCCTGTACGTCCTGGGGTCAGCCGCCAGCCTAGCCACGTGCCGCTGGTACGTCGCCGGGGTGTCCGCGGGCCCGACTAGCGTTAGCCCGGTGTCGTCACGCGAGCCAGGTCCGGCGGATCACCTCAGCGCGCTCGTCGCTCGCGCGACGGCCAGCGTCGACGATCCGGTGAGCGATCCGGACGCGACGCGGCTGCGGCTCGCGATGGCGGGCGAGTCGGCGGCGAGGTTCCGCGACCGGCTCGTCCTCGAGCGGGCGGCATGGCAGGCGAGGGAGACCGACCTCCGCCTCCAGGACATCGCGGCCGACGGCGGCTTCCGCGGCTACGACGTCTTCGTCCGCGCGTTCCGCCGCGAGCTCGGAGCGTCACCGTCGCAGTGGCGGGCAGATCCGACGACCTGGGAGGTCGACGCACCGGGCGAGGTGCACTTCCACCCGCCCGACGGGATCCGGCTGCCGGCGTACGCCTCCGACGACGAGGGGGACGCTCTCGGCGCGGCCTACGTCGACGCGTTCTCGCCCGACCCGACGGTCGTGCCGCTCGACGAGGCATGACGGGTCTGGCGGAGATGCGGCTCTCGATCAAGCGAGCGATCGCCGGAGCGAGCAGCGTGGTCGGTGTCGAGAGGAGACACCATGTCCATGAAGGCCCCCTACCGAGAGCCCCTCGTGCCCGTCGAGCCCGGCCCGCGCGTCGTGCCCGAGCCCCGGAGGCGGGGTGAGGACGGCGGCGGCGAGTGCGGCGTCTGCACCGGCTTCGCCGCTGACGCCGTCTGGAGCGACGAGCACTTCAGCCTCCACCCGCCACGCACGTGCAGCCTGCCGGGCACGGTCTGGATCGCCAGCCGCGAGCACGTCGACTCCTTCCGCGACCTGTCGCCCGAGGCGCAGGCCGCCTTCGGCCCGCTGGTCGCGCGGCTCGAGGACGCGATGCTGGCCGACCCCGACGTCGCCCGCGTGCACCTCTACCGCTGGGGCGACGGCGGCGCGCACTTCCACGCCTGGCTGATGCCCCGTCCGCTCGGGATGGTCGAGGCGAGCGGCATGATGCTGCCGTTGTGGGAGGACGTCCTGCCCAACGTGCCCGACGACGAGTGCCGCGCCGCGGCCGAGAAGGTCGCTGCGCGACTGGAGGTCTGAGATGAGCTCGCCCGCCGTCCAGCCGGGGCTCGCCCGCCGCCTCGGCACCAGCGACGCCGTCGTCGTCGGCCTCAGCGCGATGCTGGGCGCGGGCGTGTTCGTCGCCTTCACCCCGGCCGCCGCGGCCGCCGGGAGCGGGCTGCTCGCCGGGCTGGGCATCGCTGCGGTCATCGCCTTCTGCAACGCGGTCGCCTCGGCGCAGCTGGCGTCGTCGTACCCCTCGTCGGGCGGGACGTACCTCTTCGGCCGCGAGGTGCTCGGGCCGTGGTGGGGCTTCCTGGCCGGCTGGGGCTTCGTCGTCGGCAAGACGGCGTCGTGCGCGGCGATGGCGATGACCTTCGCGGCGTACGCCCTTCCCGACGGCGGCTGGTGGCAGCGCGGGCTCGCCGCGCTCGCGGTCGTCGCGTTCACCGTGCTCAACCTGTGCGGCGTCACCCGCACCGCGACCGCCGCCAAGGTGCTGCTGGGCGCCACGCTCCTGGTGCTGGTCGGCTTCCTGGCGGTCGCCGCGACTGGTGACGCCGGGACGGTCGCGCCGCTCGAGGCGACCGGTGGGGTGTGGGGCGTCCTGCAGGCCGCCGGGTTGCTGTTCTTCGCCTTCGCCGGCTACGCCCGGATCGCGACGCTCGCCGAGGAGGTGCGCCGGCCCGAGCTGCTCGGCCGCGCGATCCTCGTCGCGCTCGGCACCGCCGTCGTGGTCTACCTGCTCGTCGGCCTCGCCCTCGTGCGGATCCTCGGCGCCGACCTGCCCGGATCGCCCACGCCGATCGCCGCCGCCACCGAGGCGCTCGGCGCCGACTGGGCCGTGCCGCTCGTGCGCATCGGCGCTGCCGCTGCCGCCCTTGGGGCACTGCTCGCCCTCCTCGCCGGCGTGGGTCGTACGACGCTTGCGATGGCGCGCGAGCGTGACCTGCCCACACCGCTGGCGTCCGTCGACCCCCGCCACCAGGTTCCCGACCGGGCGCAGGTCGTCATCGGCGTCGCGGTCGTGGCGCTGGTGCTGGCCGCCGACCTGCGCGGCGCGATCGGCTTCTCGTCCTTCGGCGTCCTCGTCTACTACGCCGTCGCCAACCTCTCCGCCCTGCGCCAACCCCCGGAGCAGCGCCGCTGGCCGCGCGCGCTCCAGGTGCTCGGACTGGTGGGGTGCGTGGTGATGGCGGCCGCACTGCCGCTCGGGTCGGTGCTCGCCGGGCTCGCGGTCTTCGCCGTCGGCATCGGCGGGCGGTTGGTCGCCACCTCGCGCTGACCCGGCGTTCACGTCGTCGTCACCGACGCGCCATGCGCCCTCGCAAGCATGCGCCCGACATCTCGGGCCATCCTGTGCGCGAAAGGCACTCAGCATGCAACGACGACGTGGGCTGGCGATCCTCGCCACCGCCGCGCTCCCCCTGTCCCTGCTCCCGATCTCCCTCGTCGCCCTCACGGGTACGACGTCGGGCGCCGTGGAGCCCGGCACCGGCGCGTTCGACCGGGTGGCGACCTACCCGGTCTTCCAGAACGTGCCGGCCGGCGTGGACCCCGCCGCGGCGACGGTCGCCGAGATCTCCGCGGTCAGCGAGGACGGAAAGACCGTCATCTACACCGACGCGCTCGGCAAGCGCGTCGGCTTCCTCGACATCACCGACCCGGCCGCGCCGCGGGGCCTCGGCACGATCGAGCTGGCCACCCTCGGCCACGCCGACGACCAGCCGACCTCGGTCGCCGTGGTCGGCGACTTCGCGCTGATCGCCATCGACGAGACCGGCGGGGACTTCCCGAACCCGAAGGGCAGCCTCGTCATCGTGCGGATCTCCACCCGCGAGAAGGTCCGCACCATCGACCTGGGCGGCCAGCCCGACTCGATCGCGATCAGCCCCGACAAGGCCTACGCCGCGATCGCGATGGAGAACCAGCGCGACGAGGAGGCCACCCCGGCCGGCGGCGCGAAGGGCGCCCTGCCGCAGGCGCCTGCCGGGTTCGTCCAGCTCCTCGACCTGCCGTCGACGACGGACCCCGCCGCGTGGTCGACCCGCGCGGTGGTCCTCGACGAGCCGACCCTGGCGGCCGCGGGCCTCGACACCCCGTCGGACCCCGAGCCCGAGTACGTCACGATCAACGCCGACAACAAGCTCGCGCTGACGCTCCAGGAGAACAACGGCATCGTCGTCATCGACGTGCCGACCGGCGACATCGACACCGTCTTCTCCGCGGGCACCGCCACGGTCACCGGCGTCGACGTCACCAAGGACGGCGTCTTCAACCCCACCGGCACCGTGACGGCTCCCCGCGAGCCCGACTCGATCGGCTGGGTCGACGCCACCCACGTCGCCACCGCCAACGAGGGCGACTGGAAGGGCGGCACCCGCGGCTGGACGATCTTCGACACCACCACCGGCGCCCCGGTGTGGGACGCGAAGAACTCCTACGAGAACCTCGCCACCTCCCTCGGGCTGCACAACAACGACCGCGCCGCCAAGAAGGGCGCCGAGCCCGAAGGCCTGCTGATCTCCACCATCGGTGGCAGGAAGCGCGCCTTCGTCGGCTCCGAGCGCAGCAACTTCGTCGCCGTCTACGACCTGACCAACCCGGCCAAGCCGGTCTTCGAGCAGGCGCTCCCCGCCACCAACGGCCCGGAGGGCCTGCTCGCGATCCCGGCGCGCAACCTGCTCGTGGTGTCCTCCGAGACCGACGACGCCAGCGTCCTGGTCCGCGCCTCGGTCGGCGTCTACGCCTTCGGCGACACGGCCCCCGCCTTCCCGAGCATCGTCTCGGCGGAGGAGTCCTCCGGCTTCCCGATCGGCTGGGGCGCCCTCGGTGCGCTGTCGGCGGCTCCGGGCAACTCCGAGGCCCTCTGGAGCGCGAGCGACTCGGCGTACAAGTTCGCGCGGCTCTACAAGATCGACACCAGCAGCGCGCCGGCCGTGATCGACCGGGTGGTCGAGGTCAAGAACGCCGACGGCACGCTCGCCACCGGCCTGGACGTCGAGGGCCTGCACGCCCGCAGCGGTGGCGGCTTCTGGCTGGCCAGCGAGGGCGCCACCGGCGCGCAGGACAAGCTGGTCCGCACCGACTCCCGCGGCGTCGTCCAGCAGGAGGTCCCCCTCCCGGCCGACGTCGCCGCCAAGGTCGGCAAGTGGGGCTTCGAGGGCGTCACCGCCACCGGCAGCGGCTCCTCGGAGGTCGTCTACGCCGTTCTCCAGCGCCCGCTCTTCAACGACATCGCCACCACCACGCCCGCCGAGGGCAACAACGCCCGCATCGGCCGGTACGACGTCGCTGCCGGCACGTGGTCGTGGTTCTCCTACCCGCTGCAGACGACGACCACGGCCGGCGACTGGATCGGCCTGTCGGAGATCACGGCGGTCGACGCCGACACCCTCGCGGTGATCGAGCGCGACAAGCTCAACGGCACGACCGCCGCGGTCAAGCGCGTCTACACCGTCGACGTACCCGCGACCGGCGGCACCACCACCCCGGTGGCGCTCACCAAGAAGCTGGCCATCGACGTGCTGCCGCACCTCAGGGCGCTCAAGGGCTGGACCCAGGAGAAGCTCGAGGGCCTCACCATCGGCGCCGACGGCCAGGTCTACGCGGTGACGGACAACGACGGCCTCAAGGACGCCACCGGCGAGACGCAGCTCCTGCGCCTCGGCTCGGCCGCCGCCGCCTTCGACCCGGCCCCGACCACGCCTCCGACCACCCCGCCCACCACGTCGCCCACGCCGACCCCGACGCCCACTCCCGCCCCCGTCACCAAGGCCGAGTCGAAGGTCTCGGCGACGGTGAAGGACCTGGCGGGCGCCAAGGTCCGCGTGGTCGCGAAGGTGCGACCGGGCACCGCCACCGGCAAGGTCCGCGTCGTGCTGAAGAAGGCCGGGAAGGCCGTCGCCGAGCGCACGGCCCGGCTCGAGGACGGCCGCACGGCCCTCACCCTGCGCGTCCGTGCCGACCGCTACAAGGTGGTCGTCACCTACCTCGGTGACGACGGGCACCGGCGCTCGACGAGCGTCGAGCGCGTCACCCTGCGCTGACCGACCCCCTGTAACGCCGGGTTAGCTGCTGTACCCACCCCCATGCATGGGGGTGGGTACATGCAGTAACCCGGCGTTACAGCTCTAGGGTGGGTCAGCCCTTCTCGGACTTCTCCGCGGCCTTCGCCGCGTTGTAGAGCGCCATCACCTCGTCGACGGTGGTCGCGACGGCGTCGCCGAACACGTGCGGGTTGCGGCGCTCCATCTTCGCCATCACCCCGCGCGCGACGTCGTCGAGCGTGAACTCGCCGGCCTCCTCGGCGATCACGGCGTGGATCACCACCTGGAGCAGCAGGTCGCCCAGCTCGTCGCACAGCGCGGCCGGGTCACCGGACTCGATCGCCTCGACGACCTCCTCGGCCTCCTCCCGCACATAGGGGATGAGCGAGGTGTGGGTCTGCTCGCGCTTCCACGCGCACTCGCGCTGCAGCACGCGCATCTGGTCGGCGAACGCCTCCAGCGGCGAGCCACTCTCCGGCACGGGCTCAGCCGCAGCGGTGGGTCAGCGGCAGCGTCTTGGCGAACGCGGCGTCGGGCTCGGTCTTCAGACCGTTCTTCGCGGTCGTCCCGACGGCCACCGAGGTGTTGGTGTCGATGGGCGTGAGCACGCCGTCCTTGCTCTCGAGGCCGTAGCGCGGGTCGATCTCGATGCCGTTGGCGTCGGGCCACTGGTTGAACACGTCGACGCCGGCCTGGGTGATCTGCTCGGTCGTCGGGTCGCTGACCCCGCCGTCGTCGAGCACGATCGCGCCGACCTGGTTCACGATGTCGCTGGCGAGCGCGTTGGCGGAGGTGAGCTCGACGTAGGTGTCGCGCACCGCCTCGGGCATCGACGCAGCAGTACGACGACGCTGGGCGACGTCGTTGTAGTAGCTCGAGCCGGGCTCGACGTCGTAGTCCTTGGCGACCTGCATCGCCTGCGCGCGCAGCGTCAGCAGCTGGACGGTGCCCTGGCGGATGAAGCTCATCGGGAGCGTGGTGCTCTGCGACTCGAACTGGTCGCCGAGCGCGGTGCACATCTGGCCGGCCGCCTTGTCGACCTGGCGCACCGTCAGCTCCTCGTCGCCGACCTTGACCGCCACGCCCGGCGCAGCGCTGCCGCACCCGGTGAGCAGGAGACCGGCGACACCCATCGTCGCGGCCGTCATCAGGCGGGTCTTGCTCACGAGCTACTCCTTGGTCGGTGCGGCGGGTGCCGGCGCAGACGGGTCGACGACCTCGTCGATCACGCGCCGCGCCCATTCAAGCAAAGCCACCCCGCCCACGGGCTGCACGGGGAAGCCGCTGCTCTGCGGCCGCGGCACGAGGATCGTACTGACCGGTGCCTTGACGATGCTCTTCGGATGCAGCCGCTGGAGCCGTACGACGCGGGAGTCGGGCAGCTCGACCGGCGCGAACCTGACGTACTTGCCGGCCACCGTCACCTCCTTCACCCCCGCCTGGCGGCACCGGGCGCGGAAGCGGGCGACGTAGAGCAGCGACTCCACGACCTCCGGCGGCGGGCCATAGCGGTCGACGAGCTCCTCACGGACCTCGTCGACGTCGGAGTCGACGCGCACCTCGGCGAGGCGCTTGTAGATCTCGAGGCGCAGCCGCTCGCTGGGGATGTAGTCATGCGGCAGGTGGGCGTCGACCGGCAGCTCGATCCGGACCTCGGCGAGCTCGTCCTCGGTGCCGCCCTTGAAGTCGGCGACGGCCTCGCCGACGAGCCGGACGTAGAGGTCGAAGCCGACGTCGGCGATGTGGCCGGACTGCTCGCCGCCGAGCAGGTTGCCGGCGCCGCGGATCTCGAGGTCCTTCATCGCGATCGCCATGCCGCCGCCGAGGTCGGAGTGCTGGGCCAGCGTCGCGAGGCGCTCGTGGGCGGTCTCGGTCAGCGGCTTCTCGGCCGGGTAGAGGAAGTAGGCGTAGGCGCGCTCGCGCGAGCGGCCGACCCGACCGCGCAGCTGGTGGAGCTGGGAGAGGCCGAGGGTGTCGGAGCGCTCGATGATCATCGTGTTGGCGTTGGACACGTCGAGGCCGCTCTCGACGATGGTCGTGCAGACCAGCACGTCGAAGCGCTTCTCCCAGAAGTCGAGCATGACCTGCTCGAGGGCGTGCTCGCCCATCTGGCCGTGGGCCGTGGCGACCCGCGCCTCGGGCACCAGCTCGCGGATCCGCGCGGCCGCCTTCTCGATCGACTGCACCCGGTTGTGGATGTAGAAGACCTGGCCCTCGCGGAGCAGCTCGCGGCGCACGGCGGCGACGACCTGGCGGTCCTCGTAGGCGCCGACGTAGGTCAGCACCGGGTGCCGCTCCTCCGGCGGGGTGGTGATCGTGGACATCTCGCGGATGCCGGTGACCGCCATCTCCAGGGTGCGCGGGATCGGCGTGGCACTCATCGACAGCACGTCGACGGAGGTGCGCATCCGCTTCATCTGCTCCTTGTGCTCGACACCGAAGCGCTGCTCCTCGTCGACGATGATCAGGCCGAGGTCCTTCATCTTGATGTCGGGGTTGAGCAGCCGGTGGGTGCCCACCACGATGTCGACCGAGCCATCGGTGAGGCCGGCGATGACCTCCTTGGCCTCCTTGTCGGTCTGGAAGCGCGAGAGCCCCTTGATCACGACCGGGAAGCCCGACATCCGCTCGGAGAAGGTCGACATGTGCTGGGTGACGAGCAGCGTGGTCGGCACGAGCACGGCGACCTGCTTGCCGTCCTGCACGGCCTTGAACGCCGCGCGCACCGCGATCTCGGTCTTGCCGTAGCCGACGTCGCCGCACACGAGGCGGTCCATCGGCACGACCTGGCGCATGTCGGCCTTCACCTCGTCGACCGTGGTGAGCTGGTCGACGGTCTCGGTGAAGGGGAAGGCGTCCTCGAGCTCGCGCTGCCACGGGGTGTCAGGGCCGTAGGCGTGGCCCTTCGTGGCCTGCCGGGCGGCGTAGAGCTTGATCAGCTCGGCCGCGATCTCGCGGACCGCGCGCTTGGCCTTGTTCTTGCGCTTGGTCCAGTCGCCGCCGCCGAGGCGGTCGAGGCTCGGGTTCTCACCGCCGACGTAGCGGGTGACCTGGTCGAGGGTGTCGGCCGGGACGTAGAGCATGTCGTTGGGGCCGCCGCGCTTGCTGGCGCCGTACTCCAGGACGAGGTACTCGCGCACCGCGCCGCCGATCTCGCGCTGCTTCATCTCCACGAAGCGGCCGACGCCGTGCTGCTCGTGCACGACGTAGTCGCCGGCCTTGAGCTCGAGCGGGTCGATCTGGCGCTTGCGTCGCGTGGGCATCCGGCGCATGTCGCGGGTGGAGGCCTTCTGGCCCGACAGGTCGTCACCGGTGACGATGGCGACCTTCGCCTCGTCGTCGACCAGGCCGTGCACGAGGTGGCCGCAGGTCACGGTGACGACGTTGTCGCCGGCGGGCTCGCCCTCCTCGACGAGGCGGGCCGCGATGTCGTTCTCGCCCAGGAGCTCGACGAAGCGCTCGGCCGGGCCGTGGCCGGCGTGCACGACGGCCACGTCGAGCCCGTCGGTGACCCACCCGCGGATGTCGTCGACCGCCTTCTGGAGGTCGCCACGGTAGGCCTCGGCGGGGTGCGTCGGCAGCGTCCTGCCGGGCACGCCACCCCCATCGGTGGTCGAGTAGTCCTCGCGAGGGACGAGCGAGGACGTATCGAGACCCAGCTCGTCGGAGGTGTCGATGCCGAAGGGACTCACCGACCACCACGCGTGGCCCAGGCCGAGCGCGTGCAGCCTGACGTCGGCGATCTCGCGGTAGGACGCGGCGCCGAGGTCGATCGGCGCGGTCCCACCACCGGCGGCCGCGGCCCACGAGGCACCCAGGAACTCCTCGCTCGTCGCGACCAGGTCGTGGGCCCGGGTGCGGGCGCGCTCGGGGTCGAGCACCAGGATCGTCGTGGCGGCGGGCATCAGGTCGACGAGCAGCTCCATCCCGTCGATGAGGACGGGGGCGAGCGACTCCATGCCCTCGACCGCGATGCCGGCGGCCATCTTGTCGGTGAGCTCGAGCAGCTGCGGGTGGGCCTGGCCGAGCTCGGCCGCGCGACGTCGTACGTCGTCGGTGAGCAGCAGCTCGCGGCACGGCGGCGCCCACAGCCGCTCCACCTTCTCGAGCGTGCGCTGGTCGGCGACGGCGAAGGCGCGGATCTCCTCGACGTCGTCGCCCCAGAACTCCACGCGGAGCGGGTGCTCCTCGGTGGGCGGGAAGACGTCGACGATGCCGCCGCGGACAGCGAACTCGCCGCGGCGCTCGACCATGTCGACGCGGGAGTACGCCGCCTCGGCGAGGCCGCGCACGACGTCCTCCATCGGCCGCGAGTCACCGGGCGCCAGCTCGACGGGCTCGATGTCGGCGAGCCCGGGCACCTGCGGCTGGAGCAGGCTGCGGATCGGGGCGACGACGACCTTCAGCGGGCCGTTGGCGGCTTCGGTGCCGGGGTGGCGCAACCGGCGCAGCACCGCGAGGCGGCGGCCGACGGTGTCGCTGCGGGGGCTCAGCCGCTCGTGCGGGAGCGTCTCCCAGCTCGGGTAGTAGGCCACGTGGTCGGGGTCGACGAGGTCGGCGAGCTCCTCGACGAGGTCCTCCGCCTCGCGCGACGTGGCGGTCACCGCCAGCACCGTGCGACCGCGCTCGACCAGCCCGTGCACCACGACCGGCCGGACCGCCGCAGGACCGGTGAGGTCGAGGCTGGACTGCACAGCCGCGTCGGCCAGCGCGCCACCGAGGGTGGGCGCGGAGACGAGGCGGTGGGCGAGGGCGACGAGTGGCGTGGACGGCACCGGAGATCCCTTCGAGAGCACGCGAACGACCCCCGATCGGCGGACGAAGGGGGGATCGTGAAAGTCTACGGGTGGTGTCCGACAGCGGCGCGAGCGGGATGAGGGGCGAGGTCCGGTCAGCTCTCCGGGGTTTGTCCCAGGCGTCACGGGGGTAGCACCACCTTCAGCGACCGGCGCCCGAGCGCTGGTCGACACGGACAAACTCCGAGAGGAAACACGGGGAACATGCGCACCACTCGTCTCATCGCCGGCACCGTCACCGCCGGTCTGCTCGGCCTCGCGCCCATCGCGGTCGCGGCGCCCAGCCACGCCACCGACAACCTGACCACCACCATCACGCTCGAGATCAGCTACGGCGAGCCGTCCGTGACCTACGGCGAGGACCTGTCCCTCACCTCCCAGGTGGACGCCTCCGACGGCCTGTCGCCCTACAACGACGCCGACACCGTCACCCTGTGGGCGATGCCCGCCGGCACCACCACGTGGACGCCGATCGAGACCCAGCCGGGCACCGGCTACATCTCGTGGACCGACTTCAAGCCGCAGATGAACACCGCCTACAAGGCCACCTACAGCGGCGGCACCGCGGCCAACACCTCTGCCGACAACTACGCCGCGAGCGAGTCCGCTCCCCTGGGCGTCACCGTCGCGCGCAAGATCACCTACCCGAAGTCGGGCTTCGTGATCAAGGGCAAGGTCACGCCCGACTACGGCAAGAAGAAGATCGTCATCCAGGCCTCCAAGAAGCAGAACAAGGGCTTCAAGAAGTTCAAGACGATCAAGACCAAGGCCAACGGCAAGTACAAGGTCACGCTGCCCAAGCGCGGCGGCACCTGGTACTGGAGCTTCGTCGTCAAGGGCGACTCCCGCTACAAGGCCAACGGCTTCGTGTGGCGGACCACCGTCTACTGATCCGCACCCATCACCGACCCGGCAGAGCCCCGCTCTGCCGGGTCGGTGCCATTTCGGCCTGTGTGAGAGTGGCTCCATGACCCGTGCGCCGCTGCCCGCTGCCGTGCTCGCCGCGGCGCTGCTCGCGGTGACCGCCTGCGGCGGAGGCGGTACGACGTCCTCCCCGGGCTCCGACGACCTGCGCCCGGCCGACGCGGTGGTCTCCGACCGGCGCGAGGCCGGCGACGTACCTCCCGAGCTGGCGCCGGCGCTGGCCGGGACTCCCCACCGACCGGCGGACGCCCGGGAGGCAGCGGCGATGGTCACGGTCGCCCAGCGGGTGATCCGGTCAGCGGACCCCGACCCCGACCTGCTCGCCGCGGCCGGGCACACCGCCCAGCTCGCGATCCGCGAGGTCGCCGTGAGGCGGTCCTGGCTGCCCGACGTGCTCGACGCGCTGCAGCCCGGCAACCGGCGGTGGGTGCGCGCCAACGTCGCCGCGCGGCGCGAGTTCCGCTCGATGCACCCGAGCGCCACGAAGGACCTCGCCGACGAGCTGCCGGCCTGGCGGATCGTGCCGCCGGCGCCCGAGCGCACCCTGATGCGCAGCTACCGCGAGGCCGAGCGCCGCTTCGGCGTGGACTGGGAGTACCTCGCGGCCATCAACATGGTGGAGACCGCCTTCGGGCGGATCCGCGGCACGTCGGTCGCGGGCGCGCAGGGACCCATGCAGTTCATCCCGACGACGTGGGACATCTACGGCGCCGGCGGCGACATCAACGACGCGCACGACGCGATCCTGGCCGCAGGGCGGCTGCTGCGCGCCAACGGCTTCGCGCGCGACAAGGGCGCCGCGCTGTGGCGCTACAACAACTCGTGGGCCTACGTGCGCGGCGTGACCCACCACGCCGAGGTGATGAAGCGCGACCCGCGCCAGCTCCGCGGCTACCTCGCCTGGCAGGTCTACTACCTGACCCGCGTCGGCAGCGTGTGGCTGCCCGAGGGCTACGCCCACCAGCGCCCGGTGCCCGTGACGTCGTACGTCGACCGGCACCCGGAGCGGCTGCCCTGACGGATCAGTCGCGCGGCGGGGGCGGCGGCCCGGCGTCGACCTCCGCCTGCGAGCGCAGGATGCAGAACTGGTTGCCCTCGGGGTCGGCGAACACCACCCAACCGGTGCCGGGGCCGTACTGCCCACGCTGGTCGGCGATCTCCACGGCGCCCATCCCGCGCACTCGCTTGATCTCGGCGTCGCGGCTGCCCTCGCGCGGGCGCAGGTCGAAGTGGATCCGCTTGGCCGGCAGCTCGGCGTCGGGCACCTCGATGAAGAGGATCGCGTGGCCGGTGTCGGGGTCGTGGATCATGCACTCCTCGTGGCCCGGCTCGTTGGGGTCGCCCTCGACGTCGACGTAGCCGAGGAGACCCTTCCACCACTCGGAGAGCGCGTAGGCGTCGTGGCAGTCGACGGTCGTGTGCGAGACGAAGGAGGTCATGGCCTCACTCCGTGCCGTGGCGGCGGACGAAGTCGACGATCTGCTCGGCGAGCTCGGGGCGGCAGACGATGAGGTCGGGCAGCGAGGTGTCGTCCTCGTTGTAGACCAGCGGCGAGCCGTCGACGCGGCTGCAGTGCAGGCCGGCGGCGCGGGCGACGGCGACGGGGGCGGCGTTGTCCCACTGGTACTGCCCGCCGGCGTGGACGTAGGCGTCGGCGATGTCGCGGACCACGCTCATCACCTTCACGCCCGCGCTGCCCATCGGCACCAGCTCGGCGTCCATCTCGGCGGCGAGCGCCTCGACGAATGCGGGCGGGCGGCTGCGCGAGACGGCGATGCGGGGCCGCTGCGACGTGCGGGGAGGTACGACGCTGGGCCGTCCGGTGTTGAAGGTCTCCCCCAGCGCCGGCTGGGCGACGGCGCCGGCGACCAGGTCGCCGTCCTCCCACAGCGCGACGTGGACGGCCCAGTCGTCGCGCGGCGGCTCGGAGAACTCCCGGGTGCCGTCGAGCGGGTCGATGATCCACACCCGGCGAGCGGTGAGCCGCGACTTGTCGTCGGCCGCCTCCTCCGAGAGCACGCTGTCGTCGGGCCGGTGCTCGGTCAGGATGCGGTCGAGCTCGGCCTGCGCGGCGGCGTCGCCGGCGTCCTTGAGGGCCTTGCCCTCGAGGCCCTCGGCCTCCGCCCCGGCGCGTACGTCGAGCAGCACCGTGCCGGCGCGCTCGGCCGCCCAGACGGCGAAGGCGTGGTCGTCGAGAGTGGTGGGATCGATCATGGCCGCAGCCTATCGACGTACCGACGGCTCCCCGGTGCCGGCAGTGGCGGCCCGCGGACGGGGCACGAGGTCGGCGCCGTCGCCCACCTCGTGGACCTGCCGCAGCATGGCCACCGCCTCGAGCTGGGTCTTCGCGCCGAGCTTGCCGCGCAGGGTCTTCACGTGGCTGCGCACGGTGCCGCTGGTGACGCCGAGCAGCTCGGCCACCTCCCGGACCCGGCGGCCCGAGGACAGGAGCTCGAGCACCCGCAGCTGCTGTGGCGTGAGCGTGCGGACGAGTTGCACGAGGTGCTGGCGCCTGTCAAGCGCCTTCGACCACGCGTCCCTCATTTCTGCTCGTTTCTCAAGATCCATCAAGGGATCGCCTGCCGCGAACCTCTGCACGACCCGGACGAGCTGCTGGACCGAGGTCGCCAGCGAGACCACGTCGACGGCCTCGCTCTCCAGCAGGCCGCCCCACCAGGCGGCCGGCGGACCGGAGGTGATGACCGCGACCCGGACCTCCCCCAGACTGAGGAGGCGGGTGATCTTGTCGCGCACCCCCCGGCTGTCGAGGGCGTCGAGGATGACCACGACGTGCGGCGCGGCGCCCTGGTCCATGCTGAGCTCGGCCTCGTGGACCATGGTCTCCCACGCGTGGACCGCCACCGGGAGGCCCTCCGCGGTGAGCGCGGCCCCCACGGCTTGGGCCACCAGCAGGTGCGGGGACACGACCCAGGGAGGCGCCCCGACGCCCAGCGGCGTCGGCGCGTCGTCGCGGTCGCGCCCCGATACGCCCATCACTTCTCCCTCGCGCAAGCCAACGTCACCACCCTGAAGGGTATGACTCCCACCCCGGCGTCGCAGCCGAGCAATCTGCACCGTTTTGGGGAGGCGGGTGCCGCGGGCACGGTCGGAGGCACGGCGGCCGGCGCCTGTCACAGTCTTGAAGTCTCCTGACGAACCGCTTGGCCCTGCCTCAAGGAAGACTTGACGAAGACTTGGGGAGTCCTGAAGACGGCGGACCAGACCGCTTTTGCCTCGTTTTCGGTAGCCGCCCAGAATCCATGAACACCCCCACACACCGGCATCCACTGCCGACCAGGTCAGGTCGCAGACGAGCCGGGACCAGCTCCACAGTTTCGTGAAGAGTCAGTGTCATTCATGGGGGGAAGCACATGCATGGGGAAAGCAGTTGGGGACTGCACCGCCGGGTGGGGGTGCTGGTCGCGGGGCGCGGGGGAGCCCTGCGGCCGCGGTCGTCGGAGGTCCTGACCCGCTGGGTGGTCGCAGCAGCGGCCCTCGTCGCCGGACAGGCGTTGCTCCTGTCCTTGGTCACCTTCGCCACCGCGTCGTCGCGTGACGTGGCCGGCCTCGCCGGCCAGCTCGCCGTCGCCGTGCTCGGCGTCGCACTGGTGCTGGGGGCACTGGTCGGCATGCAGCGCGCCACGGTCCTCGAGCGCCGGCGGTCCGAGGAGGTCGACGACGTCCTGACGGCCGCCTCGCGCGACCAGCGCGAGCAGCTCCACGAGCTGCGCAGCACGGTGGCCGGCCTGGTGAGCGGCTCCGCGCTGCTTGACAACCCGGACATCCCGGCCGAGACCCGCGAGCACCTGTGGGCGTCCGTGCGCCGGGAGCTCGACCGGATGGAGCGCCTGCTCAGCAAGCGCGAGGAGCCGGCCGCCGAGATCGACCTCGACGAGGCCCTCGGCCACATGCTCGACCTGCAGCAGCTCAAGGGCCGCCGCGTCGAGCTCCAGACCAGCGGCACCAAGGTCCGGGCGCGCTACGACGCGCTGGCCGAGGTGGTCAACATCCTGATGGACAACGCGGTGACCCACGGCGGGTCCGACAACAGCGTGGTCGAGGTCGTCCAGCGCGACGAGGAGACGGTCGACATCCGGGTGACCGACTTCGGGTGCGGCATCCCCGAGGCCCGGCGCACCGAGATCTTCGAGTGGGGCCACAAGGGCACCGCGTCGCCCGGCGAGGGCATCGGCCTGCACCTGGCGCAGCGCCTGATGACCGAGGACGGCGGGTCTCTGTCGCTGGCCGAGGACCAGGGCGTCGGCTCGTCCTTCGTCATCTCGCTGCCGGCAGCGCGACGCTCCATCGAGAACGGCATCCAGGACGAGATCGGCACCGGGATCCTGGAGGACAGCCATGCATGGCTCCGCTCGGGCTGACCACCGTGTCCTGATCATCGACGACCACGTCCTCTTCGCCGAGTCCCTCGAGCTGGCGCTGTCCCTGGAGGGCTACGACGTACGCCGCCTGGAGCTGCCCGCCGAGGGCGGGTCGATGGCGACGCTGCGCTCCCTCGCCCTGCGGGCCAACCCCCGCACGGTGATGCTCGACCTCGACCTCGGCAGGTTCGGCGACGGGATGAACCTCATCGCGCCGCTGGCCCGGGCCCACGTCAACGTCGTCGTGCTGACGGCCTCGGAGGACGTCGGCCGGTGGGGTGGCTGCATGCGCCTGGGTGCCCGCAAGGTGCTGCCCAAGAGCGGCGCGCTCCAGTCCGCCCTCGCCACCGTGCGCCGGCTCCACCAGGGGCTCCCGGTCATCGCGCGCGAGGAGCTGGAGGGGCTGCTGGACGCCTGGGCACGCGACCGCCAGGCCCACGACGACATCCGTCGCCGGCTCGATCTGCTGACCCCGCGCGAGCGCCAGGTCCTCGGCGCGCTGATCGACGGGCGCACCGTGCGCACCATCTCCCAGGACAGCGTCGTGTCCGAGGCGACGGTGCGCACCCAGGTGAAGTCGATCCTCAACAAGCTCGAGGTCTCCTCGCAGCTGGCCGCCGTCGGGATGGCCAACCAGATCGGGTGGCGGCAGGGCGCCTGAGCGCCCTGCCCTGCCCCGGAAC
Organism: Nocardioides sp. BE266; assembly: GCF_031457855.1. NCBI lineage: Bacteria > Bacillati > Actinomycetota > Actinomycetes > Propionibacteriales > Nocardioidaceae > Nocardioides > Nocardioides sp. BE266. The sequence continues at coordinate 573,971 of NZ_JAURTI010000002.1, read as the reverse complement.
GTCTCGCCCCTGCGTGGCTTTGCCGCATTTACGGCATGCCGCGGGGCGATCGAATTCCTAGGGTCGTTGCATGCGGTGCCTGGGGAGGCACGTGCCAGATGGGGGTGGCATCACATGACCGAAGCAGTCACGGTGCAGACGTCGATCACCGACGCGTTGGCGGACTCGCCGACGCGTCGCAGTCGCATCATCACCGTGCCACGGCCGCGCGTGGAGCGCGTGCCCGTGGTCGACGCACCGCCCGTACGACGCCGGGCCAACCGCTCCGCCCACCTCCGGGTGGCGAGCGAGTGGGCCGCGCTGACCGCCGTCGCGGTCACCCTCGTCCTCCAGGTCCGGCTCCCGATCTGGGTCGCACCTCTCGCGGCCACCAGCTGGGTGCTGGCGTTGGCCGCTGTGGGCCACTACCGGCGTACGACGCTGGGTGGCACTCGGGCCGCAGCGTTGCTGCGCATCGCGAAGACAGGCGCGATCGCCCTCCTGGTCGCGGTGGCGGGCACCCCCCTGTCGACAGGAGCGGCCGCCCCCGCCGCCCTGTCGGTGCTCGTCATCGCTCTCGTCCTCACCCACGCCCTGATCGTCCTGGTCGCCGGCCGGCCCCGCGCCCGCATCGTCCTGGCGGGCCACCCGCGTGACATCCGCGACGCCCTGGTGGAGCTGCGGACCGTCAACAAGGACGACGTCGTCGCGGTCTGCCTCACGCGCCGCAGCAACCTGCCGTTCCTCGACATCCCGACCTACTACGGCCTGACCAAGGCCGTGCCCGCCCTCGTCGACGAGGGCGCCGACGCCCTCGTCGTGCTGCCAGGCCGGCACACCGCCCCCGTGGCGCTGCGCCGCCTGCAGTGGGACGTCGCCTCGGTCGGCGGCGAGATCTACCTCGGCACCGGCCTGCTCGACGTCGAGCCGCAGCGGGCCCGGGTCGTGTCGACCGCAGGGCTCGACGTGCTCCACGTCGCGCCGGCCGCGCTCGACAGCCCGCGCCGCATCGTCAAGGACGTCGTCGAGCGCACGCTGGCCCTGCTCGCCCTGATGGCCTTCCTGCCCGTGCTCGGCGTGCTGTGCGTGATGATCCGTCGCGGCAGCCCCGGTCCGGCGTTCTTCCGCCAGGAGCGCGTCGGCCGCAACGGCGAGCTGTTCACCATGATCAAGCTCCGCACGATGGGCACCGCCGCCGAGGAGGAGCGCAACACCCTGACGCTCTCCAACGAGCTCGACGGCGTGATGTTCAAGATCAAGTGCGACCCGCGCGTCACGCCGCTCGGTCGCCAGCTGCGCCGCTACTCCCTCGACGAGGTGCCCCAGCTCTGGAACGTCGTCCGCGGCGACATGTCGCTGGTCGGACCGCGACCGGCGCTGCCCGGCGAGGTCGAGAACTACGACGTCGACCCGCGCCGCCGGCTGGCGGTGAAGCCCGGCCTCACCGGGCTGTGGCAGGTCTCCGGCCGCTCCGACCTGACGTGGACCGAGTCGGTGCGCCTGGACCTGAAGTACGTCGACAACTGGTCGCTGAGCCTCGACGCCTCCATCCTGGTCCGCACCGTCCGGGCCGTGCTGGGGCACCGCGGTGCCTACTGACCGAGGCGATCACATGACGGCACGACACGGGGGCGGCCTGGTCGCTGCCTGCCTGGCAACAGTCCTGCTGCTCGGCGGCTGCGCCGGTGACGGGTCGACGCCTGACGGCTCCTCGGCCGCGTCCACCCCGACCAGCGACGCCGCGGGTGCCGCCCAGAAGGGCTCCGCGCCGTCCGGCGGCAAGGACAAGAAGGCGTCGAAGGGCTCGTCCGATCCTTCCGCCAGCCCGTCGACGGACCCGTCCAGCAGTCCGACGGAGGAGCCGCCCGCCAACGGCGGCGGCACCGACCCGTCGGTCGCCCTGGAGGTGCCGGTCGCGCCCGAGCCCACGGTCGACAGCCTCGGCGAGATGCTGGGCGACGCCGACCGGCCCCTGGTGACCGCCCCGCTCCCGCGGGCGGCCACCGCTCGGGGTCGGCTGGTCGGCGGCTTCCCGTCGTTCCTGCGGCCCGCATCCGGCACGCTGGTCGAGACGAGCAGCGTCTCGCCCCAGGACGACCGGCTCCAGGTCGCGCTGGTCGGCTCCACCGCCCTCGCGCCGGCGAAGGTGCTGCTGGCCTTCCGCACGCGCCTCGGGCGGCGCGGCATGCTCGAGCAGGCGACGCCGCAGACTGCCGCCGGATCGCAGGCCGCGGCACTGCGTCGTGGGCGTAGCGTGGTCACCATCACCGCCACCCGGCAGGGCTCGCGGACCAGCTACTCCGTGATGGCCTCGCTCCACACCGGACAAGAGTGAGACGGATGTACATCTCCGTTCGCGACCGACCCACCACCGAGAAGAACAAGGCGACCTCCACCGGCACCGCGGCGAGGCCGCCCGTCGGCCGCGTCGTCATCATCCTCGGCGTGGTCTCGATGCTGACCGACATCTCCTCGGAGTCGGTCGCCGCCATCCTTCCGCTCTACCTGACGGTCGTCGTCGGCCTCACCCCGGTGGCGTACGGCTTCATCGACGGCCTCTACCAGGGCGTGAGCGCGCTGGTGCGCCTCGGCGGTGGCTGGCTCGCCGACGCCGCCGACCGCCCGAAGTGGGTGGCGTTCCTCGGCTACGGCGTCTCGGCGATCGCCCGTGTCTTCCTGCTCTTCGCCACCGGCGCCGCCGGCATCGCCGCGGTCGTGACCGCCGACCGGATCGGCAAGGGCATCCGCACCGCCCCGCGCGACTCGATGATCAGCACCTCGACCCCGACCGAGCACCTCGGCCGGGCCTTCGGCGTGCACCGCATGCTCGACACGATCGGCGCGGCGCTGGGCCCGCTGATCGCCTTCGGGCTGCTGTGGGCGGTGCCCGACGACTACACGGTGGTCATGGTCGTCTCGCTCGCCTTCGCCCTGATGGGCGTGGCCCTCCTCGGCCTGCTCGGCCCCGACGTCCGGGCGAAGCGGGAGCACACCGGCCCCACCCCACCGCCGTTCCGCTGGCGTGACCTGACCGACCGACGGCTGCGCCCGCTGCTGGCCGTCGCCGGCGGGCTCGGCCTGCTGACGGTGGGCGACGGCTTCGTCTACCTCGCGCTCCTCGACCACGCCGACGTCACCGTCACGTGGTTCCCCCTCTTCTACGTCGGCACCAACGTGGCGTACCTCCTGCTCGCGGTGCCGGCCGGACGACTGGCCGACCGCGTCGGGCGGGCGCGGGTCCTGGTGCTGGGCCACCTCGCGCTGGTCGGCGCCTACCTCTGCTCGGTGCTGCCCACCTCGACCGTCGCGGCCACCGTCGGCACCCTCGTCCTGCTCGGCTGCTTCTACGCCGCGACCGACGGCGTGATCGCCGCCGTCGCCGGTAGGCTCGTGCCCGTGCAGGCACGCTCGAGCGGCATCGCCGCCGCCCAGACCGTGGTGGCCCTGGCCCGGATGCTCGCCTCGGCCGGCTTCGGCCTGCTGTGGCTGCTGCTGGGCCCCGCGACGGCGATGGTGTCGGTGGCAGCGCTGCTGGTGCTGGCGATCCTCGTCGCGGCGACCCGGGTGGGCCGCCTCGACGGCGCCGTGACCACCGCCGCCTGACCCATGAACCTGAGTCCACGCGCCCGGGTGCTCGCGTTCGTCGGCATCGTGGTCGCCCTGGTCGTGGCGGCGGGGGTGTACGTCCTGACGCAGGGCCGCGAGGTCCGGGCCCAGCGCGGGGCCGATCCCGAGGCGGTCCAGACCCCGGTCACCGAGGTCGTCGACGACCCGCGCATCGTCTTCCGGCACACCGGGCTCGACAACGAGCTGGGTGTGGTCGCGATGGTGCCGCTCGACGACCCGGGCGGCCCCCGAGCCTTCACCGGCGTCTCGTGCGACCGCGTCGCGGCCCGGGCCGACGGTGCCTCGTGCCTCACCATCGACCGCGGCGTCGTGACGACGTACGAGTCGCACTCCTACGACGCCGACTGGGACGAGGTCGACTCCTCCCCGCTGCCCGGCATCCCGAGCCGCACCCGGCTCTCCCCCGACGGCACGCTCGTCGGCACCACGTCGTTCGTGTCCGGCCACTCCTACATGACGGCCGGCTTCTCGACCGCGACGGAGGTCCACTCCTTCGACGGCAGCACGTCGTGGGGCAACCTGGAGAAGTTCGACCTCGTCATCGAGGGCAAGCAGGTCCGCCCGACCGACCGCAACATCTGGGGCGTGACCTTCGCCGACGACCAGACCTTCTACGCCACCGTCGCCACCGGCGGGCGCACCTGGCTGGTCGAGGGCGACCTCGATGCCCGCACGCTCACCTCGGTCTCCCCCGACGCCGAGTGCCCGGCGATCTCGCCCGACGGGTCGCAGGTGGCCTTCAAGGTCGACGTCGACCCCGGTCGCAAGATCGTGTGGCAGCTCGCCGTGCAGGACCTCGCCACGGGTTATCGCACCCTGCTCGAGCAGGGCCCGCGGGGCGTCGACGACCAGGTGGAGTGGCTCGACGACGACACCCTGATCTACGGGATGCCGCGGCAGGACGAGCCCGGCGTGACCGACGTCTGGTCGCTCGAGACGACCCCCGCCGCGCAGCCTCAGCTGCTCATCGAGCAGGCCTGGTCGGCCACCGTCGTGCGCTGACTGGGGGCGTTGCCACCGTTTGGGGAAGTTCCTGCACCGAGTTGAGATCGTGATGCGGGCTTGTGGAGGATCACCGGGACTGCGACCCCCGCGCAGTATCGTTTCCCCCTACCCCGTTCCCGACTCCCCGGGTGACAGCGAGGTCTCTGCATGCACTCCCCCGTGCCCACACGCGGCACCACCCCCACATCCCCCCGCCTCACGCGGCTCGCGCCCCTGGCGCTCCTGGCCGCCGGCCTGGTCGCGATCACGCTGACCGGCCCCGCGCCCGCCGCCCCCACGGCCGACTCCCAGCGCGCCGCCGCCACGGTCGGCGCCTTCGGCAAGGGCCAGCCCTCCGGCGTCGTCGTACGCCGCGGCGCCTCCCGCGAGGTCGGCATGCGCTTCTCCCCGAAGGTCGACGGCAGGGCCGTCGGCGTGCGCTACTACAAGGCGCTCGCCTGGAAGGCCGCGACGCCGCGCTCGGCCACGCTGTGGTCGCGCAGCGGCAAGAAGCTCGCGCGCACCTCGATCGCTCCCGTCGCCGGCACCGGCTGGCAGTCGGTGAAGTTCAGCTCCAAGGTCAAGCTGACCAAGGGCACCCGCTACGTCGTGTCCGTGCACACCCGCAACAAGGGCATCCACGCGGTCACGCCCGGCGGCTTCGACAAGGGCCATTCCACCGCGCAGCTGCGCGTGCCCGGTGACCGCAACGGCTGGACGAGCGTCTCCGACAAGCCGACCTACCCGAGCAAGCAGGCCCGCGGCGACGCCAACTACTGGGTCGACGTCCGGTTCAAGCCGGGCTCCACCACCCAGGACCCGACGCCGACCCCGACGCCGACTCCCGGCGGCTGGCCCGGCCCGGACAACACCGGCGTGCCGGCCGGCACGGTGCTCGCGCCCTACACCGGCCCCTGCACCATCACCTCGGCCCGCACCATCTCCGGCGTCGACGTGCTCTCCAAGTGCGGCGACGCGCTGGTCATCAACACCATGGGCGTCGTGATCGAGAAGTCCCTGGTCCCGGGCGTGTGGTCGATCTACGGCGACGGCGACAGCTCGGTCACCATCAGTGACTCCGACGTGCGCGCCGGCTCCGTCTCCACCGCGGGCATCTGGGGCTACAACATCAAGGCCGCCCGGGTCGACATCACCGGTGGCCAGCACAGCTTCCAGTGCAACAACAACTGCGAGCTGACCGACTCCTGGCTGCACGACCAGTACAACCCCAACGGCGGCAGCACCCACAACAACGCCTTCATCTCCAACGGCGGGCACACCATGGTGGTGCGCCACAACACGCTGCACTGCACCCCGCTGCTCAACAGCACCGATGGTGGCTGCACGGCCGACGTCTCCCTCTTCGGTGACTTCGACCCGATCGACGACGTGCTGATCGAGAACAACTTCCTGCGCGCCAACAACTCCTCGATCTCCTACTGCGCCTACGGCGGCGCGAAGGGATCGAAGCCCTACGGCGCGACCAACGTCCGGTTCATCAACAACGTGTTCGAGCGTGGCGCCAACCGCAAGTGCGGCGTCTACGGCCCGGTGACGTCGTTCGAGAAGGGCGCCGCCGGCAACCAGTGGTCCGGCAACGTCTGGGACAGCGGCGAGGCCGTCAACCCGTAGTCACTGCCCTGGTCGGGCTAGAGGGCTCCTCCACCCACCGCCACGAGCGACTTGGTCAGACCGGCCACGCGCTCGTGGTGGATGGTGGAGCCCGGGAAGTACGACTTCAGCTCGGCGACGCCGACCAGCTCGGTCCACTGCACCTCGGACATCGCGTCCTCGCGCGAGTCCGGGCTGCTGTGGGCCAGCGGCCACTTCGCGGCCAGCCGTGCGCGAGCGGCCATCGGCATGAACTGCAGGCCCGGGAAGAGCCAGTGCGGCTCCAGCGGGAAGTAGCGGTAGGGCGTCTGCACCCAGTGCCGCGGCGCCAGCGCGTGCACCTCGCGCGCCAGGGCCGCCCGCTGGGCGTGGCCGCCGACGTGCTCGAGCAGCGAGTTCGAGAAGACGACGTCGTACGACGACGGGGCGCCGGCGGCCTCCAGCGCCTCGCGGGCGCGGCAGGCGTCTCCGGTGACCGGCACCATGGCCGGGTCGTCGGAGTCGCCGGGCTCGAAGAGGTTGAGCACGGTGACGTCCTTCGGCTGCACGGGCGCGCGTCGCCACCACTCGACGGTGCCGCCGAGGTCGAGCACGGACATGTTCGCCAGGTCGGGGAAGGCCTGCTTCACCAGCTCCCAGCGGGCCGCGCGCGTGCGTGCGCCGGCCGATCCCGGCGCGTCCACCAGGACGTGCCTCAGCCGTGCTGCGACACCACGGTTCTCCGTCATCGTGTTCCCCTCGTCGTCGTGTTCAACTCGTCCGGGCCGCTCACCACGGCACGCACATGAGCTCGCTGTACAGGTAGTCGACCGACCGCGGCGACAAGCCGTCGCCGCGGAACATCCGGGGCCGCGGTACGGCCTGCTGGCGGGAGAGCCGCGGCGGCCGGCCCGCGACCCGACCCTCGGCGAGGGTGACGAGCGCGCGGTGGCGCAGCAGCAGGTGGCGGTACGGCGCGTGCCCGGCGCGCGCCAGCACGGCCGGGTCGGAGACGTGCAGCAACGAGGCGAAGAGCGGCAGGCCCTTGCGCCGCTCGCGCCGCGCGATGACGTAGCAGGAGTCGTCGCCGACCCGCACCACGAAGTGCAGCGCGGCCGCCGCCGAGCGGTGGTCGCGGTAGACGCGCAGGTCGCGCTCGGACAGCGCCGCCTCGATCTGGTCGGGCGCCGTCAGCACCCGCACGCCGCGGCGCGACGGCAGCGGCAGGTTGGGCACGAGGGCCGTGGCGGTGTCGAGCCGGCTGAACCCGAGCCGCTCGTTGAGCGCCACGACGTTGCCGCTGGGCGAGAGGTCGACGAAGTCGTAGCCGCGCTGGCGCAGCATCGCCCGCGCGAGCCGTACGCCGTGCGCGCGGTGCTCGTCGAGCACGCACCACGCGGCCAGGTTGCAGATCCGGCGCGGCTCGCCGTCGACCTCACGCTCGGAGTAGAAGGCGAGGTAGGCGCCGACGACGTCGTCGCCCTGGCGCAGCATGAATCCGTGGTTGGGTGCGTCGACGCTCCACGGCGGCAGCGCGCTGCGCGCCCACTGCTCGGCGCTGAGCCTGCTGTTGAGGTGCTGGTGCAGGAACGCGCCCACCGACACGACGTCGGCGTCGGTGATCGGCGCAAGCTCGACCTTCGCGTCCACCCCCACGGACTCCCCCATGGTCCTCACCGTAGGAAGCACCCGGCCGCGAACCGGGCGTCGACCGGGCACATACCTCCAATTGGGGAGCCTCGGCCGGGAGACCGGCTCGCGGCGCCACCCGGTCGCCTACCTTTCCGGCATGCGTGTGGTGAATGTCTGCTTCCACGGCATCGGCACGCCACGACGCGGGCTCGAGCCGGGCGAGGAGTCCTACTGGATCAGTCGGGACACCTTCCTCGGCGTCCTCGACCAGGTGGTGGGCCGCGACGACGTCCGGCTGAGCTTCGACGACGGCAACGACTCCGACGTGGCGATCGGGCTTCCGGCGCTCCTCGAGCGCGGGCTCACCGCGACCTTCTTCGTGGTCGCCGGGCGGCTCGACCAGCCGGGCAGCCTGAGCAGTGACGACGTACGACACCTGCGCGACGCGGGCATGACGATCGGCAACCACGGCATGACGCACCGGCCCTGGCGCGGGCTCGACGCGGCCCGTCGCCACGAGGAGCTGGTCACCTCGCGCGAGGTGCTCGAGGACGTGACCGGCAGCCGCGTGCAGGACGCCGCGCTGCCGCTCGGGCGCTACGACCGCGCCGTGCTCGAGGCGCTGAAGCCGCTGCGCTACCGCTCGGTGCAGACCAGCGACCGCCGCTGGGCGCGCACCGACCGCTGGCTCCAGCCGCGCTACTCCATCCGCCACGGCGACACGCCCGCCTCGGTCCAGCGCGAGGTGCTCCAGCGCCCGGCCCTGCCCTACCGAACCAAGGCCGCGCTCGTCGGGACGGTCAAGCGGCTGCGCTGAGCCCGGGCGTCAGTCGTCGAGCACGAAGTGGAGCTCGACGATCCCGTCGTCGGACGGCGCCTCCTCCTGCTCCTGCTGGCGGCGGAAGCCGCACTTCTCCAGCACCCGGATGGAGCCGACGTTGTGCGCGACCACGTGGGCGTGCAGCGGGCGGACCGGCACCTCGGCCACCATCAGTGCGAGCGCCCGCGTCGCGACGCCGCGCCCCCACCACTCCTGCCCGATCCAGTAGCCGAGGAACTGCTCACCCTCCTCGGCCCAGCTGCCGATGTAGCCCGCCACCTCGCCGTCGACGGTGATCGTGCGGGTGACCACTGCGTCGTTGCTGCGGATCCGCGCCCAGTGCGCCTCGTGCTGCTCCCGGTCGCGGGACGGGAACGCCGCGATCTGCACCGCGACGGGATCCGCCTGGTGCTCGAAGATGACCTCGATGTCGGCGTCCTCGACCCTCCTGAGGCCTACGTCCTGCACGTCGTCCATCTGCCAGCTCCCTTGCTCGGTGCCGCGACTGTGCCACCACCCACCGACAGCCGCGCGACACGCCGTACACCCCTCTGGGCGTGGGCGGTCGCGCGTCGATCGGGGTGACGTTGTTGACTGGCAGCCGTTCCACACCTACTAGCAGGAGCTTCACGTGAACAAGACCGAACTGCGCGACGCCATCGCCTCGCACGCCGAGCTGAGCAACGCCCAGGCCGACAAGGCCCTCGAGGCCGTCATCACCTCGATCACCAACGCCGTCGCCGGCGGCGACAAGGTCACCGTCCCGGGCTTCGGGACGTTCGAGTCCCGCGAGCGCTCGGCCCGCACCGGCCGCAACCCGCAGACCGGCGAGACCATGGAGATCGCCGCGAGCAAGGCCCCGGCCTTCAAGCCGGCCGCTGCGTTCAAGAGCGCCGTCAACGGCTGACGCAGCACGACGCGCGGCGAGGCCGCCGGCGGGACGCACGACCACGTGCCCTGCCGGCGGCCTCGCTGTCTCTTTGCCGACCACGCTCAGCGGGGAAGCGAGCTGCCCCAGTCGTGCTCAGCGTCCTCGGGGCGGTAGTCCTGCTCGTCGACGGCGTGCTCGAGCAGCAGCACGGCGAGGTCGTCGGCGGCGTCCGTGCTGCCCCTGGAGTGGTCGCGCGTCAGCTCGAGGAGACGGTCCACCGCGGCGTCGACGTCTACCCCGACCAGGTGCGGTGCGAGCTCGAGGAGGTGGAGGAACTCGCCATCTGCGTCGCGCGCCTCGCTCAGCCCGTCGGTGTAGAGCAGGAGCCGGTCACCGGGCTCCCAGGTGAAGTCGTGCCGCTCGTAGGCGAACCCGAGGCCGAGGGGGAGGTCGTTGGCGAGCTCGACGAGCTCGCTCGAACCGTCCGGGTGGATGAGCAGCGGCGGCGGGTGACCGGCGGCGACGATCTGCGGGCGGCGGGAGTCGGTGACGTCGAGGAGGATCGCGGTGACGAACTCCTCGGGGTCGAAGAACGGCAGCAGGTAGGCGTTCATGTCGTCGGCGACGTCGTCGAGGTCCTGCTGGAACGCGGCGGCCTGGCGGAATGACCGGATGACGCGCGCCGCCTGCTCCATGGCACCGAGCCCCTTGCCACGCACGTCGCCGACGAGGAAGCGGGTGTGGGTGCGCGAGTGGTAGCAGTCGTAGAGGTCACCGCCGATGACCGCGTCCGCGGTGGCCGAGCGGTAGCGCACAGCGATGTTGACGCGGCGGGCGTGCGCGGGCAGCACCGGCAGGACGGCCCGCTGGGCGACCTCGGCGAGCCGGCTCACGTGCTGGAGCTCGTGCTCGCGGCGGACCCGGATGTGGGCCACGACCGCCGCGGTCGCGGAGAAGGTGAGGACGGCGAAGACCCGCACGCCGTGCTGGGCCAGGCCCTCGTCGTGGTTCCACCAGTACGACGTCGACGCGGCCGCGAGCGCCGCGACGCCGAAGCCTGCGGTGGCCCTCGGCGTGAGGACCGCGCACGCGACCATGGGCGACAGGGCGAACAGGACCGCCAAGGACACGCTCGGGAACAGCAGGTCGAGCACGACCAGCACCAGCAACGTGGTGCCGGCCAGCACGGCATCCACTCTGCGAAGGTCGGCGTTCACCGGCGTCTGCCTCTCGTCCACCCCGGCCGTGGTCCCCATCACTGCGCGGAGCCATACCTTCCCCCATCAGGACGTGAGCCGTGGGCACATCGCGTCAATTGACCCTTGACACGACGCGAGCTCCTCGACGGGCTCTGGACCTCGGGCGCGAAGGGGTGAACTGTTGTCCACCAGGGGGCTCAGCGGCCGGAAGCGGCGGGGCGGCCCCAGGTCAGAGACAAAGGAGCAGGTGTGGCCGTCGGCGTCTTCGCAGGCATCCCGGTGAAGGACTACGCGACAGCCGTCGCGTGGTACGAACGCCTGCTGGGCGTGCCGCCCTCGTTCTTCCCGAACGACGTCGAGGCGGTCTGGCAGCTCGCAGAAGACCGGTTCGTCTACGTCATCGAGGACCGCGAACGCGCGGGCGGCGCCGTGCTCATGATCTGGTTCGACGATCCCGTCGCCACGGCAGCCGCGATCGCCGAGCGCGGGCTGGACCCGGTCGACATCGAGAAGCACGACACGGTCTGGAAGTACGTCTTCCACGACGTCGACGGCAACGAGATCGGCATCGGCGGCGACACCGCGGGTGGCGCGACGTAGACCGACCCGCCGGGTGCGACCATCCTCGCTTGGAGGAACATTCGAACCTGCCGATGAGCGGACACTGCTGCCTGTGCGCCTATACGTTGCGAGGGTGCCTCGACTTGAAGCCGCCGATGACGCCTCCTGGCTCGATGCCTTCGGCTTCGTCCCCCAGACCGAGGAGATCTCGGGCGACGCCTACGTGCGGGAGATTCGAGTCTCGACTGGCGTTGCGGAGGAACTCCACATCACCTGGGACGTTGCGGATGACAGCGTGCGCGTACGACACCGGGGCAACGAAAGGATCTTGGTCGACCTGTTCCGCGAGCAGGCGACCCGCCTGACGATCGAAAGGGACGAGCACGGCACGGCGCTGGTCCTGGAGTACGGGGGCCCTGACGGCGCGGGCCGTGCTCGCATTCAGGTCTCTCCTGAGGTCGTCATCGAGGACAACTTCTTGCGCGTCTGAAACGCACTCATGTGCCGCTGTTGGTGCGGGAGAGGTCCGTTGGACGTGGCTGTGACCCCGCCATCGTGGGGACTGGCGGGGCGTGGGGCGGGGTCATGATCGGTCGGGTGGATCCGGGTCGATCGGGGTCGTGCCGTAGCGGTCGCGGCGGAAGTGATGTCCGTGGGGGCTGGTCCACTCGAAGACTCCGGGTTCGAGCATCCGGTAGGTCCAGGCGGAGTGGGTCTTCAGGCGGTGGTGCGTACGACACAGTGCCGCGAGGTTGCTGCTGGTCGTGGGGCCGAGTTGTGGTCGGCCTTCGGCTTCGGCGGTGTGGTCGTACTCGATGATGTGGTCGACGTCGGCCTTGCGGGCTGGTCTCGTGCAGTGCGGGAAGACGCACGTGCGGTCGCGGAGGATGACCTGTTCGCGGATCCGGTCGGGGATGTCGTAGCCGGGTGCGCTCAGCTCGGCGGTGAGGTCGATGACGGGTTTGATGGTCACCTTGGTGCGGGAGTCGCCGCACCAGTCCTTGACCTGGTCGAGCAGGATCAGGCGCTGGCCCTCCTCCATCCGACCTGTCGGGCCGAAGACCGTCCGGGCGCCGTCGAGGCTGGCGTCGAAGTGGGCGTGGATCACGACCTCGCGAGCACTGGGTAGGTCGGGTCTCGATGCGCCGGCTCGTTCCTCACCGGCTACTCGACCACCTGGAGGAGGTTCCTCGCCGGCTACTCGACCACCCATGAGAAGAGTGAGGTCCAACGCCGTCTGGGTGCGGGCGAGGTCGCCCAGGGCCGCGGAGCGACGCGAGTCGAGCGAGGCCTCGGAGCCGAGGGCCTTCAGGGTCGCGGCGCCGTGGGCGAGCGCGTGGTCGAGGTCGAGGGCGTCGGCGATGTCGAGCTCGGCCTCGAACCTCATCGTGCCGGCGAAGTGGACGTCCTCGCCATGGACGGTGGCGTGGCGGGGATCGACGTGCAGGTAACCGTCCTCCGGATCCGCGGCCGGGTCAGCCTGGCCGAGGTCGTAGCGCTTGATGGTGTCCGCGACGAGCCGGTCGAGCTGGGCGGGACCGATCCGGCCGGCGACCGCTGCGACCTGCGCGTCGACGTGGGCAGCGGCCTCGACGGTGAGGGCCGGGCTGCTGTGGATCGTGGTCTCGGCGACCGACCGGGCGCGCCACGCGGGCACGACGCCGGCCTGGACCTGTGCCCACAGGCGCGGGAGGCGGTGGCGGAGCTCGAGGGCGTGACCGATGAGCTTCTTCGCCGAGGTGGTCGAGATGCCCAGGACGGCGCCGAGCTCGGCGATGCAGAACTCTGCGACCCGCGGAGTGCCTTCGCCGGCGATCGGCTCCTCGTGCTCGCAGCCCGGGATCGTGAAGGTGGCGGCATGGTGGATCGACTCGGGTGGGTGGAGGTCGGCCCACCGCGCTGCCAGGATGAGCTGGTCAGCGGCCGCGCGGTCCTCGGCGGCCTTCCGCTGGCGGATCGAGGCGAGCACGTCGGCGGCCGAGAGGTCGTCTGCAACCCTCTCGGCGTCCTGCTCCAGCGTCTCGATCATGTGTTCGATTCTAGTCGATGGCACCGACAGTCGCCATGGCTGAGCGCAATTGTGGAGAGTGGCTTCGAGGCTCGCTCCGCTCGCACCTCAACCACCGAGTGCTCCTTGGTTTCGACACGCTCGCTGGCGCTCGCTGCTCAACCGGCGGAGAGGGCTGGCGCTCGCTGCTCAACCAGCGGCGAGATGGTCGGGTCTCGATACGCCGGCTCGTTCCTCGCCGAGCTACTCGACCACCACCCATGAAGATGTGCACGCAGCTAGGGGGTGAGCTCGCTGCCGTCGTCCCAGGTGTTGTCCTTCCAGACGTTGCCGGCGGAGGAGGCGTTGAAGGAGGTCACCGGGCCGTAGACGCCGCAGTTCCCGTTCTCGCCGCGCTCGAAGACGTTGTCGCGGAAGACGATGCCGGTGGCCTCCGGGAAGGGCTTGCCGGGGGCGTCGCCGCCGTACGCGCAGAAGGAGATCGAGACGTCGTTGGCCTTGAGCAGGTTGCCCTCCACGAGCACGTCCTTCACCGGCTCGAAGTCGCCGAAGAGGGAGAGGTCGGCCGTGCAGCCGCCGCCGGTGGCGTTGAGCTTCGGCGTGCAGTGGAGGGTGTTGTGACGCACGACCATGTCGGTGCCGCCGTTGGTGATGAAGGCGTTGTTGTGGGCGGCCTCGCCGTCGGGGTTGAACTGGTCGTGCAGCCAGGAGTCCTCGACGACGCAGTGGCTGCCGCAGTGCACGCTGTGCTGCCCGCCGGTGATCTCGGTCCGGCGCACGGTGAGGTTGCTCCCCCACACCGCCCCGCCGATCCACCCACCCGCGACCACCTCCGAGTCGATCACCTCCACCGAGAACGACGCGTCGACCTGGGTCGCGGTGTTCTCCACCCGCGGCACCCGGGAGTCCTCGATCACCACGTCGGGCGCCTGCACGACGATCGCGGGGCACACGCCCGTGGCGTCGACACCCGAGAGGACGGTGGTCTCGAGGAGAGTGCAGGGTCCGGCGTACGGCGTGAGCTCGACGTCGGGCGGTACGCCGGTGTTGTCCTTGCCGGGGAAGACCGAGGTGTCGTAGCCCGCCTCCGCCTTGGAGGGCGAAGGAGACGACGACGAGCCGGAAGACGGTGGGTCCGAAGCCTCCGGCTGCGCGAGCGCCCGCCAGCCGACCACGCCCATGCCGGCGGCGACCAGCGCCGCGACGGCCAGCGCGGCCGTCCGTCGTCTCCGTGCCATCGACGTACCCCCTGGCATCCAGCATCACCCGAAAGCCGCGCATGCGCGTACCCCACTCGGGGGATGTCGAGGCATCGAGCATCGAGCGGACGGCTGGCCCGTGGTCGACTCGCGCCGTGGGACTGACGATCGCGTGCGTCTTCAACGACCCTGTCGTGCGACGACACTGCCTGGACCGCTCGCTCGAGGCGTACGACGGCTCCGTCGAGGTGGAGTACCTCCCCATCGACAACACGACGCACGCCTTCTCCACCGCGGGCGGGGCGCTCAACCACGCCGTGCGGATGGCCCACCACGACGTGGTCGTGCTGGTCCACCAGGACGTCTACCTGCACGACATCGACCAGCTGGCCGCGTGTGCGGCGTGGCTGGAGGACGAGCGCTGGGGCATCCTCGGCGCCAACGGCGTCACCGCCGCGAACACGTCCGCCGGGCGGCTGCGCGACCGGGTGATCCTGATCGGCGAGGCCGCGCCCAGCCCGATCCCGGTCGACACCCTCGACGAGGTGCTGGTGATCGCGCGCCGCGACGACCTGCTCGCCGAGCCGCTCAGCGAGGACCCCGAGCTGGCGTGGCACGCCTACGCCGTCGAGTACGCCCTGCGCGTGCGCGCCCGCGGCCGGCTCGCCGGCGCCGTCGACACGGCGATCACGCACAACAGCATGACCACCAACCTCGCGCGGCTCGACGAGGCCCACCGCCACGTCGGCGACAGCTATCCCGCGCTCCAGCCGATCCACACCAGCTGCGGCACCGTCGGCGCCCGCCGGCCCGACTGGAAGCAGCTGCCGGTGGTGCGCAGCCAGGGCTGGCGCCGCACGTGGCTGAAGCAGTCGCGGCTGGCCGCGCGGGTGCGCGCCGAGATCGACGTGCCGGTCGTGCTAGCCGACATCGCGCACGAGGTGGACCTCGTCGACTGGTCGCCCAGCAACCCGCTCCACCTGGTCAACGTCGACCGGGCCGGCAGCTTCGCGGCCAGGGCCGGGCGTCCCGTCGTGATCGAGCGCGACGGCCGTCCGGTCTCGATGACCGCACTGCAGCTGCCCGAGCTGCCGGTGGCGATGGCCTCGCTCGACCCGGCCGACCGGGTGCTGGTGACCGGCCTGGAGGTCGGCGACCTCGCCCGCCTGCGTCCGCTGCTGGCCGACGGCAACTGGCTCGCCGGCGTGCAGTGGGGCGAGGTGTGGCTGGTGGGCGGCCCGGCAGCGGTGCGCCCTCCCGAGGAGTGGAGCCGTCCGCAGGCGGTACCGCTCGGAGCCGGCCGCGCCCGTCGCTGAGCGGTCTCAGACCGCCGGAGCGGCCTCGGCGTGCGCCACCGCGACGGCGTACTCGTCGCAGTGCGACATCGACACGTGGATCGGCCCGACGCCACGGCCGCGCGCGAACTCCAGGACGTCGCCGCTGAGCACGACACCGGGCACGCCGTCGTCGCCGCGGGTGATCTCGATCGAGCCGTAGGGCACCGGGCCGTCGGCCGGTCCGTGCAGCGCCTTCACCACCGCCTCCTTGGCGGCCATCCGCGCCGCGAGGTGCAGCTCGGGACGCGCCATCGACGTGCAGTAGGCGATCTCCGCACCGGTGAACCACCGCTGCAGGAAGCGGTCGCCGCCGCTGCGCACCAGGCCGGCCATCCGCGCTACCGAGACGATGTCGGTCCCCGCACCCAGCATCACGATCCCCCGTTCCACGGCCCGCCTCACGAGCGGGCCACCGAGGGGAACGCTAGGGCTCCTGTGACGCCCGGGACGGACGCCTGAGACGCCCGTCACCACTATTGGGGAGCATCCTCGTTCGGGCTCGGCGGCGACCCCGGCACCTGTTCAACTGATCGACGGGTCCACAGGGGGCGGACCTGACGAACAAGGGAGACCGACGTGCAGGACCAGATGCAGCGCGACGAGATCAGGGAGACGTTGCGCGAGTTCATGGGGGACAACTACCTCTTCGGCGACATCGACCGCCTCCCCGGCGACGAGGAGTCGCTGCTCGAGAAGGGCGTCGTGGACTCCACGGGCATCCTCGAGCTGATCGAGTTCCTCGAGGACCGCTTCGGCATCGAGGTGGCCGAGAACGAGACCGTGTTCGAGAACCTCGGCAGCATCGGCGGGCTCACCCGCTTCGTGCTCGCCAAGACCGGGGCCACCCAGCCCGTGGGCTGACCGCACGACTCGGGGGACCAGCCAATGGGGGCAATCCAGACCCGGGTCGTCGACGACCCGGACCTGCGTCCGTTCCAGACGGACCTGGACAAGTACTACACGATCTCTGCCGAGGGACAGCGCGGCCTGCGCCAGCGGCTGCGGCTGTGGGTGCTCAACGCCGACTTCCGCGTCGTCGCGTGCTACCGCTTCGACCAGGCCGTGCGCCGCTACCACCGGCAGCACCGCGTGCTCGGCCTCGCACCGCGCATCGTGAGCGCCGTGTGGCGGCGTCGTACGTCGACGATCCACCATGCCGAGATCGATCACCGCGCCCGCATCGGGCCGGGCCTCTACCTGATGCACCACACCGGCGTCTTCGTCGGCCCGGTGTCCATCGGGGACAACTGCGTGCTCCACCACAACGTGACCATCGGCCAGCGGGTCGCCGCCGGCGACCAGGGCGTGCCGCGCCTGGGAAACGACGTGTGGATCGGGCCGGGCGCCACGATCACCGGAGACGTGACGATCGGCGACGGCGCGACCATCTCGGCCGGCACCGTGATCGCGCGCGACGTACCCCCGCGGGCGCTCGTGGCCGGCAACCCGGGCCGCGTCGTCAACGCCGACTACGACAACTCCGCGATGCTCAACTACAAGGTCCGCCGCCCGGTCGCAGCCGACCCGGTGGCCGACGAGAAGGCTGCACGGTTCGACCGCGCGCTCGCCGAGTACGCCCGGCTCCGCGACCCCGCCGGCGACCGCCACCTCGAGGCCGTGAAGGCTGCGATCTTCCTCGAGGACGTCTTCGACGTCGTGCTGCGCGAGGACGAGATCGACCCCGACCAGCTCGGCACGGCCGAGGGCATGCGTGCCGTGCTCGAGCGCGCCGGAAAGACCGCCTGATGTGCGGCATCTGCGGGGTCGTCGCGATCGACGGACCTCCCCCGGACCGCGACCTCGTCACCCGCATGATCGGGCGCCTGCACCACCGCGGCCCTGACGGCAGCGGCCTCTACGTCGACGATCGCGCCGCGCTCGGCCACACCCGGCTCGCGATCATCGACACCGAGGGCGGCGCCCAGCCGCTGTGCAACGAGGACCAGACCGTCTGGATCACCTTCAACGGCGAGATCTTCAACTACGTCGAGCTCGGCGACGAGCTGCGCCGGCGTGGCCACCGGTTCCGCACGCACAGCGACACCGAGGTGATCGTGCACGCGTGGGAGGAGTGGGGCGAGGGCTGCTTCGACCGCTTCAACGGCCAGTGGGCGCTGGCGCTGTGGGACTCGCGCGAGCAGCGGCTCGTGCTGTCGCGCGACCGGCTCGGCGTCCGGCCGTTGTTCTTCACGCGCGACGAGCACCGGCTCGCCTTCGCCTCCGAGGTCAAGGCGCTGATGGCTGACCCCGAGCTGCCGCGCGAGCTCGACCCGGTCGGCCTCGACCAGGTCCTCACCTACTGGTCCACGGTCGCGCCACGGACGGTCTTCAAGGGCATCGAGCAGCTCGAGCCGGGCCACGTCGCCGTGCTCGACCGCGACGGCTTCCGGCGCCGGCCCTACTGGAGCGCCGACTTCCCCGCCCGGGGCGCCGAGCCGGGCCAGGACATCGAGGAGAACGCCCGCGAGCTGCGCGAGCGGATCGTCGAGGCCGCACGGCTGCGGTTCCTGCGCAGCGACGTGCCGGTCGGGGCCTACCTCTCCGGCGGCATCGACTCCTCCATCACGGCCGCGGTGATCGCCCGCTACACCGACGCACCGCTGCACACCTTCTCGCTGCGCTTCGCCGATGCGGAGTACGACGAGGGGGTGCACCAGCAGAAGATGGTGGCCGAGCTCGGCGCCCAGCACGAGGACATCACCGTCTCGCCCGCCGACGTCGCCGAGGTCTTCCCCGACGTGGTGCTCCACACCGAGACGCCGATCCTGCGCACCGCGCCGGCGCCGCTGTTCCTGCTGTCGAAGCTGGTCCGGCAGAACGGCTACAAGGTCGTGGTCACCGGCGAGGGTGCCGACGAGGTGCTCGCCGGCTACGACATCTTCCGCGAGGGCCGCGTCCGGGCGTTTTGGGCGCGCGACCCCGGCTCGAAGACCCGCGACCGCGCCGTCGAGCTGCTCTACCCGTGGATGGCCAACAACCCCGGCCAGGCGCCGGCCTTCGCGCGGAGCTTCTTCGGCCAGGACCTCGACCCGCACGACCCGGCGATCTCGCACCGCCCGCGGTGGGCGTCGACGAGCGCGGTCAAGGGGATGCTCGCGCCCGGGCTGCTCGACGAGGTCGTGCGCGGTGCGGGCGACGACGTACTGGCCATGCTGCCGCCGCAGAGCGCGTCGTGGGACCCGCTGTCCCGCGCGCAGTGGCTGGAGATGACCACCCTGCTGCCCGGCTACATCCTGTCCAGCCAGGGCGACCGGATGCTGATGGCCAACTCCGTGGAGGGGCGCTTCCCGTTCCTCGACAAGGACGTCATCGCCTTCGCCAACCAGCTGCCGGCCCGCCACAAGCTGTGCGGCCTCGACGAGAAGCACCTGCTCAAGCTCGCCTTCGAGGACCTCGTCCCCGAGTCGATCCGGCGCCGGCCCAAGCAGCCCTACCGCGCCCCCGACACGGCCAGCTTCTTCAGCGATGCACCGCCCGACTGGCTGGGCGACGTCACCTCGCCCGCCGCCCTGGCGGACGCGGGGGTCTTCGCGCCGAAGCTCGTGCAGGGCCTGATGGCCAAGGCGACCCGCACCCGCGGCCGCCGCACCGGCAACACCGACAACATGCGCCTGCTGGCCGTGATCTCGACGCAGCTGCTGCACCAGCAGCTCATCGTCGACGGCGGCAGCGCCTGCGACACCGCACCACCCCAGCCGATGACCGTCATCGACCGGGTCCAGCCCGTGAGGAGCACCGCATGACCGCGTTGGAGAACTCGTCGGACATGGCGCTGGGCGACCCATTCGCCATCGACGCCGAGGCCGAGGTCGCCCGGATCACGACGATGCTGCGCGACTACCTCGGCCGCTCCCGGCGCAAGGGCGCCACGGTGGCGCTCTCCGGCGGCATCGACTCGAGCGTGGTGGCGGCGCTGTGCGTCGCCGCCCTCGGCCCCACGCGCGTCTTCGGCATCCACATGCCGGAGCGCGACTCCTCCGAGGACACCCTCGGCTTCAGCACGATGGTGAGCGACGCCCTCGGCATCGACTCCGTGGTCGAGGACATCACCCCCGTCCTCGAAGCGGCGGGGTGCTACGAGCGGCGCGACGCGGCCATCCGGATGGTGTGCCCGGACTACGGTCCGGACCACCTGTCCAAGATCGTGCTGCCGAGCGTGGTGGACTCGGAGAGCCTGCGCCTCTACTCCGTGGTGGTGCAGGCCCCCGACGGCACGACCACCCGCCACCGCCTCACCACCGAGTCCTACCTCGGCATCGTGGCGGCGACGAACTTCAAGCAGCGCACGCGCCGGATGATGGAGTACTTCCACGCCGACCGGCTCAACTACGTCGTCACCGGCACGCCCAACCGCCTGGAGTACGACCAGGGCTTCTTCGTGAAGCTCGGCGACGGCGCGGCCGACGTGAAGCCGATCGCGCACCTCTACAAGACCCAGGTCTACGCACTGGCCGAGTACCTCGGCGTGCCCGAGGCGATCCGCACCCGGCCGTCGACGACCGACACCTACTCGCTGCCGCAGTCGCAGGAGGAGTTCTACTTCTCACTGCCCTGGAACCTGATGGACGTGTGCCTCCACGGCAAGAACAACGGCACGCCCATCGCAGAGGTCGCCGCTGCCGCCGGGCTGACGACGGCCCAGGTCGAGCGGGTGTGGGGCGACATCGACCAGAAGCGCACCACGACCGCCTACCTCCACCTCCCGCCGCAGCTCGTCGAACCCGTGCAGGAGATCGGATGACCGTTCGCGACCTCATCGCCGCCGCCCTGCGGCGGTGGTACGTCGTGCTGCTCGGCGGCGTCCTGACGCTGGGTGCGCTCTTCATGGTCACCCAGCAGGTGCCGGTCTACTGGACCCAGTACAACGTCCTGCTGGTGGGGCCCGCCGGCGTGCAGAAGACCACGATCCTCGACGACCCCGTCTACGGCCTGCAACCGCTGGTCGGGGTGATCGCCACCGACTTCAACGACGGCGCCCCGCCGCTGCTGACCGGCGACGTGGCCGCGACGATCGTCGGCGAGGGCCGGCGCGAGGGCGTGCAGGTGCGCGTGCCCAACCTCGGCACCCAGTGGCGGCCGCTCTTCCCGGCCAACTACCTCGACGTGCAGGTCGCCGCCTCCAGCCCGGAGGAGGTGCTGGCCACGGCCCGCGCCACGTCGTTGCGCATCTCGGTGCAGCTCGAGGAGCTCCAGGACGAGATGGGCGCCCCGCTCAACCTGCGCGCCCGCGCGGTGCCCTCGTCGAAGAACCCGACCGTCATCCCGATCTCGGGCAGCCGCTCCCGTGCGCTCCTGGCGACCGGCCTGTCCGGGATGTCGGTGACGCTGGCGGTCCTCCTGCTGCTGGAGCGCCGCTGGCCCCGCAACCGGCCGGCCCCGGCCCGGGCCCGGCTCGTCACCGCGCTGCTGCGACGTCGTACGCGCTCGGCGGTGACGGCGTGAGGCCTGTTGCGATCGCGGTGGTGACCTGGAACAGCGCCGACGTGCTGCCCGG
The DNA here is from genome assembly GCF_031457855.1 of Nocardioides sp. BE266. Classification (NCBI taxonomy): domain Bacteria; kingdom Bacillati; phylum Actinomycetota; class Actinomycetes; order Propionibacteriales; family Nocardioidaceae; genus Nocardioides; species Nocardioides sp. BE266. The sequence goes on along the minus strand of NZ_JAURTI010000002.1, from coordinate 552,670 downwards.
GCTGGTCGCCTCGCTGCCCGCCGGCGCCGGCGACGTGCCGTACGAGCTGGTGGTGGTCGACAACGCCTCGAGCGACGACACCGTGGCGGTCGCGCGACGGCTGTGCCCCGAGGCGACCGTGCTCCAGACCGGGCGCAACGCCGGCTATGCCGCGGGCGTCAACGCCGCCATCGCCGCGACGCCCGACGCACCTGCAGTGCTCGTGCTCAACCCCGACGTCCGGCTCAGCCCGGGCTGCCTGCCCGCGCTGCTGGCCGCCCTCGAGCAGCCGCACACGGGCATCGCCGTGCCGCGCCTCAGCGACGGCGACGGCGAGCTGATCCACTCGATGCGGCGCAGCCCGACGCTGCTGCGCGCCTACGCCGACGCGGTCCTCGGCGCGACGGTGGCCGGTCGCTGGCCCGCGCTGGGCGAGGTCGTCAGCACCCCGCAGCCGTACGACGCCGACGCGAGGCCCGACTGGGCGGAGGGCTCCACGCAGCTGGTCAGCCGCGCCTGCCTCGACGCCTGCGGGCCGTGGGACGAGTCGTACTTCCTCTACTCCGAGGAGACCGAGTTCCACCTCCGGGCCGGACGGCACGGCTTCGGCGTGCAGTACGTCGCCGGGGCCGGCGCGGTGCACCTGGAGGGCGGGTCGGGCACGTCACCGCGGCTGTGGGCACTGCTCACCGCCAACCGGCTGCGGCTCTTCTCGAGCCTCTTCTCCCGTCCGAGCACCGCGCTCTACTGGGTCGCGCTGATGCTGCGGGAGTCCACGCGCGCCCTGCGCGGCGACGCGATCGCCCGCGCGGCAGTGCGCACGCTGACCCGTCCGGCCCTGCTCCGGGCACCCCGCGGACCCGAGTGGCTCGACCGCTACGACGCCACCGTCCGGTCCGCTACCCCAAATCCGGTACTACCCGCCGGAGACGCCCCTGCGGGGGCAACCGGACCGTAGCGTCGAAGTGGACGTCGAGTCGGCCACTCGACGTGCCGTGGGTCGCCGGGGGGCGGTGGCCGGCGTGAGGACGAATGGGGGGCCTGACCAGATGCGGACGAACCTGCACCACCTGCTCGAGGAACGAGCAGGCCGATCGGGCGACCGACCCGCACTCAGCCACCAGGACGTCACGCTCGACTACTCGGCCGCCTGGGAGCAGGCGTGGCGCACCGGCGCGGTGCTGGCCGGCCTCGGCGTGGAGCGCGGCGACCGCGTCGCGGTCTACCTCGACAAGCGCCCGGAGACCGTGGCCGGCATCTTCGGCGCCTCGGTGGCCGGAGCGGTGTTCGTGCCCGTCAACCCGGCCCTCAAGGGCGCGCAGGTCGCCTACATCCTCGGCGACTGCGACGTGCGGGTGCTGATCACCTCGCGCCAGCGCTGGGAATCCATCAGCGACGACGCCAAGGGCTGTGCGGGGCTCGCGCACGTCCTGCTCGTCGACGCCGAGGCCGACGACATCGCCACCGCGGGCGAGGTGGAGCTGCAGGACCTGGCGGCCCTCGTCGCCGCGGTCGAGGCCCCGCCGGCCCGCTCCGCCGCGATCGACGCCGACACCGCGGCGATCCTCTACACCTCCGGCAGCACCGGTCGTCCGAAGGGCGTCGTGCTCTCCCACCGCAACCTCATCGTGGGCGCCGAGAGCGTCTCGACCTACCTCGGCAACCACGAGGACGACGTGATCCTCGCGGCCCTGCCCCTGAGCTTCGACGCCGGCCTGAGCCAGGTCACCACGGCGTTCGCCTCCGGCGCGCACGTCGTGCTGGTCAACTACCTCCTCGCCCGCGACGTCGTACGGCTCTGCGCGCGGCACGGCGTCACCGGGCTGACCTGCGTGCCGCCGCTGTGGATCCAGCTCACCGCGGCCGAGTGGCCCGCCGAGGCGACTGCCTCGCTGCGCTACTTCGCCAACACCGGCGGCCGGATGCCGCAGTCCACGCTCGGCAAGCTGCGCGAGATCTTCCCGCAGGCCAGCCCGTTCCTGATGTACGGCCTCACCGAGGCGTTCCGCTCGACCTACCTCGACCCGTCGGAGGTCGACCGCCGGCCCGACTCGATCGGCAAGGCGATCCCGAACGCCGAGATCCTCGTGGTCCGGCCCGACGGGACCCGCTGTGCTCCCGGCGAGGAGGGCGAGCTGGTGCACCGCGGCGCGCTCGTCGCCCAGGGCTACTGGGGTGCGCCGGAGAAGACCGCTGCGCGGTTCCGGCCCGTGCCCGGCGACGCAGCCGACTGGCGTACTCCTGAGCTGGCCGTCTGGTCCGGCGACCGGGTGAAGGCCGACGAGGAGGGCTTCCTCTACTTCGTCGGGCGCACCGACGACATGATCAAGACCTCCGGCTACCGGATCAGCCCGACGGAGATCGAGGAGGTCGCCTACGACAGCGGCCTGGTCCGCGACGCCGCGGCGCTCGGCCTGCCCGACGAGGCCCTCGGGCACCGCGTGGTGGTCGTGGTGAGCCCGGCCGGCGAGAGCCTGGAGCCGAAGGACCTGATCGAGGTGTTCCGCCGCCAGCTGCCGCGCTACATGGTGCCGGCCGAGGTGGTGGTGCGCAGCGAGCTGCCGCGCTCCCCCAACGGCAAGTTCGACCGGGTGCTGCTGCGCGAGGAGCTGACCACGTGAGGACCAGCGACCACGTCGCCGCCCACGGCACCGACGAGGGCCGACTGCTCGTCGGCGGGATCCCCGCCGACCGGCTCGCCGAGCGTGTGGGCGCGACCCCGTTCTTCGCCTACGACCGGGCGCTCATCACCTCCCGCGTCGCCGAGGTCCGGGCCGTGGTGCCCGCCTCCCTGCGCCTGGGCTACGCCGTGAAGGCCAACCCGATGCCCGCCGTCGTGCAGCACCTCGCCGGCCTGGTCGACCACCTCGACGTGGCCTCCGCCGGCGAGCTGGCAGTCGCGCTCGACACCGGCTGCGACCCGGCCGCGATCAGCTTCGCCGGGCCCGGCAAGACCGACGCCGAGCTGCGCCGCGCGGTGGCTGCCGGGGTGACCGTCGAGGTCGAGTCGCGCACCGAGCTGCAGCGCCTGGTGCGCACGGGCAAGGAGCTGGGGCTGCGCCCGCGTGCCGCCGTACGCGTCAACCCGCCGTTCGCGGTGAAGGGCTCGGGCATGCGGATGGGCGGTGGCCCGCAGCAGTTCGGCGTGGATGCCGAGGCGATCCCGTCGCTGCTCGGCGAGGTGTCGGAGCACGACGTCGACGTGCGCGGCTTCCACGTCTTCGCCGGCTCGCAGAACCTCAGCGCCGCCATCCTCGTCGAGGCCCTCGAGAAGACGGTCGACCTCGTCCTCGAGCTCGCACCGCACGTGCCCGGCACGGTGGAGTACGTCAACCTCGGCGGCGGCTGGGGCATCCCCTACTTCGAGAAGGACGAGCGGCTCGACGTGGCTGCGGTCGGCGCCCGGCTCACCGAGCTCGTCGACGGCCGGCTGCGTCCGGCCCTGCCCGACGCGACCGTCGTCATCGAGCTCGGCCGCCACCTCGTCGGCGAGGCCGGGGTGTACGTCACCCGGGTCGTCGACGTGAAGGAGTCGCGCGGCCGCAGCTACGCCGTCGTCGACGGCGGGATGCACCACCAGCTCGCCGCCTCGGGCAACTTCGGTCAGGTCATCCGACGCAACTACCCGGTGGCCGTGGCCACCCGGGCGAGCGACGAGCCCACCGGCCCGGTCACGGTCGTCGGCTGCCTGTGCACGCCGCTCGACGTGCTGGGCGAGGAGGTCGACCTCCCGCAGGTCGAGGTCGGCGACCTCGTCGCGGTCTTCCAGGCCGGCGCCTACGGGCTGACCGCCAGCCCCACCGCCTTCCTCGGGCACCCGGCACCCGCGGAGGTGCTGGTGTGAGCACGCCCGACCCAACCGTGGCATCCGATCCGTCAGACATCGCAGGGGGAACCAGCACCATGGACACCGTCACCAGTCAGCGCTCCGACAGCCTCGTGGGCAGCCTCGAGGGAGTCGTGGAGGTCCTGACCCGCACGCTCGGCATCGAGGACCGGGCCGGGTCGATCACCCGCGACACCGGCCTCTTCGGCGAGCTCCCGGAGCTCGACTCGCTCGGCGTGGTCGAGCTCGCCGCCGCGCTGGAGGACCGCTTCGACATCGTGATCGACGACGACGACTTCACCGGTGAGGTGTTCGAGTCGGTCGGCACGCTGACCGACTTCATCGACGACCGTCGCGCGAGCTGAGCAGGAGGACCGACCATGGAGATGAGCGTCCTGTGGGGCTCGCTGCGACGCCGCTGGTACCTCGTGCTGGCGCTGGCGGTGCTGACGCTCGGTGCGATGTACGCCGTCACGCAGAAGGTCGGCGCGACCTACGAGGCGACCGGCACCGTGCTGGTCTACCCGCCCTCGCAGAGCTCGGCGCCCGACGGCTCGAGCTCGCAGGAGAACCCGTACCTCTCACTGGGCGGCGTCAACCAGGCGCGTGACGTCGTGGTGCGCGCCCTGACTTCGAAGAAGGTCAGCGACGAGTTCGGCGAGACCTACCCGGTCGGCACGTCCTTCGAGATCGTCCCCGACTACACCAACAGCGCGCCGATCATCCTCTTCACCGTGGAGGCGAGCAGCCCGAAGGTCGCCACCGCCGCGCTGGAGTCGCTGGTGAGCCTGGTGCCGGTCGAGCTGAGCAACCTCCAGGCCAACCTCGACCTGCCCGAGGCCGAGCGCGTGGCCTCCACGGTCCTCACCCAGGACGAGAAGCCGCAGGCGACCAGCAAGGCGATGATCCGCTCGGCCATCCTGGCCGGCGCGGGCGTCGGCGGCGCCGGCCTCATGCTGATCGCGCTGATCGACGGCCTGGTCCTGAGCCGCCGCAGCCCCGACCCGGCCGCCGGGGCCGACGGGGACGAGCCCACGGCCAGTGGCCCGGACCCCGACGACGATGACGGTGACGACGGCCACCTGGCCGGTGACGACGAGGACGACGAGGCGCCGGTGTTCGTGCCGCTGCGCCCGGTCGCGGGCGCGGGCCGCCCGGCCGAGCGGTCGGTCACGACGCGGATGGTCAAGAGGCGCCGACGGGGCACCGAGCGCGACGAGGCGTCGTGACCGAGCGGCGAGGTGGCCTGGACGCGACCGCGATCCTGACGGCCTACCTCGCACTCCTCTGGTTCATCCCCTCGCCGATGGTCGTGCAGGCGCTGGGCAGCGCCGGCAGTCCGGCCAACATGCTCGGCGTGGTGATCTTCATGGGCTGGGCCTGGTTCACCGTGCGACGCAACGAGCCGACGAGCGTCGGCTTCCAGCCGGTGCGGGCCGCGCTGCTCGGGCTGCTCGTCGTGATGCTCATCGTCTACGCCCACGCCATGGCCGGCCCGCTTCCCGGCGACGAGATCAGCGTCGCCGACTCCGGCCTGCTGCGGCTGATCGGCATGGCCGGCGTCGCCCTGATGGCCGTCGACGGCATCACCACCTTCGACCGCCATGTCGTGCTGCTGCGCCGGTTGGCCTTCGCCGCCGGCGTCGTCGCCCTGCTCGGCCTGCTCCAGTACGCCACGAGCGAGCTCTACATCGATCGCATCCGGATCCCCGGCCTGGTGGCCGGCACCTCGGACTGGACGCTGGGCTCCCGCTCCGGGTTCACCCGGCCGAGCGGCACGTCCACGAGCCCGATCGAGTACGGCGTCGTGCTGGGCATGACCCTGCCGATCCTCATCGTGTGCGCCTCGGTGCGCTCGCGCTACCGCTGGCTCTACCGGGCGATGCTCGTGGCGATGATGGCCTCGATCTACTTCTCCCTGTCGCGGTCGGCGTACCTCTGCGCGATCGCGGGCGTGGCCGTCCTCGCCCTCAAGTGGGACAACCGGCGCCGGCTCACGGCGCTCGCCTTCGTCGTGACGGTCACCGCGGTCATGTACGTCTCGGTGCCGGGCCTGCTGGGCTCGATCCAGGGCTTGTTCTCCAACGCCGGCGAGGACCCGAGCATCGCCTCGCGCACCGGCAGCTACGACATCGCCGGCCAGTTCATCTCCAGCTCGCCGATCATCGGCCGCGGCTTCGGCACCTTCCTGCCGAAGTACTGGATCCTCGACAACGCCTACCTCGGCCTGATGATCGAGGCAGGCGCCGTGGGGCTCCTGGCCCTGCTCACCCTCATCGTCTCCGGGCTGGTCAGCGCACGTCAGGCCCGGGTGACCCTCGAGAAGCGCACCGACGACCCCGCCGCCGAGGGCGCCCTCTACGCCCACGCACTTCTCGCCTCGGTCGCGGCCGGCGCCTGCGGCCTGGCCTTCTTCGACGCCTTCGCCTTCCCCCAGACCGCCGGGTGCTTCCTGCTGCTGATCGGCCTCGCCGGCGCCAGCCGCCGGCTCACCCGCGGGACGGACACCCCGCCCGGAGCGTCGGACGACCAGAAGTCGGTCGCCACCGCTGCGTCACGCGGGTAGTTCCGCGACGCGGACCACTTCTGGTCGTACGACGCGCCGGCTCAGGCGGATCGGGAGCGCAGCCGCCGGATCCGGCTGGCCGCGCTGGCGGGGAGCAACAGGGCTGGGCGAAGCGTCCCGGTGCGGGCGAGGCGCGCGGCCGTCTCCAGACGGCGGCCCCAGGGCAGCTGGGGCGCCATCGTCTCGAGCGTTCCGGCAAGGCCTTGCCCGACGCCGTTGGCCATCATCAGCAGCAGCTTGCGGTCGAGCTCGTCGGTGTGGCGTACGGCGCGGCCGGGAGCCGACGCGGGCCCGGCGGCCGGGGGTGCGTCGAGGACCTTGCCCACGGCTTCGGCCCAGGCACCGTCGCCGTGGCTGCGGTGGACGGCGGCCCCGGTGCTCGCGCCGAGCTCGTCGCGGGCCGCGTCGTCCTGGAGCAGCCGGGTGACCTCGGCTGCCAGCTCCTGGCCCGATCCGGCGACGACGAGGTCGTCGTCGAGCTCCGGGGTGTCGGCCCCGAGGACGCCGAGGGCGTCACCACCGGGGCGCAGCGTCAGCACCGGAGTGCCCATCGCGCCCGCCTCCAGCACCGACGTCAGCGAGGAGAACGGGTAGGAGTCGACGTAGACGTCGGCCGCTTCCAGAAGCGTGTGGACGTCGGGCAGCAACCCCCACGCCCGGCCGAGTCCCTGGTCGGCGAGCACTGACCACTCGCTGTCGGGCGTCGGCCCGGCGACGTGCAGCTGGGTGCCGGGGACGTCACGCAGCACGGGCAGGAGGATGTCGAGGAGGGTCTCGCCGCCCGCCGCGGCGTACTTGTAGGTGTCGGCCGCGCTGGCCACGACCCGCGCGTCCGCGGGGATCCCGAGCGTGGCTCGCGCCTCGGCGCGTGCGCGCTCGCGCTCGCGCAGCTGCAGGGGTCGTACGACGAACGCGTTGCGCGCCTCGGGCACACCGCGGCGCTCCACGTTGAGCCGGGCCCCGCTCTGGCGGAGGTTGACGACCCGGTCGGCCGCCGTGACGCCGATCCAGAAAACATGGTCGGCGTGGTTGACCAGCAGCACCTCGGGGCGGCCCTCGGTGTGCTGCGAGAGCGCGATGGTCGCGACGGCGTCGTTGGGGTGGACGTGCAGCACCACGTAGTCGTGGGCGCTGGCCAGGTCGCGCAGCGCGGCCGCGCGATCGACGAGACGTCGGTGCTGGGCGTCGAGCCGGACGAGGGCGTCGCCCGACAGCACCGCGGTGAGCTTGTCGGGGACCTCGCGGTCGCCCTGCCCGGTGAGGGCCACGCTGTGGTCGCGGGCGGTGTCGAGGCGGATCCAGTTGGCCAGCATCTGGGTGTGGCCGCCGGTGCCGTAGACCTGCGAGACCACGTGCAGGACCCGCGGCCGACTCCCGGCGGGCCGCTCCGCCACGGGCGCGGGCGCCGTCAACCGCGCGCCGAGGTCGGCGAGCACCTGCTCGAGGGATCCGCTGGCGAAGGTGCCGGTCGGGTTGCACCAGGCGTACGTCGCCGCGGTCATCGCCGCGACCGCGGCGCGCTCGTCGCGGCCGCGTCGGGCCAGTCGCTCGGCGCGGTGCACCAGACCCTGGAAGACGTGCCAGTTGCGGTCGAGCCGCTCGACGGCCCTCATGCGTCGACCTCTTCCAACGGGGCCGGTGCCGGGCCGGACCTCAGCGCCTTCGCCTGCCGCAGCAGGTCGGGGCGGAGGAGCAGCACGCACGCGATCGCCGCCAGGCAGATGATCCCGGCCGCGAGCGACGTCATGAACGGCGAGGCCAGCTCGGCAGTCACGAGCCACGTCAGGCCGGCAGCGGCAGCCGCCACCAGCAGGGGCAGCACGACCGCGGCGCCGAGCGGCGCGAGCGGGATGCCCGTGCCGCGCAGCATCGCGAGGTAGCAGGGCAGCACGACCACGAGCACGACGGCCAGCTCGGCGACGGCGACGCCGACCAGGCCCTGCTGGCGGGCCGCGAACCAGACCGCCGGTCCCAGCACGGCCAGCCACAGCAGCTGCACGGTGAGCAGTCCGCCGGTGCGACGCATCACGACGAGCAGGTCGTAGGAGAGCTCGAGGAAGATCCGCACGGAGGTGGCCAGGACGAGGATGGCGAACACGTCGGCCGCGCGCGCCCACTCGTCGCCGTACACGAAGCGGACCACGTCGTCAGAGACGGCCGCGCCGACGAGGCACACCGGCAGGGTGACCGCGGCCAGAACCCGCAGCAGCAGGGTGAACGCGTCGGCCACCCGGCGCGGGTCGTCCTGCATCCGGGAGAAGACCGCGGGTGCGACGCTGCGCAGCGGCTGGGAGAACATGTTGAGCGGCCACGACGCGAGGTTGAAGGCCAGCACGAAGAAGCCCAGCGAGGTGGCCCCGAGCGTGGCCGCGACGGCGACCTGCTCGACGTAGCCGACCGCGAAGACGACGATGCTCGCGCCGGCGAGCGGGAGGCCGAAGCGCAGCAGCGGTCGCACGAGCGTGCGGTCGACCTGCCAGCGGTAGGGCCGGGTGGCGTGGACGAAGAGCACGACCCCAACCAGCGTCGCGAGGACGCGCCCCCACGCGAGGCTCCACGCGCCGAAGCCGCCGAGCGCGAGGCCGAGCGAGAGGGCGGTGCCCGACCAGGTCACGAACTGGTCGATCACGAAGCGGCGGCGCTGGCGGAACTGGCGCTGCAGCAGGGCGGCCGGCCCGGCCACCATGCCGCTGAAGACCACGGAGACCGACATCAGCCGGATGATCCCGGCGGCATCGGGCGCGCCGAGCACCCGCGCGATCGGCCCGGCGGTGGCGCACAGCCCGGCGAAGAGCATCACGCTGCCAGCCGTGGAGATGACGTTGACGCTACCGAGCATCGTTCGGGGATCGCGCTCCCACCGCACCACGGCGAGGCTCACGCCGAGCTCGTTGAAGCTCAGCACGGCGAGCAGCGCGACCAGGGCAACCGCGAAGGTCCCGAACTCGCTGGGCCCGAGTATGCGGGCGAGCAGCACCCCCACCAGCAGCGTGCCGAACCTCGACAGTGCCGTGTTGAGGAAGCTCCACCCGAATGCACCTGCGGCCGCGCGCGCCAAGCCGGCGCCCTGTCCTCCGTCTGCTCCAGTAGTGCCGGTTCCCACGCTGCCCCCTGCGTCGTCCATCTGCCCCCACAGTCCCCTAGGCCCGACTCACGGCGAGGCCTTGAAGACCACGTCGACGAAGTAGTTGGTCGAGTTGTAGGACCCGGCAGGGAAGCCGCCGCCGGCGCCGTAGCGATAGACGCCGTTGCTGCCGGACGGTGCCGTCAGCGGTCCCACTGTCCGCGCGGCCGTGGCGAAGTAGCCCGGCGAGGAGGCGTAGCGACCGACCGGCGCGTAGTAGGAGACGGTGTACGTCGCCCCCGGCGTGAGCGCCACCGGGGTGGCGAGCGCCGCGGTCTGCCAGCCGGTCGCGGTCTCGTTGGTGAAGGTCACCTGGGCCAGCCGGTTGCCGGCGGCGTCCCACAGCGAGCCCACGTGGGTGCCGGTGTTGCCGGTGCCCTTGTAGAACTTCACCGCCGTCACCGACCCAGCCTGCGAGGCGGTGAACCTCGTGCCGACCTCGATCGCCGACGGATCGTTCTCGGCGGGCGCCGCGGGCGTTTGGTCGGCGAAGAGGGATGTGGTGCCGACGTCGTCGATGCCCGTGGTGAAGGACCACGTCTGCGTGCCGAGGGTGGCGCCCTCGGTCGAGACCAGGCCGGTCACGCTCACCGAGTAGGCGCTCGTGGCCACCAGCGTCCCCGACGGCGTGAACGTGATCGTCCGGCCGTCGCTCGAGAGCGCGGAGGTGCCCGCCACAGGCACGCCGCTGCGGGTCACCGATATCGCCCAGCCCGAGGCGAGCGGCGCGGACACCGTGATCGACGGCTTGGCGGCCAGCGACACCTCGGTGGCACCCGACGCCGGTGTGCGGCTGTCGACGGTCAGCGACGCGGCTGCCCGCTCGAAGACCACGTCCACGAAGTAGTTCGCGGCGCCGTAGGTGTAGCCGGGATAGCCACCGGCCGAGGCGTAGAGGTAGCGGCCGTTGTTGGACGCCGGGGCCGACAGGTCGCCCTTGGTGAGCGCACTGCTGAAGAAGCCGGACGTCACGGAGTAGTGGCCCTGCGGCGCGAAGTACGAGACGACATACGTCGTGCCGGCCGTGACCTGCAGCGGGGTCGCCAGGGTCGCGGTCTGCCAGCCACTGGCGGTCTCGTTGGTGAAGGTCACCTGGGCCAGCCGGCTGCCGGCCGCGGACCAGATCGACCCGGTGTGGGTGCCGTTGTTGCCGGCGCCCTTGAAGAACCGGATCTGCTTGACCGTGCCGTTGCGCGACGGGGTGAAGGCCATGCCGAGTTCGATCGGCGCACCGTCGTCGGCGGCCGCCGTGTCGGGCACGACGTCACCGAGCAGCGTCTGATTCGACAGCGTCTCGGCGTCCCTCGTGCGGAACGTCCAGGTCCTCGTGCCGAGGCTCGCGCCGTCTGCGGTCGTGACCCCGGTCAGGGTGACCGTGACATCGGTGCCGGCAGGCATCGGCGCGGACGGCGTCCAGGTGATCCGCGTCCGGTCGGTCGAGAGCACCGCATTGCCCGCGATCGCCCCACCACCGTTGACCGAGATCGCCCACCCGGGCTCGACGAGGTCGGAGAAGTCGACCACGACCTTGCTGCTGCGGGCGACGTCGAGCGCGCCCGGCGCGGGCGACTGCGAGGTCATCGCGATGCTCGGCGGGGTCTTCTCAAAGACCACGTCGACGAGATAGCTCGTGCTCGACGTGCCACCCGGGAAGCCGGCCGGGTAGCTGTAGGCGCCCGCGGTGGAGGACACCCGGAGCGGCGCCCAGGAGAGGTCACGCTCGGAGAACGCGTTGAGCGTCGCAGAGTAGCGGCCAGAGGTCGAGCGGTAGGAGACGACGTACTGGGTGTTCTTCGCGATCGCCACCGGCGTCGCGAAGTTCAGCTGCTGCCAGCCGCTCGCCGACTCGTTGGTGAACGTGCCCGAGGCCAGCTCCACGCCGTTGGCGTTCCACAGCGAGCCGACGTGTGCCCCGGTGTTGCCGGAAGACTTGTAGAACCGGACGCCGGTGACCACGCCCTTGACATCGGACGTGAACCGCGTGCCCAGGCTCACCGGCGCGTCGACGAACTCCATGACTGTTGGCGTCACCTCGTCGCTGAAGAGCGAGCAGGGACAGACACCTGGCGCGTTCGGCGGCTTCGCGGTCGTGAAGGACCATGTGGCGCCGGAGGTGATGGGATTGCCCTGGGCGTCGGTGCCGCTCAACGTGGCGGTGTAGCGGACGAACGACGCCAGCTGAGCGGTCGGCGTGAACGTGATCGTCCGGTTCGCGGCGTCGTACATCGTCGTGCCTGCGACAGCTTGGTTGTTCGCGTCGCGCAGCACCAGGCCTGGCGTGCCGCTCATCGGCTTGGAGAAGCGGGCCGAGACCGTGGTCGTCGCCGGAATCGCCGAGGAACCGGGAGCCGGTGCCTGGCTCATCGCGATGAGCGGCGAGTCGTCAGTGGCGGAGTAGATCACGTCCACGAAGTAGTTGTTGTTCTGGTAGCTCGAGGACGGCAGGGTGCCGGCGACCCCGTACACCCCGGGCGGCTGCGCCCCGAAGCCACCGGCCACCTCCATCGCGCCTCCATCGATGCCGCGGTAGGCGAAGGCCCACTGCTGGGACGCGTAGTGACCGCGCGGTGCCGTGTACGACACCGTGTAGGTCTGACCGGCGACCACCGGTACCGCCTCTCCGAAGTTGGCTGCCTGCCAGCCGGTCGCGGTCTCGTTGGCGAAGGTGACCTGTCCCAGTCGCTGACCGGTCGGGCTCCACAGCGAACCGACGTGCGTGCCGGTGTTGCCGGCGCCCTTGTAGAACCTGACCCCGGTGACGAAGCTGTCGACCACGGGGGTGAAGCGCAGGCCGAGCTCCACTCCCACTCCGTCGTCGGTGTCCGGTGTCGAAGGTGTCGTACTTCCGAAGATGCTGCAGGGGCAACTGACGGAGAAGCTCCGGCTGGCGGCGGTTCCGATGTTGGCGCTGTCGTCGACGCCGCGGACCAGGATGGGCGTGGTGCCACGCCCCTTCTGGATGACCGTAGCCGTCCACGACGTGGTGCCGGTGGCGGACTGCCACGTCGCGCCGTTGTCGTTGGAGACCTCCACCGCAGCGACGCGACCCGCGGCGTCAACTGCTGTGCCAGTGAGGGTGACAAGGTCGCCGTTCTTCTGCGCCTGGCCTGCGGCCGGGGTGTTGATCGTGACCGTGGGACCGGCGGTGTCAGTCGACTTGGTGGCCGCGACAAGGCCGGTCATCAGGGTGGTGGGCTGCGCGCCCATGTCGGCGAGGAGGTTGACCTGCGCCTGCTGCATGCGCACGTCCGCCACGTCGTCGGAGAACGGGGAATCGTGCTCCGCGTCGAGGCCCCATGTCCACTGGATCGTGCCGGCGCTGAAGACCAGGGCACCGCTCGCTGCCTTGTAGAGCGTCATGTTGTGCTTAGTGGTGCCCGCACTCACGGTGTTTCCGAAGTCGCGGAGGTACTCAGGCACTGGCCCCGTGGTGGTCGACAGCTTGATCAGCCCGGGCGGGCTGAAGCCGTTGTCCAGCACCTCGTTGGACTCGTAGCCCACGGTGTGCGGTGCCAAGGCTGTCTGGGTGGCACTGGTGGTCGCGAGTGAGGTGTTGCGCCACAGCCGTAGCCTGCCCTCCTCCTGTCGCACGGTCAGCGGCATGTCATCGAAGTTCACCATGTAGGCCGTGCCGATCAAGGCGTTCTCCGGCAGTCCACCGCCATTGGCCCGCGACGCGAGACGGGGGTCGCGCCAGGTGCCGGTCCACTGCGCGTTGGGGTCGATCTTGGCGTTGGCCCAGGTCTCCTTGTAGGTCACCAGTGTCCGGTAGGCCGTGTGCGAAGCGTCCGCCGACTGCTCGTACCTGGTGCGCCAGTAACCCTCGTTGCCGGCCAGGAACTGGAGGTTCACGCCTGCGTCCCGTGCGGCAGTGATGTTGGCGCGCTGGGCGCCGCTCCAGTACTCGTCGTGACCGACGGACAGGAAGACCTTGTGGTTGGTCAGCAGGTGGCCTCGGCGATCGGTGTCCACGCCGGCGATGTAGGAGACGTCGTAGCCGTTGCGCTCGAGGAAGCGCACGAGCGCGTACTCGTGGCTGAAGTAGAAGTCACGCCCTGAGGCCGTGCCGCGAGTGAGGAACGGCCGGTTGTAGCTCAGCTTGTAGGCGCGACCGTTGGCGCCGCCCGCATAGAAGCTCGATCCGCCGTAGGTGTTGTAGGCGTGCCAGGTGGTGTCCGAGGTCTGGAAGACCACGTCGGAGTGGCTGGAGTCGTCCCGGACGATGAAGGTGATGTGGCTCGATTCGCCGTTGCTACGAGTGAGCTTGGCGAGGTAGACGCCCGAGACTGCAGTGGACGGCACGTTCCAGGAGGCGGAGACAGCCCAGTTGCCGCAGTCGTAGAGCTCTGTGGTGACGTCGGTGATGCAGTTGGGCTGGGTCTGCGGCAGCGATGCGCTCGGCGTGACCGAGGTGATCTTGCGGGCGCCGAGGCCCTGGTACCAGCCGGTCCGGTAGATGTCGATGGTGTAGGACGATGCGTTGGTGTCGATCTTGAAGTCGATCCGCTCGCCCACGTTGACTGAGATCTCAGTGGCGAAGCCCTGGATCGAGGCATCACCCGCTCCCCAGATGTCCCAGATGTCCGGATCGGTGCCGGGCTTGGAGTTCTCGCAGGCGATCTTGTTGCCGGTCGGGCCGCACGGGTCCGCCGCGTTGGCCGAGGAGGGTCCGCCGAGGAGCGCAGGCCCCACGAGCGCGTTGAGGGCCGCGACGAGCACCAGGGCTGACGCCTTGATCCCCCACGAGCGCCCGGACCCCACCTGTGACTTCGTCGTGCTGGCCATGCCTACCCCACCCTTCACGGCGCGCCTGTGCGCCACCGTCCCCGATCCTGCTGTCGTCACGGGGTCCGTCGACCGCTCGCCGGCGGATATCCCCACATTTCGGTGCGTGCTCAGACGCGGGCGGCGGTGGCCGCTGCGGCGGCCGTCGCAGCGGCCGTCGTGGTGGCCGCCATCGAGCCCGCGGTGCGCTGTCGCGGCAGCGGCACGGACGTGATCCGCAGCTGCGGCGGGTCGGTCACCTTGGTGACCGTGCGGCTCGCCGCGGCGACGAGGTCGCGCTCCTTGAGGCTGTCGGCGTCGCGCGAGATGCACAGGTCGCGCAGCGCGAGCTCGAGGGCGATGGTGAGCTGGTGGTCGTCGACGTGCTCGCCGTGCATCGAGCGGCGCGGCACCAGGATCGGGCACTTGCCGTTCTCCAGTGCCATCAGCGCGATGCCGGTGCCGGCGTGGGCGACGACGACGTCTGACGCGCGGACAGCCGTGGACATCTCCTCCGACGGCACCCGCTCCCGTCCCTCGATGCCGAGGCCGGTCGTGTCGGTGCACCCGGTCTGCCAGAGCACCTCGGTGCCGGCCGGCACCAGCGGCACCAGCCGCTCGAGCAGGCGCCGGAAGCCGTAGCCCTCCTGCGTGCCGAGGCTCACCACCATCCGCCGCACCGGGCGCGGCGCGGTCGGCGTGGTGTCGTACAGCTCCCAGGGCGAGGCGAGGTACTGCCAGTGGCCGCGGGTCAGCGCGCTCGACTGGCTGTAGGTCGTGATGCCGGGGACCATCGCCAGCGCACGGCCCGACAGGGACGGCGCGTCGAGGCGGGTGGCGCTCTCGATGTAGACGGTCTCGATGCCGCGCACGCGGGCCTGCGGCAGCACCGCGAGGGCGAGCGCGGCGCCCGTGCTGACGACCAGAGAGACGTCGTGCTCGCGGAACAGCCGCCGGCAGGCGATCGTGTTGCGCGCCAGCGCCCTGGTGTCGCGCGGTGGGCAGGGGAAGGCCCAGTGGACCCGCTCCCCCGCGAGCAGCGACTCGGTCTGCGGTGTGCGGGGCGTCACCCACACCACGTCGTCCCCGACGCCGAGTCGCGGGCGCAGGGTGTGCAGCTGCATCAGGTGGCCGCCGTCGTTGGCCACGAGCAGGGTGGTCACGAGTCGCCCCTCTCGAGGTGCTCGTCGACATGGCCCTCGACGGCCGCCGCGAGCACCTCCACGACACGGTCCTGCATGGCCTCGGTCAGGTGCGGGTGCATCGGCAGGGAGAGGATCTCCTGCGCAGCCTTCTCTGCCACCGGGGCGGTGCCCGGGCCGAGGCCCAGATGCCGGTAGGCCCCCGTCAGGTGCACGGGGTAGGGGTAGTGGATGCCGGCACCGACGCCGGCCCGGTTGAGCTCGGCCAGCACGGCGTCGCGGTCGGAGACGCGGACGACGTACAGGTGCCAGACGTGGGTGCCCTCGGCACCCAGCATCGGGCGGCGCACGTTGTCGACGTCGGCGAGCAGCGCGTCGTAGCGGGCGGCGGCCCGCACGCGCAGCTCGTTCCACTTCTCGAGCCGGTCGAGCTTGGCCCGCAGGTAGACCGCCTGGATCGTGTCGAGTCGGGAGTTCATCCCGATCACGTCGTGGACGTAGCGGGTCGAGGAGCCGTGGTTGCGCAGCCGCCGGACCTCCGCGGCGATCGTGGTGTCGTCGGTGGTCACCGCACCGGCGTCGCCGGCGGCACCGAGGTTCTTGCCGGGGTAGAAGCTGGTCGCGCCGACCCGGGCGAGGCCGCCGGACCCGCGGCCGTCGAGCCGGGCGCCCTGCGACTGGGCGGCGTCCTCGACGAGCGCGATGCCGTGCGCGTCGCAGATCTCGGCGAGGCGGGCCATCGGGGCGAGCTGACCGAAGAGGTGGACCGCGGCCACGGCCTGGGTGCGCGGCGTGATCGCCCTCTCGACGGCGTCGGGGTCGACCAGCAGCCGCCGGTCGTCGACGTCCACCGGCACCGGCACGGCGCCGATGCGCGAGGCCGCCTCGGCGGTCGCGACGAAGGTGTTGGCCGGAATGACGACCTCACCGCCGGCGGTGACGCCCGCCGCCCGCAGGGCCAGCTCCAGGGCGTCGGTGCCGTTGCCGACGCCGATGCAGTGGTCGACGCCGACGAACTCGGCGTACTGCTGCTCGAAGTCGGCCACGGCGGGCCCGTCCACGAAGGCGGTCCTGGCGAAGACGGACGCGATGCCCGCCTCCACCTCCGCGGCGACCTCGGCGTGCTGCGACGCGAGGTCGACGAAGGGGACCTGGGTGGTCGTGCTGGCGGTCATGCGGGGACTCCTGTCCGGATCGGTCGGGCGGGGACTCCCACCCACGTCTCTCCTGCTGGTACGTCGTCGAGGACCGCGGCGCCCATGCCGACGGTGGCCCCGGGGCCGATGTGCACGCCCTGGCGGACCGAGGCGTTCATGCCGATGTAGGCGGCCTCGCCGACCTGGACGTCGCCGCCCAGCGACACCCCGGCGCAGATGGTGGCGAAGTCGCTGACCGTGCAGCCGTGGGTCAGCGTGACGTGCGGCATCAGCACCACGTGGTCCCCGACCTCGACGTCGGCGGTGAGCACCACGCCGTCGAGCACGATCGAGCCGGTGCCGATGTGGCAGCTGCCGGGGAGCACGACCCGCGGGTGGATGAGCGAGGTGTAGCGGGCCGGGTCGACACCGAGCATGTCGAGGCGTACGGCGACGCGGCGGCGGTGCCGGCCATGGCCGAGCGCGAGGACGACCTGGGGTTCGACCACCTCCGCGACGAGGTCTACCGAGCCAAGCACCGGCGTCAGCCCGTGAAGGGTGCCCCACAGGGCAGGGTTGTCGTCGACGATGGTGATCGGGCCGTCGTGCTGGAGCATGACGGCCACCGCAGTGGCCTCGCGAGTGAGGCCGCCCGCTCCGACCATGAGCAAGCCGCTCATCGTCACGATGCCTCGGTCACGGCGGGCCCGAGCTCGAGGCCGGCAGGGATGACGTCGGGCCACGGGCACCACTCGAGCGGATTCTCGGGTGAGACGTCGGCGCCGACGCGGATCCGAGTGACCTTTCCGAAGATCATGACGTGGGTGCCAAGGTGCTCGGTGCCGATGACCTCGCACTCGTAGAACAGCGGGAGCCCTGTCAGGGTGGGAACCCGCTCCCCCTCCTGGTGGAGGAATCCCGAGTTGACAAGCTTGTCGACGTCGGCTCGCAGCGAGGTGTTCCCGGCATAGCGCAACGAGTCGAGGACGGCGTCGTTGATGAAAGGCACGCCACAGCCGAACCAGCCACTCTGCACGATCATGTCGAGTGAGGCGCGCGGGGCGTACCGCTCGTTTACGGCGGCGTACGACACGCACGGCGCGATCACGAGTGGCTGCCTGCTCACCACCGTTGTGGAGCCACACGGCATCACGTTGGCGGTGCCGTCGGCGCCGCGGCTGGTGATGATCCCGGCGGACTGCGGGAAGAAACACGGCCACCGCGCGTCGTCGTTGTCCGTGATCAGGTCGTCAGGCACGTGCAGGACCGACATCCCGTCCCGCACGTAGTCCCCGCGGAACCCGATCGTGCCGGCTGCGGGGAATCGATAGTTGGGCTCGTAGCCCTTGGTGTAGCCGGTGTGGTTGGCCATCGCGTCCGGCTTCGGGCCGGTGAGCGCGAGCTCGGTCTGGAACTCCGGCAGGCTGCGCCACTTCACTTGCTCCTCTCCGCGGGCAATGCTCTCGCGCATCTGTATCGTGCCGATACGCAGGAAGTAGATCCGGTGGCTGCCGACGTCGACCCAAGGCTGTTGGAATAGCGGACGGCCCTCGTTGTCCACAGTCGGAGAGACGAGTTCGGCCTCGTAGACGAGATAGGAGTCATCGAAGACTGGCGTGTCGGAGTCGATGGCGTCACGCACGCGCAGTCCAGTCCGCTCGACCCGCTCAGCCGTGGCGGAGTCGGGCGTGTTGGCGATCGTCGCCATCGCGGCATCGAGCTCAGCCCCGGGGGCAATAAATTGGACCGCAGCCTTGCCCGACGACTCAAGGATCTTGCAGAACCCTGACCGGGCGTAATGACGGTCCGACAGCGTCTCGCGGCAGAAGCTGAGCGCCACCAGGTAGGGGAACCTGTTGACGATCGAGGCACCCACCACTTTCTCCATCGCCGACAGCGACCCGTCGCCGGTGGTCACCAGGCAGATGGGCGAAGGGAAGAACGCCGGCCATCGGCTGTCGAGCGCCACGTCGGCCGGGTCCTCCGGCATCGGGCGCCACAGCGCGTGCTGGTCGTCCCGCGTCCAGCCGGACGACGATGTCAGGGGCTCCGTGGGCCAGGTGTAGGCGGAGACCCGCTGGGCAGTGGTCAGCATCTCGACAGATCCTTCGTGTCAGTGGTGTCGCCCGGAGAGGGCCTCGGCGAAAACAGCGGCGACCCGGTCCTGCGCGGAGTCGGGCATTTCGTGGTAGATCGGAAGAAGCACCGACTGCCGTGCCACCCGCTCGGTGACCGGCAGGGGCGGGTGTCGCACGTCTGCGAAGGCCGGCTCCAGATGGGAGGCCGTCACTCCGTGACGGGCGTGGACACCGGCCTCGAGGAGGCGGCGCAGGAGCTCGTCCCTCGACACCGCGGCGTCGTCGGGCAGGACGACCCAGAAGGACTGGTAGTTGGTCTGCCCATAGTCAGGGTCCCCAACGATCTCGAGACCGGGGACGTCGCCCAGCACTGCCCGATAGCGCTGACCGAGCCGCCGGCGTGTCGCGATCATCTCCGCCAAGCGTCGACACTGGACGATCCCCAGCGCCGCCTGCATGTCTGTCATCCTGAAGTTGAAGCCAGTCTCCAGGTACTGCTCGACCACCACCTCTCCTGCGCGGTCGCGGTCGAACGAACTGACGCTCATCGCATGCTGGCGCAACCGTCCCAGGCGCGCCGCGAGCTCGGCGTCGTCGGTGGTGATCATCCCTCCCTCACCAGTGACGAGCACCTTCCGAGGGTGGAAGGAGAACGCGGCGAACCTCGAATCCGAGCCGATCGGGCGGCCGAGATAGGTCGAGCCGATCGCACATGCGGCGTCCTCGAGCAGTTCGAGCCCGTGCTCGTCGCACAGCGCACGCAGGGTTCCGAGATCTGCCGGCACCCCACACTGGTGGACGACCATGACCGCCCGGGTGCGAGGTGTGATGGCCGCGAGGACGGATTCTGGAGTGATGTTGTGCGTCAGCGGACTGACGTCGGCGAACACCGGGGTGGCGCCCACATATCGGATCACGTTGGCCGAGGCGACGAACGACAGCGAGGGCACGATGACCTCGTCGCCGACTCCGAGGCTGGCAACCACCATGCCCAGGTGCAGCGCCGTCGTGCAGTTCGACACGGCGACGGCATGCCGGGCATCGACGGCGGCGGCGATCTCGGCCTCGAACTCGACCACCCGCGCACCTTGGGAGACCCATCCCGAGGCGACCACGTCGCTGACGGCCTGCACCTCCTCCGGCCCGAACCAAGGGCGAGCCATGGGGACGTCTGCCAGTCGAGTGGCCGGCTCCTCGATGGTTCCGGTCATCGTGCCACCGCCTGCACGAGTCGGCCGGCGGCGATCTCCTCGCGCTGCGGGCGCCACCACTCGACGAGCTGGCGCAGGCCCTCCTCCAGCGCCGTGTGGGCGACGAACCCGAGGTCGCGCTCCGCGGCCGACGTGTCGGCGAGACGTCGTACGACACCATTGACGCCGCGCTCTGGACCGTGCTCGACCGGCAGATCCGAGCCCATCACCCGCAGCAGGGCCTCGGCCAGGCCGAGGAGGCTGGTCTCCTCGCCGCGGGCCACGTTGTACACGCCCTCCACGATCGACGACTCGGCGGCCAGCACGTTGGCGCGGGCGATGTCGGTGGTGAAGACGAAGTCCATGGTCTGGCTGCCGTCACCGAAGATCAGCGGGGGCATCCCATCGTCGATCCGCTCCATCCACCGCACCAGCACCTCGGTGTAGAGGCCGTGGACGTCCATCCGCGGGCCGTACACGTTGAAGTAGCGCAGCGCGACGTAGTCGATGCCGCTCATCGCCCGGAAGCTGCGCAGCATGCCCTCGTTGAAGGTCTTGGCCGCGCCGTAGAACGTGTCGTTGTCGTAGGGGTGCTGCGACTCGGTGGTCGGGAACTGCTCGGCGAGGCCGTAGACCGACGCCGAGGAGGCCGCGACGACCTTGTCCACCTTGGCGGCGGCGGCCGCCTCGATGACGTTGAACGTGCCGTCGACCAGCACCTCGAGCGCGAGCCGGGGCTCCTCGGCGCACTGGGTGATCCGGATGGCGGCCTGGTGGAAGACCACGTCGCAGCCGCGCGTCAGGTCGTTGACGAGGTCGCGGTCGCGGATGTCGCCGCGGACCAGCTCGACGCCACCGCGGGCCAGTGCGGCCTCGAGGTTGGCCTCGCGGCCGCGGACCAGGTTGTCGAGCACGCGCACCTGCGAGGCGCCGGCGTCGAGCAACTGGTCGACGAGCGTCGAGCCTATGGTGCCGGCGCCGCCGGTGACGAGCGCGCGGGCTCCGGCGAGCGCCGTCATCGGACCGCCTCCAGGGCCGGCTCGGTCGACGCGGGACGCGGTCCCGGCGGGACCGGCACGGAGGGCTCGCCGTAGAGCGTGGCGGAGGCCGCCTCGAGGACGGTCAGCACCCGCAGGCCGGCGTGGCCGTCGGTGAGGGCCGGACGGTCCTCGCGGATCGCGGTCGCGAACTCGCCGACCATCTGGCCCAGCGCCTCGCGCTCGGGCAGGGCCGGCGACCAGGTGTCGCCGAGCCGGTAGGAGATCGACGAGGCGGCCCGGTCCGCCCCGGCTACGGACGTACGAGCGAGGTCGACACCCCGGTCGTACACGCTGAGGCGCTGCTGCGGGTTGAGGTCGTCCCAGACCAGCGTGCGGCGCGAGCCGCCGATGACCATCTGGCGGATCTTCGTCGGGCTGAGCCAGTTGACGTGCACGTGGGCGAGCCCGTCGCCGGCCAGCGGCAGGGTCAGGTGGCCCACGCACGCCCGACCCGCGCCGATCGGGTCGGCGCCGGTGGCGCTGACGCCGGAGGTCGGCAGGCCGCCCGGCAGGATGAAGTCGAGGATCGACAGGTCGTGGGGCGCGAGGTCCCAGAGCACGTCGATGTCGGGCTGCACGAGGCCGAGGTTGATCCGGACCGAGTCGACGAAGTGGATGTCGCCGAGCTCGCCGCTGACCACCAGCTCGCGCATCTTCTGCACGGCCGGCGTGTAGCAGTAGGTGTGGTCGGTCATCAGGACCAGGCCGCGCTGCTCGGCCAGCTCGACCATCGCGCGGCCGCCGGCCACGCTGTCGGCGAGCGGCTTCTCGACCAAGACGTGCTTGCCGGCCAGCAGCGCGTCGAGGGCCAGGCCCTGGTGCGTGCGGGCGGGCGTCGCGATCGCGACCGCGTCGATGGACGGGTCGTCGAGCACGCGCTGCAGCTGGTCGGTGACCTCGATGTGCGGCCCGGCCACGGCACGGGCCCGGTCCAGGTCGAGGTCGCAGACGACCTTCACGTCCCAGTGCGGCGACGAGCCGAAGTTGCGGACCAGGTTCGGTCCCCAGTAGCCCGCGCCGATGACGGCGACCCCCAGGCGCTCGGTCATCAGTTCTTCCCCTCGTTGTCGTTCTGGTTGTCGTGTTCGGTGATCTCGACCAGCGCACCGTCGGTGACGACGTACGTCGTCCCGGTGCGCGGGCAGCTGTAGGTGTCGGGTGCGGTCTCGACCAGCGGCACGCCTGCCCGGCCGACCCAGCCGACCTGGCGGGCCGGTACGCCGACCACGAGCGCGTGGTCGGGGACGTCGCGGGTCACCACGGCGCCGGCGGCCACGGAGGCCCACTTGCCGATGTGCACCGGTGCGACGCAGACGGCGCGCGCCCCGACGGCGGCGCCCTCGTCGATGGTGACGCCCACGGCCACCCAGTCGTCGGCGTTCTTGAGGCGCCCGTCAGGCGTCACGGCCCGCGGGAAGGTGTCGTTGGTGAGCACCACGGCCGGGCCGATGAAGACGCCGTCTCCGAGGACCGCCGGCTCGTAGACCAGCGCCTGGTTCTGCACCTTGCAGCGCTCACCGAGCCGGGCGCCGGGGCCGATGTAGACCCCGCGCCCCAGGATCGTGCCGGCACCGACGTCGGCACCGGAGCGGACCACGGACTGGTCCCACACCTGGGCGCCGGCGCCCACGCGGGCCCCGTCCTCGACGGTGGCGCTCGGCGCGACGTGCGCCTCGGCCTCCGGCACGTCGGGCAGCGCCTCGGTGCGCGGCCCCGGCACGGTCGCCTGGGCCTGCTGGATCTGGGAGTCGGACAGCGTCGTCATGAGCGTGAGCTTTCGTCTCGTTGCCAGGTGGTGAAGTCGCCGGAGCGCACCGCACGCCGGGCGCCCAGCTGGGCGGCGACGTGCACGCCGAGGAAGACCGGCAGCCGGAGGGCGAGCCCCGGACGGCTGACGGCGAGCCCCAGGAGCGTGCGCGGGCTGGTGCGCGAGGCCGGTCGGCGTACGCCGAGCTGGGCGGCCTGGGTGTTGCCGGTCGCGATGCGGATCCGGCGGCGGACCAGGTCGCGCACGGTCCGCGGAGGGTGGATCACGGCGACGGCGTCGGGCACGACCCGACGCTCGTCGCCGCTGAACGAGTCGGACATGCCGAGGTCGTCGCTCATCATCCGGGGCAGTGCGGTGACCCGCGCCTGCGCCTGCTCGGAGAGGACGACCACGCCACGGCCGAAGAGGCCGGACTCGACCTGGGGCAGCGACTCCCAGACGTCGTAGTACCAGCGGACCCAGCGTGAGCAGGAGGCCTTGGGGACGTCGCGCCGCGGCGCCGTTGCCAGGGCGCTGCCGCGGGTGATCGGCTCGAGGAGCTGCATCACCGCGACGCCGGAGAGCTCGATGTCGGCGTCGAGGTGCACCCGCGGGAAGACGTCGGTGGCGGTGTTGCCGACCCGGACGGCCTCGGCCTTGGACGGCTGCTGGATCTCGATCACCCGGGCCAGCGGGTCGGCGCGGCGCGCGACCTCGGCGGTCTGGTCGGTGCACCCGTTGCACACCACCACGACGTCCAGGTCGCCGCCCTGCGTGCCCTCGCGGAGGGCGAGCAGGTTGCGACCGATCGTGGCCGCTTCGTTGTGCGCCGGAATGATGACGCTGGCAACGGCCATCTCCAACTCCCCCAAGTTCGAGTGCCGGCCATTCGGCTGGCACTGTCAGATCTTGTGGATCCGCACGCCTGTCGCGGGCCTCGCACGGGGGCTTTCGCCCATTTTGGGGAGTGGCCCGTTCGGGCTACCTGGAGCGGGCCGCCGAGTCGGCCGTCGAGAACGCGATCTGGGCCGAGCGGAGGTCGCGCAGGTGCACCACGAAGCGGTCCAGCTCGAGCAGCGACCACTCGTCGTCGACGGCCGCTCCGCCGGCCACGGTGCTGAGCGCGCGGTAGAGGTTCAGCGGCTGCTTGCGCAGCTCGGCGTGGAGGGTGCCCTCGAGCACCGCGCGCAGGTAGTCGTGCTGGGCGGCCAGCGGCGAGCCGTAGCGATAGGTGTCCGGGATCCCGTTGTCCGCGGCGAGCTGGGCGAAGGTGCGCCAGTCCAGCGCGAGCACGTGGTCGACCCGGCGCCCCGACCACGCCTCGGTGGCGGCGACCGCCTGGCTGGGCCGGCCGGTGCGGGCCGAGCCCGCGATGCCGTCGAGCACCGGGAGGGAGCGTACGTCGACGCTGGTGCCGTCCGCGTCGACCTCCACGAGCATCACCGACTCGATCGACTGCACGCCGTCGAGCCACC
This sequence comes from Nocardioides sp. BE266, assembly GCF_031457855.1. NCBI lineage: Bacteria > Bacillati > Actinomycetota > Actinomycetes > Propionibacteriales > Nocardioidaceae > Nocardioides > Nocardioides sp. BE266. Next base: position 528,603 of record NZ_JAURTI010000002.1, on the reverse strand, counting down.
CCACGTCGGCCCGCCCACCGGGGCGGGTGCCGACCATGAGGATGGTCTCGCCCGGTGCCGCGGCCGGCCGGTCGCGGAGGCCGTCGAAGGCGCCGTCGATGCGGTCGAGCCGGTTGACGAGGTAGAGGTTGGTGCCCACGAGCGCCACGAGCGGGACGAGCGAGAGCACCATCAGCGTCCCGAGCACCTCACGGATGCGCCTGCGCTTCGTCGGCACGAGGGGCGGCGGCGCCGCCGGCGGGTCCCAGCTGTGGCGCGGCGCCGGGACGCGTACGCCGCTCGACGCGCGCGTCGTCGACCCGGACGCCTGCGCTCTCGCCATCGGCTCCTCCTCGCCGTCGGGCTGTCGACGCTAGGCGGGAACCGCGCGGTCCTCATGGCCCAAACAGGGGAAGACGCGTGGCCGGTCCCACCCCCAGGGAGGGGATCAGGAGTTGAAGCGCTGCTGGGTCTTCTCGAGGCCGTCGGTGATCAGCGACTCGACCGCGTCGGCGGCGTCGGAGACCTGGAACGGGAGCTCCTTGCGCTCGACCGTGGAGTAGTTGGTCAGCACGAAGTCCGCGACGTCCTGGCGCCCGGGCGGCCGACCGATGCCGGCCCGCACCCGGTAGAAGTCGCCCGTGCCCAGGGAGGAGCGCATCGACTTCAGGCCGTTGTGGCCGTTGTCGCCGCCGCCGAGCTTGGTCCGCAGCGTGCCGAAGGCGATGTCGAGCTCGTCGTGGATCGCGATGACGTGGTCGGGCGCGACCTTGTAGAACGTCGCGAGCGCCTTCACCGGGCCGCCGAGCTCGTTCATGTACGACCGGGGCCGAGCCAGCACCACGCGCGGGCCGCCGATCGCGAGCCGGCCCTCGACGACGTCGGCGCGACCGGACTTGTGGCTCCGCCAGTGCACATTTCCGGGGGCAGATCCCATCCGCGAGGCCAGCTCGTCGGCGACCATGTAGCCGATGTTGTGCCGGTGCCCGGCGTAGGCCGGCCCGGGGTTGCCGAGGCCCACCACGAGCCACACGTCGGCGGCGGGGGCGTCACTCACGGCGTACATCCTTCCATCAGGTGACCGGGCACTTCGTGCCCGTCACAAGCAGCGACCGGGCGGTTCGTGCCCGTGTCGGGCACGAACCGCCCGGTCGGCGGTGCTGACGGGCACGAAGTGCCCGGTGGGTCACTCGGAGTCGGTGGCCTCGGCAGCGTCCTCGGCGGGGGCCTCGTCGCCCTCGGCCGCGGCCTCGGTCTCGGCCTCCGGCGCGTCGTGCTCGATGCCGGCCTCGGCCTCGGCCTCCTCCAGCTCGGCCTCGAGGGCCTCGGCGGAGATCTGCTGCGTCACGTTGATGATGAGCAGCTCCTCGTCGGCGAGCAGCGTGGTGCCCGACGGGAGGGTCAGGTCCTTGGCGTGGATCTGGGTGCCGATCTCGGCGCCCTCCACGGAGACCTCGAAGAACTCGGGGATGTGGGTGGCCTCAGCCTCGACGGAGACGACCGCGTTCTCGGTGACGACCAGCGTCTCGGGAGCGGCGTCGCCCGTGACGTGGATCGGGACGTCGACGGTGACCTTCTCGCCGCGCTTGACCGCGACGAAGTCGAGGTGCTCGATGAGGCGGCGGATCGGGTCGATCTGGATGTCCTTGGTGAGCGCGAGCTGCTCCTTGCCGTCGATGTCGAGGGCGAGGAGGGCGTTGGCGCCACCGTGCTTGAGGGCCATCATCGTCTGGTGACCCGGCAGGATCACGTGAACCGGCTCGTTGCCGTGGCCGTAGATGACGGCGGGGATCTTGTCGTCGCGACGGATGCGGCGGGCGGCACCCTTGCCGAACTCGGTGCGGGCCTCGGCGGCGATCTTCTCGGGGGCAGACATGGTGTTCTCCATACGTCGGGTGTGTCGGGTTCGTGGGGCCCGGCGGGCCGGAGACGACGAACGCCGCGCTCCGGATCGTGAGCGCGGCGCAGTGATGCGGTCCGGCCCAGTCGATCACGGAGTCCCAGTCGTTCGAGCTCCCTCGCCGAGGCAACCCGAGAACTCTAGACCCGGTCCCCCGGCCCGGTCGAATCCTGGTGGACGCCGTCACTAGGGTGGGCCGGGTGCCCTTGAAGCTCCCCGAGGCGCGTGAGCGCGCCGTCCTGCTGACCGACGTCCACACCGAGCTCCACCTCGACCTCACCTCGACCGAGTCCTTCGGCGTGGAGGCGACGATCTCGTTCCGGTGCACGCAACCGGGGGCCTCGACGTTCCTCGAGCTCAACGGCGGCACGGACGTGACGCTCGACGGGCAGCCGGCGTCGTACGCCGACGGGCGGATCGCGCTGACCGACCTCGGCGAGACCAACCAGGTGCGGGTCACCGCCCGGATGCCCTACGTCACCGACGGCGACGGCATGACCGTGACGATCGACCCGGCCGACGGCGAGCGCTACGTCTGCGCGCACACCTCGATGGACATCACCCAGAAGGTGATCCCCTGCTTCGACCAGCCCGACATCAAGTCCACCTTCGACGTCAGCGTGACGGCGCCCTCGCACTGGACCGTGCTGGCCAACGGCGCACTGCGGGACCGTGACGGCGACACCTGGACCTTCGAGTCGACGCCGCCCTTCTCGTCGTACCTCTTCACGCTGGTCGGCGGGCCGTGGGTGTCGGTGACGTGGGACGAGCCCTACGCCCCCGCGCCCGGCGGCACGCTGCCCTTCGGCTGGCACGCGCGCGCCTCGCAGGAGCGTGAGCTGCAGCGCGACGCCGACGAGCTCCGGCGCATCACCAGCGCGTGCTTCCAGCACTACACGACCGTCTTCGAGCCGGACTACCCCTACGCCGACTACCAGCAGGTCTTCGCGCCCGGCCTCAACTGGGGCGCGATGGAGTTCCCCGGCTGCGTCGTCTTCCGCGACTCCTACCTCACCCAGGGCGCGCCGACCGAGCTCGAGAAGGAGTGGGTCGCCTCGACCATCGCGCACGAGATGGCGCACATGTGGTTCGGCGACCTGGTCACGATGAAGTGGTGGGAGGACTCCTGGCTCAACGAGTCCTTCGCCGACTTCATGGGGTACGACGTCGCCGGCATCGCGGCCGGCTACACCGATGCCTGGACCTCGGCCGCCATCACCCGCAAGCCGACGGGCTACCGCGCCGACCGCCGCCGCTCGACGCACCCCATCGCCGAGGACACCGAGAAGATCGTCGACGTCGACACCGCGTTCGCGAACTTCGACATGATCACCTACGCCAAGGGCAACGCCGCGCTCGCGCAGCTCGGCCACTGGCTGGGCGAGGAGGCCTTCCTCGCCGGGGTGAACAAGCACCTCAACGCCCACGCGTTCGGCAACGCCGACCTCGCCGACTTCCTCGACTCCCTCGACGCGGCCACCGACCTCGACGTGCGGGCCTGGGCGGAGGCGTGGCTGCGGTCCACCGGCTTCGACACCCTGGTCGTCACCCGGGACTCCTCCGGCGTGCCGGTCCTGACCCGCGAGGGCACCCGGTCGCACCGCCTCACCGTGTCTGCGTACGACGACGCGATGACGCTGCTGGACTCCCGTGACGTGCTGCTCGGCGACGAGCCCGTGCGGCTGGAGGAGTTCGCCGGCAGGGTCGTGGTGCCCAACTCCGGCGACGAGACCTTCGCCGTGGTCCGCCCCGACGAGCAGTCGTGGGCGGCGATCACCGCCGGGCTGTCGTCGGTGGAGTCGCACCTGACCCGCGCGATGCTGTGGTGGACCGCGGTCGACCTGACCGAGTCGCGGGTGATCCCGGTCGCCGACCTCATCGCGCTGGCCGACACCCACCTGCGCCCCGAGACCCACCCGCTCGTGTTCGAGGGGGTGATGCGCGCGCTCCAGCTGGTGACCCGGCGCTACGCCGAGCCCGGCGACGTCGCCGGCCACCTCGCCGCGATCGCCGACATCGCGCGCGGCGCGGTCGAGGGTGGTGACCCGGCCCTGGCCCCAGGCGCCTCGCGGGTGCTGGCGCGGCTCAGTGCGGACACCGCCTTCCTCGTCGACTGGCTCGGGCAGGACGACGTCGACCCGACCGTGCGCTGGAACGCCGTGCACCGCCTCGCCGAGCTCGGCGACCCGTCCCACATCGAGCCGGAGGAGGCGCGCGACACGTCGGTCTCCGGCCACCACGCCTCGCTGACCGCGCGCGCCGCGGTGCCCACCGCCGAGGCCAAGGACGCGGCCTGGGCGCGGCTGATGAGCGGCGAGCTGGGCAGCCACGAGTTCGACGCGGTCGCCGTCGGCTTCTGGGGCTGGGAGCAGGCCGACCTGGTCCGCCCCTACCTCGACCGCTACGTCACCGAGGGCCTCGACCTCGCCCGCCGCTCCGGCCAGGCCATGGGCGACGTCATCGGCGACGCCTTCCCGCGCCTGCCGCTCCCCCTCGACGTACGCCGTGAGCTCCGCGCAACGGTCGCCGCCGCCCTGGACTCGGGCGACGTGCCGACGGTCCTCGCCCGCGCCTGGAACGACGCGATGGACGACCTCGACCGGACCCTCTGATCCGGGCCGCGGGTGGCGATTTCACCCCAGGACGAGCCGACCCGCCGCCGGCAGGTCCTCACGTGGTTCGCCCGGCTCGAGACCGCCGCCGTCACACCTCGTGCGGCTGGCTGTCCCGTCCTCCTACGAGGCCCGCTCAGGCCTTCCGGTACGCCGTCACGACGGCCGCGCCGCCCAGCCCGATGTTGTGCTGCAGTGCCGCCCCGCCGGGGGCGGCGGCCCGGTCGACCTGGCGGGCGTCCGCGGTGCCTCGCAGCTGCCAGGTGAGCTCGGCGCACTGCGCGAGGCCAGTGGCGCCGAGCGGGTGGCCCTTCGAGATCAGACCGCCGGCCGGGTTCACCACCCAGCGTCCGCCGTACGTCGTCTCACCGCTGTCGATCAGCTTCCCGCCCTCGCCCGGTGCGCACAGCCCGAGCGCCTCGTAGGTGAGCAGCTCGTTGGTGGAGAAGCAGTCGTGCAGCTCGATCACCGAGAAGTCGTCGGGTCCGAGGTCGGCCTGCTCGTAGACCTTCCGCGCGGCGGTGGCGGTCATGTCGTAGCCGACCAGGTTGGCCGCCGTCGGGTCGGTGAAGGTCGCCGGGGTGTCGGTGACCATCGCCTGACCGAGGATCTCGACCGCGCGGTCACCCAGGCCGTGCTCGTCGACGAACCGCTCGCTGGCGATGACGGCCGCGGCCGAGCCCTCCGAGGTCGGGGAGCACTGGAGCTTGGTGAGCGGGCCGTAGATCGGGCGCGAGGCGAGGATCTCCTCCAGCGTGTGCACGTCCTGGAACTGCGCGTAGGGGTTGTTGGCGGAGTGCCGGTGGTTCTTCTCCGCGATCCGGGCGAACTGCTCGTCGGTCGTGCCGTACTTCTCCTGGTGCTCCAGGCCGGCGGCGCCGAACATGTACGGCGCGGGCGGCATCGCCATCGGGTAGAGCTCACCGAGCGCGACCATGTGCTTCATCAGCGGCTGCTCCCGGTCGGCGAACCCGGCCGCCAGTGACCCGGCCAGCATCTTCTCGAAGCCCAGTGCCAGCGCACAGTCGGCCTGGCCGAAGCGCACGGCCTGCGCCGCGAGGTAGAGCGCGGTCGACCCTGTCGAGCAGTTGTTGTTGACGTTGGTGATCGGGATCCCGGTGTGGCCGAGCTCGTAGACCGCCCGCTGGCCCGCCGTCGAGTCGCCGTACACGAAGCCGACGTGGGCCTGCTCGACCTGCTCGTAGCCGACCCCGGCGTCCTCGAGCGCGAGCGTGCCCGACTCACGAGCCATGTCGGGGTAGTCCCACTCCCTGCTGCCGGGCTTCTCGAACTTGGTCATGCCGACACCGATGACGTACGTGCGCTGGGTCATGCCGCCCATCGTCACCCCGCGCCGCGCTCCTGGCGACCTGCCCAGAGCACGACACCGCGGGCTCACGTCGTCCTGGGGAACCAAGATCCGAGCCTGCTCACCGTGGACCGCGTGTGCCGCGTGGGCGCCTGTTGTGGCCGGGCCACAACCGGCTCGGGTCATTTCATCGTCCGACCCGCAGAGCGACGACCGACCCGCCCGCGACGATGTGGACGCCGCCGACCGAAGGACTCCCATGGCCATGACCACCACGCGCGAGAGCGACCAGATGGCCGCTCCGCTCGACCTGCTGCTCACCTCGGGCGCGATCGGCCCGTGGCGCCGACTCGCTCCCTCGAGCTCCTGGTGGGAGCTGGCGAAGGGCGTGGTCCGTCACCCCGGTCCGAGCGCCCGCCGGCTCGGCAGCCTCGGGAGCGAGCTGGCCGCGATCGCCGGCGGGGTCTCGACCCGGGCCCCCGCCAACCGGGACAAGAGGTTCGCCGACCCGGCGTGGACCGGCAACCCGCTGCTGCGCCGGCTCCTCCAGGCCTACCTCGCCTCGGCCGACACCGCCCGTGGGCTGGTGCACGACGCCGACCTCGGGCGCCGGGACCGCGAGCGGATGATCTTCGTCGTCGACAACCTGATCGAGGCGCTCTCGCCCAGCAACAGCCCGCTGCTCAGCCCCGAGACCTGGAAGGCCGCCATCGACAGCGGCGGCGGCAACCTCGTGCGCGGCGCCAGGGCTCTGGCCGCCGACCTCGCGCAGGCGCCCCGGATCCCCAGCATGGTCGACCCCGACGCGTTCACGGTCGGCGAGGACCTCGCCTGCACCGAGGGCGCGGTGGTGTTCCGCAGCGAGGTGCTCGAGCTCATCCAGTACCGCCCGCGCACCGAGCAGGTCCGCGACGTCCCGCTGCTCGTGGTCCCGCCGGTGATCAACAAGTACTACGTCACCGACCTCGCCCCCGGCCGCAGCCTCGTCGAGCACCTGGTCGACCACGGCCAGCAGGTCTTCATGATCTCCTGGCGCAACCCCGACACCCGGCATCGGGCGTGGGGCGCCGACACCTACTGCCAGGCCATCCTCGACGCGATGGACGCCGTCGAGCGGATCACCGGCACCGAGCGCGCCCACGTCCTGGGCACCTGCTCGGGCGGCATGCTCGCCTCGATGACGGCAGCCCACCTCGCCGACACCGGCCGGCTGCACCGGCTCGCCGGCCTCAGCCTGGCCGTCACCGTGCTCGACAACAGCGACGCCGGCCTGGTCTCGGCGATGGTGAGCGAGCGGACGGCTGCGACGGCCATCGCGCGCTCGGGAGAGAAGGGCTACCTCGACGGTCGGGCACTCGCCGAGGTGTTCGCGTGGCTGCGGCCCGGTGACCTGATCTGGTCCTACTGGGTCAACAACTACCTGCTCGGCCGCACCCCGCCCCCCTTCGACGTGCTGTCGTGGAACGCCGACACCACGCGAATGGCGGCGGCGATGCACCGCGACTTCCTCAACCTGGCGATGTCCAACGCGCTGACCACGCCGGGTGGGGCGAGCGTGCTGGGCTCGCCGATCGACCTCGCGAAGGTCGACCTGCCGTCGTACGTCGTCGCAGGCATCGCCGACCACATCTGCCCCTGGCAGGCGTGCTACCAGAGCACTCAGCTGCTCGGCGGTGAGAGCCGATTCGTCCTGTCGACCAGCGGCCACATCGCCTCGATCGTCAACCCGCCGGGCAACCCGAAGGCGACCTTCCAGGTCAACGACGACCACGGCGCCGATCCCGAGGCGTGGCTCCGCGGCGCCGACACCCGCCAGGGCTCGTGGTGGCCCGACCTCATCGCCTGGCTCGCCGAACGCAGTGGCGAGCTGGTCGAGGCACCCGCCGAGCTGGGCGGTGCCGGCCTGCGGCCGATGGAGCCCGCCCCGGGCACCTACGTGTTCGACGCATGAGTCACGGTCCCGGCGGCCCTGAGCACCCCCGCGACCTCCAGGTCTGGGGCCACCGGATCCGGGTCTCGGTCCGTGCCGGGACCGGGAGCGGCCCGCCGCTGCTCATGTGCTGTGGCATCGGTGCCGGGCTCGACGTGCTCGACCCGCTGGTCGCCGAGCTCGACCCGACCCTCACGGTGATCCGCTTCGACGTGCCCGGGGTCGGCGACTCGCCCGCCCCGCTGCTGCCCTACGCCTTCCCCCAGCTCGCCACCCTCGTGCTGCGGCTGGTCCGCCGGCTGGGCCACGACCGGGTCGACGTGCTCGGGTTCTCGTGGGGTGGCGCGCTGGCGCAACAGCTGGCTTTCCAGGCGCCCCGGCGCGTACGCCGCGTCGTGCTGCTCAGCACCGGCACCGGAGCCCTGATGGTGCCCGGTCACCCCTCAGCGCTGTCGCGGATGCTGTCTCCCCGCCGCTTCCGCGACCCGGAGTACGCCGCGTCGGTGTCCGCCCTGCTCTACGGCGGCACCGCCCGGACCCGCGCCGACGACGTGCTCGAGCTGTTCCGCGGCTCGCACCTGGGCGGTTCCCGTCGCGGCTACGTCTACCAGCTGCTGGCAGGGTCGGTCTGGACGAGCCTGCCGTTCCTGCCGTTGGTCCGGCAGCCGGTGCTGGTGATGACCGGCGACGACGACCCGATCATCCCCGAGGTCAACGGGCACGTGATCGCGCGGCTGCTGCCCCGGGGGCGGCTGCACGTCTTCCGCGGCGGCCACGTCGAGGGAGTGCTGCGCCCCGAGGTCCTGGGTCCGCTGGTCTCGGACTTCCTGCTCGCCCGCGACTGAGCTGGCGGCACGCGCCGATCCGGTCAGGGCTGTCGGTCAGAGGCGGGCGAGCGCGGTCTCGGCCGCGTGGAACCCGCCCATGCCGTGCACGCCGGCGCCGGGAGGGGTGGCCGAGGAGCAGAGGTAGACGCCCTTCACGCCGAGGGCGTAGGGGTTGAGCGCAAGGCGCGGTCGCATCGCGATCTGCTGCCAGGTGTTCGCCCCGGCGGAGATGTCGCCGCCGACGTAGTTGGGGTTGTACTCCTCCCAGTCCTTCGGCGACCTGGTGTTCATCGCGACGATCCGGTCACGGAAGCCGGGGGCGAAGCGCTCGACCTGACCGATCACCGCCTCGGTGGCGTCGCCGGCGTACCCCTGCGGGACGTGGGCGTAGGCATAGATCGGGTTGACCGTGCCCTGCGAGCGCTGGGAGTCGATGACGTACTGCTGGCCCATCAGCACGAACGGCCGCTCGGGCATCTCGCCGCGTGCCGTCGCGGCCTCGGTGGCGACCATCTCCTTCGCCGACCCGCCGAGGTGCAGGGTGCCGGCGCGCAGGCAGTCGGCGTTGGTCCACGGGATGTCGCCCTCGATGGCGAAGTCGACCTTGTAGGCGGCCGGGCCGTAGGAGTACTCCGTGAGTGCCCTCCGCACCCGCGTGGGCAGTCGGTCCCCGACGATCTCGAGCACGCCGGCAGGTGCCGTGTCGAGGAGCACGACGTCCGGTGCCGAGCCGACGAGCTCGACCAGCGAGGACAGCGACCGGACGCGGACACCGGTCCGCACCGTCCCACCGTGCGCGGCCAGCTCGGCCAGCAGCGCCCGGGTGATCTCCTCGGTGCCGCCCTCGGCGACCGGCCAGCCCACCGCGTGCGCCGCACCGGTGAGCATCAGCCCCACCGACGAGCCCAAGGGGCCGGTCAGCGTCCCGAACTTGTGGGCCGCCACGCCGGTGAGCAGCGCCTTGGCCGGCTCGTCGCGGAACCGGGCGGCCTGCCAGGTGGCCGGCGTGATCGCCTTGGCCCCGAAACGGCCGAGGGTGAGCGGGTGCCTCGGCACGTGCGCGAGTGGCTGGAAGACCTCGCCGATCAGGTCGTCGAAGTTCCGCACGATCGGGTCGAATATCCGGCGCCAGCGGGCGCCGTCCCGGCCCAGGCTCGCGACGGTGACGTCCATGTCCCGCGCGGCCAGGGCGACCCGGCCGTCGTCGAGCGGGTGGGCCAGGTCGACGTCGGGCCACTTCCAGCGCAGGCCGTGGCGCTCGAGGTCGAGCGAGGCGAAGTACGGCGACGCGACCCCGGTCGGGTGGAAGGCAGCGCACACGTCGTGCACCACCCCGGGCACGGTCAGCTGGTCGTCGGTGCGGGTTCCGCCACCGGCTCGCGAGTGGGCCTCCAGGACCGTGACCTCGAGCCCCGCCTGGGCGAGCCGGATGGCGGCAGCGAGCCCGTTGGGCCCGCTGCCGACCACCACGGCGCTGGTCACGCCGGCCACCCCTGGTCGGAGGCGGGCTGCGGGACCTCGACGTCCGCGGGCGCGTCGACCGCGACGTCCGCGCGACGCTTGCCGACGGCGCCGGTCAGCGTCTCCTGGCGCACGAAGCCCGGGGCGGTCCACGTCACGTCGAGCGGCACCGGCCCGTTGGGCAGCCACGGCTGCTCCTTGACGCAGTCGCGGACGTCCCACGTGCCGCGCTCCACGATGCCGAGGGCGGCGTCGATGACGCGGTACTCCTGTGGCGTCGACCTGATGAAGGGGGTGGGCTGCGACTCGCAGTAAGCCACCACGAGGTCGCCGGGCTGCAGGTCCAGCCTCTTCTGGATCGCCGCGACCATGCGCTCATCATGGATGTGGCCCTCGCCGAAGTTCCACCCGACCACCGTGTTGGCGACGAACTCGCCGTCGCGGATGTCGCGGGACTCGATGTCGTCGAGGTGGTTGTAGAGCACCGAGTGCAGGCCACGACCCTGGCTGTGCATGGCCCGCCAGCCGTTGACCTTCTGCAGGGTCATCTCGGCGTCGTCGGCCTCGTAGGGCATGCCGATCATCCGCTTCAGCTGGGAGAGCTGGGTCTCGCAGCACTTGATCTCGTTGAGCCGTTCCTCGACCCCGGGCCTCATCGCCCAGACACCGGACGCCCAGTTGCCGGCGTACTGCCGCATGCCGGGCAGGAAGGACACCTGGTCGGGTCGCAGGGTGCCCCAGATCGGCCAGATCAGGAGCATCGCGAAGACCGGGATGAGGACGAGCGGCTCGGAGAACTCGAAGATGTTGTAGACCGAGGCGTCGAAGCCGTCACCGAACCCGGCCCACAGCACGATCGCGATGTAGCCGAAGTAGACGTTCCACTCCAGGGGGACCGCCATCGGGAAGGTGGAGGTGATGTAGATGTGGAAGATCAGCATCGCCACGGCCGCGACCGTCGCGACGGTGTCGTTGGCGGTGAACAGCAGGACCAGCGGGATGCCGACCTCGACGGTGGTGCCGTTGACGTGGGCCATGAACCAGGCCAGCTTGCTCGGCCGCACGTCGTCGTTGGCCACGTCGCGGTAGTGGGCCCGCTTGACGATGTTGGGCACGCCGGGGCTGTTGGAGACCATCGGCGGCACGACGCTCTCGAAGTGCAGGCCCAGCTTGGAGACGCCCGCGCCGATCCACACGATGCAGATGACGATCTTGAAGACGACGACCATGTTGACGAAGTCCGCGCTGGTGGCGCCTCGGGCGAGCACGAGACCGCCGAAGATCGCGGAGAACAGCATGATCGGGAGGTACTGCTCGGACCGGGCGGCCAGGAAGATCACCTTGTCGCGCAGGCCCATCAGCGGCATGAGGACGAGGATCGGGAGGAAGGCCGCGGCCGGGACCAGCTCCTGCGGACCGGTGCCCGCCGGGAGGTTGTGGACCAGCTCCGCCGAGGACAGGAGCGGGTACACCAGGGCGGCGAGCACGCCGACGTACAACAGCACGTCGAGCGGGGTGCGCTCGTCCCCGCCGGTGCCGGGCACCTTGTCGGCCCACGGCGCCATCCGGATGGTGCCGGGCCGCAGCCAGTAGCGGATGTTGCCGAGGAACGGCATGAAGTGACCGCACAACGGCCCGAAGGCGCCGCCGAGGCCGATCACCTCGAGGAGCATCAGCCAGATCGCGAGCTTCTGGTAGACGACGATGTTGTCGAACCAGGTGCTCGGGGAGGTGAGCTCCACGAACTCGGTGGTCTGGGAGGTGATGAACAGGCCGAGCGCGAAGTAGAGGCCGAGCATCTTGAGGACGTAGATCAGCGTCAGCGCTCGGGGCGTCCCGAAGCCGTCGTCGACCCAGTTGGTGGTCAGGATCTTGATCCGGTCACGGAACGGGAGCTGGACGAACTCAGCGGGCGGGACCGGCTGCCGCGAGGGGGTCAGGAAACCCATGGTCAGGATCCCTTCACGGAGATGGGCGCCGTGCGCTGGCGCAGGGTGGGCTTGTCGATCTTGCCGACGGGGTTCTTCGGCAGGGCGTCGAGCACGGTGATGGCCACCGGGACCTTCACCCGGGTGAGGTGCGCGGCGCAGAGCTCCTTGAGCTCCTCCTCGGTGACGCTCGTGCCGGGCCGCGTGGACACGTAGGCCACCGGCACCTCACCGAGCACGTCGTGGGGCGCGCCGACGACGGCGGCCTCGAGCACAGCCGGGTGCGCGTGCAGCTCGGCCTCGATCTCCTTGGGGTACAGGTTCTCGCCGCCCCGGATGATCATGTCCTTGATCCGGTCGACCAGCCGGAGGTAGCCGTCCTCGTCGAGGATGCCCACGTCGCCGGTGTGGAGCCAGCCGTCGCCGAGGCTCTCGGCCGTGGCGTCGGGGCGGTTGAGGTAGCCGCGCATCACGTTGGGGCCCTGGATGACGACCTCGCCGCGCTCGCCCCGGGGCATGATCGTCCCGTCGGGCGCCATGATCTCGACCCGCTGGCCGGGGAGAGGTACGCCGACGGTGCCGATCTTGCGGGGTCCGTCGACGGGGTTGAGCGTGGAGACGCAGGTGCCCTCGGTGAGGCCGTAGCCCTCCACCAGCGGGAAGCCGAATCGCTTCTCTGCGCCCTCGAGCAGCTGCACGGAGGCCGGGGCCGCCCCGCAGAACGCGAAGCGGACCGAGGAGGTGTCGAACTGCATCTCCTCGGGCAGCGAGACCATGTGGGAGTAGATCGTCGGGACCGCCGAGAAGTACGACGGGCGGAACTGGGCGATCGCCTCGAGGAACGAGACCGGGTGGAACTTCGCCAGGATCGTGAGCCGGCCGCCGGCCCGCGCCATCGCCAGGAAGCTGGCGTTGATCGCGTTGGAGTGGAACAGCGGCAGCACCAGCAGGCAGTGGTCGTCGCCGGTGAGGGCACCCGCATCGGCGATCATCTCGGCCATCGAGCTGATGTGCGCGTGGTCGAGCATCACGCCCTTGGGGCGGCCGGTCGAGCCGCTGGTGTAGATGAGCAGGGCGAGCGCGTTCACGTCGGTGGGCGGCTCGGGCAGCTCGCGGCCACGGCTCACGGAGCGCAGCTCCTCGACACCGATCGAGGGGCGGCCACCGTCAGGCGCACCGTCGCCTGCGTTGACGACCAGCACCGACCCCGCGTCGAGGATCTGGTGGTCGGCCTCGTCGGCGGTGAAGGCCGGGTTCACGGGGGTCGCGCCCGCGCCCAGGCGCCAGGCCGCGACCAGGCTGATCAGCAGCTCGACCCGGTTGGGGAGCATGACGGCCACGACGTCGCCGGCGCCGACGCCGTGATCGGCGAACTGCTCGGCGGCGGCGTCGACGCGCTCGCCGAACTCGGCGTAGGTGAGCTGGAGGCGCTCGTCGGCCACGCAGGGGCGCTCGTCCCACTCCGAGGGCCGGCACCACGGCAGGTAGGTCAGCGAAGCGAGCTCCGCGGGGGCGGGGTCGGTCACGGTCATCGTCGTCCTCGGGTGGGTCCGTCGGGTCCTGGCTCTCAGGGCCGGTGGACCGAACCTAGGAAGGAACGTGACGCGGGACACTGTGCTGCGGGCACGAAGAACCGGGGGGCCTTGGCGTCGCCTCGGTGTCCGGACACGACGCTTGACCGGTGGGACCCCTGTGACCATGCTCACGGAGTGCTCGCGTGACGTTGGGCGCCCAGCACAAGAGGAGGACGACGATGCCGATGGACACCCAGGAGCTCGCCACCCGGGTCCAGGCCCGCCTGGCCGAGGTCACCGAAGCCCTGGGCGACGACCTCCCCTCCCTGTCAAGGGCCATGCACGAGGAGCTCGCATCGGAGATCACCGAGCTCGACGGCGACCACCTGATGCTCGACCTGCTGCGGGCCAGCAGTGAGAGCAACGTCGAGACCTTCCTCCACTACGCGCGCTACGACATCCCCCTGGAGGAGATCGCGGCCCCGCCGGCGGCGCTGGAGTACGGCCGCCGGCTGGCCCAGCGAGGCATCTCCTCCAACGCCCTCCAGCGGGCCTACCGGCTCGGGCAGCGTCACGTGATGCGCATGGCGCAGGCCGAGATCGCGCGCACCGAGCCCGACCGCGAGGTGGCGCTCGCCGCCGGTGTCGCGCTGCTCGAGCGGGCCTTCGCCTACGTCGACCTGATCTCGGAGAAGGTCGTCACCGAGTACGAGGAGGAGCGCGAGCGCTGGCTCACCAACCGCACCACCGTGCGGGCCACCGCCCTGCGCACCCTGCTGACGGGGGAGGAGCCGGACCTCGCCGGGGCGGAGCAGGCGCTGGGATACCGGCTGCGTCAGCACCACCTCGGCGTCGTCGCCTGGTCACTGGAGAAGGCCTCCGGGGTCGCGCAGGTCCGAGACCTCGAGAGCCTGGTGGGTGCGGTCGCCCAGGCACTCGGAGCAGGCACGCCGCTGTTCATGCCCCAGGACGGGTCGGTCGCGTGGGCCTGGATCCCGCTCGGGCGCCAGAGCGACAGGGTCGACGCCGACCGGGTCGCTGCGGTGGTGCGCGAGCACAGTCCGCAGGTCCGCCTGGCGCTGGGCTCGACCGGCGCCGCCGTCCCTGGGTTCGTGGCGACGCACCGCGAGGCGATGCGCGCGCACCTGGTCGCCACCACAGCGGCGGCCAGCGCCGAGGTCGTCACGGCGTGGAGCGACCCCGGCGTCCGCTCGGCGGCGGTGCTGGCCAAGGACCTCGGCATGACCCGCGAGCTCGTTGCTGCCGCGCTCGGGCCGCTGGGCGCCGATGACGATGGCATGGAGCGGCTCCGTGAGACGTTGCGGATCTTCCTCGACGAGCGGCGCTCCTACCTCGCGACCGCCGAGAAGGTGCACCTGCACAAGAACACCGTGAAGTACCGCGTCGACAAGGCCGTCGAGGCCCGCGGCCGGAGCCTGGACGAGGACCGCCTCGACCTCGAGCTCGCGCTGCTGGCCTGTCGCTACCTCGGCCCGGGGGTCCTCACCAGCTGATCCATCCGGCGAGCGCAGACGAACGCTCCGTGGGCCCGCCCGGCACGAGACGCCCCACCGGGGCGGATCAGGGCGGACAGGTCAGAGCCGCTTCTGGCGCCAGGCGCCGTACTTCGCCATCAGGTTGAGCGTGGGGACGCCGACCGAGGGTGCGGCGTCGAGGGTGCGCACGAGCGTGCCGCGCCAGCGCGGGACGACCCGGAAGATCTGTCGGCTCTCCAGCAGCACGAGGCCGGCCCTTGCGACGCCGTCGGCGTCCAGCGGCTTGGGTCCGGAGAACAGCACCGCCGCGCCGGACTGCTTCTCCTGCTCGGTGACCATCTTCGTGGCCACGACATCTGGGCACAGGGCGCGGGCCCGGACCGGGACCCTGGCCGCGCTCAGGTCGCCCTGCAGCGAGGTCGTGTAGGAGAGCACCGCGGCCTTGGTTGCGGCGTAGAGCGCCAGTCCCGGAACGGGGGTCAGCGCGGAGATCGACGCGAGGTTGAGGATGCCGCCGCCGCTGAGCTTCATCACCTCGACCGCGGCGGCCGAACCGGCCATCACCCCGCGGACGTTGATGTCGAGGATGGCGGTGAGCTGCTCGTCGGTGTGCTCCCAGCACGACCCGGTGTGCAGGATGCCGGCGTTGTTCACCCACACCTTGACCGGGCCCAGCTTCTCGGCCTCGGCGGCCACCTCGCGGTGCGAGGCGACGTCGCGCACGTCGTGCGCGAGGCCGACGGCCCCGCGGCCGACCGCGGCGGCCGAGCGCTCGGCGCCCTCGCCGTCGACATCGGTGAGGACCACACGGTGGCCCTGGTCGGCGAGACGGTGGGCGATGGCCAGCCCGATGCCCTGGGCGGCACCGGTGACGACGGCGATGGTCTGGGTCATGCCTCGACGCTAGGGAACCGGTGTGACCTCGCGCTCGTGCGGTGGGACCAGTCCCGGGCGCCGACGTCGTCCTCCGATCACACCCCACACGCCGTGAGCCGCAAGCGCGTGGCCAGGGTGATGCGGTGTGAAGCGTCGCGTGCGGACCACGACCCCGAGCCCGTCGGGGCGGAAGCACCCCGACCTGCTGGAGCGCGACCCACGGGAAGTGGTGCGGCTCAGGCGTGCCCGTCGAACATCGACGTGACCGACCCGTCCTCGAAGACCTCGCGGATGGCGCGGGCGATGAGAGGGGCGATGGAGAGCGTGGTCAGCTTGTCGAACTGCTTGTCCTGGGGGACGGGCAGCGTGTTGGTGACCACGACCTCCATGGCGGAGGAGTTCTTGAGCCGGTCGACCGCGGGGTCGGACAGGATCGGGTGGGTCGCGGCGATGATCACGCCCGCGGCGCCGTCGGCCATGCAGGCCTCCGCGGCCTTCACGATCGTGCCACCGGTGTCGATCATGTCGTCGGTCAGGATGCAGATCTTGCCGCGCACGTCACCGACCACCCGGTTGGCGACGACCTCGTTGGCGACGTCGATGCGGCGGGTCTTGTGGATGAAGGCCAGCGGCACGCCGCCGAGGCGGGCCGACCAGCGCTCGGCGACCTTGATCCGGCCGGCGTCGGGCGAGACGACGGCGAGCTGCTGGTCGCCGTACTTCTGCTTGACGTAGTCGGTGAGGATCGGCAGCGCCATCAGGTGGTCGACGGGGCCGTCGAAGAAGCCCTGGATCTGGTCGGCGTGGAGGTCGACGGTGATCAGCCGGTCGGCGCCGGCGGTCTTGAACAGGTCGGCCATCAGGCGCGCCGAGATCGGCTCGCGGCCGCGGTGCTTCTTGTCCTGGCGGGCGTAGCCGTAGAACGGCATGACCACGGTGATCCGCTTGGCCGAGGCGCGCTTGAGGGCGTCGACCATGATCAGGTGCTCCATCACCCACTCGTTGATCGGAGCGGTGTGGCTCTGGATCACGAAGGCGTCGCACCCGCGCACGGACTCCTCGTAGCGGACGTAGAGCTCGCCGTTGGCGAAGGCCCGCGCGTCCTGGGGGACGAGTCCGCACTCCAGGAGGTCGGCGACCTCCCCGGCGAGCTCTGGATAGGCCCGTCCGCTGAAGACCATCAGGTTCTTCTCGGTGGTCCGCTTCATTCCGGTCACGCCACGCGACTCCTCGCTCGGGGGGCTCGTTCGGAGGTCTGCGCTGATTCTCACCCACCGACCGGGCGATCCCCAACCCCGGGTCACCCTGTGAGTCAGGGGGTGGTGGTCTCCTGCTGTTCACGAGCCGTTCGCGCGGCCTCGGCCTGCGCCGTACCGGCCCGCTTCGACTCGGTCCAGCCCTCGAGGTTGCGCTGCGGCGAGGAGCTGACCGCGAGCGCGCCCGCGGGCACGTTGCGGCGTACGACGGTGCCGCCGGCGGTGCCCGCGCCGTCCCCGACCGACACCGGGGCGACGAACGTGTTGTTCGACCCCGTGCGGGCCTGCTTGCCGATGACCGTGCGGTGTTTGTCGACCCCGTCGTAGTTCGCAAAGATCGTGCCGGCGCCGATGTTGGTGCCCTCGCCGATCTCGGCGTCGCCGACGTAGGACAGGTGCGGCACCTTCGCGCCGTCGCCGATCTGCGCGTTCTTGGTCTCCACGAAGGCACCGATCTTGCCGTCGATGCCGAGCTGGGTGCCGGGGCGGAGGTAGGCGAACGGGCCCACGGTCGCGCGGTCGCCGACGACCGCGAGCTCCCCGTGCGTCCGTACGACGCGCGCGCCGGCGCCGATCTCGCAGTCCTTCAGCGTGGTGTCGGGCCCGACGACGGCGTCCTCGCGCACGACGGTCGCGCCGAGGAGCTGGGTGCCGGGCAGGATCGTGGCGTCGGGCTCGATGACCACGTCGGCCTCGATCCAGGTGGTCGCCGGGTCCATGACCGTGACGCCCTCCTTCATCCAGCGGGTCACGATGCGGCTGTTGAGCCGGCGGCCGAGCTCGGCGAGCTGGGCGCGGTCGTTGGCGCCCTCGGTCTGGTCGACGTCATCGATGAGGTGCGCGCCGACGGTGAGACCGTCCTCGCGGGCGAGGTGGACGGTGTCGGTGAGGTAGTACTCGCCCTTGGCGTTGTCGTTGCTGATCCGCGGCAGCGCCGAGACGAGGAACTCGGCGTCGAAGGCCAGGATCCCGGAGCTGATCTCGTCGATCTCGCGCTGCTCGGGCGTGGCGTCCTTCTCCTCCACGATGGCCTCGACGTCGCCCTCGTGGTTGCGCAGGATCCGTCCGTAGCCGAACGGGTCCGGCACCCGGCCGCTGAGGATGCTCACCGCCCGCTGCGCGGCCTCGTGCTCGGCGGCGAAGGCGCGCAGCGACTCCCCCTCCAGCAGCGGGGTGTCGCCGGCCGCGACGATCACGGTGCCGGTGGTCGTGCCCGCCGCCTCCATCGCGATGCGTACGGCGTGCCCCGTGCCCTCCTGCGTCTCCTGGACGGCGAGGACGGCGCCCGGCAGCAGGTCGGTGATGTGCGGGCCGACCTGCTCGCGCTGGTGGCCGACGACCGCGACGACCCGGGTGGGCTCGACGGCCTGCACGGCGCGGAGCACGTGGCCGATCATGGAGCGCCCGGCAATGGGGTGCAGCACCTTCATGGTCTTCGACTTCATGCGGGTGCCGCCGCCTGCGGCGAGGACGATGACGGTGAGGTTGTCCATGGCCGCAGTCTTACATCGGTCGCGCAGGCCCCGGAAAGCGCGGGACGTTGGGCCCTACCCCCGCCGCCCGCACCGGCGGTCGACTGGCCCGATGAAGGATGCCCCGCCCCCGAGGGTCGCCGCCCGCGGAAGCGTCGACCCGGCCCTGCGCACCGACGTCCTCGCGGGCGTCACCGTCGCGGCCTACCTCGTGCCGCAGGTCCTGGCGTACGCCGGACTTGCGCGGGTGCCCCCGGCCGCGGGGCTGTGGGCGGCCTTCGTCGCGCTGGCGGCGTACTTCCTGCTGGGCTCGTCGCCCCAGCTCTCGGTCGGTCCGGAGTCGACGACGGCGCTGATGACCGGCGCCGCGCTGGCCGCGATCACCGTGCCCGGCGAGTCCGCGCGCGACACCGCTGCGCTGCTGGCCCTCGCGGTCGGCGCGGTGTGCCTGGTGGCTTGGGCAGGCGGCCTCGCGTTCCTCTCCGACCTGCTCTCCAAGCCGGTGCTGGTGGGCTACATGGCCGGCATCGCCGGTCTCATGGTGCTCTCGCAGGCCGGGCGCGCCACCGCCGCGACCATCCCGGAGGGCGACCCGCTGGCCGAGGCCTGGTGGCTGGTGCAGCACCCGTCGGCGGTCCACGGACCGACGCTCGCGGTCTGCCTCGCCACGCTCGTGGTGCTGCTGCTCGGCGCCCGGGCGTGGCCGACCGGGCCGGTGCCGCTGGCGGGCATGCTCGTCGCGACCCTGGTCGTCTCGCTCGCGGGGCTGTCGCGCGACGGCGTCGCGGTCGTCGGTCCGCTGCCCTTCGCGCTGCCCGAGGTCGGCCTGCCGTCGGTGGCGTCGCTGGGCTCGTGGGCGCTGCTGACGACGGCGCTTGCGATCGCGGTGGTCGGCTTCACCGACAACGTGCTCACCGCGCGCGCCTTCGCGGCCCGCCACGGCGACCGGGTCGACGCCCGCCGCGAGCTGCTGGCGCTGGGCGCCGCCAACGTCGCGGCGGGCGTGGTGCACGGCTTCCCGGTGAGCAGCTCCGGCAGCCGTACGGCGATCGTCGACGCCGTCGGCGGGCGGTCCCGGTGGGCCGGGCTCTCCACCCTCGGCGCGGCACTGGTCCTCGTCGTCGCGCTGCGGCCCCTGCTCGCCCGCTTCCCCGAGGCCGCCCTCGCGGCGGTCGTGGTCTACGCCGGCCTGCGGCTGGTCGACGTCCGGGAGTTCGTCCGCATCGCCCGCTACCGACGCACCGAGCTGCTCATCGCCCTCGCCACGACGTTCGGCGTGCTCGTGCTGGGCGTGCTCCAGGGCGTGCTGGTGGCGGTCAGCCTCTCCCTGGTCGACGTGATCCGCCGGGTGGCGCGACCCCACGACGCGGTCGAGGGCCTCGTCCCGGACCTCGCCGGCATGCACGACGTCGACGACTATCCCGACGCGCTGCCGGTTCCCGGCCTGCTGGTCTACCGCTACGACGCCCCGTTGTTCTTCGCCAACGCGGAGAACTTCCTCGCCCGCGTGCGCGAGTCGGTGGTGGCGTACGACCCCGAGTGGGTGCTGCTCAACGCCGAGGCGATCGGGGAGGTCGACCTGACAGGCGCCGACGCGCTCGAGACGTTGCGCGCCGAGCTCGAGGAGCAGGGAATCGTGCTGGCGCTGGCGCGGCTCAAGCAGGAGCCGCGCGAGGTGCTCCAGCCCAGCGGCGTGCTCGAGCGGATCGGCGCGGAGCACGTCTTCCCGACCCTGCCGACGGCCCTCGAGGGCTTCCGGGCGGCCACCGGCCGCGCCGACGGGGCGACAGGGTCCTAGGTCCCGCGATCGGGGCCCGAACGCGTGTCGTTCGGCCCTGCCGGGCTCCGCGTGGTGGCGCCACGATCGAAGGGAACGGAAGGACGTTCCCCATGGCCACCTCGACCGCTCCCCGCAGCTATCCCGTGCACGTCGACGCCGACCTCGACCCCGGCCTGAGCCGGGGCCTCTGGCTGGTCAAGTGGATCCTGGCCATCCCCCACTACGTGGTGCTGGCGTTCCTGTGGACCGCCTTCGCGGTGCTCAGCGTGGTGGCCTTCTTCGCCATCCTCTTCACCGGCCGCTACCCACGGGCGATCTTCGACTTCAACGTCGGCGTGATGCGCTGGAGCTGGCGCGTCGCCTACTACGCCTACGCCGCGCTCGGCACCGACCGGTACCCGCCCTTCACCCTGGCCGACGTGCCCGACTACCCCGCGCACCTCGAGGTCGACCGCCCCGACCACCTCTCCCGCGGGCTGGTGCTGGTGAAGTGGTGGCTGCTGGCCATCCCCCACTACCTGATCGTGGCCCTCTTCGCCGGCGGAGTGGCGTACGGCGTGCAGGGCGCGGACGACGAGACCTGGATCAGCATCAGCGTGATCGGCGTCCTCGTCCTGGTCGCGGCGGTCATGCTGCTCTTCACCGGCCGCTACCCCCAGCAGATCTTCGACCTCGTGCTCGGCCTGAACCGGTGGGTGCTGCGCGTCGCCGGCTACGTCGCGCTGATGACGGACCAGTACCCGCCGTTCCGCCTGGACATGGGCGGTCACGAGACCCCCACGGCCACCCGTGAACCCGACGCCCCGCCGCCCGCTCCTCTCACCGCTCCGCCCGCGCGCCCGCGCGGCTGGACCACCGGTCGCATCGTCTCGGTCGTGGCCGGCTCGGTCCTCGTCCTGACCGGCCTCGGGTTCGCGGGCGCCGGCGCCACCCTGGCGCTCGTCGGTGCCACCGACCGCGACGACGGGTTCCTGATGAGCCCGAGCATCAGCATGGACAGCAGCGCCTACGCGATCACGTCCGAGGACGCACGGATCAACACCGAGGGCGCCCCCGACTGGCTGCCCGAGAAGGTGCTCGGCGACGTCCGGGTGACCGCCTCGTCCGGCTCGGGAGACGTCTTCATCGGCCTCGCCCCGACGGCCGACGTCGAGACGTACCTCGTCGGCGTCGCCCGCGACACCTTCCGCGAGGTCCGCGACGGCGCGGCCGTGCTCGACCCGGTGACCGGCGGTGCGCCGAGCGCGCCGCCCGCCGACCAGTCGTTCTGGGTGGCCAGCGCGACCGGCTCCGACGCGACGCTCGACTGGGCGCCGGAGGACGGCAGCTGGACCTTCGTCCTGATGCGCGCCGACGGCACCGAGGGCGTGACAGCCGACGTGGCCACAGGTGCCGAGGTCCCCGTCCTCGACGCGGTCGTCGCCGCCCTGCTCGTCCTCGCCGGCCTGACCCTGCTCGCCGGCGCCCTGCTCATCGCCGTACCCATCCGCACAGTTGCAAGGAGAGAACAATGAAGGCAGCAGTCGTCCCCACGCTCGGAGCGCCGCTGGAGATCCGCGACGTCCCGGTCCCCGAGCCCGGCCCCGGCCAGGTGCTGGTGCGCATCGAGACCTGCGGGTTGTGCCACACCGACATCCACGCCGCTCGCGGCGAGTGGCCGGTCAAGCCCAAGGACCTGCTCATCCCCGGTCACGAGGGCGTCGGCGTGGTCGAGGCGGTCGGCGAGGGTGACCTCCCGGTCGCGGTCGGCCAGCGCGTCGCGCTGCCCTGGCTCGGGCACGCCTGCGGCCACTGCCGCTACTGCGTGGCCGGCTGGGAGACCTACTGCACCAGCCCGTCCTACATGGGCTACACGATGGATGGCGGCTACGCGGAGTACGCCGTCGCGTACGCGAGCCACGTCGTGCCCGTGCCCGACGCGGTGACCTCGCGCGACGCCTCGCCCCTCACGTGCGCCGGCGTGACGACGTACAAGGGGCTCAAGGTGGCGAAGCCGCAGCCCGGCGAGACCGCGATGGTCGTCGGCATCGGCGGTCTGGGGCACCTCGGGCTGCAGTACGCCCGCGTCTTCGGCTCGCGCACCGTCGCCGTCGACGTGCACGACGAGAAGCTCCAGCTCGCCAAGGAGCTCGGCGCGGACCACGTCGTCGACGCCCGCGGTGACCAGCAGGCCGAGCTCGAGGCGATCGGCGGCGTCGACGTGGCGCTGGTGACCGTGCCCTCGCCGGCCGCGATGCGCGCCGCGCACGCCGCGCTCAACCCCAACGGACGCCTCGTCCTCGTCGGCCTCCCGGCGGACAACCGGCTCGAGATCCCGGTCTTCGAGACCGTGCTCAAGGGCATCTCCGTGATCGGCTCGCTCGTCGGCACCCGCAACGACCTCGCCGAGTGCTTCGACCTCCACGCCCGCGGCCTGACCCGCGTCGTGACCGAGGGCCGTCGCCTCGAGGACGTCAACGCCTGCTTCGACGAGGTGCTCGCCGGCGAGGTCCCGGCCCGCCTGGTGTTCGAGATGTAGGCAATTGGCTGGCGACCGGGGTCCGCGCCCGGCGACGATGTGGAGGTGGACGACGAGGAGTACGCCCGGGAGCTGTTCGAGATCCTGACGCGCCCGCTCGACCCGGACGAGCCGGTGGACAGCTACGGCACCGGCTCGGACCGGATCGACCGCTACGGCGGCTTCGGCACGGAGGTGCGGGTCACCTCGATCGACGTGGTGCCGGGACCGTACGGCGCCCAGCTCGAGGTCGGCTTCGTGCTCGACCTGCCGCCGGGACTCGACATCCCGGACAGCGGATCGATCCGGCTCCTGGTCGAGCGCGAGTGGCGCGAGCTGGGCGGGTACGCCGAGCCCGAGGACTACGCGCCGGTCGTCGCCGGGCAGGTGCAGCGAGGCGCTCGCGACCACGTCGTGCTCCACACCGAAGGCCCGCGCCCGGACTACGAGGCCCCTGACGCGGACGCGCAGCGGGCCCTGCTGATGCACGTCCTGCGACGCTGGGGCGAGGTCGAGCAGCCAGCGGACGACCGCTACGTCGTACGCCTCGAGGAGGGCTTCGAGGTCACGGTCCTCATCACGCCCGACCAGTGGGAGCAGGTGCTCCGCCGCCACGGTCCGCCACGTGACCACACCTTCGATTACTACGAGGAGGCGCTCGTCGAGACCGGGGCTGACGACGAACGGTTCCTCGTCGTCTGGGAGGGCGACTTCGCACGCTCCGTGCGCGAGGAGCTGCCTCCGGTCGCGAGCCCGCGTCCGCCCTTGCGGGAGATCAGGCGGCGCATCGCCGAGGCGGAGGCGAGCGGCAGGCCGTACGGATGGTTCGCCTTCACACCCCGCACGGATGACGAGCTCCCCGGGTAGGAGTCGAACCTACGTCGCTAGTCCTGATTCAAAGTCAGGCGGGCCCTACCGGCAGACCAACCGGGGAATGTGCGGCCAAGCCTAGGGTGCGCCGATCTTCACGACACCTTCACACCGATCCGGGCGATCCCTGATGCACCGTGACGGTGGGGGCCGCTAGCGTGGCGGGCGTGACGGGGGAACTCACCGGGCGGCCGCCCACCAACCAGTCGGTCGTCTCGACCGCGGGCCTCACCAAGCACTACGGCACGGTCCACGCTCTCACCGACCTGACCGTCGACGTCGGCCCGGGCGTGACGGGACTGGTCGGCGCCAACGGTGCCGGCAAGTCGACGCTCATCAAGATCCTGCTCGGCCTGCTCGAGCCGACGAGCGGGCGGGCGAGCGTGCTCGGCCACGACATCGAGCACGCCAGCCAGGAGATCCGCCGGCTGGTGGGCTACATGCCCGAGCACGACTGCCTGCCGCCCGACGTGAGCGCCAGTGACTTCGTCGTACACATGGCGCGGATGTCGGGGCTCGGCGCCTCGCCGGCCCGTGAGCGCGCGGCCGACGTGCTGCGCCACGTGGGCCTCGACGAGGAGCGCTACCGGCCGATGG
Organism: Nocardioides sp. BE266; assembly: GCF_031457855.1. Lineage (NCBI taxonomy): Bacteria > Bacillati > Actinomycetota > Actinomycetes > Propionibacteriales > Nocardioidaceae > Nocardioides > Nocardioides sp. BE266. The sequence continues at coordinate 504,299 of NZ_JAURTI010000002.1, read as the reverse complement.
GCGGCTACTCCACCGGCATGAAGCAGCGGGCCAAGCTGGCGCAGGCCCTCGTGCACGACCCCCGCCTGGTGTTCCTCGACGAGCCGACCAACGGCCTCGACCCGGCCGCCCGCACCGACATGCTCCGGCTCGTGCAGCGCATCGGCAGCGAGTTCGGCATCGCCGTGCTGGTCACGTCTCACCTCCTCGGCGAGCTCGAGCAGGTCAGCGACCACGTCATCGTGCTCGACGGCGGCCACCTGCTCCGCTCCAGCGCGACGACCGACTTCACGCGCCAGACCGGCAACCTGCTCGTCGAGGTCGTCGGCACCGAGGCCGAGCGCGACCTGCTCGGCGAGGCGCTCGCCAAGCGCGGCCTCACCTGCCGCCCCCGCGGCACGATGGTCGCCATCGACCCGCCGCCGCCCGAGCTGGCCGAGGGCGGCGCCACCCACGACCTGATCCGCGACGTCGCCGCCGACCTGGGCCTCGGCCTGATGCGGCTCGAACCCGACCGCGGCCACCTGGAGGACGTCTTCCTCGAGGGAAGTGCCCATGTCTGAGCGTTCAGGGGTCATCCACGACCTCGGCTACCGCCACTACGACGGGATGCGCGACGGCACCGCCACGATCGCGCGCACCCTCTTCGTCACCGGGCTGCGCCACACCTACGGCCTCGGCCGCTCGGGCAAGTCGAAGATCCTGCCCTTCATCCTGCTGGCGATGGCCACGCTGCCGGCCGCGATCATCGTCGGAGTCGTGGTGCTCACCGGCCTCGACCGGCTCCCGGTGTCGTACGCCGACTACACCCACCAGGTGCAGCTGCTCACCAGCCTGTACGCCGCTGCGCAGGCGCCCGTGCTCTTCTCCCGCGACCTGCGGCACCGGTCCATCGTGCTCTACCTGGCCCGGCCGCTGTCGTCCTCGGTCTTCGCGGTCACGAGGTGGCTCTCGCTGACCACCTCGCTGCTGATCTTCATGTGGGTGCCGACGCTGCTGCTCTTCGCCGGCGCGATGCTGGCCGGCCTCGACAAGAGCGACCAGCTCGAGGGGCTGCTCAAGGCCGCCGCCCTCCAGCTGCTGCTGGCCGCCCTCGTCGCCGGCCTCACCGGGCTCATCTCCTCGGTCTCGCTGCGCCGCGGCTTCGCGGTCGTCGGCTCGGTCGTGGCCCTCATCGTGCTCTCCGGCGTGGTCACCTCGGTCCAGGCGATCTCGGACTCGCAGGACGCCGACTCCATCGGGGTCGCCGCCGGGCTCCTCTCGCCGTGGTCGATCTACGGCGGTCTGGGCGACGCCTGGCACGCCGGGGTCGTCACGTTCACACCCCCTGGGAGCGCGTGGGCACTGGCCTACGTCCTCTTCGCCGTCGTGCTGACCGCGCTCTGCGTGCTCGGGCTGGTCGCCCGCTTCCGGAAGGTGGGCTCGCGATGAGCACCCTGGTCCTCGACTCGGCCTCGCGCTGGTTCGGCAACGTGGTCGCGGTCAACGACGTCTCGCTGTCGATCGGCCCGGGCGTCACCGGCCTGCTCGGCCCCAACGGTGCCGGCAAGACGACGCTGATGGCGATGATGTCGGGCTTCCTCGCCCCGTCGTCCGGCCACGTGACGCTCGACGGCCAGCCCGTGTGGCGCAACACCGACGTCTACCGCCAGATCGGGCTCGTGCCCGAGCGCGAGCTGAGCTTCGGCTACCTCACCGGGCGGCAGTTCGTCCGCGCCAACGCCGACCTGCACCGCCTCCCCGAGGCGGCCGCGGCGACCGAGCGGATCCTCGCCGAGGTCGACATGGTCGAGCCCGCGGGCCGTCGCCTCGACACGTACTCCAAGGGCATGCGCCAGCGGATCAAGATCGCCGCCGCACTCGTGCACGATCCCGCGGTGCTGCTGCTCGACGAGCCCTTCAACGGCGTCGACCCGCGCCAGCGGATGCACCTGATGGACCTGCTGCGCCGCCTCGGCGACCAGGGCCGAACGGTGCTCTTCAGCTCCCACATCCTCGAAGAGGTCGAGCGGCTGGCCCGCCACATCGAGGTCGTCGTCTCCGGACGCCACGCGGCCTCCGGCGACTTCGGCGCCATCCGCCGGCTGATGACCGACCGCCCGGTGCAGTACGCCGTCCGCTCCAGCGACGACCGTGCCCTCGCGGCCGTCCTCATCGCCCAGCCCGCGGTGCGGGCGGTCAGCCTGCGCACCGACCAGCTCGACGTCCAGGTCGACGACCTGGGCAGCTTCGCCGTCGGCCTCCCCGGCTGGGCGAGGCAGCACGACGTGACCCTGTTCGAGCTCTCCCCCAGCGACGAGTCGCTGGAGAGCGTCTTCGCCTACCTGGTGGCCCGATGATCAAGGACCTTTCATGAACGGGACGATCGCCAAGCTCGCCCTGCAGGCCCTGCTCGGCCGACGCCGGTTCTTCCTGCTCCTGGCCTTCCCGGTCCTGCTGATCGCGCTGGTCGCGCTCATCACTGCGCTCACCGACGGCGACGCGGCCTTCGAGATCCTGCCCGGCCTGGGCTACCCGCTCGTGCTGCCGCTGGTCGCGATCCTCGCGGCCTCCTCGGTGCTCGGCCCGGAGGTCGACGACGGCTCGATCGTCTACCTGCTGTCCAAGCCCGTCAGCCGGTACGGCGTCGCCATCAGCAAGTGGCTCGTCGCCCTCGCCGCGACGCTGACGGCCGGCTCGCTGGCGATCTTCGTCGCCTCGCTCATCACCGGCGACACCACCCGGGCGATCGCGATGTTCGTCGGCGCGGTCGTGGCCGGGACGGCGTACTCCGCGCTGTTCCTGGCGATCTCGTCGGTCACCCGGCACGCGGTCATCGCGTCGCTGATGTTCGTGCTGATCTGGGAGAGCCTGCTCGGCAACCTCTTCACCGGCGTCGCCTGGCTGAGCATCGGCCAGTGGGGCATCCGCATCGGCCACGAGATCTCCGACCAGCTGCCCGACCCGGCGAACCTGACCTGGGCGATCCTCGCCAGCCTCGTGGTGACGGTGGCGGGCGTGTGGTTCGCCGGCGACCGGCTGCGCTCGTTCTCCCTGCGCGGCGAGGACTGAGCGCTCCCCGGACAGTTCCGGACTAGGCTCGAAATCGTGGACCTTCCCGTGATGCCGCCCGTCCAGCCGATGCTGGCCAAGAGCGTCAGCGGCGTGCCCGACCCGGCCAAGCACGGCGGCCTGAGCTTCGAGCCGAAGTGGGACGGCTTCCGCTGCCTGGTCTTCAAGGACGGCGACGACGTCGAGCTCGCCAGCCGCAACACCAAGCCGCTGACCCGCTACTTCCCCGAGGTCGTGGAGGCCGTACGCCGCCAGCTGCCCGACCGCGTCGTGCTCGACGGCGAGATCTTCGTGGGCCTCCAGGGGCCGGAGGGCTGGCGGCTGGAGTTCGAGACCCTCCAGGAGCGGATCCACCCCGCGGCGAGTCGCGTCGAGAAGCTCTCCGTCGAGACGGCCGCCGGCTTCGTCGCCTTCGACCTGCTGGCGCTGGGCGACGAGTCCTTCCTCGACCGCCCGTTCTCCGAGCGGCGCGCCGCGCTGGTCGAGGCGCTGGCCCACCTCGACGGCGAGGGCCCGTGCTTCCTGACCCGCACCACCGAGGACCCGGCCGAGGCCGAGCGGTGGTTCGAGGAGTTCGAGGGTGCCGGCCTCGACGGTGTCGTCGCCAAGCCGCTGGGGGCGTCGTACGAGCCCAACAAGCGCACCATGCTCAAGATCAAGCACGAGCGCACGGCCGACGTCGTGCTGGCCGGCTACCGCGAGCACAAGACCTCCACCCCCGACGAGCCGTTGATCGGCTCGCTGCTCCTCGGGCTGTACGACGACGACGGCGAGCTCCAGCACATCGGCGTCTCGGCCAGCTTCACCGCCGCGAAGCGCGCCGAGCTGTGGCACGAGCTCCAGCCCCTGGTCTGCGACATCGCCGACCACCCGTGGGGCAGGTGGAACGAGTTCCTCACCGCCAACCCCGACCGCGTCCCCGGCACCCAGAGCCGGTGGAGCCAGGGCAAGGACCTCGGCTTCACCGCGCTGCGACCCGAACGGGTGCTGGAGGTGAAGTACGACCACATGGAAGGTCGCCGGTTCCGGCACACTGCGCACTTCAAGCGGTGGCGCACGGACCGCGATCCCGAGAGCTGCGGGTACGCCCAGCTGGACGAGCCCGCAGGCTACGACCTCACTAGAATCCTGAGCACCGACCACGGAGGCGAGTCATGAGCGACAACGACGGCACGATCAACGGCGACTCCATCCACGACGGGAGCGGCACCTACGACGTGGTGCTGCTGGTCGAGCAGGCCCTCTCCCCCGCCGACGCCAAGCAGGTGCGCTCGCTCCACGACGAGATCGAGGACCCGGTCGTCTACCACGTCCTCCTGCCGCTGGAGGACGCTGCGGCCCGCATCGAGGCCTCCCTCGGCACCCTGGGGGCCGGCGACCTGATGGCCGCCCCGGCGCTGGCGATGAACGACGTCGACATCGAGGCGCTGCGCAAGGAGTGCGCCGACAACTCCTCCGCCGAGCTCCAGCAGACGCTCGTCGCGCTCCAGAACGTCGGCGGCACCTGCCACGGCAAGGTCACCTCCGAGCCGCCGGTCGACGCGCTCGCCGCGATGGTCGCGGCGGTCGACGCCCGCGAGGCCATCATCCTGACCCGCTCCCACGTCGTCGCGGAGTTCTTCCACGTCGACTGGACCTCCCGCGCCCGCCGCAAGCTCGGCGTACCGGTCCTCCACCTCATCGAGCACGAGAACTTCGACGAGCAGGCCTCCGGCTCCGGCGAGGGCGTCAGCGGCCTCTAGAACCTGGATATCTGAGGACGTGGTGAACGGGATCCTCCTCGAATCCCGTTCATGACGTCCTCAGACATCTGAAGGTCAGCCGCGCGGGCGGCGCACCCGGCGTACGACGGCGCGGCCCAGGATCGACGCGGCCTCGCGACCGCCGACGTTCTGCGGCTGGCCGGCGCGGCGGGCCTGGTCGAGCTCGCGGCGCAGCTGCTGCACGGTCGCGCGCTGGGCGTCGCGCGCCTCGCGAGCGGCGAGGGTCGACTCGGCCTTGGTGTGGTCGAAGGTGAGCGCGACGGCGTCGGCGTAGCGGGCGTCGTAGTCGGCGTGGATCTCGTCGAGCCGGGCCTGCGTGGCGTCGTCGGCCGGCGTCGCGGTCAGCACGCCGAGCAGCTGCCAGACCTCCTCGGCCATCTCGCGCAGCCAGTCGGGCGTCCGTACGTCGTCCCACGTGAGCTGCGACTTGCGCATCGAGGGCTCGATGAAGTCGTCGACCGCGTGGTGGTCGCGCCCATCGGGAGAGGCGGAGAGGTCGGTGTTGAAGTCGAGCTCGAGCTGCTGCTGCACCGGCGCCAGCGCGGCGCGCCAGTCGGCCAGCAGGTCGACGTACCTCACGAACGAGCGCTTGTGGCCACGCCCGGCCTGCTCGGTCAGCAGCGCGGCGTGGACCCAGCCGGCGACGTTGGACGTCTCCTTGGTGAGGCGCAGGTCCTCTGACTGGCTGGAGAGGTAGGCGATGTCGCGGGACCCGACGACCTCGGCCGGGTGGCGCAGCGCGGTCAGCCAGCGCAGGTCGGCGCCGACCTCGGCGCTCACCGACTCCCAGGCCGCGGCGAACCAGAACGCGTGCGGGTCCTTGACGACGATCTGGTCGCCTGCCCGCTTGTACTCGGCGAGCTGGCCGGAGAGCCACTCGCGCAGCTCGGCGGCGGGGGCGCCCGAGGCGAGGTAGGCGTCGACCAGGCCGACCGCGGCGGGCCGGCTGTCGATGTTGAACAGCGCCAGCTCCTTGAGGTGGCGCTTGTGGAAGTCGATGACCCACTGCGGCTCGTAGAAGCCGCGCGGGTTGGTCTCCGACGCCTCGACCTCGGGCTGCGGCACGTGCAGGCCGAGTCGCTTGAGGGTGCCTGCCAGCGAGCTGGTGCCACTGCGACCGGAACCGGACACCAGGACCAGCGGGGTGGGGGACGTCGGCATGCGGGTCACCCTATCGGCCACCACGGTGCGCCCTAGGATCGTGGCGACCGCACCCGACGAGGACAGGACACCGGACACGTGGCACTCTCCGACAAGGTGCGCTCGGCCGTGCGCCGGGTGCGACGGGACGGGCCGCTCGACGTCGTCTACGTGCTCTTCAACGCCGACGGCATGGGCGGCACCGCGCGCTCCGGGATCGCCCAGGCCAACGCGCTGCTCGGGCTCGGCGAGGGACACAAGGTCCGCATCCTCAGCGTCACGCGGAGCGGCGCGTCGACCCACTACCCGCTGGCGGACGGGCTCGAGGTGACCTACCTCGTCGACGTACGCGGTCAGCGCGCCGTCGCGGTCGACGGCAAGCACCCGGCCGAGCTTGCCGAGCGCGAGTCCGTGATCGTGCCGCGGTCGTGGGACGCGACCTTCAACGCCCTCACCGACGCCACGTTGCGCGAGGCGCTGCCCGCCCTCGACGCCGACGTGCTCGTCACGACGACCCCCGAGCTGCTGGCGGTCGTCGCCCAGCTCGCGCCCGCCGACGTGGCGCTGGTGCACCAGGAGCACCGGGCCTCCTCGAGCCGGGTCAACGACCTCGGCGCGTTGCTGGAGTTCGCCCCACGCGCCGACGTGGTCGTGTCGCTGACCGAGTCGATGTCGCGCTGGCTCGCCGGGCGCCTCGGCGGTGCCGCTCCAGAGCTGCTCGTCATCCCCAACCCACTGCCGGCGGAGCCACAGCCGCGCTCGCCGCTCGACCAGAAGACGTTCGTCACGGCCGGCCGGCTGGCGCCGGAGAAGCAGTTCGAGCACCTCGTCGACGCGTTCTGGCGCATCCACGAGGAGATCCCCGGCTGGACGCTGCGCATCTGGGGCGACGGCCCGCGAGCCGACAACCTCGCCGCGCAGGTGCGCAAGCTCGGGCTCGAGGACCGCGTCGAGCTGCCCGGCACGACCGACGACATGACCGCCGAGTGGACCCGCGCCAGCGTCGCCGTACTCGCCTCGCGTGCCGAGGGCTACCCGCTCGTGCTGCAGGAGGCGATGTCGGCGGGCGTGCCGCCCATTTCGTACGACTGCCCGTCCGGGCCGCGCGAGATCATCACGCACGACGTGGACGGGCTGCTGGTGCCGCCCGGCTCGAAGGCCGCGCTGGCGGCCGCGATGCTCCGGGTCGCCGCCGACGACGACCTCCGCACCCGCCTCGGCGCCGCCGCGCTCGAGCGCTCGCAGGGCTGGGACGGCCCTCTCCTGGCGCGTCGCTGGGTCGACGTCTTCCGCGGCGCGATGGCCCGCCGGGCCGACCCGCTCGCACCGCGCCGCGTCCTCCACGGGCTGCGACCGGGACCGATCGGCGACCTGCCCGAGACGACCGGAGCCCGCGGCACCACCCCCGCCCAGGCACGTACGACGGCCCTGCGGGTGCTCACCGCCGCCGCTGCGACGACCGGGGACGGGTGGTTCGTGGTGCCCGCGCGCGGCCTCGACCCGCACCCCTTCGTCGTCGTCCCGTCGTCGCGTCGCGAGGTCTTCCTGACCACGCTCGCCGGCGCGTCCGTGCCCGACTGGCTGTCGGTGCGCGAGCCTGCCGAGCGCGGCTGGCCCGAGCGGCGCGGCACCGTCGCGGCAATGACCTCTGAGCTCGCCCGCAACCGCTCCGCCTCGCTGTTCCTGGAGCCGTGGCCGATGCGCGGCGGCCACGACGGGGTGCTCGGCGAGGGTGTCGAGGTGGGCGTGCAGTTCTGGGAGGAGTCACCCGACGGCGAGCTCTTCGCGCCGAGCCTCAACCGTTTCGGCGACCGCGTGCCGGCCGGGACGCCGCGCGCGACCATCGAGGTCGAGGGCGTGGAGGTGCCGACCCTCGAGGTGATGGCCCTGCCGTCCGTCGACGACTGCCGCTTCGACGTCGACGTCGTCTACACGTGGGTGGACGGTGACGACGAGGCGTGGCTGCAGGCGCGCGACGAGCGGATCACCGGGCTCGGCGGCACGCCCAGCGCCCGGGCCGGCGGCGCGCAGCGCTACCGCAGCCGCGACGAGCTGCGCTACTCGATGCGCAGCCTGCACCTCTTCGCTCCGTGGGTGCGCCGGATCCACCTCGTCACCGCCGGCCAGGTGCCGTCGTGGCTCGACACCTCCCACGACCGGATCCGGGTCGTCGACCACCGCGACATCCTCCCCGGGGCCGCGCTGCCGACCTTCAGCTCGCACGCCATCGAGACCCGGCTGCACGCCGTGCCCGACCTGGCCGACCACTTCGTCTACGTCAACGACGACGTCTTCCTCGGCCGACCGCGACGCCCCGAGCACTTCTTCTCACCCGGTGGGCAGTACGCCGCCTTCGTCGCCGACCACCGGGCCGTCGGCATGCCCGGCACGGACGACCGCCCCTACCTCACCGCCGCCCAGAACAACCGGCGGATCCTCGCCGAGGCGTTCGGCGTGAGCATCACCCAGACGATGATGCACAGCCCCCATCCCCAACGTCGTACGGTCCTCGAGGAGATCGCCGCACGCTTCCCGACCGAGGTCGAGGCCACCACGCTCGCGCCCTTCCGCTCGGCGGGCGACGTCTCGATGCTCTCGTCCTTCGCGCAGAACTACGGCCTGATCACCGGCCAGGCCTTCCGCGCCACCGCCCACCACGGCTACGTCGACCTCGGCCACCAGCAGCTGCCCGTCCAGCTCAAGCAGATGCTCAACCGCAACCGCGACTTCTTCTGCATCGCCGACAACATGCTCGCCGCCTTCGACGAGGAGCGCGCCGACGGCCTCCTCCACGACTTCCTCGAGGAGTACTTCCCCATCCCCGCCCCGTGGGAGAAGTAGCTCGCTCCGAGCTCCTCGGTCTCGACACGGGCGCGGGGGCCCTGCTCAACCAGCGGCTGCAACGCCCGTCGGTTGAGCAGCGAGCGAAGCGAGCGTGTCGAAACCAGGGCGACCGTTAGTCGGCGATGCGGTTGCCGTCCGCGTCCCAGTGGGACTCGACCTTCTTCGAGGGCTGGACGCGGGGTGGCTCGCCGGGCATCTTCGGGTGGTCGGGCGGGAAGTTGAGCTCGACCGGGTGCTCGTCCCAGAGGTCGAGGAGCGGCTGGAGCGAGTGGTGGACGTCGTCGATCGCGGCCCACGGGTCGCCGTCGGAGGCGAGCCGCTCGGGAACGGTGAAGAGGTTGAAGCCGCTCGGTGAGGTCAGGGTAGCCAGCTCATCCCACGTCACCGGCGTCGAGACCGGCGCCCCGGCGATGGGGCGCAGGGAGTACGCCGACGCGATCGTGCGGTCGCGGGTGTTCTGGTTGAAGTCGACGAAGATCCGCTCCCCGCGCTCCTCCTTCCACCACGCGGTCGTGACGCCGTCGTCGCGCTTCTCGAGCTCGCGGCCGAAGGCGATCGCCGCGTGCCGGACCGCAGCGAAGTCCCACTCGGGCTTGATGCGGACGTAGATGTGGATGCCCCGGTTGCCCGAGGTCTTCGCGAAGCCGGTCATGCCGAGGTCGTCGAGCAGCCCCCGCGCGACCCCCGCGACGCGTACGGCGTCGGCGAACGTCGTACCCGGTTGGGGGTCGAGGTCGATCCGCAGCTCGTCGGGGTGGTCCACGTCAGTGCGCCGCACCGGCCAGGGGTGGAACGTCAGCGTGCCCATGTGGGCGCACCAGACCGGCACGGCGATCTCGGTCGGGCAGATCTCGTCGGCCGTGCGGCCGGAGGGGAAGGTGATCGTCGCGGTCTCGAGATAGTCGGGAGCCCCCTTGGGCACGCGCTTCTGGTAGAACGCGTCGGCGTTGCGGTCCTGCGGCCCGGTGGCCAGCTTCATGCCCTCGCGGACCCCGGAGGTCCACCGCTCGAGCGCGGTCGGGCGGTCGCGCAACGCGCGCATCAGGCCGTCCTCGACCGACGCGAAGTACTCCGCCACCATCAGCTTGGTGACCTCGGCGGTCGACTCCGTCGCCTCGTAGATGACGCGGTCGGGTGAGGAGACGCGGACCTCCCGGTCGCCGGCCTGCACCATCACCGGCTTGGCGGCCGCCATCAGAGCGCGCGGACGCGGTTGTTGCGGGGGTTGTGCTCGAGCTCGACGAGGCCGAGCTCCTCGAGCAAGGGCGGGAGGTACATCCCGAATCGCCCGCGGTAGCCGTTGCGCTGGCCGTACCACCCGCCCACCGGATTGTCGGCCGAGCGGCCCCACGCCTCGACGGTGCCTTCGGCAGCATCCTTCTTCTCGTCGGCCGCGCCGAGCGGCATCCAGTCGCCGTGCTCGCGCAGCATCGCGTGCAGGTCGTCGATCGCCGAGGCGAGGTAGGTGAGCCGGGTGCTGCCGACCTGGCACACCAGCAGGCCGGCGTCGTCGTCGCGGTGCATCGTGTACGCCGACGAACCGGGGGCCGTCGTCAGCTGCCAGGGGTCCTCGGGCGATCCGCTTCCGGTCATGCCTCGCAACCTAGCCCGGCGTCCCGACACCCGTCAGCCCACGGGCCGGAGGTTCGACTCGACGACCACGACGCCCTCGCCGAACTCCTGGTCCACCCACTGCTGGATGGACCCGTCGTCGTTGAGGACCACGAGGTCGACCTGGTTGTCCGTGTTGCCGCTGCCCACCTCGTTCATCCCCGGGATGTCGAGCAACGCCATCTGCACCTTCTCCAGCTCGTCGTGCGAGTGCTCCACCTGAGTCACGCAGAGCATCCCTCCCCACCACTCGCGCACGATCTCCTCGGCCGCCGCCGGGTCCCCGGCGACGTACAGGCTGACGACCGCGTCCATCGGGTCGCGCGGGCCGGGCTGGCCGGCAGACGTGCTCACCGCGACCATGGCGAACCCGGGGATGTCCTCCGCGACGTTGCCGAGCCCCAGCATCGCGTCCTGGGTGGTGCGCGACGGATCCGCGACCTGCCACCCGCCGTCCGGTGTCGGACAGGGGATCTCGAAGTCGGACTCGTACGGCTCGGGCTCGGGCTGGCTCACCTCGTCGACAGCGAAGGTCTCGCCGTCGAACGTGCCCACCATCTGGAAGGTGCCCCAGCGGACCCCGTCCTTCTCCTCGAAGTCCCAGGCCGGGTCCCAGTCCCACCCCGTGATCGCGAACTCCTGGCACGCGGGTGGCGAGAGGTCCTGCCAGTTGCCGTTCCGGCATGCCATCGGGCCGGACCCGTCGTCGGTCACGAGCAGCGACGAGGTCGTCGTCACCGTGCCCGCGGCCGCGGGCACCGCTGTCGGGCTGGTGACGGGGACCAACGGCTGCTCAGCCGGCACCGACTAGGCGTCGCCGCACCCGCTCGCGCACAGCACTAGGGCGCCGACAGTCAGCCACGTCCCCCTCATGCCGACACGGTGCCGCACCGAGCGACGTACGACCACGGGTGTGCACCAATCGTGACCCTTCCGCGACTCCGTAAACTCGAGCCATGGCCTATGACGTTCAGAAGACCGACGAGGAGTGGCGCGAGCAGCTCAGCCCCGAGGAGTACGCCGTCCTCCGGCAGGCCGGCACGGAGCGCGCCTTCACCGGCGAGTACACCGACACCGAGACCGAGGGCACGTACTCGTGCAAGGCCTGCGGCTCGGAGCTGTTCACCAGCGACACCAAGTTCCACTCGGGCTGCGGCTGGCCGAGCTTCTACCAGCCGATGACCGACACCGTGGAGTACATCGAGGACAACACGCACGGGATGAAGCGCGTCGAGGTCCGCTGCGCCAACTGCGGCTCCCACCTCGGCCACGTCTTCCCCGACGGCTTCGGCACGCCCACCGGCGACCGCTACTGCATCAACTCGATCAGCATCACGCTCAACGAGAAGAAGTAGCCGGGTCGAGTGCTCGGCCCCGCGGCGATCACGACGGGTTCAGCACTCAACTCACTGGGGTGAGGGCGGAGGTGACCTTCACCAGGCCCTCGCCGTAGGTCGCGTCGGCCCAGTCCTGGATCGACCCGTCGTCGTACATCACCTGGGCGTCGAGGGTGTCAGGCGTGTAGGACCCGCTGGTCAGCAGCGTCGGCAGGGCCTTCTGCAGCTCCTGGTTGATCGTGTTGAGGTCGGCCTCGGTGCGCTTCACCGTGGTGACGCACAGCGGGCCGCCCCAGGTCTCGCGCAGCGTGGCCTCGGCGCCCTCGGCGTCCTCGGTGACGGCGACGTTGATGGTCTTGCCGCTCAGCCACGCCGAGGCGTAGCCCTTCAGCGCCGAGGCGGCGGTCAGGGTGGCGTCGAGGTCCTCCTGCGTGGCCTTGGCCTCGTCGGTGGTCTGCGGGTCGTCGCAGGCGGCGCCGAGCGGGTCCTCGGTCGGCTCGGCCATCGGGTCGTAGAGCGCCGCGGGGATCGCGTCGGTCGCGGTGAAGGTGGTGCCGTCGAACGTCCCGGTGACGGCGTAGGTCCCCCACTTCACGCCGTTGGCCTCCTCCGCACCGACGTCGCCCCACTCGAAGCCCTCGATCTTCGGGCCGCTGCACTGGGGCGGGTACGACTCCGCCACCGCGCCGAGGCAGAGCTCGGGGCCGGTGCCGGGGTCGAGCACGGTGACCAGGCCGCCCGTGCTCACCTCGCCGTCGGGCACGGGCGTCGGCGCCTCGCCGGGCGCGGTCGTGGCCGTCGAGGGTTCACCGCCCCCGGCCGGGTCGACGGCACGCATCTCGCCCTCGGTCGAGCAGGCGGCGAGCGACAGGGCCGTGGCAGCGAGGGCGAGCGTCAGCAGAGGTGTCCTCATGCCTCTGGGACGTTACCCGTACGGGCCTGGTTCCGGGTCAGGCCTCGCGGCACGCCACCGGCAGGTGCGCCTCGCGCCACGCCTTGAAGCCGCCGACCACGTCGGTGGCGTCCAGGCCGAGGCTGCGCAGCGCGTCGGCGGCCAGGCTGGAGGTGTAGCCCTCCTGGCACAGCACCAGCACCCGGGTGTCGTACGACGCCTCGGGCAGGCGCGCGTCGGAGCGCGGGTCGAGCCGCCACTCGAGCACGTTGCGCTCGATGACCAGCGACCCGACGGCGGGGTGGACCTCGCCCTCCTCGGCGCGCTGGGCGGCGGGGCGGATGTCGACGAGGAGTGCGCCGCTGAGCGCCTCGCGGTAGGCGGTCTCGACATCGATGCGGTCGAGCCGCGACCGGGCGTCGTCGAGCATCGCGTCGACGCCGGCGTACCTGAACGGCCGCTGCGTCACGATGGTCACCACAGCTCCCCGCGGTTCTCGACGCCGGTGACCTGGAGCCGGCCGCGCACCAGCTCGTAGCGCGTCATCGCGGCGAGCGACGGCGCGTAGGCGTGGAGCGACACGGCGGTGCCGCTGCCGTGGTTGACCACGTCGTGGATGTGGTTGCCGTCGAACTGGCGCAGTTGGCCGGTCGCGAGCGTGCGGGCGGTGGCGACGCCGGCGAAGGTGTACTCGGTGAGGGTGCCGCGCAGCACGGTGAAGGCGCCGCTGGCGGACCCGTGGTCGTGCCAGCCGGTGCTGCTGCCGACGGGCCAGGTGATCAGCCAGAGCTCGGCGCCGGACTCGGTGCGGGCATCGAGGCGGACCCACGTCCGCTCGGGCAGGGTCAGGTCGACGGAGGCGAGCAGGTCGTCGGTGAGCAGGCGCTCGGCGAGGGCGTCGCGGGCGTCGAAGGACGTGTGGGTGCGTGCGTGGGCGGTGGGGAAGGTGGCGGTCATGGCGTACTCCTCAAAAAAGCAATGTTGAGTAACTTACTCTACATTGCCGGAGCAAGCCGACACGCCCAACTCAGGCAAGGCGTGTCGCCGTCAGGGCAGGCGGGCGAGGAGCTCCGCCGGGGTGACGCGGGCGCCGGTGTAGAACGGCACCTCCTCGCGCACGTGGCGGCGGGCGTCGGAGGCCCGCAGGTCGCGCATCAGGTCGACGATGCGGTGCAGCTCGTCGGCCTCGAAGGCGAGCATCCACTCGTAGTCGCCAAGGGCGAAGGACGCGACCGTGTTGGCCCGCACGTCGGCGTAGCCGCGGGCCTGCTGGCCGTGCTCGGCGAGCATCCGGCGCCGCTCGGAGTCCTCGAGGAGGTACCACTCGTAGGACCGCACGAACGGGTAGACGCACACGTGCGCACGCGGCTCCTCGTCGGCGAGGAAGGCCGGGATGTGCGACTTGTTGAACTCCGCCGGGCGGTGCAGCGCCATCTGGGACCAGACCGGGTCGAGACGGCGGCCGAAGGCGGTGCGGCGGAAGGCGTTGTAGGCCGCCTGGAGCTGCTGGGAGTCGGCCGCGTGCCACCAGACCATGAGGTCGGCGTCGGCGCGCAGGCCGCTGACGTCGTAGACCCCGCGCACGACGACGTCCTGCTCGGCGAGCACCTCGAAGAGGGCCTCGACGTCGGTGGCCTCGGCGTCGCGGTCGGCGTCGCCGAGGACGTCGCGGAGCCTGAAGACCGACCACATCGTGTAGCGGATCGTGTCGTTGAGTTCCTTGGTGCGCGCAGCCTTGCTCATGCCCTCATTCTGCCCGGGTGACCGAGGCCACAGCGCGGCGGGCCGACCCGATCACCGCCGGGATGCCGACCCCGTCGTAGGCCGCGCCGCACACCGCGAGGCCAGGCAGGTCGGCGATCGCCGCCCGGATCCGGGCCACCCGCTCGACGTGGCCGACGACGTACTGCGGCAGCGCGCCGCCCCACCGCTGGACGTGCGTGTCGACCGGGGTCGCCGTGATCCCGGCCATCGCGGCGAGGTCGGCCAGCGACACCCGCACCAGGCCCTCGTCGGTGGCCTGGAGCGTCGACTCCTCACCGTGCCGGCCGAGCGAGGTGCGCAGCACGACGAGGTCGGGGTCGAGGTCGCGCACCCAGCCCCACTTGGCGAAGGAGAAGGTGGACGCCTTGATCGTGCGCTGCTCGACCGGCGGCACGAGAAAGCCCGAGCGGTCGAAGAGCGCGTCCGGCACGTCCTGGGCCCGGAAGACCAGCGTCACGACGGCGACGCTCGCGGTCTCGACGGCCGCCAGCTCGGCGGCCGCGCCGGGCGCCACCTCTCCCAGCAGGCGGGCGGTCGGGGCGGCTGGCGTGGCCAGCACGACGGCGCCCGCCTCGAGGGTCTCCGGGTGCGTGGTGGGACCGACCGTGACGGCCCACCCGGACGTCGTACGACGCAAGGCGCGGACCGTCGCCGAGGTCCGTACCTCGAAGCCGCCGTCCGCGATCAGGCCGGGGAAGCGGCCCATGCCACCGGGCAGGGCGGCGAAGACGGGCGTGGTGGACGTCGGGACGGCGGCGGCCTGCTCGAGCAGGCTCCCCCGCCGGGCCATCGCGAGCAGCTGGGGCACGGCGGCAGCTGCGGAGATCTGGCGGGCGTGGCCGGCGTACACGCCGCCGAGCAGGGGCTCCACGAGCCGGTCCACGATCTCGTCGCCCAGCCGCGCGGCGACGAGGTCGCCGACGGAGACGTCGTCGTCGACCTCCGACGCCGTCTCGGCCACGGCGCGGGCGAGTCCCTCGGGGCTGAGCACGCCGCTGGCGGCGAGCCGCTCGACGTCGAACGGGACGCCCATCAGCGAGCGGGGCATCTCCCGCAGGGCGCCGCGCGACCAGACGCCCGACGTGGCTGGCGTTGGGTGCACGACCTCGGCGCCGATCTCGGCGGCCAGGCCGACGCCCTCGGGCCGGCGCGCCAGCATCGCCTCCGCGCCGACATCGACGGTGAGGCCGGCGACCTCGGCGCTGCGGAGCTTGCCGCCGATCACCGGCGAGCCCTCCAGCAGCAGCACGTCACGACCGGCGAGGGCCAGGTCGCGGGCGGCCACCAGTCCGGCAACGCCACCACCGACGACCACCACGTCCCTGTCCTGCGCCACGACGCCACCCTAGGGTGATGGTCATGGAAGCCAGCGGGGGTGCCGACCGGATCGCAGTGCTGATCGATGCCGACAACACGAGGGCGGCGTACGCCAACGAGGTGCTGAGCGAGGTCGCCAAGTACGGCAACCCCACGATCAGGCGGGTCTACGGCGACTGGACCAACCCGCACCTGAGCCGCTGGGCGCGCATCCTCAACAGCCTCGGGCTGCGCGCGATGCACCAGAACGCCTTCACCAGCGGCAAGAACTCCACCGACCTCGCGCTGGTGATCGATGCGATGGACCTGTTGTACGACGACAACGTCGAGGCGTTCGCGCTGGTCACGAGCGACAGCGACTTCACCAGCCTCGCGCACCGCCTGCGCGAGTCGGGCAAGACCGTCTACGTGCTCGGTGAGAGCAAGGCACCGGAGTCGCTGCGCAACGCGTGCGACAAGTTCATCGACCTCGCCGTGGTCGCCGAGACGCACGACGACACCGACGACGCCGACCCCGACGGCGACCCCGACGAGACGCCCTCGGTGACGATCAACCTCCAGAGCGCGATGACCCGGGCTGTCAACGCGGTCTCGGACGACGAGGGCTGGGCCAGCCTGCCCGCGCTCGGCAACCAGCTGATCCGCACGCACCCGTCCTTCGACGCCCGCAACTTCGCCGGCCCCGGGGCGCGGCTCAGCACGCTCGTCACCGCGCAGCCCTACCTGGAGACCTCGGGCAGCGGCAACGCGCTGCGGGTCCGCCTCAAGGGGTCGACACCGCGACAGCAGGCCAAGGACAAGCAGCCGAAGGACAAGCAGCCGGCCGCCAAGGCGCCCGCGAAGAAGGCGCCGGCGAAGAAGGCTGCCGCGAAGAAGCAGGGGGCGTCGAAGGAGGCCCGGGAGGACACCTCGACGAGCACGCCCGGCACGAAGCCGGTCGTGAAGCGGACCGTCTCGCGCACCACGGCGAGGACCGCGACGCCCGAGGGCTGAGCATCACGGTTCGGTCACGGGTCGGCCCGGCCCGGAACCGCCGTCGCCGGCACCCCCGTCGGAGAGCCATGACCACTCTCCGGACCACCCGCGGTCGCGCCGCCGGCTTCCTCACCGTGATCACCATGACGGCCGCGCTGGCCGCCTGCTCGTCCGGCAGCAGCGACGACGGCGGTGCGTCGGACATGGCGCTCTCCGAGCCGGCCGGGGTGTCGAACGGGTCCGACTCCGACTCCGGCGGCGGGACCGCCGAGAAGGGCGCGGCCACCCGCGACTTCTCTGCCCAGTCGGGTGACACCGCCAGCTCGGTCGACGCCGAGTCGCCGACCACGCCGGCGACGGAGCGCGCGATCATCTCCTCCGGCACGGTCTCGCTGACCAGCAAGGACGTCGGCAGCGCGCGTCAGGACGTGCAGCGCATCGTCGACGCGCAGGGCGGCGAGGTCACCGAGGAGACCACCGAGACCGACGACGACGGCGAGGCGTCGTACGCCCGACTGGTCGTCCGGGTGCCGAGCTCGACGTTCGACGCGGCCATGCAGGCGCTCGAGGACGTCGCCGTACTGCGCTCCAGCAACCGCGGCTCGGAGGACGTGACCACCCAGGTGATCGACACCGGCGTGCGGGTCCGCGCCCAGGAGGCCAGCCTCAAGCGGGTCGAGCTGCTGCTCTCCGAGGCCAAGACGCTCAAGGACATCATCTGGATCGAGTCGCAGCTGACCAACCGCCAGGCCGAGCTCGACTCGCTGAAGTCCCAGCAGAACTGGCTCAAGGACCAGACCTCGCTGTCCACGATCACCGTCGACATCTCCGAGAAGCACGAGCCGAAGGCGGAGAAGAAGGACGACGACGAGCCCGCCGGCTTCCTCACCGGGCTGGACGGCGGGCTCGACGCCCTCGCCGGCACCGCCCTCGCGGTCGCCACGATCGTCGGCGCTCTCCTGCCCTTCGCCGTCGTGCTGCTCGTGCTCGGCTTCCCGGTCTGGCTCCTGGTCCGCCGTCGCCGGACCGCCCCCCAGCCCGCCGCTCCGGCCGCCGACGCCTGAGCCCGCCACGGGGGTGGCGGCAGATCGCACCCCCGACGGCCTCCCGGCCGCGATGTGCCGCCACCCTCCGAGCACGCCCGGCAAGGGTGGCGGCAGATCGCACCCCCGACGGCCTCGCAGCTGCGAGGTGCCGCCACCCTCAGGCGGCGACGACTTCCCGCGGGCGGACCTCCTCGCGAGTGCCGGTGTCGTCGAGCGAGCGCCCGACGGTCTCGGGCAGGAAGCGTGCAGAGACCAGGGAGATGGCGGCGACCAGGACGTTGTAGCCCGCGACCCACCAGAGCGTCCCGCCGCCGCGGGTGACGAGCCAGGCCGCGATGAGCGGGGTCAGGCCGGAGGCCAGGATCCCGGAGACCTGGTAGAGCGTGCTGAGCGCGGTGTAGCGGTAGCGGGTGTCGAACTGCTCGGACCAGAAGGCCGCCAGCGGGCCGTAGACCGTGCCGTAGATCAGCCCGAGGCCGACGACGAAGACCAGCGAGATCGCCCAGCGGTTCTCGGTCTGCACCAGGTAGGCAGCCGGGAAGGCGAACAGCAGCGCGATCCACGCGCCGACGCGGTAGACCGGCTTGCGACCGACCTTGTCCGACAGCGCGCCGGCGAGCGGCACCAGCACGACACCGATGGCCGCACCGACGAGGATCGCGTCGAGGGCCCACTGGCGCGGCAGCTCGAGGTTGGTGGCGACGTAGGCGAGCAGGTAGACCGAGAACAGGTTGAAGGTGAAGCCCTCGATGAAGCGCGTGCCCATGCCCAGCAGCAGCGGTCGCGGCTGCTCGGCGAGCAGGTCGCGCAGCGGGATCCGGGAGATCTCCTTGCGCTCCTGCACCTTCGCGAACTCCGGCGTCTCCATCACCGACAGGCGGATGTAGGCGCCGATCCCGAGCAGCACGATGCTGATCAGGAAGCACGCCCGCCAGCCCCACGCGAGGAACGCCTCCTCGGGCAGCAGCCCGGCCAGCGAGAACGCGCCGGCCGCGAGCACGAGCCCACCGGGTACGCCGATGTGGGCGAAGCTGCCGAAGAAGCCGCGGCGGTGGGCCGGGGCGTACTCGACCGCCAGCAGCACCGCGCCGCCGTACTCGCCGCCGACGCCGATGCCCTGCAGCACGCGGAGCACGACGAGCGCGATCGGGGCGAGCACGCCGATCTGGTCGTACGTCGGCAGCAGCCCGATCAGCGCCGTGCCGATGCCCATGATGACGAGCGTCAGCAGCAGCATCTGCTTGCGGCCGATCCGGTCGCCGAAGTGGCCGAAGACCAGGCCGCCGATCGGGCGGGCGAAGAAGCCGACGGCGAAGGTGGCGAAGGCCGCGAACTGGGCGGCCGGGCCGTCGAGCCCGTTGAAGTAGAGCTTGTCGAACACGACCGCCGCGGCGGTGCCGTAGAGGAAGAAGTCGTACCACTCGATCGTGGCGCCGACCGCGGACGCGAGCGCGACGCGGCGGGGCGTGGGGGCCGTCTGGGCGGCGTGGGCGCTCATGCCGCGTCCTCCGCATCGTGATGGTCCTCGGCCGAGGACTCCGAGGCGCCGCGGTCGACCTCGGCGCCGTTGATCCGGCCGTCGAGGCGGGCGGGGTCGAGGTCGTCGCGGTGCAGCTTGGCGAAGGTCGAGCGGTGGAAGACGAGCGGGTGCTCGCCGTCGCCTCCCCCGACCTCGTGGACCTCGAGCAGCACGATGACGTGGTCGCCGGCCTCGATCTCCTCGCGGATGGAGCAGTCGTAGGTCGCGACGGCCTCGTCGAGCAGCACCGAGCCGTTGCCGGTGACCTTGAAGGGCAGGCCGGCGAAGCGCTCCTCGCGCGGGCCGGCGAGCTGACGGCACACCGCGTCGTGGTGGTCGGCGAGCACGCTGATGCCGACGCGCTCGGCCTCGCGGAGCTGCGGCCAGGTCGAGCTGCTGGTGGAGATGGAGAACGACACCAGCGGCGGCTCGATGCTCACCGAGGTGAACGACGAGGCAGCGATGCCGGTGAGCTGGCCCTTCACCGACGCAGCCACGGCGACGACCCCGGAGGGGAAGGCGCCGAAGGCGTCGCGCAGGGTGCGCTGGTCGAGTGCGGGGATCGTCTGGCTGGTCATGCGGTCACCACCTGGTCGGAGGGGAGGGCGGGCAGGAACGGGGCCGCGGCGGCGAACCACGTGTCGTACGGCTCGGGCTGCTCGTGCTCGCGGTCGAGGACGTAGAGGCCGCGGGTCGGCACGGACGCCCCCAGCTCGACGAGCACCTGGCGCAGGCCGTGCTCGGGCGCGAGGGAGTGCGCGTTGGAGGCGCCGAGCATGAGGGGTACGGCGGTGACCCCGCCGAGGCCCTGGTGCGGGAAGCGGTCGAGGAACGCCTTGAGCAGGCCGGTGTAGGTGGCCTTGTAGGTCGGGCTCGCGACGATCACCACGAGGCTGGCCGACACCTGCTCGACGAGGTCGGCGACGGTCTCCGACGACCAGTCGAAGAGCTCGCCGGCGTGGTCGGCGAGGTCGACCACGAGGTCGGCCCCACCGAGGCGGTCGGCGAGCGTCAGCGCGGCCTCGTAGGTTCGCGAGACGGGCTTGGGGTTGCCGACGACGACGGCGACGCGCGCGCTCACGAGGCGGCTCGCTGGGCACCGAAGGGCACGGACGCCTGCGCGGCGACCGGGGCCGGGTGGGTCCAGAGACCGCGCTTCTCCAGCACCGGCAGCACGCCCTCGCCGAAGTGGTAGGCGCCCTCGAGGTGCGGGTAGGCCGAGAGGACGAACTCCTCGATGCCGACCGCGGCGTACTGCTCGATGAGGTCGGCCACCTCCTCGTGGCTGCCGACGAGCGCCGTGCCGGCGCCGCCGCGCACCAGGCCGACGCCGGCCCAGAGGTTGGGGTGGATCTCCAGCCCGTCGCGGTTGCCGTTGTTGAGCGAGAGCATGTTCTGCTGGCCGACCGACTCCGAGCGACGCAGGCCCTCCTGGACCCGCGCGATGTCCTCGTCGGAGATGCCGGCGAGCAGGCGGTCGGCCTCGGCCCACGCCTCCTCGGAGGTGTCGCGGGTGATGGTGTGGACGCGCAGGCCGTACTTCAGCTCGCGGCCCTTGCGCTCGGCGAGCTCGCGGATCCACGCGACCTTCTCGGCCACCGCGGCCGGGGGCTCGCCCCAGGTCAGGTAGACGTCGGCGTGCTCGGCCGCGACCTTGCCGGCCGCCGGCGAGGAGCCACCGAAGTAGATCTCCGGGACCGGGTCGGGCAGCTGCTGGAGGCGGGCGTGCTCGACGCGCAGGTGCTTGCCGGCGTACGTCACCTCCTCGCCGGTCCAGAGCCGGCGCACGATCGCGAGGAACTCGCCGCAGCGCTCGTAGCGCTCGTCCTTGTCGAGGAAGTCGCCGTAGGCGCGCTGCTCGTGAGACTCGCCGCCGGTGACGACGTTGAGCAGCAGGCGGCCGCCGCTGAGGTTCTGGAAGGTGGCCGCCATCTGGGCGGCCAGGGTCGGCGAGGTCATGCCGGGCCGGAACGCGACGAGGAACTTCAGCCGCTCCGAGAGCGGAGCGAGCATCGCGGTGGTCAGCCACGCGTCCTCGCACCAGGCGCCGGTCGGGGTCAGCGCGGCCTCGAAGCCGAGCTGCTCGGCGCTCCGGGCGATCTGGCCCAGGTAGGGCACGCTCGCCGGGCGTCCGGCCGCGCCGTGCTCGACGCCGTGGCCGCCACTGACGACGTGGCGGCCATCGCCTCCGTTGGTGGGCAGGAACCAGTGGAACTTCATGTCATTCCTCTCATCGCCGCTGGGTGAGCAGCGAGCGCTAGCGAGCGTGTCGAAACCGAGGCCGGAGCCTCAGAGCTGTCCGTGGTTGGGCGGTGGCGTGCCGTCGACGACGTACCGGCCGAGGTGCTGGACCTTCCAGGCTGCCGGGTCGTGGAGGGTGTGGGTACGGGCGTTGCGCCAGTGCCGGTTGAGGTTGAGCGAGTCGAGGGCCGAGCGGGTGCCGGCGACCTCGAAGAGGCGGCTGGAGACGTCGACGGCGACCTGCGCGGAGTGCGCCCGGACCGCCGCGACCGCCATGCTGGCGGTCGCCGCTGTCGCGGCGGTGAGGTCGTCGTCGGCGGCGTCGACGGCCCGGCCGGCCTCGCGCAGCAGCGCCTCCGCAGCGCGTACGTCGACCTCCATCCGACCCAGCGCCTGCACGACCAGCGGGTCGTCGGCCGCACGGTCCACGCCGGCGTCGGGGTAGGGCCGCGACGTCGTGCGCACGAACTCCGCCGCCTCGGTCAGCGCGGCGCGGGCGATGCCGACGTCGAGGGCCGCGTGCAGCACCTGCGCGAAGGCGCCGTAGGTCTGCGGCCCCTCGAACGTCAGGTGGTAGGGCGTGATGCGCGTGTCGTCCACGACCACGTCGACCAGGTCGACCGTGCCGCTCGCGGTGGTGCGCTGCCCCATGCCGTTCCAGTCGTCGGTGACCGTCACGCCCTCGGCGTGCCGCTCGACCCAGGCGACGTGGAGCGGCCCGGCGCCCGGCGCCGCGAGCGTGTCGCGGTGGGCGAGGACCGGGATCCAGTGCGCGAAGAGCGCCCCGGTGCTGTAGCCCTTGGTGCCGTTCAGGATCCAGCGGCCCTGCCCCGCGGGCGTCAGCGACGTACGGATGTCGCGGACGTGGCGGGTGCCGACCTCGGACTGCGCGTTGCCGAACCGCTTGCCGGCCAGCACCTCGCCGAAGAAGAAGCGCTGCTGCTCGGGCGTGCCCTGGTGGCGCATCGCGTTGACGTAGACGAAGTGGCTGTGCGGCACCTGCGCGACGCTGGGGTCGCCGGAGGCGAGGATCCGGAACACCTCGACCGGGACCTCTGTGGGCAGGTCGGCGCCGCCGTGCTCACCGGGCACGGTGATCGCCAGCAGCCCGGAGGCGGAGAGCCGGTCGACCTCGCGCCCGGGCAGGATCCGGTCGCGGTCGCGCTCGGCCGAGGTGGCGGCGAGGTCGGCGGCGATCTCGGTTGCGACCGCCACCGCCTCGTCGGCGGTGAGGATCGGGACGGTCCTCTCGGCACGACCGTCGGAGGACTCCGGGGTCCCCGCGGCGTTGTTCGGAGGAGCGGAGCGGAGGAGAAGAACGTCGTGGGGTGGTTTCATGCGACCTGCTCCTGCTCGGCGGCCTCGAGCTCGCGCACGATCGGCAGCACGTGCTGGCCGAAGTGCTCGACCTCCTCCTGGAAGTGCAGGAAGCCGAGGAGGAACAGGTCGACGCCGCGACGCTTGAACTCGATCATCCGGTGGGCGACCTGCTCGGGCGTGCCGACGAGGCCGGTGCGGAAGCCGTCGTTGTACTGGACGAGGTCGGTGAAGTCGCTGTCCTGCCACATGCCCGTCTTGTCGCCGGTGGACTGGCCGGCCTGCTTGACCGCGTTGCCGAAGCCCTCGACGGCCTCGGGGTTGGCCCTGGCGATGATCTCCTGCAGCGTCGCGTGGGCCTCGGCCTCGGTGTCGCGGGCGACCATGAAGCCGTTGACGCCGAAGCGGACCGTACGACCGGCGGCACGCGCGCTGCGGGTGACGCCCTCGATCTGCTGCTCAATGCCGTCGGGGGTGTTGCCGTTGGCGAAGTACCAGTCGCTCACGCGGCCGGCCATCTCTTGCGCGACGCTGGAGTTGCCGCCCTGGAAGATCTCGGGCAGCGGGCGACCGGGCAGGTCGAGCGGCTTGGGCAACATGTCGAAATCGCGCAGCTGGAAGAAGTCGCCGCGGAAGCTCGCGGCGTCGTCGGTCCAGATCTCGCGGACGTAGGAGATGAACTCCTCGGCCATCCGGTAGCGCTCGCCGTGCTCGAGCCACCGCACGCCCATGCTGGTCGCCTCGTCCTTGAACCAGCCCGACACCACGTTGATCGCGGCGCGGCCGTTGCTGAGGTGGTCGGCGGTCGCGATGAACTTCGCGAGCACGCCCGGGTGCCACATGTAGGGGTGGACGGCGGAGATGACCTTGAGCCGCTCGGTCGCCAGCAGCAGGGCGAGGCTGAAGCTGGTCGCCTCGTGCTGGTAGGCGGCGCCGTAGGACGCGGTGTAGCGGACCTGGGTGAGGGCGTAGTCGAAGCCGTTGTCCTCGGCCGTCTGCGCCAGGCGCTTGTTGTAGTCGTAGTCCCAGCCGGTGCGCTGCTCGATGTCGGAGATCACCAGGCCGCCGGACACGTTGGGCACCCAGTAGGCGAACTTCAGCGGCTCGCTGCCGCCGGTGCGTGCGGGGGTCGTGCTCATGCTGCTCTCCTCGGGACGGAGTCGGACATCAGGGATTGATCATGAATCTCTATTGATCTTGTAGACAAAGGTAGCAGCGGGATGCCCCGATCCCGACCACCACGTCGCGCGGCGATGTCGAGGGGGTGAAAGGTCGGACCTGCCACGTAATGCCTGTCACCAGACCTGACCTTCCACCCCCTCCGGAGCCGGTGCGTGACCGGTCAGCTCGTGGCGTCAGCAGTCCCCAGGTCGCGGGGCTCGGGACGGCCGTCGGCCCATTCCTGGCGCCGGCGGGTGCCGCCGATTGACCAGGCGTACGGCGGCGGCGTGCCGTTGACGACGTGGGCGCCGACGACCCGGGCCTTGAGGATGCGCGGGTTGTGCGAGGCGACCGTGCGGGCGTTGCGCCAGTGGCGGTCGAGGGCCTGCGGTCGGGCCGTCGCCGAGGCGCCGAGCGCGTCGAAGATGTCCGAGGTCGCGCGCAGGACGAGCTCCGAGACGACCACCTGGGCCGTCGACGACTCGATCTCGCTCGCCTCGACGAGCGCGGCGACCTCCTCCGGGGACGCCAGCGCGGCGTCGGCGACCGCCTGGACGCTGGCCGCCACGCGCAGGGTCGCGGCCTCGGCGGCGTACACGCCTGCGGCGATCTCGCCGACCCGGGCGAGCACCTGGGCGTCGTCGCGCACGCGCGGCGCGTTGGCGTGGGAGAAGTTGCGGGTGCGGTTCTGCACGGCCTCCACCACGTCGGCGAGCGCGGCCCTGCCGATGCCGGTCAAGGTCGCCAGCAGGTTGAGCTGGTAGAACGCGGTCTGGAACGGGAAGCGCTCCTCGAAGGGCAGCACGTGGTCGGCAGGGACGCCGACGTTGTCGAAGGTCGAGGTGCCGCTGCCCGTGCCCTTCTGGCCGAAGCCGTTCCAGTCGTCGGTGACCACGACGCCCGGGTCGCGGAGGTCGACGATGGCGATCGCGGTGTCCTCCTCGACCTCGTCGGGGTGGCCCGGCGTCGCGACGCGGGCGTGCACGTCGGCCCACTCGGCGAAGATGCTGCCGGTCGTGTAGTACTTCGTGCCGTCGAGGCGGTACGACCCGTCGGCGCGCGGTCGCAGCACCGTGCGGGGCAGGTCGATGCTCGAGCCCACCTCCGACCACGCGTTGCCGACCATCTCGCCGGCGACGAACCGGTCGAACCACACGCGCTGGTCGCTGGTGCGGGCGTGGTGCCACAACCGGTCCTCGACGAGCGCGAAGTGGCCTCGGAAGGCCTGGGGCAGGTTGGCGTCGACCGCGGCCAGCGCGATCCAGAGGTGGGCCAGCTCGACGAGGTCGAGCCCGCCGCCGCCGAAGGCGGTCGGGACGCGGAGCGCGCCGAACCCCTCGGACTTGAGACGGGCGACCGCCTCGGTGGGCAAGGCACCGTCGAGCTCGCGCCGGAGCGCGCCCTCGCCGATGGCCTCGAACACGGGTGCCCACGCGCCGAGGAGGTCGGCGAGGGCCTGGCGAGAGGCGCCGTCATGGGTGGCGACGGGGCCGGCGGCGCGGTCGTCACGGCCGAGGATGGGCCGGACACGCAGGGTGGTCATGGGTGAGATCCTCCGGTTTTGTATAGTTACTTAGTAGACTTTAGGGAATCGGGCCTGCGGACCACGACTTCCCGGCAGCAGGTTTTGCCGACCACCACGACCGAGAACGTCAGCAGAGAGCAGGAGCCACAGTGCGGATCGAACAGCTGGAGTACCTCGCGGCGGTGACCGAGCACGGGTCACTGCGACGGGCGAGCGAAGCCATGCACATCTCCCAGCCCGCGCTCAGCGAGGCGGTGACCAAGCTGGAGAAGGAGCTCGGCGCCACCCTGCTGGACCGTCGCCGCACGGGCTCGCGGATCAGCCGGCAGGGCCTGGATCTGCTGCAGAACATGACCGAGGTCCTCGAGGCCGTCGACCGGCTGCGACAGGCGGCGGGCCAGCAGTCCGTACGACGTCGCGACCTGCGCATCGGCACGGTCAACACCGCCTCCGCGAGCCTGCTGGCCCCGGCACTGCGCGACCTGCACGCGCGCCACGGCTCGGGTGGCGTCGAGGTCGTCAACGGCCGCCAGGTCGACATCCAGCAGGGCCTGGCCGAGGGCTCGCTCGACCTCGGCCTGGTCAACGTGCTGCCCGGCGACGAGGTGCCGCCGTCACTCATCGCCGACAAGCTCCTCGAGGGCACCCCGGTCGCCTGCCTACGCGCCGACCACCCGCTGGCCACCCAGGAGCGGGTCACCGTCGACGACCTGCGCGCCGAGCCGCACGTGCTGATGCGCCCGGGCTTCGTGATGCACCGCTACGCCCACCGCGTCTTCGCCGGCGCGCTGCCGGAGACGACGTACGCCACCGACGGTGCCGAGATGGGCAAGTCGATGGTCGCCGCCGGCCTCGGCATCTCGATCCTGCCGGACTTCTCCATCACCGCCGACGCGCTGGTGCGTGCCGGGGTGCTCACCACCCGGCCGATCGTCACCGACCAGACCACGGTCACGCTGCTGATGCTGCGTCGCCGTGCCGAGCGGGTCTCGGAGCCACTGCGCGACCTGCAGACCGCGCTGGTGCGGCAAGCCCGGGCCTACCTCGCGTCGCTGGAGGACCCGGCCGTGGTGACGCCGATCAGTGCAGCGGGTGGGCGTGCACGAACTCTGTCAGCGCAGTGAGCTGACCGGGGTCGGTCGACGGGATCACGCCGTGGCCGAGGTTGAAGATGTGGCCCTTCGCCGCGCGACCCGCCTCGATGACCTCGGCGGCGCGGGCGGTCATCACCTCGGTCGGCGCGAAGACGAGGGTCGGGTCGAGGTTGCCCTGGACGGCCCGGTCGCCGACGAGCGGGATTGCCTGCTCGAGTGGCGTACGCCAGTCGACACCGACCACGTCGGCACCCGCCTCGCCCATCAGGCCGAGGAGGTTGCTGGTGCCGACGCCGAAGTGGATCCGCGGTACGCCGAGCTCGCCGGCTGAGGCGAGCACGCGCTCGGAGTGGGGCATCACGGAGGCGCGGTAGTCGGCCGGGGTGAGCGCGCCGGCCCACGAGTCGAAGAGCTGGACCGCCGAGGCACCGGCCTCGACCTGGATCCGGAGGTAGGCCGCGGCGATGCCGGCGATCTTGCGCATCAGCGCGTCCCACACGTCGGGGGCGCCGAACATCATCGCCTTGGTGCGCGCGTGCTCCTTGGACGGACCGCCCTCGACGAGGTACGACGCCACGGTGAAGGGCGCGCCGGCGAAGCCGATCAGCGGCGTGGCGCCGAGCTCGGCGACCAGCTGGCGCACGGCCTGGGAGATGTAGGGCACGTGCTCCGGCGTCAGGTCGGGGATCGCCTCGACGTCGGCGAGCGTGCGGACCGGGGAGGCGACGACGGGGCCGACACCGGGCTTGATGTCGAGGTCGACGCCGACCGCCTTCAGCGGCAGCACGATGTCGGAGAAGAAGATGGCGGCGTCGACGCCGTAGCGGCGTACGGGCTGCAGGGTGATCTCGGTGACCAGGTCGGCGTCCATGCAGGACTCGAGCATGCCGATGCCCTCGCGCACCTTCAGGTACTCCGGCAGCGAACGCCCCGCCTGGCGCATGAACCAGGCCGGCGTGTGGGAGGGCTGCTCACCTCGCGCCGCCTTCAGGAAGGGGCTCTCGGACAGTCCGGGATGGGGCGGGGGCACAGCGTCGGTCACGCCCGAATCTTCGCAGGTCAGGCGGCGTGGCGGCACATCGGCAGCGCGCAGGGCTGGCCTACTCTGGAGCAATGGTGGCCCGTCACGAGACCCACCCGGGCAGTGCTGCCGGGGCTGGGCCTGCGGAGTTCCGCGCGGCTGTTGAGTCGATGCGCCGGGCCTCGCTGCGCCCGGAGGTCTTCTGCGAGGAGATGCCTGCCCCGCAGCGCATCGCCCCCTGGTCGTCCGCGCTCAGCGCCGACGTGACCGTCGACGACGAGGACCTCGGCACCGGCCGGCTGATCCTGCTGCACGACCCGGCCGGCAACGACGCCTGGGACGGCACCTTCCGCTGCGTGGCCTACGCCCGCGCCGACATCGACCCCGAGCTCGGCGCCGACCCGATGCTCGCCGCCGTCGGGTGGTCGTGGCTGACCGAAGCGCTCGTGGCCCACGGCGCCGCCTTCCACGCCGCCTCCGGAACGGTCACCTGCGTGACCACCGAGAGCTTCGGCGGGATGTCCGACGAGCCCGGCACCGCCCAGGTCGAGATCCGGGCCTCGTGGACCCCGACCGTGGACGACGACGGCGCACTCGACATGACGGCCCACGTCGAGGCCTGGGGCGAGCTGATGTGCACCGCGGTCGGGCTGCCGCCCGTCCCGGAGGGCGTCACCGCCATCCCGAGCCGACGCGGACAGCGCGGCACCTGAGTCGATGGCTGATCGCGCCGACAACGAGCCCCAGCCCGAAGCCTCGACCGACACCCGGTCCGAGGAGGTGGTCGAGGCTCCCCCGGCACCCCTGCTCGAGCTGCGCGACGGCCTGCCCGACGTCACCGACACCGACGAGGGCCTGGCCGAGGCGTGCGCCGCGCTGGCCGCCGCCACCGGACCGATCGCGATCGACGCCGAGCGCGCCTCCGGCTACCGCTACTCCAACCGCGCCTACCTCATCCAGCTGCGCCGCGAGGGCGCCGGCACCTGGCTGATCGACCCGATCGCGATGTCGACGCTGGCCCCGCTGCAGGAGGCCCTCGCCGGCAGCGAGTGGATCCTGCACGCCGCCACCCAGGACCTCCCCTGCCTGCGCGAGGTCGGGCTCACCCCCACCAGCCTGTTCGACACCGAGCTCGCCGGCCGCCTGCTCGGCTACCCCCGCGTCGGCCTCGCCACGCTCGTCGAGACGATCCTCGGCCAGCGGATGCGCAAGGAGCACTCGGCCGCCGACTGGTCGACCCGACCGCTGCCCACCCCGTGGCTGGAGTACGCCGCCCTCGACGTCGAGGTGCTCATCGAGCTGCGCGCACACATGATCACCGAGCTCGACGAGGCCGGGAAGACCGAGTGGGCCCGCCAGGAGTTCGAGCACCTGCTCGGCTTCGAGCCCGCGGTGCGCGTCGACGCGTGGCGTCGTACGTCGGGCGTGCACCGGCTGCGCGGCCGCCGCGCCCTCGGCGCGGCCCGGGCGCTGTGGGAGGCGCGCGACGCCATCGCCGCCGAGCGCGACGTGACCCCCGGCCGGATCCTGCCCGACTCCGCCATCGTCGTCGCTGCCACCGCGATGCCCACCGACCGCCGGGCACTGCTCTCGACGCAGGGGTTCCACGGCCGTGGCGCCAGCCGCTACTCCGCGAGCTGGGTCGAGGCCCTCCAGCGGGTGCGCGCCATGTCGGAGGACGAGCTCCCCACCCGCGCCCCGCGCGGCGACGGGCCGCCGCACCCCCGCACCTGGGCCGACCGCGACCCGGTCGCCGACCGGCGCTTCAAGGCCGCCCGCGAGTCGATGCTCAACCTGGCCGAGGCCCACCACCTGCCGGTGGAGAACCTGCTGACCCCCGACTACCTCCGCCGGCTGATGTGGGCGCCGCCCGCCACCCGTGAGCCTGCGGCGCTCGCCGAGGCCGTGCGCGGCCAGCTGGCGTCGTACGGCGCCCGGGCGTGGCAGG
Source organism: Nocardioides sp. BE266 (assembly GCF_031457855.1). Classification (NCBI taxonomy): domain Bacteria; kingdom Bacillati; phylum Actinomycetota; class Actinomycetes; order Propionibacteriales; family Nocardioidaceae; genus Nocardioides; species Nocardioides sp. BE266. Next base: position 474,754 of record NZ_JAURTI010000002.1, on the reverse strand, counting down.
CCGAGGTGGTCACCGGCGCGCTCGTCGGCGCGATCCTCGGCGCCGAGGAGTAGGGCTACTCCGAGGGGGACTCGCTCGGCGACTCGGACGTCGACTCGCTCGGCGACTCGCTCGGCGACTCGGTCTCGGGCGAGAGGATCGCCTGCGAGGCCTGGTCGATCTGCTCGGTGATCAGGTCGAGGTCGAGGACACCGGGCGCGGTGACGAGGCGCTCGAGCAGCGGGGTGACCGCCTCGACCAGCTCCTCGCGCTTGTCGATGAAGGGCGGCACCTCCATGTAACGGATGCTCGCGTTGAAGATGCCGGCATGCTCGGGCTCGAGCGTCGGGGCGAGGAAGTCCTCCGACGCGGCGACCTCGGTGTTGGCCGGGACGATGTAGCCGGTCGAGGCGACGGTGGCGATCGCGGCGTCGGAGACGGCGTACGCGATGAAGTCGGCCGCGTCACCCTGCACGTCGGAGTCGTTGGACAGGCAGAGCCCGTTGATGTCTCCCACGGTCGCGCGCGAGTCGATGGTCGGCATCGGCAGCACGTCGAAGTCGAGGTCCTCGGCGTCGCGGAGCTGCGGGACGAGGTTGCGGAAGCCGGCGATCATCGCGAGCTCGCCGCGCTTGAACAGCTGCACCGGGGTAGCGCGGGCGAGCTGCGCGTTGGTGGGCGTGAGCGTCGGGTCGCGCAGGATCTGGAGCGTCTGCTCGAGCGCCTCGCGGGTGTTGTCGTCGGAGAACGCGAGCGAGGTGGGCTCCCGGTCGTCGTCGAAGACCTGGCCGTCGCCGGAGTAGATGAAGGGCGCCAGGCCCTGCAGCGTCGGGTCGATCCACACTCCGCGCTTGGTGCCGCGGCGCGACGCGAACTGCGCCGCCGCCCCGAACTCCGCCAGCGTCCAGCGGTCGCGGTTGCCCTCGTCGTCGGCCGTCGGGACGTCGTAGTCGCGGCGCTCCATCTTGTCGAAGTCGACGAGCTTGGTGTTGTAGTAGATGACCATCGGGGAGACCGAGTACGCCATGCACTGCAGCTCGTCGTCCATCGCGAAGGCGTCGACGGCGTCGCGCGAGAAGCGGTCGCCGAAGTCGACGCCACGCTCGTCGAGCAGCAGGCTGACGGGCTGGAGGGCGTCGGCGGCCACCAGCTGGCCGAGGTCGATGCGCGAGGTCAGGAAGGCATCGGGCGCGTTGCCGGCGAGCACGTCCTCGAGCGCGGACTCGTGGTCCGGCCAGGACTTCAGGGTCACCTGACGGGTGCTGGATGCGGCGTTGAAGGAGTCGACGACGCTCTGGAACGCCGCGACCTCCTCCTCGCTGCCGTAGGCGCCGAAGGTGATCTGGCGCGGCTTCTGGGTCGGCTTGCCTGACTTCGTGGGGCTCGTCGAGGGCTGCGACTCGGGCTCGCCGTCACCGGTGCAGGCGGCAGTCGCGAGCGCCATCATCAGGGCGCAGCCGACCAGGGAGACACGTCGCAGCAGCACGCCGAAACCCTAGGGCATGTCCCCCAATCGCCGGGCCGCGCCGACGGTGAGACGTCTGCCTCAGCCCGGCAGCGCCCGCACCGCGGCGACGACTGCCTCGAAGACCTCGCGGTCGAGCGCCGCACCCTCACGTCGTACGCCGTCGGGGTCGAGGTGGATCGGCCGGTCGAGGCGCACCTCGCTGGGCCGGCCCTGGGAGTCCCAGCCGCCGGTGCCGACGTCCATCCAGTGGCGGCCGTAGCGCGCCTCGTCCTCGGCGTCGCGGTCGTGGTCCTGGCTGCTGAGCATCAGCCCGGTCCAGCCGTCGCCCTCGACGTCGAGGACCAGCACCGGGCGGTCCTTGCCCTGGCTCGGGTCGTCCTCGTAGGGCACCCAGGCCCAGACCACCTCGCCGGGATCCGGCTCGCCGTCGATCTCGGGCTCGTAGGTCGCCATGCGGAGAGCCTAGGAGAGGTGAGCCTCGGACGTGTGTGAGTGCGCCGGACCGGGAGCGCCTCACGGCGCGTGGCCGCTCGTAGCGGCTTATTTTGGGACCCGGGGCTGCCACAGCCCGACGCACTCGAGGACCATTTTAATCCTCTAGGCCAGCTGGTTGGCGATTTCCCCATGACCGGCCGCCTCGAGTTGCTCGGACAGCGCGAGCATCCGGGCGATGTCGTCGTGGCTCGAGGCGCCGAGGGTGGCGCGACCGGCCGCCACGACCCGCGCGAAGGCGGCCGCGCGGAACAGGGTGACGGCGAAGTCGCCCTGCGCGATGCCGCGCAGCACCTCGTCGACCATCCGCCGCAGCTCGTCGGGCCCGGGCGGGTCCGCGACGCCCGCCACGACCCGGGCGACGTCGGCGCGGCGCTGGCCGGCGTCGTACTCCTCGGCCACGCGCTGGGGGTCGGCGTGCACCCACGCGCGCAGCACGAAGAGCCGCCACAGGCTCCCGGCCAGCGTGTCGGCGGGGGCGCCGGACCAGACGTCGGCGAGGGTCTCGAGGCCCTCGGTCTCGGCGAGGCGGACGACCCGCTCGGCGAGTGCGGGGTCGTCGGACTCACGTGCCCCTCGCACCAGGATCGTCGCCGCCAGGTCACCCGCCTCCCGTACCTTCGCCGGGTCGGCGCCGCCTGCGATCTCGGCGAAGAAGCCGTCGCCGGGCGTCATCGGGCGGTGGTGGGTGCGACCTGTCACCCGTCCAGACTAGGCGCGCGAGTCGTACGACGATGCGGAACCCGCCCGGAGCCCGCGGGCCAGCGTCGGCACCATCACCGTCGCCGCCACGAGGTGCAGCACGACCAGCGCGAGGCTGGTGCCTGTGGTGGCGCCGACGACGAACGGCGGGGCCAGCGACACCGCCGTCAGCACGACCGCCGTCCGCACGAACGCGGTGGCGGGCCGTGGGCTCCAGCACAGGAGCGCGACGGCGAGGACGATGCCCACGACCGAGAACACGCCCGTCACGAAGGCGACACCCGACACCGGGATCGTCTCCCCGCCGTCGGGCACCTCGAAGCGCACGCCGGCGGCGCGGAACAGCGCCGCACCCGTGGCGGTGGCCGCCATGGCCACGACGGTCGCGAGAAGACCGGTGCCGACCAGCCGGCCGAGCCGCCGGCCGGCGGCGTTGCGGGTCTCGAGCACGGTGTCACTCATCGCCGGCCTCCAAGCGCTCGGGCAGGCCGAGCCGCGGGAACTGGTCGGCGTCGAAGATGGTCACCTCGGTGACCTGGCCGCCGCTGATCCGGAGCACATCGAGGGTGAGCGGGAGGTAGGCCGCCTCGGTGTCGTTCCACAGGTAGTAGGCGACCGCGGGCTGGCGGTTGACGGCCGTCGGCACCGGGCGGAAGCCGGTCATCTGGGGGTAGCCGTCGTCGGTCCAGCTCGCGAGCACCGCGTCGCGGCCCACGACCAGGCCCTGCGTCGGCGGCATCGCGAACCGCACGTCGTCGCGGAGCAGGGTGGTGATCGTGTCGATGTCGGTGGCCACGCTGGCCTCGGTGAAGCGTCGTACGAGCTCGCGGTTGTCGGCGTCGTCCTCGGCACCGGTCCACTCCTGCCGCTCGGCGGGGAGGTGCTCGCGCATGCCGGCCCGGGCGCGCTGGAGCGCGCTGTTGACCGAGTTGACCGAGTCGCCGAGCAGGTCGGCGACGTCCCTGGCCGGCCAGCCGAGCACGTCGCGCAGGATCAGCGCGGCGCGGGCGCGCGGCGCGAGGTGCTGCACCGCGACGACGTAGGCCAGCTCGATCGTCTCGCGGGCGACCGCGAGCGCCTCCGGCTCGTCACCGTCGTGCGCGGGCAGCTCGTCGAGCAGCCGGTCGGGGTAGGGCTGCAGCCACCGCACCTCGCCGCCGGTCGCGGGCTCCGGGCGGCGCTTGGCGAGCAGGTCGAGGCAGGCGTTGGTGGCGATCTTGTAGAGCCAGGCGCGGAAGGTCGAGCGGCCTGCGAACGTCTCCCGCCGCCGCCAGGCCCGCAGGAAGGTCTCCTGCACGGCGTCCTCGGCGTCCTCGAAGGAGCCGAGCATCCGGTAGCAGTGCACGTGCAGCTCGCGGCGGTGCCGGTCGGCCAGCGCAGCGAACGCCGGCTCGTCGACCCCCTCCAGATCCGTCACGTCCGGCTCCTCCACCCGTGTGTCCACGCTCATCGCGCATCCTTCCGTCTCATCGTGTCCTGACACACGTATGACGGCCGGCGGCCCGAGAACTCATCACTCAGGCGCGGTGGCGTCCCGTGCCCGGGTCGGGCCCGTCGGTGCGGAGGGTGGCGAGGTCGACGAAGTCGCTGCACGCGTCGCGGATGTCGAGCGGCGTCGAGGGCGGTCCGGCGACCACCACGGCCAGACCCTGCTCGCGCAGCCGGAGCAGCACCGGCATCGAGGAGCCCACGTCACCGGCCAGCACGACGCCGTCGGCGGCACAGCCGGCCGCGAAGTCCGGGGCGTCCATCGCCATCGCGACGAGCGCGGGGTCCTGCGTGCTGCGGGTGCGGAACTGGTGGCGCAGCTGGATGCGGTGGCGGCGCAGCACCGGGAACCACGGGGCCACCGCGGCAGCCGACCAGTCGGCATAGGCCCGCGCGACGGCCACCTCGCCGAGGTCGCCCAGCACGCGCGCCAGCGGCGCCCACGCCTCCGGCGCGACCGTCTCGGCGTGGATCAGCACTCCCAGCCGCACGCTTCCCCACCCCTTCTCCCGCTGCGTAGCCTAGGGCCGCCGACGCCGGCAGGGCTCCCCCAACTGGGGTACGTCCGTGGGCTAGACCGCGGAGCCCATCACCTTCCGGATCCGCTGGTCGCTGACCTTCTCGCGCGTGCCGAGCTGCTGGGCGAAGAGCGAGACCCGGTACTCCTCCAGCAGCCAGCGCGCGTCGCGCAGGTGCTGTGGCACCGGCTGGCCGTCGGGCAGGGCCGCGACGGCGTGCAGCCACGCCTCCTGGAGCCCGGAGAGCTGGTCCATCTGCTGGCGGTCGCGGGCCACCTGGCCGTCGAGGCGCTCGCGTCGGTACGCCACCGCGGCGAGGTAGCGCGAGAGGTCGCGCAGCCGGGAGACGCCCGCCTCCCCGACGAAGCCGGGTGCCATCAGCCGCGCGACCTGGGCCCGCATGTCGGTCATGGCGGGCAGCGTCATCAGGTCGGCGCGCCCGGAGATCGCCTTGTCGCATGCGCGCCACGACTCCAGCACCCGCATCACGTCGTGCACCGCGGCACTGGTGCCGGCGGCCACGGCCTCGCGCGCGGCGGCCACCACCACGTCGTACGCCGCCTCGTCGCGCACGACCGGTCGCGCGTCGACGACCTCGCCGACGAGGGCCGCGCGGACGTCGTCGAGCAGGTCGCCGACGGAGGGGTACGGCGACCCGACCAGGGCCAGCTTGGCGCGCTGGTCGAGGCCGGCGGCGGCGAGCACGTCGTCGACCGACGGAGCGGGCCCGAGGGCGAGGAGCACGAGACGGCGTACGCCGAGGCGGTGGTGGGCGGCGGCCTCCGCGGCGGTGGCCAGCACCTGGAGCCCGACGCTCGCGCCCTCGTCGACGAGCGCAGGGAAGCCGCGCACCTCGTGGCCGGCGCGGCGCTGCACGAACGACTCGTCGATGGTGCCGAAGGTCCACGCGGTCTGGCCCGTGGCGGTGACGCCCGAGTCGGCGGCGACGTCGGCCATCGCCTGCTCGAAGGTGGGCCGCAGCGGCTCCTTGAGCGCGTCGAGGTCCTTGCCGCGACCGGCCTCGGCACCCTCCTCGGTGAGCACGCGGTAGGTCGGCCGGAGGTGGCTGGGCACCTTGGACCAGTCCCACGCCTCGCGTTCGATGACCAGGCTGCGGGTGCTGCGGGCGAAGCGCTCGAGCGCGTCGAGGAGCGGCTCGGCGCCGGGTGGCGTGGCGGCCAGGAACTCGCGCGCCGTGTTGGGCGCGGGCACCATCGAGACGCGGAGGTTCTTGGGCAGCGAGCGGATCAGCTCGGTGACCAGCTCCTCACGCAGTCCGGGGACCAGCCACGAGAAGTCGTCGGCCTCGATCCGGTTGAGCGTCGCGACGGGGACGTCGATGGTGAGGCCGTCGTCGGCCGCGCCGGGTTCGAAGTGGTAGCTGATCGGGAACGTCAGCCCGGCCTCGTCGGAGTCGGGCCCCCATCCCGATAGCCACCGTGTGGGGAAGTCGCGCTCGCGCACCTCGCCGGCGGTGTCGTGGGTGAGCATCGCGGGGTCGAAGGTCAGCAGGTCGGCACGCTTCTGCCGGGCGCGCTTCCACCACTGGTCGAAGTGCTGGCCGCTGACCACGTCGGCTCCGACGCGCTGGTCGTAGAACTCGAAGAGGGTCTCCTCGTCGACGACGATGTCGCGGCGCCGGGCGCGGTGCTCGAGCTCCTCGGCCTCCTCGAGGAGGCGGGCGTTCTCCGTCAGGAACTTGTGGCGCGAGTCCCACTCCCGCTGCACGAGCGCGTGCCGGATGAACAGCTCGCGCGCGAGCGGCGGATCGACCTTGCCGTACTGCACCAGGCGGTCTGCCACCAGCGGGACGCCGTACAACGTGACGCGCTCGCGCGCCATCACGGCCGCGCGCTTCCGCGACCAGTGCGGCTCGGAGTAGGTGCGCTTGACCAGGTGGGCGCCGAGGCGCTCGGCCCACTCCGGCTTGATCGCGGCGTTCTGCCGCGCCCACAGCCGCGAGGTCTCCACGAGCTCGGCGCTCATCAGGAAGCCGGGGTTGCTGCCGCGGAGCACGCTGCCGGGGAAGATCGCGAAGCGGGCGTTGCGGGCGCCGAGGTACTCGCGCATCGGGCGCCGCTCCCGTTTCCCGCCGGTCGAGCCTGTCGAGACCTTCTCGCGCTCCTCGAGGGCACCGATGTGGCTGAGCAGGCCGGACAGCAGCGCCTGGTGGATGCCGTCCTCGTCGTACGCCGCCCCACCCTCGCTGCTTCCCACACGGCCGAGGTCGAGCGTGAGCTCCTTGCAGACCTGGCGCAGCTGCGACTCGTAGTCCTGCCACTCGCGGATGCGCATGTAGTTGAGGTGCTCGCGCTTGCACATCCGGCGGAAGGCGCTCGACGAGAGCTCCTTCTGCTGCTGCTTGATGTGTCGCCAGAGGTTGAGCCAGGTGAGGAAGTCGCTCGACTCGTGCTTGAAGCGCGCATGCTGCTGGTCGGCCTGTGCTCGCTGCTCCTCCGGCCGCTCGCGCGGGTCCTGGATGGAGAGGGCCGCCGCGATCACGAGTACGTCGCGCAGGCAGCCCAACCGCTCGGCCTCGAGGATCATCCGGCCCAGCCGCGGGTCGATCGGCAGGCGGGCCAGACGGCGGCCGAGGTCGGTCAGCCGCGGCCCCGGCACGGACGTGTTGCGATGCGCTCGTCCGGACGCTCGATTCGCAACACGTCCCGGATCGGGGGCGGTGGAGAGCGCGCCGAGCTCCTCGAGGAGGTCGGTGCCGGCCTTGACGTTGCGGCGGTCGGGCGGCTCGACGAAGGGGAAGCGCGCGATGTCGCCGAGCCGCAGCGAGGCCATCTGGAGGATGACGCTGGCGAGGTTGGTGCGCAGGATCTCGGGGTCGGTGAACTCGGGTCGGCCCTCGAAGTCCTCCTCGGAGTAGAGCCGGATCGCGATGCCCTCGGACACGCGGCCGCAGCGGCCGGAGCGCTGGTTGGCGGAGGCTTGGCTGATCGGCTCGATCGGCAGCCGCTGCACCTTGGTCCGCACGGAGTAGCGGCTGATCCGCGCCACGCCCGTGTCGACGACGTACCGGATGCCGGGGACCGTCAGCGACGTCTCGGCGACGTTGGTGGCCAGCACGACGCGACGCACGAGCGATGAGTGGCTGGAGAAGACCTTGTGCTGGTCGGCGGCGCTGAGGCGGGAGTAGAGCGGGACGATCTCGAGGCGATCACTCTTGAGAGCGTCGAAGGCGTCGGCGGTGTCGCGGATCTCGCGCTCGCCCGGCAGGAAGACCAGCACGTCGCCGGGGCCCTCGCCCGACAGCTCGCGGACCGCGTCGACGATGGCCTCGGTCTGGTCGCGCTGGACGGGCTCGCCATCCTCGTCGTTCTCGGGCAGCTCGAGGAGCGGGCGGTAGCGGACCTCGACGGGATACGTACGCCCCGACACCTCGACCACCGGTGCGTCGAAGTGTGCGGCGAAGCGGTCGACGTCGATGGTCGCGCTCGTGATCACCAGCTTGAGGTCGGGACGGCGGGGCAGGAGCCGCTTGAGGTAGCCGAGGAGGAAGTCGATGTTGAGGCTGCGCTCGTGGGCCTCGTCGATGATGATCGTGTCGTACTTGCGCAGGTCGCGGTCGCGCTGGAGCTCGGCCAGCAGGATGCCGTCGGTCATCAGCTTGACCCGGCTGGCCTTCGACGTCCGGTCGGTGAAGCGGACCTGGTAGCCGACGACGTCGCCGAGCTCGGTGCCGAGCTCCTCGGCGATCCGCTCGGCCACCGAGCGGGCCGCGATGCGCCGCGGCTGGGTGTGGCCGATCAGCTTGCCGCCGTCGGCCGAGCCGAGGCCGCGGCCGAGCTCGAGGCAGATCTTCGGCAGCTGGGTGGTCTTGCCCGAGCCGGTCTCGCCGGCCACGATCACGACCTGGTGGTCACGGATCGCCGCGGCGATGTCGTCGCGGCGCGCGGAGACCGGGAGCTCGGGCGGGTAGGAGATCTTCACAACGGGCGCCATTCTCGCCCACCGCGGCAACCGGATTACCACCTGCCGCCCGTGATGGATTTCCACCCGAGCGAGTGGAAGTTCAGGGCCTGGACCGCGTGCCCACGCTCAGGCTCCGATGAACTTCCACCCCAGTGCGTGGAAATCCATCCGATCCCGGGCTCAGGAGCTCGAGCCACCCTCGTCGTCCTCGGGCGGGGTGGTCGGCTGGACCTGGCCGGGGACGCCGCGCGGGCCACCGAACATGGGGCCACGGTCGTCACCGCCGCGGTCGTCGCGACCCATCATCGGCCCGCGGCGCTCGACCCAGCCGCCGCGGTCGTGGTCGTCGGTGACCGCGTGGACGACCGCGGTGCCGAGGCCGCCGACGATGAGGCCGGCGAGCGCGGAGGCGATCAGGGCGCCGAGGCTGAACGTGCGGTCGCCGCGCGACTGGTTGCGCCAGCGACGGAACCGGCCCCAGCCGGGTCCGGTCGCCGCGGCGGTGGATGCCGCGGCGGCCGGGCCCGCCTCCCGCGTCGCCTCGGCCTCGGGAGCCGGGGTCGCCGCGGGAGCGTCGGGTGCGGTCTCGCCCGCGGGGCGCACCGGCTGGGTCTCGTCGCCCGGGGTGTCCTTCTCGCTCATGCGACCAGCGTCGTGCCGCAACCTGTGAACCACCTGTGGCGTGGCCGTGAGTTCACGCGGACGAAGCCCGGAGATTGGTTGCCTGAGCCATGTCGAGAACGGTCTGGCGGCTCCGACCCAGGGGTGGATGCGGCCACAATGGGCCGCACACGACAAGGAGGACCGAGATGCCGAAGTACCTGCTCCTGAAGCACTACCGCGGTGCCCCCACGGCCGTGAACGACGCCCCCATGGACCAGTGGACGCCCGAGGAGATCGACGCCCACATGCAGTTCATGGACGACTTCGGGAAGCGCATGGAGGCCAACGGGGAGTACGTCGACGCCCAGGCGCTCGCGCCCGACGGCGCGTGGGTGCGGGCCGACGACGCCGGCACCTCGCCGGTCACCGACGGCCCCTTCGCGGAGACGAAGGACCTCATCGCCGGGTGGTACGTCATCGACGTCGACGGCTGGGACCGCGCGGTCGAGCTCGCCACCGAGCTGTCGATGGCGCCCGGCAAGGACGGCCGGCCGATCCACGAGTGGCTCGAGGTGCGCCCCTTCTACGGCTCGCCGACCAGCACCCAGGACTGACCCCTGTGACCACCGCCCTCGACGAGGCGACGCTGCGGCCGCTCGTGCCCGCGGTGATCGGTGTCCTCGTCCGCCGCGGAGCCGACTTCGCGGCGGCCGAGGACGCCGTCCAGGAGGCGCTCGTCGAGGCGGTGCGGGCCTGGCCCGACGACCCGCCGCGCGACCCGAAGGGCTGGCTGGTCACCGTGGCGTGGCGGCGCTTCCTCGACGTCGTACGGTCCGAGGGGGCGCGGCAGCGACGCGAGCTCGCGGTGGACTCGGAGCCGGAGGCCGGTCCCGCCGAGGACGCCGACGACACGTTGCGCATCTTCTTCCTGTGCGCGCACCCGGCGCTCACGCCGGCGTCGGCCGTCGCGCTCACCCTGCGCGCGGTCGGTGGCCTCACCACGCGGCAGGTCGCCGAGGCCTATCTCGTCCCCGAGGCGACGATGGCCCAGCGGATCAGCCGGGCGAAGAAGACCGTCTCGACCGGGTCGTTCGACCGCCCGGGCGACCTCGCCACCGTGCGCCGGGTGCTCTACCTCGTCTTCAACGAGGGCTACACCGGCGACGTCGACCTCGCAGCCGAGGCGATCCGGCTGACGCGCCAGCTCGCGTCGCTGGCGCAGGACCCGGAGACCGACGGCCTGCTCGCGCTGATGCTGCTGCACCACGCGCGCCGGCCCGCCCGCACCCGCGCGGACGGCACCCTCGTGCCGCTCGCGGAGCAGGACCGCGGGCTCTGGGACACCGGACTCGTCGAGGAGGGCGTGGACGTCCTCCAGGCTGCGCTGGCGCAGGACCGGCGCGGCGAGTTCCAGCTCCAGGCCGCGATCGCGGCGCTGCACGCCGACGCACGCAGCGCCGAGGAAACCGACTGGGTCCAGGTCGTGCAGTGGTACGACGAGCTGCTGGCGCTCACCGGCAGCCCCGTCGTACGCCTCAACCGGGCCGTCGCGGTCGGTGAGGCCGACGGCTCACGGGCCGGGCTCGCCGCGCTCGCCGAGGTGGACCCCGGCCTGCCGCGCCACCGCGCCGTCTCGGCGTACCTCCACGAGAAGGACGGCGACCTCGCGACCGCGGCACGGCTCTACGCCGAGGCCGCCGCGCTCGCCACCAGCCAGCCCGAGCGGACCCACCTCACCAAGCAGGCAGCGCGCCTCAACCAGCACTGATCGGCGTCGGACAGGCGGCACACAGGAAACCCACAGCAATCCCCGGCAGGATGCTGCCCATGCAGCAGCTCACCCGCCCTGACGGCTCCCCCGTGCGCGTCCTCGTCGTCGACGACGAGGTCAACATCGCCGAGCTCCTCGCGATGGCCCTGCGCTACGAGGGGTGGGACCTGCAGATGGCGCACACCGGCACCGACGCCGTCTCCGCGGCTCGCGACTTCCGCCCCGACGCGGTGGTGCTCGACATCATGCTGCCCGACTTCGACGGCCTCGAGGTGCTGCGCCGGATGCGCGCCGACGGCAGCGACGTACCCGTGCTGTTCCTCACCGCCAAGGACGCCGTCGAGGACCGCATCGCCGGCCTCACCGCCGGCGGCGACGACTACGTCACCAAGCCGTTCTCGCTCGAGGAGGTCGTGGCCCGGCTGCGCGGGCTGATCCGCCGCGGCGGCACCGCGGCCCTCGCCGAGGCCGGCAACGTGCTCGTGGTCGGCGACCTCACCCTCGACGAGGACAGCCACGAGGTGCACCGCGCCGGCGACGAGATCAGCCTGACCGCGACCGAGTTCGAGCTGCTGCGCTTCCTGATGCGCAACCCCCGCCGCGTGCTGAGCAAGGCGCAGATCCTCGACCGCGTCTGGCAGTACGACTTCGGCGGCCAGGCCAACGTCGTCGAGCTCTACATCTCCTACCTCCGCAAGAAGGTCGACGCCGGACGCGACCCGATGATCCACACCATGCGGGGTGCGGGCTACGTGCTGAAGCCGGCGTCGTGAGGCGGCGTCTGGCCTCGCTCACCTCGAGGCTGGTGCTCACCGCGGTCGCGCTGGTCGTGGCCGTATCGATCCTGATCGCGGTCGCCGCGACGCTCGCGATGAACAACCGGCTGACCGAGCAGGTCGACGGCCAGCTCGAGGAGGTCACCGCGCAGCTCCCCTTCCTCCTGCGGACGTTCAACGGGCACGACGATGGCCCCGCTCCCCGCACCCGCCCGGGCACCGTCGTGGCCGGCTTCCCGTCCGACACCACGGCCGCGGACGCCTTCGCCTACAAGCTCAACGTGGGACGGGACGACAACCAGGCCCTCGGCGCGAGTGCCCGCGACGCGCTCGAGGCCGTTCCCGTCGACGGCAAGGTGCACGACGTACGCCTGCCCGGCCTGGGCGAGTACCGCGTCCGGGCCGTCACCGCTACGGACGGCGTCGCGGTAGTGGGCCTGCCGACCTCCGACGTCGACGACGCGGTCGGATCCCTGATCGGCTACGAGGCCGTGCTGATCCTGATGGGCGCGGCGCTGGCCGCCGGAGGCGGGCTGCTCCTCGTACGACGCCAGCTCGCGCCGCTGCGCGAGGTGGCGGCCACCGCCCACCGGGTGTCCGAGCTGCCGCTCGCCTCGGGAGACATCGAGATCGCAGAGCGAGTCCCCGAGCGACTCACCGACGAGGGCACGGAGGTCGGCCAGGTGGGCTCGGCGCTCAACTCGATGCTCGACCACGTCGAGGCCTCGCTCGCCCAGCGGCACCGCAGCGAGCAGCAGGTACGCCAGTTCGTGGCCGACGCCTCCCACGAGCTGCGCACCCCGCTGGCCACGATCGCCGGCTACACCGAGCTGGCCAGGAAGCGGCCGGAGACCAGCGGCACCGCGCTCGACAAGGTCGAGACCGAATCAGCGCGGATGACCGGCCTCGTGGAGGACCTCCTCCTGCTGGCCCGGCTCGACGCCGGGCGCCCGCTCGAGCGGAAGACCGTCGACCTGTCCCGGCTGCTCCTCGAGGCCGTCGACGACGCGCGGGTCGTGGACCGCGAGCGGTCGTGGCGGCTCGCGCTGCCCGACGAGCCGCTCGTGGTCGCCGGCGACGAGGCGCGCCTGCACCAGGTCGTCAGCAACCTGCTGACCAACGCGCGCAAGCACACGCCGGCCGGCAGCACGGTGACGGTGACCGGCACCGCCGAGGGCTTCACCGTCCACGACGACGGCCCCGGCTTCTCCCCCGAGCTGGCCCCGCGCGCCTTCGAGCGCTTCACCCGCGGCGACGCGGCCCGCACGCGCGGCGGCGCCGGCCTCGGCCTCTCGCTCGTCGAGGCGATCGTCGCGGCCCACGGCGGCTCGGTCGACCTGACCAGCGGACCCGGCGACACCACCATCACCGTCCGGCTGCCGGGTGCCGATCCTTCCCCCGAAGTGTAAACGAGAGTTACAGTGACGCCATGAGCCTCTCCACGGTCGCCGACAAGGTCGTCGTCATCACCGGTGCCGGGTCCGGCATCGGCCGCGCTCTCGCGCTCCGAGCCGCGCGCGGCGGAGCGCTGCTCGCGCTCTCCGACTGGGACGCCGACGGCCTCGCCGAGACCGTGCGCCTCGTGGAGGCCGCGGGTGTGGCGAAGGTTCGCCACGATGTCGTCGACGTCTCCGACCGGGCCGCTGTGCGCGACTGGGCCGCCGGCGTCGTCGAGGAGTTCGGGCGCGTGAACCTCGTCGTCAACAACGCCGGGGTGACCGCCACCGGGGACTTCGCCGACCTGACCTACGACGACCTCGAGTGGATCGTCGGCATCAACTTCTGGGGCGTGGTCCACGGCTCGAAGGAGCTCCTCCCGCACCTGATCGCCTCCGGCGACGGCGCACTGGTGAACATCTCCTCGCTCTTCGGGCTCGTCTCCGTGCCCGGCCAGTCGGCGTACAACGCCACGAAGTACGCCGTCCGCGGGCTCACCGAGGCGATCCGCGAGGAGATGCTCGTCGCCGGCCACCCCGTCACCGTCACGTGCGTGCACCCCGGCGGCATCCGCACGGGCATCAGCCGCAACGGTCGCAAGGCGGCGGGCCTCGACGGCTCCGCGATCGACGCGCTCTTCGAGAAGAAGCTCGCCAAGATGTCGCCAGACCGCGCGGCCGAGATCATCCTCGACGGCGCGCTCTCCGGGAAGGCGCGCGTGCTCGTCGGCCTCGACGCCCACGTGATCCACCACTTCGCCAAGCTCGCCGGCGCGCGCTACCAGGACGTCGTCGCCCGCGTCACCTCCCGCATGCCCCTCCGCTGACCGGGCACTTCGTCCGCGTCCTGACCACCGACCGGGCACTTCGTCCGCGTCCTGACCACCGACCGGGCACTTCGTCCCACCACTGACGCGGACCAAGCGCCCGCTCACCACCACTGACGCGGACCAAGCGCCCGCTCACCACCACTGACGCGGACCGAGCGCCCGCTCACCATCGCTGACGCGGACCAAGCGCCCGCTCACCATCGCTGACGCGGACGAAGTGCCCGGTCACCTAGGGTCGGGACCGTGAGCACACACGCACCCGGGACCCCGATCCGCTGCGTGATGTCGAAGTGGGGCGACCGGCCGCACTGGGAGTTCGACGGGATCTACCTCGGGTCGGACGAGCACGGCGAGTGGCTGGGCTTCCCGGCGGGCACCTACAACTCCCGTCCGGGCCACGAGTTCCACTCGCAGGTCGACGCGATCACCCTGGTGCAGCCCGACCGCTGGCACCTGCCGACCTTCCAGGCGCCGGGCATCTGGTGCGACCTCTACGTCGACGTCACCACGCCGGCCGCCTGGGACGGCGACGTCCTGCGCGCGGTCGACCTGGACCTCGACGTGATCCGGCTGCCCGAGGAGCTGCCGCCGGTTCACACGGCGCCGTGGGACACCCCGCCGGTGGGCCCCGGTGAGGTCTACGTCGACGACGAGGACGAGTTCGCCGAGCACCAGGTGGCCTTCGGCTACCCGGTCGAGGTGATCGGCGCCGCGCAGGCCAGCTGCGACGAGCTGGTCGCGGCCGTACGCGCCGCCCTGCCGCCGTACGACGGTGCGCACGCGCGCTGGTTCGCCGAGCTCAGTCGGCTGACGTCCTCCTGAACGCCCGCCGCTCGGCACGCGTCATGGCACGGTAGGGCCCGACGAGGCGCGGCCCGGCGAGCCGGTTCTCCAGCTTGCGCGCCTCACGCTTGAGCGGCTGGGCGACGTACTCCCCCAGGATCACGCCGGAAGCCAGCGCGATGGCGACCGAGATCGCGGTCATCAGCGCGAGGATGCCCTGGGAGACGAGGTAGCCGCCGTCGGCCAGGAACGTCAGGCCGCGGTAGATCGAGAGGCCGGGCAGGAACGGCACGATCGCCGGCACCGCCACCACGAGCGGCGGCACGTGGACCCGCCCGGACGCCGAGTAGGCGACCAGCCCGATGAAGAACGCCGCGGCCGCGGCCCCCATCGTGCGGTCGAAGCCGCCGAGCTCGATCGCCTGCGAGATGAGCGCGGCGACGGCGGTGATCAAGGCGACCGGGAGCACTGCGCGGCGCGGGGCGTAGCAGGCGACGGAGAAGGCCCCAGCCGAGACCGCGGCGCCGGCGAGCAGCGCGACGGCGGCGAGCGGCGTGGAGCCGTCGAGGCGGCCGAGCTGCCCGGGCACGAGCGCGCCCAGCGGGATGCCGAGGCCGTCGGCCAGGGAGATGCCGACCGCGACGCCGGCGATGATGCCGGCGGTGGCCATCATCGCCTCGATCAGGCGGGCGCCGGAGGTGAGGTAGAAGCCGGTCAGGGCGTCCTGCACGGCGCCCATCAGGCCGATCCCGGCGAGCAGCATGATGATGTTGGCGGTCACGACGAGCGACTCGTCGACCTCGATCGGTGTCGCCGCGACCCCGGCCGCCAGGAGCGTCGCGATCACCCCGCCGGCGACCTGGAGGTAGAAGAACGGCAGCCGGCGGCGTGCCATCACCAGCTGCACGCGGTCGATGCACACGGCGGCGAGCGCGGCCACGGCCGACACGACGAGGCCGCCGCCGAGGAAGACGCCGACGCCCGCCGCCATCACGGCCCACGCGACCGTGACGGCCCAGCGCGGGAAGGCGTGGCCGAGCGAGACGATCGTGGCCATGCGGGAGCGGGCGAGGTAGAGGTCGGCCTGGTCGGTGAGCACGTCGCGGACAAGGTGGTCGACGGCGGTGAGGTCCTCGTAGTCGATGTCGCGCTGCCGCACGTGCCGCAGCATCAGCATCGGCACGTCCTCCGGCGAGCGCTGGTAGGTCATCGACAACGCCGTGAACGTCACGTCGATCTCGGCCTGCCGCAGGCCGAAGTGGTCGGCCACGGAGCGCATCGTCGCGGTGACGTCGGCCGCACCCGCGCCCGACGACAGGAGCATCTCGCCGATGCGCAGGCAGAGGTCCATCGTCAGGTGGACCTCGCGGGCCCGCTCGGCCTCCTCCTCGGCCACCCGGGACTCCTCGCCCCCTGGATCCGGCTGCTCGATGTGGTCCACGCCCGACATGGTGGCACCCGGCCCGGTCTCCCCGGCAGGGTGGTCCGCAGGCGCCCGCTCGTCCCTAGAGTTGGACCATGCGCATCGACTTCCACGCCTCGGCCGAGCCCACGCTCGGCGTGGAGTGGGAGCTCGCGCTGGTCGACCCGCACACCCGCGACCTGGTCAACCGCGCCTCCGACCTCGCCGACGTGGCGGCCCAGCGGCTCGAGCAGCCGGAGCGGCTGCACAAGGAGCTGCTGCGCAACACCGTCGAGGTCGTCTCCGGCATCTGCCACACCGTCGGCGAGGCGATGGGCGACCTCACCGGGACGCTCGGCGTGGTGATGGAGGCGGCCGACGAGCTCGGCGTCGACCTGATGGGCGCCGGCGCGCACCCCTTCGCCGACTGGTCGCACCAGCAGCTCACCGAGGGCCACCGCTACGAGGAGCTGATCAACCGCACGCAGTGGTGGGGCCGCCAGATGCTCATCTGGGGCGTCCACGTCCACGTGGGGATGCCCGAGCGCGACCGGGTGATGCCGGTGCTGTCGGGGCTGCTGACGACGTACCCCCACCTCCTCGCTCTCTCCGCCAGCTCGCCCTACTGGGCCGGCACCGACACCGGGTACGCCTCCAACCGGGCGTTGATGTTCCAGCAGCTGCCGACCGCTGGACTGCCGTTCGCCTTCGACACCTGGGAGGCCTTCGAGCGGTGCATCGCCGACCAGACGACGACCGGGATCATCGAGTCGATGGCCGACGTGCGCTGGGACCTCCGGCCCGCGCCCCACCTCGGCACGCTCGAGCACCGGGTCTGCGACGGCGTCTCCGACGTGCGCGAGCTGGCCGCCCTGACCGCGCTCGTGCACTGCCTGGTCGTCGACCTCGACGCCCGCATCGTCGCCGGCGAGCAGCTGCCGACGATGCCGCCGTGGCAGGTGCAGGAGAACAAGTGGCGCGCGGCGCGCTACGGCCTCGACGCGATCGTGATCCTCGACGACCACAACCGCGAGCGGCTCGTCACCGACGACCTCGACGACCTCCTGGAGCGGCTCATGCCCGTGGCGCGCAAGCTCGGCTGCGAGGACGAGCTGCGCTCGGTCGCGGACATCCCGGGCCGGGGCGCGTCGTGCGACCGGCAGCGCCGGGTGGCCGCCACGCACCACGGCGACCTCGTGGCCGTCGTCGACTCGATCGTGGCCGAGCTGCGGACGTCGCTGGGACGCTGAGCACACCGCCCCACCGGCGTGGTGGGGTTGTGGCGGTCGTCACCGGGCGCGAGGATCAGGCCCACTGCTCTTGATGGCTCATGGATGGGAGGACGCGTGGTCAACCCGATCGACCCCACCGCGACCGGATTCCTGCTCGCCGAGAACCGCAACATGCCGATGCACGTCGGCGGCCTCCAGCTCTTCGAGAAGCCCGAGGGCGCAGGACGCAACTACGTCCGCGAGATGTACGAGCAGATGCGCGACGTCGAGGAGATCGCCCCGCTCTTCCTCAAGCACCCGCACCGTTCCGCGCGCACCGCCGGCCAGCTGGTGTGGCAGCCCGACGAACAGTTCGACATCGAGCACCACGTGCGCCACAGCGCGCTGCCCAAGCCCGGCCGCATCCGCGAGCTGCTCGAGCTCTGCTCGCGGCTGCACAGCACCCGCCTGGCGTGGGAGCGGCCGCTGTGGGAGGCGACGGTCATCGAGGGGCTCCGCGACGGCCGCGTCGCGATGTACACCAAGACCCACCACGCGCTCGTCGACGGCGTCTCCGCGATGCGGCTGCTCGCCAGCGTGCTGTCCACCGACCCCGACGAGCGCAACATGCCCGCCCCGTGGGCGATGCGTCCGCGCAAGCCGCGCGAGCCCGAGCCCACCGACGGCGGTGCCTCGCTCTCCGACGTCTCCGCCACCACGGTGCGTACGGCGCTCGCGCTGGCGTCCGAGGCCGCCGGCATGCCCGGCGCGCTGATCCGCACCCTCAACAAGTCGGTCCGCAACGAGACCTCCGCGCTGTCGCTCTACGCGCCGCGCACGATGCTCAACCAGAACATCACCGGCTCGCGCCGCTTCGCCGCGCAGGACTGGCCGGTCGAGCGGCTGCGCGCCGTCGGCAAGTCCACCGGAACCACGATCAACGACGTCGTGCTGGCGATGGTCAGTGGCGCGATGCGCACCTACCTGCTCGACCTCGACGCGCTGCCCGAGTCGACGCTGATCTCGATGGTGCCGGTCGGCCTCAACGCCAAGCAGTCGCAGCTCGCCTCCGCCGACGGCGGCAACGCGGTCGGCTCCGTCATGGTCCAGCTCGGCACCCACCTCCCCGACCCGGCCGACCGGCTCTCGGCGATCCACCGCTCGATGAAGGACGGCAAGGAGAGCCTGTCCGCGATGACCCCGGCGCAGATCCTGGCGATGAGCGCGCTCGGCCAGGCGCCGGCGATCCTCGGCCCGATCTTCCGGATGCAGGGCATCGTGCGACCGCCGTACAACCTCGTCGTCAGCAACGTCCCCGGCCCCCGCACCACCCACTACTGGAACGGCGCCAAGCTCACCGGCACCTATCCCCTCTCGATCCCGATCAACGGGATGGCGCTCAACATCACCTGCACGTCGTACGACGGCAAGATGTGCTTCGGCCTCACCGGCTGCCGCCGCACCGTCCCCCACCTCCAGGTCCTCCTCCAGTACCTCGACGACGAGCTCAAGGCGCTCGAGAAGGCCGCCGGCGCCGCCTAGGTGGTCGAGTAGCCCGCGAGCGCCAGCGAGCAGGGCGTATCGAGACCCTCGTCCGATCGGGGGTCTCGATACGCCTCGCTCGTTCCTCGCTCGGCTACTCGACCACCTGTAAGCCTCCGCCGAGCTGGTCGGCGACGGCCCGGAGGCGGGCGCGGGTGATGTCGGCGACGGTGGGGAGGCCCGCGAGCTGGGCGTTGGAGCCGGCGCGGGTGGGCTCGGTGGAGTTGATGCTGATGCAGTGGCGGGTGCCGCCGTCGGCGAGGTTGGCCAGCGCGACGGCGTGGCCCGTGGTGCCGCTGCCGGCGAACGGATCCAGTACGACGACGTCGTCGGGCAGGGTCGCGAGGATGCGGCGGACCAGGCCGGTGGGCTTCGGCGACTCGAAGACGTGGCCGAGGAGCGCCTTGAGCTCGGCGACCGCGGTGTCGGTGGACCCGATCTCCGCCGAGAGCCAGATCGTGCGGAGCTTCTTGCGGCGACCGCCCTCGCGGTGCAGCCAGTCACGCTGGAAGATGTCGGCGCGCTCGCCGTGGCGGCCGCGGATCACCCGGCACTCGAGGTCGTCGGGACGCTCGTCGATGCGCGGCCGCGACCAGCGCCAGACTGCCGGCCGCCCGTCGCCGAAGACGGGGGTGAGCGCCTGGCTGCCGGGGAACTCGGTGGTCGCGACCCGCCCGCTCACCGGGTCGCCGTACAGCGGGAAGTGCAGCGTCGGCGCCGTCAGCGGGTTGAACTTCTTGTTGGTGTTGCGCAGCGGGAGGTAGCGGAAGCGGCGCCCGTCGTCGGTGCTCAGCGGGAAGTCCGCCTCGTCGACCGACTCGTGCGTGCTCGCGTCGACCGCACAGAGCGCGAGGTCGCGGGCGTACGCCAGGACGTACTCGTGGCTCGTCGCGAACCCACGCCCGAGCTGGCGGCCCTTGGGGTTGAGGTTGACCACGACCTGGGCGAGGAAGTTGGCCTCGCCGAAGACCTCGTCCATCAGCAGCCGCAGGTGCGCGGCCTCGTTGTCGTCGATCGAGACGAAGATCGCGCCGTGCGGTGCCAGCACCTCACGTATCGCCTCGAGCCGCGGCCGCATCATCGCCGTCCAGGCAGCGTGCCGCCGCGCATAGGGGTCGGCGTGGGAGCCGTCGCGGAAGCGGTCGACGTAGGCGAAGTCGTTGCCGGTGTTGTACGGCGGATCGGTGTAGACCACGTCGACCGAACCGGGCGCCAGCCGGGGCAGCACGTCGAGGTTGTCGCCCGCGTGGAAGGTGTTCCAGACGGGTGCGGGAGGCTCGGCGGGCACGACGCGAAGCCTAGGACGTCCACCGACCGGTCGGTCCCAATATTCCCACCAGTCCCAGTGCGTCATTTACTGTGGAGCGCGTGCTTGCCAACGCCTTCCACCTCAAGCCCACCAAGCTGACCCGTCAGCGACTCCTCACCACCGCCACCGCGGGGGTGCTGATCGCCGGTCTCGGCGTCGGCCCGTCGGTCGCCGACGACGGCGGCTCGACGGCGGCGGGCACCTCCGGGAAGGCCGCCGCCTCGACCACGGGCGGCTACCGCGGGCGCAACCAGACCTCCGACGGCAAGCCGGGCATCGTGGTCGGCCCCGAGGTGCACCTCCGCGGCAAGGCCCAGGTCAAGAACGACGTGACCTACGAGATCGCGCCCGGCATCCAGCTGCGCGAGTGGGACCAGGTCGACGGCCGCCAGCCGGTCGGGCAGGTGCGGATGAACCTCGTGACGGTCAGCCTCGACGCCCCCAACATCTCCTTCGAGGAGCTGTCCCCGACCTACGTCACCAGCCGCAAGAAGGTCAGCGAGTTCGGCGCCTGGAACGGCGCGCTGACCGCGGTCAACGGCGACTTCTTCGACATCGGCCAGACCGACTCCCCGCTGGGCGTCACCATCAACCGCGCCCGCGGCATCCTCGGCGGCTCGCGCGACGGCTGGATCCCCGGCGTGAACTCCACGCTGTGGTTCGACGACGCCGGCCCGCACATCAGCCCGCTGAGCCTGCAGTACCAGATCCGCCAGCGGAAGGCGTGGAAGGTCAGCGGCCTCAACCACCCCGCGATCCCGGCCGGCGAGATCGGCATCTTCACCTCCGACTGGCACCGCACCCAGGGCTACAAGGTCACCTCCGGCAAGAAGCGGGCCCGCGAGGTCATCGTCCGCAAGAACAAGGTCATCTCCAACAAGCCCAAGCTGTCGAGCGGCAAGAAGATCGGGAAGAAGGACCGCGTGCTGATCGGCACCGGAACCGCCGCCGGCAAGCTCAAGAACCTCAAGAAGGGCAAGCGCATCACGATCTCGAAGAAGATCGTGGGCGGCCGCCCGAAGCTCGCCGTCAGCGGCGACCGGCCGCTGCTGGTCAACGGCGTGCGCACCGTCATCAACAACACCATCGCCCACCCGCGTACGGCGGTGGGCATCGACGCCGACGGTCGCAAGCTGCTCATCCTCGTGGTCGACGGCCGCTCGGCGGTCAGCCGCGGCTACACGATGGTCGAGCTCGCCGACATGATGACCGCGCTCGGCGCGGAGAACGCCATCAACTTCGACGGCGGCGGCTCCTCGGCGATGTACTCCCGCAACGCCACCGGCGCGATGGGCATCGTCAACGAGCCCTCCGACGGCAACGAGCGGCTCGTGGCCAACGCGTTCGGCGTGGTCTACAACGGCGAGCTGCCGCCGGTGGTGCCGATCCTGCCCCCGACGCCGACCCCCACGACGCCGGTTCCCACCACGCCGACGCCGACGGTCCCGCCGACCACGACGCCGACGCCGTAGCCGACCCCTCAGGCGTCGGGCGCGGCGAAGACGACCACGTAGGTCATCGGCGCCAGGCACTCCTTGTTGGTCTTCGGGATCTTCGGGAGGACCTGGAAGCCCGCCTCACCCGCGTCGATGGCGACCGACCGCGGGCCCTCGCAGCCGATGGCCACCGTGGCTGCGTACGTCGTCGCGCCGGGCGCCTGCTGCTCGGTGGCCGTCTGCGTGACGACGTCGGCGAAGGCGGGCTCGAACTGCGAGGCGAAGTCGGCCTTGGCCTGGTCGGTGTCGAGCGCGAAGGCCATCTCCGAGACCGACCCGCCGACCTCCGTGCCGCTGAGCACGACCGCCTCGGTGACGCCGACCGAGCCGGTCGCCGAGATCGAGGCACCCGACGCGGAGTCGCTGTCGGGCTCGGGCGACTCCTCGGTGGGCGTCTCGGTCGGCGTCTCGCTCGACTCGTCGGGCGAGGGGCTCGAGGACGAGGCCGCCGGGTCGTTCGCGGTGGTGTCGCCGCCGTCGTCGTCGCCGCAGGCCGCGAGCGTCGTCGCCAGGGCGATCCCGGTGACGAGGGCGGCGAGGGAGCGGGTGTGGGTGCGTGCGCCCGAGAGACGCGGTGAGGTCTTCATGGTGATCCGACGATAGCCAACCCCGGACGGCTCCCCGGGCAGGCGCGGCGCTCCGGGTGGCCGACGCCGTACGGGCACTGGCAGGCTGACGCCATGACCCAGCAGGAGCACGCGCAGGAGCCGGTCCGCGGGGCCGTGCGCGCGTACGCCGCCCGCCAGCCGCAGCTCAGCGCGGCCACCGCCGGCTACGTCGAGCTCATCCGCACCCTGCTCGACGACGCCGGCATCGACTACCTCAGCGTCACCGGCCGCACCAAGAGCGTTGCCTCGTTCGCCGCGAAGGCCAACCGCGCCGAGGGCGACGGCCCGCTCTACCCCGACCCCCTGGAGCAGATCACCGACCAGATCGGCGTCCGCGTCATCACCTACGTCCACAGCGACGTCGCCGCAGTGGCCGACCTGCTGGCCGACGAGCTCACCCTGCTCGACGACCGCGACCTCGGCGAGGAGACCGCCCGGTCGGGACGCTTCGGCTACGCCAGCCGCCACCTGCTCGTGCAGGTCCACGACGACGGCCAGCACGACGACCTCGCGGCCCACCGGGCCAGCGTGCAGGTGCGCACGGTCCTGCAGCACGCGTGGGCCGAGTTCGAGCACGACATCCGCTACAAGGGCAACGTCCCCGACGACGCCGCCGCCGACCTCGACCGCCGCTTCACCCTGGCCGCCGGGCTGATCGAGCTGGCCGACCGCGAGTTCGCGACCATCCGCGAGCGGATCCAGGCCGCGGCGCCGGGCAGCACCACCGAGGCCGAGGCCGACCACATCGTCGGTCAGGAGCTCGCCACCTTCCTCGCCGGCCACTACAGCGACGCCGGCTGGTCGCACACCGACCACTACGACTGGATCGCCGACCTGCTCGCCCAGCTCGGCATCGACACGATCGACGACCTCGACGACCTGCTCACCTCCGTCGACGCCGACGCGGTGATCCGCCGGATGGGCTACCGCTACCCCGCCGGTGCCGTACGACGCCTCGACGACGCGTTGCTCGCGATCTTCGGGGAGCAGTACGTCACCCTCGAGGGCAACAGCCACCGGGTCCCCAAGCTGCGGGCCCGGCTGGAGAAGCTCACGACGCCGGAGACCTGAGAACCGTCCTCAGGCGCGACCCCTAGGGTTTCCCCATGAGCCGCCCTTCTTGGACGACTGTCACCCCCCTCCTCGCCCTTGCGGCCCTCGTGCCCGCATGGTTCGCGCACCCCGAGGGGATCGTGCTGGGCGTGCTCGCGATCCTGCTGGTGGGCGCTGTGCTCGCCGCCGTGCACCACGCCGAGGTCGTCGCCCACCGCGTCGGCGAGCCCTACGGCTCACTGGTCCTGGCGATCGCGGTGACGATCATCGAGGTCGGGCTCATCGTCACCTTGATGGTGACCACCGACAAGGACACCTCCGGGCTGGCCCGTGACACGGTCTTCGCGGCCGTGATGATCACCGTCAACGGCATCGTCGGCATCTCGCTGCTGGTCGGCGCGCTCAAGCACCACCTCGCGGTCTTCAACCCCGAGGGCACCGGCGCCGCACTGGCGACGGTGATCGCGCTCGCCGTGCTGTGCCTGGTCGTCCCGTCCGTCACGACCTCGCAGCCGGGCCCGGAGTTCACCGGCGCCCAGCTGGCGTTCGCCGCCATCGCCTCGCTCGCGCTCTACGGCATGTTCGTCTTCACGCAGGCGATCCGGCACCGCGACTTCTTCCTGCCGGTCGCGCCGGCGCAGTACACGCCGATCGTCGCGGACGCCGCAGCCCCGGCCGCCGGCGGCTCGGGCACCTCCGGATTCGAGCACGAGCCGGTCGACCTCGACGAGGACGGCCACGCCGACCCGCCGACCGGCAAGGCCGCACTCACCAGCCTCGGGCTGCTCGTGGTCTCGCTCGTGGCCGTCGTCGGCCTCGCCAAGATCGAGTCGCCCGCCATCGAGTCCGGCGTGGCCGCCCTCGGCTTCCCGCACGCCGTCGTCGGCGTCGTCATCGCCCTGCTGGTCCTCGCGCCGGAGACCATCGCTGCCGTCCGGGCCGCCGCCCGCAACCGCGTGCAGGTCAGCCTCAACCTCGCCCTCGGCTCGGCCATGGCCTCGATCGGCCTCACCATCCCGGCCATCGCCGTTGCCTCCATCTGGCTCGACGGGCCGCTCGAGCTCGGGCTCAACCAGCTGCAGACGGTGCTGCTGGTCCTCACGGCCGCGGTCGCGATCCTCACCGTCGTACCGGGCCGGGCGAAGCCGCTCCAGGGCGGGGTCCACCTCGTCCTGCTGGCCGCTTTCCTCTTCCTCACCGTCGCTCCCTGACCGGTCGCGCCCGAAATGCGCCGCGGCCCGGCAGGAGTCCTGCCGGGCCGCGTGCGTGAGCTGGATCAGCCGAAGTACGTGGCGTAGATCTCGTCGTAGGAGCCGTCCTCGTGCATCGTGGCGAGCACGCCGTTGATCGCGCGGAGGAGCGGGATGTTGCCGTCCTTCTTCACCGCCATGCCGTACTGCTCACCGGTGTCGAACTCCTTGGCGAGCTTCAGGCGCGGGTTGTCGGAGACGAACTGGCCGGACACCGTGTTGTCGAGCATCGCGGCGTCGAGCTCGTCGGCGGCCAGCGCGGCCTGCAGGCCCGCCGCGTCGGCGAACGTGACGACCTGGGTGGAGTCCGGTGCGTAGTCGCTCAGGTAGGTCTCGCCCGTGGTGTCCTTCTGCACGCCGACGCGCGTCCCGGCGAGCTCCTCGATGGTGTCGAGGCCCGAGCCGCGAGGCGTGATGAGCGCCTGCTTGGCGTCGAAGTACGGGCTGGAGAAGTCGAGCACACGCGCCCGCTCACCGGTGATGGTCATCGCCGAGATCGCCACGTCGCACACATCGTTGTTGAGCGCGTCGCCCGAGGTGATGTCGTCGAAGGCGGAGTCGATCACGTCGAGGTCGACGTCGAGCTTGTCGGCCACCTTGCGCACCAGGTCGATGTCGAAGCCGACCGGCTTGCCCTTCTCCTCGTACTCGAACGGGGCGTAGGGCGTGTCGGTGCACACGGTGAGCGCGCCGTCGAAGACGAGGTCGACGTCGCTCAGCGCGTCGCCCGACTCGCCGCTGGCGGAGCCGCCACAGGCGCTCAGCGCGGCCATCAGGGCCACGGAGGACAGGGCGGCCGCAGCTGTGCGGGCAGGGCTGAGCCGGCGGATCGAGCGGGTCATGGGTCAGTTCGCATTCACGGTGAGCGACTCACGAAGTCGCATGAGGGCGTATTCGGTGATCTTGACGAGCGCACCCTTGGCCTGCTCGCGGTCACGAGCGTCGAGGCTGATGATCGGCACGTCTGCGGGCAGGGCCAGCGCGGCGGCGATCTCCTCGGCGGGGTAGCGCGGGACGCCGTC
The DNA here is from genome assembly GCF_031457855.1 of Nocardioides sp. BE266. NCBI lineage: Bacteria > Bacillati > Actinomycetota > Actinomycetes > Propionibacteriales > Nocardioidaceae > Nocardioides > Nocardioides sp. BE266. Next base: position 449,091 of record NZ_JAURTI010000002.1, on the reverse strand, counting down.
GAACTCGTTGACCGCCACGATGAACGGGATGCCCTTGGACTCGAAGTAGTCCAGCGGCGAGAACGACTCGTCGAGGCGGGCCACGTCGACCAGCACGATGGCGCCGATGGCGCCGCGGCACAGGTCGTCCCACATGAACCAGAAGCGGCGCTGGCCGGGCGTGCCGAAGAGGTAGAGCACCAGGTCCTCGGCCAGGGTGAGGCGGCCGAAGTCCATGGCCACCGTGGTGGTGGCCTTGGTGGGCACGGCAGCGAGATCGTCGACGCCCTCGGACTCGTTGGTGACGAGTGCCTCGGTGCGCAGCGGGTCGATCTCCGAGACGGCGCCGACCAGCGTCGACTTGCCGACGCCGAAGCCGCCGGCAATGACGATCTTCGTCGACGCAGCCGCGCGCTGTGCCTTAGTAGTTTCGAAGTCCACGGAGGGTCCTTTCGATGAGCTCGAGACGCTCATCTGTCGACGTCTTCTCGGTGATGGTTGCCTGGATACGGATGAGACCCTGCTCGATCAGGTCGCCCAGCAGCACCCGGGCGACGCCGATCGGCATCTTGGTCAGTGCCGACACCTCGGCAACGGAACGTCTGTCACAGACCTCGAGAACCTGCGCAGCTGAAGGGGTGAGGACGGGCGCCTCTGCACCAGCCTGGAGGCGCAAGGTGGCCTCCATGGGCAGATCGACAGTGGCTGCCGTCCGTCCAGCGGTGATGGTGTACGACCGGATGAGGCGGGGCCGGTAGGCCTCGTCCTCCGGCTCGATGGGCGGCGTCACGGCGCTGGTCCGGTCAGCCGCCCGTACCGACGCGGGCCTGGGCCTCGACGGTACGTCCTACGCGGTCGACCAGCAGCGCCATCTCGTAGCCCACCTGGCCGATGTCGGCCTCCTCGGTGGTGAGCACGGTGAGGTTGGACCCGTCACCGACGCTCATGAGCATGAGGAAGCCCATCTCCATCTCGACGATGGTCTGCATCACCGAGCCGCCCTCGAAGAGGCGGGCGGCGCCGACCGCGAGGCTGGCCAGACCGGAGGAGACGGCCGCGACCTGCTCGGCGCGCTCACCCGGGATGCTGGTGCTCGACGCCATGAGGAGGCCGTCGGCGGACACGAGGATGGCGTGAGCGGCGTCGGGCACCTCCTCGACGAAGCGCGACATCACCCAGTCGAGGTCACGGTCGTCGCCAGCGGGGGCGCTGGCGGTGGCTGCGGAGGATTCGTAGGTCATGCGGGGCCTGCTTCCGTGTGCTGTGAGGAACTTTGGGCTGCTCGTCGGCCGCGGGAGACTCCCGCGGTGTGTGCCTGGAGCCGACGACGAATGGCCTCGGGGTCACGCGTCTTGGCTGCCGTGGGCGGGGTAACGCTACCCGGAACGAGACGCTCTCCGGGGGCACGTCGCGGGAGTCCGGTGGGCGTCGACTGGGCGACCGGAGTCTCCTCGGCGACGTGCTCCGCGATCTCCCAGCCGCGGTCGACCTCGGTCTGGTGCCACTCGCCCTCGCCCGCGCTGGCGAGCCAGCCCGAGCGCATCGACTTGAAGATGGGCGAGTCGCCGCCGGCACGGGCCGGCTCGGCTCCGCGGGACGGCAGACCGTTGAGGCCGGGCAGCTCGCTCGACTCGTCGACGAAGGGGTCGGCGACCGGGAACGCAGCTGCCAGCGAGGACGGCGCGGCGACCCCGACGGGCTCCGGCACCGACTCCTGGACCGGCTCGTGGACGGACTCGGCGACCGGCTCGGCGACGGGCTCTGCGACGGGCTCGTCGACGAAGGGGTCCACGACCGGGAACGCCTCGGCGGCGGGCTCCTCGGCGGCGGGCTCCTCGGCGGCGGGCTCCTCGAAGGCGGGCTCCTCGACGACGGGCTCCTCGACCGGGACGTCCGCTGCGACAGGCGCCTCGGGCTCGACCTCGGGCTCGGGCTGGCGGACCGGCGAGTCGAGGCCCAGCGGGTCGCTGGCGTCGAACTCGACCTCGCCCTCCTCGGGCCCGAGCTCCGCGATGGGCTCCGCCTCGGGCTCCGGCTCGGCCTCGGGCTCCGGCTCGGCCTCGGGCTCCGGCTCGGCCTCGGCGACCGGCGCCTCGACCTCGACCTCGGGCTCGACCTGCTCCTCGACCTGCTCCTCGACCTGGTCCCGGTCGTCGGCGAAGGCGTCGACCGGCAGCGGGTCGCTCAGCGGGTCGCTCAGCGGGTCATGGGCACGTACGGCCGGGGCAGCGGCCTCCTCGGAGGCGCGAGCCTCCTCCTCGGCCTGGGCGCGCTGGCGGGAGGCCAGGGCGGTGATCGGGACGACCGGGGCAACCTTCTCGACCACGGCCGGCTCGACCGGGGCCTCGGGGGTCGCAGGGGTCTCGGCGACCTCGGGGGCGACCTCGGCGGCAGGCGCCTCGACGCTCTCCGCGGCCGGCTCGGCGGGCTCCTCGGCAGCGGCCGGGGTCTCCGAGCGCTTGCCGAAGAGCGGGCCTGTGGCACCGGAGGTCTCCGGCGGCAGGAACGCGTCGGCACCCGTGCGGGGCATGTTGGCCCCGGGCTCGCGGCGCGGCAGCAGGCTCTCGAGCGAGGGACGGTCCGGGGTCGGCTCGGCAACGGCCTCGGGCGCGTCGGTCTCGACCAGCGGCTCGAGGTCGGCCTCACGCTTCGCCTCGCGCTTGGCGGCCTTCGCCTCGGCGTTCGCCGCCTTCTCGGCGGCCTTGGCCTCGGCCTTCTCCGCACGCGAGAGCTTGCGCGAGTCGCGCTTGGAGTCGCCCGTGACGACAGCGGTGTCGAGCGTCTCGGTCTCCACGACCGGGCTCGCCGCGACCTCGGCGACCGCCGGGGCAGCCGAGACGGCCGGAGCGGTCTGCGGGAGCTCGGGCAGGACCGCGGGGGGCAGGACGACCGAGGCCGTCATGCCGCCGCCCGGGTTGCGGGAGAGCGTGGCGACGATGCCGTGGCGCTCGGCCAGGCGGGAGACCACGAACAGGCCCATGCGACGGGCGGTGTCGGGCGTCGCCTCGGCACCGTGCTGCAGGTCGCGGTTGAGCTGCTCGAGCTCGGCCGGCGGCACACCCAGTCCGGAGTCGGTGATCGTGATGGTCACGCCGTCGGCGCCGAGCTTGGCGGCGAGTCGGACCGGCTCGGCCGGAGGCGAGTAGGTCAGCGCGTTGTCGACGAGCTCGGTGAGCAGGTGGACCACGTCGGCCGCAGCGTCGTCGCCGACGCGGGTGCCGAGGTGGGACAGGATCTGCACGCGCTGGTAGTCCTGCACGCCCGAGGTCGCGGCCTGGAGGGCCTCGCCGACCGTGAGGCTGAACTGGCCGGCGGCACGGTTCGGGGCGTCGGCCAGGATGAGCAGCGAGTCGGCCGTACGACGCATGCGCGAGGCCAGGTGGTCGAGGCGGAACAGCGACTCGAGGCGCTTGGGGTCCTCTTCGTCGTGCTCGAGGCGCTCGATCTGGGCCAGCTGCTGGTTGACCAGCGAGTTGGACCGGCGCGAGAGCGTCACGAACATCGCGTTGACGGTCTGGCGGAGCTGGGCCTCGCCGGAGGCGAGGTGGATGGCCTGGCGGTGGAGGTCGTCGACCGCACGGGCGACCTGGCCGATCTCCTCGTTGGTGGTGACGTCGATCGTCTTGATCGGCTCGGGCTCCTGGCCGGCGCGGATCCGGGCGACGGCGTCGGGCAGGCGGTGGCGGGCCACGGCGAGCGCGCCCTCGCGCACCCGGTTGATGGGATCGAGGAGGCTGCGGGCGATGGCGAAGGCGATGAAGATCGCGGCGCCGAGCGCGAGGAGCGTCAGGGCCGCACCGACGAGCGCGTTGCGGCGAGCGACGGAGGCCGCGTCGTTGAGGGACTTGGTGACACCGCTGATGAGCTTCTGGGTGATCTCGTCGTAGGGGGCGTAGGCGTCGCGGCCGTCGAGGTTGGTGGCGGCGTCGTCGCGGATCTGCCCGGCGTGGCGGGTGTTCTGCGTACGGAGGGCGGCCGTCTGCTCCTCGGCGCCCTCGACCGAACCGGCGAGACGGTCGATGGCCGCCGCCTCCACGCCGATCTCCGAGAAGAGCTCCTGCGAGCTGGACTGGGCCAGCGTGGTGGCGACGAAGCCCTGCTGCATCGCGAGCGAGAGGCGACCGCTCATCGCCTGGGACAGCTGCTCCAGACGCGGCTCGGGCGTCTCCTGGGCGGCGTTCACGCTGGTGATGAGCTGGGAGACGCTGGACTCGAGCTGGCGGACCAGGGCGATCCAGGTGGCGGGGCCGAGGTCCTCGGCGCCCTCGCCGCGGATGGCCTGGCTGAGGTCGAGGAGCGCGTTGACGTGCGCGGCCTGTACGTCGTTGAGGTCGGCGCTGTCGCGGACCTGGGTCAGCGTCTCCGCGTTGGTCGTGATGTCGTCGATCGCGTCGATCAGGTCGCCCTGGCTGGCGGCGCTGTCGGACTGGGCGGCCACCATCGCGGCCTCGGAGGCAGTCAGGTAGTCGACGGCGGGCTGGATGATCGTGACCTGCTTGGCGCTGCTGGCAGCGTTGCGCGAGTCAGCCACGTCGTTGCTCACCCGGAGGCCACCGAGGGTGGCGGCGAGCAGCAGCGGGATCGCCAGGGCCAGAGCCATCTTGCGGCTCAGTGGCCATCCGGCGACCGAGAAACCCGCCTCCCGGCGGGTCTTGGCTGCGTCCTGAGTCATGTGTGCCTCGCGATACGTGAGCGATTCGACGACGAAACGTTGGTCCCCGGGGGACCGGAGCAGACTCAACCTAAAGAGTCGGGCGACATTCCGTGGCGTTTTCGCAGAACTGGTGAAGGGGGGGTGTATGGGCCGTTGCGAACGCCCACCTGAGCGTCAGGAGTGTCCCACCTGTACCAGCCGCACCACCAGACCTGATTTCCAGGGTGCACGGAGGGTCTGGAGTGACGCGGGTGAACACCGCGCGGCGCTCCGGCGACAACCGCCCACCTCTCTTCCGCCGGCGCCGATGTTCGGGCAGGCTCACCTGCCATGACCCTTCATCTCGGGAAGGGCCGCTCACTCGCGGCTGCCCTTGTCACCTCCCTCGTCCTGCTCGTCCTCCCCACGGCCACCACCCCGGCCACGGCGGCGAGCCCGCTCACCGTCAGCCAGGCCATCGGCCAGCAGACCGGTGCGACGCAGACCGTGCGCGGCTACGTCGTCGGCCAGCCGACGGCCACCAGCACCGTCGTACGCTCCGGGTTCCCCAACGACTACGCGCTCGCGATCGCCGACTCGGCGTCGCAGACGAGCACCTCGTCGATGCTCTACGTCCAGATCCCCTCCGCCTTCCGGGCGCAGTGGGGCCTCAAGTCGAACCCGTCGCTGATGGGCAAGCAGATCGACGTCACGGGCGCGCTGGCGGCGTACTTCTCCCACCCCGGCATGACCGGCACCTCCGCCTTCGCTCTCTCCAGCGGCGGCCCGACCGACCCGCCGCCGACCGGCGGCACCGGTCCGTGGGACAGCACCTACTACGCGCCGGCGATCGGCAAGAGCGGTACGGCGCTCAAGAGTGCGCTGCACGACATCATCGACGACCAGACGAAGCTGTCGTACGACGCCGTGTGGACCGCGCTCCAGGACACCGACCAGGACCCGAACAACACCAGCAACGTCATCGAGCTCTACACCGGCCGCTCGATCGCCAAGACCAGCAACGGCGGCGGCAGCGGCCAGTGGAACCGTGAGCACGTCTTCGCCCAGTCGCGCGGCGGCTTCACCACCAGCGCCGGTCCCGGCACCGACCTGCACCACCTGCGCGCCGAGGACGTGACGGTGAACGGCACCCGCGGCAACAAGGACTTCGACAACGGCGGCTCGGCCGTGTCGGGCTGCAACGACTGCTTCACCGACAGTGACTCCTTCGAGCCGCGCGACGCGGTCAAGGGCGACGTGGCGCGGATGCTGTTCTACATGGCCGTGCGCTACAGCGGCGACGACGGCTTCCAGGACCTCGAGCTGAGCACCGTGTCCGGCAGCCCCGTCCCGCGCATCGGCGACCTCGACATCCTGCTGCAGTGGAACGCCGCCGACCCGGTCGACGCCTTCGAGATGCGCCGCAACGACCGGATCTACTCGCAGTGGCAGCACAACCGCAACCCGTTCATCGACCACCCGGAGTGGGCCGCGTCGATCTGGAACTGAGGTCATTGGAATCCCCGGATATCCGGGGAACCTCCCGCTTTGTAGCCAATGCATTCGCTACAAAGCGGGAGGTATGGGTGCCAAGTACCCCATCAGGGCGCCCGGTTGCCCCGGGCGCCCTCCTGCTCGACCAGCTCGGCGAGGTCGCTGAGCCGGTCCAGGCCATGCACCGCGCGCGACATCCGCTGGTTGGCGGCGAACCGCTCGCGGTGCCGGTCGAGGAACCACCAGTAGCCCGCGCTGAACGGGCACGCGTCCTCCCCCACCCGCACCTTCGGGTCGAAGCGGCACGAGCCGCAGTGGTCGGACATCTTGTTGATGTAGGCGCCGCCGGACGTGTAGGGCTTGGTCGCCATCACGCCGCCGTCGGCGTGCTGCGACATGCCGACCACGTTGGGCACCATCACCCAGTCGTAGCCGTCGACGAAGGCGCGGTGGAACCAGTCGGTCACCTGCGTCGGCGCCCACCCGCGCTGGAGGGCGTACGAGCCCAGCACCATCAGCCGCGGGATGTGGTGCACCCAGCCGTGCTCGGCGACCTGGTCGAGGGTGTGCGAGAGACAACGCGCGTCGGTGGCGTCCGCGTCGAGCTCGGCGAACCACTGCGGCAGCCGCTCGGTGGCGCGCAGCTCGTTGGTGCGGCGGTAGCCGTCGCCCTCGTGCCAGTAGAGGTGCCAGACGTAGTCGCGCCAGCCGATGACCTGTCGCACGAACCCTTCCACGCTGGCGATCGGCGCCGCCCCGGAGCGGTACGCCGCCTCGGCGCGCTCGGCGACCTCGAGCGGATCGAGCAGCCCGAGGTTCATCGGGGCGCTGACCAGGCTGTGCGCCATCCACGGGTCGCCCTCGAGGATCGCGTCCTCGTGGGCGCCGAAGTGCGGCAGCCGATGCTCGACGAAGTGGTCGAGAGCGGCCAGCGCCTCGCGCCGCGTCGCGGGGAAGCGCCGCGGGCCGTCGCGCCCGATCGTCTCGATGACGCCGTCGCGCTCCCAGCGGTCGAGGTCCTCGCGCACCTCGGCGTCGACGTCGTCCTCCTCGGGCCACCAGGGCTCGTCCACGCCGAGCGTCGCCGCGCCCTTCGGCGGGGGCTCGCGGTTGTCGTGGTCGAAGTTCCACCGCCCGCCGGCCGGGTCGCTGCCGTCGACCAGCACACCGTGCGCCAGCCGCGCGCGGCGGTAGAAGTCCTCCATCAGCAACCGCGTGCCCTTGCGGCCCTCGGCCCAGCGCTCGAAGTCGTCCCGTGGCGTCGCGAAGCCCCGCGGTGGGAGGACGGTCGCGCCGAGCCGCTCGACCAGTCCCAGCGCGGCGTACGACGTCGGGTGCACGACCTCGAGGTCGCCGACCTCGCCGGCCACCTCGGCGTACGTCTCGGCGCGGACGTAGGTCATCCGGTCGCCGAAGTCGGCGGCGCGGTGCCGCATCGCGCTGAGGACGAGGTGCGCCTTGGCCCGGTGGAAGCGGCGTCGCCGGAAGACACCCAGCGACTCGACCAGCAGCAACGGCCCGCGGTGGTCGTCGGTGAAGTGCGGGCCGAGCTGGTCGCCGAACAGCCAGCGGGTGGTCATGGACCCAACCTACGAGCGGACGTGCATCCGCTCGCCCTGCGGGCCGAAGATCGCCAGCACCTCGGCCGGCGTCGGACCGGGATTGCCCACCCAGTGGGGCGTGCGGGTGTCGAACTCGACGACCTCGCCCGGACCGAGGGTGAGGTCGCGGCTGCCGAGGATGAGCCGCACCTTCCCGCTGAGGACGTAGAGCCACTCGTAGCCCTCGTGAGTCTTCAGCGACGGCCCGGGGTCGTCGTCGACCGGCATGATCATCTTGAACGACTGGAGCCCGCCCGGCCGGCGGGTGAGCGAGATGAAAGTGCGGCCGTGCCGCACGGTCGGCTTCGAGCGGATCCGCGGGTCGCCGGTCTCCGGTGCGTCGACCAGCTCGTCGAGGGCCACCCGGTGGGCGCGCGCCAGCGGCAGCAGCAGCTCGAGGGTGGGCTTGCGCTGGCCCGACTCCAGCCGCGAGAGCGTGCTGACGGAGATGCCGGTCTCCTCCGCCAGGTCGGTCAGGGTGGCCTCGCGCTCGAGGCGCAGCTGACGCAGCCGCGGGCCGACCGCGCGCAGCACTCCGTCGTCGTCCATTCCCCTAGTTTGCCACTTCGGCAAGAATGTTTGTCAATCCCGACAAGGCCGGTGCATCCTCGGGAGCATGGACGAGATGAAGACCTATGACGTGGTGGTGGTCGGCGGCGGCGTAGCCGGCCTGAGCGGGGCGATGGCCCTCGGGCGGTCGCGGAGGTCGGTGCTGGTCATCGACGCCGGCGAGCCCCGCAACGCGCCTGCCGACCACGCCCACAACTACCTCGGCCGCGAGGGCGTCCCGCCGCGCGAGCTCCTCGAGATCGGCCGCGCCGAGGTGGCGGCGTACGGCGTCGAGGTGCTCGACGACCGCGTCGTCGGGCTCTCCGGCGAGGTCGACGACTTCCTGGTGACCACCGCGGGCGGGCGGCGGGTGCGCGCGAGGCGCATCCTGGTCACCGGCGGTGTCGTCGACGAGCTGCCCGACGTGCCGGGGCTGGCCGAGCGCTGGGGCCACGACGTGCTGCACTGCCCCTACTGCCACGGCTGGGAGGTGCGCGACCAGGCGATCGCCGTCCTCGCGACCACGCCGATGGCCGCCCACCAGGCGCTGCTGTTCCGCCAGCTCTCCGACGACGTCGTGGTGGTCGTGCACGACGGGGTCGAGATCGCCGCCGAGGAGGAGGAGCGGCTCGGTGCCATCGGCGTCCGCTTCCACCACGGCACCCCGCAGGAGGTCGTCACCGACGGCGACGCGCTGGTGGGCCTGCGGCTCGCGGACGGCTCCGTGCTCGAGCGGCAGGCCATCGTGGTGGGCACGAAGCCGCACGTCCGCGCCGACTTCCTCGCCCCGGTCGGGATCGAGCCGAAGCCCTTCGAGATGAACGGCGTCGCCTTCGGGTCGGTGATCGAGGTCGAGCCCACCGGTGCCACCGCGGTGCCCGGCATCTTCGCGGCCGGCAACGCCACGGACATCTCGATGATGCTCATCGCCTCCGCCGCGCACGGCCTGCGGGTCGGCGCCTGGATCAACGCCGAGATCGCCGGCGCCGACGCGACCAAGGCCGCGCAGGCCCGCCGTGACGGCTTCTTCGAGCGGCCCGCCTGGGAGGAGCGATACTCCGGCGACAAGGTCTGGAGCGGGCGGGTCAACGCCCAGCTCGAGGCCGAGGCCACCTCCCTCGCGCCGGGCCGCGCGCTCGACATCGGCTGCGGCGAGGGCGGCGACGCGATCTGGCTGGCCTCCCGGGGCTGGTCGGTGACCGCGGTCGACTTCGCCGATGCCGCCCTCGTGCGCACGCAGGCGCACGCCGCCGAGGCAGGGGTCGGCGAGCGGGTCGAGACCCGCCGCGTCGACGTACGCACCTTCGTGCCCGACGGCGAGACGTGGGACCTCATCACGTCCCACTTCTTCCACCTGCCCGACGGCGGCATGCCCGATGTCGTACGACGTCTCGCCGCCGCGGTGGCGCCGGGCGGCACGTTGCTGGTGGTCGGGCACCACCCCGAGGACCTGGCGACCGGGCTGCGGCACGGGCACGACAGCTTCATGTTCACCGCCGACCAGCTGGCGCCGGCGCTCCCGGACGACTTCGTGGTCGAGGTGTGCGAGGCGCGGTCCCGCACGCAGGTCCACCCGAACACCGGCGAGGACGTCACCGTCGCCGACGCCGTGCTGCGCGCCCGTCGCAAGGGGTGAGCCGCCGCTGGGGGCAGGTCGGCAGGATGGAGGACATGAGCACCCGGGAGCTCCACCTCAGCCCGCCGGCCCGTCCCTGGTGGACGCTGCTGCCCTTCCTGGTCGCGGTCGTCGCCGTCGCCGGGGTCGGTGGCCTCGCGGCCGCGGGCTCGCAGGAGACCTACCGCGCGCTCGAGCTGCCGCCGTACGCGCCGCCGTCGTGGCTGTTCGGGCCGGTGTGGTCCGTGCTCTACCTGATGATCGGCGTCGCGGGCTGGCTGCTGTGGCGCGACCGCGGCTGGGACCGCACCCTCTGGCTCTGGACGGCGCAGCTGCTGCTCAACCTGGCGTGGACGCCGCTCTTCTTCGCAGCCGACCTCTACACCGTCGCGCTGGTGGAGATCGTCGCGCTCGACGTGGCCGTCGCACTGCTCGTCGCGTGGGCGTGGCGCGGGTCGCGGATCGCGGCCTGGCTGCTGGTCCCCTACCTCGCGTGGGTCTGCTTCGCGACGGCCCTCAACGCCGGGATCGTGGTGCTCAACTAGGATCTGGACCGTTGTCCGGGAGTCAGTGAATTGTTGACGACAGGTGGACGAGAGGCAGATCTCCCACACGTAGTGTCGCGTCATGGCAGCGCCCGGACCGGCCTACGTGAGCGACCTCGTCGCCCCTGGTGCGGCGCGCCCGAGCAAGCACGACAGCCGCCGTGACCAGCTCGCGGAGTCGGCACTGATGACCCTCGGCGAGCTCGGCTACGCGCGGACCACGCTGCGTGACATCGCGCAGAACTCGCCGTTCTCGCACGGCGTCGTGCACTACTACTTCTCCAGCAAGGAGGAGCTGATCCTCTACTGCGTGCGCTACTACGAGCGCACGTGCGTGACGAGGTACGACGGTGTGGTGCAGCGCGCCACCACCGCCGAGGAGATGCGCTCGGGCCTGATCGCCAAGGTGGAGGAGACCATCCGCGAGGAGGCCCCTCTGCACCAGCTCTGGTACGACCTGCGCAACCAGGCGATGTTCGAGCCGGCACTGCGCGACGTGGTGCTCGACATCGACGCCCAGCTCCAGGCGATGGTCTGGCGGATCGTCACCCGCTACGCCGAGCTCGCCGGTCAGCAGCCGCTCATCGACTCGTCGGCCTGCTACGCCATCTTCGACGGACTCTTCGCGCAGACGCTCCTGGCGTGGGCGGCCGGGCCCGAGGACCGGCGCGAACGCGCCCTCGAGGCGCTCACCGGTCGCGTCGACGCGCTGCTGCCGACCTTGTTCGCCTGAGGCCTACGCCGGTCCGGCCAGCTCGGCCTTGATGTCGGTCTTGAGGACCTTGCCCACCTTCGAGCGCGGCAGGTCGGTCCACACGTGGACCTCCTTCGGCGCCTTCACCGAGCCGATCCGCTGCTTGACGAAGGCGGTCAGCTCGTCGGGGTCGACCGTGGCACCGGGGTGCGCCTGCACCACGACGACCACCCGCTCGCCCCACTTCTCGTCGGGCAGCCCGATGACCGCGCAGTCCTGGACGGCCTCATGGGCGAGCACGGCCTGCTCGACCTCGGTCGAGTACACGTTGAAGCCGCCGGTGATGATCATGTCCTTGGCCCGGTCGACGATGTGGAGGAAGCCCTCGTCGTCGAGGAAGCCGATGTCGCCGGTGTGCAGCCAGCCGTTGCGCAGCGTGCGCGCGGTCTCGTCGGGGTTCTGCCAGTAGCCGGCCATCACCAGCGACGAGCGGGCGCAGATCTCTCCCCGCTCCCCCGGCGCCACCGGTCGGTCGCCCTCGCCGAGGATCGCGACGTTGACCAGCGGCGCGGGCCGGCCGGAGCTGGTGAGCCGCTCGGTGGCGATCGAGCCGTCCGCCCGGAAGTGGTCGGCCGGCGGCATCATCGAGATCATCATCGGCGCCTCGGTCTGGCCGAACAGCTGCGCCATCACGGGCCCGATGCGGGTCAGCGCCTCCTCGAGCCGTGACGCCGACATCGGGGCCGCGCCGTACCAGAAGCACTGCAGGCTGCTCAGGTCCGTCGACTCGAGGGCGGGGCTGCCGAGCACCATGTAGATCAGCGTCGGCGGCAGGAACGTGTGCGTCACGCCGTGCTCCTGCACGAGCCGCAGGAAGCCGCCGACGTCGGGTGCGCGCATGATCACGACCTCGCCGCCGAGTGACAGCACCGGGAAGCAGAGCACGCCGGCGGCGTGGGTGAGCGGCGCCAGCGCGAGGTAGACCGGCGGCCCGTCGAAGGGATAGCCCATCAACGTCAGCGCGGTCATCGTCTCGATGTTGGTGGGCGTGAGCATCACGCCCTTGGGGCGGCCGGTGGTGCCCCCGGTGCCGACGAGCATTGCCAGCTCGTCGGCACCGGGGGGTCCGTGGTCCTCGGGCACCTCAGCCGCAGCGCCCGAGGAGAGGAAGTCGGCGAAGGTGAGAGCGGCGTCGTCGGCGTCGTCGGCATCGAGGCAGACCCACGTGTGCACGCCGGGCAGGTCGTCGCGGATCGCCGCGACCAGCGGCGCGAAGCCCGACTGGAAGAGCACGACCTCGGCGCCGAAGAGCTCGAGCAGCTCGCGGTTCTCGGCCGCCTCGTTGCGCGGGTTGATCGGGCACCACACGCCGCCGGCCCGGCTGATCCCGAAGACACAGGTGAAGGCGACCGGGTCGTTGGCGGACAGGATCGCCACCCGTCCGCCGGCACCGAGGCCGCGCGCCAGCAGCGCTGCCGCCACCTGCCGCGACAGCGCCACCACGTCGTCGTACGACATCGAGGTGCCGTCGGTGGTCAGGCAGGGGCGGTCCGCGCCGAGGCTGGCGCCCTTGTCGAGGTAGTCGTGGAGCCGCACGCGTCAGTCCTGCGTCGTCAGCACCGGCGGGGAGACGAGGCCGAAGGTGCGCAGCACCCCGAGCAGCTCGTGGTGGCCGAAGGCCTGGCAGCCCGACGCGAAGCCGGCGCGCCGCGGCGGCTGCTGGAGCAGCGAGTAGGCGGCGTAGGCCTGCATCAGGCCGGTCTGCTTGTAGTTGGAGTTGCCGTGGATGACGCAGTGCGCGCGGCCGAGCGGGCCGGACGCGTGCACCGAGTCGAGGGACTTGTTGACGCGCGGGTTCTCCCGCGGCGGCATCTGGTCCATCACCTGGCGGGCGGTCGCGGTGAGCGCGGCGGCCTTGTCGGCGTCGTTCATGTCCTTGGTCGCCTCGAGCGCGCCCGCCACGATCTGCGGCACGCCGTTCATCAGCGCCGCGTTGAAGACACCGCCCTGCGCCTTGCAGTTGGCCACGCGCGGGTCGCGCTTGAACCACACCGGGTGCGACGTGCCGCCCCACGGCAGCGACAGCGCGAGGTCGTGCTGCCCGGGCACCACGAGCGGCACGAGTCCCTGCCCGGGATCCCAGGCGACGTACGCGTTCTGGGCGAGGTAGTGCGCGGCCGAGGACGCGGCGTTGACGAGGATCGTCTCGGTCGAGGCGATGGTCGGGGAGCCGCCCCAGAAGACCGCGATGTCGAGGGTGTCGAGGCCGGGCTTCTCCAGGCAGAGCTGGGCGGCGATCTCGCCGGTGGTGTACATCTGCGCGATGCCGGGCGAGAGCAGCAGCCCCTTCTCGGCGAACTTCGCGCCCCAGTTCTCGTCGCAGTCGATCAGCCAGTCCTGCTCGCCGGTCGTGTCGGTGTAGTGGACGCCGGCCTTCAGCGCCGCCTCGACCACGACCGGGCCCAGCGTGCTGAACGGGCCGACCGTGTTGCACACGACCGAGGCGCCGTCGAAGAGCTCGGCCAGGCTCTCGACGTCGTGGTCGACCGTCCTGATCTCGTAGTCGGCGGTCTCGATGCCGGCCACGTTGGTGGCCATGGCGGACTCGAGCTTGTCCTGGCTGCGTCCGGCCGCGACGAACGGCACGTGGTACTCGCGGAGGTACTCGCAGATCAGGCGGCCGGTGTAGCCGGACGCTCCGTAGACGACGACCTTCTTCTCGCTCATCTGATGCCTTCCTCTCTCACATGCCCATGCCGCCGTCGACCGGGAGGCCGATGCCGGTGATGAAGCGGGACTGGTCGGAGGCGAGGAAGACCACGGCGTCGGCCATGTCCTCGACCTCGCCGAGGCGGCCGGCGGGGGTGAGCTCGACGACGGCGCCGACGGCCTCCTCCGCACTGCCGTACAAGCCGATCGCGGCCATGTCGTTGGCGAGCCCGGCGCCCATCGCGGTGGGCACGAGGCCGGGGTAGATGCAGTTGACGCGCACGCCGTAGCCGAGCTTGCCGGATTCCATCGCCGCGACGCGGGTCATCCGGTCGACCGCCGACTTGGTGCCGGAGTAGATGGAGATCGCGGGGAAGGCGATGGTCGCGGCGACCGAGGAGATGTTGATGATCGAGCCGCCCTTGCCGGCGGCTCCGTCGGGTCGCATCGCGCGCAGGCCGTGCTTGAGGCCGAGGGCGGTGCCGAGGATGTTGACGTCGAGCATCTTGCGGATGTCGTCGGGCTGCACCTCGGTGATGAGGCTGCTGATCTCGATGCCGGCATTGTTGACCAGCACGTCGAGGCCGCCGAGCTGCTCGACGGTGGCGGCGATGGCCGATTCCCAGCCGGCCTCGTCGGTCACGTCGAGGCGGACGAAGCCGTGCCCGTCGCCGAGCGCCGCTGCGGTGTCGGCGCCGGCGTCGTTGACGTCGGCGATCATCACGCGCGCCCCCGCTGCCGCGAGGGCCTTGGCCATCCCCTCGCCCAGTCCCTGGGCACCTCCCGTCACGAGTGCGACGCGGCCGGTCAGGTCGATTCCAGGCATCGAGGTTCTCCTCTGCAGGGGCGTGGGTGACGGGCATCACACTGTCCCTCGTCCTTTACGACTGTCAAGAAAACCTTTGGACAAATGTCAAAAACGGGGGGTGCGTGCGTAGGATCAGCCCATGGCCGTTCCTCCCGCCCCCGCCGCCGTCGACCCGATGGCCGCGGCAGCCGCGCGCGTGAGCCGCCACGACAACCGTCGCGACCAGCTCGCCGAGTCGGCGCTCGTGACCCTCGGCAACCTCGGCTACGCCAAGTCCTCGCTGCGCGAGATCGCCCAGCGCTCGCCCTTCACGCACGGCGTCGTGCACTACTACTTCTCCAACAAGGAGGAGCTGATCACCTACTGCGTGCGCTACTACAAGGCCACCTGCGTCACCCGCTACGACGAGATCGTGACGACCTCGTCGACGGCCGAGGAGCTGCAGTCGGGCTTCGCCGCCAAGCTCGCGGAGACCATCCGCGAGGAGGGCCCGATGCACCAGCTCTGGTACGACCTGCGCAACCAGTCGATGTTCGAGCCCGCCCTCCGCGAGGTCGTCCTCGAGATCGACGGCCAGCTCCAGGCGATGATCTGGCGCGTCATCACGAAGTACGCCGACCTCGCCGGCCGCGAGCCCGCCCTCGACCCGGCCACCACCTACGGCCTGCTCGACGGCCTCTTCGCCCAGACCCTCCTGGCCTGGGCCACCGGACCCGAGGGCGACCGGGAGTCCGTGCTCGACGTCCTCACGGCCCGCGTCGACACCCTGATGCCGACCCTCCTCCGCTGACCGGGCGCTTCGTGCGCGTCCTGGGCGCTGAGCGGGCGCTTCGTGCCCGTCACGGCAGGTGACCGGGCGGTTCGTGCCCGTCAGGCGAGCTCGTTGCCGCCCGTCGGTCGCCTGCCGCGACTGCGGACGGTGGCGGCCGCCTTCTTCGCTCGGGCGCGCGCCCGGGTGTCGTCGTACTGCTCCGGGGTCATCCGCTGCGAGAGCCTCGCCCGCCTGGTGAGCTCGTCGAGCTCGATGTCGGGCAGGGGGTACGCCGTGATCGGCTCGTCGCCGGAGTAGACGACCCAGATCACCTGGTCGCCGTGGAGCTGGCGGAGCACCGAGCCGTCGACGACGGTGCGGGCCTTCTCGACCGCGCGACGGCGGTTGGCGGCACGGGCGCTCCTGATCTTGACCTGCTCGGCCGCTGCCTTGCCGGCGGTGTCCCAGGCGACCTTGGCCTGCGGGCCGTACTTCGCGGCCAGCTTGCCGGCGTTCTTCGCGGCCGGGATCAGCTTGCTCATGCGTCCTTTCTACAGGTCCGGTCTGCGCGTGGTTGTCCACAGATTGCTCCGGACGGGTGTTGCCGACACCCTCGCGCGGCCGAGCATCGAACCCATGATCTTCTCGGGAACGCTCGCCCTCGACCCCGCGTCGCACGCCGCGTCGACCTCGTCCCTCCGCACGCGGCTCTCGGACCTGGAGTCGCGTCGCCGGTCGGCGCGCGACGCGGTCGAGCTGGTGCTGGAGACCTGGCACGGCGAGGCCGCCGACCGCTTCCTCGTCCACTGGCAGGAGTGGGACCGCGGCGCCCTCCTCGTCACCGAGCAGCTCGCTGCCGGGATCGAGGCGCTCGACCGGGTCAGGGCCGACGTCGTCGGCGTCGACCGGGCCCGGGCGTGCGCCAGCGCTGACCTCGCCGGGCGGCTGGGATGACGACCTACGAGGTCGACCTCGACGAGGTCCGCGAGGCGCTGGCCGGGTTGGCGGGTTGCCAGCGCGACCTGATCGCCCTGGCCGGCGAGGTCGAGTCGGCGCAGGTCGGCTTGCAGGCTGACTGGACGGGGCGGGCGAGCGACGCCCAGTCGACGTCGTACGACACCTGGCGCGACGAGTGCGCGGAGATGGTCACTGCCCTCGCCGCCCTGCGCGGCATTGCGGCTGCGGCCGACGCGCACTACTCGCGCGCCGTCGCCACCAACGTCGAGCTGTGGCGGCAGGTCGCGCCATGAGGATCAGCGTCGAGTGTGGCGGCCTGGCCTCGGCGGCCGACGCGTGCCGCACGGCCAACCAGACGGCCGCGCTGCTGACCGAGTCGCTGTCCGGCAAGCTCGCCGGCTTCGGCGGCATGGCCGGCAACGACGCGTCCAGCGCCGACTTCGCGAGGTCGTACGACGCCGCGGCCGCCGAGGCCATCGCCTCGCTCGCCGGACTGACCCACTCCTTCATCGGCCTCGGCCGGCTGCTGTCCGCGACGGGCGCCAACCATGAGGCCGCGGAGGCGCAGGCCTCGGGACGGGTGGCGGCCTACTCGGGCTCGTCGCTGGCGGACTCGTTCGTCCGGGTCGCTCCCCCGTCGCAGCCCTCCAGCCTCGGCGCCCAGGAGCCGTCGTTCGGCGTCGTCGATCGCTGGATCCTTGACCAGGTCGAGGGCTTCGTGTGGCCCGGCGCCGACGTCGAGCTGCTGCGCGAGGCCGCACACGCGTGGACCCGCGCAGCTGCCTCGGTCGCCGCACTGGCAGACCACGTCGACATCGCCGAAGGACTGGTCGAGCACCAGCGCTCCCCCGAGATCCCGGCGGCACTGGCCAGTCTGGTCGAGGTGCGGACGCTGGTCGCCGACACCGCCGCCGAGCTGATGGCGCTCGGCATGGCGTGCGAGGACTACGCCGCAGCTGTCGAGGACGTCCACGCCCGCACCCGCGTCCTGCTGTCGGAGATCGCGAAGATGGTCGTCGAGGGCGCGGTCATCTCGGCCGTCGTCGGCGGCCTGACCGGCGGGCTTGGCGGCTCGGCAACCGCGGCCGCGGCCGCTGCGCGAGTCCGTGCCCAGGCACCCCGCTTCCACGCGCTGCTGGTCGGCCTGCGCGCCACGATCGCCACCGGCTCCGCGCGACTACGGTCCGCCCGTGACGCTCTCCGCAGCCTGCGCGCACGATTCGACCGCTTCGCCAAGGTCGCGGTCCGCGACGAGCGCGGCTCGATGCGCAATCCCGGCGGCTGGTGGGGTCCGCGCTACACCCGCGTCCGGCGGACCATCGACGACCCGGAGCTCTTCGACCCGGAAGACCTCCGCGGGATGAACCCTGCCGAGCTGAGGCGGATGCTCGACCACTGGGGCGTAGAACCCAGTCGCACGGGCGACGGGCTTCGATTCATAGACCCAAACATCTCCAACCGACGCATCCGGATCATGAACGGCTACGCGGGCAACAGACCGGACCGGCTCACCCACGGCCCGTATGTTGTCGTCTCCCAGAACTACGAGAGATTCAAGATCCCCCTCGAAGGGAACCCGCTCCTGTGAACGCCAACATGCTCGAACTACTCCTGATCGACCTCGAGGAAGAGTTCGACTTCGATCGCTCACTCGCTCTCTACGAGGTGAGCTGGACGCTTGCAGGGCTCGGCATGGACCGCAGCGATCCGGCCTTTGCCTCGTTGGCTCGCGAGGCCTACACCTTGTTCCGCGCAAGGCACCCCGAGCTTGTCCTTGCAAGAGGCACCTGGCCGGACCTGGTGGCGACTGCACGGCCTGTGCCCGAGGAAGGCGAGGTCGACCTCGACCCTGAGACCACGTCGGATCGGAGCACCCCGATCCTCCTGCTGGTGCACCCCGACGACCTGCCGCCCGCACCGGGTCCGACGCTGTGACCGAGGGCTGGTTGACCCAGCTGATCGAGGACGTCGAGGAAGAGTTCGACGCAATGGCGATCCTTGGCCTCTACGAGTTCACGTGGTGGCAACAGATCGGCAGTCGTCCCGATGAGCACGACCTCATCGTCGCCCGCGCCCACGAGGCCTACGCGGTCTTCAAGGAGCGCCACCCGGACACGTGGCTGGGCTGGATCACCTGGCCCGGCATGCAGCCGGAGCTGGCGCAGCGAGCAGAGCCGGACACCGAGCTCGACTTCATCCTCGACTCCACGGCGCAGAGCGATGCACCGATCCTGGTGCTCGTCGACGGCACCGTCGACTGACCCTCATGCGCGGCGCGGCCGGAGCTGGATCACGTTCGCCGGGAGCTTCCGCGCCCGTCCCGGCGTCGGCTTCGGGGCCGCGCACGACTGGGTGAGCTCCCGCTCGGAGACCCGGTTGGCGTCGACCTCCACCACCCGACCGTCGCCGGACACGACACCGTCGAGGACGTGGTCGAAGGTGAAGCCCTCGAGCAGCTGGCTGCCCTCGCCCTTGGCGCCGGCCCGGAACAGGTGGTCGACCAGGAACCGCAACGAGGGCAGCATCATGGCCGCCCGCTCGCTTGCATCCCAGGTGAGGCAGCAGCCGCCACGGCACACCTCCCACGCGAGGTACGCGAACGGCACGTCCTTGTCACCCCGGCCGGTCGTCGTACCGCGCAGGGTCCGGCCCGAGTCGGCGACGGCGTAGAGGTACGCGCGCTCGGCCTCGTTGAGCGCGGGGCGGATCCGGACGCTGCCGGTGAAGTCGTTCATACCGATGAGGTGCCCGCGCACCCAGCGCGACTAACCGGGCCGGACCAATCTGTGGACAACCCGCATCGGCCTACGTGCGCCTGGCGAAGGTGACCTTGTTGTCGGCGTGGACGGTCATCGCGTAACGGGAGTCGTGAGCGAGCCGGTGGTGGCGCGGGCACAGCAGCCGGCCGTTGGTGAGGTCGGTGAGGCCACCGCGGGACCACGGGTCGTCGTGGTGGGCGTGGCACCCCGACGCGGAGGTCTCGCACCCGCGGGCAGTGCAGCCGCCGTCGCGGAGGCCGAGCGCGAGACGCTGCGCCTTGGTGAAGAGCCGGGCGGCGCGGCCGAGGTCGAGGGGCTGGGACTGAGTGCCCAGGACGACCGGGACGATCCCTGCTTCGCACGCCAGCCGGCGAGCTTGGCCCGCACTCATGCGAGTGCCGTCATCAAGAAGGGCGGTGGCGTGCTCGGCGAGCAATTGGTCGAGCGTCAGCGTCACCATCACGGTGGCGTTGACGCCCGCGGTCTGCGGCGCCCTGTCGGTCGGGTAGCGCTCGACGTACTCGATGAATGCCTCGCCCAAGCGACGGCGCAGCGGCTTCAGCTCGCCGGACACGTCGCGCAGCTCGTCCTCGGCGTGCCGGGCCGGGTTGGCCAGGGCGAGCAGGTGGCGCTTGAGCATCGCGCCCACGTGCGAGGGAACGATGAAGCGTCCGTGGCAGCGCCCCTCGCCGTCGTCGATCAACGTGAGCTCCACAGCCGCGTCCGCGCGCGACTCCTCGGCGGCCAGCACGGCCGCCTCGTGCGACTCCCCGATCTCGGGCGCGACCACGTCGAGGATGCGCTTGCCGATCTGACGCAGGTCCCGGGCGTCGTGCTGCCTCGCGAGGTCGAGCAGCGCGTGCTCGGCATCCGCCCGGGTCTCGATGGAGACGGTCGCCGGCAGCGCATCGACCGCCTCGACCACCACTCTTGCCTGCTCGGTGCGCACCCGTCCGGCCGCGAGGTCGTGGTCCACCGCAGGATGAGCCTCGAGGCCCCGCCCCAGGGCGAGGTCGCGCCGCGCCTCGCGGTGCGTCGCCCGGGTCTCGACCGCCAGCCACGCAGCCGCGTCGCGCAGGCCATGGGCGACGGCGATGTCGTCCGCGGACGCCAGCACGCGGACGAAGAGCGCGTCGAGCTCGGACCGCGCTGCAGCGAGGGCGACCAGCGCGGCCTCCTTCTCGGACGTCGACATGAACGACGGCTCGACGCCCGACACCTGCTTCACTACGGCGCTGAGGTCGGCGGCACACTCGATGATCGGATGCACTCGCCACCTCCTCGCACGCGTTCACGGACAACGCCCAGGATCCGGGGCGGAGCGGTGAGGCATGACTGGTGGCACCGTTGCCAGGTCGTCACCTTGTGAGCTGTCAGGCATCCCGCCAGCACCAGGACGGGTTCTATGGGTGACTGTCCCGATCCCGGGATCCTCGTCACCTCAGACGATGGAACCGTTCCGGATCGGCGTGCTCCGTCCATCGTACACCTGTTCGAATACAGCGCACAAGGCCTAGAGCACAGCCGTCCAGAACGTCTTCAGCAGGTCCTCGATGCCAGGAGCGCCCAGCTCGACCTGCGTCAGGAGGACGGCGACCGGGCCCGAGGCGGGGTAGATGTACGCCGAGGTGCCGGTGCCGCCCACCCAGCCGTAGCGGCCGATCTCGTTCCACGGATCGATGAGCTCGGTGTCGACGCCGCCGCCGAAGCCCCAGCCCTGGCCGTCGAGGAAGAACCCGCCCATCTCGCGGTGCTGCGCAGTGATCTGGTCGGAGGTCATCAGCCGCACCGAGGCCGGAGTGAGGAGCGAGCCCCCGTCTGCCAGCAGCATTCGTCCGAAGGCGAGCCAGTCGTCGACGGTGGTGACCAGACCACCGGAGCCCGATGCGAAGGCGGGCGGCCGGGCGAACACCCCGTCGGGCTCGTCGCGGACCTCGAGTCCACCCTCACCCCCGCCGTAGAGCGTGGTGAACCGATCCAGAGCGGAGGCAGGCACGTGGAAGCCGCTGTCGACCATGCCCAGCGGCTCGAGCAACCGTTGCGCCATCACGTCCCCGAACGGCTGACCGGCCGCGCGCGCGACCAGCACGGCGAGCACGTCGTAGGCCGCGTTGTAGGTCCAGCCCTCCCCCGGCTGGTGCATGAGCGGGATCTCCGAGAGCCGGCGCATCCACTCGTCGGGCGGCGGCACCTCGTGGATGTCGTCGGACGCCTGGCCGAGCTCCGACATCAGCAGTGGGGTGACGGCCGACTCCCAGGTGGCGAACCCGTGACCGGCGGTCGACGTCAGCAGGTGACGCGCGGTGATCGGACGCGCACAGGGGACCGTGTCGTCCAGAGGGCTCCAGAGCGTGCGCAGGACCCGCGGCGACGCCAGCTCCGGCAGCAGCTCGGACACCGGCGCATCGAGGGAGAGCAGCCCCTCCTCGACCAGCACCATCACCAGCGCCGCGGTCAGCGGCTTGGTGATCGAGGCACCGCGGAAGATCGAGTCGCGCGCCATCGGAGTGCCGTCCGACCCCTGCACCCCGAGCGCCTCGACGACCACCTCGTCGCCCCGCGCGACGAGCGCGACCACGCCCGGGATCTCACCCGAGTCGACGTACGGCGACAGCGCTCCGCGCAGGTCCATGCCGACCAACCTAGCCACGAGCGCCGACAGGGGGAGGCGACCCCGAACCCGCCTCCCCCGGCCGCCCTCAGCCCAGGCGCCACTTCTGGTTGGCGGTCCCTGCGCAGGTCCAGAGCTGCAGCGCGGCCCCGTTGGCCGCGTTGACGTCCGTGATGTCCACGCACTTGTTGGCCTGCGGGTTCACCAGGTCGCCGGCGCCGCTGAGCACGAACTGCTGGGCGGGGTTGCCGCTGCAGCGCGCGATCTGGATCGGCGTACCGTCACCGGTCGCGCCGCCCGCGACGTCCATGCACATCCCGTTCTGGGTGCGCAGCGTCCCGTTGACCCGCTCCCAGCGCTGGTTCGTGCCGCCGTGGCAGTCCCACATGATCAGCCGCTGGCCGTCGGCGAAGTTCCAGTTGGGTACGTCGATGCACTTGCTGTTGAGCTGGCTGATCAGCGTGTTGCCCGTGGTAGCGGGCGGGTTGGTCGGCGGGTTCGTCGAGCCGCCCGGACCGAACGGCGTCAGCGTGATCCCGGCCGAGCGCGGGTCGCCGCTGTAGACCAGCGACTCCTGTGCCTGGACGTCGTCGAAGGCGAAGCCGTAGGCCCGGCCGTCGACCATGTTCTGGTGCACCAGCCGCGAGTAGTGGTTGGTGATCGAGCCCTGGTAGAAGTCCGCCGCCGTGCCGCTCGGCTGGGTGTCGAGCCGGCCGAGGGTGGAGCGGTGCAGTGCCGCGCAGAGCGTGCGGGCGATCGGCCCGACGACCTGGTCGTTGGGTGCACCGAGGGCACCGTCGCAACCCCAGACGTTGCCGGTGCTCGGGCGCTGGAACGACGCGACCTGCTGGCCGGCGCTGTTCGTGAAGTTCATCGTCGTCCCGGACGTACGCCCGAAGTAGCGCACGTCGGGCCGGTCACCGAACGGCACGACCGTCAGCGTCTTGGAGGCGTAGGCGTTCCACGCGCTGGCGATGTAGGGGTCGAGGTAGGTGCGGTCGAAGTAGCCGGCGTCCGCCGCCTTTCCCGGCGAGAGCACGCGCAGCACCGTGCCGTCGGCGCGGGTGCGGACGAGTCCCGCCCACCCCGCCTGGTTCCGTACGCCGTTGATGACCTTGTTGCGGCCGTCGTCGACCAGCCGGCCGGTCGTCCGCGTCACGTTGTCGGAGCCCGTCACCGAGACGGCGTGCGGCACGGCGAACATGTCGACCTGCGAGCTGTTCAGCCAGAGCCCGGCGTCGTTGTAGGTGAACTCGCTCCAGTCGAAGAGGATGTTCTCGCTCGGGTCGCCGGGCGCCCAGGGAGCGGGCTGCACGAGGCCGTCGGGCGTCAGCCGGAAGGGCAGCCGCTCGCCGAAGGACATGTAGAGCCGGCCGGAGAAGCCGCGCGGCACGTTGACCGTGGTGCTCGAGCCGGTGCCGCCCATCCGGATCGAGACGTCGGGCGCGGGGCTCGGCGGGTTGCTGCCCGCAGGCCACGGGGTGAAGGTGCCGGCCTGGTTGACGTACCCCAGGCGACCGGTCGCGAGGTTGACGCCGACGACGTAGAGGTAGACGTCCTCGCCGCGCTGGGACTGGTTGACGATGTTGAAGGGCAGGCGATCGGGACCGATCGCGGAGGCCGGTGTGGCCGGACTGGCGAGTGAGAGCGAGGCCGCGAGGGCGGCCAGTGCGACGAGCGCGCGACGGATGCGCATGGTGGACCTTCTTCCCGAGAGAGTGTGACGGCGGTCACGTTATGAGAGCGCTTCCACTCCTTGTCAAGAGTGGCCATCGGGGGCCGGACCACTGGTCTGCGGACCACTTCCGGCAGTGGTCTGCTCTGGTCGAACGGGCCGCCGCGGGTGTAGGCATGGGCGCGAGGACACGTCCACTCGAGGAGATCGATCCATGGCCGCTCTCGCCACCGAACAGCTGCTGACCGAGCTCGAGCCGGTGGTGGAGGAGAACCTCAACCGCCACCTCGGCCTCGCCGACGAGTGGATGCCGCACGAGTACGTCCCGTGGAGCCTGGGTCGCGACTTCAAGGACCTCGGTGGCGAGCCGTGGTCGGTGGAGCAGTCGCAGCTCTCGCCGATCGCGCGCACCGCGCTCGAGGTCAACCTGCTCACCGAGGACAACCTGCCGAGCTACCACCGCGAGATCGACCGCGCCTTCGGCCGCGACAGCGCGTGGGGCACGTGGGTCAACCGGTGGACCGCCGAGGAGGGCCGGCACGCGTTCTGCATCCGCGACTACCTCCTCGTCACGCGCGGCGTCGACCCCGATGAGCTCGAGCGGGCGCGGATGGAGACGATGGAGATCGGCTACGAGTCGCTCGACAAGTCACTGCTCAACGTCTGCGCCTACGTCTCGTTCCAGGAGCTCGCGACCCGCATCTCCCACCGCAACACCGGCCGCTACACCAACGAGCCGATCGCGGAGAAGCTGCTCACCCGGGTGGCCAAGGACGAGAACCTCCACATGATCTTCTACCGCAACCTCGTGGCCGCGGCGCTCGAGCTCACGCCGAGCCAGACGATGCGCGCGATCACGGAGGAGGTCATCGGCTTCCAGATGCCCGGCAACGTGATCCCCGGCTTCTCGCGCAAGGCGGTCACGATGGCGAAGGCCGGCATCTACGACCTGCGCATCCACCACGACGACATCGTCACTCCCCTGCTCCGCCAGTGGGGGGTCTGGGAGCTCGAGGGCCTCGACGAGGACGGCGAGAAGGCGCGCGACGAGCTCGCCGCCGCCGTCTCCGCCCTCGACACCGAGGCCGCCCGCTTCGTCGAGCGCCGCGCGGAGGCCGAGGCCAAGAAGGCCGCCCGCTCCGCCGGTTGAGGTGCGGCCACCCGTGCCGGTTGAGGTGCGAGCGCAGCGAGCCTCGAAACCCCTCGCGATCAAGGCATGATCGACCCATGACCGAGCGCAACGTCCTGGGCGGAGAGCTGGAGCCGTGCGGCACCGACCCGGTCACCGGCTACTACCGCGACGGCACCTGCACGGTCGGCCTGGACGTTGGCCTCCACGCGATCTGCGCGGTGATGACCGAGGAGTTCCTCGCCCACCAGCGCTCGGTGGGCAACGACCTCTCCACGCCCCGACCGGAGTTCGCCTTCCCCGGGCTCGTGCCCGGCGACCGCTGGTGCGTCGTCGCGGCTCGCTGGCTCCAGGCGTACGACGCCGGTGTGGCGGCCCCGGTCGTGCTGGCCGCCACGTCGGAGCGCGCGCTGGACGTCGTACCTCTCGAGGTGCTGCAGGCACTCTCCGTCGACGTGCCGCCCGACCTCAGCGCCCTGGATCACTGACCGTCGGCCAGCCTGCGCCGCACGATCCCGAGCCGGGCGTCGGGAGGTACGTCGCCGACGATCCGCAGCGTGACCGTGTGGGCTTCGAGAGCATTGAGCCGGTCGCCCGTGCTGCTGCCGCCGAGCGGGAAGGTCCGCGGCGACGCCGTCGCCACCCCGTCGACCAGCAGCTCGACGTCCGCGCTCGCACCGACGGGGTCGGTGACCAGCTCGAGGAGCACCTCCTCGTCGAAGGCGGGGAAGGTCACGGTCAGCCTGCGCTCCCCCGGCTCGGACTCGACGGAGTCGAGGTACGCCCACTCCTGGCCGAGCGAGACCTCGAGCGGGGCGACATCCGTCCCGGCGAGCATGGTGACCGCCGGGGGCATCTCGTAGACCGCCGCGGCCAGGATGGCGCCTTCCGGCTGCACGGCCTCGCCGCCCAGCGTGATCCAGACGGCCAGCTCGACGTCGTTGCCGACGGGCTCGGCGCTCGACCACCGGAAGCTCATCGACTCGCCCAGCACCTCGAGCGGTCCGCAGGGAGCCGTCTCCTCGAACTGGTCGTCGACGGCGCGGTGGACGACGTACTCGGGGCCGAGGCCTGCGCAGGTCACCATCCACTCTGACCCCGACGGTGCATCGACGGTGAGGAACAGCGGCTCGCCGTCGTGGGTCTCGCCGGAGGTGATCAGCGTGCGGCCGGCGAAGCTCGGCGCGACGTCGATGACGCGGGTGGGCTCGGGGGCGGGCTCGGGCGGCGGGTTGCCCCCCAGCAGCCCGCTGGCCCCGATGCCGGCGGCGGTCACTGCGAGCGCGGCGACGGCGGTCGCGGCGTACTGCCGACGGCGCATCGAGCGCGCCTGCTCGCGGGCCCGTCCGGCCCGGCCGATCGTCGGGCTGCCGGCCACGTCGTCGGCCCGGTCGACCATGGTCTGGCGGAGCATCTCCTCGACGTTCATCGCGTCGCCCTCCCCTCGTCGACCAGCGCCGCGTCGATCCGCAGCTTCGCCAGTCCCTTCGCGCTCTGGCTCTTCACGGTGCCGACACTGCAGTCCAGGACGCGCGCGGTCTCCGCCTCGGTGAGGTCCTCGTAGAACCGGAGGACCAGCACGGCCCGCTGTCCGCGCGGCAGTCGCGCCAGCGCCGACCACATGTCCGGGTCGCGCGTCGGCTGGCTCGCGCTCGTCTCGGGCACCGCGTCGCTCGGCTTCTCGCCGCGCCACTTGCGCCGCCACCACGAGGCGTACGTCGTCACCATCACCTTGCGCACATAGGCGTCCGGCTCGTCGACCCGCGACCACGCCAGCCAGAGCTTGGCGAGCGAGGTCTGCAACAGGTCCTCCGCGCGACCGTGGTCGTGCGTGAGCAGGTACGCCGTCGTCAGCAGGCGCGTCGCCCGGCTCGCGACGAAGTCCTCGAACTCGGCCACGCGGTCCGTCGCACCGGCATGGATCGCCGTCGGTCGCACCATGGCAACGGCCTCCTCACCACTCGGGTCCATGCCACACAGGACCGGCTGGGTGCGGCGATTGGTTGCCCGGGGCGCATCGCCGTCGGTTCGAGGCTAGACCTCAGCACTCGGCCAGGACACCGTGCAGGCAGTTCGCGTCGGGCCGGTCCGCGTCGAGCGTGGCCCGAGCCGTGCGGGCGACGAACTGCCTGCACGGTGCACGGCATCAGGCGCCAGCGCGCACGACTCCGGGGGTCACGACCTCGGCGTAGACCCCGAACATCGGCTCGCCGGCCTTGTTCGTGGGCCGGGTCCGCGCGAGCTCCTTGAGCAGTCGGCGGTCCTTCACCCCGGTCTCGGGGTGGTGGTCGATGACCGCGCAGCGCGGGACCGGGCCGCCGATCCTGACCTCGGCGTCACCGATGCCGAACGACGTACCGAGCCAGGTGTCCTCGACCCACGGGTCGTCGGTCTCGACGACCAACGTCGCGCGGAAGCGCGCGGCCTCAGCGTCGATCGCTGCCAGAGAGGCGGCCCCGACGATCGTGATCGGC
Organism: Nocardioides sp. BE266; assembly: GCF_031457855.1. Classification (NCBI taxonomy): domain Bacteria; kingdom Bacillati; phylum Actinomycetota; class Actinomycetes; order Propionibacteriales; family Nocardioidaceae; genus Nocardioides; species Nocardioides sp. BE266. The sequence goes on along the minus strand of NZ_JAURTI010000002.1, from coordinate 422,108 downwards.
GAGGCGAAGACCACGCCACCGCGCGGCGCGGCAGCGAGTCGTACGGCCTTGCCCAGGAAGTCGGAGACCAGCCCGGCGTGCGGCCCGTCGGTCAGCGCGAGGTCGACCTCGCGGCCCCAGTAGTCGCAGGTGATCGTCTCCCCCGAGGGATGAGCGGCCGCGGCGACCGACTCCCCCGACGGGAGCGTCATCGAGAGCTCCCCGCCCTCCACCTGCGCGACGACGCCGACCAGCGTGGGGTGCTGCACCGTGCGCAGCACCCGCTGCGCCGCGACGTCGACCATGCACCAGACCCGGTCGCCGACGGGCCCGACCTCGTCGAGCTCGATCGACGGGAGCGCCAGGTGGCGCATCCCCTTCACCGGCGAGAAGCCGGCGGATCGGACGACGAGGTCGGGCACACGGTCAGTGTCGCAGCAGCCCCTTGACGTACGCCGCCTGCCCGAGGTGCTGGAGGCAGTCGCCCTGGATGCTGACGAGGCGCACACCAGCGGTGACGGGCGGGTCCCAGCGCTGGTCGACCTCCCGCTCGAGCTCCTTCTCGTCGACGGTCTCGAGGTAGCGAGCCGTCGCGAGGGTGACCTCGTGGTGGTACTCGACCAGCAGCGCCGGATCGGTGATCCGCACCGCGTCGACCTGCTCGCTGGTGTGGCCGAAGCCGATGTCGTCGGTGTCGTTGGGCAGCCCGAACCTCTCCCACACCTGGGCCGAGTCGGCGAGGCCGGCGACGTGGTGGTCCTGCACCCGAGCCAGGTGCCAGAGCAGCCAGCCGATCGGGTTGCCGGTGCCGCCCGGGCGGTGGTGCAGGCTCTCGTCGTCGAGCCCCTCAGCGAGGCCGTCGTACAGCTCCGTGATCCGGCCGAAGCCCTCGGTCAACAGTCCGCGAACGTCCATGCTGCCCAACGTAACCAGCGCTCGTGCTGCCACAACCGCCCGCGCGGGTGTGCTCACCGCACGAACGTCCGCCACACGTACCTCCAGGGCACGACCGCTCCGATCACCACGACCAGCGAGCAGCTGATCGCCACCTCGACGTAGGCGGGACCCAGATCGTCGGACATCGCTCGCGGAAGCGCCACGAGCGAGAGCCACAACGCCTTCCAGAGCACTTCGAAGACCAGCAACGGCAGCATCCTGATCGGACGCCACGCCCCGAGGAGGGCCAGCAGCGACATCGCCGTCAGCAGGCAGAGGGTGACCCCGTCGTACAGCGGGAGGGCCCGCGCGTCGGGCACCAGCGGCCACTTCACGACTGCGAGCCCGATGGCCATCAGCAGGTAGCCACCACGCATCGCGTGGATCCGCAGCGGCGACAGGTCAGTGGCGACGGGTGCCGCCTCAGCAAGCAGGGACATGGTCTTCTCCTTCATCGTCGATGGGCATGACGGCGGACTCGAGGGAGAGCAGGGTGGCCCCGATGTCGCGCAACCCCGAGAGCACGCCGTGGAGCTCGGACTGGTCGGCGAGCCGACCGGTGAGGGTGGTGGTGCCGTCGGCGTTGCGCGTGAGCACCAGCCCGCCGAGCCGGTCGCACCAGTGGTCGTCGAGGTGGCCCGCGACCCGGATCTCGTACGCCGCCGGGCCGGTCATGGCGACACGACCTCCGCCGGAACCCGTCGCGCCCGTGACGTACGACGCCGGGCCGGGCGCCGGATCGCCCACTCGGCCACCGCCAGGTTGATCACCCAGGCGGCCACCCTGAGGAGGTCCCCGCGGAGCTCCCCGTGGCCGAGGACGGCCTCGCCGAACCCGAGCGTGAAGACCTGCGTGCCGGCGCCGAGCGCGAGTGCGTACCCCCGGATCATCCAGGCCCGGTGGGCCCGGAAGTCACGGCGCCGTGCGGCGGCGACGCCGACGACGAGGCAACCGGCCATCGCCGGTGCGACGACCAGGCGCAGGACGAGGAGGAGAGGACCCGTGCCCGGCTGGGGGTCGTAGAACAGGGTGAGCCAGAGCGCGGAGCCGGCGACCATCAGCCCTGCCACCGCGAGCACCCGTCCCGCGCGGCGGTGCCAGTCCGGGTGGCGACGCCGGATCGTCGGGACGAGCTGGAAGACGCAGCCCACGGCGAAGACCGCCGATCCGACGATGTGGACGACCAGGGCCATCGGCCAGTCGAGGAACCGGTCGTCCGCCGGCATGATCTCCGGCCCTCCGGCCAGCTGCACCAGCCGGAGGGTTCCCGACAGCACCGGGACGAAGCAGAGGGCGAGCAGGACGACCGGGAGCAGCCGGTCGGCGCGGCGGGTCATCGGACCGCGGGCTCGAGGACCGCGCCGGCCGGCTCGCCCGCCGGGGAGTCGGCGGGGTTGCGCCAGAGCGCGATGCCGAGCGCGATGAGCGCGATGCCCTCGGGGACCGCGAACGGACGGTTGAAGGCGTGCGGCAGGAAGGCGAGGGCCGCCGTGCCCACCGTGCTGACTGCGAGCAGCGCCGAGGCCCAGCGAGGCAGGATCGCGGTGCGGAAGAGCGCGACGCCGAAGACGAGGCCGCCGAGCATGTAGCCCGCGCCGGCGAGGTTGAGCACCACCTGCATGCCGCCGATGTCCCCAGCGGCTGTGCCGCCTCCGGCCGCGGTCACCACTTCCATGACGTAGCCGTGGTCGGTGTCGAGCAGCGTCGGCAGCACCGCGGCCGCGATGACCTCCACGCTGAACAGCGTGAGGTAGCCGAGCGAGAAGAGGACGTAGCCGACCAGACCCAGAACGCCGGCCCGCCGGTGCTGGCGCAGGTACATCCCGGCGATGCCCGCGAGCGCGAGGGCGGCCATCACGGCCTTGGCGCAGCAGCGCACCACCCACTCGGTGGTGTCGGTGTCGAACGCGGCCTCGGCCGGGTGGTTGACCTGGACGGCGACGAAGATGCTCCCGGCGACCGCGGCGGCGACGCCCGCGGCCCTGAGGAGGCCGGTGCTGGTGACGTTCATGGTGGCTCCTTGAGTCCTGCCGGGCGGGGTGCCCGGCGATGTCCAGGACGCTAGGAACCGAGGTGGTGAGCCCACATCACATCGTGATGTGACCCTGCTGGTGATCCCTCACAGGAGGTCGCGCTCGGCCGCGCGGCGTACGGCGGCGCGGCGGGTGTTCACGTCGAGCTTGGTGAAGATGTGCTTGGTGTGCGTGCGCAGGGTGTTGAGCGAGACGAAGAGCCGGCACGCGATCTCCGGACCGGTCAGGTCGGTCGCGAGCAGCCGCAGCACCTCGAGCTCACGCTCGCTGAGGCCCTCGACCTGCTGTGAGGTTCGTGCGGGCTCGTCCTCCGCGACCGCCGCGAGCACCGTGGCGGCGTGCTCGTCGGTCCGCGCCAGGAGCAGCTCGCGCATCGGCTCCCCCTCGTCGAGGAACAACCGTCGATGTCCGTGCGGCACACCGCGCTCGAGCGCCTCGCCCAGTGCGGCCTGTGCCTGCTCGAGGTCACCCGCGGCGTGGTGGGCGAGAGCGCGTACGACGAGTGCGTCGAGCACGCTGCCACCACGACCGGCGGCCCCGGCGTCCGCTGCCACCCGTTCCGTCAGCCGCACGACTTCGTCGAGACGGTCGCGCTCGGACACCATCAGTCGGGCACGCGTCAGCTGGTCGAACTCCTCGAGGAAGCCACCTGCTTCGGTGCCCGCGGCGGACGCCCACGCGCGGGCCTCGTCCAGGCGCCCTGCCACGATGAGGGCCCGGGCGCGCAGTGCCGGGATCGGGCGCACGTCGGGGAAGAACCCGGGCAGCCACAGCCTCTCCGCCTCGTCGAGCATGGCGAGCGCGCCGTCGAGGTCGCCCCGCGCACGGTGCAGCGCGGCCCTCGCGAGCGGGGCGCGGTGTCGATTCTCGAGCAGGGACGCCCGTTCGCCGAGGTCCGCCGCGTCCGCCAGGAGCACCTCCGCCTCGGCCAGCCTGCCCTGCTCGACCAGCACGGTGGCGAGTCCGACGTACACGTCGCCGGTGGTCGTCAGGGGTGGCCCTGGGACTGCCTGCGCGGTCGCGAGCGCATCCTCGAGCAGGCGCAGCGCCTCGTCGGGGCGTCCACGCCCGGTCGCGATGCTCGCCAGCACGACGGTCATCCCGAGCCCGTCGGCGACGTTGCCCGCGGCCCCGATGTGCCGGACTGCTTCGCCGAAGGTGTCGTACGCCGCCGGGAGGTCGCCGGCAGCCCAGGCCGCCAGCCCGAGGAAGCCCGACGACGCCCCTCGCAGGAAGTGGTCGTCCGGACCCGCGAGGCCGCGGGCGCGCCGGGCGTGGGTGACCGCGCCCGCGGTGTCGCCCCGCGCCTGGGCGACCGTGACCCGGTAGAGCGCGATCATGCCCGGCAGGCCGGCCAGCTCCTGCTCGCGAACCGCCCGTGCCGCGTCGGAGCCCCTGCCGACAGCGTTCGCCGTCCCCGACTCCCCCGCGTCGAGCCACGCCTCGACCCCGTCGAGATGACCCTCCGACAGCCGTGCCCACCCGGCCTGCGTGGCCAGCAGCGGCCGGTGTCGTACGACGTCCTCCGGCAGCTCGTGGAGCCATGTCCGCAGGGTCCGGTCCTCGCGTCGCCGACGCAGGCCGGCCAGGGCGAGCTCGACCACGTCGGCCGCCTGCTCGGGGTCGCCACCGGCCAGCGCGTGGGCCACGCCCTCGTCGAAGCGGTCGTGGGCGGCGTACCAGTCGGCGGCGTCGCGGTGCAGCCGCGAGGCACGTCCGGGGTCGGCGGCGACGAGTCGGGCTCGCAGCGCCTCGGCGAAGAGGTGGTGGTAGCGCCACCACCGCCGCTGGTCGTCGAGGGGGACGAGGAACAGGTTCGCCCGCTCGAGCTGCTCCAGCCGTTCCTGCCCGTCGCTGCGTCCGGTCAGCGCGTCGCACAGCGGACCGCTGAGGTCGTCCAGCACCGAGGTGTCGAGGAGGAACGACCGCACGTCGTCGGGCTGGCCGGCGAGGACCTCCTCCACGAGGTAGTCCATGACGAACCGGTGGGTGCCGGCGAATGCCTCGACGAAGCCGCCGCGGTCGGCGGCACCCGCCGCGGAGACACCCGCGAGCTGCAGCCCGGTCGCCCACCCCTCGGTCCGTCGCGCCAGCGCGGCGACGTGCTGCTGCTCCAGGCCCAGCCCCATCACGTCGTTGAGGAACGCCGTCGCCTCGGCATCGGTGAACCGCAGGTCGGCAGCACGGACCTCCAGCAGCTCTCCGCGTGCCCGCAGCCGCGCCACGGGAAGGGGCGGGTCGGCTCGCGTGGCCATCGCGAGCGTGACCTGGGATGGGAGGTTGTCCAGGAGGAAGGTGACCGCCTCGTCCACCTCGGCGCTGTCCACCACGTGGTAGTCGTCGAGCGCGACGACCGTGGGGCCGGGCAGGGAGTCGAGGTCGTCGAGGAGCCCGACCAGCACGTCCTCGTGCGCGACGGCTGGCTCGCCCTCGAGCTGCGCCATCGACCCGGCGCCGACCTCGGGACTGGTCACCTGCACGGCAGCGACGAGATGGGTGAGGAATCGTCTGAGGTCCGCATCGCCCGCGTCGAGCGAGAGCCAGGCCACCCGGGCACCGCTGCTGGCGAGCCACTGCGTGAGCAGCGTGGTCTTGCCGAAGCCTGCCGGGGCGGCCACCAGCACCAGCCGCGGCATCGGCCCGTCCGTCGCGAGCCGGTCCGTGAGCCGGGACCGCGCGACGAGCCCGCGACGTGATCTCGGGACACGCAGCTTCGCGGCCAGCACAGCCATGGCCTCAGGCTAGTGGCGGGCGCCGTCCAACTACGCTCCCCGCATGACCACCGAGGTCTCCTCGCTGCTCGACCGGATCGCTGTTCTGCTCGCCGCACCCCGCCGCGTGGTCCTCGGCATCACGGGTGCGCCGGGAGCGGGCAAGACCACCCTCGCCGAGACGCTGCTGGCCGCACTGCCCGCCGACACCGTCGCCCACCTTCCGATGGACGGCTTCCACCTCGCAGACGCGCAGCTGTCGCGCCTGGGCCTGCGCGACCACAAGGGCGCGCCTGAGACCTTTGACGTCGACGGGTACGTCGCCGCGCTGCGCCGGCTGCACGACGAGCCCGACCGCACGCTCTACGTCCCCGGCTTCGAGCGCGACCTCGAGCAGCCGATCGCCGCCGCCATCGCGATCGAGCCCTCCGCGCGGATCGTCGTCACTGAGGGCAACTACCTCCTGCTACCCGACGACGGCTGGGAGCGCGTCCGGCCGCTGCTCACCGAGGCCTGGTTCGTCGATGGCGACGACGACGTACGCCGCGCGCGGCTCGTCGCGCGCCATGAGCAGTTCGGCAAGCCACCGGCCGCCGCCCGCGCCTGGGTCGAGCAGGTGGACGAGCCCAACGCACGCCTGATCGCCGCGACCCGCGGATCGGCCGACCTCGTCGTCCGCATGTCATAGGTGGTCGAGTAGCCCGCGAGGAACGAGCGGGCGTATCGAGACCCATCAGCCATCGGTGGTTGAGGTGCGAGCGCAGCGAGCCTCGAAACCCCACAAGCCGCCGACCTCCGCAGGCCCTTCACCAGAGGCGCTCAGACTGGCACGATCGGCACGGACGGGTCTAGGGCGCGCAGGTCTTCGGGATCAGACGTGACGACAGCATGCCCACGACTTCGCGCATGCCAGACGACGTGCGCGTCGACGACGTCGTGACGACCCGCGGTCCCGCACAGGCGCCCGACCTCGCGCGCCGCGTGCACGTCGTACGCGGGCGTGTCCACACCTCGCGCCGAAAGGAGGGCGCCGAGGCGCGCCTGGCGCGATCCGCCACGCCACACTTGGGCGACGACCTCAGGGATCACGTGGACCTCGAGCCCGCGGTCAGCCGCTTCGCGCAGCAGCGCCCGGACCTCTGGGTCTCCGCGCTCGATCGCGATCAAGGCACCCGCATCGAGGCTCAGCCCCGTCACAGGGCATCCAGGACGCGGGCCGCCCGGCCCATGGCGGCCGCACCGGGCGCACCGAGCTCGGCATCCATCTCGTCCAGCACCTCGGACAACGTGCGTCGCCGCGACTTCTCCGTGAGCGCTTCAGCGACATAGGCCGACACCGAGCCGGCGCGACCTGCCGCCACCGCAGCGCGCGCCTCTTCGACCAGGTGGTCAGGCAGGCTCACAGCGATCTTGGCGGTCATACTGTGATCATACCGCGCCGAGGCGGTCACGCTGCGTGGCATACGGTCCACTGAACCCCGACGCCCGCCGTGGCACCAGACGCTCCGGCGCATCTGTGGACAACTGTTCTAGACCCCCGGACACCCCACGACCCGCGACCCCACCATCCAGGGGGCCGCGGGTCGCGGTGGGGTCTCAGGCGAGCACGCCGCCGATCGCCATCACGCCGTCCGGGTCGTAGGTCCGGCGCGCCCGGCGCAGCCGCGCGAGGGTGACCTCGTCATAGGCGTCGACGTACTCCTCCGGCGTGAACGTGAAGTTCGGCAGCCGGTGGCCGCCGATCCACGGCGACATCGCGTCGAGGATCGCGTCGGCGTGGTCCTCGACGCCCGGGATCTCGGCGATGCTCACGACCAGCAGCGAGTACGCCGCCTCGCGCGAGGCGAAGGCACTCGGGTGCTCACCCGGCCGGGCGTAGGCGCCGCCCAGCTGGCGTACCTCCACCAGGATCTGCGGCGACGGGACCCCGGGGCCCGTCAGCGCCAGCAGCGCGGACGCCGCCTCCGCGGGGAACTCGGCGAGCACCTGCCCGGCCTCGGTGGCCGGGGTCGGGTCGAGCGGGTCGGTGTGGACCGAGTCGATCGCGACGTAGGGCTTCTCGGACACGTCGTCGAGGATCGCCTCACCGGCCGCGCGCATCGCGGCGAACCACTGCTCCCCCTCGATGGCCGAGCCGGTCCACACGAAGCGCACCGAGATCGTCAGCCGACCGGCGAGCATCGGCGGCACACCCTCCATGTCGGGCAGCTGGAAGAGGGCGAAGGACGTGGTGCCGGCCTCCGGGAGCTCCTCCGACCACGCGCGCCAGGCCTCGATGACCGCGGGCGCGTCGGCGCCGTCGAACCACAGCGAGCCGCCGTAGAACCGCGGCTGCGGCACCAGGTCGAACTCGATCGCGGTGACGATGCCCAGCATCCCCTTGCCGCCGCGCAGCGCGAAGAACAGCTCCGGGTGATCGGTCGGCGTGACCCTCCGCAGCACGCCGTCACCGGTGACGACCTCGATCGCGCGGACCTTGTCGCTGGCGAGGCCGTAGGTGCGGGCCATCGGGCCGAGCCCGCCGCCCGTCGTGTAGCCGACGATGCCGACGTCGGTGATCGAGCCCGACAGCGGCGCCAGGCCGTACGGCGCGGCGGCCTCCACGACCTTGAGCCACTTCACGCCGGCGCCCACGCGGGCCCAGCCCTCGGGGTGGACGACCACCTCGTCGAGGTCCTTGGTGGTGACCAGCAGGTCGGTGGTCAGGTCGGCCATCGGGCCGTGGCCGGTGGCCTGCGGGGTCACCCGGATGCCGTGGCGGGCCGCGAACTGCACGGCCTCGACGACGTCCCACGCGTCGAAGGCGGCGAGGACGGCGGCCGGGCGGACCGGGACCGCGACGTTCCACGGCGCGACGAGGGCGTCGTACCTCGTGTCCCCCGGAACCGCGACGGTGCCGATGGTGAGTGCGTCCAGCTCGGCAAACGGTGTGGCGTCGTAGCTGGTCTGTGCGATGGTCATGCTTCCTCCGTTGTGTCGTCGTTGACGAGACGAAGGTGCACCCGCGCACTTGCAGACGACTTGAGCCTGACTTGAGCCCCGTCGCGGAATCAGTCGTTTGGCGTGGCTCGAGGCGTCACAAACACGCCGTCGGGGTCGACAGACTGACGAATCCGCAGAAGCCGGTCGTACGCCGCTGCGGCGAACCCGCGCCGGGCGGCTGCCTCGTAGGCCATCGAGAGGTACGACGCGCGCGACGACCACGGGGCCAGCGAGTCGAGGATCCTCATCGCGTCCGCGCGTACGGCGCTCCACCCGGTGCCCACGTCGAGCCCGACGCCGAGCACGAGGAACTCCGCAGGCAGGTGGTCGAGGGCGCCGCCGCGCGGAGCCGGCCGCCTGAGCGCGCCGCCGAGCTGGCGCAGCTCGACGAAGAGCAGCTGGCTGCCCGAACCGGGTCCCGCGACCGCGACGAGGGCCTCCACCGCGTCGGCCGGGAAGCCGTCGACGAGCACGCTGTTGGCGTAGACCGCGGTCGGTTCCTGCGGGTCGAGCTGGAGGTGCGCGAGGTCGGCGGCCGGCACCAGGGCGAAGGTGTCGATCTCGGGCCCCAGCGCGCGCAGCGCGGCGATCGCCCGCGCACCGGCCTCGGCGTCGCCGAGCGCCACCGCGTCGATCATCACCATGCCGCGACCCCGGATGTCGGTCGGCAGGTCGGGGTCGTCGGGCACCTGGAAGATCCGGGCCACGCTGGTCACCGCCTCCGGTGCGCCCGTCGTCCAGTCGGCCCACGCGGTGAGCACGCGGCCTGCGTGCTGCCAGTCCCACGCCAGCATCCCGGCGTACGCCGTGCGCACCGGCAGCAGGTCGAACTCCAGGGCGGTGACGACCCCGAAGCCGCCGGTGCCGCCCCGCGCGGCCCACAGCAGGTCGGCGTCCTGGTCGTCGGTGGCGCGGACGAACGTGCCGTCGGCGAGCACCAGCTCGACGGCCGTGATCGCGCTGCACTGCAGGCCGTGCTGGCGGGAGTACCAGCTGACACCGCCGCCGAGCGACGAGCCGATCACGCCGACGCCGGGGCTGGACATGTGCATGCCGGCGAGGCCGACCCGGCCGGCCCGGGCGACCACGTCGCCCCAGAGCACGCCGGCCTCGGCCCGCGCCGTACGACCGGCGCCGTCGACCACCAGCCCGGTCATCGCCGAGGTCCTGAGCAGCACGGCGTCGCTGAGGCGTCCCGCGAGCGGCGGGGCGCCGTGGCCGGTGCCCTGCGGCGCGACCCGGAGCCCGGACGCGGCGGCGGCGCGGACGACCCGGGCGACCTCCTGCGGGTCGGCGGGGTAGGCGACCGCGGCGGGGTGCTCGTCGACCTGGAGGTTCCACGGCATCCGGGCCTCGTCGTAGAGGGGGTCGCCCGGCAGGTGGACGGCACCACCGGCCAGACCGCGGAGCGCGTCGGCGGTCGGGAGGGGGGTCGAGTCGGGCACGTCAGCACCTCACTGTCTCTGCACCCCAGCGTCGCCGGGCTGACTTGAGGATGACTTGAGCCGACCGAGCCGCTCGACGAGCAGGGCGCGCTCGCCCGTGGGTACGTCGGCGTGGATCGCGTCGCGGACCAGGGGGTTCACGAAGTCGAGCGGGTGGCCGTCGCGGAGGATCTCGCTGCGGGCGAGCTGGTCGAGGGCGCTGGCGACGTCCTCCTCGGGGAGCTGCGCGAGGTGCGCGACGCTCACCAGGTCGGCCACCGGACCGAGCATCGCGACCGCGCGCGCAACCGCGGTGACCGCGGGCGGCATCCGGCGCAGGCGCAGCGCCACGAGCGAGGTGATCGCCCGCGAGCCGACGGCCCGGACGGTGTCGAGGTGGGCGGCGTCGGGCGGGACGCCCTGGTCGGCGAGGGCCCGCAGCAGCTGGCGCAGGAGGAGCGGGTTGCCCGCGGTCATCCGGTGGCAGGTGGCGACGAACGCGTCGGCCCCGCGGCCGAGCCGGTCGGTCACCAGGGCAGCCGTGCCCTGCTCGGTGAGCGGCTGGGGGTGGAGGACGTCCGTCGTCTCGTCGGCGACCAGCTCGGCGAGCACGTCGGCCTGGTGCGGCTCGCCGGTCCGCACGGCGAGGACGACGAGCACGGCAAGTCCCTCGAGTCGCCTGACCAGGTAGCCGAGGAGCTGCAGCGACACCTCGTCGCACCACTGGACGTCGTCGACGCAGATCACGAACGGCGCGTCGTCGGCGAGCCTCCTCACGACCCCGAAGAGGTCGCGGAACGCGGAGTACCGGTCGGCGCTCCCGACGGCGTCGTCGGCGCCGGGGCCGAACAGCTGCCGGACCACGCCCCACTCGAAGGCCTGTTCCTGCGCGCTGCTCCGCGCCGACCGGACCCACACGCCGGCGGCCACCGCGAGGCGGCGTACCTCGTCGAGCAGGCGGGACTTGCCGATCCCGGCCGGGCCCTCGACCAGCAGGCAGCCGGAGCTCCCGGCGGCGAGGTCGCCGATCATCTGACGCAGCACTCCGACCTCGTGGTCGCGCTCGACGAGCCCGTCGGGAGTGCGTGGCCGCGGGATGCTCACCGCCACGGTGGTCGAGCTCACCACGGTGGTCGAGCTCAGTCGAGACCCCGGCCCGTCGAGGCCCGGTGACTGCGCGAGGACCTCTGCCTCCAGCGCACGCAGGGCCGGGCCCGGGTCGACACCGAGCTCGTCGGCGAGCACCGCACGCGCCCGGCGCAGTGACTCGAGCGCCGCGGCCTGGCGGTGCGCCCGGTAGAGAGCCAGGGTCAGCAGCCGCCAGCGCTCCTCGCGCAGGGGGTCCTCCTTGACCAGCGCCTCGAGCTCGCCGATCACGAGCTGGGCCTCGCCGAGCTCGAGCCGGGTGCCGAGGAGCCGCTCGCGCGCGACCCCGCGCAGCTCGGTCAGCCGGGCGATCTCGGCCTCCGCCCACGGCTCCCCCGCGTAGTCGGCGTACGCCGGTCCGCGCCACGACCGCAGCGCTGTGTCCAGCGTGCACACGGCGTCGGCCGGCGCCTGGCCCGCGGCCGACTCGACGTCGCGCTCGAAGGCCCACGCGTCGACGGCGTCCTGCTCCAGGCGCAGGACGTAGCCCGGTCCGGCGCGGGCGATCACCCCACCTCGCTGACGCGCACTCGCGTCCGGCTCGAGCCGCTTGCGCAGGTGACTGACGTACGCCTGCAGCGCACCGTTGGCGTTGGCAGGCGGGTGGTCGCCCCAGACGCAGTCGACGAGTCGATCGGCCGGCACCACCTGGTCGCGCTGCATCGCCAGCCCCGCCAGCACGGCGCGCTGACGGCGCCCGCCGAGGTCCACGACCGCGCCGTCCCGCGTGGCCGTGAGCTCGCCGAGCACCTGCAGGTTGAGTACCGGCTGCCCCTCCACCCCATTCCTCGCGTCGACTCCGTCGAGGATAGGGCCGTTCCGCGCCCGAGCGCCGCCCCGAAATTGGGCACAGTCCTCTCCCTCTCTCCCGGCTCCCGACCTAGGTGGTCGAGTAGCTCGCGAGGAACGAGCGGGCGTATCGAGACCCTCAGCCGTTGGTGGTTGAGGTGCGAGCGAAGCGAGCCTCGAAACCTCTCAGCCCAAACCGCCGAACCTCCCGCCAGACGTGCCCGAAGGTCCCTGCCGCGTGCCCCTCTGCCCACCTAGCGTGGAGATGAAGGGAGCACCACCATGAGCACCACCACCACAGGCCACGCCGGCAACGCCCTCTACGGCTTCGGCATCTTCGGCGCCTGGGTCTACTTCTGGATGCAGGCCGACGGCTTCTGGCAGCACGTCCTCGCCATCCTCGAGGGCATCGTGTGGCCGGCGTTCGCCGTCTACCACGGCCTCGACGCGCTCGGCGCCTGACGCAGCCGCAGGCCGCTACGACAGCTGGTAGCCCTGGACCGCGTGCCGGCTCGCCAGGACCCGCATGCCTTCGCCGACGTCGACGCCTCCTGTGAGCAGGGCGGCTACTCCGAGCCGGTCCATCGCCGATCGACCGAGCGACTTCCCAGAGGCCAGACACGGCTCGACGAACGATCGCTTCCGGTCGTCTCCGAACCCGACGACCCCCGTGCTGTCGTCGAACCGGTGCCGGAACGGCGTCGTGGCCTCACAGAGCAGCGGCTCCGCGGCATCGACCTCACGGGACGATCCGTCGACCAGCGACACCAGCCGAGTGCCATCAGGAGTCGGGACGATCGCCAGGTCGTCGGCGTCGACGACCCGGTCCACCTGGGCATCCATCGTGAGGATGTCGAGCACGAGAGTGTGCACGGCCCGTGCGCCCAGCTCCTGGCGCCACGTTGTCTCGCCGGTGCGCGGGTCGTAGCCCTCGATCCACCCGTGCGCCGACACCAACCGCGGATCCCGGTCCTCCTGGTAGGACCGCTTGCCCGAGAAGGAGCACCGCACGGGCACCTCCCAGCGCGTGAGGTCCAGGCATCGGATGTCAGCCCCACGGTGTCGCCAGAGCACCTTCCCCGTCTCGAGGTCGAGCCCGGCAGTACGCCTGTGTGCGAGGTCGAGGCGGACCACCTCGCCCCGCTCGTAACGGCGCACATCTGCATCGTCCGTGAGAGGGAGGAGCTGCACGACCGCGACGCCGGCCTCCTCGTCCACGAACCCGGAATCGTCGTCGACCAACCACGTCCGGCTGCCGGTGATCCGACCTTGAGGGACGCGCCACGAGGTCGGCCCAGCCCGACCGATCGCCTTGGCGACGGCGTACTGCTGCACGGGGCCGTAGACGGTGTAGACGTCGGAGCCCGGGGCGAGCGCGTTGGTGCCAGCGGGGAGGCGGTCCTTCTCGGGCCGCAGCTCCCACGACCCCATCACCCACCGCGTCTCCTCGAAGCGGTCGTCCGCGGAGATCCGCAGGCACACGTCGAGCCCGTCGTCGCAGGCCGGCGCACCGAACTGCGCAACGACGGGCCGCGTACGGGCGAGCACCTTGCCCGACCTGGGGTCGACGGCGAGGTACGGCAGCCTGGCACCGGGCCGCAGCTGGCGACCCGTCCCCGCCTGCTGCATGACGACGTACGTCTCCCCGTCCTCGGACTCGTGGACGAGGTCCCCGAGGTACGCGCCGACGCTGGCGTCGACCACCATGAGCGGCCGGCGCCAGAGGACGGCGCCGTCCGCGCGGTCGAGCGCGACGACGTCGATCTCGTCGCCCCGTGCGGCGACCGGGACGACCACGACGTCGCCCGCAGCGACCGGTGCCTGGAGTGCGTCGAGGCGTGCCGACCAGACGCGTCTCGCGTTGGTCGGCGCTGCGTCGATCACCGAGGTTGCTTCGCTCGCAGCGGCGGCGTCCGGCTGCGAGCGAGCACCTCCACCCCGATCGGCGGTGCCGCCGGAGCAGCCGGACACGAGGACGAGCACGACGAGGATCCCGAGAGCTTTCACCCGTTCGACGCTAGGGACGCGAGCCGCCCGGCACAGCCCCCGATGAGCAATCTGTGGATGACCGCCACGCCTGTGGAAGGCCGTTCGCCAAAGCGCCACGCGGAGATCAGGGTCGGGGCATGACCAGAGAACCCTTCGCTCCCACCATCCGATCCCAGACCGACCTCGAGGCCGCCTGGCGCCACCTCATGCGGCCGCAGTCCTTCGGCGGGCGGTCCGTCTGGATGATGTTCGTCATCGACGACGTCCCCGTGCCCCAGCTGACCGAGATCACCGAGGCCGACGAGCCTGACCCGGAGCTCATCGAGAACCTCGCCTTCATCCTGAGGAGGCTGGAGGCCGACGTCATCCCCGGTGCCCGCTTCGCCTTCCTGCTCTCGCGTCCCGGCTCGGGGTTCATCACCGCGCTCGACCGCCGCTGGGCATCGGCGCTCTACGACGCGGCTCGCGCGGCTGCAGTGCCGTGCGAGGTCGTGCACCTCGCGACGAAGGGGGCGATCCGTCCGATCCCGCCGGACGAGCTGGACGCCCTGGCCGCCACGGCGTGAGCCGCTACGCCTGGCTCGGCACGCGGCGTCGTCCGCCGATCGCCCCGGCGCGCACGTAGACGACCGTCGTCACCACGTTCAGCACGACCGCCGTGGCGACGTACATCGCCAGATTGAGTCCCGGCACCGCATCGGCCGGGAGCGTGTACGCCATCACCACCCGCGCGACCGCGTCGAGCAACGTGCCCGCCGCCCAGAGCGCGCTCGACGTACGCCACATCCGGCGGAACCACTCGTCCCGCTCCCAGCGCTCCTCCCAGTCGCCCACCCAGCCGAGCCGGCCCTCGACCATCGGCTTCGCGAACTGGTACGCCAGCGGCCGGTCCGCCCACCGCAGGCTGGCGAGGAACCAGAAGCCGACCCCGCCGGTGATCAGCGCGTCCTTGGCGAGCAGGAACCGCTCGTCGCCGGGCAGCAGCGAGATCGCGAAGCTCGCGAACAGCAGGACCGTGAAGAACGCCTCGAGCCCGCCCGGCCGGTTGCCACGGATGAGCGAGACGCACGCCGGCACCAGCGACAGCACCGCGCCGACGACGAGCGCGGCGTACACGCTGACACCGAAGTGACGCATGAGGTAGTAGAGGGCTGTAGACCCGACGATCCCGATGACCGGCCGCAACAGGGTCATGCGTCGGCCCTCGTGGCCCGGTCGAACAGCTCGACCAGCTCTGTTGCGTACGCCGCGCAGTCCAGGTCAGGGTCGGCCTGCAGCATGAAGGGAACCCCCTCCACGGCACGCTGGACAGTGGTCGCCATGACCTTGGGGTCGAAGCTGCGGAACTCCTTCGCTCGCTGCCCGTCCTCGAGGATCCGCTCCAGGTGACTGACGTCGCTCGGCGCCGGCTTGCCCTCGCCCCACGCGCCGGAGAGCACCACCTGGAGCAGTGCGGACATCTCGCTCCGATGGGTGTCCGAGTAGCCGACGACCCCCTCGATGTACGCCCTCAGCCTTCCCTTCGGACTCTCCTCCGCCATCACCAGCGCGCCGACGTGCTCGCCGATGCCGGTGATCACGCGCTCGACGAGCGCCGCGACGAGGTCGTCCTTGCCAGCGAAGTGGTAGCTGATCAGCCGCGTGCTCGACAGGCGCGCGTGCTCGGCGATCCGCTTGAACGACGCGCTGGAGTAGCCCTCGGCCGCGACCACCTCGATCGTCGCGTCGAGGATCTGGGCACGGCGGGCGGTGGCGGCGGCCGAGCGCTCTGTTACCTGCATGAGTAAACCATACGTCGGCTGAGTAACTCAGCGCCAGGACTCCGCCATCTCAGCCCGCGCTCAGCCCTCGGTGGACGTCGAGCTGTGCGAGATCGGCGGCAACGCGTCCGGCACGCCATCCGTCGCCGTTGCTCACGCTTGCTGGCCTCCCCGGCGTATGGGGCACCAGCCG
Organism: Nocardioides sp. BE266; assembly: GCF_031457855.1. Taxonomy (NCBI): domain Bacteria; kingdom Bacillati; phylum Actinomycetota; class Actinomycetes; order Propionibacteriales; family Nocardioidaceae; genus Nocardioides; species Nocardioides sp. BE266. The sequence goes on along the minus strand of NZ_JAURTI010000002.1, from coordinate 406,166 downwards.
GTCGAACTCCTCCGCCACCCGTTCCTCCTGCGAGCGCAGCACAGGCAGGTGGCCGCCGGCGCGAGCCGCCGACTCGCTGGCCTCGCGCAAGCGCTCACCGATGCGGGAGGCATAAGCGGTGAGGAGAGACTGCCGGAAGGACCTCGTCCGAGACACTCCGCCGACTGTGTTCCGGCTGCCGTGACGTGCCATCGCCAGGTCGGCCTGGACCAGGAGCGACGTCGTCAGCAGCTCGACTGCGTCGAGGTCGCCGATCGCCCCCACCACGACAATGAAGGCGTACCGCTGCGCGAAGGCCGTGCGGCAGCGGTTGGCAGATGCGACGGCGGCCACGAGGCTCGCTTTCGCAGCGACGTAGGGGGCGTCCAGCCAGATGCGGCGGACACGCGGTGATCGGGCGTCCGTCGGCCGTTCCTGATCACCCACCAACCGTCCCAGGGCGTATCGGGTGATCAGCTCCTGGGCCTTGGCGTAGAGCGCCTCCGCCTCGTGCTCGAAGTCGGTGGACTCGGCCTTGGCAAGCAGCGCGCGGACCTGCGCGAGCTTGGGGTGATCCGTCGCGCCAGCGAACGGAGTGCCGGCATCGACGGCGTCGGTGAGCAGCGGCGCGTGGGACAACAAGGCGGCGAGGCCGAGCGCCGACGCCAGGTCGTCCGGCGAGTCGACGACCAGCGGCCGCTCCGGACCGACGGCGTTCACCGCCGCAACCCACGCATGGTCTCGCCGTTGCCCATCGCGGCCCTCCTCGTGCAGGGCACCGACGAGCGTCGGCAGGTGCCGCTCCCCGAGGTGGCGTCGGACGAGCTGCGCCAGGTCTCCCGGTGGCCAGCCCGCCGAGGTCACGCCACGAGTCACGTGGACCAGCAGCTCGGCCACGACGATGTGCACCACGTGCGCAGGGGCCGGGGTCACCGATCGCTGGAGGTGCTCAGCCGACGCCGCCAGCACCTCATCATCAAGTCTGCGCGCACCCAGTCGGCGTACGGCAGCGCGGACCTTCACCTCGACCAGCTCGATGGCCTGCGCAGCATCCCAAGCAGAGGCCGGGTCGGCATCGGCCTGCGAGAACCCGGCCCTGGCGCGGTCCCGGGCCCGCTTCCGTTCGCGCGCAGCCCTGCGCTTCTTGTTGTTCACGCCCATCGCGCGCTCCCCCGGGATTCACACGGTCCTGAGCCGACGGCTGCCGGACCGGCGTCGGGACGTCTGTCGACGGTCGCGGTCGATGACCTCCTCGTAGGGCAGCGGCGGGTAGTCGAGATAGCGGGGGTCTGCCTTCCTGAGGACGTGCTGGCTGATGACGTTGTCCTCGACCCTGATCTCGAAGAGCTCCTTGTTGTCCCGGCGGCACCCGACGACGAGACCGTCGAGGCGGTGGTCGAAGGTGAAGTCATCAAAGACCTCCAGACCGGACCTTGACGCCTCGGCGCCGGGCACCAGGAAGTGCTGGAGCAAGTAGTCCAGCCACCGGGTGGGCTCGTAGATCTTCTCCTCGCCGTCGAGCGCGAGGCAGCAGCCGTCCCAGCAGGGCACCCACCTGCACCAGAGCTGCGGCTGCCCGGGCGCTGGACGGTTGGTGCGATCGGTGTCGTCCGAAGCCTGGTCGGCGTAGGGGTTGGGAGGGACGTAGTAGGGCCCCTCCTCCCGGTCGTAGCGCCTCGTCAGGCTGAAAGCCGACAGGTAGGCCTGCTCGGCCTCGTTGAGGCTCGGGGTGATGTCGATGTGTCCGAGGAAGTCGGTCGTGTATCCCATGCCCACAGCAAAGGCTGAAGACGTGGTCGGGCGCCACGACGGCTGCCCCAGGCTGTGGAGAACGGCCTCGTGCGGACTCCTGTGGATGACTGGCTGCACCCGACCAGCCGGCGCGCCACGCTCAAGCCATGACCACTGACATCGACGACGTCCTCGCCAAGTACGAGCTTCGCGACCCGCAGAGACTGCTCGAGGAGATTGCAGCAGCAGTACCCCTCAGCGACGGACGCGTGTACCTCGCGCTCGTGCACCAACCCGTGACCACGCAGCGGCTTCTCGCGCTCGAGGAGCTCACGCCTCTGCCGGTCGACATCGACGAGGGGCACCGCGGCAGGTCGGACCTGCTCTACGACCGGGTCTGGAAGCTGGCGATCCCGCCCCGGTCGGACGACTCGGCTTCCATTCTCGTCACGGTGATCGTGCGGTCCGGGATCAACGGATGGGGAGAAGAGGAGAAGCGCTGGGCCTCCGGATGGCGCTACAGCAACCACAACTCCGCCGCCTTCGACCGTGACCTGATCGTGGTCACCGAGCACGGCTGGTGCTCGCTGTGGTCCCACCATGGCGGCCACCAGCCGGCGATGGTGGCCGGGTGAGCCGGGATGGGGCACCCTTGTGAGCGTGACCGTCCTGCCGCAGAGTCGGCCGCTGACCGCCGACGACCTCAACGGCCTGCCCGATGACGGGCACCGGTACGAGCTCATCGACGGCACCCTCATCGTGACGCCGGCGCCGTCGTGGCGACACCAGCGTGCCGTGGCCAGGCTCATGAGGGCACTGATGGATGCGGCTGCTGACGGCCTCGAGGTGCTCTCCGCGCCGTTCGACGTACGCCTGGCTGACGACACGGTCCTTCAGCCCGATGTGCTCGTCTGTCGCGTGAGTGACCTGACGCAGCGCCACCTGCCCACCGCGCCGCTCCTCGCGATCGAGGTGCTCTCACCGTCGACGCGCCTGGTCGACCTCAGCCTCAAACGAGCTCGCTACGAGGCGGCCGGCTGCCTGTCCTACTGGGTGGCCGACCCGGAAGCGCCGGCCATCACCGCGTGGGAGCTGCACGAGGGAGCGTACGTCGAGGTCGCCGCGCTGTCGGGTGGAGAGCCCTTCACGGCGGCACACCCGTTCCCGGTCTCACTCACGCCCCAGAGCCTCGTCGACTGATCGGTCAAGGCTCCGGCACACGCTCGGTGGTCGAGTCGCCGCGAGGAACGAGCGGCGTATCGAGACCCGGGCCGTGACACCACGCACCGACACACCTGCGGCGCACGGCGGCTCGCCAGGTGACTCCCCGAGCCGACCAGGATGCGTCAACGGTGCCCGCCACGGAGGCGTCTGTCGCAGCACCCCTGCGCGTCCACCAGTGCGAGGCGCTCGAGGCCCTCGCCAAAGCGCGTGGCGACGCCGAGCACCCGCGCGCGTGGGTCCGACGCCGAGGTCTCCGCGACCGCCTTCGACGAGGCGATCGGCCTCGTCGGCGCCCCGCCCTACCTCGTCCCGCTACGCCCACGCGTCGCTCCCTGACGGTTTGGTCCGTACGCGCCGGGGCGCCCGTGTTGCTACGTGCAGCTCGTCGCGAGGTGTGACCCCCGGCCCCCACCGTTCTCGGCCGCAACGCCACCCTCGCCGGTCACTGCCTCTCCGCCTGGCGCACTGGGTCGGGCGAGGGCCAACTGCTGGCCGCTGCGAAGCCCGAGGGCGCCGGCGTCGTCGCCGCCGTCTCCGGCGAGGGCACCTACACCGCGACACGGTGATGCGGCGTACATGGTCGAGACGGGGGACCTACCGCTGCTTGTCCTGCCGCTCCCTGCGCTGCTTGTTGTGCTTCGCGTCCTTGGTCGGCGCGGGTTCGGACGGCGTGTCCACGATGGTGCTGACGAACTGCTCACTGAACCACTCGGACGCCTTGGTGAGGCTGCCGCTGCCGATCGCAGCGAGCAGGACGAGCGCACCGACGAGAGCCGCAACGGGACGACTCCTCTTGCGCGGTCGCGCTGCTCGCTGGGCGCGCGGCGCAGCGGGGGTGCGCACGGTGCCCACGCGTACCGCCTCGACGCACGCCTGTACGTCGTCGGGGCTTAGCACAGCGGGCCGCGAGGTCAGCATCTCGGTGAGGTTCTGCGTCGAGCAGATCATCACGTCTCGCGACCACTCGCTGAGCGGCTCGTCGCGGACGAAGCACAGGACACTCGTACACGACGTCGGCGTCGGGACGACGGCCTGCAGCGCGATCGCCGCCTCGCCGGCCGAGGTGATCGTCGACTCCCGCTTGCGACCGTTCTGCATCAGGACCTGATCACGCACCTCGATGCGACCGGACCAGTTCTTCGCGTCGACGACGAAGACACCGCCCGGACCGACCACGACGTGGTCGAGGTTCGCGCGCTGGCGCCCCGGCCAGGCGAGGTCGTGCAGAGCGACCCACGCCTCAGGCAGAGCCTCGAGCGCGCGGGCCACCGCAACCTCGCCCTCGGCGCCCTGCTCCCACAGCGCAGCCGACTTCTGCAGCCGCTCGGCCTTCTCGCGTTGCCGCCTGGCAACGTCGTACGCGGACTCTCCCGCAGTCATCCCGACCACCCCCCGGCGCACGACCCTAGGTAAAGAGACCGCCGCTCGCAGGCGAATCCGCCATGATGCGGCCGTGCGCATCGGAACCTGGAACCTCGCTGGTCGCTGGTCGGACGACCACCGCGCGTTGATGCTCGATGCCGACTGCGACGTCTGGTTGCTGACCGAAGTCAATGAACGGACGAGCCTGCCCGGCTACGCGCTACACATGACCCAATCGCGAATAGCCGCCCGGCGCCACTGGGCCGCCATCGCCAGCCGGCTGCCGATGTCATCGAGCCCCGACCCACACCCCGCGAGCGCCCAAGCCCAGATCGGCGCCACGACGTACGTCAGCTTGGTCCTGCCGTGGAAGGCGTGCGGCTCGCGCTTTCCGTGGGTCGGCGCTCGACACGCCGAGAAGACCGAGCACGCAATCGACGACCTGAACCGCCCCGGGATGTCCGGAGAGCTGATTCGTTGGAAGGATCACTCTCATGGCACGTCCCTCGAAGTACCCGCCCGAGCTGCGTGAGCGCGCGGTGCGGATGGTGATGGAGTCGCGTGCGGACTATCCGCACGAGGCGGCAGCGATCAGGTCGATCGCGGCGAAGCTCGGGATCACCTCGACCGAGTCGGTTCGCAAGTGGGTCCGGCAGGCCGAGGTCGATGGCGGTGTCCGGGCCGGGAAGACCAGCGAGGAGCTCGCCGAGTCAAGGCGCTCAAGCGGGAGAACGCCGAGCTGCGTCGAGCGAACGAGATCTTGAAGAGTGCCTCGGCTTTCTTCGCGGCGGAGCTCGACCGCCCCAACAGGTACTGATCGACTTCATCGACACCCACAAGGCCGACTACGGGATCGAGCCGATCTGTCGTGTGCTCGCCGAGCACGGGATCAAGATCGCCCCGTCGACTTACTACGAAGCCAGGTCCAGGCGTCCCTCGCGGCGTGAGCGGCGCGACGCCGAGATCGTCGCGGTGATCGCGGCCGAACGGGGCCGGCAACGGCTGCTGGCGCGGTTCGGGTCACGCAAGATGTGGCTCCACCTTCGCCGGCAAGGACACGACGTCGCCAGGTGCACGGTCGAGCGGCTCTACCGCCAGCAGGGCTGGGAAGGCGCACTACGACTGAAGAAGGTCCGCACCACCATCGCCGACCCCTCGGCCGAACGACCACTGGACCGGGTAGACCGGCAGTTCTGGGCCGCACGACCGAACCAGCTGTGGGTCGCGGACTTCACCTACGTCGCGACCTGGTCCGGCACGGTCTACGTCGCCTTCATCTTCGACGTCTTCTCCCGGCGCATCGTGGGTTGGCGGGCAGCGACGAGGATGACGACCGATCTGGTCCTCGACACCCTCGAACACGCGATCTGGACCCGCCAGCAGGCCGGCATCACTGATCTGTCGGGGTTGGTCCACCACACCGACGCCGGGTCGCAGTACGTCAGCTTCGCCTTCACCGAACGGCTCGTAGACGAGGGCGTCGACCCCTCTGTCGGGTCGGTGGGCGATGCCTACGACAACGCGCTCGCTGAGTCCCAGATCGGGCTCTACAAAGCCGAGCTGATCCGTCCCGAAGGACCCTGGCGCGGCGTCGAGCACGTCGAGCTCGAGACCCTCAACTGGGTCGACTTCTTCAACAACGAGCGACCGCACGAGGCCATAGAGGACCTGACCCCGGTCGAGGCCGAAGAACTTCACTACGCTGCAAGAAACCAGCTCACGCCGACCGGCTGAGCCACCAAACCCAGCCTCCGGAAAATCCGGGGCGGTTCAAACCGTTGTCATGCCTTGCGCCAGGTAAGCATCACCAAGCACCTCCCACGGTGGAGACCGACCTCACCTGCCGCACCCGAGCACCGGTAGCGATACATGACAGCGCCCACACGGTGATGCAGGGTCGCTCAGCCCAGCCAGCGCGGCGCCGTGTCGCTCGCGAAGTGCGCTTGCACAACCCTCTTGGTGCTCCTGGCGCTACAGCACTCGACGAGCAGGCGCCGCGGCCAGCTCGTCAGCCAGGTGCTTCACCTGTGCCAGCAGTTCCTCCGGAGGTCGGGTCAGGTCCAGCGTGTGCGCCGCGATGGTGACGTCGGTTCCGACCACTCGGTGGACGGCAGGCTCGTCGTTGCCTTTGGCATAGACAAGGTGCCCTTGCTGCAAACCGAGCACCGTGCAGTACGCCAGGAGCTGGTAGAGGTCGGCGTTGGGGAAACCCTCTGGCTTCTCTGCCTTGTACTTGGCGTCTACGACGATCCGCTGGCCGGAGAACGACGTCCAGAGGAAGTCAGGCTTCATCTGCACTTGTTGGTCTCGATCCAAGTGCATCTGGTGCTGCAGCTGAGCCCGGCCCTTGCAAGCCAAGACTTCCTTCAGTGCAACGCAGACGAAGTCCTCGAAGATCCGCCACATATCGAAGACGAAGCCACTGGCGTGGAGGCTGCCCACTCGCTGCTCGAAGGAGTCGCCGGCCAAGATGACCTCGGCCAGGTGGAGCGCTGGCTGGTAGCGCGTGTTGAGCCGCGACGGTTGCCATCTCGGCAACATGGATCCTCGAGCGATCGGCGTGACGCCGGTGAGCTCGAGGCGGAGACGCTGAAGCGCGTGGCGCGTCTTGGGGCGGAGCTTCTCCACACGCAGCAGGCGTAGCGCTGCCGACAACAGCAGTTGGTTCTCGGCGATGTCGACAGTGAAATCGTCGTAGGACACCTCCACGGGCAGCATCCGGCCGAAGCGGCGGCTGATCTGCTCCCCCACACGGATTCGTCCCCGGACGAGGGGCAGCGCTTCGTCGATCGAGGTGTATCCGTGCATCAGACCCTGCTCGAGCGCGGTGGTCGCCGCCCGACGGAACGACTCCGCGAGCGCCTCGACAAGGTCGGATTCCACGTCCACCAACACGGATCGGTCGCGCCAGAACTTCGGACGTCGGGCGTAGCTCATCAGGAAGACCAGGCGATCGACCGGGATCTTCGGGCGAACCACGACCTGCAGGTCACCGATCCGCGCCACGCCGACCTTGCGTCCCGCTTGCACGTCCCAGGTCCTCGCGCCGGGGGTTCGGTTGACCACGCCGAGCTCGCACTCGAGCAGCGCCAACGCTTCGTCGTCGGTGAGCGTGACGGGCTTGCTTGGTTGACCTTCGGTGAGCTCCAGGATGCGCACCGGTTACACCTCACCTCCGGTCGCTTCCGCGGGGGTCGCGGCATCCAGGACTGCAGGATCGGACACCACCTTCTTGTCGACGCGCGCCGAGATCGCGTCGTACCCATAGCGCGCCGCAACATCGGCTGTGCTCATCTCGCCGTAGTGGTGCTCCTCCAGAAGCGGAAGGATCGACGTGCGCCAGGTGCGCTCGAGGCCACCGTCGTCGTACACGGCCGGACGCATGAAGTACGACGGACCGATCTTGAAGTCCTCGTCGGCGATCTGGCTATTCAACTCGTCGAGCAGATCGGCCACCCGTGTCGGTCGCTTGGTCGCCTCCAGCCACCTCCTCAGCACTCCGTTGGTCGGCTCCTCTGACGGGTGCAGCGGTTTGAACGCGAAGCGCCGCCGCATGGCAGCATCCACGAGCGCGATGGACCGATCGGCAGTGTTCATCGTCCCGATGATGAAGACGTTGGGCGGCAGGTTGAAGTCACCCTCACCGTAGAGCAGTTCGATCGACTCTTCGCGGTACTCGAGGAGGAAGTAGAGCTCACCGAACACCTTGGCCAGGTTGCCGCGGTTCATCTCGTCGATGATCAGCATGTGGGGAACGGACGAGGCGTCCTTGGCGCTGTCTACCACCCGACGCATCGGACCAGGAGTCAGCTCGAAGCCGCCGTCTTTGGTCGGCCGGTATCCCTCGAAGAAGTCTTCGTAGGAGTACGACGGATGGAACTGCACCAACCGCACCTTGTCACCCGCGAGGTGCTTGGCGAGCTTCTGAGCGATGTAGGTCTTGCCTGTTCCTGGAGGTCCGTAGAACACGAGCTGCGGACGATCTCTCAGCAGCTCGATGCACTCCTGCAGCCACCCTCGGCTCACGTGCAGCGACTCCGCCAGCTCGTCGGTTGCGTCTGGCAAGTCGAGCTTCGTGGGACCGGGCCGCAACACCGGGCGATCTACGAGCTCCTCGAGGAGGGACAACTGCTGGGTGAGGTCGAGGACGTCCCGCTGCACCTTGAGTCGTGCTTGAAGTTCTTCCGGCAGGGTGTCGATGTCAAGCGCTCGGGGGCGCCACGACACCGGCATCCGTAGATGCGTGTCAACGTCATTGCTGACGTACTCGGCAGGACCTGCCACCTCGCCGAGATGCAGCTTGCCTGCGTCCACGGTGACAATCACATGACCCAGCTGCATCCGGCTCAGGAAGGCGTGGAACGCGTCGAGTTTCTCACGCTTGGCGGAGTACGACGCGTGTGCGTAGTCCTCGTCCACAACCGGGGCGAGATCCCCGCGACTGATGCCTGCGGCAACCTCTCGCAGACTCGTGGCGGACAGCGTCGCCTGGCCCTCACGCAACCAGGTGGGCACAAGATCGACGCCATTGACGTTGTTGCCGCGGACGAGCCACGCCCTCCTGCTGACCCTGGCGACATGGCCACTCGCTTCCAGCCACTCTCGAAGTTCTTGCGCAGTGACCCGCTGCGCGGGGTCCGCTTTGCCGGCGGCGTCGAACGTCACTCCTTCGACTTCCAAGGCATCGCGTTGCGTGACTCCCTCTGGCAACCAACTGGTCTCTCCGTTGCCGTACTGGGCATAAGTGGTTCCGTCGTGCCTGATGATCCGATGACCGTTCGGGTGCTCAACGAGCCCGACGTACTCGCCAACGTTCCCGGCCGTGAGGCCCGCGACCTCGCCGACGTCTGCGTACGTAGTCCAACGGCCTTCAGGCACCAGCGCGATCGCGGCTGAGGCCGTTACGTAGCCCGGCGTCTTGAATCGAGCGCGCTGCTGAAGCTTTTCGGGCGTGGCTGGCACTCCCGATCGAGTGCGATCCGGATCCCAGACGTCGACAATCGGTGGCGCATAGAAGCTGCCGCCAGGGTGCCTCTTCGCAAGCCCACTTCGGATTTGGAACAACTCTTCATCGAGGTCGACCGCATTGTCGTCGACTAGTTCCTGGAAGGCTTGGCGGATCGCAGCGCGGTGACCGCTGCTGACAACCGACAAGAAGTAATCAGGAAACAGCAGCCACGACACTGCGCGGCGCTGTGCGGGCTCCTTGGGGAAGGTCACCGTCCCCAACACGGCTGTCCATTCGCGCGGAGCACTGAGAGCGACGGCTCGGTCTTCGCGATCCAGCGAGAGCAATGCGATGGCCAACTTGACCAGCAACGCGAGCTGGAAAGGCCGGCGCGTCTTGAATGCCACGCCGCCGTTGAAAGCGCCGAAGTTCATGGCCTCGAGGACATTCGACGGAAGAGCGACCGGCTCGGCCATCTTGAACAGGATGCTCTCGATCAACTGGCGCTTGGTCTCCGGTCGGTAGTCCGATAGCGGCGCGAGGTTGAGATACCACAGCTCGGCGAAGAGCTGCAGGGCCTCGTCGTTGACACCCTCCAGCTGATCAGCGAGCTTCTCGGTGAAGGACCGGCCACCTTCGTCCGGCCTGTCCACAAAAGCCGCCTCCAGAGCCCGGGCATTGCGCAGCGTCCAGATCGACCGACCCGGGGTGAACACCGAGTCCTCTTCACTGATGGCGCGAAGGAACTCCAGTCCAATCGCCCGAAGCGGTGGCGGAGCGTCGTCAATGCCCCGTGGTGCCTCAACGGCCTGGTCGGTTGTCATGTTGCCTCCTCGAGGCGACGGTACGTGGCGCTGCTGACAGTCATGCTTCGTAGTACTCGAGCCGGTCGCGGGCGCGACGACGAACGACGGCATGCCCAGGTCCTTTGCCCGGTCCACGACCAGGCTCTCCAAGGACCGATTCCTCTGTCCGGCCGCGTTGAGCTGGATGAATGTGGATTCCGCGAAGGGCTGGCCCACGAGCTACCGCGTAGCACGTACGGGATCGTCGGCATCGCGCACCCGCTCGTATGGCGCCGAATCGACTCCGGCACCGCACGCGTCGTCGACAAGTTCCGAGATGAGAGCCCGCACCCGAGCGGCGTCGACGCCGCGTCGGGCTTCCACGATCTCGCGCAGTTCATCTCCGGACCGATGGGTGTAGCAGGTGAGCTGGGCTTTCAGGCTACGTTGGCTCGCCTCGCTCAGCATGCTCCGACGCGTGCCGAGCTCCACCCACTCCACGGGACGTCGGTATCCGTAGATCGGCACGTCGGCGTCCCAATACGCCGGACTGGAGACAACACCCAGGTCGATCGTCCCGGTGCCACGGACGGGCGCGACCACGACGTCCCCTTCTTCGATGGCCGTGCAGAAGAGCCACACCTGGCCACTCCAGTTGCCGACTTGGCGTTCGGTGACGTCTGGATGCGCTTCACGGACCAGAGCCTTTACCTCTGGATAATCGCGACCAATCGCCTCAGCGCCAATTCTCTCGTCCCAGCCGATGGCGGCAATGCCCTCGGTGCGTAGTTGCTCCTGAGGTTGCGAGTCGTTGCGCACCACGCAGACTCTGGTCACTCGTCACTTCCTTGGTAGTACGCAAAGCGGTCAGCGGCCGCGACGATCACCCGTGGTTCCAGCGCATACTTGCCTCCAAGCTCGACGACGAACTGCTCCAGGCTCAAGTCCAGCCTGCCGCCTTGATAGAGAGCCAAGAAGGTGGTGCTCGCACGCCCGCTGTCGATGAGCGCCCTGAGCTCAGCCTCGGGATCGGGCGAGCGGGCAATCGCGACGTAGTCGCGGGCGGCGATCTTCGTCTCGTCGGTGACGCGCGCCGCCAGATCCCACACAGCCTGAGCCAGCGGTGACCTTGCTGTGGGAGGTCGCGCAACACTGGTGCCGCGATAGACATAGCGACCGTTCCCAAGGAAGTCCAGCACGCCCTCGTCACGCAGCCGCTGCATGACTTGGCGCATCGTGTCCCGCACGGTGGTGTTCGCGGGATAGAGCGATTGCAGCCGTGCTTCGGCGCGCGCGTAGAAGTCGAGGAGCGTGAACTCCTGCCCTGTTCGATAGGACCGGGCCAGCTCGTCAGTAACGGCGCGCTTCCAGGTCATGGGGTCACAGAACCAGACCTGGCGTTGAAGGGCGAGGACCGAGACCAGGGTCGGCTCTTGTGGTTCAGCGAGAGCGTCGGGCCCACTTACGAGGTCCTCCAGTAGTCCAACCGCCCACGGGCGGCCTCGATGAGGTCTGCGGTGAGGGGAAGGTCAGTCCATCCAAGGACGGCGGCCTCGAGGCTGAGCTCCAGTCGGCCTGCGGCATGGAGGCTTCGAGTCGTTCGGCTGGTGGCCAGGTCTTGCAGCAGTCGGTGCAACGCATCGAGCGGCGATTCTGCCGCGACGACCGCGTTGTAGTCATCCGGCTCGATGTCGGTTTGACCCGAGATCCCCGCCACCACTTCCCGAGTCCGACGGCGCAACTCGTCCGCCACTTGGTCCCGCAGCGAGTGTTCTCGTGCATTCGATCCCGGAGCAGGAGGCGACGCAGGCGGAGTACGACGCTGACTAACCTGCTGACGGGACTGCCCGCCCGCAACCTCGGCCAAAGCCTCCAAGAGCTGCAACAGGTAGGCACGCGCGTTCGAGCCGATCCGACCGTCCCCCGCGATCCTGTTGACTGCGGAGGTGACTTGTCTCGCCATGGACGGACCGGTAGGGAGCTGGCCGTCCAGGAGGGCGCGGATGATGGCGCGGTAGTTGGAGACGAACCCACTGGAGCCCACCCCGAGCTCGGAGGCGATCTGGTGCGCCGCGAGCCCCTGCTCGGACAGGCGATACACGTCGCCTAGACGACTATGGTCGGCATCCAGGAAGGTCTTCAGGGTTCGACGGACCGCGTGATCGGGTGGCTCGAGTCGCGCACTCATGGCCTGTACCCGCCTCGCGCCGGCCTGCCCTGCAGGATGCGCCTCGGTGCTCCGGTGAGCGCGAGAATGTCTTCGACGTTCTCCTTGGACAGCTCGGCGAGCATGACCGGACCGCGTACAGCCCAGGACGACGCCAGCGAGGTTCCAGCCTTCTGTTCGTGAATCTTGAAGGGTGCTGACAGACGTTCTACAGGCTGGAGGAAGAGCTTTCGGTCGCCCGCCGGGCCGGCGACCTTCGCGATCACGCAGAACCCCACGATTGCCTGCTCATCGGTCTGGTACGCGACGACAACGTCGCCAACAGACACGTCGTTCTCGAGAGCCGCCCTCGCCTGCGTTGAGCGCGTCGCATAGTGCCCGCCCCACTCGGTGGGCGTCGCCTTGTGGAAAACCATGCTCAACCAGTCGCCCCAATATCCGGCCGGGCCGCCCGCGGTGTTGCATTTGTAGAGCCAGTACCTCATGACCCCTCCTGGTATCCGAAGAACGCAAGTCGGTCCTGGGCTTGCTGGAGTACGTCGCTGGGTACGCCGGACGGCCAGGTCAACAGGTCGGCCTCGAGAGTCAGATCAAGGCGGCCTAGCTTGTTCAGCGCGACGAACGTCGGTCCGGCTGATTTCGCCATCACGACTGCGCGGAGCGCACCCAGGGGCTCCAGTGCGAGCAGGATGCCGTGCAGGTCGGGCGCGGCGACTCCCAGGACTTCAACACGTTGCACCAGCTCCTCAACGCGCTCGACCAGCATCCTGTGACTGAAGGTCTCTCCCTCCGGCGCCAAGTGAAGCGACTTTCCTGTGCCGGGAGGCTTGGAGACGTGCCCCAGCTCCTCCAGACGGTCGAACATCAGGGTTCGGAGTGGGCGGAATCGCCGACGCTCCTCGTGCGTGTCCAGGCCGAGGAGCTCCGACCACCAAGGCAGCACCCCGAGTTGGGACGGGGCGATCTGGGTCCACCCGGGCGTCGTGGAAGGGGACGCGGGGCGGGTGCGGAGGAAGGCAAGCGTTGCGTGCGCCAGTCGGTCGAGCTGCTCGGCGTCAAGGTGGGCGCCCTTGACGTACGCCGATCCCTCGGCGTCCGCCCGCCCCTGCGCCGACCTCAGGATCGACGCAACCACATCAGCGTCGATCACCGCTGATCGTCCCCTCGGCGGCCAATCGGTCGTAAGCCTCGAGGATCAGCCTCTTGGTACGGAACTCACCGAACGCAGCAACGTCCTTCCTCTTGATGATGGGAAAGGTCTCAAGGATGTAGTCGACGTCTTCGCGCCCAACCCCGTAGAGGTGGAACATCAGACCATCGAGCTCCGCGCGGAGCTGGGAGTTGGCGGCGGGGTCCAGACGTTGACTGTTGAGCTGATCCACTCGTTCGGCTATCCACGAGCCGAACGGGGCGACCTGCTCACGACTGAGCATTGGCAACTGGTTGACGATGAAGTAGCCCATAGAGGTGCCGCCCATCTTCTGACGCGCAGCGAAGTCGAATACGAGAGAGGTCCAAGCTGCCTGCAGTTCCTGTCGCCCAAGTTCGGGCATCGCCAAGAGGATCTTGTGATTGAACGCTAAGCGGGGCAGCTGGGTCGCGATAAATGTGCGCTCATCCGTGGCACGCGCTATATCTCGCCAGCCCAACATCCAGTCGTTGTACCACCTGTCGTTGAGTTTGGCGTCCACCTCTTCCTCGCGGACCCAATACCGCGGCATGACGTGGAACTTGGGATCGCGTTTCTCCTCCGGCGTCACATTACGAGTAGAACCATCCCGTTCATATGTGGCCCAGCGGGTGTCGTAGTGGTGAATCATCTTGGCCTCGTAGAGAGGAAGCATCCGCTCGACGGCGTCACCCGACCCTCGCTCGAAGACGTTGCCGGCGAGCACCCAGCCGTCCGCTTCCAGTTCGTCGCGGGTGTGGAAGAGGTGCGAGTCGTTCGACATGTGGAACATCGTCATGAACTTGATGCCCCAAGGGTTGCCGTTGACCGGGTCGTTTTCGTTGATGAGCACCGGCACGCGGCGATGGATGCCGAGGGTGATCTCGGCGTCCCGACGCGACCTGAATACCGGACAGGTCCCGGTGTTGGGGTTGAGCAACGTGATTTCTTCGGGCGTGAGGGCGAACTGCACGTCCTCCTTCGCGAGGTCGACCGGGTCGTGCAGGAAGAACGCGAAGCGCGCCGCGTCCTCCCGGTGCGCACGGCCGGCCAGGGTCAGCAGGCAGAACTTGAAGCGACTGTCCACGCCCTCGAAGAGCGGCTTGCGGTTCTCGAAGTCATAGAGGCTGGCGAGTGACCCACGCTCCACCAGGTCGCGGAAGAAGTACTGGGTCGTTGCGTCCGTGGCGATGCCGGTGGGCAAGATGACCCCCAGCCGCCCGTCCTCGCCCAGGACGGTCCGGTCCAGCTCGGCAAACACGGCGTAGGTGTTGATGTCCCCCCGCCCGGTCAGCGGGAAGCGTCCTGAGTTGCGGAGCACATGCGACTCACCTTCCGCCCGTCTCTTCGCAGCCAGGAAATCGAGGTGCAGGCCAGGGTTGTCGTCGGTCAGTTTCGCGATGAGTCGCTTCCGCGCGGCGGCGTTGGGAGCCTGTGCGATCTGCGGGTCTCGGACGGCGAAGAACTCCTGTTCCTGCAGCTTGACCCGCTCCCACGGCGGATTGCCCAACACCGCGTCGAAGCCGCCGTACCAGCCGGTGACGTCGTTGATGGCGTGCGCGCGGACATCGCCCTTCGGCTCAGGGCGTTCTGTCGGGAAGAGGTGGGGGAACTCCAGGTGCCAGTGGAAGAAGCGGTACTCCGCGGCGAGACGCTCGACCTCGGCCACGATCGCGGCCGCCTGGGGCGACCGGTCGGGTCCGAGCCACTTGGCCGGCTCCTCGGCCATCGACTGCAGCGTGGCGGTCGTGGGGCAGGCGACACCCGTGGGGGTGCGCGGCCACACGAACGCGGCACACCACGCGTCGGCGTGGAGCTTCGCGGCGCGGTAGGCGCCGGAATCGGCGTACTGCTTGAGCCGCTGTTGCTGGACGTGGATGTCGCCCAGCGACAGCCCCGCCCCGACCAGGCCCTCCGCGGCGTTGATCAGCTCCGCATTGGAGGAGCGTGGTTCCTCGGCGCCGAACAGGCTGCCCTGGCCGCCGGCCTCCTGCTTGTTGCGCTTGGCCAGTGAGGCAACGGTCTTCTTGTCGTCGCCCTCGATCGGCTTGAATGCCTCCTGCGGAAGCCCACCAACGAGCAGCTTCGGCGTCGCACCCACGAGCGCGTTGCCGACCTTGACCTGGGCATCGAGGAAGGTCAAGGGCTTGCCTGGCTCCATGGCGTCCAACCACAGCGACACCTTGGCCAGCTCGGCTGCCAGCGGGTTGAGGTCCACCCCGTAGATGCAGCGTCCGACGACCTCACGCAGGGCAGCGCGCACCTGCTCCGGAGGCGGCTCAGGATCGCCGGTCCGGGCGGCCGCCACCCGCTTCGCAATGCGGCGGGCCGCGCCCACCAGGAAGTGGCCCGAACCGCAGGCCGGGTCCACCACGGTCACGGCCAGCAGCTCCGCGACCGGGTCACCCGTCTCCGCTCCCCGCTTCTCCGCAGCGTCCAGCACCGGGTCGAGGGCGGTGTCGAGCAGCGACTCGATCAACGAGGTCGGCGTGTAGTACGAGCCCGTCGTCTTGCGGGCACTGCCCGCCGCCGTGCCGAGCGTGTAGGCGCGACGAGCACCGTCCCAGGAAGGGACGTATTCCAGGAGTGCCTCGTAGATTGATCCGAGCTCCTCGGCGTCTAGGTCGCGATAGTTGACGACCTGGGCCTGGCCAGAGCCCCGCTCCCGGATTACCGACAGCGCGCGCACAGCGCCCAGCAGCGCTTCGTTGGACAGGCTCGCGTCACCGAGGAAGTCCAGGTCCCCGGCCTCAAAGAGCCCACCGATACCGACGATGCCCAGGTCGGGCAGACCCTCGGGCGATCCCAACGCCCGCCACACCAGCAGCAGGGACTGCCAGCGGTCCCCGTGGCGGCCGCCGCGGCGCCGACGTGCTGTGCGCCGCAGCCGGTCGGTGGAGAAGTACTGCGCGTACCGCTCCCGGGCATGCGGGGCGGCGTCCGGGGACAGCAGGGCGCCACGGTCCTCGGCGACGAAGGAGAACAACAGGCGGTAGACCACTCGCAGCAGCGCATGGTTGTAGTCGTCCAGCGACAGCTCGCCCGCTTCGACACGGTGCCGCAGGTCGCCGTTGTCGGGATGTGCCAGGAATCCCGTGCCCAGGCCCTGCAGGGCCTGCACGACTCCCTCGCGCAGCTGGTCCAGAGCCCGCGAGCCGTCCTCGACCGCCATGCCGCGCCACTGCTCCAAGCGACACGACGCGGCACCGATCTCGGGGTCGCGCACCTCGAGCCGGGTGGCGTGACAGAGCGTGAAGAGCATCAGGAAGTCGCTGAAGAGCTCCCCGTCGAAGATCGCTTCGAGGTCGAACTCGACATAGGCGCTGCCCACGAGTGACGTCGAGTCGCGGAGCACCCGGAAGATCGACCCGTTGGACAGGATCGCCCACAGGTGCTCCTCGGAGCGGTTGAGCAGCTCCTGCACCAGCGACTGCGGCGCCTGCCGGGCCGCGCCCGCTGCTCCCGCAGTCAGCCGATCCAACTCGATACGCGCCCCCAGGAGGTGGATCGGCACAGGTCCCCACAGATGGGACACCGGGAAGCTCTTGCCGTCCACGGTGATGCCACCCGCAGGTGTCGGCGCGACCCGGCCATACCCCAGCTGGTCGAGCAGGATCTGCAACCACCGATCCCGCGTCAGGGTCGTGCCACGGTCCGACTCCGGCAGCCGTTCCAAAGCATCGCGGTAACCCACCCACGCAGTCCGCAGATAGGCCCAGACCCGGTTCGCTGCCTCCCGGACCGACTCCCCCGCCGCCAAGCCGTAGTCCTGGGAGTCGTACCCCGCCACCGGCGTCCGGGAGGTCGCCAGCCGCGACAGCAACCCCGCAGGCAGCAACCCGCCCTCGATCCGGACACCGACGTACGACGACTGGCTCATTAGGCACCCACCTCAGGCACGTAGACGTAGACACCGAGCACGTCGGCCGGGCGCTCCACCTTGACCGACAGCCCCCGTCGGATCTCGCCCGCCGCCTGACGCACGCGGCGGTGGGACTCAACAGTCCGCTCGGCGAGCAGGTCGCCGTGGTCGTCGAGGTGGGGGGTCAAGTCGTCGACACGATCGAGCACGCGAGAGATGAAGCTCCGAGCCTGCTCGGGTGACACGTTGCCTGAGGCCCGCGCGTCTAGCAAACGACTCACGTCCTCATCCTCCAGCCAGCGTGGGTCGCTGCTGCCACCCTCGAACGCGAGCAGGGCGGCGTCCTCGGCCACCATGGTCCGCTCTCCGCTTCGGGAGGGCAGGCTGAGGTGGAAGCGGTAGCGCACCAGGAGCAGTGTCGTCCGTGTCGACACCGAGGAGGTTCGCACGACGGCGCATCGACGCGCCGGGCGCAGCTCGGTCGGCATCGTCGGGTCGAGGGCCGCCTCGAGAACGTGGCCCGCGATCGCCGCGGTGGTGAGGTCGCTGCGATGAAGCAACGCCTCGTGCCGACCCACCGGGAAGTCCCGTTGGAAGGGCAGTGGGTCGATCCGGTCCGGGGGAATCGCGTCGCGCAGGCCCACGGGCAACGTGCCCAAGGTTGCAGTGAATCCGGTGTCGGTGGCCCGCACGGTCGATCCGAAGGCGCGAAGAGACGACTCGACGAACGACTCCACATCAGCGCGGGTGCCCAGGCCGGCGCGCAGTGCCTCTACCTCGCGGGCGACCTCCTCGGGGTGGATCGCGTGCTGGGCGTACTTCGTCTGAGACTGACGCTCGCGCTCCGCGGCGCTCTCCCAGTCGCGGGCGAGCTCGGCGGCCTTGGCGTCGAGACCGAGCTCGAGCGTCTCCTGGACCGAGTCATGTCCCCGCAGCAGCAGCCCCTCCATTAACGCCTCGACGACGGCCTGGTTGTTGTCGGGCACTGGCACCGAGACACCGGTGGCCTTACGGATCGCCTCGTGCTTGCGCAGCAGCACGTCGAGCACCAGCCCGTCGATCTGGTTGTCGCTGCCG
The DNA here is from genome assembly GCF_031457855.1 of Nocardioides sp. BE266. Classification (NCBI taxonomy): domain Bacteria; kingdom Bacillati; phylum Actinomycetota; class Actinomycetes; order Propionibacteriales; family Nocardioidaceae; genus Nocardioides; species Nocardioides sp. BE266. The sequence goes on along the minus strand of NZ_JAURTI010000002.1, from coordinate 387,863 downwards.
AAGACCGTGATGGCGCGGACCTTCTTGGCCTTCTGTCCGAACCGGTCCACACGGCCTTCGCGCTGCTCGTGGCGCGTCGGGTTCCACGCCAGGTCGTAGTGCACCACGGCCTGGAACTGTTCCTGCAGGTTGACGCCCTCGGACAGGCAGTCGGTCGCGACGAGCACGCGGTCGCCCTCGACCTCGCCCAGCTCGGCGATGCGGGCCGTTCGCTCCTCGGGCGGGAGGGTGCCAGTGACCACGGCCACCGTGGTGCCCCGCAGAGCCTTGGCCAGGTGCTCACCGACGTACTCCGCGGTGTCGATGAACCGGCAGAAGACGATCGGGGGGAAGCCGTCCTTGAGCAGCTCCTTCACCTGCTTGGTGAGGACGGTGAGCTTGGCGTCGTCCTTGGTCTCGAGTGCCTCGGCTGCCTTGAGCAGAGCGCGGAGGCGACGCTGCTCGCTGCTGCCCTGCTCGGTGTCATCGGCAGCTGGTGTCGCGTCCGCGGCCTCGGTGGCCTCATCGTCGGACTGGTCCAGGACCACGGAGCGTCCGATGAGGTCTGCCTCCTCGACCGTCGCCACCCGCGCCGCGCGAGTGCTCAGTGTCTGGATCGCCGCTCGGGGCGAGGATGCCAACGCACGCAGCAGGGCCAGGGCCGACCAGTACGACACCCGCTTCTCCGCTGCGGAGCCCTCGGTGCGGACGGAGCCTCGCGCATAGTCGAGGACGTCCTCGAACACGGCGCGGTAGGTCTTGCTGAGCACGTAGGGCTGCTCGCGGGTCTCACGATCTTGCGGGAAGGGCGTCTCCTCGTCGAGATACTTGCGGATGTCGGCACGGCGGCGCTGGACGAAGTGCCGCGCCAGCAGTGATCTGCCTTCGGTGCGCTCGAGGTCGACCGTCGCCAGACGGGGATCAAGTAGACCGAGCAGGTTGCGGAACGCCTCCTCGTCGCCGCTGTGAGGCGTGGCGGACATGAGGATGAGGTGGCGGGCGGGATCCTCGGCCAGCGCCTTGACCAGCTCGTAGCGCTGGTGGCGAGCCCGGCCGCCCGGACCACCTCCGGCGACGGCGGTGTGCACCTCGTCGATCACGACGAGGTCAGGGCAGGTGCGGATGAACTCGTGTCGACGGCGGTCGGACTTGATGAAGTCGGTCGAGACCACGGTCACGGGGTAGCGCTGGAAGATGGTCTCGTCGCCGATCAGGCCCCGCTCGAGACGTCGCACGGTGCTGGAGAGCACCAGCTCGGCCTCCAGGCCGAACTTCTCCCGGAGCTCCGACCGCCACTGCTCGGCCAGCGCCGGGCTGCACAACACGGTCATCGCTCGCGCCTCGCCGAGAGCGAGCAGCTCGGCCGCGATCATCCCGGCCTCGATCGTCTTGCCGATGCCCACGTCGTCGCTGATCAGCAGCCGCACCGTCTCCTGTCGCATCGCCATGAGCAGGGGCACCAGCTGGTAGGACCGGGGCTCGACCGCGAGTCCGGCCAGGCTGCGGAAGGGGCCGGTCGTCGAGCGGAACCCGATCTGCAGGGCACTGCGGAGCAACCCTGCACTGGTCTGGTCGCCGAGATCATCTGGACTCGGCGGCGAGAAGGCTGCAGGCGTGACGCGCTCGACCGCTGGCAGGACCGCTGCGACGTCGTCCTCGGTGCCACCGAGCGGGCGCAGCACCAAGAAGTCGTCGGTGCTCTCGGGGAGGACGACCCACTCACGTCCACGGGCGGCGACCAGGCTTCCGGCTTGAAACGTCACTGGGGTGAGGTCCTTCCCGCACCGAAGACATCGGTGCGCTTCGCAATGGTTGCAGTCCACTCGTCCGGCGAACCCAAGGTGATCACGTCCCAACCGAGGTCCATCAGCCGGTCCTCGGCGCTCTCGTCACGCTCTGGGTCGGTCGCGCCGTCGTCACGGATGAACACCGCGACGGGGCTCGTCGAGCGGAACACAAGATCCGGACGTGCTCGAGCGTCCGGCACCTGCTCGTTGACGCCAGTGGGTAGGGCGTATCCGCCGTCACGCAGCAACTGCACGAGCTGCCGCTGAACCGCGGTGGCAGCTCCAGCGACCAGCGCGTCGCCGTCGGCGGGCATCGCCTCCTGCTTCGCGTCGACCAGGTGCGTGGTGGAGCGGGCCAGCTCGAGCAGCAGGTCGCGCACGGAGTGCCGGTCGATGAGCTCGTGCTCGAGCTGGTTGCCGTAGGCAAGGAGGCAGTCGTAGCAGCCACGCACGCACTGCTCCGAGGCCCCAGGGGCGTGGCCGAGGTCCTCGCCGGTGTCGGGGTGGAAGTGGGCGATCTCGAGTGCCTTCCGGGCGGCCAGCGCAAGGGCGTCGGGCTCCATCACCAGGCGGCGAAGGACGCCCGCGCCCCCCTCAGCCGACTCATTGAAGAGCATGCGCCCCCGCTCGTCGTCGTCTGGGAGCCTCTCCCCCGAAAGCTCCGAGTCCTCCAGCTGGAAGGCCGCTTCGATGCCGCGCTCCAGGGCGGCGCGCAGACTCGCCTCCACCTGCTCGTTCACTCGGTGTCCCGGGCGCAGCACGAGGATGTTGCGCGTGTCGAAGACGTAGGGGATGACCTTCTGCTTGGTCTTCACCTGGGCTGCGTCATCCAGGTCGCCGTCGTCGCCGGACCCGAAGGCATCCGCGGCGTCCCGCTCAGTGAGCCACTTGCCGCTGACGGTATCGAGCCAGAAGCCGCGGTCGCTGGGGTCCTTGCGGCGGCGGAGACCCAGGTTCGTACGTCGCACGCTCGCCGTGTCGCCGTACGTCAGGTCGGCGAGGAACGAGCCCTCGGCATCGAGGACCTCTGCGGCGGTGCGGCCCACTCGTTGACCATGCACGCTGAAGCGGTAGGACGTCTCGATCTCGAACCCCGCTCGGCGACGCTCCTCCTCGTCACTGGAGATCCGCTCGCGGCGACGGGTGAAGACGGTCTGCATGCGCATCAGACCAGGCACCGGCGGGGCCAGCTCGACGCCGCAGTTCTCGCAGACGTCGAGGCCCGGCTGCCGGTCGTGGTGGTAGCCGCACGACTCACAGCGCCGCGCCTCCTGGAGGTCGACTGACCCCACCCCCTGGCCGTGGGCCATCGGGATCTGCACGCGGGTCACTTCGTAGCGCGCGCCCTCGTGATAGATCAGCGCTCGCGGCCCGAACTCGCTGATTGCCAGGAAGCGCGGGCGCTGCAGGTAGTCACCGCCGTCCCGAGTGTCAGAGCCTTGCCGCACCGCAGGGATGTAGGCAGCCAGCGGGAGCCGCGGGAAGGAGTAGCCGGGCAGGAAGCCCTCGGAGGCGAAGTAGCGGTAGGTGTAAAAGTCGGAGTGACCGCTCTCGTCGTTCTGGTTCATCAGCAGACGGAGCTGGTTTTCGGCCTCGTTGCGGCGTGCCTTCGCGGCGTTGCGCTCATAGTGGTTGAGGTGCGGCTGGCCGACCAGTCGGTGCTGCTCTTCGCGGTCGGCCAGCGCGGCGCGGTAGAGCTGGCGCCAGCGGTTGCAGGCCGCGTTGAACGCGGTGTAAGCCCCCTCGATCGTCTCGGTGAGCCACCCGTCGTGCCACCACGGCGCCTGCGTCAGCTCAGGCTCGAGCGGCTTCATCAGCGCGGATGCACTGGCCACCGCGCGACGTACGGCGTCGGGATCTGCCAACGCCAGAGCCTTGTCCGCCCGGATCGCCAGCGTCGGCTCGTCACCGTCCATGTCCAGGAGCTGGGTCATGCGGGACTCGAGGTCCACGCCGGTCTCGACGAGCCACATGGCATGCAGGTGGCTACGCACCAACGCTTCGTTGGCCAGGTCCAACCGGGGTGCGATGACCGATCCGGCGACCATCTGGTCCGACCGGCGGAAGTAGTACTGGTCGTGGGAGTTGCCGGTGGCGCAGTAGGTGGCAACCAGGGCCGGTTGCCCGGACCGGCCGGCTCGACCGCTGCGTTGCGCGTAGTTGGCCGGCGTCGGCGGGACGTTGCGCAGCCCCACCGCGTTGAGGCTGGAGATGTCGACACCGAGCTCCATGGTCGGCGAGCAGTAGAGCAGCGGAAGGGAGCCCTCACGGAAGGCCTCTTCGCGCTGCTCGCGCTCGGCTGGGCTCACCTGGGCCGTGTGCTCTGCTGCGTGAAGGCCGGTTAGCTCCGCCGCCGCGTCCTTGTAGAGGTCGCGGAAGAACACGTTGATCTTGGCGCCCACGTCTGGCTTGACGTTCTTGCGCAGCGGATCGGGCGCGGCGTGCTCGCCGGTGCCAGGGCGCCAACGCAGGGCGCTTGCCTTGAGGCGGTAGGCGGGTCCGCCGTCGGCGTCGGGGATGACAACGGTGAGAAGGCCAGCCCGCTCCAGCGTGCGGAGGATGTCGGAGATGATGCGTTGCGCGTCGTCGGACTTGATCAGGTCGTCATAACGGGGGAAACGGCCCGGGCGGCACAGATACTGCCCCAGCCCGGATCGACCGGAAAGGAACAGCATGCCCATCCCGCGCTTGCGGTTCCCCTGTGATTGGGCGAATGCGAGGCCGACGGGCGGCATCAACTCGCGGGACGACAGCCGCCAGTGACCCACGAGGTGCTGGCGGGACTGACGCCTGATGCGGTCGAAGCCTTCTTCGGTGAGGCAGTCGACATCCACGGCGAGTGCTCGGCGCAGCTCGTCGAGCACGATGCGGCACAGCTCCTCACGGTGTCCGGCGGCGGCGTCGCGCAGCGGATCGAAGGCGTTCTCCCACAGTTCGCGATCTGCCGCGATCTCGGCCAAGGAGGCGTAGCCGATCTGGAGCAGACCGGTCTGCTCGAGATTGGGCAGCGTGATCCGTCGACCCGGCTGGATGTCGGAGTAGAGCCGGTACTCGACCAGGTTGCGGAAGGCGCGCTCCGCATGGGCACGGGCTTGGTACTTCGCGTCGGGGCTGGCGGCGTACTCCTCGAACGGCGTCGCCAGCGCCTTGACGGTCAGCTGGGCGACATCTTCGTGGTCGAGGCCGTTGTCCCCAGCCGCCTCCGCCGCGCGATACAGCGCACCACGGAGCTGGACGACCTGGATGAAGTCGTTGAAGTGTCCTGCCTGGAGGCTGGCGTCCTGACGGTTGTCGACGAACGTCAACAGCTTGCGCGCCTCGTCGGGCAGGTCGGCTTTGCGCAGGGAGCGGACGATGCTCTCGCTCAGGATGCTGACCGCCGAGCTGCGGCCCTCGCGGTCGAGCGTGGCGAGCTTGGAGTAGTCGTTGCCGCGAGTCGACTCATAGCTGACACCGCAGCGCAGACAGAAGAGGAAGGGCGACCGAATGAATGCCGCCAGGATGCTTTCACCCTCGGACACCTTGTTGCCGGAGGGGTCAATGTACAGCCGTTGCGGGAGGTAGTCGCGGCGGTTCTTGACCACCTCGCCGTCCTGCACCCACGAGTCCGGGAGCCGGCTCTCGATGAGGTGGTCCTCGGGCCAGGCGAGATCGGTGGAGATGAACAAGTAGCCGTCGAAGCGGTCGCCGCCACTGGCGTCTCGGTCATCTCGCGGCCGGAAGACCACCTCACCGTGCCGTTCCCGCTTGGAGACGTCGACGTACTCCTGTCCGCACTCGCGACAGAAGGCCAGGGGGAAGAGCAGCTTGTCCGGGTGGTTGGGGGCAGCGACCTGATAGGTGGAGGTCACCGTGCGCTTCTTCTCGTCCTCCAACGTGACGTAGACCGAGTCCCCCTTGGAGAAGAACTGGTGCAGGCGGAAAGCGAAGAGCGGTCTGTTCGTGCGTGAGTGTCGGGCGCGGGAACCAGCCAGCAGCGTGGCCCTGATGGCCGACTCGCACTCGTCGACCGTGGTGTCGGTGAGGTCTGCGAGGCGCGGCGCGGCGTGCTCCATCACCTTCTGCGGACGCTGCCGCACCAGCATCCCCGTGTCCGGCTCGTGGTCGAGCCCGAAGGTGGACTCGATCCAGCTCGAGAGCGGCCACGCCCTCAGGTCGTCGTACTCCTGCGGCACCGGGGCGTTGATGCAACTGCGCAACGCGGACGCGTCGCCGAGCTCGTCAGTGGCGCGCGACAGCGTCTCGCCTATGACGCGCTCAGGAGTGACCTCGGACCCGAACAGCCGGGTTGCGACCTCAGCGACCTTGGCCTTCTGATCCGCGACGGACCCTCCGGACGCCATCGTCGCTGAGGTCCCGATGCACTGGACGTCCGGAGCCTCGCAAGCCTCGCGGACCCGGCGCACGAGCATCGCGACGTCGGCACCCTGACGGCCTCGGTAGGTGTGAAGCTCGTCGAGGACGAGGAACTGCAGGCCCTGGGCGGCCTTCATGAGCTTCCTGCGCTCCTCGGGGCGGGTGAGGACCAGCTCGAGCATCACGTAGTTGGTGAGCAGGATGTCCGGGGGGTTCTTGAGGATCTTCTCGCGATCCTCCGGCTTCTCCTGTCCGGTGTAGCGAGCGAACGTCACGGGCTCCTTGCCCTCTCCGTAACCGAAGGTCAGGAACTTCTCGAGCTCGCCTCGCTGGCTGTTGGCCAGAGCGTTCATCGGATAGACGACGATGGCCTTGACCCCCGGCGTCCTCGGCTGGCTGAGGACGCGGTTCACGATCGGGATGATGTAGGCGAGCGACTTGCCCGAACCCGTGCCGGTGGTAAGCACGTAGCTCTTGCCCGTCGCGGCGGCTTCGATGGCCTCGCGCTGGTGCTGGTGGAGCGTGAGAGCTGTTGAGCCGGCGTCGTCGATGTCGTGCTTGACCCTGAAGATGCGCTCGCACTCGGGATGCAGCAGTCCCCCGCCGACCAGCTCGCCGATGCTTCCCGCGGTGGCGAATGCGGGGTTGAGGGATAGCCAGGGCTCGGGCCACTGATCGCCGCGCTCCAGCTGGTCGGAGACGTGCTGCTTGAGGCGCTCGTCGTGGACCTCCACGAAGGAGGTCGTGAACGCCTTGTAGTCGTCGACCAGACGCTCACGAACGTCGAAGACGTCCACAGCCCAACCTCCCCGTGACGAGTGCGGCCAGCTTCTGGTCGCCGCTTGTCACCATAGTCAGCAACTCGGCGGCTTGTCGGGGGATCGGGTGATCGCGGCGCCAGCCGCCAAGGGGAGGCCTGGGGGGAAGACTGGCGTGGCTACCCCTTGGGGTGGACCCGCTGACGACACCGGCCCTGCTGCACGACCCATTCGTGCCGATCTCGCGAGCAGAGCAACGGCGTCCTCGAGTAACCCACGGCCAGCAGTACACGGCCCGTATCGCCAGCGCTCGTCCCAAGGTCGCCCGGCAAGCTGTAGCCGTGAACCGAACGATTGATGTGGTCGGCGCTGTGATAATCCGTGACGGACTGGTCTATTGCGTGCAGCGCGGACCAAGCGGAACGCTAGCTGGGATGTGGGAGTTCCCCGGAGGGAAGGTCGAGCCTGGCGAAGGAGACACGGAAGCCCTTATCCGTGAGATCAAGGAGGAGTTGCTCTGCCGCGTCATCGTCGGCGAAGAGGTCACCACAACCGCTCATGAGTACCAATTTGGCACCGTGAAGCTGACGACCTACTACTGCCAACTCGACGACGCGGACCCCTGCATCACGGAGCACGCGAGAGACCTCTGGGCGCGACCCCAGGAGCTCGCTACTTTGACGTGGGCGCCAGCGGACGTGCCGGCAGTGAAGAGGGTCGCTCGGCGACTACTCAGGGAAGGTTAGGACGTCCAAGGGTCGTTCGACCAGGTTCAGTAAGTCCCAGGCACCTCAAGCTCGTGGTGAGTTCGGTGGTAGCTGAGGTTGTTGACATCCAACTCGTGATCGCCGTGTAAGCGAAGCGCTCCGATGACCGCGCCAGTCTGGTCGCGGACCTGTAAGTCGCTGTCCACGAACAGGCCGCCCTTGTCGAAGGCAGCGTGGTGGTTAGGGCACAGACAAAGAATGTTGCTCATGACGTCCGGCCCGTGGTGGGGCTTTCCCAGTGGCCGCACGTGAGCGCCCTCAGAGTAGTGGCCGCTCTTAGTCGAGAGCCGCGTGCCGCACACCTGACACGTGTTGTCGTACATCGCCTTCACGGCCGCTGTGATCTTCGTGTCGCGGATGACGCGTTCAGTGACCACGACCTTCGTTCCAGGATCGGTCTTGCCCGCTGGTAGCACGAGCTGAACGGGCGAATCGACGAACGGGTCGACAGGATGAGCAGACAGCTTGGCCGCATCGCCTGCTCCGGCTCCCGACCCCAGCCCTTGCCGAATGAACGCCTCGCTGTTTGCCTCGCGATTCTCCGCGGGCGTGTACCTCGCGGCCTCATCGGGAGAGAGCTGCACTAGGTGGAACATCCACCGGGTGAAGCCGTCGATCGGGTGCTTGACCGGATAATGCTTCGTCACCTTGTAGAGGCCGTCGTAGCGATACCCAGATGCCGGCGAGAACGGGCTGTCGTGACCAGCACCTCGGACAATTCGAAGCGGCTTACCTGTCTCTCCACTGGTCACGAGCGCCGCGTTGTCACTCAATGAGAGGTCCTGGTCCGCGATATGGGGGCCTCGGGGGTTGGCAGGATCTTGACCGCCGCGACCCGTGTAGAAGATCTCGTGGCCGTAGTCCTCATCAGTGTCGTACCCGCCTGAGAGCACGATCGAGGCGCAGCCAACCGTTCGATTTCCGGCGATTCCTTGCTGACGGACCTGATGAACCCCAGCAACCGTGGCGGCCGCGCGGTTCGAGTAGACCGTCCCGACGGGCTCGCCAGGCAGTTCCCCGAAGACGTAGTCGGCCATCAGTCAGCGACCTCGATGAGGAGATCGGTCCAGGAGATGTCGAGCGCCGTCGTGACAGCGTGCAGCGTGCCGAGTGTCGGATTCGCCGTGGCGGCCTCGAGCCGGCGCACCACCTGGACCGAGACATGTGCCCTACCTGCCAGATCCTCCTGCGTGAGTCCAGCCGACTCCCGTTGCGCTCGAAGCGCGGCGGCAAGGGATCTGGCTGTGGACTCCGGGAGCGGCCGGTGAGAACCGGTCTTGGTGTTCGGCACGCATCAACCCTTGTGGAGTCCATACGGCGCCACGAGAACATATATGTTCTCTTGTCATTGGCTTCGTGGGCCACCCCTCGCGTGAGCCTAGGAAAGGCAAGGCTCCGAACAGACAACGGTCGGCCGCCGGCTGACCACAAACCGAGTTACTGAACCGTGGATTGATGGCGACGGGTCTCGATGACCGCGCGAGCCGCGGACAGCGCCTCCGCGTCGCCGAAAACGAGGATGGCAATGAGAGCGTCCCACGGGTCGCCCGGGATGAAGCGGCCGTAGGCTCGGTAGTACGCGTAGTGAGCCTCGGACTCAGGTGCAACGCGGCACAATACGATGGGGCTGCCTTCCGCACGTTGCATCTCGTGAGGGTGGCTGCGGCGGCGGGACGCGGCGTCTGCAGGGCTGGTGATGTCGTGAATGGTCGTCACGGCTGGTTGCACGATCACGTCGCCGCGCTCGTCCGCGGTTCGATAGACCATGACCACCTTGGGGAGGCGACCGTACTCGTATGCCTTCTCCAGGGGGCCGCAATAGATGATGGCGTCGGTGGGCTCCACGTCCACTCCGTGCTCCAGAATGACGGGGAGTCGGTCGAGGTTGACTCCGCGATAGGTGACGCCTCGGTTGGCCATCATCAGACTCATGGTGAGGTCGTCGACCTCGTCCGGGCGGTCGTCTGGCGTCACTTCTGCTGCCCAAATCGGCACGGGAACATCGGTCCACTGCTCGTACTTCACGGCAGGACCCTATGGGGAGCCGCGCCTGCCGTCAGGCGTTGGGGCGATTCGAGTGGGCGACCATCGCGACTCGGCGAGGTGGAGCATTGAACGGTACGCAGAGAGCGTCGCCCGCCACCTACGTTGCTGCAACAGCGTTGCTCAGCAGGACAGCAGAAGAGGGCCAGGATCGCGCGATCCTGGCCCTCCTGGCGCTGTCGTCAGCTGCAGCCGCTGGTGGAGCCGCAGCCCTCGCAGACGTAGCACGAGCCAGCCGGGCGCATCTTCGTGCCGCAGGTCATGCAGAGCGGGGAGTCGACGGCGGTGCCGGTGATCTTCTCCAGGAGCTCGGCGGAAGTGTGGACGCCCTGCGGGGCCTCCTTGACCTCGACGGCCTCGACCACGTCAGCGCCCTTGGTTTCGACAGGCTCAGCCGGCGGAGCGGATGCCTCGACGAGCTCGGACGCGTTGCCGGTCTCCTCCACGAGCGGCTCGTAGGAGCCGGTCTCGAGGTGGCGCTGGCGCTCCTCGGCGGAGTAGATGCCGAGCATCGACCGCTCCTCGAAGGTGAGGTAGTCGAGGGCCAGGCGGCGGAAGATGTAGTCCATGATCGACTGCGACATCCGCACGTCCGGGTCGTCGGTGAGGCCAGCGGGCTCGAAGCGCAGGTTGGTGAACTTCGAGACGTAGGTCTCCAGCGGGACGCCGTACTGCAGGCCGATCGACACCGCGATCGAGAAGGCGTCCATCACGCCGGCCAGGGTCGAGCCCTGCTTGCCGAGCTTGAGGAAGACCTCTCCGAGCTGGCCGTCCTCGTGGGCGCCGGAGGTCATGTAGCCCTCGGCACCACCGACGGTGAACGACGTGGTGCGGGAGACGCGCGACTTCGGCAGGCGCTTGCGGACCGGGGCGTAGACGACCTTCTCCACGACCTTGGTGGTTTCGACAGGCTCAACCGACGAGGTGTCGGCCTTCTTCGCCTTGGCGTCGGCCAGGGGCTGGCCCACCTTGCAGTTGTCGCGGTAGACCGCGGTGGCCTTGAGGCCGAGCTTCCAGGACTGCATGTAGACGTCCTCGATCTCCTCGACCGTGGCCGTCTCGGGCAGGTTGACCGTCTTGGAGATCGCGCCGGAGAGGAACGGCTGCGCGGCCGCCATCATCCGCACGTGGCCCATCGGCTTGAGCGAGCGGGCGCCCATCGCGGTGTCGAAGACCTCGTAGTGCTCGGTCTTCAGGCCGGGAGCGTCGATCACGTGGCCGTGCTCGGAGATGTAGGCGACGATCGCCTCGATCTGCTCACCCTGGTAGCCGAGCTTCTTCAGCGCCCGCGGGATCGTCTGGTTGACGATCTGCATCGAGCCGCCGCCGACGAGCTTCTTGAACTTCACCAGCGAGAAGTCGGGCTCGATGCCGGTGGTGTCGCAGTCCATCATGAAGCCGATGGTGCCGGTGGGCGCGAGCACGGAGGCCTGCGCGTTGCGGAAGCCGTTCTTGTCGCCCAGCTTGACCACGTCGGCCCACGCCTTGGTGGCCAGCTTGTGCACGCGGCCGTCCTCGGTGTGCAGCACGCGGACGACGTCGTTGGCCGCTTGGTGCTTGCGCATCACGCGCTTGTGGGCGTCGGCGTTGCGGGCGTAGCCGGCGTAGGGGCCGACAATGCCGGCGAGCTCGGCGCTGCGCTTGTACGACGTACCGGTCATGAGGCTGGTGATCGCGGCAGCCATCGAGCGGCCACCCTCCGAGTCGTACCCGAGGCCCATCGCCATCAGCAGCGCGCCGAGGTTGGCGTAGCCGATGCCGAGCTGGCGGTAGTCGACGGTGGTCTTGCCGATCGGCTCGGTCGGGAAGTCGGCGAAGCAGATCGAGATGTCCATCGCGGTGATGATGAACTCGACGGCCTTGGCGAACAGGGCGGCGTCGAAGGTGTCGTCCTCCTTGAGGAACTTCAGGAGGTTGAGCGACGCCAGGTTGCACGACGAGTTGTCGAGCGACATGTACTCCGAGCACGGGTTGGACGCGGTGATGCGGCCGGTCTCGGGGTTGGTGTGCCAGTCGTTGATCGTGTCGTCGTACTGCAGGCCGGGGTCGGCGCAGGCCCAGGCGGCTTCGCTGATCTTGCGGAACAGGTCGCGGGCGTCGACGGTCTCGATGACCTCGCCGGTGCCGCGCGAGCGGAGGCCGAACTCGGTGCCGTCCTCGACCGCACGCATGAACTCGTCGCTGACGCGGACGGAGTTGTTGGCGTTCTGGTACTGGACCGAGGTGATGTCGGCGCCACCGAGGTCCATGTCGAACCCGGCGTCGCGGAGGGCGCGGATCTTGTCCTCCTCCTTCGCCTTCGTCATCACGAACTCCTCGATGTCCGGGTGGTCGACGTCGAGGACGACCATCTTGGCCGCACGACGCGTCGCGCCGCCCGACTTGATGGTGCCCGCGGACGCGTCGGCGCCGCGCATGAAGGAGACGGGGCCCGATGCCGTACCACCGGAGCTGAGGAGCTCCTTGGACGAGCGGATGCGGGAGAGGTTCAGGCCGGCACCGGAGCCGCCCTTGAAGATGAAGCCCTCCTCCTTGTACCAGTTGAGGATCGAGTCCATCGAGTCGTCGACGCTCAGGATGAAGCAGGCCGAGACCTGCTGCGGCGAGGCGGTGCCGACGTTGAACCACACGGGGCTGTTGAACGAGAAGTACTGGTTGACCAGGAGCCAGGTGAGCTCGTGCTCGAACGTCTCGGCGTCGGCGTCGGTGGCGAAGTAGCCGTGGTCGATGCCGGCCTGGGTGTACGTCTTCACGACCCGGTCGATGAGCTGCTTGAGGCTCCGCTCGCGGGCGTCGGTGCCGACGGCGCCGCGGAAGTACTTGGTGGTGACGATGGTGGAGGCGTTGACGCTCCAGAAGTCGGGGAACTCCACACCGCGCTGCTCGAAGACGGTCTCGCCGGTCTTCCAGTTCTGCTGGACGACGTCACGACGCTCCCAGGTGATCGCGTCGTAGGGGTGGGTGCCCGCGGTGCTGAAGACGCGCTCCAGCGTCAGGCCCTTGCCCTTGCGCTGGGCCTTGGCTCGCGTGCTCGCCGTCTCGGTCATGGTGTCCCCTCTTGGATCACTGGTGTGGTGGTGGTTGCGCTGACTGGCAGGTCTTGCTGGTGCCTTGCTTGTGCGGACCGAGTCCGCAGCGTTGGTGAGCCCGGCAGGCAGCTTCCCCACTACCTGCCGGGCCGAATGTGGGTCAGCCCGACGCGACGGGCTGATCGTCGGCGGCTCGCTCGAGCCGCAGCATCTTGATCTCGGCGTCGAAGTCGTCCGCGCTCTCGAAGGCGCGATAGACGCTCGCGAAGCGGAGGTACGCCACCTCGTCGAGGGCCCGCAGCGGCGCCAGGATGGCGAGACCGACGTCGTTGGCGTCGAACTCGGCCTGGCCGCTCAGGCGCAGGGCGTCCTCGACCTCCTGGCCGAGGCAGGCGAGCTGGGCGTCGGTGACCGGGCGGCCCTTGCAGGCCTTGCGGACGCCGGCGATCGCCTTGTCGCGGTTGAACGGCTCGGTCGCACCGGAGCGCTTGAGCACCGTGAGCTGCATCTTCTCGACCGTGGTGAAGCGGCGGTCGCACTCGCTGCAGGTGCGACGGCGGCGGATCGAACCGCCGTCGTCGGCGACGCGGGAGTCGAGGACCTTGGTGTCCTCGTTCTTGCAGTAGGGACAGTGCATGCTGGTCCTCCTCTCGCCGTGCTCAGGGCGCGCTTCGTACACCCTTCTCAACAGGGCGGCGGCCGGGGATGTTCCTGTGGATAACTAGCTCAGAGGTGTGGGCGAAGCCCGATCCGATGTGAACTAGCTGGGGATAACTACATCCGTGTAAGTACTAGATGTAGTGGTAACCGTACGTCCCGACCACAAGACTTGGCAAGAGAACGCGGGAGTTCGCCGGGTCAATTTTCGTGTCGCACCAAAACCGCAGGTCAGTGCGCTGCGCGGGCTTCCGGGGCGGCGTGTCGCGGGTCTCTGTTGGCCGGTTCGTCTCCCCCACTCAGGCCACATCGGCCACAATGATGTTCGTGTCCACGGGGAAGAGAGCAGGCTCGCGTCGGGCGGCTCCCGCGCCCCGGAAGGTGAACAAGGCGGCGCTGCTGATCGGCGCCGCGATCACGGTGTGCATCGTCGCCTGGGGCTACCTCGTCTACGCCGCCATCGACTTCGGTACGGCGGCCCGCGGGGGCTCCGGCAGCTCGGCCTGGCTCTTCATGGGCCTGGCCTGCCTCGGCGCCATCGCCTGCCTCTTCGTCGGGCTGCTGCTGGTCGCCCGGATGATGCGGGTCCTCGGGATCACCACCGAGCCGCCGGCGGCCGACGCGCCTCCCCGCCCGGTCGGCGGCAAGCGCGCGGCTCGTTAGTGCGGTTCTCGTGACGTGACATCCACGTCACCACGACCGCACTACTCCAGGACGAGCTGCGGGAGCGCCTCGAGGATCTCGAGGTCGCTCTCGGCGCCGGCCACCCAGATGGTCGACGGGATCTGCTCGGGTGGTCCGCCGTCCACCGTGAAGCTGGCAGCTCCGTACTGCGTGTCGACGCTGACCGCGACCTTCTCGGTCTGCTCGTAGACATGGGCGACGTCGAGATCCGGGTACGGCGCTCCGGGACTGGTCGTCGTCTCCGACGTGCCGTCGCCGTAGTTCCAGCGGTACGCGATCGGGCGCGCACTGACGACCACGTTGCGACCGAGCAGCTGAACGGGGATAGCCGCAACGGCGGTGTTCTTCGTGTAGAAGTTCGTCTCCAGGTTGACCAGCGTCTGTCCGTTGGGCGGTTGAACCACGAGCGTCGAGGCTGGCCAATCCAGTTCCTCGAATGCCTGGATGACAAGCGTCCGTATTGGAGGGTTCTCAACTGCGCTGGCTTCGCCGGCAGTAAGACATGCCAGCCCCAACCTCTGGCCATCTTGGAATACCGCGTACAGCGTTCCCGGAACTCCTGCAGACGTGCAGACTCGTGGGTTGGCACAAGCCTCCGGCTCTCCAGATGTGCCGTCCTTGCACAGTTGATAGATCACCCACTTTGAATGCGGTGTCGCTTGCTGCGCGGCCTGGATGGTGGAGCCGGTGTACTCACACCGGATCTTGACGCTGTAGAAATTGACGACCTCGTAGCACTCTTGACCGTCTTCCTCGCCCGATCCGGCCGCAGCTCCAGACGCGCCCCACGCAGTCAAGACGAGCCATGCGGTCAATAGCGCCGCGAGAAGGGAACGGTTCATGACGCCAGCTGCGTCAGTTGAACCAGTTGCCACGGGGCGCGCGACGTCAAGCGCATCCGATAGGTGACCGTGCCGCCCGGAAGGCGCTGCTCCTTTGCATTCGCAGACTCCTTGAAGACGGTGGGCGAGGATCGCACTCGAACGTCGAAGACTTTGCGCCCCTCAGCGCCGGACTGATCAACGATCCGAAGGATCGTCAGCCCATTCGTCTTCACGAACCCGCCAGCTCCGAATATGCCCTCAACGCGTTCCGCCACCGACATGCACGTCCTGCACTTCGAGGAGATCGAGGTGTATGCGCCGACATCTCCCGAGTTCTGCATGTCCCGGTCGACATCGACCCAGCGGCGAACAAAGTCCTCCGCGCTCTCCGCCTCCGGCGTCTCCAGCTCCGAGGGCGAAGGCGAGGACGACGAGCTCGTCGGGTCGGGCATCTTCGGCGTTGGCTCAGCTTCGTCGGTGCACCCCGCCAGGAGGAGGGGTACAGCGACAGCGAGCGCGAGTGCGCGGCGTACGTGCATGAGGTGCCTTCCCGAGAACAACGTCAGCACGGTGAAACTACCCATTCGGACAGGCGTGCAACCACCCCGAAGGCAAAGCCTGTGGACAACGATCGCGGGGGGTGGCGGCGGACGACATCGAAACGCCGGCTCGGGATGTCGTGTGCCGCCACCTTCGGCTGCCCCAGGCAATGTGCCGCCACCTGAACGGGTCTCGATACGCCCGCTCGTTCCTCGCGGGCTACTCGACCACCGACGTGAGCGGGCTACTCGACCACCTATGAGTGGGGTTTCGAGGCTCGCTGCGCTCGCGCCTCAACCACCGGAGACGCGCCGAGGGGCGGGCCCGCCCGGGCCCGCCCCTCGCCTTCCCCTTGGTCCATCAGCCGGGGTCGAAGCGACTGATGGAGGCCTCTGCGTCTTACTCGGTGATGACCGGGACGCGGAGCTTCTGGCCGGACTGGAGTCCGGCGGACTCGAGCGCGTTGAGGCGCTCGATCTGCTGCATCATCGACCGGACGTCGCCGTCGGTCGCGATGTCGCTGGCGATCCCCCACAGGGTGTCGCCGGGGGCGACCTGGACGATCTCGGTCGGGATCTGCTCGCCGGGCTGGTCGGTGCCGACGGCGCCGCCGGCGAGCATGAACGCGACGGTCAAGACCAGGAACAGCGAGGTCAGGAAGACCACGAGCCGGCCGCGTCGCGTCAGCCGCATGGTGGAACGCACGCGGGCGGGAGCGGGGGCGAAAGCGGGTGCAAGGCTGAGGGTGCTCATCGTGGCCTCCTGGGGAAGATCAGCCGGTCGGTTCTGTCGAGCGAATGTCTATGCGAGGCCACCGACAGTGGGTCGGTGTCGATCAGACGTTCGATCGAACATGTGTACGACGTTAGAGCACGTGTTCGAACGATGCAAGCACTGAGGCGAACAAATGTTCGAGGCGTGTCGCAGGTCCCCCCAGGACGGGACCAGCGGCCCTACAGCGGTCGGCGTACGCGGAGAAGGCTGGAGCCAGCGAGAGAAGGAGACAGCCATGTCGCGCAAGAAGGTCCTGGTCCTCGGGGGCAACTTCGGCGGGCTCACCGCCGCCATCTCGGTCAAGCACGCACTGCACGGCGACGTCGACGTCACCGTCGTGTCGTCCTCCGACGAGTTCCTCTTCACCCCGTCGCTCATCTGGGTGCCCTTCGGCAAACGGGTGCGCGAGGACATCACCTTCAAGGTCGGACCGACCTTCGAGCACCACGACGTCGAGTTCGTGCACGCCGAGGCGACCCGGATCGACCCGGTGGTGCGTCGCGTCGAGACCACAGCCGGCGCGCAGGAGTACGACTACCTCGTCATCGCCACCGGCTACCGCAACCGCTTCGACGTCATCCCCGGCCTCGGCCCCGACGGCAACGCGTTCACCATCACCACGATGGACGACGCCATCCACGCCGGCGAGGGCTGGCGCCGCTTCCGCGAGAAGCCCGGCGACATCGTCATCGGCGCGACCCAGGGCGCCGGGTGCTTCGGCGCGGCGTACGAGTTCCTCTTCAACACCAGCCACCAGCTCAAGAAGGCCGGCCTGAAGGACCGCGTGAAGCTGTCCTACGTCAGCGCCGAGCCGTTCCTCGGCCACTTCGGCATCGGCGGGCTCCCCCACGGCGAGACGTTGCTCGGGATGTTCCTCAAGAAGGAGGGCATCGACGCCGTCCTCGACACTGCGATGGACCACGTCGACGACGGCCGTCTCGTGCTCGCCGACGGACGCACCCTCGACTTCGGCTACGCCATGATCATCCCGCCGTTCTCCGGCCAGGAGGTCATCGCGAGGACGCCCGAGCTCGCCGACGCGAACGGCTTCGTGAAGGTGCGCGACACCTACCAGAGCGAGAAGTTCGACGACGTGTACGCCGTCGGGGTGGCCGCCGCGGTCGAGGTCCCGTGGCAGACGCCGACGCCGGTCGGCATCCCCAAGACGGGCTTCCCCACCGAGCAGCAGGCCCACGTCGCGGCCGACAACATCGCCGCCCAGATCCGCGGCGAGGCGCCGGGCGAGCACAAGGAGTTCGGCGACATCCCCGCGGTGTGCGTGATGGACGCGGGCAACAACGGCGTGATCATCCTCGCCGACAAGATGCTGCCGCCGCGCAAGCACGGCGTGCTCATCCCGGGTCCGCAGGCGCACGCGATGAAGCTCGGCTTCGAGAAGTACTTCCTCTGGAAGATGAAGCACGGCCAGGTGCGACTGCCCTGACCTCGGATCCCGGGCGCGGCTCAGCGCCTCTTCATCGCCCGGCGACCCTGGGCGGCGAAGAGGCCGGCGGCGTGCTGCATGACGCCGGGCGCGAGGGCCGAGCCACGGACGACTCCCCCGCGCCAGGTCGGCACGGCCCGCACCACGCGCCGTGAACCCACCAACGACACGGCGGCGGAGGCGACCTCGGAGACCGACAGGATCGGCCCGCCGGAGTACACCAGCTGGGAGCCGATCCCGGTGGGGTCCTGTGCGGCCAGCATCTCGGTGTCGGCGCCGTCGGGACAGAGCGCGTGCACCCGCACCCCGCGCGGCGCCTCGGCGTTGACCGAGGCCGAGAGGGAGACGACGCCGGCCTTGGTGGCGGCGTACACGCTGTAGCCCGGCACCGGCCCGAGTCCGGCGAGCGAGGCGATGTTGACGACGTCTCCCCCGCGCGGCCCGAAGGCGTCGAGGGCGGCGCGCGTCCCCCACATCGTGCCGAGCAGGTTGACCTCCACCAGGCGTCGTACCTGGTCGTCCGTCAACGACGCGAGGGTGCCGTCGTCGCCGACGCCGGCATTGTTGAACCATGCCGTCAGCACCCCGTGCTCCCCTGCGAGGGCGGCGACCGCGTGGTGCCCCTCGGGATCCCGTACGTCGTGCAGCACCCCCGCAGCGGCGCCGATGAGGTCCGCGGTCTCGATCGCCGCGGCTCCGTCGATGTCGCTCACCACGACCCGGTGGCCGCGCGCGACCATCAGCTCCGCGATGCCGCGACCGATCCCACGAGCCCCACCTGTCACCACGCACGAGGTCACTCCGGCTGTCGTCATGGAAGCGGAGGCTAGCGACACGCGGGTTCGAACAGGTGTTTGATCCGGAGGCCCGGTGCGGTCTACGGTGGCGGCACCGCCCTCACCAGGCGCGTACGCAGAATCAGACGCAGGACCAACGCAGCAGGAGGAGTCCGCACGATGGCCAAGCAGGACGACAAGAACGTCATCGAGATGCCCGACGGCCCCCCGGACGCGACCGGCCTGACCCCGCGCCAGCAGCGCGTGCTCGCCACGATCAAGGACTCGATCGAGTCCAAGGGCTACCCGCCGTCGATGCGCGAGATCGGCCAGGCCGTCGGCCTGACGTCGTCCTCGAGCGTCGCCCACCAGCTCCGCGTGCTCGAGAGCAAGGGCTTCCTCAAGCGCGACCCCAACCGCCCGCGCGCCCTCGAGGTGTTCCTGCCCGAGGTGATGGCCGCCCGCCGCTCGATCTCGCACGGCGAGGAGTCCAGCGTCGACGAGACCGGCATCGGCGACGTCGCCCCCACCGCGATCAACATCCCGGTCGTCGGCCGCATCGCCGCCGGTGGCCCCATCCTCGCCGAGCAGGACGTCACCGACGTCTTCCCGCTGCCCAAGCAGCTCGTCGGCGACGGCACGCTCTTCTTGCTCGAGGTCTCCGGTGACTCGATGGTCGACGCGGCCATCTGCAACGGCGACTACGTCGTGATCCGCCAGGAGCAGACGGCCGAGAACGGCCAGATCGTTGCCGCGATGATCGACGGTGAGGCCACCGTGAAGACCTTCCAGCGCAAGGACGGCCACGTCTGGCTGCTGCCGCACAACGCGGCCTACGACCCGATCCCCGGCGACAACGCCACGATCCTCGGCGTCGTGACGGCGGTGCTCCGCAGTCTCTGAGCACCCCGACCACCGATAGGGGTGGTGGGCCGTTGAAAGGTCCACCACCGAGGGACACGATGGCTGCATGAGCAACGTCGCCGAGTCCTACGACTACGTCATCGTCGGAGGGGGTGTCGCGGCGGCCAGCGCCGTGAAGGGCATCCGCTCCTCCGACGGATCCGGAACGATCGCCGTGCTGGGCTCCGAGCCCGACCCGCCGGTCTACCGGCCCGACCTCTCCAAGGACCTCTGGCTCAAGGACGACAAGGCGCTCGAGGACTCCTCGCTCGCCGGCGACCTCGAGTCCGACGACCACGTCGACCTCGTGCTCGACACGACCGTCACCGAGATCGACCCCGACGGCCACGTCGTACGCCTCGCGGACGGTAGCAGCGTCGGCTACGGCAAGCTGCTGCTCGCCGTCGGGGCCGAGCCGCGCGTCCTGGACGTCCCGGCCGGCCCGAAGATCATCTACTACCGCACCGCGGCCGACTACCAGCGGCTGCGCGCGGCCATCGACGCCGGCAGCCACGTCGTGATCGTGGGCGGCGGCTACATCGGCTCCGAGATCGCCTCCGCGCTCGTGCAGAACGACGTACAGGTCACGCTCGTGC
This sequence comes from Nocardioides sp. BE266, assembly GCF_031457855.1. Classification (NCBI taxonomy): domain Bacteria; kingdom Bacillati; phylum Actinomycetota; class Actinomycetes; order Propionibacteriales; family Nocardioidaceae; genus Nocardioides; species Nocardioides sp. BE266. Next base: position 367,946 of record NZ_JAURTI010000002.1, on the reverse strand, counting down.
TCGACCTGGAGGACGTGCAGGAGCAGATGTTCCCGCGCGCGCTCGCGGCCAGCCTGACCAAGGCCTTCACCGACCGCGGCGTCACGGTCGTCCACGGGACCGTCGCCGGCGGCGGGGAGACCGGCAGTGGCGTCCAGGTGATCCTCGACGACGGCACTGAGATCACCGCTGATGCGGCCGTCATCGGCGTCGGCGTCATCCCCCGCACCGGCCTGGCCGAGGCCGCCGGCATCGAGGTCCACCACGGCATCGTCGTCGACGACCACCTCCGCACCAGCGCGACCGATGTGTACGCCGCGGGCGACGTGGTGTCGTACCCCGACGCGCTCCTCGGGCGCCGCCGCGTCGAGCACGTGGACCACGCCGAGAAGTCCGGCGAGGCCGCCGGCAAGGCGATGGCCGGCGCCGACGAGGCCTACGACTACACGCCGTTCTTCTGGTCCGACATCCTCGACTACGGCTACGAGGCCGTCGGCGAGGTGACCAGCCGCAACGACATGGTCGAGTACTGGAAGGACGGCGAGCTCGGCACCGGCGTCGTCTACTACCTCAAGGCGGGCCAGGTCCGCGGCGTGCTGCTCTGGAACGTCTGGGACAGCGTCGACAAGGCCCGCGAGCTGATCAAGGAGACCGCCGACAAGCCGGTCGAGGACCTCGACTCGCTGCGGGGACGGATCCCCTTCGGCTGACCCGCGCCCGCTGGTTGAGCAGCGAGGCACGAGCGTGTCGAAACCAAGGGACCCTCCCGAGCACCTTGGTTTCGACACGGGCGCTGCGCGCCCTGCTCAACCAGCGGGGGGTTTCGACACGGGCGCTGCGCGCCCTGCTCAACCAGCGGTGGGTTTCGACACGGGCGCTGGGCGCCCTGCTCATCCCGCGGCTGAACACGCGGTAGCCTCGCGACGATGCCCGAGCACGCCGACGCAGTCCCGCCACCGGAGGTGTTCCGCACCCGTCCGGGCAACCGGCGCCGGCTGACCCAGGCGGCCGAGGCCGAGGTCGAGCGGCTGGCGCTCGCCGGCGAGGCGGCCGGCTGGCTCAGCCCGCTGGCGTACAACCTCTCGATCAGCCACAGCCACCGCTTCGTGTGGTTCCGGGTGGCCAAGGTCGCGACGCGGACGATCCGCCATCACTGCGAGACCCACGGCGTGAGCCTGGACGTCGACCACGCGATGCGGATCCGCTACCCGCTGGCGACGTTCGCCGACTACTTCACCTTCGCCTTCGTGCGCGACCCGCTCGACCGCTTCGTCTCGGCGTGGCACGACAAGGTCGTCGACAACAACTACTACGACTTCGACCCGACCACCCACGAGCGGATGCAGCACGTCGAGGAGTTCGCGCGCTGGACCGCGGCGCAGGACCTGTCGGCGGTGCCCGGCACCGACCAGCACCTGACCCTCCAGAGCCGGATGATCGACCTCAACCGCGTCGACTTCGTCGGCCGCCTGGAGCACTTCGATGCGGACTTCGCCGAGGTCTGCCAACGGATCGGCGCACCCGCCGTCCCGACCGCCCCGAAGAACCAGACCGCGCCCGGTGGTCGCGACCGGCAGGTCTCCGACGAGCTGCGCAGCCTCGTCGCGCAGATGTACCGCCGCGACTACCAGGTCTTCGGCTACCAGGAGCCCATCTGATGACGCTCGAGCGCCCCAGCTTCAGCACCACCTCGCTCCGCGAGGGCTACGACATGGCCGAGGTCGACGAGGCCGTCGACCTGATCCTGCGCAACCTCGCACTCCCCGAGCTACGCTTCGGCGTCGAGCAGATCACGAGCCTGCGCTTCACGCCGGTGCGGGTGCGCCAGGGGTACGACATCCGCGAGGTCGACAGCTGGCTCGACGAGGCCGCCGAGGAGACCGGGCGCCGCACCTCGGGCGAGGTCCAGCCCGAGCCCGAGCCGGCGCCCGTGCCCACACAGGCGGAGGCACCCGCGCCCGCCCCGACGTCGTACGCACCCACGAGCTCGACGGCGATCACCGAGGTGAAGTCCGGTGGTGCCGGGCTCTACGTGCTCGTGCTGGCGATCGTGGCCGTGATCGGCGTCCTGGCCTACGTGCTCCTCGCCTGACCGAGCCTCGCCAACGCCTGGCGCACCAGCGCCGGGTCGGTCGTGGACCACATCGGCGGCAGCGACGCCTTGAGGAAGCGGCCGTAGCGAGCGGTCTCCAGGCGCGGGTCGAGCACCGCGACGATGCCGCGGTCGGTGGTGGTGCGGATCAGGCGTCCGGCCCCCTGTGCGAGCAGCAACGCGGCGTGGGTCGCGGAGACCTCCATGAAGCCGTTGCGGCCCTCAGCGTCGGCGGCCTTGGCGCGCGCGGACATGAGCGGGTCGTCGGGCCGCGGGAACGGGATCCGGTCGATGATCACCAGCTGGCAGGTGTCGCCCGGGACGTCGAGGCCCTGCCACAGCGAGAGCGTGCCGAACAGGCAGGTGTGGGGGTCCTCGACGAACTGCTTGGCCAGCTCGGGCAGCTGGGCGTCGCCCTGCGCGAGCGTGGTCAGGTGGGGCAGCTTCGCGCGCACGGCCTCGGCGGCGGTCTCGGCCGCGCGGCGGCTCGAGAACAGGCCGAGGGTGCGGCCGTCGAGCGAGTCGACGAGGTCGCAGATCTCGTCGAGCTGCGCCTGGCCGAGCCCGTCGCGGCCGGGCTGCGGGAGGTGGCGGGCGACGTAGAGGATCGACTGCTGGCCGTAGTCGAAGGGCGACCCGACGTCGATGCCCTTCCAGGGCAGCGCGTCCTCGGCGTCGGTGGTGGCGATCTCGTGGCCGATCCGCTCGGTGGGCTTGAGGCCGAGCGTGGTCGCCACCGTGCCGAAGTCGCCGCCGAGCATGAGGGTGGCGCTGGTGAAGATCACCGTCTTGTCGGTGAGCAGCTTGTCGCGCATCGGGCCCCAGACCTGGAGCGGCGCCACGTGGAGGCGGGCCGGGAACCGGTCGCGCGCCTCGCCCAGCCACAGCACGTCGCGGTCCGAGTCGGCCGCCATCCGCTCGGCGTTGACGAAGACCTCCTGGACCATGCCCTTGGCCTGGGTGCGGCCGGCGTCGGCCTCGCCCTCGCCGGGCGACTCCCGGGGATAGGCCGAGAGCACCGCGCGCGCCGAGTCGCGTACGACGACGAGCGCGTCGGAGAGCTGCTGGGAGACCTGGTCGATCCGGCCGGGGCCGGTCGCCTCGAAGGCCTCGGCCAGCTGGCCGGCGGCGTCCTCGAGGTCGCCCGCGGGGTCGCTCTCGGCGTCGGCGGTCCAGCGCATCGAGCGCCGCGCGGCCCGCTCGACGTCGTTGGCGCCGAGCTCGTCGGTGGCCGCCTGGGTGACCCGGGCGGTGAGCTCGTGGGCCTCGTCGATCACGACCGTGTCGTAGTCAGGGATCATCGGCACGTCCTCGATCGCGTCGATCGCGAGGAGGGAGTGGTTGGTGACGATCAGGTGGCTGCGGTGGGCCTTCTCGCGCGCCAGCTCGGCGAAGCACTCGGCGCCGAAGGGGCACTTGGTGCCGCCGAGGCACTCGCGGTGGTTGACCGAGACCTGGCGCCACTCGCGGTCGGTGTGGCGCGGGGCGTTGTCGCGCTCGCCGCTGCCGCCCTGCTCGGTCTCCTCCTCGGCCCATGCCCGCAGCTCGAGGACCTTCTCGGCCATCGAGCCCATCGGGACGTCGACGAGCATGCCCTGGTCGTCGGGCACGCCGGCCCGGATGCGGTGCAGGCAGGCGTAGTTGGAGCGGCCCTTGAGCACGGCGTAGGACGTGTCGATGCCGGGGACGTCCTTGACCGCCTCGACCAGCCGCGGCAGGTCGCGCTCGACGAGCTGGTGCTGGAGGGCGAGGGTCGCGGTGGCGACCACGACGCGCTTGTCGTGGAGCATCGCAGGCACGAGGTAGCCCAGCGACTTGCCGGTGCCGGTGCCGGCCTGGACGAGGAGGTGGCGGCCCTCCTCCATGGCCTCGGCGACCTCGGTGGCCATCTGGACCTGGCCGTCGCGCTGCTGCCCGCCGAGGCCGGAGACCGCCTGGGCCAGCACCTGCGCGACAGGCGTGGTGGTGGCGGTGGTCTCGGGCACCAGAGAACCCTACGGGTCGGCGCCGACACCTCGTCGTACGCCATCCACAACAGGACTCAGTAGTTCTTCTTGCGGCCGATCTGGCGCTCGATGCGGCGCTCGGGCTGGCCGAGGATCCGAGCCAGGAGCTTCACCCGGTAGCGGTAGGCCACGACGCCCAGGACGACGATGAGCAGGAACCACAACATGGGCTGAGCCTACGCCGCGGCGCCAAGGCTGAGCGTCTCGCGGAGGTCCTCCGGCGCGGGGTTCGTACCCGAGTCTCCCGCTTTGTAGCCGTTGCTCCGGGTGCAGAGCGGGAGGTTCCCCGGATATCCGGGGAATCTCCCGCAAAAGAGAGTCCAGAGGTCAGACGACCGCGCCGGAGTCCTCGGGCGCGCGGACGACCTTCTCCCTCTTGACCCGGCTCATCGGGAACCGCGGCTGCATGTAGGTCAGCAGCGGGGTGGCGACGAAGACCGACGAGAAGGTTCCGACGACCAGGCCGACGAGCAGCGCGATGGCGAAGTCCTGGAGCGAGTCGCCGCCGAGGATGGCGAGCGCGGCCAGGATGAACATCGCACCGAGACCGGTGTTGACCGTGCGGGGGATGGTCTCGACGTTGGCCTTGTTGGCGACGTCCATGAAGTCCTCGTCGGGCTTGGAGGCCCACCAGCGCTCACGGATGCGGTCGAAGACGACGACGGTGTCGTTGACCGACAGACCGACGATGGTCATCGCCGCGGCCAGGAAGATGCCGTCGATCGGCTTCTGGAGCCACGCGAAGAGACCGGTCACCAGGATCACGTCGTGGGCCATCGCGATGACGGCCGAGACGCCGAAGGTCCACTTGAACCGGACGGCGAGGTAGAGCAGCTGGGCCAGGAAGGCCACGCCGAAGGCGATGAGCGCGTTGTTGCGCAGCTCCTTGCCGAGCGAGGCGCCGATGGTCTGGTCGTCGACCTTGTCGACGGTGCCACCGATCTTGCCGAGCTCGTCCTCGATCTTCTGCTCCTCGTCGTTGGAGATCGTCGGGACCCGGACGGTGAACGCGGTGTCGCCGGTGTCGGCGGTCTGCACGACGGCCTCGGGGAAGCCCGCGGCCGCGACGGCCTCTCGCGCCTGGTCGACGGAGATGTCCTTGCTCACCGAGTAGTCGAGCTGGCGACCACCGGTGAACTCGACGCCGAGCTGGAGACCCTGGGTCACGATGCCGGTGACGGCGAGCACGAGAGCGGCCGCCGAGATGCTGAGCCAGACGTTGCGCTTCTGGACGATCTGCGGGTTCTTGCGGTCGAGCCAGGTGCGGACCTTGCCGAGGTGGCTCAGGCCGCTGATCGCGGGGTGCTCGGCCACCGGCTTGTTGGCGACCGCCAGGTCGCACAGCACGCGGGCGATGATCAGCGCGGAGATCATCGAGGCCACGACACCGATGGTCAGGGTGACACCGAAGCCCTTGATCGGGCCGGAGCCGAGGAAGAACAGCAGGCCGGCCGCGAGCAGCGTGGTGACGTTGGAGTCGATGATCGCGCTCCACGCCTTGTTGAAGCCGACCGCGAGCGCCCGCCTGAGCCCCGCGGAGGGGTAGGCGACGTACTCCTCCCTCGCTCTCTCGAAGACGAGGACGTTGGCGTCGATCGCCATGCCGATCGCGAGCACGAATCCGGCGAGGCCGGGCAGGGTCAGCGTCGAGCCGAGCCCGACGAGCATGGCGTAGGCCAGCAGGGCGTACGACGACAGCGCGATCGTCGCGGCGAAGCCCACCAGGCGGTAGACGAGGATGATGAACAGGCCGGTCAGGATGATGCCGATGATGCCGGCCTCGATCGAGGCGTCGATCGCCGCGGCACCCAGCGAGGGGCCGACGAGGCGGTCGGAGATCGCCTTCAGCTCGAGCGGCAGCGAGCCGCCCTCGATCAGCGCGGCGAGGTCCTTGGACTCCGTCGCGGTGAAGCTGCCGGTGATGTCGGTCGAGCCGCCGCGGATGCCGACGTCGCAGCCGACACCGGTGTTGACCTCGGGCGAGGAGATGACCTCGCCGTCGAGCACGATCGCGATGCGACGCTTGGGGTCGCCGGAGGGGTTGCAGGCGGCCTTGCCGGTGATGTCGGCCCAGGTGTCGCCACCCTTGCCGTTGAAGTCGATGGCGACGACCCAGTCGACGCTGTTCTGGCGCTGGACCGAGCTCGCGCCGGTGATCTCGTCGCCCTGGATGACCGTCGGGCCGACCTCGAGCGTGTCGCCCTGGTCGGACGGCAGCACCTCGTTGCCCTTCTTGCTGGGCTTGGCGTCCGGCTGTGCCGTCGCGAGCACCTCGTGGATGGTCAGCTTCGCGGTCTGGCCGATCTGCTCCTCGGCGTTCTGCGCCTCCTCGTCGGAGGTCACGCCGGGCAGCTCGACGAGGATGCGGTCCTCGCCCTGGCGGATCACGTTGGACTCCGCGACACCGAGCGCGTTGACGCGCTGGTTGAGCACGCTGAGCGTCTTGTCGACGTTCTCCGCGGTCGCCGGGGTCTCCTCGGTGCCCTCCGCCTGGAAGACGAACTGCGCGCCACCCTTGAGGTCGAGGCCGAGGTTCGGCTTGACGTTGACGGCGAGCGCCGCGCACCCGGCCAGCAGGCCGAGCACGAGGATGAAGCGGATCCAGACACCACGTGACATGCGCGACATCCTCTACTACGAGACTTATTTCGCCCGAATCCGGGCCCGGGTTCGTCAACGCGCGACCCCCACCGAAGGTTCCGGTCCCCTCGACAGCCGTCGGAGACGGGTGTTGTGTGGACGGACTGCGGCCGATCCGCGGTCGCGCTCTCGGGAGGGCTCATGTCGACACGCACGAGACAGTTCCACAGTACGAGGCTGGTGGCGGTGGGCGGCCTGGTGGCCGCCGCCCTGGCCGCCGGCGCCGGAGTGGCAGCCGGCAGCACCGGACCGGACGACGGGCGGCGTGAGATCGCCCGCGCGGCGTCCGACGACACGACCCAGGTGGTCATGGTCCGCGCGCCGGAGGTCGCCGACCGCAACGAGGTCATCGCGCTCGGGCTCGACGTCACCGAGCACGCCACCAGCCGCGGCATCGAGGTGGTGATCCACGACGCCCAGGACGCCCAGACGCTGAAGGACGCCGGCTTCACCTGGCGGGTCACCGTCGACGACCTCGAGGCGCTGGCCGCGAAGAACCGCAAGGCCGACGAGGCGTACGCCGCCCGCGTGGAGGAGTCCGCGCTGCCCAGCGGGCGGACGTCGTACCGGACGTATGACGACTACCTCCGCGACATGAACCGGCTCGCGCGGCTCTACCCCACGCTCACCAAGCCGCTCACGCTGGCGAACCCGACCGTCCTCGGCGAGCGGATCCGCGGCCTCGAGATCAGCGTCGACGCCCCCGACGTGCGCGACGGCAAGCCGGTCTTCCTGCTGATGGGCGCCCACCACGCCCGCGAGTGGCCGAGCGCCGAGCACACGATGGAGTTCGCCTTCGACCTGCTGCAGTCCTACTACGACCGCGACAAGGACGTCCGCAACCGTGCTCGCCGGGTGCTGCAGGACTCCCGCGTCATCGTGATCCCGGTGGTCAACGTCGACGGCTTCAAGATCTCGCGCAGCGCCGCACCAATCGGCGACTTCAGCACCTTCGACTACGAGATGAAGCGCAAGAACTGCTCGATCTCGGCGAACACGCCCGCGCAGTACCTCGGCGGCACCTGCGCCGACAACCCGGCCGGCCGCCTGCGCGGCACCGACCTCAACCGCAACTACCCCGGCTTCTGGGGTGGCGGCGGCGCCAGCCCGACGTGGTCCAGCGACACCTACCGCGGCGACGGCCCGGGCAGCGAGCCCGAGTCCGACGCCGTCCGCCAGCTCATCTCGGAGCGCGCGGTCACGGTGATGATCTCCAACCACACCTACAGCAACCTCGTGCTGCGACCGCCGGCCATCGCGGCCACGGGCAAGGCGCCCGACGAGCCGGCGCTGAAGTCGCTCGGTGACGCGATGGCGGCGCAGAACGCGTACACCAGCCAGGCGTCGTACCAGCTCTACGACACCTCGGGCTCGACCGAGGACTGGAGCTACTGGATCACCGGCGGCTACGGCTACACGATCGAGATCGGCGACGAGGGCTTCCACCCGGCCTACGAGGAGGCCGTCGTCGGGGAGTACCTCGGCGAGGCGCCGGCCAACAGCGCCGGGCTCGGCGGCAACCAGGAGGCCTACTGGCTCGCGGCCGAGGCGGCTGCCGACGACTCGCAGCACTCCCGCATCCGCGGCACGGCCCCGGCCGGCCGGACGATCACCGTCTCCAAGCACACGGTGTCGCCGACCTCACCGGTGATCCAGCCGGACGGCAGCACCGGTGACCCGATCCTCTACGAGGACACGCTCGTCACCACGTACGCCACCGACCGCGGCGGGCGCTTCACGATCGACGTGAACCCGTCCACCCGTCCGCTCGTGGCGGGCCGCTACGGCCGCTACCCGGAGGCGCCCCCGCAGGACACGATCACGCTGGTCAACCCGCCCGGTGTGCCCGCGGTCGGCAGCAACGAGTCGACGACGTTCGAGGTGCAAGGACTGCCGGAGGCCGACAACGGCTACGCCGTCGTCTCCATCGGCTGGCCCTCGGACAACCCGCAGGCCTACGACTGGGACTTCACGGTCCTCGGGCCGGACGGCACCCCGGTCGGGTCGGGCGCGACGCTCGCCAACCCGGAGGTGATCCGGATCCCCGACCCGCAGCCGGGGACGTACACGATCGTCGCCGACAACTACGCCGGCGGCGACTCGGCGCACGACTGGTCGGGTTCCGTGACGTTCGAGAGCCCCGACCCGCCGATCGACACCGGCATCAAGGAGTCGTGGCTCGTCTCCTGCACCGACCGTCGCGGCAACGTCCTCGGCACCCGTGAGGTGGTCGTGGACCGTGGCCAGGTCGCCGGCGTCGGTGACGTCTGCCGGCGGGGCGCCCTCAAGCGCTGACCCGGTTGCCGCAACTTCAGCGATCCCCGGTCAGCCGGGGATCGCTGAACGGCGGGCTCAGCGGGCGTACGCCGCCAGCTCGCCGGCGAGGTCGGCGTTGGCGCGGCCGACGACGAGCGTGCCGTCGCCGGTGTGCTCGAGCGAGCCGATCTCGGCCTCCTGGTGGATCCGGTTGACCAGGTCACCGCGCTCGTAGGGCAGCAGCACGTCGAACTCGACCTGCGGCCGCGGCAGCTCGGACTCGATCATCCGCAGCGCGTCGTCGATGCCCTCGCCGGTCTTCGCGCTGACCACCACGCTGTGCGGCTCGCGGGCGAGCAGCCGGCTGATCACCAGCGGGTCGGCGGCGTCGGCCTTGTTGATCACGATGATCTCGGGGACCTTGGTCGCCTCGATCTCCGCGAGCACCTGGCGCACCGCGGCGATCTGCCCCTCGGGGTCGGGGTGCGAGCCGTCGACGACGTGGAGCAGCAGGTCGGAGTCGGCGACCTCCTCCAGCGTCGAGCGGAACGCCTCGACGAGGTCGTGCGGCAGGTGGCGGACGAAGCCGACCGTGTCGGACATGGTGTAGACGCGGCCGTCGGCGGTGGTCGTACGACGTGTGGTGGGGTCGAGGGTCGCGAACAGCGCGTCCTCCACCAGCACGCCGGCGTCGGTCAGCCGGTTGAGCAGCGAGGACTTGCCGGCGTTGGTGTAGCCCGCGATCGCGACGCTGGGGATGTGGTTGCGGCGGCGCGACTGGCGCTTGACGTCGCGGGTGCCGCGCATCTCCTTGAGCTCGCGACGGAGCTTGGCGATCTTGGTGTTGATCCGGCGGCGGTCGGTCTCGATCTTGGTCTCACCGGGGCCACGGCCACCGATGCCGTCACCGCCGGCGGCGCGGCCACCGGCCTGGCGGGAGAGGTTGCCACCCCAGCCGCGGAGGCGCTGCTTCATGTACTGCAGCTGCGCGAGCTCGACCTGCGCCTGGCCCTCCTTGCTCTTCGCGTGCTGGGCGAAGATGTCGAGGATCAGCGCGGTGCGGTCGACGACCTTGACCTTGATCTTGTCCTCGAGGTTGCGCAGCTGGCTCGGCGCGAGCTCGCCGTCGCAGATGACGGTGTCGGCCCCGGTGGCCTGCACGATCTCGCGGATCGCCTCGACCTTGCCGCGACCGATGAAGGTCGCCGGGTCGGGCGACTGGCGGCGCTGGAAGACGGCCTCGAGCACCTCGGAGCCGGCGGTCTCGGCGAGCGCGGCGAGCTCGGCCATCGAGTTCTCGGCGTCGGTGACGGTGCCGCCGGTCCACACGCCGACGAGCACGACCTTCTCCAGGCGGAGCTGGCGGTACTCGACCTCGGTGATGTCCTCGAGCTCGGTGCGCAGGGCAGCGACGCGGCGCAGGGCGTGGCGCTCGGCGAGCTCCTGCGCGCCGACCGTGAGCTCCTCGGGGTCGGCGTCGTCGTAGCCGCTCTCGAAGTCGTCGGCCTCGCCGAACTCATCGAAGCGGTCGTCCTCGAGCAGCTCGTCGTCGAGCTGGATCGTCTCGTCGTCCCATCCGCGGGTCGCGTCGAGCGCGTCGCGGAGCGTGAAGTCGTGCTGGGGCAGGTCAGGTGCGTTCGTCATATGCCGACAAGGGTAGGTCGACCTGCCTGACCTGCGCGAACGACTTTGGGGAGCGGTCGCCCGCTCAGGACCGGGTCACCTTCACGGTCGGCGAGGTCGCCGACCCGCAGAGCGGCTGCTCCGGGGACGCCACGGTGACGTAGTAGCGGCCCGGCCGGGTCGGGCGGCTGGTCTTGAACTTGCCCGAGGAGCGGCTCGAGAGCACGACGAGCCGCCGGTCGGCACCCTTGGCCTTGCGCCACAAGGTGGCGTGGCCCGGGCCTGGCAGCCCACCGCGATCGAGGTGACGGTGCCCCGCAGCTTGGCGCCGGCGACCCGGAGGGCGATCTCACGCGGGTAGGCGCAGCCGGTCTGGCAGCCGGGCAGCGAGGTCGGCGTCGGCGACGGGGCGCTGGTGGGCGTCGCGGTCGCGGTCGGCGTCGGGCTGGGTGCCGTGGTCGGAGGAGTCGTCGGCGGCGTGGTCGGAGGCGTGGTCGGAGGCGTGGTCGTGGGCGGCTGGGTCGGGTACGGCGTCGGGTCGCAGACGTCGCCCTCGCCGTCACCGTCCGAGTCCTCCTGCCCCGGGTTCGCCGTCGTACGACAGTTGTCGACGCAGTTCGGGACACCGTCGTTGTCGGTGTCGCGGTCGCACGGGTCGGGCGGCTCGCAGTCCACACCGGCACCGACCTGCGGCGCGGGACACGCAGTCGGCAGCATCTGTGGGGACGCGCCGGCGTCCGTCTCGGCCGAGGCGCCCGGCTGGGTCATGCCCAGCGCGGCCACCACGACCAGCACCACACCTACGAAGATCCGGCTCCCGAAACGCTCGCCCATGGCGAGGCTGTTCCCCCGCTCCGCGCGCCCAAACCTGGCGCTCGGTAAAGCTCAGGCGCGGTGCCGCCCGGCGGGCGCGACGTCGTCGGCCTCGATCGTGCCGGCGTCGATGAACTCGTCACACGCAGCCCGTACGTCGTGGGGCGTGTGCGCGGGACCCACGACGACCACCCGCACCCCGGCGGCGTGCAGCCGGTGGACCAGCGGCAGCAGGGAGGTCATGTCGCCGGCGATCACGACCTCGTCGACCGCCGCGTCGCGCGCGATGTCGACCGCGTCGATGGCCAGCGCCACGAGGGCCTGGTCGTCGTCGTCGTCGGAGAACTGGTGGAAGGAGTGCAGGCCCTGGAGCCGCAGGCGGGCCACCCAGTCGCCGAGGTCGGCTCGGCTCCAGTCGGCGTAGGCCCGGCACACGTTCACGGCGCCACGCTCGTGCAGCTTGGCCAGCAGCGCGGTCGCCACGTCCTCCGGCACCCGGCGGGCGTCGATCAGCACCGCCACCCGCGTGGCCTGTTCCACCTCGGTCGCCGTCGGCCGGTGCGGCAGCCGCGGTACGGCGTGCAGCTCGGGCTCCGCGCTCACCAGGTCGGCGGCCTCGGGCTCGACGGCCTCGACCTCGGCGACCTCGGCGTCGACCTCGACCTCGGCCTCGAGCTCGTCGGACTCGACAACCTCGTCGACCTGCTCAGCGTCTGCGAGGACCACGTCCTCGTCGGTCGCCACGTCCACGTCTGCGTCGGACGCCTCCACCTCGACGGCGGCCTCCTCGGCCGGCTCGTCGGCCGCCTCGTCGACCGGGCCCACGGCGTCGTCGTCGGGTGCGCCGCGCAGCACGCTCTCACGGCGTACGCGCTCCTGCACCTTCGTGCCGGCGGCCATCCAGCGCCGGACGAGCGTGGCCAGCTCGCCGTCGCCGAACGAGCCGATGTCAGCGTCGTTCTCCACGTCTGCCGCGCGTCGCGGCTCCACCAGGTTGGTCATCTCGTGCCCCCCACGGACTGCGATGAAGTGATCGGTACCCCAAGGCTTCGACCTTCGCCCCGCGCCTCGCGCCCCGTCCGCCTTTTGTACGAAATGAGGACGTTCGGTCTGGACAACTAGACCAGTGGAATCAGTGGTTCCTCACTTGGGTGGCATGCGGATTCCGCCGTCGACGCGGATCGTCTCCCCGTTCATGTAGGAGTTCGTGAGGCACTCGACGACCATGCTGGCCAGCTCCTCGGCGTGGCCGAGGCGCTTGGGGAAGAGCACGTTCTGGCCGAGGTTGGCCTTGAACTCGTCGGGGTTGGGGAACGCGTCGTAGATCGGGGTGTCGATCAGGCCGGGCGCGACGGTGTTGAGCCGGATGCCGGCCGCCGACAGGTCGCGCGCGACCGGGAGGGTCATGCCCACGACGCCGCCCTTCGATGCGGAGTACGACGCCTGGCCGATCTGGCCGTCGAAGGCCGCGACCGAGGCGAGGTTGACGATCGCGCCGCGCTGGCCGTCGGCGTCGGGCTCGTTGCGGCTCATCACCGTGGCGGCCTGGCGGGTCATGTCGAAGGTGCCGATGAGGTTGATCTCGACGACCTTGCGGAACGCGTCGAGGTCGTGGGCCTGCTCGAGCAGCCCGTCGCGGCCGATGGTGCGCTGCGCCCAGCCGATGCCGGCGGAGTTCACGCAGGCGCGCAGCGGCGCGATCTCGGCGGCGTGCTCGACCGCGGCGGCGACCTGGTCGGTCTTCGTGACGTCGACGGAGGCGAAGACGCCGCCGATCTCCGCGGCCAGCGCCTCACCCTTCTCGGCGTTCAGGTCGGCGACGACGACCACGGCGCCCTTCGCGGCGAGGGCTCGGGCGACGGCGGCACCGATGCCGCTCGCGCCGCCGGTGACGATGGCAGACGAACCAGAGATGTCCATGGCCGGATGGTATGAGACGGGCAGCGACGACCGAGGAACGAGGTCGTGGCTGCCCGTCTCAGAGGTCGGTCTCGCCCTCGGCGACGAGCACGGCGGGGCCGGTCATCAGCACCCGGTCGTCGGGGGTCCACACCACGTGGAGGGTGCCGCCGGGGACGTCGACGCGGTACGTCGTACCGCGGGGTGCGTCGTCGGCGAGGGTGGCCGCCACTGCGACGGCGCAGGCGCCGGTGCCGCACGAGCGGGTCTCCCCCGAGCCGCGCTCGTGGACGCGCATCGCGACGTGGTGCTCGCCGCGGCGGACGACGAACTCCACGTTGACGCCGTCGGGGTAGACCGCCGGGTCGTGCTCGGGCGGGTCGTAGAGGTGGCCCGCGTCGGCGAGGTCGTCGACGAACGCGACCGCGTGCGGATTGCCCATCGAGACGTGGACGGCCGCCCAGGTGCGGTCGCCGACGGCGACCTTGGTCTCGCCGAGGACCTCGGGGGCTCCCATGTCGGCGGTGTACTCGTCGCCCGTCCGCTCGAGGCGCTTGACCCCGGCGCGGGTGGCGATGTCCATCGGGAAGGGCTCGCCCTCGCGCTCGTGGAGGTAGCGGGCGAAGACCCGGACCCCGTTGCCGCACATCTCGCTCACCGAGCCGTCGGCGTTGCGGTAGTCCATGAACCAGCCGTCCTCGCGCCGGACTGCGCGCAGCACGCCGTCCCCGCCGATGCCCGCGCGGCGGTCGCACAGCGCGCGCACCCGCTCCGGGCTCAGGTCACCGTGGACCGACCCGTCGCGGTCGGGCAGGACCACGAAGTCGTTCTCGGTGCCGTGGCCCTTGAGGAAGGGGTAGCTCACCCCTCCAGTGTGACAGCAACCCATTGCTGGTTGAGGTGCGAGCGCAGCGAGGCGCCCTCGCACCTCAACCAGCGAGGTTGGTCAGCGCGGATCCACCACGCGGGCCGAGCCCTTGCCGCGGCGGCTCGGCTCGGCGACCGCGGTCAGGCGGGACTTGGCCCCGAACTCGATCGCCGTGGCGGCCCCGATCTCGGAGGCGCTGGTGAAGGCGTCGCCCGCGGGCGCGAGGGTGTGGCCGAGGGCGGTCAGCGCCGGACCGTAGGCGGCGATGAACGCCGGCTCGGCGGTCACGCTCGCGGTGTTGCGCTGGCTGGCGCGCGGTGCCGCGATCGCCTCCTCGATCGTCATGCCGAGGTCGATCCGGTTGACCAGCATCTGGAGGACCGTGGTGATGATCGTCGAGCCACCGGGCGAGCCCAGCGCCAGGAACGGCTTGCCGTCCTTGAGCACGATCGTCGGCGACATGGAGCTCCGCGGCCGCTTGCCCGGCTGGATCCGGTTCGGGTCGGCGGCGTCGTACACGGTCGAGAAGTCGGTCAGCTCGTTGTTGAGCAGGAAGCCGTGGCCGGGCACGGTGATGCCGGAGCCGCCGGTCTGCTCGATGGTGAGGGTGTACTCCACGACGTTGCCCCACTTGTCGGCGACGGTGAGGTTGGTGGTGGAGATGTTCTCGGTGTCGGTGTCGGTCTGGCCCTTGGCGGTCGTCGGCGAGCACACGCCGTCGTACGACGTCGGGGTGCCGGCGGCGACGGGCTTGGTGGCGGCCTTGGCGGGGTTGAGCGAGCAGGCGCGCTCGGCGGCGTACGTGTCGTCGAGGAGCCGCTTGACCGGGACGTCGACGTAGGCCGGGTCGCCGACGTACTTGCCGCGGTCGGCGAAGGCGAGCGCGCTGGCCTCGAGGTAGTGGTGGAGCGCCTGCTCGGTCGTCATCGCCGAGAGGTCGTAGCGCTCGAGGATGTTGAGCGCCTCGCCGACCGTGGTGCCGCCGGACGACGACGGCGCCATGCCGTAGACGTCGTGGCCGCGGTAGGTCGTGCGGGTGGCGCGCTGCGAGCGGACCTTGTAGTCGCGCAGGTCGCGCGGCGTGAGGTAGCCCTTGGGCGTCGGGAGCTTGGTGTTCTTGGTCGTGCGCGGCTTGCGCACCGCGTCGGACATCAGGCGCGCGAGCGGGCCGCGGTAGAACGCGGACGTGCCCCTGGCCGCGATCAGGTCATAGGTCGCGGCGAGCTCGGGGTTGCGGAAGATCGAGCCGACCTTGGGGGCGTCGCCCTTGGGCAGGAACAGCTTCTTGGTGTCCTTGAAGGCCCGGAAGCGCTCCTCGTTGTCGAGGGTCTGCTGGCGGAAGGTCTCGTCGACCTTGAAGCCGCGGGTCGCCACCTTGGTCGCCGGGGCCAGCGCGTCGGCGAGCGACAACGTGCCCCAGTTGGCGAGCGCCTTGTCCCAGGTGGCGAGGGTGCCGGGCGTGCCGACGCTGACGCCGCTGGTGACGAGCTCGGGGGTGAAGTTGTACGCCTTGCCGGTGGCCGGGTCGATGAAGGCGTCCTGCGGCATCTTGCGCGGCGCGGTCTCGCGGCCGTCGAGCGTGCGGACCTTGCCGGACTTGGCGTCGTAGTAGACGAAGTAGCCACCGCCGCCGATGCCCGCGCTGTAGGGCTCGGTCACGCCGAGGGTCGCGGCGGCCGCCACGGCGGCGTCGACGGCGTTGCCGCCCGCCTTGAGGACCTTGAGGCCGGCGGCGCTCGCCTCCGGGTCGACGGTGGTGATGGCACCGCCCTTGCCGATCGCGGTGGGGTCCTTGGCGGTGGGCCTGAGGTCGGGCGCGCTGGCCGACGGCTTGTCGGCGGTGCCGGGGCGGGCCTGGGCGGCTCCTGCGACCAGAGGCGCGGCCACGAGGCTGGCCGTGGCGAGGGTGGCGAGGGCGGGGCGGGCGAGCAGGTGCATGGGGGTTACCTCCCGAGAGACGTCCCTCCACCCTGCCGTCCTCGCCCGGCGCTGTCCACGCCCGCAGGTGGGGGCGTGTCGCCCTCAGCTGCGTACGACGCTGTGGCGCAGGCACGCGAAGTCGCGGTTGCGCGCCACCTCCTCCAGCCGCAGCTCCACCTGTCGCGGCAGGACGGGGGCGCCGCCGCCGAGCGTGCAGGGCGCGTACTGGATCCACACCTCGTCGAGCAGCCCGGCGTCGTGGAACTGCCCGACCAGCTCGCCGCCGCCGACGACCCAGAGGTCCTTGCCGTCAGCCGCCTCGGTCATCTCGGCGTGGATGCGCGGGATGTCGTCGCGGTCGAAGCGGACCGAGTCGGGCGCATCGGGGAAGGTGCGGTGGGTGAGCACCCACGTCGGCAGCGGCCCCCACGGGTCGTCGTCGTGGTCGAGGATCCACTGCCACGTGGTGGCGCCCATGACGCACGCGCCGAGGCGCTCGCGGAAGGCGGGGTAGGCCATCGGCCCGTCGTTGTCGATGTCGCGCGAGGTCAGCCAGTCGAGGGAGTGCTCGGGCGTCGCGATGAAGCCATCGAGCGAGCAGCCGGTGTAGTAGATCGTCGCCATCGAGCCACCATCGCACCGTTCACCGACAGTCCGCTTGATCGATCCCTCCCACTGCCGCGACGGCCTTCTCGACGCGGTCGGGGTCGTCGTGGGCGACCCACACGATCCGCGGGTCCTTGCGGAACCACGAGTCCTGCCGGCGCGCGAAGCGACGGGTCGCGACCTTGGTCTGCTCGACGGCCTCCTCGAGCGAGCGGTCGCCGGCGAGGAAGCCCATCACCTCGCGGTAGCCGATGGCCCGGTTGGCGGTGCGGCCCTCAGCGAGCCCGTGCCCGAGCAGGGCCTCGACCTCGTCGACGAACCCCGCCTCGAACATCTCGTCCACCCGCCGGGCGATCCGCTCGTCGAGCGTCGGCCGGTCGATGTCGACGCCGATCTGGACCGTCAGCGGGTCGTCGTACTCCAGGCGGGGGAGGCTGGCGCTGAACGGCCGGCCGGTGAGCGCGATGACCTCGAGCGCGCGTACGACGCGGCGCCCGTTGTCGGGCAGGATCTGCGCGGCCGCCTCGGGGTCGACGCCCGCCAGGCGTGCGTGGAGCGCGGCGCTGCCGACCCGCTCGAGCTCGACCTCGAGCTCGCGGCGCAATGAGTCGTCGGTGCCGGGGAACTCGAAGCGGTCGACGATCGCGCGGGTGTAGAGCGCGGACCCGCCGACGAGCACGGGCGTGGCGCCGCGGCCGCGGATGTCGGCGACCGCCTCGCGCGCCCAGCCCTGGAAGAGCGCGACCGTCGCGGGCTCGGTGACGTCGAGCAGGTCGAGGAGGTGGTGCGGGATGCCGCGACGCTCGGGCCCGGGGAGCTTGGCCGTGCCGATGTCCATGCCGCGGTAGACCTGCATCGCGTCGGTGTTGACCACCTCTCCCCCGAGCCGCTCCGCGAGGTCGAGGCTGAGCCCGGTCTTGCCCGATGCGGTCGCGCCGACGAGCGCGACGATGGGCTGGGGCATGTCGCCATTCTCCATGGCTGGCCGGGCCAGCCGAGCAATGCGTCGCCGTCGCGAGCGGCGTCAGGCGCGTGCGGTGGCAAGGCGGACGAGGGAGACGTGACGGAGTCACGGCGACTGAGGACAACGCCGCCAACGTGCGTGCCTGGCACCGCGCAGCAGGCGACGGATTGGGAGTCTGGCCCTAGGCTTTCGAGTGCCGGAGTCCCCACCCGCGGGGTGGGCCGGATTCCCTCGGAGGAGGAGCTCATGTCGTTCCTGGACAAGGCCAAGGAGAAGCTCAGCAAGGCGGTCGACGACCACGGCGACAAGATCGCCGAGGGCATCGACAAGGCCGGCGCGTTCGCCAACGAGAAGACCGGCGGCAAGCACGCCGACAAGATCGACAAGGCGACCGGCAAGGCCCGCGACGCCCTCGACTCGCTCGACGGCAAGGACGACGACATCCCGCCGGCCACTCAGGCGTGACGGCCGCTGCCTTCGCCCTCGTCCCGGCCTCCTACGTCTACCTGTTGCGGGAGGGCGGGACGGGGACCGAGGTGCTGCTGCAGCAACGGGGCGCCGTCCCCTACATGGCCGGCTTCTGGGCCGCCGCGGCCGCCGGGCACGTCGAGCCCGGCGAGACGGCGTACGACGCTGCGCACCGCGAGGCGCTGGAGGAGCTCGCGATCGCCGACCTGTCGCTGGAGTTCGCGTTCACGATGCAGCGCACCCAGTTCGGGCCGCCGAT
This sequence comes from Nocardioides sp. BE266, assembly GCF_031457855.1. Lineage (NCBI taxonomy): Bacteria > Bacillati > Actinomycetota > Actinomycetes > Propionibacteriales > Nocardioidaceae > Nocardioides > Nocardioides sp. BE266. The sequence continues at coordinate 349,553 of NZ_JAURTI010000002.1, read as the reverse complement.
CGAGGAGCGCGCGGACTTCTTCTTCACCGCCCGGTCGTGGAGTGGCGAGCCGCGGATCGTGGAGACCGGGAAGGCCACGGCGCTGGGGTGGTTCCCGCTGACCGACCTGCCCGAGCCGACGGTCCCGCACGAGGCGCACGCGCTCGCCCACCTCTTCTCCGGCGAGCGCTACCTGACCTTCGGGTGGCCCTCCCCTCGGGGGTAGCCACGCATGGGGGCGTTGGGCACGATCACGGCAGGAGGTAGCCCATGAACGAGGAAGATCTCGGCCCGATCCCGCAGCCGACGACGCAGGAGCCCGAGCTCAACCCGGGAGGTGCCGACGCGTTGCACGTCGACCCTGCCGACGGTGGCCTGGGGCGTGACCTGGACCCCGACGACAACCCCGCTGTGGACGACGTACTGCCCGACGAGATCGCCGAGCCGGACGACAAGCAGCAGGAGCCCGACGGCTCCGAGGACGAGGAGTCCGACACCACCACCGCGACGTCGGACGACGGCTCGGACGGTCCCGACGCCGGCCAGCAGGCCGAGGACGGCTCCCCCGAGCCTCCGGCCTGATCCTGCGTGCGCCCGGAATCCCCGGATATCCGGTGATTCTGGGAGCTGTGTGGTCGTGGCGACGTGCCGGCCACGTCACCACGACCACACAGTCTCTGTCCACAGATCCCCGTTGGGCTGTGGTGATCGACCACCGGCGGAGGCCACGATCGACGGCATGCCCGGGAAGTCGTACGACGATCTGCTGTCGCTCCAGTCCGGCGTGATCGCCAGGCGCCAGCTGACCGCGCTGGGCGTGCCGCCGCACGAGCTGGAGCGCCTGTTGCGTCGGCGGGATCTCGTGCGGGTCCACGACGGCGTCTTCATCAACCACACCGGTACGCCGACATGGTTGCAGCGCGCGTGGATTGGCGTGCTGATCGCCTGGCCGGCTGCCTTGGCCGGGGACAGCGCGCTGCGCGCGGCCGACGGACCGGGGAAGGCAGGACGCGACGACGCGCTGGTCCACATAGCGGTGAGCCGTGACCGCAAGGTGCTGCTGCCGCCGGGCTACCGCCTGCACCGCACGCCGCGCCTGCACCCGAAGGTCAGCTGGAACACGAGTCCGCCTCGGGTCCGGGTCGAGGAGGCTCTGGTCGACGTCGCATCGGGAGCGGTCGACGACTTCGCGGCGATCTCGGTGCTCGCGGACGCCATCCAGGCACGACGTACAACGCCCGAGCGCATCCGCGACCGGCTCGACGCCCGCCCTCGCCTACCGCGTCGCGACTTCCTGCGCGGCGTCCTGACCGACCTCCACCTGGGCACGTGCTCGGTGCTCGAGCACGGCTACCTCACCAGGGTCGAGCAGCCGCACGGCCTCCCGACCGCCCGCCGTCAGCTGCGCGACTCCGCAACGGGCGGGCCCATCTATCGCGACGTCGCCTACGTCGACTTCGACCAGCTGGTCGAGATCGACGGCCGTCTCTGGCACGACAACGCCTCCACCCGCGACGCCGATCTGGATCGGGACCTCGACGCCGCCGTCGACCGGCTCAACACGGTCCGGGTCGGGTGGGGTCAGGTGTTCCAGAGGCCGTGCGCGACCGCAGCCAGGATCGCCGCCTTGCTCCAGGCACGCGGCTGGACGGGAGCGATCACCCGCTGCCCCGACTGTCCGTCGGGCCTACCGCTGGCGGTCTGAGCCTCAGCGTGGTGCCTGTGACGTGGATGTCACGTCACCACGACCACACGCCGCGGAGAATCCCCGGATATCCGGGGATTCCAACGACGAAGGCGGTCAGCCGCAGGCCGGAGCCGGGGGCAGGGGTGCGGGGACCCCGACGGCCGGCATCCCGAGCCCGACGGAGGCGGGGGCGGCCGGGGAGGACGTACGCCGCTCCCAGGCGTCGCCGGCGCGGGTGCGGCGTACGGACCGGATGGCGCCGTCGGCGACAAGGTGGTGGGGCGCGGCGTAGGTGATCTCGACGGTCACCATGTCGCCGGGGCGCACGCTGGAGTCAGGAACCGCGGAGAAGTCCGCCGAGAAGTGCACCAGCCGGTTGTCGGGCGCGCGGCCGGAGAGCCGGTGAGTCGCGGCATCCTTGCGACCCTCGCCCTCGGCGACCATCAGCTCGACCGTGCGCCCGACCAGCGCCTTGTTCTCGGCCCAGGAGATCTCCTCGACGACCGCGACGAGCCGCTGGTAGCGGTCCTTCACGACCTCGGGCGAGATCTGGTCGTCGAGCACGGCGGCGGGGGTGCCGGGGCGCTTGGAGTACTGGAAGGTGAAGGCCGCCGAGAACCGCGCAGCGCGTACGACGTCGAGCGTGGCCTGGAAGTCCTCCTCGGTCTCACCGGGGAAGCCGACGATGATGTCGGTCGTGATCGCGGCGTCAGGGATCGCCGCCCGCACCCGCTCGATGATCCCGAGGTACTTCGACTGCCGGTAGGAGCGCTTCATCGCACGGAGGACCGCATCCGACCCCGACTGCAGCGGCATGTGCAGCGAGGGCATGACGTTTGGTGTAGCGGCCATCGCCTCGATGACGTCGTCGGTGAACTCGGCGGGGTGCGGCGAGGTGAAGCGCACCCGCTCGAGCCCCTCGATTGACCCGCACGAGCGCAGCAGCTTGGAGAACGCCTGCCGGTCGCCGAACTCGACGCCGTACGCGTTGACGTTCTGGCCGAGGAGGGTGATCTCCGTGACGCCCTCGGCCACCAGGGCCTCGATCTCGGCGAGGATCTCGCCCGGCCGGCGGTCCTTCTCCTTGCCGCGCAGCGACGGGACGATGCAGAACGTGCAGGTGTTGTTGCACCCGACCGAGATCGACACCCAGGCGGCGTACGCCGACTCGCGCTTGGTCGGCAGCGTGGACGGGAAGACCGAGAGCGACTCCAGGATCTCGACCTGCGCCTCCTCCTGCACGCGCGCCCGCTCGAGCAGCGCCGGCAGCGAGCCGATGTTGTGGGTGCCGAAGACGACGTCGACCCACGGCGCCTTCTTCGTGATCGTGTCGCGGTCCTTCTGCGCGAGGCAGCCGCCGACGGCGATCTGCATGCCCGGCGTCGCGGCCTTGACCGGCGCGAGGTGGCCGAGGTTGCCGTAGAGCTTGTTGTCGGCGTTCTCCCGGACCGCGCAGGTGTTGAACACGACCACGTCGGCCTGCTCGTCGCTGCCCGCGCGGACGTAGCCGGCGTCCTCCAGCAGCCCGCTGAGCCGCTCGGAGTCGTGGACGTTCATCTGGCACCCGTGGGTCTTGACCTCGTAGGTGCGGGCGGGGGCTTCGGGGAGTGCGCTCATGACGGAAACAAGGGTACGGCGGCCTCCGGAGGCCCCGGCAATCGCGCACCGCGCCGCGGATTCCGAGGCGCCACGCTACGAGGTTCGGACCCCTTCGGCGCCGATCGGCCTAGTCCGAAATGACTAGACCAGTGGGCAGTTTGGAGGATTACTGCTCGGAATCCTCACATTTCCATCCGAGTTCGACACAAACTCCTTCTCAGGTCAACAAAGCGGTAACACGGAATCCACACGGATGTGGCGAACACCGGGTCACCGTTCCACAGTGGGGGGAAGCACGGATGCTGTCCAAGAGTGCATTTGATCGATCCAACGTAGTCCGACGCGCTCGCGCGGCGAGCCTGGCGGTCGTTGTCACCGCGCTGTTGCTCGCCCTGCTCCCCTCCGGCGCCCACGCCGCCGGCTCGGTGCACGCCAAGAAGCGCGCCAAGGGCACCTCGGTCACCGCCACCCTCGCCTCGCTGCCCCCGATCGTGCAGCCCGGCACCTCGCCGGCCGCGCCGTCCAACGACAGCACCCTGGTCGCCACCTTCGCCCCGGCCAGCCCGGGCGAGAAGGTCACCCTCGAGAAGCGCGTCAAGAGCGGCTGGAAGGTCGTCGCCACCGCCACCGAGGACGCCTGGGGCTCCGCCGCCTTCACGCCCGGCTCCGGCACCTACCGCGCCTCCTCCGTCTCCGGCGGCCGCACCTGGACCTCCGGCTCCGTCACCACCGCCCGGTGGACCCCCGAGTTCGAGGACACCTTCTCCGGCACCACCCTCGACACCTCGGTCTGGAACGACCAGAAGCGCGAGCACGAGAGCGTGTACGCCCCCCGCACCTGCGCCCGGGTCGACCCCGCCGCCCGCCGCGTCGGCGAGGGCGTCCTCCACCTCGGCGTCGCCCTCGACCCGGCCCTCGCCGGCCAGCCGTGCGGCTTCACCTCGACCCGCAGCTCCGGCACCAGCCCGTACCTCCTCAACAGCCAGGTCGCCACGGAGTACACCCGCTTCTTCCAGCACGGCATCGTCGCCGCCCGCATCAAGCCGCAGCAGGCCAAGGGCATGCACTCCGGCTTCTGGCTGCTCCCCAGCGGCACGACGTACACCGACGGCGTCCCGGCCATGGGCACCGAGATCGACGTCATGGAGTTCTTCGGCGAGACCGGCCGCGGCACCGAGTCGATCGGCTCGCACGTCCACTACTACGAGGCGAACTGGCAGAAGGTCAGCTACGGCAACTTCTTCCGCTCCACCCGCAACGCGCTGACCAGCAGCCGCCGCAACTGGTGGGACGAGTTCCACGTGTTCTCGGTCGAGTGGACTCCCTCGGAGTACATCTTCCGCGTCGACGGTCGCGAGTACTACCGCGAGACCAAGGCCGTCTCGCAGTCGATGCAGTACCTCGTGCTCTCCAACCTGACCTCGGACTACGAGCTCAACCAGCTCACCGCTGATGAGCTCGGCGACGAGGCGCAGGTCGACTGGGTCCGGGTCTTCGACGCCACCTCCCGCGAGTCCGCCCGGGTCACCCGCGGCCGCAAGGCCGCCTGATCCGGTCGGCTCCTCGGGCCTAGGCTCGCGGCATGCCCCGACTGCACGCCTTCGAGCTGCTGCCGGACGCCGCAGGCCAGGAAGCGGTACGCCGCGAGTGGCAGGCCCTGCACGACGCCGGGCTCCCCTCCCAGCTCGAGCACCGCGGGACCACCAACGGCCCGCACCTGACGCTGGTCACCGCTCCGGCGCTCGGACCGGACGACGACGCCCGGGCCGTCGACCTGCTCGGCCCGCTCCTCCCGATCGAGGTGCGTGTCGCCGGCGTCGCCCTGCTCGGTGGCTCCCGGGTCACCGTCGCCCGGCTCGTCGACGTACCCGACGCGGTGGTGCGGGCGGTGCTCGACCTGCGCCGCGAGGTGGAGGACACGCAGCACCCCGGGTGGCTCCCCCACGTCACCCTGGGGCGACGGGTCCCGCGGGCCTCGGTGCCCGAGGCGCTGGCGGCTCTCGGGCACGCGGACGTCGTCCTGCGGCTCGACACGCTGCGCCGCTGGGACCCCGACGCCGGAACCGTCACCACTTTGTGATGGTCCGAACGGGTCGGCCCCGATGGCCCGAACGGACCACTGCAGATAGGTTTCGCCTATGACCGCGCAGGAATCGGGCCCTGTCAGCGCCGGCCGGGGCAAGCCCCTCGTCGTGTTGAACGGCGTCCAGAAGCACTACGGACAGCTCCACGCCCTCAAGGACATCGAGCTCTCCGTCGCGCGCGGCGAGGTCGTCGTGGTGATCGGGCCGTCGGGTTCCGGCAAGTCCACGCTGTGCCGCACGATCAACCGGCTCGAGACCATCGACGAGGGCACGATCACCCTCGACGGCAAGGACCTCCCGCAGGAGGGCAAGGCGCTCGCCGCGCTCCGCGCCGAGGTCGGCATGGTCTTCCAGAGCTTCAACCTCTTCGCCCACAAGACGATCCTGGAGAACGTCACGCTCGGCCCGATCAAGGTCCGCGGGATGAAGAAGGACGAGGCGGAGAAGAAGGCGCGCGAGCTGCTCGACCGGGTCGGCGTCGGGCACCAGGCCGAGAAGTACCCCGCCCAGCTCTCCGGCGGCCAGCAGCAGCGCGTGGCCATCGCCCGCGCCCTGGCCATGGAGCCGAAGGTGATGCTCTTCGACGAGCCCACCTCCGCGCTCGACCCGGAGATGATCAAGGAGGTCCTCGACGTGATGGTCGACCTCGCGAAGCAGGGCATGACGATGATCGTGGTCACCCACGAGATGGGCTTCGCCCGCACCGCCGCCGACCGCGTCGTGTTCATGGCGGACGGCGCCATCGTCGAGGAGAACTCCCCGGAGGAGTTCTTCACCCACCCGCGCTCCGACCGCGCCAAGGACTTCCTCGGAAAGATCCTCAAGCACTGAGGACCCACGATCTCGGGAGCAGCACCACTCCATCCCCAGAAACCCCAGACGGCCTCGGGCCGCCAACCAAAGGAGAGCAAGGATGAGATTCATCAGGACCAAGGCGGTCATCGCCACGGCGGGACTGGCCCTGTCACTCGCCGCCTGCGGCAACGCGGGTGAGGACTCGGAGAGCGTCGACGTCAAGGCCGACGAGAACGCCGCGTCGAACTTCGACGACGGGACGCGGATGAAGGAGATCGCCGACGCGGGCACCATCAACGTCGGCGTGAAGTTCGACCAGCCGGGCCTCGGCTTCAACGCGACCGGCTCGGACATGCCGACCGGCTTCGACGTCGACATCGCGAAGATCCTCGTCGCCAGCCTGGGCATCGACCCCGACGACACCTCGAAGGTGAAGTACGTCGAGACCATCTCGGACAACCGTGAGCCCTTCCTCGAGGAGGGCAAGGTCGACATCGTGCTGGCGTCGTACTCCATCACCGACGAGCGGCGTGCCGTCGTCGGCCAGACCGGCCCCTACATGATCACCGGACAGCAGCTCCTCGTCCCCGAGGACTCCGACGCCGCCGGCCCGGAGGACCTGCAGGGCAAGGAGGTGTGCTCCGTGACCGGTTCGACGTCGCTCGACAACGCCAAGGCGCAGGGCATGAAGCCGGTCGGCTTCGACACCTACAGCCAATGCGTCGACAAGGTGCTGGACGGCACCGTCGAGGCGATGACGACGGACGGCACGATCCTCGCCGGCTACGCCGCGCAGAACGAGGGCCAGCTCAAGGTCGTCGGCGACCCGTTCTCCGAGGAGCGCATCGGCGTCGGCTACTCGAAGGACCACCCCGAGATGTGCCAGTGGATCAACGACACGCTCGAGCAGGCCAACGAGGACGGCACGTGGGCCGACGCGTTCGAGTCCAACCTCGGTGCGTCGGGCGTGGAGACGCCCGACTTCCCGGAGCTCGACTCCTGCGAGTCCTGACCTGACGACGCTGCTCGGCCGGGCCCGCCTCCAGCGGGCCCGGCCGGGCACCGCCCCCGAACGACCCGAACCGAGAGGAGAGACGTGGACGCCGTCCTCGAGAGCCTGCCCGACGTCTTCAAGGCCTTCGGCTACACCGTCCTGCTGTTCCTGGTGGCCGGGGTGTTCTCGCTCATCGGCGGCACCGTCCTCGTCGCCCTGCGTGTAGGCCCGATCGGCGTGCTCAGCAAGGCGGCCGCGACCTACGTCACCCTGGTGCGCAACACCCCGCTGCTCGCGGTGTTCTTCTTCTTCTCCTTCGCCGCTCCCCGGATCGGCATCAACTTCAAGTGGGTCGACGTCCACATCGGCACGTTCGACTTCACCTCCTTCTTCTCGACCGCGGTCGTGGCGCTGACGCTCTACACCTCGACCTTCGTGTGCGAGGCGCTCCGCTCCGGAGTCAACGCCGTGCCGCTCGGCCAGGCCGAGGCCGCCCGCGCGATCGGCTTGCCCTTCGGCGGCGTGATGAGCCAGGTCGTGCTCCCGCAGGCGTTCCGCGCCGCGGTCCCGCCCGTCGCGAGCGCCCTCATCGCCCTGCTCAAGAACACCTCGGTGGCCGCGGTCTTCGGCGTGATCGAGGCCGCCTCGCAGATGAAGATCATGACCAACAACAACGCCGACGAGCGCTGGGGCATCTTCATCGCCTTCGCCCTCGGCTACGTCGTCCTCGTCGAGATCGTCTCGCTCGCGGCCGGCACCCTCGAGCGCCGATGGAGGATCGCCTGATGGCTTCCGGAGTCCTGTTCGACGCCCCCGGCCCCAAGACTGCCGCCCGGCACCGGATCTACACCGTCGTGGCCAGCCTGGTGCTCCTCGCGCTCGCGGCGTGGGCAGTCAAGCGGCTCAACGACGCAGGTCAGTTCGACTACGACCTGTGGGAGCCGTTCGTCACGCCCAACATCATGCAGGCGATCGGCGAGGCCTGGCTCGACACCCTCACCATGGCCGTGCTGGCAGTCCTCGGCGCGCTCGTGTTCGGCGTGGTCTTCGGCGTGGCCAAGCTGTCCGACCACAAGCCGGTCCGCTGGGCCAGCTGGCTCGTCGTGGAGTTCTTCCGCGCGGTGCCGGTCATCATGCTGATGACCTTCGCCTTCTACGCCGTCTTCAACTCGATGTCGATCGAGCGCGGCGCCTACTGGTCGGTGGTCCTGTCGCTGACCGTCTACAACGGTGCGGTCCTCGCCGAGGTCTTCCGGGCCGGCATCAACGCGCTGCCCCGCGGCCAGGCCGAGGCGGCGTACGCCATCGGGCTCCGCAAGACGCAGGTGGTCAACCTGATCCTGCTCCCCCAGGCCGTGAAGATCATGATCCCGGCGATCATCAGCCAGATGGTGGTGGCCCTGAAGGACACCAGCCTCATCCTGATCGTGTTCCCGATCGGACTGACGAAGATCCTCAAGCAGCTGCCGTTGAGCTTCAACAACATCGTGCCGACGACGCTGGTGATCGCCGGGCTCTACGTGCTGACCAACCTCCTGCTCACCGCGATCGCCACCTGGGCCCAGAAGCGGTTCGTGGGCGAGAAGGAGATGCTGCAGGTGTCGATGGTCGGCGAGGCCGACCAGGGCCAGATCGCCTGATCAGCGCTTCGCGGAGATCCAGAGCCGGATCTCTCCCTCGACGACGACCGTGCCGTCGGTGCGGACGCCGCGCACGCGGACCGGCAGGTCGTACCCCTCACCGAGCTCGGCGGTCCACTGCTCGGGGTCGGTCTCGGCGATGCAGGTGATGTCGGAGTCGGCCTTGGCGGTGTAGGCGACCTCCATGCCCTTGGGGATCCAGCGCCGGTCGCGCGGGATGGTCGACTCGGCGAGCGCGCCCATGGCGGCCTCGAGGCCGTTGCACAGCGCGATCGCGTGCACCGTCTTGATGTGGTTGTGCACCCCGCGCCGCTTGGTGATCACCAGCTCGGCCCGGTTGGGCTCGATGACGGTGAACCGCGGCCGGATGGAGGCGAAGTACGGCGCCTTCTGGCTGAAGGCGAACGAGAAGACCCGGTCACCCAGGGGCAGCGCGGTGGTCTTCTTCCAGAGGTCGAGGACGGCAGGCATGCCTCGATATTACTGATCAGTAACCAGCCACGCCAGTATCCGCTCGGCCGTCTCGTCCGCCGAGAGGTCGGTGTTGTCGATCACCAGGTGCGGCCAGCGGGCGAGCAGCCGCTCACCCGGTGCGTCCCGGCCGGGCTCGGAGGTCATCCGGTAACCGGCCTCCAGCTCGCGCACGTTGGCGTCCGACCACTCGAGGTTGCGCTTGGACCTCTTCTCCGCCAGCCGGTGCTCGGTGCGGTTGCGCACGAGGCGGGTGTCGAGGTCGGCGACCAGCTCGACGACCGCGACCCTGTCGCCGTACGGCGCCGCGAAGTCGCGCAGCCAGGCCGCCTCTGACTCTCCGTCCATGTCGATGACGAAGGTGAAGAGCAGGTCGGTGCCCGACGCGGCCGCCTCCTCGACCACGCGGCGGCGGAACTCGCTGTTGAGCGTGGTGAAGGGCGGCGTGCCGTGGTCGAAGACGTCGAGCAGCATCTCGATCGTGTGGTGGTTGTGGAACAGCCGGTACGACGACCGCTCCGCCACCGCGCGACCGACGGTCATCTTCCCGACGGCGGGCGGTCCGAGGACGATCAGGAGGCGCATGCCGGGATCCTTCCCGAAGGCCCGCGCCGGCCGCACCTCGATATCTGAGGACGTCCTGGTCGGAATTGGACCTCCCGGACGTTCATGGCGTCCTCAGATGTCGGCCAGCACCTCGACGCGGTTGCCGTGGCCGTCGTACGTGTGCAGGCGGACGTGGCCGGGGAACGAGTCGCGCTGGCTCTCGTCGACCTCGAAGCCGAGGTCGGTCAGCCGGGCGGCGACCTCGTCGAGGTCGTCGACGACGAATGCCGGGTGGGCCTTGCGTGCTGGTGCGAACGGGTCCTCGACGCCGACGTGCAGCTCGGCCGTCGTGGCGCCGCGGTCGTCGTACGCGCAGAACCAGGCGCCGCCGCGGGCCACCAGGTCGGCCGGCTTGTCGACCTCGGTCATGCCGAGGCCGTCGCCGTAGAAGCGGCGGGCGGCGTCCTCGCCTCCCGGCGGGCAGGCGACCTGGACGTGGTGGAGGCGCATCACGCGGGCTTGCGAGCGACGACGAAGATCCGCCGGAAGGGCAGGATGACTCGGCCCGCGGAGTCGGCCGGGTAGGCCTCGCGCAGCCGGGCCTTGAACTCCTCCTCGAAGCGCGGCCGCAGGCCGTCGGGCAGCGCCTGCAACGTCGGGCGCGCACCCGTGCCGGAGACCCAGGTGAAGACCGGGTCGTCGCCGGTGAGCACGTGGAGGTACGTCGTCTCCCACGCGTCGACCTCGCAGCCGAGGTCGAGCAGGACGCGGGCGTAGTCGGCCGGGCCGTGGCTGGTCGGGACGCGAGCGTCGCGGACGTGCTCGGCGTAGGGCTCCTGCGAGGCGAGCTCGGTGCGGGTCGTGTGGCTCGGCTCGTCGAAGTTGCCCGGCACCTGGAAGGCGAACCAGCCGCCCGGCGCGACGCGGTCGAGCAGCCCGGGCAGGAGGTCGAGGTGCTCGGGCACCCACTGGAGGGTCGCGTTGGAGACCAGTACGTCGATGGGCGCGCGCAGCGCGACCGGGTCGGGCGCCGCCCAGGTGCGGAGGTCGGCGACCTCCCACGCGATGCCGTCGATCGCGCTCGCCTTCTCGATCATCTCCGGGCTGCTGTCGACGCCGGCGACGCGTGCGTCGGGCCACCGCTCCTTGAGCAGCCGCGTCAGGTTGCCGGGGCCGCAGCCCAGGTCGACCACGGTGGCGGGGGCTGCGGCGTCGATCCGCCCGATGAGGTCGACGAACGGCCGCCCCCGCTCATCGGCGTACTGCAGGTAGCGGTCGGGGTCCCAGGTGTGCGTCATGGTCGTCCTCCTCTTCGGCAGTGGGGTAGTCCAGTGGCCATCGGTCGTCCGAATGCCCCGATCACCGCCAATTCTCACTGGACTACCCCTCATGTGTCTTGACGTCGAGATACTTGCAGCATCGCCCCGATGTGTCTCGATGTCAAGATTCTCGACCGATCGGGTCATCTGGCAGGATGTCGCCATGCGCGACGAGGTGGACGACCTGGTCGAGGCCTGGGGCCGCGAACGCGGCGACCTGGACCTCGCGCCCGTCGAGGTGTTCTCGCGGATCAGCCGGCTGGCCCGCCACCTCGACCTCGCCCGCCGCGACGCCTTCACCGCGCACGGCATCGAGTCGTGGGAGTTCGACGTGCTCGCCGCCTTGCGCCGCGCGGGTGCGCCGTACGAGCTCTCCCCCGGACGCCTGCTGCGCGAGACCCTCGTGACCAGCGGCACCATGACCAACCGCGTCGACCGGCTCACCAGCCGCGGCCTGGTCGAGCGGCTGCCCGACCCGCGCGACCGACGCGGGGTGCTGGTGCGGCTCACCGCCGAGGGCAAGGCCGCCGTCGACGGCGCCTTCGAGGCCCTCCTCGCCGCCGAGGCCGACCTGCTCGCCGACCTCCCCGACAAGCAGCGCACCCAGCTCGCGGGCCTGCTGCGCTCGCTGCTCGCGCCCTTCAGCTGACGGTTACTCGACGACTTCGGACGCCTCGAGCCACTCGAGCTCCAGCTCGTCCTTCTCGGCCGCGAGCTCGCCGAGCTGACCGCCGACGCGCGCGAGCAGGTCGTAGTCGCTGAGGTTGGCCTCCATCTCGGCGTGCAGCTCCGCCTCGCGTACGGCGATGCGCTCGAGCTGCTTCTCGACCCGGGCCAGCACCTTGCGGGCGGCGCGGTCCTCGGCGGATCCGGGGCGCGCCTTGGGCGTCTGCGGCGTCGCCGGTCCGTCATACGAAGCCGACCCAGTGGGGGCGGGTGCGGATGACGGAACAGCAGCGGCGGCAGCGGCCTGCTCGGCGGCGTGCAGGTCGGAGCGTCTCTCGAGGTACTCGTCGACCCCGCGGGGCAGCATGGAGACCTGCCCGTCGCCGAGGAGCGCCCAGACCGAGTCGGTGACCCGCTCGAGGAAGTAGCGGTCGTGCGAGACCACGATGAGCGTGCCCGGCCAGGTGTCGAGGAAGTCCTCGAGGACGTTGAGGGTGTCGATGTCGAGGTCGTTGGTCGGCTCGTCGAGCAGCAGCACGTTGGGCTCGCTCAGCAGCAGCTTGAGCAGCTGGAAGCGCCGCCGCTCGCCACCCGACAGGTCGCCGAGCCGTGCGGTGAGCCGGTCGCCGGTGAAGCCGAACCGCTCCAGCATCGACGTCGCCGAGATCTCCTGGCCGTCGAGCGTGCGGGTCACGCGGCGGATCGACTCGACGGTCGGCAGCACCCGCGCCTCGGGGTCGATCTCGTCGAGCGCCTGCGTGAGGTGCTGCATCTCGACGGTGCGTCCGTGCTTCACGCGCCCCACGTCGGGCGGCAGCGCGCCGGAGATCAGCGACAGCAGCGAGGTCTTGCCCGCGCCGTTGACGCCGACGATGCCGATCCGGTCGCCCGGCCCGATCCGCCACGTCGCGTGGTCGAGCAGCTTGCGCTCGCCGCGCGAGAGGTCGACGTCCTCGATGTCGACGACGTCCTTGCCGAGCCGCTGGCTGGCGAACCTCTGGAGCTCGAGCCGGTCGCGCGGGTCGGGGACGTCGTCGATCAGCGCGTTGGCCGCGTCGATGCGGAACTTCGGCTTCGACGTACGCGCCGGGGCGCCGCGCCGCAGCCACGCGAGCTCCTTGCGGGCGAGGTTCTGTCGCCGGGTCTCGGTCGCCGCGGCTTGCCGCTGGCGCTCCGCCTTGGCCAGGACGTGGGCCGCGTAGCCGCCTTCGTAGGAGTCGACCGCGCCGTCGTGGACCTCCCACGTCGTCTGGCAGACGGCGTCGAGGAACCACCGGTCGTGGGTCACCACGATCAGTGCGCTGGGCAGGCCGACCAGGTGCGAGGCGAGCCACGCGACGGCCTCGACGTCGAGGTGGTTGGTCGGCTCGTCGAGCACGATCAGGTCGTGGCGCGAGAGCAGCAGCGCGGCCAGCGCGCAGCGACGGCGCTCGCCGCCGGACAGGCCGACGACGGCCCGGTCGAGGGTGACGCCGGCCAGCAGCTCCTCGACGACCTGGCGCGTGGTCGGGTCGGCGGCCCACTCGTGGTCCTGGCGGCCGCCGAGCACCGCCTCACGGACCGAGTGGCTGTCGACGAGCTCGTCGCCCTGGTGGAGGTAGCCGATCTCGACGCCGCGGGTGTGGGACACCCGACCGGAGTCGGGCTCCTCGATCCCGGTCATCACCTCGAGCAGCGTGGTCTTGCCGTCGCCGTTGCGCCCGACGACGCCGACCCGCTCCCCGACCGAGATGCCGAGGGAGACGTTGTCGAGCAGCGGCCGGACGCCGTAGGACTTCGAGACCCGCTCGAGGTTGATGAGGTTCGCCATGACCGGCCGATTCTCTCAGGTGCGACCCAGCCCGGCAGGATCGGCGTACGTCCTGCCGGTCGGCGGTGAGTGAGGAGGATTCCGGGCGCGCGGAATCCGCGTCACGCACCGCCCACCGGGATGTCGTACGACGGCGCGCCCGGGGCGGTGCGTGAGGAGGATTCCAGCCGTGCGGAATCCCCCTCACGCACCGCTCAAGCGGTGGCGGTCGGCTGGGGCTCCGGGTCGGCGTCGCCGGAGGCAGCGGGAGCCGCGGGCTCCGGGAGGGCGGGGGTGGAGCCGTTGGTGCCGGCGTACTTCTGGATCAGCTGCTCCACGTCGAGGCCGGTGGTGGACTTCAGCAGCTCCATCGTCTGGACGAGGTTGTTGGTGACCTGCTTGGGCAGCTCGCCGGCACCGTCGGTGGAGATGACGGTCAGCTTGTCGATGCCGCCCATCGGGCGGGCGAGCTCGGCGGCGACCTTGGGCAGGACCTCGATGAGCATCTGGAGGACGGCGGCCTCGTTGTAGCCGGCGAAGGCTTCGGCCTTCTTGTCCATGGCCTCCGCCTCGGCCTGGCCGGCGGCGAGGATCGCGGAGGCCTGGGCCTCACCCTCGGCGCGTACGGCGTCGGCCTCGGCGACACGACGCGCCTTCTCGGCCTCACCGCGCTTGGCGCCCTCGATGGCCTCGGCCTCGGCGAGGGCGGAACGGCGGGACTTCTCACCCTCACCGGTCAGGCGGGCCTTCTCCGCGTCGGCCTCGGCGGCCGCGATCGAGGCGGCCTTGCGGGCCTCCGCCTCGAGGATCTGGGAGTTGCGGCGACCCTGGGCCTCGGTCTCGACGCGGTAGCGCTCGGCGTCGGCGGGCTTGCGGACCTCGGTGTCGAGCTCGCGCTCCTTCAGCGCCGCCTGGCGCACGGCGACCTTCTCCTGCTCGGTGAGGATCGCCTGGTCGCGGTCGGCCTGCGCCAGCGGTCCGGCCGCGGCGGCCTGCGCGTTGGCGGCGTCGGTCTCGGCCTTGATCTCGGCGTTCTTCAGCGCGAGCGCGCGCTGGGTGACCGCGATCTCCTGCTCGGCGGCGATGCGCGCCTGCTCGGCGGCCTGGCGGGCGTTGGCCTCGGCGATGGCCGCGAGCTGGCCGAGCTTGGCGGCCTCGGGACGACCGAGGTCGGCGAGGTAGGAGCCGTCGTCGGTGATGTCCTGGATCTGGAAGGTGTCGAGCACGAGGCCCTGGCCGGTCAGCGACGACTCCGACTCCTCGGCGACGCGCTGGGCGAAGGCGGCGCGGTCGCGGATGATCTGCTCGACCGACATCGAGCCGACGATGGAGCGGAGCGCACCGGCGAGCACCTCCTGGGTGAAGGTCTCGATCTCGGCCTGCTGGCTCAGGAAGCGCTGGCCGGCCGCGCGGATCGAGTCCTCGTTGCCGCCGACCTTCACGAGTGCGACGCCGTCGAGGTTGAGCTTGATGCCCTGGCCGGACACGGCACCGCGGATCTGCACCGAGATGCGGCGCGAGGAGAGGTCGAGGGTCGCGAGCCGCTGCACGAACGGGATGACGAAGACGCCGCCGCCCATGACGACCTTCTGGCCGGACAGGTCGGTGGAGATCTCACCGGTCTCCGGGTTGCGTACCTCCCCCTTGCCCTTGCGGCCGGTGATGATGAACGACTCGTTGGGCCCGGCCACCTTGTAGCGCGTGGTCACCAGCAGCGCCAGCAGCACGAGGAGGACGACGAGGCCGATCACTGACGTGACGACCGGGGACAGCTCGAACATGGAGAAGCTCCTTGTGGAGGGACGTGGATCAGGTGAGGAAGAGCGGTTCGACCTGGACGGCCGTGGGTGAGATGACCTCCGTGATGCTGACCTGCGTGCCAGCAGGTACGGCGACGCTGGAGCGCGCGTTGAGCCGGGTGAGGTGGCCGCCGACGCTGATCGACACCACGCCGAGGCCGCCCTCGGGGATGTCGCTCACGACGCGGCCGATCTTCTCGACCATGTCGGAGGTGCGGACCGTGTCGGTCTCGCCGCTGCCGTGGAGGAACGACGACGCCTTGGCGGCGAGCCAGCCGAGCAGCACGCCGAGGACGAGGCCGATGACGACGGCCACCGAGGTCGAGCCGGTCGCCGACAGCGCGATCGCGCCGCCGAAGCCGAGGGCGCCGAGGAAGCCGGCGAGCGCCTCGGTCGAGAAGAAGCCGGCGCTGAGCCCCTCGAGGGCGCCGTCGAGGAAGTCGCCGACGACCAGCGCGACCAGGAGCAGGGCGACGCCGATGACGCCCACCACCAAGAACACGGTCACGATGCCTCCCCCAGATCATGCTCAGTCACGCTCGCGGCGTGACTGCCGCGCACAACATAGCGGCATGCTTCCCCGTCCGGGTCAGTTCATGCCACCCGGTCCTGGCCCCATCTGTCCCGTCAGGGCAGGACGTGCGCGCCAGCCACCGGGCCGACCGCGGGGAGCACGACGTCGTACGACTCCGAGAGGCCGGCGACGACGGCCATCGCGCCCTCCTGGGAGTCGCAGAGGAACACGCACGTCGGGCCGGAGCCGCTGACCAGGCCGCGCAGCGCGCCCTCGGACTCGCCTCGCTCGATGAGCGTGCCGAGCTCGGGGCGCAGGTCGATCGCCGGCTCCTGCAGGTCGTTGTGGAGCGCGCGGGCGAGGCGTACGGGCTCCCGGCTGGCCAGCGCGGCGAGCAGCTCGCGCGGCTCGGCTGGCTGCTCGGGCGCGTCGGGGAACAGCTCGTCGAAGTGGCGGTAGACCGCCGGTGTCGAGAGCCCGACGTCGGACGGCACGGCCACCCACCACCAGCTCCCGTGGTCCTCGATCGGCTCGACGACCTCGCCACGGCCCCGGCCGCGCGCCGTACCCCCGACGAGGGAGAAGGGCACGTCGCTGCCGAGCCGCGCCGCCTGCGCCAGCAGTGCGTCGTCGGGCTGGCGGAGGTCGTGCAGCCGGTCGTGCGCCAGGAGGGCGGCGGCGCCGTCGGCCGAGCCGCCCGCCATGCCGCCGGCGACCGGGATCTGCTTGCCGATCTGCACGAGGTGCCGCTCGCCGCAGGCCGCCTCGGCGAGCGCGCGCATCGCGATGTTGGTGCCGTCGGCGGGCACGCCCTCGACGTCGATGTAGGGCGGCGCCTCCACCGACAGCACGTCGGCATCGGCCACCGAGACCGCGACGTCGTCGTAGAGCGAGACCGCCTGGTAGACCGTGTCGAGCGGGTGGAAGCCGTCGTCGCGCACGCGGCCGACACCCAGGTGCAGGTTGATCTTCGCGGCCGCGCGGACCGTGATCGTCATGCCGCTCCCGCCGCGGCGAGACCCTCGGCGATGCGCGCGAAGTCCTCGACCGTGAGCACCTCGCCGCGGGCCGTCGGGTCGACGCCGGCGGACTCCAGCGCGGCGGTCGCGACGTCGGCGGAGCCGGCCAGCCCGCGCAGGGCCGCGCGGACCTGCTTGCGGCGCTGCGCGAACGCTGCGTCGACGACGGCGAAGACCTGCTCGCGCGTCGCAGTGGTCTGCGGCGGCTCGCGCCGGGTCCACGCGACCAGGCCGGAGTCGACGTTGGGGGCGGGCCAGAAGACGTTGCGCCCGATCGCCCCCGCACGTCGTACGTCGGCGAACCAGGCGGCCTTCACGCTCGGCACGCCGTAGGTCTTCGACCCCGGACCCGCGGCCAGTCGGTCGGCGACCTCAGCCTGCACCATCACCAGCCCGCGCTCGAGCGACGGCAGCAGGGTCAGCAGGTGGATCAGCACGGGGACCGAGACGTTGTAGGGGAGGTTGGCCACCAGCGCGGTCGGCGCCGGGCCGGGCAGCTCCTCGACGCGCATGGCGTCGGCGAGCACGACCTCGAAGCGATCGGCCTGCCCGGGTGCGTACGACGAGATGGTGGTCGGCAGCCGCTCGGCGAGGAGCGGGTCGACCTCGATGGCGATGACCCGCTTCGCGACCTCGAGCAGGGCCAGCGTCAGGGAACCGAGCCCCGGGCCGACCTCGACGACCACGTCGTCGGCCGTGATGGCGGACTCGCGCACGATCCGCCGGACGGTGTTGGCGTCGATGACGAAGTTCTGGCCGCGCTGCTTGGTCGGGCGCAGGTCGAGCTCGGCGGCGAGCTGACGCACCTCGGCCGGCCCGAGGAGCCTCGGGCCGGCCGGGTTCGTGGTCATGGTGGTCAAGCCTAGTGGTGGGTCTCGATACGCCGCTCGCTGCGCTCGCGTGCTACTCGACCACCTGAGTGGGTCAGCGGGGGAGGCCGAGCTTCGCGGCGCAGCCGGGCCACGCGCCGTAGCCGCCGGAGGCGTCACGGAGCTTGGTGGCGATGGCGATCTGGGTCTCGCGGGAGGCCTGGCTCGGCAGGCCGGTGCCGCCGTAGGCGCGCCAGGTGCCGAGGTTGAACTGGAGGCCGCCGTAGTAGCCGTTGCCGGTGTTGATGGCCCAGTTGCCGCCGGACTCGCACTGCGCGAGGGCGTCCCAGACGGTGTTGCCGCCGGCGAAGTTGGAGGTCGGCTGCTCCTTGGTGCCGACCTTCACGATCGTCGGCACGGCCTTCACGAGCGGCGAGGCGGTGACGACCTTACGGGCGACGAGCTTGCCGTTGACGAAGCGGAGTCGGTAGGTGACCTTGCGGACGCCGTCCTTGCCCTCGCGGACGACCTCCTCGTCGCCCTCGTACATGGACGCGTCCTCGCGCTCGATGACGGGCGCGTCGACGACCTCGCGGGCGACCTTCTTGGTTGCCAGGCGGATGTCCTTGACGACGACCTTGTCGCCGTCGGTGATCTCGGTGTCGAGCGAGGGCTTGACCTTGTCGTGCCTGTCGACCTCGAAGCCCATCGACTTCAGCACGTCGGCGACGGTGAGCGCGGTGACCTGCTGCTTCTTGAGGTCCTTCGCGCCGAGCTTGATGCTCACGACCTTCGGGGTGACGACCTTGAGCGCCAGGCCACTGCGGCCGATCGAGGCGCTGCGGCTCACGGACAGGTCGGCGCCGTCGAAGCGGCGGCCGATCTCGCCGAGCGCGCTGGCGACGCTGGTCGAGTTGACCCAGTACGTCTGCTCGTCGCCGTCGACGGACAGCTCGAACGGGCGACCGAACTGCACCGCGATCGCGGAGCCGTCGGTGACCGTCTCGTCGATCGCGGGTGCGACCAGGTCCTTGTCGGAGACCTCGATGCCCTCGGAGGAGAGGACCTCACCGACCGTGTCGCCGATGGCGCTCACGTGGGTGGTCCGGCCGTCGAGGCTGAGGGTCACGTCCTTGCTGAGGGCTGCGTAGCCGACCGTCGTACCTGCGACGGCTGCCACGATGACCGCCACTGCGGCGGCCAGCACTGCCTTGGACCTGCTGAGCTGCGCGAAACGAGAGCGCACGATTCTCCGAACGTCGTACTCCCCGGGCCTCGGGCGGCAGCACGCCCCACCTGCGGCCGCGCAGCACCCAGCGAGGGCGTACGAGTTGCGAGCGGGGGTCTCGCGAAGCCGGCCCGATCCGACTCCTGGTGCTGCCGGAAATCGCTCCCGATCCCGGCCAACAATCACAAGACGATAACGAAACCGACCCGTGACGCAAACTCGAACGGAGAAATTGGGGGACGGATCTCCCTACCAGGCGCCACCGAAGGCGACCTCGGTGGTGGCGTCGATCGCCCGGCAGAGCTCCTCGAGGTCGTCCTGCCGCACCTCCGCCATGGCCCGCACGGTGAGCGGCACGAGGTACGACGCGTTCGGCCGGCCGCGGTAGGGCGTGGGCGTCAGGTAGGGCGCGTCGGTCTCGACGAGGACCCGGTCGATGGGCGTGATCGCGAGCGCCTCGCGCAGCGGCGCGGCGTTCTTGAAGGTGACCGTCCCGGCGAAGCTGAGGAAGGCGCCGCGGTCCAGGCAGCGGCGCGCGACGTCCTCGTCGCCGGAGAAGCAGTGCATCACCCAGCGCTCGGGTGTGCCCTCCTCGTCGAGCACCCGCAGCACGTCGTCGTGTGCGTCGCGGTCGTGGATCACGAGCGTCTTGTCGAGCCGCTTGGCGAGGTCGATGTGGCGGCGGAAGCTCTCCTCCTGCACGGCCCGACCCTCCTCGCCGGTGCGGAAGGTGTCGAGGCCGGTCTCGCCGACGGCGCGCACCTTGTCGTGCGCGGTGGCGAGGCGCTCGATCTCCTCCAGCGCCGTCTCGAGGTCGCCGGTCGCCGCCAGCCGGGGCGCCTCGTTGGGGTGCAGGGCGACCCCGGCCACGAGGGCGTCGTGCTCGGCCGCCGCCTGCACCGCCCAGCGCGCGCCGGGCAGGTCGCAGCCGATCTGGACGATCCGGGGCACCCCGACCGCTGCGGACGCCGCGAGGGCGTCCTCGGTGGTGATCCAGTCGCCGTCGGCGATGTCGAGGTGGCAGTGGTTGTCGACCACCGGGTGCGGCAGCGGCTCCGGTGCCGGCGGGCGCTCGCGGTCGCGGCGCGCGCCCGACTTCTCCTCGGTCGCCGCCCGGCTGCGCGTGGGATCAGCGGTGGACAACGTCGTACACCTCCCGCTTGGGCAGGCCCGCGCGCTTGGCGACCTCGGCGATCGCCTCCTTGCGCGTCGAGCCGCCCGCCTCGAGGTCGGCCACGGCGGCCCGCAGGGAGCCGGGGTCGGTGGCCACGGCCGGGGCGCCGCTCGAGCCCTCGACCACGATCGTCACCTCGCCTCGGACGCCGTCCTTCGCCCACGCGACGAGGTCGCCGAGCGGACCACGGCGCACCTCCTCGTGGGTCTTGGTGAGCTCGCGGCAGACGGCAGCGGAGCGGTCGTCGCCCAGCGCCTCGGCCATCGCGGCGAGTGCGGCCTCGGTGCGGTGGGGCGCCTCGAAGAACACCATCGTCCGCTCCTCGGCGGCCAGCGCGGCGAGCCGCCGGCCGCGCTCCCCCGCCTTGCGCGGGAGGAAGCCCTCGAAGCAGAACCGGTCGACCGGCAGCCCGCTGACCGCGAGCGCTGTGAGTACGGCGCTCGGGCCCGGCACTGCGGTGACGCGGACGTCGTGCTCGACCGCCGCGGCGACGAGTCGGTAGCCGGGGTCCGACACGCTCGGCATGCCGGCGTCGGTCACGAGCACGACCCGGTCGCCCGCGAGCAGCGCCTCGAGCAGCGCCGGCGTGCGGGCCTGCTCGTTGCCCTCGAAGTACGACACGACGCGTCCCGACAGGGTGATGTCGAGGTCCGCGCACAGCCGCTTCAGCCGCCGGGTGTCCTCCGCAGCGACCACGTCGGCGCCGGAGAGCTCGGCGGCCAGCCGCGACGGCGCGTCGCCGGCCTGCCCGATCGGGGTGCCCGCGAGGACCAGGACGCCTGCCATGTCCCGATCATGTCAGGGGGTCTCGATACGCCGCTCGCTGGCGCTCGCGAGCTACTCGACCACCTAGGCGAAACAGGTGGTCGAGTAGCCGAGCGAGACCTACTTCTTCACGACCTTGAAGTGCCAGGTGCGCGTCTGCCGGTTGCCGGCGGCGTCCGTCACCCGGAGCCGTACGACGTGGCGGCCGGGAGCGAGGGCCGGGCGGGGCTTCCAGCGCACGAGCCCGCGCCGGGCGTCGTACCGGATGCCGGTGACGCGGCGGCCGTCGACGCGGAGCACGATCGCCTTCGTGCGCACGCCCGAGCCGGGGTCGGCCACGCGTGCCCTGACCGTGGGCCGGGCGGTGCGCACGCTGCGGACGGGGCCGACCTTGGAGATCCGGGGCGGGGTGGTGTCGACCGCGGGCGCGGGGGCCGGCGGCGTGGCGCCGCCGCCGACGACGACCTGGACGGTGTCGCTCACCGACAGGTGGCCGGCGTGCTCACCCGTGCCGTGCGCGACGGTCACGGTGGCGGTGTAGGCGCCGGGGGTGGCATAGGTGTGGTCGGGGTCCGCGCCGGAGCCGGTCGTGCCGTCACCGAAGCTCCAGGAGTAGGTGAGGTCTGCGGTGCCCGGCGTGAGGTCGGCGCAGCCGATGCGGCGCGCGGCGTTGTCGGGGTCGTGCACCACGACGGAGACGGCCTTCGGGCCGGCCCGCACCGGCTTGGTCACCTCGACCAGCCCGCTGGCACCGGTCGCGTCTGAGGTGAACAGCGGCCAGATCTCGTTGGGCTCGGCGAACGGCTGGGCGGTGTCGAAGCGGAAGTGCGCGCCGCCGAGGTTGTCGGCGCACGCCTGCTCGTGGACGTGCACGGCGGAGTGCACGGCGCTCGGCTTGGTGCCCGAGACCTGGAGGGAGGTGTGGGTGCGACCGCGGCTGCGCACGAGGACCGCGGTGCCGGTGAGGTCGGGGTAGGCGTCGAGGCCGACGGAGTACGCGTGGAGCGTGCCGGTGGTGGTCACCTGCGTCGAGAAGGCCACCGCGAGCGGCGCCGTGCCCTGAGCGGGGGCAGCGAGCGCATCGATCGCCGGGAGGCCGTCGTCCGCCGGCGGTTCGGGGTCGACGGGGCCGCTGCCCTGGGTGACGGTGACCGGGAAGTCCTGCTCCCGGAGCCCGCCACGTCCATCACTCACCCGCAGCCGTACGACGTACGTCCCCGGGGTGGTGTACTCGAACATCGCGTGGTCGGTGTAGGTCGCCGCGGCCCCGGTGCCGAAGTCCCACGAGGTGGCGACCACGTCGCCGTCGGGGTCGGCCGCGTTGGCGGTGGCGTGGACGACGAGCGGCGCCGGGCCGGAGGTCGGCTCCACGACCGGGTCGATCGTCGGCTCCGCGTTGCTTCCCGGCGCGACCACCACGATCGTCCCGGTCATCATCGAGCCGTGGATCGAGCACTCGTAGCGGTAGGTGCCCGGCTGGTCGAACGTGTAGGTCACCGGCGTCCCGTTGGCCTCGCGGTGCTCGACGAGCGGCGTCGGCCACACGGTCTCCCACGCGCTCGAGGGCGCGAGCGAGGTCAGGTCGTGGCCCTGGTTGGCCCGGTCGAACTGCCACTCGACGGTGTCGCCGACGGCGATCGTGACCACCGACGTGCCGGTGTCGACCGACTCCCACGTGTTGCTCGAGGTGCTGTCGACGGCGTCGACGACCCAGGTCCGGCCCTCCGTCGCGGCCGCGGTGGGCGAGGAGGCGACCAACGCGCCGGACAGGGTCGAGGCGACCAGCAGGAGCACGGCCAGGGCGAACCGCGTCGATGCCGGTCGGACAGCGGGGCGGACGGCGCGCATGTCTCTCCTCTTGAGCAAGATCGTGAACAGAGTTCGCATCTCTGAATCAGGTTCACGAGTCTCGGGTGTGCCGGTCGTCACGTCAAGGGCGTCTCCACCGGCTGGTTAGAGTTCCCGTCGTGACCCCGACTGCCGCCGAGCGGAATCGCCCGCGCTGGCGGTCGGAGGACCCGCTCCTGGGCTGGGTGGGCGCGATCTGCCTCGCGAGCCTGGCCTTCTTCCTGCGGCGCTGGCACCTCGGCACGCCCCACCAGTTCTCCTTCGACGAGACCTACTACGCCAAGGACGCGTGGTCGCTGCTCAACCACGGCTACGTCCGCGCCTACGTCGAGGACGCCGACAAGACGATCCTCAACGGCCACGTCACGGGCCTGTGGCAGGACGGGCCGTCGATGATCGTCCATCCCGAGGTCGGCAAGTGGCTGATCGCGGTCGGCATCAAGCTGTTCGGGATGGACCCGGCCGGCTGGCGGATGGCCTCCGCGGTGATCGGTGCGCTGATGGTGCTGCTGATGTGCCGCTTCGTCCGCCGCGTCACTGGGTCGACCGTCCTCGGCCTGGTCGCCGGTCTGCTGCTCTCCCTCGACGGCCTCCAGCTGGTGCTCTCGCGGCTGGCGCTGCTCGACATCTTCCTGGCCTTCTTCATCCTCTGCGGCGTGCACTGCGTGGTGGCCGACCGGCAGTGGCTGCGCGACCGGCTCGCGGCCGGAGCACGTCGTACGTTGTGGCGACCGTGGCTGCTGCTCGGCGGACTGAGCTTCGGCCTGGCGTGCGGCACCAAGTGGTCGGCGGTCTACACCCTCGCCGCGTTCGGCCTGCTGGTCTGGCTGTGGAGCGCGGGCGCCCGCCGCGCCTTCGGCCAGCGGCGGCCGCTGCTGAGCTCGATCGTCCTCGACGGCGTCCCGGCGTTCCTCGCGCTCGTCGGCGTCGCCTTCGTCACCTACCTCGCCTCGTGGACCGGCTGGCTGATCCACGCCGACGCCTACGAGGAGGCGTTCAGCAACACGCAGTACACGACGTACGACGGCGGGAAGCAGTGGCCGACCGCGACCGAGCCCGACGCCCACGGGTTCGGCGAGGTCACCCAGTCGCTGCGCTCGCTCTGGTACTACCACCAGGACGTCTACACCTTCCACAGCCACTTCCTGAACGACTCGACGCACATCTACGCCTCCAAGCCGTCGACCTGGCTGGTGATGGGCCGGCCCGTCGGCGTCGACGCCCAGACCGACATCCAGCCCGGCGCGCAGGGCTGCGGCGCGCCGAGCGGCTCGACGTGCATCCGCCAGATCCTGCTGATCGGCAACCCGGTCGTGTGGTGGGGCGGGTGCCTGGCGATGATCGCCTCGCTGCTGCTCTGGATCGGCGCCCGCGACTGGCGCCACGGGGTCGCGGTCGTCGGCCTGGCGACCACGTGGCTGCCGTGGTTCCTCTACGACGACCGGCCGATCTTCTACTTCTACGCGATCGCCAGCCTGCCCTTCCTCGTGCTGTCGCTCGCGCTGGCCATGGGCCACCTGATCGGCACGTCCGACGTGCCCGGCCCCCGCCGTACGTTCGGGGTGGTGGTCGCCGGCAGCTACACCGTGCTGGCGGTGATCGCCTTCGCATGGTTCTGGCCGATCTGGACCGACGCCCTGCTCACCAAGTCGGAGTGGGACTCGCGGATCTGGTTCCGTCGCTGGATCTAGACCGCGGAATCAGCGGAAAACGCCTCCACTGGCCCAGACCACGTAGCCGAGGCGAGATCGGATTTCCCAATTTTCGTCAAGATGGCCCGAAATTCCGCGTCGACTAGTGCATTCGGGCCATGCGAGGCCCCACCATTGGCACCAGCGCCGCCGGTGGCGCCGACAGAGCCCTTGGGGAGGGTCCGATGAGTTCAACGTTGCTGCACATCTGCCTGGAGACCGACAGTGCTCCCGATGCGCAGGCGGAGTTCGAGGTGGGGAGCCGCTGGGTCTGCGAGTGCGGGCTCAACTACGTCTTCCACGAGGGGTTCAACCGCGGGGGCGGTCTGACCAACGCGTGGTTCGTCGCACCGGCGCTGCCCAAGCAGCGCGGTCCCGTCGTCAAGCTCCTGTTCGGCCCGCGCAAGGGCTGACCCCGGTGGCCTGAGCGCCACCCACACACGTGACCCCGCCCGATCCAGCCCGGGCGGGGTTCTCGTTTGTCC
This sequence comes from Nocardioides sp. BE266, assembly GCF_031457855.1. NCBI lineage: Bacteria > Bacillati > Actinomycetota > Actinomycetes > Propionibacteriales > Nocardioidaceae > Nocardioides > Nocardioides sp. BE266. The sequence goes on along the minus strand of NZ_JAURTI010000002.1, from coordinate 324,652 downwards.
TCACCACGCACCCGGGAACCGTGACGACCCCGCGATCGCCAGCAGCGTCACCAGCACCGCCACCGCGACCGCGATGAGCAGCGACTCACCGACGTGCCGCCGGCTCGGCACCACGAGCAGCGCGAGCCCGGCGACCACGGCGAGCAGCGGCAGCACCCACACCGGTACGACGGACGCGAGCAGGCCCGACACCACCGCGAGCCCCGCGCCGCCGGCCACGGCACGCGGCAGCGGCACCGGCCGGGTGCCCCGCGGCAGGCCCACCTCGGTGACCGGACCCGCCGCCGGCAGCTGATCCGGGGCCAGCACCCGCAGCAGCAGGGTCACCGTCGCCGGGTCGGCGACGACCACGACGTCACGCCAGCGGTCCGCCACCGCGTGCCGGCGCACGAGGTCGTCGAGGCGGTGCCCGCGGTCGACGTCCGGGAAGCGCACCGGCGCCAGCAGCACGTCGGGGGTCGGCTCGCGGCCGAGACCCTCGACGACGCGCTTGGCCTCCGCCGTCGGCGCGGCCAGGACGGTCGCCTGCTGCCCCAGCCGCTTCCGCAGGGCCGCGACCTCGGCCGTGCCGGCCGGCGCGCTCACCACGAAGATCCGCTGGAGGTCGCCCACGTCCTGACCGTAGCGGGAGGCGCCGGTCTGCGACGATGCCGGGCATGAAGCTCCTGCTCACCTCCGGCGGCGTGACCAACGACAGCATCCGGGCGGCCCTCGTCGACCTCCTCGGCAAGCCGATCGAGGAGTCGACCGCCCTGGGCATCTCCTCCGCCCAGTGGGGCCACCCGATGTGCACTCCGCTGACCGCGCGCGGCTTCGCCACCGACCGCACCCCGCCCACGATGACCGGCCTCGGGTGGCAGTCCGTCGGGCTGGTCGAGCTGACCGCGCTGCCGACGATCGACGCGGAACGCTGGGAGCCGTGGGTCCGCGACGTCGACGTCCTGCTCGTCGACGGCGGCGAGGCGACGTACCTCGCGCACTGGGTGGCGGAGTCCGGGCTCGGCCGGCTCCTGCCGTCGCTCCACGACACGGTCTGGGTCGGCGTCAGCGCGGGCAGCATGGCGCTGGCGCCGCGCATCGGCGACCGCTTCACGCACTGGCGGCCCGAGGAGGGCGACGGGGCGCTCGGCCTCGTCGACTTCTCGATCTACCCCCACGTCGGGCTGTTCGAGTCCAACACGATGGAGGACGCCGAGCAGTGGGCGGCCGGCCTCGGCAACCCGGGCTACGCACTGGACGAGCAGTCCGCCGTCGTGGTGGACGGCGACCGGGTCGAGGTCGTCTCCGAGGGCGAGTGGCGGCACTTCGCGTGACCGACCCGGCGACTCCCTACCTGCGCGTCGACGTCGGCCGGTTGCGCGACAACATCGCCCGCACCGCAGCAGCCGCGGCGGCGGCTGGGGTCGCGCTGCGACCGCACGCCAAGACCCACAAGTCGGCCGACGTCGCGCGGCTCCAGCTCGAGGCCGGCGCCGTCGGGCTGACCGTCGCCACGGTCGGCGAGGCCGAGGCGTTCGCGGAGCAGGGGTGCACGGACCTCTTCGTCGCCTACCCGTTGTGGCTGACCGACGCCCTCGCCGACCGGCTGGCAGCGCTGGCCGGATCAGGGGTACGCCTCGCGATCGGCGTCGACTCGCTCGCGGGGGCCGAGAAGGCCGCCGCCCTGCTCGCCGGGTCGGGCGTGGAGCTGGTCGTCGAGGTCGACTCGGGCCACCACCGCAGCGGCATCGCGCCGGGCCTGGCCGGCGACGTCGCCCTCGCTGCGGGCGACCTCACTGTGCTCGGCGTCTTCACGTTCCCCGGCCACTCCTACTCCCCCGACGGCCGCGCAGCCGCCGCCCGTGACGAGGCGGTCGCACTGGCGGCCGGCCGCGCGTCCCTCGGGGCCGCCGGCCTCACCGACCTGGTCGTCAGCGGCGGATCCACCCCGTCGCTCGAGCACGCCGATGCCTCCGTGCTGACCGAGCTCCGCCCCGGCGTGTACGTCTTCAACGACGCCCAGCAGTGGGAGCTCGGCTCGGCGGCGCCGGACCAGGTCGCACTCACGGCCGTCGCCACGGTGGTCAGCCACGCCGGCGGCCGCCTCGTCCTGGACGCGGGGTCCAAGGTGCTGGGCGCCGACCGGGCGTCGTACGCCACCGGGTTCGGCCGGCTGCTCGACCACCCGGACGCGCGCATCGTCCAGCTGTCGGAGCACCACGCGGTCGTTGAGCTGCCAGGCACGCTCCCCGCGCTGGGGAGCCGGGTGCTCGTCGTGCCCAACCACTGCTGCACCGCGGCCAACCTCGCCGACGAGCTGTGGCCGACGGACGGCGACGCTCCCTGGCCGGTGACGGCCAGGGGTCGCAACACCTGAGCCATCGTCGTACCCGTCGCGCTCGGCCCTCTCCACGCGGCAGACTGCACCCATGCCGGTCACGCGAGGATTCACCCGCCGCCGCCCCGAGCCGGAGCGCGGCCGCATCCCACCCGGGCAGTACGACACCGGCTCGTCGTGGCCGGTGCTCACCGCGGAGGCGACGCCGCAGCAGCCGGCGGAGTCGTGGACGCTGTCGGTCGACGGCCTCGTCGAGTCGCCCCACAGCTGGACCTGGTCGGAGCTGCACGCCTTCCCCGGGTCGACCTTCTTCGGCGACATCCACTGCGTCACGACGTGGTCCAAGCTCGACATCACGTTCAGCGGGGTGAGCGTCGACGACCTGCTCGACGTCGCCCGGCCGAGCAGCACGGCGTCCTTCGTGATGGCGCACTCGGTCACCGGCTACACGACGAACCTGCCTCTCGCCGACCTCACCGGCGGTCGTGCCTGGATCGTGTGGGACGTCGACGGCAAGCCGCTCCCCCGCCAGCACGGCGGACCGCTCCGCCTCCTCGTGCCGCACCTCTACTTCTGGAAGTCCGCGAAGTGGATCTCGCGCCTCGAGCTGATGGCCGAGGACCGGCCGGGCTTCTGGGAGCAGAACGGCTACCACGACCGCGGCGACCCGTGGCGCGAGCAGCGCTACCAGGGTGACGACTGAGATGGCCCCCGCACCGATGGCGGCATGGAGCGACGGCCGCATCATCGAGAAGGACTGGCCCACCGAGCGCACGGTCCGGCTGCGCCTCCACGTCGACGACAAGCCCCGCCACCTGCCTGGGCAGCACTACCTGGTGCGGCTGCGCGCGCCCGACGACTACACGGCGACACGCTCCTACTCGCTGGCCTCCGACACCGACGACCCGCTCCTCGAGCTGCTCATCGAGCGGCAGCCCGACGGCGAGGTCTCGGAGTTCCTCGCCGACGTCGCCGAGGTCGGGGACGTGCTCGAGCTCCGCGGGCCGATCGGTCGCTGGTTCGTCTGGGACACCCGCACCCCCATCCTGTGCCTCGTGGGCGGCACCGGGGTCGTGCCCGCGGTCGCCATGGCCCGCACCGCGCGCCGGCTCGGGAGCACCGACCTGCTCCGCATCGCCGCGGTCGCGCGCCGGCGCGAGGACCTCCCCTACGCAGCCGAGCTGGAGCGCTTCGGCGCCGCGACGGCGTACACCCGCGCGCAGGCGGGTGACCGTGCGCCCGGGCCGCTCACCGTCGAAGAGGTGACCCCGATGCTCGAGGGGGTCGAGCTCGGCTTCGTGTGCGGGTCGGCCCGCTTCGCGGCGTACGCCGAGGAGCTCCTCGTCGCGTGCGGCATGGATCCCGCGGCGATCCGCGTCGAGCGCTTCGGGCCCACGGGCGGCGAGGAGACGGAATCGGCGTAGCCGCCGGCCTCCTAGCCGGTGCGAGCGGGGAGCGCGCGCTCGACGGCGTCGCCCAGGTCCCGGAGCGAGAACGGCTTGGTCATGAAGGCCGTCGCGCCCGCAGCGAGTGCCTTGGTGCGGGTCTCGCGGTCGGCGTACGCCGTGAGGATCAGGACCGGACGCGACGCGAAGTGCGGCAGGTTCCGCAGCCTCGCGCAGAGCTCGCCGCCGTTCATGTTCGGCATGCTCCAGTCCAGGACGGCCATGTCGAAGGACGACTCCGTCGCGACCGCCAGGGCGGCGACAGGATCGGCCACGCTCGTCACGTCGTGCCCTGCCCGCTGCACGCCGATCGCGATGAGCTCGCGGATGTCGTCGTCGTCATCGACGACCAGCACCGTTGCCACTCCCGAGACCTTCCGTTCCAGAGGTGCCGATCGTGACGCGTCCTACCCCACCTGCCCTCAGGTCATAGGTAATCAGCAAAGTGCCGGACGGCGTGGCGGAATGGCCACATCTCCCCCCACGAAGGGGATGGATCCGGGCGTGGCGTGCGAGGAAGATGGGGAGATGGCCGACACGGTCGTGTGCGGAACCGCCAACATCCTGGTCACTCTCGACAGCCCGGCCGTCGAGACGCGCTTCGAGAAGCTCGTCGACGTCTGCGACGTGCTCGCGCTCCAGGAGTGGCCGCGCGGTCGCAACGACCTCCTTGCCGCCCAGGGGCGGCTCTTCCGCTGGTGGCCAGGAGTCTCACCCCACGACCTGGAGCCGCGCGGCAGGTGGAGCTTCCACCGCGCCCACGCCGGCGGCGGCCCCATCGGCGTGCGCAACAGCCTCCACGAGACCCCGCTCGCGTGCTGGGCCTCGGTGCTCGCGCCCGCCGGGCGCGTCGACAAGGTGCCCGGCCGACGCAGCTTCCTCGGGCCGTCGTGGTGCACCCGGCTGAAGTCGCGTCGCCGCGACGGCTCGGTGGTGATCCGCTACAACCTCCACCTCACGGCCGGCGTGCAGATCGGCCACATGGACTACCGCGGCGACCGGCCCAAGCGGGTGGCCCGGCACCGCGACCGCGAGCGGCCCAGGATCGGCGAGCTCGTCGCCGAGGACCTCGCGCGCGGATTCGACGTCGAGGTCTACGGCGACGACAACTTCCACCACATGCGCATCGGCGGGCTGACGGCCTGGTGGGCGACGGAGCCCGGCGAGAGCACGTTCGGCAACCGGGCGATCGACGGCATCTGGACGACGAGGTCCCCCGACTCGGTGACGTTCCTGCCCGCCCTGGTGCCGGGCGAGCACCGCCACGTCATCGCCCGCTACTCCTGAAGGACGCGGGCCACGTGGCTCGTGTTCGCCGACGGCCCCGGTGCGGCCAGCCCCTCCGGCTCTGCTAGCGTCGCCGACGTCCACACGGGAGTCCGCGGCAGCGGGCTGAGAGGGAGCTGGAGCCGCTCCGACCGTCGCACCTGATCCGGGTCATGCCGGCGAAGGAAGTGATCCACGTGCTGCTGCCGCGCATCTTCTGCCTGGTCTCCTCGACCGACGACCTGTCCGCGCTGTCCGACCTCGCGGAGGTCGGGGTCGACGGCTTCCAGGTCCGTGACAAGGCGGCCACGACGCGCGAGCTCGTCGAGCTCACCCGCGTCGTGCTCGCTGCCGTCCGGCCCTTCGGTGCCACGGTGGTCGTCGACGACCGCGTCGATGTCGCGCTCGCCACCGGCGCCGACGGCGTCCACCTCGGGGCCGAGGACCTGCCGGTCGAGCTCGCCACCACGGTGGCCCCCGAGCTGATCGTCGGTGCCACCTGTCGCGACCGGGCCGCCGTGGAGCGGGCGGCTGCGGCAGGTGCGGCGTACGCCGGGTTCGGCCCGGTGTTCCCCACGTCCAGCAAGGCCGGGCTGCCGCCGGCGCTCGGGGTGCCGGCGATCACCGCGGCGCGCGGCGTGCTGCCACTGGTGGCGATCGGCGGCATCGGCGCCGGCCGGGTCCGTGCCGCACTGGACGCAGGTGCCCACGGCGTGGCGGTCCTGGGCGCGATCTGGCGGGAGCCCGATCCCGTCGCCGCAGCAGAGGAGCTGGTGCAGGAGCTCGGCTGATGCGGGTCCACGTCCGGGGTGGCGGCATCGTCGGCCTCGCCTGCGCAGCAGAGCTGCTCGACCGCGGCCACGACGTCGTGGTCGTCGACCCGACGCCGGGCTGCGGCGCCTCCGCCGTCGCCGCCGGCATGCTCTCGCCGGGTGGCGAGGCGTGGCACGGCGAGCCCGACGTCCACCGGCTCGGGGTGGCGAGCGCGCGGCTGTGGCCGGCGTACGCTGCCCGGCTCGCTGTGCCGCTGCACGCCTGCGGGACCCTGCTGGTCGGGCACGACGCGGGCGACGGGCAGGAGGTCGACCGCCAGGTGCAGGTCCTGGCCGGACTGGGCGTCGCCGTGGACGTGCTCCCGCCAGGTGCCGCGCGCGACCTCGAGCCCGGGCTGGGTCGCACCAGCCGGGCGCTGCTGCTCCACGACGCGGCCGTCGACCCGCGCGCCGTCGTGGCCGCACTCCTCGATCGGCTGGGCGACCGGGTCCGGGCGCGCGAGCCGGACGCCACGCCCGATGCCGTCGTCGTCGCGACCGGTGCACGCCTGCCCCAGCCGTGGACCTCGCTCGTGCGCGGAGTGCGCGGTGAGGTCGTGCGCCTCCGCACGTCGGACGGTCCTCGCCACGTGGTGCGTGGCTGGGTGGCGGGTGAGCCTGTCTACCTCGTGCCCCGTGCCGGTGGTGAGGTCGTCGTCGGGGCCACGGTCGAGGAGCACGACGCCGCGCCGGTGCCGACCGCCGGTGGCGTGCTCCGGCTGCTGCGCGCGGCCCGCGTCCTCCTTCCGGCCCTGGACCGCGCCGAGCTGCTGGCGTGCGAGGCGCGCGACCGGCCGGCGACGCGCGACCACCTGCCCCTCGTCGGTCCCACCCACGACCCGCGCACCTGGCTCGCCGCCGGGCACTTCCGCCACGGCGTGCTCCTCGCCCCGCTGACGGCCCGCATGCTCGCCGACGCCCTCGAGGGGGCAGCCCCCGATCCGGCCGTCGATCCCCGACGGCTCCTACCGACTCCCGATGGAGGTGTGACGTGCGCCTGACCCTCAACGGCGTGCTGCTGGACGCCGATGCCGACACCCTGCACGACCTGGTCGGGCCGCTCCCGAGCGGGCACGCGGTGGCCGTCAACCACGAGGTCGTGCCGCGGGCGGAGCATGCCAGCCGGCTGCTCGTCGACGGGGACGTCGTCGACGTGGTGACGGCGGTGTCCGGCGGATGAGCGAGCTCGTGATCGCCGGCCGCACGCTGTCGTCGCGGCTGTTCCTGGGCACCGGGGGCCTGCCCCGGCCCGACCTGGTCGGCCCGGTCCTGGCTGCCGCAAGCCCGGGGCTGGTGACCGTCAGCGTGCGACGTACGTCGAGCACGTCCGCAGGTGCGCTGCTGCCGCTCCTCCGCGAGCACGGTGCACTCGTGCTCCCGAACACAGCGGGCTGCCTCTCCGCCCGGGACGCCGTCCTCACGGCCGAGCTCGCGCGCGAGGCGCTGGAGACGGACTGGGTGAAGCTCGAGGTGATCGGCGACGAGACGAACCTGCTGCCCGACGCGGTGGAGCTGGTCGAGGCGGCCGCGGCGCTCGTCGCGCGGGGGTTCACGGTGCTGCCCTACACCACCGACGACCCGGTGCTGGCCCGTCGCCTCGCGGACGCCGGCTGCGCTGCTGTGATGCCGCTGGGCTCCCCGATCGGATCGGGACTCGGGATCCTCAACCCGCACGCCATCGAGACGGTCGTCGCGGCCGTCGACGTGCCGGTCGTGCTCGACGCCGGTGTCGGCACCGCCTCCGACGCGGCGCTGGCCATGGAGCTCGGCTGCGATGCCGTCCTGGCCGCCACCGCGGTGACGCGGGCGGCGGACCCGGTCGCGATGGCCGGAGCCCTCCGCCTCGCCGTCGAGGCGGGTGTCGCGGCACGGCGAGCCGGACGGATCCCGCGCCGGGCGGTGGCTCGATCGGCGAGCCCGCTCGACGGGAGGATCGCGTGATCCCGCGGCTGGTGCTGCTGACGGACCGGTCCCAGCTGCGCCTGGGCCGCGGACTGGTGCGCACGGTCCGCGAGTGCGCCGAGGCCGGCCTCGCAGCCGTGGTCGTGCGCGAGCACGACCTCGAGGGTCCCGCCCGCGCCGCACTCGTCCGGGCGCTGGTGGCGGTCCCCGGCCTCACGGTCGTCTCCTCGCGCATCCTCGAGCCCGCCGCGCACGGGCTGCACCTGGCGGCGCACCAGGCGCCGCTCCCCGGCGTGCGATGGGGCCGGTCCTGCCACTCCCGCGCGGACGTCGGCCGTGCCGCCGATGCCGGGGCGTCCTGGGCCACCCTGTCGCCGTACGCCGTCAGCGCCAGCAAGCCCGGGTACGGGCCGGCCCTGCCACCCGAGGCGTACGCCGGCCACCCGGTGCCGGTGCTGGCACTGGGCGGGATCGACGTCGGCAACGCGGCCGACGCAGTCGCCGCTGGTGCCCACGGTGTCGCGGTGATGGGAGCGGTGATGCGCGCAGCCGACCCTGCCGGCGTCGTCGCGGACCTCCTGCGGGAGCTCCGGTGAGGACCCCGCCCGTGGTCCTCGCAGTGGCGGGCACCGACAGCGGCGGCGCGGCCGGGCTGGCCGCGGACCTCGCGACGATCGGGCACCTCGGCTGCCACGGCGCCTGCGCGGTCACCGCCGTGACGGCGCAGGACACCACCGGCGTGCACGCGGTCCACGAGGTGCCCGTCGAGGTCGTCGCGCGCCAGCTCGAAGCGGTGCTCGACGACCTCCCGATCGCGGTCGTGAAGACCGGGATGCTCGGCTCGCCCGAGGTCGCCCGCCTGGTCGCGGACCGCCTCGGGCACCTACCGCTGGTCGTCGACCCGGTGCTGGCCGCGACCAGCGGGGCCGTGCTCGGCGTTGCCGCGGTCGCGCGGGCCTACCGCGACCACCTGCTCCCGGCGGCTGTCGTCGCGACCCCGAACCTCGCCGAGGCGCGTGCCTTGGCCGGCGTCGATCGCGATGCCCCGGACCTGGCAGCCCGGCTCGCCGACCTCGGATGCGCCGTCGTCCTCACCGGAGGACCGGACTGGCGGCCCGACGACGACACCCGCACCTGCACCGACTGGCTGTGCCTGCCCGGTGGCACCGCCGACCCACTCCCCCACCCTGCCGTCGCGACCACCGCCGACCACGGCACCGGCTGCACCTTCGCCAGCGCCCTCGCCGCCGGGATCGCCCACGGTGCGGGGCTCGCCGACGCGGTCCTCGCCGCGTCGGCGTACGTCACCGGCCGCCTCGAGGACAGCCGCTCCTGGACCCTCGGCCGCGGCCGCGGACCGATCTCACACACCAGCCCCGTCCACCCCGTCCACCCCGTCCAGCAGGAGGAAACCGCATGACCCTCGACCACACCGTCCACCCGGCGCACCAGCGCGTCCTCACCGGCCCCCTCGGCGTACCCGTCACCCGCGTCAGCCTGACCAACGGCGAGACCTTCGACCGCTACTGCACCTCAGGCCCGGGCGCCGACCCGGAGACCGGGCTGCCCGCGATCCGCGCGGGCTGGGTCGCGGCTCGCGGCGACACCGAGGAGTACGCCGGCCGGGCCACGGCGCTCGTCGACAACGGCCGTTCCGCCGTGCGCCGCGGATCCGCCCGCGAGGAGTGGCGCGGCGCCGGCCGCGCACCGCGCCGGGCGGTCCCGGGACGCACGGTCACCCAGCTCCACTACGCCCGCCAGGGGATCGTGACGCCCGAGATGGAGTACGTCGCCGCGCGCGAGGGCTGCGACGTCGACCTGGTGCGCAGCGAGGTCGCCGCCGGACGGGCGATCATCCCCGCCAACGTGAACCACCCCGAGTCCGAACCGATGGTCATCGGGCGCCGGTTCCTGGTGAAGATCAACGCCAACATCGGCAACTCGGCCGTCACCAGCAGCATCGCCGAGGAGGTCGACAAGCTCACCTGGGCCACCACGTGGGGCGCCGACACGGTCATGGACCTCTCGACCGGCGAGGACATCCACACCACCCGCGAATGGATCCTGCGCAGCTCGCCGGTGCCGATCGGCACCGTCCCGCTCTACCAGGCCCTGGAGAAGGTCGGCGGCGAGGCCGACAGGCTCACGTGGGAGGTCTTCCGCGACACCGTCGTCGAGCAGTGCGAGCAGGGCGTCGACTACATGACCATCCACGCCGGCGTGCTGCTGCGACACGTGCCGCTCACCGCCGAGCGGGTGACGGGCATCGTGTCCCGCGGCGGCTCGATCATGGCCGGCTGGTGCCTGGCCCACCACGAGGAGAACTTCCTCTACACCCACTTCGACGAGCTCTGCGAGATCTTCGCGGCCTACGACGTCTCCTTCTCGCTCGGCGACGGCCTGCGGCCCGGATCCGTGGCCGACGCCAACGACGCCGCCCAGCTCGCCGAGCTGCGCACCCTCGCCGAGCTCACGACGCGCGCGTGGGAGCACGACGTACAGGTGATGGTGGAGGGGCCCGGCCACGTGCCGCTCGACCTGGTGGAGGAGAACGTCCGGCTCCAGCAGGAGTGGTGCCACGGCGCCCCGTTCTACACGCTCGGCCCGCTCGCCACCGACGTCGCGCCCGGCTACGACCACATCACCAGCGCCATCGGCGCCGCAGCGATCGCGATGCACGGCACGGCGATGCTCTGCTACGTCACGCCCAAGGAGCACCTCGGCCTGCCGAACCGCGACGACGTGAAGACCGGCGTGATCACCTACAAGCTGGCCGCACACGCCGCCGATGTCGCCAAGGGCCACCCGGGCGCCCGCGAGTGGGACGACGCGCTGAGCCGGGCGCGCTTCGAGTTCCGGTGGCACGACCAGTTCGCGCTCTCGCTCGACCCGCACACCGCCGAGTCGTTCCACGACGAGACGCTCCCCGCCGAGGGTGCGAAGACCGCCCACTTCTGCTCGATGTGCGGCCCCAAGTTCTGCTCCATGCGGATCAGCCAGGACGTGCGGGAGCGCTTCGCCGAGAAGTCCGCGGAGTTCCTCTCGCTGGGCGGCACCGTCTACGTCGACGACCCGGGCAGGTCGTGACGTCAGTCGCCGACACCCCGGGCGGCGAGCGCCTCACCCAGCTCGTCGGCACGGCGGAGCGTCCGCACCAGCAGGGGTACGACGAGCGCGCGGGGGCTCGACTCGAGCCCCCGGGCGCGCTGCGCGTCGCGCACCTGGCCGGCCAGCTCGATGACCAGTGGCACGCACCGGATCGCGAGGTTGAGCAGCAGGCCCACCCGGACGGGGTCGATGCCGACCACCCGCAGCGGCCGGCAGATCGCCACGACGACGTCGATGAGGTCGGTGGTGCGGGTGGTCAGCGTGACCAGGTTGGCCAGCAGCACCAGCGCCAGGATCACCCCGACGAGGACCGTGGTCCGCTCCCAGCCGACGACGACGAGCTGGAAGACCGAGAGCGGGACCAGCATCCACAGCAACGGTCGCACCATGTCGACGACCACCCGGGCGGGCACGCGGGCGAGCGGGTGCAGCGCCAGGACGACCGCCAGCGAAACGGCGGTCTGGGCGGGCGTGTCGACCAGCACCGACCCGGCGCCGGCCGCGGCGAGCGCACCCAGCTTGGCGCCCGCGGGCAGGCGGTGCAGCGGCGAGGTGCCGGGGAGGTAGAGCCCGAGCGCGGTGGTCACGACATCAGCTCGTGGTAGACCTTCACCGACTCCTCGGGGCTGCCGTCGTGCACCAGCCGGGTCTCGTCGAAGACCAGCACGCGGTCGAAGTCGTCGAGCAGGTCGAGGTGGTGCGTCACCAGGACGACCTGCTGCGGCAGCCGGGCGACGGTGTCGGCCACCATCCGGCTGTTGCGCAGGTCGAGCAGCGTCGTGGGCTCGTCCATCACGAGGAGCTCGGGCTCCGTGGCGAGCACGGACGCGAGGGCGAGGAGCTGCTTCTGGCCGCCGGACAGCTGGTGCGCGGCGTGGTCGGCGTACGCGCTGAGGCCGTAGTCCTCGAGCACTTCGCGGACGCGGATCGCCGCCTCGGGCTTGGACATGCCGCGGCGACGCAGCCCGAAGGCCACGTCCTCGGCGACGGTGGGCATCACGATCTGGGAGTCCGGGTCGGTGAAGCAGAAGCCCACCCGACGCCGTACCTCCCGCCCCTCGCGGGCGGTGTCCCAGCCACCGACGGTGACCGTCCCGGCCGACGGCAGGACGAGGCCGTTGAGCAGTCGCGCGAAGGTGGACTTGCCCGAGCCGTTGGCGCCGACGACGCCGATGCGGTGCTCCTCGAGGCGTACGTCGACCTCCCGGAGGGCGGGTGCCTCGCGGCCCGGGTAGACGTGCGAGACGCCGGTGACCTCGATCAGCACGACTCCACCACCATCGCGACGCCCTGGCCGCCGCCCGCAGCGATGGCGGCCAGGCCGAGCCGACCGTCGCCGCGCCCGGCGAGCTGGGCGAACAGCCGCACGACGAGCACCGCGCCCGAGGCACCCCAGGGGTGTCCCAGCGCGAGTGCGCCACCCTCGGTGCAGACGCGGTCGGGGTCCAGGTCGAGCTCGTCGCAGCAGGCCAGCACCTGTCCGGCGAACGCCTCGTTGAGCTCGACGACGTCGATCCGGTCCAGCGTCGTGCCGGCCCGCTCCAGCGCGAGCCGGACGGCCGGCACCAGGCCACGACCCGGTCGCGTCGGGTCGACACCGGCGCTCGCGCCGGCGATCACCCGCAGGCCCGGCACGCCCAGCTGCCGGTGCACCTCGCCGCTGACCACGGCCACCGCGGCTGCACCGTCGCTGACGCCGCAGGCGTTGCCCGCCGTCACCGTGCCGCCGGGCCGGAAGGCCGCCGGGAGCCGCGCGAGCCGCTCGGCCGTGAGCCCGGCGCGCGGGCGCTCGTCGCGCGCGAGGCCGCCGACCGGGACCACCTCGGCGTCGAACGCCCCGGCCTCGCGGGCCGCCACGGCGAGCCGGTGCGAGCGCGCGGCGTACGCGTCCTGCCGCTCGCGGGTCACGCCGGCGTCGTCGGCGAGGAGGTCGTTGGCCAGGCCCATGTCGAGGTCGTCGGGTGCGGGGGCGAAGGGGGCCCGCTCGTAGCGCACCGGACCGCGGCCCTCCTGCGGTGGCCAGGACCGCCACGGGGCGGTGCTCGCGGACTCGGCCCCGCCGGCGAGGACGACGTCGGCGCCGGTTCGCACGAGTCGGGCGCCGAGCTCCACCGCGGCGAGTCCGCTCGCGCACTGACGGTCGACGGTCAGCCCGGGGACCGACCGCGGGATCCCTGCTGCCAGCGATGACACGCGGGCCACGTTGCCGCCCGGGCCCATGCAGTTGCCGAGGAGCACCTCGTCGACGCGGTCCGCCTCCAGTCCGCCGCGGGACAGCACCGACGCCAGCACCGGCGCGGCCAGCTGGTCGACCGTGAGTCCGCCGAGGGCATGGCCGGCCGTGCCGATCGGGGTGCGCACCGCCGCGACGACCACCGGCGCATCGTCCGTCCGCGTCACCCGTCCACCTCCGTCGACACCGCCCGCACGATCGCGGCCTTGTCCACCTTGCCGTTGCCGGTCAGCGGAAGCGACTCCAGGTGGAACCACCGCCGCGGCTGCTGCGCGGCCGAGAGGACACGGCGGCCCACCTCGCGCAGCCGGACCACGTCGTCCGGGTCGGTGACGACCGCAGCGACGACCTGGCCGAGGTCGGGGTGCGGGACGCCGACCACCGCCACCTCCCCCACGGCCTCCTGCTGCAGCGCGTGCTCGACGTCGGCCTCGAGCACGGTCGCTCCTGCCGTCGTGACCCCACCGGCGCGGCCGAGCACCGTGACCCGGCCGTCCACCTCGACCACACCGCGGTCGCCGACGGTCGTCCAGCCGTCGGCGTCGCGCCGCAGCGCGTGCTCCGGCTCGGCGTACCCCGTGCAGACGTAGGGCGAGCGCACCCACAGCTCACCGTCGCGCGACTCCACCTCGACGCCGGGGAACGGACGCAACACGCCCGCGTGCCCGCCCCACGCGACGAACGACAGCTCGGCCGCACCGTAGTAGTGGCTCACGCGGGCACCGGCCGCCGTCGCGGCGTCGTGCAGCGACGACGTGAGGCGGTCTCCCGCGACGACGACGCGCATGCCGGACAGCATGTCCGGCCGGTCGGCCAGCAGCCGACGCAGAGCGGACGGCGTCAGGTGCGCGTGGGTCGCACCCTCGGACTCCGCTGTGACCGTGGCGCCGGCCCACCGTGCGTGGGCGGCGCCGAAGAGGTTCATCGAGGCGGTGAGCGGGCCGGGCACCCAGACCCGGCTGGTGGCCGTCAGCTCCAGCAGCTCGGACACGTGTGGGTAGGACTCCAGCCACGAGCGGGCGGTCCGGAGCACCGTCCGCGGCCGACCCGCGGTCCCCGCCGTACGGAAGGCCAGGAGGTCGTCGGGAGCCGCGGCGGTCACCGCCGACACGGGGTCGGCGGCCGTGAGGACGTCGACGTGCTCAGCCAACGACGTCGGCCGCCGGGCTCTGCGCGGCGACCTCGCGACGCCGGGGAAGCAGGACGGGGTACGCCGCGTGCACGCCACGCGCGACCACCGCGCAGACGATCGCCTTGACGAGGTCGCCGGGCACGAAGACCAGGGCGGCACTCGTAGCACCGGCCACCGACAGGTCGGCCCGCAGCACCAGGCCGATGATGCCGAGCACGTTGAGCACGAGCACCCCGCCGAGCACGTTGGCCACGACACCCCAGCCGATCCGGTAGGGCGCGCCGATGGCGTAGGTGACGGCACCGATGACCCAGGCCGCGACCGGGAACCCCACCAGGTAGCCGATGGACGGGCCGGCGAAGACGCCGAGGCCACCGCGACCACCGGCCAGCAGGGGCAGGCCGATGGCGACGAGCGCGAGGAAGACCACGAGCGCCAGGGCCCCGCGCCGCGGGCCGAGGATCGCGCCGGCGAGCATCACGCCCAGCGACTGCGCGGTGATCGGCACCGCCCCGCCGAACGCGGAGATCGCCGGGAAGAGCCCGAGCGCGGCGATGACGCCGGCGAAGACGGCCACGAGCGGGAGGTCGCGGGTGCTGAGGGAGGTCGGGGCCATGTCTTCCACCTTGGACGAGTCGATGTGCGGGGGCACCTGAACGCCGTTCAGGTGAACGGTGTTCAGGTTAGGGGGTGGATGCCGTTTCACGGAAGTCGTCTCGTGACCCGGTCGCCGAGAGGCGGTCACATGCAAAGAGACCGTGCCCTCTCCTGTTCCCAGGATCGGTGCACGGCCTCTGACCAGCGGTGGTGGAGCTGAGGGGATTCGAACCCCTGACCTTCTCATTGCGAACGAGACGCGCTACCAACTGCGCCACAGCCCCATACGCCTCACGGCGCGTCGCAAAGATACACGAGCCTGCGGAGCCTCACCGAATCGGCCCCGATGAACTTCCGCCCGTGTGCGCGGGACTCCATCCGGCGCTCAGCGTGAGGTGCCCTCGAGCCCGCTGAACTTCCACTCATACGCGTGGAAATCCATCGGAGTGGGCGCGTGGAGCGGCTCAGGCGCCGCTGGCGCGGCGGGTCTCCTCGGCGTCACGCGCGGCCTTGGCGGTCTGCTCGGCCGAGCGGGCGAGGGCGGAGTCCTCGTCGTTGCGACCGCTCGACCACACGCCGGTCGAGTCGAGGTCGATCGTGGAGACCGTACGACGCTGCGCGGCCGGCTTGCTGACGTAGGTCGGCAGGGTGGTGGGCACCATCTCCCAGCCACCGACGACGGGGACCTCGCCCGTGGTCACGGACGGCGCCTCGGCGGCGGGCACCTCCTCGACGGTGCGCGGCAGGCGCGGCTCGGGGGCGACGACCGGCACCTCGCCGGTGACGTCGGCGTCGTCGAGCTCGGTCTCCACCTCGGGGGTCTCGCCGATCTCGATGGCGGACCAGGCCGCGCGCTGACGACGCTCGGCGCGCACGGAGACGCGGCAGGCGACCAGCCAGGCGACGAGGACGGCGGCGGGCACGGCGACCCACGGCCAGGTGATCACCGATGCGGCGGCGAGGCCGATCACGACGGCGTTGGCGAGCAGGACGAGGGTGAGCACGTTGCGGCGGCGCTTGGCGGCGCGACGGGCGGCGGCTCGCTGCACGGCGGGCGCCGGCGGGAGCGTCGTACGGGCTGCGGGGGCGGCGGCGGACGCCGTGACGGGCTCGGGGGCGACGTGGGCCTTCGTCTCGACCGGCGGGCGGAGGGCCGCGCGGATCGGGGCCACGACCAGGCGGGCGTTGCGGCGGTCGACCGGCTCCCGACGCGCGAGCACGCGCATGGTGTGGGAGAACTTCTCGACCGACCGGCTGCGGACCACCTCGTCGTGGTGCTTGAGGGCCTTGGGGATGAGGTAGACGGCCCACGCCACGGCAAGGGCGACGAAGATCAGCGCGCTCAGGTCCACGAAGGAAGCGTAGGAGCGTGAGGGCTGGGCGGGACGGATGTCAAGTGGTGTGTCGCAGAACTACTGGTGTGACTGGTGTGTCGCCAGCCGCGCCTCGACGCCTCCCGGCACCTCCTCGCGGGTGACCGCGAAGATCCGGTGGTCGCGCCAGTCACCGTTGATGTGCAGGAAGCGTGGGGCGTAGCCGACCTGCTCGAGGCCGAGCTTCTCGACGACGCGCAGCGAGTTCGTGTTCTCGGGGCGCACGCAGATCTCGACGCGGTGCAGGCCCACCGGGCCGAGGCAGTGGTCGATCACCATCGCGACCGCGCGCGGCGCGACGCCGCGACCGGCGACGCCCGCGTCGACCCAGTAGCCGATCGATGCCCACTGCGCCGATCCCCGGGCGATGTTGCTGACGGTGACCTGTCCGGCGAAACGACCGTCGACCTCGATCACGAAGGGCAGCGTCTGCCCCCGCTTCGCCTGCTGGAGCAGGGCACGCACCACGAGGCGGTACGACGTCGGGCGGGGCGCGCCGCCGGGTGGGACGGTCGCGTCCCACGGCGCCAGCCAGTCCTGGTTGCGGGCGCGGACCGCCTCCCAGTCGTCGGCGTCGGACCTGCGCAGCGAGCGCACGACGACACCGTGCGAGTCGAGGCGGGCCGGCCAGCCCGGCGCGGCGTTCAGTGGTCGCTCCCGACGACCTGCTCGACGGCGTGCCGGACGACCGGCTCGAGCACGCCGAGCCCGTCCTTCACGCCACCGCGGGACCCGGGAAGGTTGATCACCAGGCAGTCGCCGGCGATGCCGGCGAGGCCGCGGGAGAGCATCGCGGTCGGCACGCCCTTCGCGACGCCGGCCGCGCGGATCGCCTCGGCGATTCCGGGGACCTCGCGGTCGAGCAGAGGCCGGGTGGCCTCGGGTGTGCGGTCGGTCGGCGTCAGGCCGGTGCCGCCGGTGGTGAGCACCAGCCGGGCGCCGGCCGCCACGGCCGCGGCGATCGCCTCGCGCACCGGGTCGCCGTCGGGCACGACGACGGGGTCGCCGCAGTCGAAGCCCTGCGCGCGCAGCCAGTCGGCGATCAGGGGGCCGGTCTCGTCGGCGTACACGCGCGCCGCGGCGCGGTTGGAGGCCACGACCACGGCGGCGAGAGGGCTCATCGCGCCCACTGTCTCATCGCGACCACGGGCCCGACTTCCCGCCGGTCTTCGTCTCGACCCGGACGTCGGTGATCACCGCGGCCTTGTCGACCGCCTTGACCATGTCGACGACGGTGAGCGCCGCGACGGACACCGCGGTCAGCGCCTCCATCTCGACCCCCGTGCGGTCGGTGGTGCGGACGGTCGCGGTGATGTCGACGGACTCGTCGGTCACCGCCAGGTCGACGGTCACCCCGGAGATGGCCAGCGGGTGGCACAGCGGGATCAGCGCGGGGGTCTGCTTGGCGCCCATGATCCCGGCGATGCGGGCCACGGCGAGCGCGTCACCCTTGGGCACGCCCTCGCCGCGGAGCAGGTCGATGACGGCGGGGCTGACGAGCACGCGGCCGGTGGCGGACGCCGTACGTGCCGTGACGTCCTTGCCGGACACGTCGACCATGCGGGCCGCGCCCGAGGCGTCGACGTGGGTGAGGCGGTCTGCCATCAGAACTCCTCGTCGAGCTTGCGGACCTGGACCATCTCGCCGGCCGGGACCGAGGTCGTCTCGGCGGGCACCTGGATCAGGCAGTTGGCCGTCGCGAGGTCGCCGATGAGGTGCGAGCCGTGGCCGCCGACGGGCGAGACGAAGGCGCCGCCGCGGTCGGTGTCGTAGAGCCCGCGCACGAGCTGCACCTTGCCCTCGGGCGAGGAGATGCCGTGGGTGAGCCGGGCCCGAGCGGTCGGGCGGACGTAGGGCAGCTTGCCCATCATCCGGCGGATCGCGGGGAGCACGAACATCTCGAAGGAGACGTAGGAGGAGACCGGGTTGCCGGGCAGCGTGAAGACCGGGGTGTCGTCCTCGCCGATGGTGCCGAAGCCCTGCGGCTTGCCGGGCTGCATGCCCACGCCGCCGAACCACATCGAGCCGTGGTGGGACAGCGACTCCTTGACGACGTCGAAGTCGCCCTCGCTGACGCCGCCGCTGGTGACGACGAGGTCGGCGCGGACGAGCTGGTCGCTGAGCGCCTCGGTGAAGGCGTGCGACTCGTCGGGGACGATGCCGACGCGGTAGGCGATCGCGCCGGCCGCGCGGGCGGCGGCAGCGAGGAGGTAGGAGTTGCCGTCGTAGATCGAGTCACGACCCAGCGCGGTGCCGGGGTCGCGGAGCTCGGACCCGGTGGAGATCACCACGACGCGCGGGCGCGGCCGGGTGCGGACCGTGGCGCGGCCGACCGCGGCGAGCATGCCGAGGTGGCGGGCGCCGAGGACGGTGCCCTCCTCGAGCAGCATGTCGCCCTCGGTGATGTCGTCGCCGGTCGGGCGGATGTGCTGGCCCGGGACCGCGGCTCGGTCGATGCGCACGGAGGCGACCCCGCGGTCGGTCCACTCGTAGGGGACGACCGTAGTGGCGCCGGCAGGCACCGGGGCGCCGGTCATGATCTTGACCGCGGTGCCGGGCGACAGCGCGAGGATCGAGGACTGGCCGGCGCCGATCTCTCCGACGACCGGCAGCGTCACCGGGGCGTCCTCGCTCGCGCCGGCGACGTCCTCGGCGACCACGGCGTAGCCGTCCATCGCGGAGTTGTCGAAGCTCGGCAGCGAGATGGGGGCGACGACGTCCTCGGCCAGCGCGAGGCCGAGGGCCTCCATCAGGGGCTGGGGGAAGGCGGGCAGCGGCGAGACGGTGGCGAGGATGCGCTCGACGTAGTCGGCGACGGGAAGCAGGTCGCTCATTCGGCGTCCTGCTCGCTGAGGACGGAGCCGCCCTCGACGCGCTGGGCTCCCTTGCCGTTGAGGGTCACGTCGCCGACCACCTTCACGCCGTGGCCGAAGGTCCAGTCGCCCTCGACGGTGAAGGAGTCGGCCTCGCGCAGCGACGGCGCCCCCTCGGGGAAGCGCTTGTCGAAGTCGCCGACCAGCTTGTAGAACTCGCCGTCGAGCGATACGTAGGGCACCTCGTCACCTGCCTGGTCGAGCACGAAGTCCTTGCCGAGGCTGTAGACGTCGGAGCGCAGCACCAGCAGGTCGTCGGTGGTCTTCACCGGGACGAAGCGGTCACGGCCCACCTCGATCGTGCGCGCGCCCTCGAAGACCTCGATCGCGGCGCCCATCGCCGTCTCGATCTGGATCACCTTCGGCGTCGACGGGTCGGCGGGGTCGAGGTTCTTCACGTTGCGGATCAGCGGCAGGCCGAGGATGCCGCCCCGGGCGTCGAGCGCCTCGACCATCGCCTCGAGGTCGAACCAGAGGTTGTTGGTCGAGCAGTACTTGTGCCGGCCCAGGTCGGCCAGCGCCTCCTTGTCCGCGTCGAGCGTCTGGGCCGACTCGCGCAGCACGATGCGGCCGTCGGCCTTGCGCCGCGCGAAGTGGCCGCCCTTGCGGTCGGAGGCCGTGCGCCGCACCGCCTCGATCGCGAACGGCGCACCGGTCTGGGCGAACCATCCCGCGACCCGGGCGTCGGGCACCGCGCCGAGGTTGTCGGAGTTGGAGACGAAGACGTAGCGGTAGCCCGCGTCGATGAGCTGCGACAGCAGCCCCGTGCCGCGCAGCGCGGTGTAGATGTCGCCGTGGCCGGGCGGGCACCACTCGAGGTCGGGCGCCTTGGGGTACGCCGCCGGGAGCAGGTCGGCGGCCAGCAGCTTGGGCTCCTTGTTCTGGAGGAACTCCAGCGGGAGGCCGTCGACCGGGAGGTCCTCGTAGCGAGCCAGGGCCTCCATGGTGTCGGCCGAGGTGCGGAAGGAGTTCATGAACAGCAGCGGCAGCGTGGCGTCGTACTCCTTGCGGAGGTGGAGCACCTGCCGGGCGATGATGTCGAGGAAGCTCAGCCCGCGCCGCACGCACAGCAGCGACTTGGCGCGCTCCATGCCCATCGACGTGCCGAGGCCGCCGTTGAGCTTGATCACCGCCGTCTTCCGGATCGCCTCGGCGGCGACGTCGTCGGTGACCTCGACGTCGGTCAGCGCCTCCATGTCGAGGGGCTCGATGGTGTCCTCGGCGATCATGCCGGTCTCGCCGTGCTCGAGGAGCCGGTAGTAGTGCGCGAACGTGTCGATCGCGACCTCGTCCACCCCGGCCTTCCGCATCTTCTCGCGCGCGAGGTCGAGGCCGTGAGGGGTGCCCTTGCTTGCCATGCTTCGATCGTAGGCTGCCGACGTGGACGCACGACACTCGGCGGACAGCACGGCCGCCAAGACAGCCCTCCGTGACCAGGTCCGCGCGGCCCGCAAGCGGCGCCCGCTGGGTGCCGCGGCGGACTTCGCCGCGTCCGTCGCGGACGTCGCGCTGGGGTGGGACGAGGTACGCCGCGCCGCCACCGTCGCGGCCTACGTCTCCGTCGGCAGCGAGCCCGGCACCGGCCTCCTGCTCGACGCACTCGTGGCCGCCGGCAAGCGCGTGCTGCTGCCGGTCGTGCTCCCGGGGCTCGACCTCGACTGGGCGGTCTACGAGGGGCGCGACCACCTCGCGCCCGCGGTCCGCGGCCTGCTCGAGCCCACCGGCCCGCGCCTCGGCAAGGAGGCCGTCGCCCAGGCCGACGTCGTACTCGTGCCGGGGCTCGCCGTCTCCTCCGCCGGCGAACGCCTCGGCCAGGGCGGCGGCTGCTACGACCGCACGCTCCCCCGGATCACCCCAGGAACCCCCGTCGCCGTGGTGCTGTACGACGACGAGGTCGGGCTCCCCGTCCCCACCGACCCCCACGACCTCCCGGTCGCCTTCGCGCTGACCGCCACCGAGATCAGAGGTTTCCCCGCCGGTTGAGCAGCGAGCGCACTCCGCCGCCGGTTGAGCAGCGAGCGAAGCGAGCGTGTCGAAACCAAGGCCCTGGGTTTCGACACGGGCCTGGCGGCCCTGCTCAACCAGCGGGTCGCCGTCTGGCGGCCCTGCTCAACCAGCGGGCTGGGCCGGGTTGAGGACGAGTGTGTCGTCGGCGGCGGCCTCGACGGCGTCGCGGGAGAAGGCCCAGGGGAGGGTCTTGCCGTCGACGTAGAGCTCGGTCTGGTCGGTGTAGTGGGACGACGCCGGGTGCCCGGAGACGCCGGTGAGGTTGATCCAGCGCGAGTCGTCCCAGTCGGCGAGCGAGACGACCATCCGCATGGACGGGGCGGCGGTGACCTCGTAGCCGTCGACGGCGTTCCAAGAGGTGGCGTCGACGATCGACGAGCCGCCGCCGACCTCCCAGCCGTCGCGGTTGAAGAGCCGCTCGACGAGCCCCACGCCCGACTCACCGAGGCTCGAGTTGTGGAGGTTCATCCGGTGCAGCCGGCCCCACTCCCACAGGTGTGGGTCGCGGGCCTGGCGGCGGGTGAGCTCGTCGCGGGCCTCGATCAGGGCCTCGCGCAGGATGTCGTCGCGGGTCTCCACGACGTCGTCGGTGTCGGCGTCGTCCCACC
This sequence comes from Nocardioides sp. BE266, assembly GCF_031457855.1. Lineage (NCBI taxonomy): Bacteria > Bacillati > Actinomycetota > Actinomycetes > Propionibacteriales > Nocardioidaceae > Nocardioides > Nocardioides sp. BE266. Next base: position 302,979 of record NZ_JAURTI010000002.1, on the reverse strand, counting down.
ACGGGCCGGCCGGGTCGGTGAGCATCCGGCTGACCACGGTGAACCACCGGTCGCCGCCGTCGGGCCACGTGCGTTGGCGCAGGTCGTCGTGGAAGGTCAGCTCCAGCAGGTTGCGCCAGACCACATTGAAGTAGGCCGCCGCCGCGCTGTCGGCCGGCGAGGTGAAGTCCCAGTCGCGGAGCAGGTCCTGCGCGTTGCGGTAGTACGCCGAGGGCAGCCGCTCGACGTCGAGGAGGTAGGGCACCAGGGTCTCGGCCATCGGGTTGGTGGTGTCGAGCTGGAGCTGTGCCATCTCCTGCACCGACAGCTCGCCCTCGTCGGCGAGCACCTCGCGGATCCGGGTCGAGCGGTAGCCGTAGTCCCAGTCCTTGGTGAGGAGGTAGGGGTAGTCCTCGTCGATGACGGCCTGGTTGGCCGTGGCGATGAAGCCCTCCTCGGGGTCGAGCACGCTCGGCAGCCCGTCGAACGGGATGTAGTCGCCGGTCCAGTCATTGGCGCTGATCCAGCCCTCGACCGGCATCGTGCCGTCGTTGCCGCCGCGCCGGATCGGGATCCGGCCGGGCGACTGGTAGCCGATGTGGCCCTCGCGGTCGGCGTACACGAGGTTCTGCGCGGGCACCGCGAAGTCGGCGGCCGCGGCGCGGAAGGAGTCCCAGTCGGAGGCGCGGTTGAGCTCGAGGATGGCGTCGGCCGTGGGCGCGGGGTCGAGCGCGGTCCACGCGAGAGCGACGGCGTACCCGCTGCCGCGGTCGCCGGGCTCGTCGGTCGGTGCGTTGGCGCCGACGGTCGCGAAGTCGGACGACACGTCGCTGATCAGCGGGCCGTGCACGGTCTCGCGCACCCGCAGCTCGACGTCGTCCTCGCCGCGCACCTTGATCGTCTCGGTGTGCACCTGCATGGCCTGCGTCTCGCCGTCGCGGACGTAGCGGTCGTCGCCCTCGGTCTCCTCGAGGAAGAGGTCGGTGACGTCGGGGCCGAGGTTGGTGAAGCCCCAGGCGATGTCGGCGTTGTGGCCGATGATCACGCCGGGGACTCCGGAGAAGGTGAAGCCCGACGTGTCGAGGGTGCAGGCCTCGCTGACCTCGCGGCAGTGCAGGCCCATCTGCATCCAGATGCCCGGCTGGCTGATGCCGAGGTGGGGGTCGTTGGCCAGCAGCGGCATGCCGGTGGCGCTGTGGTCGCCGTCGACGACCCACGAGTTGCTGCCGATGCCGCGCCCCGACCCGACGAGGTCGGGCACGCTCCCCACCGCGTCCTGCACGCGCTCGAGGGCGTCCACGACCTCCTGCGAGTACGCCGGCCGGCGCGGGTTGCGGGTGCCGTTGGCCGTCGCGTTCTGCTCGAAGACGCCGTCGACGACGCCGCCACCGGAGACGATCGGCGGGTGCGCGTCGAAGTCGTAGGCCGGCCAGAGTGAGGCGATCTCCTCCTCGGTGTGGTCGAGCGACAACAGCACCCGGTCGACCTCGGCGTCCATGTTGCCGCGCAGGTCCCACGCCATCGCCTTGAGCCAGGCCAGCGAGTCGACCGGCTCCCACTCCTCGGGCGTGTAGTCGAGGCCGGTGAGCCCGAGGACGGAGTACTCCGCGGCGAGCTGCGAGGGCGAGCGGTCGGCGATGTAGGCGTTGACCCCGTTGGCGTACGCCGTCAGCGCGTCGCGGGTGGCCGGCTCGAGCAGCGCCCACTCCTCCTCCGCGACCTGGCGCCATCCCATGGTGCGGATGAACTTGTCGGTCTCGAGGGTGTCCTCGCCGAACAGCTCCGAGAGCCGACCGGCGGTGACGTGCCGGCGGAAGTCCATCTCGAAGAAGCGCTCCTGCGCGTGGACGTAGCCCTGTGCGAACATCAGGTCGGCGTCGGTGTCGGCGTAGACCTGCGGGATGTCGTTGTCGTCGCGGATCACCTCGACCGACGCGGACAGGCCGGGCACCTCGACCTCGCCGCTCGTCTGCGGCAGCGGACGCCGTACGACGACCACGACGGTGACCGCCAGCACCACCAGCAGCAGCACGAGGCCCAGGGCGGTCCACGCCGTCCACCGCACGGCACGGGGCGCGCGGCGGAAGGCCTGCCACCAGGACACCGTGTCGGCGTCGGCGGAGCCGGAAGTCGGGTCGGGGGACGTGGTGGGTGCCTGCTCGCTCATCGCGTTCGCCATTGTGCCGTACCATTGGCAGTCGAAGGGCTTGAGTGCCAGCGCGTCGCGCCGGCCCTGCCGATCGCCACCACGGAACCACCCCGAGGACTCCCACATGCCCACCTACCAGTACGCCTGCACCGAGTGCGGCCACGCCTTCGAGCAGTTCCAGAGCTTCAGCGAGGACGCGCTGACGGTCTGCCCCGTGTGCGACGGCAAGCTCCGCAAGCTGTTCAACGCGGTGGGCGTGGTGTTCAAGGGCTCGGGCTTCTACCGCACCGACAGCCGCTCGTCGTCCTCGTCCTCGACCCCCGCCTCGTCGACCTCCACGAGCTCGTCGTCTGACTCCTCGTCGTCGTCCTCGTCGTCCTCGTCGTCCTCGTCGAGCACCTCCTCCTCGTCCTCCTCCGACTGAGTCACCCACCGCCCGCTGGTTGAGCTGGGCGCCCCGCGGCGGCCGCCGCTGGTTGAGCAGGGCGCCCCGCGCCCGTGTCGAAACCAAGGCATCCCCATCCGTAGCCCCTGGTTTCGACACGCTCGCTTGCGCTCGCTGCTCAACCGACGGGGGCACCGGTAGCGGCCTGTGGAGAGGCCCAGCGCGCGACCGCACCTCCGGCCTAGCGTCGGGGCATGTTCCCGGGACTCCCTCCGGCACGGCGCCGGATCCGTGCCCTCCGCCACCAGCTGAGGCGCCGGCGCCGGTGGATCGCGGCCGTCCTCGTGGCCGCCGCGACACTGGGCGCGCTGCGCACGCTCGCTCCCCCGGCCCCCGAGACGGTGCAGGTGATGGTCGCCGCGCGCGACCTGCCCTCGGGCACGCTCCTCGACCGTGACGACGTGGTCGCCCGTGCCTATCCGGCGGACCTCGCCCCGTCGGCCGCGGCCGCTGCGCCGGTCGGCCGGGTGCTGGCCGGACCCCTCGCGAGCGGCGAGGTCCTGACCGAGGCGGGCGTGCTCGGCCCCGGGCTCGCGGACGCGGCGGCGGGACAGACGGTCCTGCCGGTCCGGCTACCCGACGCCGGCATGGCGACGCTGCTGCGCGCCGGGGACGAGGTGGACCTGATGGCGACCGACCCGAGCACCGGGTCGACGTACGTCGTCGCGCGTGACGTGGTCGTGCTGTCGACGCCGACGGGGGTCCCGGAGGGCCCGACGGGCGGCTCCGGTGGTGCGCTGGTGGTCGTCGGGGCCTCTGCGGACGCCGCGGTAAAGATCACCTCAGCCGCCCTGTCGCAGTTCCTCAGCGTGTCGTGGACCCGCTAGCGTGCGGTGCATCCGCTTGTCTGCGGCCCTCTCGGGGGCCCCCAGAAGGAGAGAACATGACTGGTTTCAAGAACTTCATCCTCAAGGGCAACCTCATCGAGATCGCCACCGGTCTGATCATGGCGCTGGCCTTCGCATCGGTGGTCACGACCTTCACCGCCTGGCTCACCGCCCTGCTTCCTGACTCCACGTCCGAGATCTTCAGCAACGAGGCCAACAGCTTCGGCGCCTTCCTCAACGCCGTCGTCTCGTTCGTGATCATGGGCGCCGTCGTCTACTTCTTCGTCGTGATGCCCTACACCCGGGCCAAGGAGAAGTTCTTCCCCGACGAGCCCGCCGGCACCCCCGCCGACATCGCGCTCCTCGAGGAGATCCGCGACGCCATCAAGGCGCGCGGCGGCGCCGTCTGAGCCCACCGACACACGCGCGGCCCGTCCCCCGAGGGGGCGGGCCGTTCGTCGTCTCGTCCGCGACGTGTCGGCGTACTCCAGTGACGTCCGGCAGCGGTGGGTAGTCCAGTGACGTCCGGCAGTGGCGGGTAGTCCAGTGACGGATGGTTGTCCTCGGGTGGGATCGACAGCCGTTCGCCACTGGAGTACCCCGAGGGCACAACCAATGGCCACTGGACTACCCCGGGCAACGGAGCGAGATCCCGCGACACCACCGAACAACCAGGTCGCGACCGGGCGCCGCCTGGTCAGGCGTCAGCCGTGGTGGGGCGGGACCTGGTCGCGGTACCAGTCGTCGCCCTTGCCCGCGGAGTCCTCGCGCCGGTCGCGGTCGTCGGAGGTCTGCTCGGGTACGCCGTCACCGAAGACCGCGGCGAGGCGCTGGCGGCGCTTCCAGTCCGGCTCCTCCTCAGGAGCCGAAGAGGTCACGGGGTCGTTCACGCACAGACCCCGTAGATCTGGTCCTCCGGCTTGGTCGTCGCCGAGCTTCTCGGAGTCTCCGTCGGGGTCTCGGAGGCGGTCTCGCTGGGCGTCTCGCTCGGGGTCTCCGACGGGGTCTCGGAGGTGCTCTCGCTGGGCGACTCGCTGCCGGTCGCCGGCGACTCGCTCTCGTTGGCGGTGGCGGGCGCCTCGGCGCTGGTCGAGTTGCCGGCGAGGAGCTTCTTGGGGATCTCCTTGTCCTCGGCGAGGAGCTTCCAGATCTCGTCGGCCTGCTCGGTCCAGTAGACCCGGCCCCAGAACTCGGAGTCGCGCGGGTAGTAGGCGGTCGGCAGGGTGACGAACTTGATCTTGTCGAGGCCGATGCCCTGGAGCTGCATGGCGACCTTGCCGAGCCGGGTGACGTTGGCGAACTCGTCGTCGGTGGTCAGCGACTTGGTCGCCGCGTCGAGGAACTTCACCACCTTGTCGAGGCGGGTCAGCGTGCCGGCCGACAACACCTCGCGCACGAGGGCGCCGATGAACTCCTGCTGCCGGCGGATGCGCGAGATGTCGTTGCGCTGGATGAGGTCGCCGACGTAGCGCGCGCGGACGTAGTCGAGGGCCTCGTCGCCGGTGAGCACCGACGGGTTGCCCTTCGGCACGAAGATCTGGTGGGCCGGGTCCTTGATGTCCTCGGGCACGCACACAGGCACGCCGCCCACCGCGTCCACCATCGAGCCGAAGCTGGCGAAGTCGACCACGATGAAGTGCTCGACGTGGATGCCGGTGTTGTCCTCGAGCTGGCGCAGGGTGCAGAGCGGACCGCCGACGCTGTAGGCGGCGTTCCAGATGACGTCGGTGACCGCCGGCGAGTCGCAGCCGTCCTCGGGACGGTCGACGATCGAGTCACGCGGGATCGAGACGGCGTACGCGCGCGAGCGGTCGGCGGACAGGTGCACGAGGATCGTGGTGTCGGAGCCACCGCCGCCCTCCTGGTCGATGCCGCAGCCGTCGCAGTCGCGGGAGTCCGAGCCCATCACGAGGATGTCGAGCGGCTCGCCGTTGCCCTTGTAGAGCTCCTCCGGGCGCGCGTCCTCGTCGAGGGCGCCGAGCGAGACACCCTCGATGTTCCCGTTGAGGTGGCGGATGAGGTAGACAGTGCCGAGGCCGGTGACCAGGGCCAGGACGACGACGCTGATCAGGATGACCCGGCCGACGGTGTGCTTGCGCGCCGCCTTGCCCTTGCGCTTGGGCGCGCCAGTGGGAGCCTCCGGGCTCGACTCGTCCGACACGCGCTCACCTTTTGTGCACAGGGAAACTGCTGACCGCGTCTGAACCTACTCGACACGGGCAAGATCCCGGAGCCCACGACGACACGACAAAGTCGCGTGAAGTGGTGCACTTCGCTGCGCGTTGCGGGTCGTCGTACGCCCTCGTGGCAGGATGCTGCCCGCCGTGCGTGCACGGCACCGCCCCAGTAGCTCAGTGGATAGAGCAGCCGCCTCCTAAGCGAAAGGTCGCAAGTTCGACTCTTGCCTGGGGCACCACGCACCACCCTCCGGTTTCGGAGCTCGCTCCGCTCGCACCTCAACCAGCGATGGTCTCGAACCGGATCCCCGCCGCCTGGAGGCGCGCGAGGAGCGCGTCGCCCATCGCCTGGGCCGGGGTGACCTGGCCGGCGGTCTCGGGGTTGTCGTCGAACGCCAGGCAGAGCGCGGCCTCCGAGAGCATCTTCGCGGTCTCGGTGTAGCCCGGGTCGCCGCCGGAGACCTTGGCGTGGACGGTCGTCCCGCCTGCCTCGCCGACGAAGTCGACGGTGAACCACGACTTGTCGCGCTTGGCCTGGTCGGGGCCCGAGCCCTGCGGCACCTTGCTCAGCAGGAGCTCGCGCAGGGGCTTGACCTGCGAGGCCAGCGAGATCGCGCCGACGCCGACCGCGCCACCGGCGGCGTACCGCAGCGTCTTGGTGCCGGCCCAGTGGGAGTACCGGAACTCCGGACCGTACGACGCCAGCGCGGCGCCGCTGCGCGCCACGATGATCGGGTCGATGGTCGGCAGCGGGAGCAGCCAGTAGCCGAGCACGGAGTCGCGGTGGGGCTTGCCGCCGACCGAGCGCGACGAGCGGCCCTCGGGCCGGACCTCCGCGCGGCGGCGGGCGGTGTAGGTCTTGCGCATCTCCTTGGCGCGGGCGAACTGGTTGAGCGCGGAGTGGAACGTGCCGCCGGAGAACGTGCCGCCCGAGCGGACCACGCCGCGCAGGGTGATCGGCTGGTCGGACGGCAGCTGCTTCACCGTGAAGAAGGCGCCGAGGTCGTGCGGGATCGAGTCGAAGCCGCACGCGTGCACGAGCCGGGCGCCCGTGCGCACCGCGGTCTGGTGGTGCTCGAGGAACATCCGGTCGACGAACTCCGGCTCGCCGGTGAGGTCGACGTAGTCGGTCCCGGCCTCGGCGCACGCCGCGACGAGCGGCCCGCCGTGGGCCAGGTAGGGGCCGACCGTCGAGATCACGACGCGCGCGCGGCGGGCCACGTCAGCCAGCGCCGCGGGGTCGGACGCGTCGGCGACCAGCACCTCGACGTCGTCCCCGAGCCGACGGCGTACGGACTCGAGCTTGTCGGCGTTGCGGCCGGCGATCGCCCAGCGCAGCCCGTCGGGTGCGTGGGCGGCGAGGTAGTCGGCGGTGAGGCCACCGGTGAAGCCGGTGGCACCGAACAGCACGAGGTCGAGGTCGCGGTCGCTCATCGCGCCATCGTGTCAGAAGGAACCGGTCCCCCACCGCGCCCGTCCCACCGGGCAGAGCAGCACCGGAAGCACCTCCGGGCACGTCACGAGGGGAGCAGACGCCATGGGTCTGCGCAGGGTCGGCACCAGCGTCGCGGCGGCCACCAGCCTGGTCGCCGCAGCAGGAGTGGGCTATGTCGTCGGCACCGGCCGCGGGTCGGAGGACGGCCCGCCGACCTCGCCGCCCATCGCGCTCGCCAACGCCGACCTGACCCGGGCCGCCAGCTGCGACGACCTCCTCGACTCCTACATCGACCGGGCCCTCGACCAGGTCGGGCCCTACGGCTGGGGCGGCGGCCCGATCGTGATGTTCGACGCGCAAGCCGGCTCGGAGGCGAGCTCGCCGATGGCCTCGTCGGACAGCGCCCGCTCGATGGCCAAGACCTCGCGGTCGGTCAGCAACGAGTCGGGCACCAACGTGCAGGAGCTCGGCGTCGACGAGTCCGACGTGGTGAAGGTGTCGGGCAGCCTGCTGCTGCGGCTGCGCGAGGGCGTCCTGATCGCGTACGACGTCTCCGGCAACGAGCCGACCGAGCTGTCCTCGACGCCGATCGACGACGCCGGCGGCAACGGCTGGATCGGCGACCCGGGCGGCGAGATGGTGTTCGTCGACGGCCGCGCCGTCGTGCTCGGCACCTCCGACGACGGGCTCGAGTCGACCATCACCACCGTCGACCTGTCCGACCCGACCTCGCCGAGCATCGTCGACGCCACCACGATCCGCGGCCGCGCCTCGGCAGTGCGGCTGCACGACGACGTGGTGCGCGTGGTCGTCCAGAACGGGCTGCCCGAGCTGGACTTCTCCTACCCCGACAGCCGCATCGGCCAGCTCACCTCCCGGATGCGCAACCGCAGCCTGGTGCGCGACACGACGCTCGCCGACTGGCTGCCCACCGTCGACGGCGACCCCATCGTCGACTGCGAGGACGTGGCGATCCCCGACGACGACAGGATCGGGATCGGCGCCACGACGGTGCTCGCCTTCGACCCGGCCGCGCCGACCGAGCGGACGTCGGTCGCCGTCGCGACCGACTCCGACACGTCGTACTTCTCGACCGACCGGTTCTACCTCGCCGCCGGCACCAACGCCTGGGGCTGGAACGACTGCTGGGACTGCCGGATGGGCGGCACGTCCGGCCCGCCCGACGGCACCACGCCGATCTTCGCCTTCGCGCTCGACGGCATGGACGCGACGTACGTCGCCTCGGGTGAGGTCGAGGGCACCATCGCCGACCGCTGGTCGATGGACGCCGTCGGCGGATCGCTGCGCCTCGCGATCGGCCAGAGCATGCAGACCGGCAACTACAACTCGGTCGTCACGCTCCGCGAGGACGGCACGAAGCTGCTCGAGGACGGGCGGGTCGACGACCTCGGCGTCGACGAGCAGATCAAGTCGGTGCGGTGGTTCGACGACCTCGCGATCGTGGTGACCTTCCGGCAGACCGACCCGCTCTACGCGATCGACCTGACGAACCGGTCCGACCCGCGGCTGCTCGGCGAGCTGAAGATCCCCGGCTTCTCGGAGTACCTCCACCCGCTCGGCGAGCACCGGCTCATCGGCCTCGGCCAGGACGCGACCACCGACGGGATGACCCAGGGCGCGCAGGCGGCGCTCTTCGACGTCACCGACCTGACGAACCCGCGGCAGCTCGACGTCGTGAAGTACGCCAAGGGCAGCCTCGCCGGCGCCGCGACCGACCCGCGCCAGCTCACCTGGCTCCCCGAGCAGCGCGTCGTGCTCACCGTCGTCCAGCAGGGCTGGACCGGCACCACCGGCTGGGTCTCCGTGCTCTCCCTCGACGACGGCCGGATGACCAACCGGATGGTCGAGGTCGAGCACGGCAGCGACGTCGCGCAGGTACGGCTCGTGCCCCTCGCCTCGGGCAAGGTCGCGCTGGTCACCGGCGAGGACGTCACCTTCTTCTCCGTGTAGCTCCTGGGTTTCGACACGCTCGCTGGCGCTCGCTGCTCAACCGGCGAAACGCCGGGGCCGCTGGTTGAGCAGGCGCCAGCGCCGTGTCGAAACCAAGGCCGTCGACGTACGCTCGCCGGTATGTGCCGCAACATCCGCCCGCTGAACAACTTCGAGCCGCCCGCGACGGGCGACGAGGTCACCGCCGCCGCCCTGCAGTACGTCCGCAAGGTGGCCGGGACGACCAAGCCGTCGCAGGCCAACGAAGAGGTGTTCTACGCGGCCGTGAAGGAGATCGCCCACATCACCGAGCACCTGCTGCAGGACCTGGTGACCACGGCTCCCCCGAAGAACCGCGAGGTCGAGGCGGCCAAGGCCCGCGCCCGCGCCCAGTTGCGGTACGGCACGTGACGCTGACGTCCGCCGAGCCGGCCGAGGCCCTCGACCTGCTCGCCACCCGGCCGCTGGTCGTGCTGACCGGCGCCGGGCTCTCGACCGACTCCGGCATCCCCGACTACCGCGGCCCGGGGGCGCCGAGCCGGATGCCGATGACCTACCAGGAGTTCGTCGGCAGCGCCGAGGCGCAGCAGCGCTACTGGGCGCGCTCGCACCTCGGGTGGCAGCGGATGGGGCGGGCACTCCCCAACGACGGCCACCGCGCGCTGGCCGCGCTCGACCCGACCCTGCTGATCACCCAGAACGTCGACGGCCTCCACGAGGCCGCGGGCTCGCGGAGACTGGTCGCCCTGCACGGCCGCGTCGCCGACGTCATCTGCCTGACGTGTCGCGAGACCTCGTCGCGCGCCGACCTCGAGCGGGTGCTCGACGAGCTCAACCCGCAGTGGCTCGAGCGGCACGGGTGGGTCGCCTCGCGTCCCGACGGCGACGTCGACCTCGACGACACCGACGACTTCGTCGTGCCGACCTGCGCGTGCGGCGGGCCCCTCAAGCCGGACGTGGTGTTCTTCGGCGAGAACGTCCCCGCCGACCGCGTCGCCCGCTGCTACGAGGCCGTCGAGGCGCTCGGGCCCGACGGCGCCCTGCTGGTCGCCGGCTCGTCGCTGACGGTGATGAGCGGGCTGCGCTTCGTCAAACGGGCAGCCCTGCACGGCACGCCGGTCGTGATCGTCAACCGTGGTGAGACCCGCGGCGATCCGCTGGCGTCGTACAAGCTCGAGGTGGGGTGCAGCGAGTTCCTGGGCGACCTTGTCCGTCAATCACTGAACTTGTCAGGCCGTGCACGGGCCGACATGTTCAGTGATCCCCGGTCAGCCGGGGATCACTGAAGGAACCGCTCAGCGGCGGACGAAGATGTGCTCGGCCGCCTCGGCGACGAGCTCGGCGGTCTCCCCGCCGGAGCCGATCAGGATGCCCTCGTCGGTGCGCGCGATCGTCACGGTCTTGCCGGGCAGGGCGCCGACGCGGCGCAGCAGGCCCATCAGCTCCTCGTCCTTCTGCATCTCCTCGGAGATCCGCTTGACGTGGACGCGGGCGTCCTCGGCCGTCGCGGCCGACGACAGCGGCTCGACGTTGTCCATGAAGTCCTCGGACCGGCGGTCGCCGAGCTCGTCGAGGCCGGGGATCGGGTTGCCGTACGGCGACTCGGTCGGGTGGTCGAGCAGCTCGAGGAGCCGCCGCTCGACGGTCTCCGACATCACGTGCTCCCAGCGGCAGGCCTCGGCGTGGACGAGCTCCCAGTCCAGGCCGATCACGTCGGTCAGCAGGCGCTCGGCGAGGCGGTGCTTGCGCATCACGCGGGTGGCGAGGACCTGGCCCTCGTCGGTGAGCTCGAGGTGGCGGTCGCCCTCGACGGTCAGCAGGCCGTCACGCTCCATCCGCGCGACCGTCTGCGAGACGGTCGGCCCCGACTGGTGCAGGCGCTCGGCGATGCGCGCGCGCAACGGGACGATGCCCTCCTCCACGAGCTCGTAGATCGTGCGGAGGTACATCTCGGTGGTGTCGATCAGGTCACTCACGGGGGACATTGTGTCCCATCCGGCAACTGCCCCCGCCCCTCGACCCGTGGCACAGTGAGGCCGGTGAGCGAACTCATCGTGCCGCGGCGCTTCTGCGGCCCTCCGGACTCGGGCAACGGCGGCTGGACGGCCGGTGCGATCGCCGCGCTCGACGACGCCGACTCACCCGACAACCGGTGCGACAGCTGGCCGGCGATCGAGGTCTCGCTGCGCCGACCGCCGCCGCTCGACACCCCCCTCGATGTGTCGACCGAGGACGGGGTGCTGACGGCGAGCCTCGACGGCGCACCGGTCGCCTCGGCCCTCCGCGCGGACCGCGACCTGCGGGAGGTGGACCCGGTCGACCCGGCCACCGCGGCCGCTGCCGAGTCGTCGTACCCGGGGCACGACTTCCACCCCTTCCCCACCTGCTTCGCCTGTGGCACCGGGCGCGAGGAGGGCGACGGGCTGCGGATCTTCCCCGGCAAGGTGGGCGACGGACCGGACGGCGACCTCGTCGCCGCGGCCTGGACGCCGCACCCGAGCCTGCACGAGGACTGGCACACGTACGTCGACGAGCACACCCGCGCCTCGCTCGCCTCGACGTGGGCGGCGCTGGACTGCATCGGCGGCTGGGCCGGCGACCTCACCGAGCGCCTCATGGTGCTGGGCCGGATGACCGCCCGCGTCGACGTCCTCCCGCTGATCGGCGAGCCGCACGTCGTGGTGGGCGAGGGACGCGGCCAGGACGGCCGCAAGACCTTCACCGCCTCGACGCTGTACGACGCCGACGGACGGGTGGTCGCCACGGCCGAGCACGTGTGGATCGCCGTCGACCCGTCGGTGTTCGGCGGCCGGGTCCCGGGTTGACCCGACGGGCGGTGCGCCTGAGAGGATGAGGCGCATGGCTGATTTGAACGATCCAATCACGGACTGGTGGCGGCACGCCGTCGTCTACCAGGTCTACGTCCGCAGCTTCGCCGACAGCGACGGCGACGGGATCGGCGACCTCCCGGGCATCACCGCGAGGCTCCCGCACCTCGCCGACCTGGGTGTCGACGCGCTGTGGCTCACGCCCTTCTACACCTCTCCCCAGCACGACCACGGCTACGACGTCGCCGACTACAAGGACGTCGACCCGCTCTTCGGCAAGCTCGACGACGCCGACGACCTGATCGCCCGGGCCCACGAGCTCGGCCTGCGCGTGATCGTCGACGTCGTGCCCAACCACTCCTCCGACGAGCACGAGTGGTTCCAGGCGGCGCTGGCCGCCGAGCCGGGCAGCCCCGAGCGCGCCCGCTACTTGTTCCGCGACAGCGACGACGGCAACCCGCCCAACAACTGGGAGTCCGTCTTCGGCGGTCCGGCGTGGACGCAGGTCGACGACGGCCAGTGGTACCTCCACCTCTTCGACTCCACCCAGCCCGACCTCGACTGGCGCAACCCCGAGGTCCCCGAGATGTTCGAGGGCGTGCTCCGCTTCTGGCTCGACCGCGGCGTCGACGGCTTCCGGGTCGACGTGGCCCACGGCCTGTTCAAGGAGGCCTCGCTGCGCGACCAGGTCCTGCGCGAGGACGAGCCGGCCGGGTCGTCGCACGGCCGCACCGACGCGGACTCCCGCGACCACAAGGAGATGGTCGAGCGCGACGCCCGCGACGAGCCGATGTGGGACCAGCCCGAGGTGCACGAGGTCTACCGCGCGTGGCACCGGATCCTCGACGAGGCCGGCCCGGACCGGATGGCCGTCGCCGAGGCCTGGACCTCGACGGTGGAGTCGATGGCGGCCTACATCCGGCCCGACGAGCTCGACCAGACGTTCAACTTCGCCTGGCTGCTCGCCGAGTGGTCGGCGGAGAACTTCGCCGAGGTCATCACCGACACGCTCGCCTCGGTCGAGTCGGTCGACGCCTCGCCGACGTGGGTGCTCAGCAACCACGACGTGACCCGCCACGTGACGCGCTACGGCGGCGGCGCGAAGGGCCTGGCCCGTGCCCGCGCGGCGACGCTCACCATGCTCGCGCTGCCCGGATCCAGCTACCTCTACCAGGGCGAGGAGCTCGGCCTCGAGCAGGTCGACGTCGCCCCGGAGCACCGGCAGGATCCGTCGTACCTCCGCACCGGCGAGGTCGGTCGCGACGGCTGCCGCGTGCCGATCCCGTGGGGCGGTCGGCAGGCGCCGTACGACTTCGGGCCCGGCGCCGGTCAGCCGTGGATCCCGCAGCCGAGCGACTGGGCGACGCTCACCGTCGAGGCCCAGGACGCCGACGCCGACTCGACGCTGGCGTTCTACCGCGACGCGCTGCGGATCCGCCGCAGCTTCGCGTGGACCGCGGGCGAGGAGGTCGACCTCCTCGACCTCGGCACCGACGTGCTGGCCTTCCGCCGCGGACCGCTGACGGTGGTGCTCAACTGCGGCACGAAGCCCGTCGAGCTGCCCGAGGGCGAGGTGCTGCTGGCCAGCGGCCCGATTGACGGCACGCTGCCGGCCGACACCGCCGTCTGGCTCCGCTGACCGAAATCTGAGGACGCGGTGGACGTCCGGGAGTCCCGGATCCGTCCACCGCGTCCTCAGATGTCTTTGGTGTCAGTCGTCGGAGAGCGCGGAGTTGTACGACGCCAGCTGGCGGGCGAACGTCGCGAGCTCCTCGTCGCTCCAGTGGGCGAGCCGCTGGTCGAAGCGGTCGCTGCGGTGGCGGGCCACGGTGCGCAGCCGCTCGCGGCCGTGCTCGGTCGCGTCGAGCAGGATCGCGCGGCGGTCCTCGGGGTCGGGCTGACGCTCGACCAGCTCGAGGTCGACCAGCGTCTGCACCTGGCGGCTGACGCCGCCCTTGTCCATGCCGAACGCGTCGGACAGGTCCGCACCACGGAGCGGCCCGTGGACCGCGAGGTGGGTGAGGATGAAGTACGTGATCGGGTGCAGGTCCGGGTGGACCTCGCGGGCCCGCTCACCCATCACCCGCTTGACGCGACGGATCAGGGTGCCGACCTCGGTCTCGATGCTGCGGAGGTCGTCGTACCGGGTGCGGGTGCCCGTCTCCGGGGGCGTGCTCGTGGTGGTCATGGTCGTGCTCATGCCTGCGGGGACGCCGGGGAGATCTCAGCCATGAGCTCATCGTCGCGCTTCACCGACGTCCGCAGGGGGACTTCCTTGATGAAGAGCACCGCGATGAGCGCGCCGACCGCGAACGGCAGGGCCACCAGGAAGATGTGACCGGTCGCGTCGCCGAAGGCGCTCTCGAAGATCGCGCGGATCGGCGCCGGCATGCTGGACACGTCGGGGACGCCGCCGGTCTCGTGGGAGACCTGCGCGGCCAGCTCGGGGTGGTCGCTCACGAGGGCGGTCAGGCCGGTCTTCACCGAGTCCGCGACCTGGTGGGCCAGCACGGCGCCGAGGGCGGCGATGCCGACCGAGCCGCCGAGCGAGCGGAAGAAGGCGACGACCGACGAGCCCGCGCCCATGTCGGACAGGGCGATGGTGTTCTGCACGGCGAGCACGAGGTTCTGCATCGTGGCGCCGAGGCCGAGGCCGAGGACGGCCATGAACAGGCCGGTGCGCCACAGCGGGGTCTCCGCGTCGATCGTGGAGAGCAGGCCGATGCCGGCGATGACGGCGACCATGCCGCCGACGAGCCAGCGCTTCCACACGCCGGTCGCGGAGATGATCCGGCCGCTGATGATGCTCGAGACGAGGAGGCCGCCGACCATGCAGATCGACATCAGGCCGGCCTCGGTCGGGCTCATGTCCTTGGCGCGCTGGAAGTAGAGGCTGAGGTAGACGGTCGAGCCGAACATCGCGACACCGATCAGGACCGAGGCGGTGGTCGCCAGGGTCAGGGTGCGGTCCTTGAAGAGCCGCAGCGGGATGACCGGGTCCTTGGCGACGTTGGCCTCGACGTGGATCGCGGCACCGATGACGGCGATCGCGCCGACGACGAGGGCCAGGCTGGTCCACGACACCCAGTCGAAGTTCTGGCCGCCGAGCGAGACCCAGATCAGCAGGATCGAGACGCCGCCGACGAGCAGGAAGGCGCCGAGGTAGTCGATCGTCACGTCACGCTTGACCACCGGCAGGTGCAGCGTCTTCTGCAGCACGACGAAGGCGAGCGCGGCGACGGGCAGGCCGGCGAAGAAGCACCAGCGCCAGCCGACGGTGTCCACGAGGACGCCACCGACGAGCGGGCCGCTGACCGTGGCGAGGGCGAAGACCGCGCCGATGTAGCCGCTGTAGCGACCGCGCTCACGCGGGGAGACCATCGTGGCGATGACGACCTGGACCAGCGCGGTGAGGCCACCGACGCCGAGGCCCTGGATCACGCGGGCGCCGATCAGCACCTCCATCGACGGCGCGAAGCCGGCGACCAGCGAGCCCGCCGAGAAGATGATCAGCGCGGACTGGACGAGCACCTTCTTGTCGAAGAGGTCGGCGAACTTGCCCCAGATCGGCGTGGTCGCGGTCATCGCGAGCATGGTCGCGACGACGACCCAGGTGTATCCGGTCTGGCTGCCCTCGAGGTCGCCGACGATGGTCGGCAGCGCGTTGCTGACGATCGTGCTGGAGAGCATCGCGACGAACATCGCGAGGAGGAGTCCGCTGAGGGCCTCGAGCACCTCGCGGTGGGTCATCTGGCCGCTCTGCTCGGCGGAGACGGTGGGAGCCTGGGTCACTGCATTCCTTCGATCTTGGTTGCGCACCACAATAGTTGTATAGGACAACTATATGCCTGCGGCGGCCCTCCTCCAACCCGGCAGCCACGAGACGTCGGCCACACCGCTCCCCGGGGTAGTCCAGTGGCGAACGGTCGTCCCGAGCACCTCACGACAGCCACTCGCCGCTGGACTACCGGCGGCGGGCAGCCGTTCGTCACTGGAGTACGCCGACCGGCGCCGCGGGCGCGCGCCGCAAGGTGGCGGCGTACGACATCGAAGGCCCCGCCGCGGATGTCGTACGCCGCCACCCTCGGCGTTGAGTCCCTCAGAGACTCAAGGTCGAGGGACGACCGAGCCGCGGGACGGACCTTCCGAAAATGCAGCGACCCGCAGGCCTGCTGCCCCTCGGAGAGGGGCCCCGGGGGATGACTCCGGGGGCCTGCGGGTCGGGTGACTGCTGTGGTTTCGCCGGCAGCTGTCGGCGTAGCCGGGCTGCCTAGCGGGCAGCCACCTCACTCATCCGAAAAGACTTCATGCTTCGGATCACCTCCTTTCCGTGTACGACCAACGTACGTCCCCGGCCGAAGACGGACAACGGGATATCTGAGGACGTGATGGACGTGGATCCGGCCCGATCCCGTTCACCACGTCCTCAGATGTCAGACGATGGCTTCCTCGACCGGAGACTCGAACTGCGACTGGTAGAGACGGGCGTAGGCCTCGCCGACCTCGAGCAGCTCCTCGTGCGAGCCCTGCTCGACGATCGAGCCGTCCTCCATGACGAGGATCAGGTCGGCGTCGCGGATCGTGGAGAGGCGGTGCGCGATCACGAACGACGTACGGTCCGAGCGCAGCGCGGCCATCGCCTGCTGGAGCAGCAGCTCGGTGCGGGTGTCGACCGACGAGGTCGCCTCGTCGAGGATCAGCAGCGCCGGGTCGGACAAGAAGGCGCGGGCGATCGTGACCAGCTGCCGCTCGCCGGCCGAGAGGTTCGAGCCGTCCTCGTCGATGACCGTGTCGTAGCCGTCGGGCAGCGAGTGCACGAAGCGGTCCACGAACGTCGCCCGGGCCGCCTCGAGGATCTGGTCCTCGGTGGCGTCGGGCCGGCCATAGGCGATGTTGTCGCGGATCGTGCCGGCGAAGAGCCAGGTGTCCTGCAGCACCATGCCGATCCGGCTGCGCAGGACGCCGCGCGGGATGCTCGCGACGTCGACGCCGTCGATGAGGATCCGGCCGGACTGCGGGTCGTAGAACCGCATGACCAGGTTGACCATCGTGGTCTTGCCGGCCCCGGTCGGGCCGACGATCGCGACCGTGCTGCCCGGGCGGGCGACCAGGTCGAGGTGCTGGATCAGCGGGTGCTCGGGGTCGTAGGAGAACGACACGTCCTCGAACCGGACCTCGCCGTGGGCATCCTGCGCGGCCGCCGGAAGGCCCTGCTGGTCGGCCGGCTCCTCGGGGGCGTCGAGCAGCTCGAAGACCCGCTCGGCCGAGGCCACGCCGGACTGCAGCAGGTTGAGCATCGAGGCGACCTGGGTCAGCGGCTGGGTGAACTGCCGGGTGTACTGGATGAAGGCCTGCACGTCACCGAGCGACATCGTGCCGCTGGCGACGCGGAGGCCGCCGAGCACCGCGATGACGACGTAGTTGAGGTTGCCGACGAACATCATGATCGGCATGATCAGCCCGCTCACGAACTGGGCACCGTACGACGCCTGGTAGAGCTCGTCGTTCTGCTCGGCGAAGACCCGCTCCGACTCGGCCTGGCGACCGAAGACCTTGACGATCGAGTGCCCGGAGAAGGTCTCCTCGATGTGGGCGTTGAGCGTGCCGGTGCGCCGCCACTGCTGGATGAACATGCCCTGCGAGCGCTTCATCACCGCGCCGGTGACGAACATCGAGATCGGCACCGAGATCAGCGCGACCAGCGCCAGCAGCGGCGAGATGTAGAACATCATCACCAGCACCGCGATCACCGTCAGCAGCGAGTTGAGCAGCTGGCTCATCGTCTGCTGGAGGGTCTGGCTGACGTTGTCGATGTCGTTGGTGACGCGGCTCAGCAGCTCGCCGCGCGGCTGCTTGTCGAAGTAGCCCAGCGGCAGCCGGTGGACCTTGTCCTCGACCTCGGAGCGCATCCGGAGCACCGTGCCCTGGACGACGTCGTTGAGGAGGTAGCCGCCGAGCCACGCCAGCAGCGAGCCGGCGACGTACACAGCGAGCACGAGCATCAGGACGTCGGCGACGGACGAGAAGTCGACGCCGTCGGTCAGCTTCATCGACGCGAGCATGTCGGCCTGGTTGGTCTCGCCCTGCGCGCGGAGGCCCTCGATCGCCTGCTCCTGGGTCGCACCGCTGCCGAGCACGTCGCGGCCGATCAGGCCGGCGAAGATCAGGTCGGTCGCACGACCGAGGATCTTGGGACCGATCGCCATGCAGACGACGCTGAGCAGCGTCAGCACCACGACGGCGTACGCCTTGGTGCGCTCGGGACGCAGCCGCGCGAGCAGCCGCTTGAGCGAGGGCCAGAAGGTGTCGGCCTTCTGGCCGATCATCCCGCCGCCCATCGGGCCGCGACCGGGGCCGGGGCCCGACTGGACCCGCTCGGTCTCCTTCATCTGCCCGCTGGCTGCGGGCTTCGTGTCGCTCATGTTTTTGGGGTCCTCGCGGCGTTGTTCGGGGGAGCGAAGCGGCGGAGAAGGACGGCGTGGGGTGTTCATGCCACTTCCTCTGCAGTCAGCTGCGACTCGACGATCTCGCGGTAGGTGCCGCAGGTGTCGAGCAGCTCGTCATGGGTGCCCGTGCCGACGACGGCGCCGTCCTCCATCACCACGATGCGGTCGGCGTGCCGAATGGTGGCCACGCGCTGCGCGACGATCACCACCGTCGCGTCCCTGGTCACCGGTCGCAACGCCGCCCGCAGGCGGGCGTCGGTGGTGAGGTCGAGAGCGGAGAACGAGTCGTCGAACAGGTAGATGTCGGGGCGGCGGACCACCGCGCGGGCGATGGCCATCCGCTGGCGCTGGCCGCCGCTGAGGCTCGAGCCACCCTGGGCGATCTCGGCCTGGAGCCCGTCGGGCAGCGCCTCGACGAAGTCCTTGGCCTGGGCGATCTCGAGGGCCGCCCACATCTCCTCCTCCGTCGCGTCGGCCTTGCCGTAGCGCAGGTTGTCGGCGACCGTGCCGCGGAACAGGAAGGCCTTCTGCGGCACCAGACCGATCCGCGACCAGAGCGTCTCCGGCTCGAGGTCGCGCACGTCGACGTCGCCGACGCGCACCGCTCCCCCGGTGACATCGAAGAGCCGCGGCACGAGGTTGACCAGGGTGGACTTGCCCGCGCCGGTGGAGCCGACGATCGCGACGGTCTCGCCCGGCGCGGCCGTCAGCGCGACCTCGCGGAGCACGGGCTCGTCGGCGCCCGGGTAGGCGAAGGTGACGTCGTCGAGGCGCAGGGTCAGCCGCTCGGGCAGCGTCGTGACCGGGTCGCTCGGCGGCACGACGGAGGACTCGGTGTCGAGCACCTCGGTGATGCGGTCGGCGCAGACGGACGCGCGCGGCACCATCATCAGCATGAACATCGCCATCATCACCGACATGACGATCTGCATCAGGTAGGAGATGTAGGCGGTCAGCGCGCCCACCTCCATGTGGCCGTTCTCGACCCGGTGGCCGCCGAACCAGAGCACGCCGACGGTCGCGACGTTGGCGACGATCATGACCGTCGGGAACATGGCGGACTGCCAGCGACCGGCGCGGATCGCCACGTCGGTCAGCTGCTGGTTGGCGTCGCCGAACCGCTTGGTCTCGTGCTCCTCGCGGACGAACGCGCGCACCACACGGACACCGGTGATCTGCTCGCGCAGCAGCCGGTTGACCTCGTCGATGCGCTCCTGCATGAGGCGGAAGCTCGGCACCATCTTGCGCACGATCAGGCCGATCGAGACGCCGAGCACCGGCACGACCGCGAGCACCAGCCAGGACAGGCCGACGTCCTCGCGCGCGGCCATGATGATGCCGCCGACCATCATGATCGGCGCGGCCACCATCAAAGTGCCGCCCATCAGCACGAGCATCTGCACCTGCTGGACGTCGTTGGTCTCGCGGGTGATCAGCGAGGGCGCGCCGAACTGCTGCACCTCGCGGGTCGAGAACGAGCCGACACGGTGGAAGATCGCGGCGCGCAAGTCGCGGCCGAAGCCCATCGCGTTGCGGGCGGAGAACCACACCGCCGCGATCGAGCACATGATCTGGACGAGCGAGACGGCCAGCATCAGGCCGCCGTGGCGCAGGATGTAGCCGGTGTCGCCGGTGACGACGCCCTTGTCGATGATGTCGGCGTTGAGGCTGGGCAGGTAGAGCGCAGCCATCGTGCCGACGAACTGGAGCGCCACGACCGCGGCGAGCGGGGCGGCGTACGGCTTGAGGTAGGTGCGGACGAGTCGCAGCAGCATTCAGGAGTCCTTACTTCTGTGGCTTCTTGAGTACGCCGTTGAGAACGGTGTCGACGATCTCCTCCGCGCTCAGCGGGTTGCCGTCGGAGATGTGGGGATGGGTGCCGGAGAAGGTCAGCAGCCTGACCATGTGCATCAGCTGGCTCGGCGGCACCCGGAGCGCGTCACAATGCCGCTCGGCGAGGCCGACGAGGATGAGGGCGACCCGCTCGCGCTCGGCCTCCATGTGGCGGTGGGCCTTGGGCGGTCCGACCATGCCCATGCGGGTCATCAGCTGGAAGACCCGGGCGAAGCGTCGCTGGAACAGCTCGACGACCTCGAGCAGCATCGGCGCGAGCTCCTGGTCGGGCTCGACCTGCTGGAGCTGGGCGATGAACGGGTCGAGGTCGAGCGCGTGCTCGAGGGCGGCGAGGACCAGGTCGTCCTTGGAGTCGAAGACCCGGAAGATGGTGCCCTCGGCGATGCCGGCGGCATCAGCGATCTGGCGGGTCGTCACGGTGCGCCCATGCTCGAGGAGCAGCGGGACGGTCGCGTCGACGAGGGCCGCGCGGCGGTCGTCGGGCGAGAGGGGCTTGGCGCGAGGTGGCACGCCCTCCACTGTAAGTGAGTGAGCACTCACTCACAAACTCTTTTTCGCTAGAGTGCGCGCGTGGCGAAGCGGGGGCTCCAGGTCGGCGTGGTCGTGGTCGTCCTCGGCCTGCTAGGCGGCCTGCTCGCCGCCGGCATCTCCAGCGCGCTCGGCATCCGCGTCGAGTCCAAGGACGTCCCCGTCGAGGAGCTCCACGCCGCTCCTCCGCGCGAGGCCGTCCCTCCCCCGCGCATCGTGCGGGTCGACGCCCCGGACAGCTCGCGGATGGCGGCGGCGCTCGACGAGCTCACGGACGCCACCTCGGGCGAGACCAAGGGCCGCACGACGCTCGTCGTACGGCATCGAGATGGCGACCGCGACGACGACTCCTACCGCCTCTCCGGCACCCGCGCCCGCCTCCGGATCACCGCGGCCAGCGAGACGGGCGCGGTCCGCGGCGTCTACGACCTGGCGCAGAAGGCCTGGGCCCAGCGCGACCTGGCCGAGGGCGTCGGCACGACGACGACCTCGCGGCTGCCGTTCCGGATGGTCGACCTCGGCGCGGCCGGCGTCGACGCCGACCCTGACCAGTGGCGCGGCGGCACCGACTACTCCCACTACTCCCGGGCCTTCGAGGACGTGCTCCTCCCGGAGGCGCCGTACGTCGACCAGGACGCGCTGGCCGCGGCCCGCGAGAGCGTCCTGGCCTACGCCCACCACATGCTCGCGCAGGGCTACAACGCCGTCGCCGTGCCGGGCTTCCTGGACTACGTCACCTTCGCGGACATCCCCGAGATCTACGCCGACGACCCCGACTACGTCGCCCGCGCGAAGGCGGTGCGCAACGCCTTCGGCCCGATCTGGGCCGAGCTCGACGACCTCGGCCTCGACGTCTACCTCCGCACCGACATGCTCATCCTCAGCGGGCCGCTCGAGCGCTACCTGACCGATCGGTTCGACCTCGACACCACCGACCCCGCGCTGTGGAAGGTCTACGAGACCGCCCTCGACGAGATCTACACCGAGCTCCCCCAGCTCTCCGGCGTGGTGCTGCGCATCGGCGAGGGCGGCAGCATCTACAACTCCCCCGGCATCGACTACTACTCCGAGATCTCGGTGACCACCGCGCCCGCGGTCCGCGCGATGCTCGGCGCCCTCACCGACGAGGCCGAGCGCGCCGACAAGGACGTCGTCTTCCGCACCTGGAGCGTCGGCGTGGGTGCGGTCGGCGACATGCACACCAACCCGGAGTCGTACGACGAGGTGCTGGCCGGCATCGACTCCCCGCGGCTGGTCGTGTCGACGAAGTACAGCCTCGGCGACTACTACTCCTGGCTGCCGCTGAACGACACCCTCGAGCAGGGCGACCAGCGCCGCATCGTCGAGCTGCAGAGCCGACGCGAGTTCGAGTCGTTCGGCGCGGTGCCCAACGACCTCGGTGTGCTGCACCAGCTCGCGCTCCAGCGGTTCATCGCGGCCAACCCGCACGTCGAGGGCATCTGGACGTGGACCCAGGACGGCGGCCCGTGGCGCGCTGGCCCGATGTCACTGCTGCTGACCTCGGGCTTCTGGCAGCTCTACGACCTCAACACCGACGTCGCCGCACGGCTGGCCCGCGACCCCGATACCGACCCCGCCGAGGTCACGGCCGACTGGGTACGACGCTGGCTGTCGACCGACCCGGAGACCGTCGCCAAGGTCACCCAGGCGATGTCGTACTCCCGCGAGGCGGTGACGCACGGGCAGTACGTCCCGCAGTTCGCCGAGGTGCGCGCCTTCGCTCTCGGCCTGGAGCCGCCGCCGCAGATGCTGCTCTTCGAGTGGGACATCCTCACCGGCGACAGCGCGGTGCTCGACGTCCTCTACGCGATCGCCCGCGACCACGGCGGCAGCCCGACGCTCGACGGCGTCACCGCCGCGATCGACGACGGACAGCACGCGATCGACCTCGCCCAGACCATGCGAGGCCTGGTCGCCCAGAGCGACCCGGACACCTATCGCGATCCCGCGCTGCGCACGGCCCTCCTCGACTCGCTCGACTACCAGGTCGACCTCTACGCGTTGCTCGGCGCCTACCGCGAGATGACGCTGCGGCACGCGCAGTGGCTCGACAGCGGCGGAGACCGGAAGGCGTGGGAGGGCGCTCGCCGCGGCTTCGACGCCGCTGCCGCCCGCCACCAGGCGAGGTACGGCGACGACGTGCTGCTGCCGGCCTACAACCTGACCGCAGCGAGGATCGGCGAGGCGCGAGCCGTGCGCGACCTGCCGATGGCGTGGCTCGCGCGCGGCGGGCTGCTGGTTCTGCTGCTCGGGCTCGGGCTGACCCGCGCCGGCCGGTCGCTGGCGCGCACCGCGGTGACCCCGTGGCGCGACCCGGGCGCCGTCCGGCCGTGGCTCGTCGTCGGGCTGCCCGTGGCTGCTGTCGTGTGGAGCAGGCTGGTGCTGACGTGGTTCCTCGCGCCGAGCCACCTGCTGGCCGTCGGCCTCGGGTGGGGCGTGCTCGCGGTCGTCGTCGGGGTCGCGACCCTCCGCACGAGGTCGTGGCACGTCGCGACCGGGGTGGGTGGCGCCGTGGTGCTGCGCTCGATCCTGCTGCTGGCCGTGCTGGCGTTCCGCGGGCCCGGCGGCTACTGGTTCGCCTTCTGGACCGAGCCCGGCGTGCGGTCGGCGTACGTCGTCGTGGCGTTCGTGCTCGCCGGCTGGGTGCTCGCAGCACTGGTCTGGTCGCTCGCGGCCCATGCCGGACGCCGGCGCGCGACCGCGGTCGTGGTCGGCACGGTCGGCGCGGTGCTGCTGGCCCTCGGTGGCCTGCTTGCCGCGGTCGGTCTCGAGGACGCGCTCACTGTCTGGAACGACCAGCTCGCGCTGCTCCCGTGGGGCATGGCCCGCATCCTCGGCATCACCACGTTCCTCGGCATCCCGACGGCCCTGCCGTGGTGGATCCTGGTGGCCGGGGGCGCGCTGGCCCTGCTCGTCCTGGGGCTGGGACTCAGGCGGCCGAGTGCCGAAATTCCATCTGGCGAAGGCGCGCAGGTCTTCCCATAATTGGGGCATGGAGATCCCCCAGGGGACGGACCTTCAGAAGCAGATCGACGATCTCGTCGCACTCGTGACGAAGGGCCGCGCCGACATCGACGCACTGATCGCACGCGCGGACGACTCGGACGTGCGCGCCGACGAGGCCGCGGATCGCGTGAGCGCCAACCGGGCCGACATCGACGAGCTCCAGGCCCATGTGGCGATCGACCGGGAGCTGATCGCCGAGCTCCAGGCGGACGGTGTCGTGGGCCGCGAGCACACCGCCCAGCTGGAGAAGGCGCTGTCCACCTCCCGCACGATCGGCGCCGCCGTCGGCGTGCTGATGGCCAGCCGCAAGGTCAGCCAGGACGAGGCGTTGCAGCTGCTGAGGGAGGCCAGCTCACGGGCCAACACCCCGATGCGCGAGCTCGCCGAGGTCATCGTCGCCGGCCCGCAGTCGGTGGCCTAGGGCGCGAGCCGCCCGACGGCCCAGCCGTCGCCCTCGCGGTGGTAGACCAGCCGGTCGTGCATCCGGCCGGGTCGGCCCTGCCAGAACTCCACTACGTCCGGGGTGACCAGGTAGCCGCCCCACTCCGGCGGGACCGGCACCTCGCCGTCGGACGGGTCGGCGCCGAAGCGCTCCTGCTCCCGGGCGTACGACGCCGCGAGCTCGGCGCGCGAGGCGACCGGGCGCGACTGGTGCGAGGCCCAGGCCCCGAGCTGCGCACCGCGCGGTCGCGCGCGGAAGTAGGCCTCGACCCGCGCCTGGTCGAGCGGCTCGGCGACCCCCTCGACGCGCACCTGGCGCTCGAGCGGGTGCCACGGGAAGAGCAGCGCGCACCGCGGGTTGGCCGCGAGCTCCTCGCCCTTGCGCGAGGCCTGGTTGGTGAAGAAGACGAAGCCGTCGGCGTCCACGCCCTTGAGCAGGACCATCCGGCTCGAGGGCCGTCCGTCGGGTGTCGAGGTCGCGAGGACCATCGCGTTGGGCTCGTGGACGCCGGCGTCGACCGACTGCTGGAGCCACCTCTCGAACATCTCGATCGGGTCGGTTGCCAGGTCGGGGACGTCGAGGCCCCCGCGGCCGTACTCCTCGCGCAGTCCGCTCAGGTCCATGTCACGACACTAGTGCGGCGCGAGGAACGAGCGCCGCGTGTGTGGCGGGAGATCGAGTGGTCCCGCGGCCGAGCTTGCGAGGCCGCGACGGGGCGTATCGAGATCCGCGGTGGAGCGCGGCGCGTGGACACCTCCCGTGACCGTCGTCACCGGGCCGGTGCAGAATGAGCCGTCCCCGTGCAGTCCTCCGGGGCACCCCGTCCACGAAGGAGTGGCCCCATGACCGAGATCCACCACGGCCTCGAAGGTGTCGTCGCGTTCGAGACGCAGATCGCCGAGCCGGACAAGGAGGGATCGGCCCTGCGCTATCGCGGCGTCGACATCGAGGACCTCGTCGGCCGCGTGCCCTTCGAGAACGTCTGGGGCCTCCTGGTCGACGGCGCCTACACGCCCGGCCTCCCGCCGGCCGAGCCCTACAACATCTCGATCCACACCGGCGACGTCCGCGCCGACGTCCAGGCCGCGGTCGCGATGCTCGCGCCGATGCTCGGCATGGGCCAGACCTACGACATCTCCGACGAGCAGGCGCGCCTCGACCTCTCCCGCGTCGCGGTGATGGTGCTGTCGTACGCCGCCCAGTCGGCGCGCGGCCTCGGCAAGCCGGTCGTCACGCAGGCCGAGGTCGACAACGGCCGCACGCTCGCCGAGCGGTTCCTGATCCGCTGGCGCGGCGAGGCCGACCCCAAGCACGCGCACGCGATCGACGCCTACTGGTCCTCGGCCGCCGAGCACGGCATGAACGCCTCGACCTTCACCGCCCGCGTCATCACCTCGACCGGCGCCGACGTGGCCGCCGCGTTCTCCGGCGCGATCGGCGCGATGTCGGGTCCGCTGCACGGCGGTGCGCCCTCGCGCGTCCTCGGGATGATCGAAGAGGTCGAGAAGCGCGACGGCGACGCGGCGTCGTACGTCAAGGAGCTGCTCGACAACGGCGAGCGCCTGATGGGCTTCGGCCACCGCGTCTACCGCGCCGAGGACCCCCGCGCCCGCGTGCTGCGTCGTACTGCCAAGGAGCTCGACGCCCCGCGCTACGAGGTCGCCGAGGCCCTGGAGAAGGCCGCCCTCGCCGAGCTGCGCGAGCGCCGTCCCGACCGCGTGCTGGAGACCAACGTGGAGTTCTGGGCCGCCATCGTGCTCGACTTCGCCGAGGTGCCGGCGCACATGTTCACATCGATGTTCACCTGCGCCCGCACCGGCGGCTGGTCGGCGCACATCCTCGAGCAGAAGACCACCGGTCGCCTGATCCGCCCGTCCGCCGTCTACGCCGGCCCGGCCTCGCGCCCGGCCAGCGAGGTCGACGGCTGGGACCAGGCCTGGGGCTGAGCCACACCGCTGGTTGAGCAGCGAGCGAAGCGAGCGTGTCGAAACCAAGGTCACCAGACCGGCCTCGGTTTCGACACGGGCGCTGGGCGCCCTGCTCAACCAGCGGTAGTGCTGCGGTTCTCCACCGAGCAGGCGGGCGTGCCGCCGGGGAGCTTGTCGCGGTTGTCGGCGACGAGCCGGTAGACCCGGCGCGCGACCGGCGTGCCGAGACGGCTGGTCATGGCGCGGCCGACGAGCCGCCAGGGCAGCGGTCCCGTGCACAGGATCGCGGCCCACGCCGCGTGACCGTAGACCACGCGCCCGTCGGGGTGGACGTAGGCCATCTCGACCAGGGCGCGCTGCTCGTCGATGCCCCACCGGGACAGGTCGACGGACTGCAGCGGGACCGAGTCGACGTCGACGCCGAGGCGCGGCACCTGGGCCGCGGCCTTCATGCAGAAGCCGCAGTCGCCGTCGTTCAGCATGATGCCGCGCTCCATGACTCCAGCCTACGGCGAGGTCAGACGACGGGCGGCTGCGCGAAGTACCAGGACGTCAGGCCCTTGGCACCCTGGCGGGTCAGCGAGATGTGCACGTGGTCGCGGTGCCGCAGGGTGGGCGAGCACTTCTTGCGGCTGCGGCAGCTGGAGCTGAGGTAGCGCTCGGGCGCGAAGCCCCGGTAGGAGGCGTACATCGTGTCGTCCCAGATGACGTACAGGATGCCCATCCGGCGGGCCAGCGCCGCCGGCTCGCCGGTGTCGTCGGGAGCGAAGAGCTCCTCGAGCAGGGCCTGCGCGAGCGCCTGGTCGGCCGGGTTCGTGGCGTCGAGCAGCCAGTCGAAGGCGCGCGACTCCTTGTGCTCGCTGGTGCCGGATCCCGCGCAGGAGCGGCTGATCGGGCCGTAGCCACCGCCGCGCACGACGAGCCAGTCGGCCAGCATGAGGATGCCCGCCTTCGGCTTCTGGCGGCACTTCGTCTGCGGCTGGTAGCCGGCGTACGGCTCGATCGGCATGACGTAGGGCGCGGACGACGTCACGATCCCCCGGCGTCCGTACGACGACCCGGCTGAGGTCGGGGCCGCCAGGCCGAGGAGCAGCCCGAGCACGAGGAGGAGGGTCGTCGGGACCAGCGCACGCACGCGCATCCGATGCACCACCTTCCCCAGAGATCACTCGTGACCCGAGGACCGTAGAAGGCCTCGCGAGCGGGCGTCAGGGGTTCGCGCGAACTACAGATCTGTAGTTCTGACCAGCCGTCCGAAGCAGCGGCTGAGGTCGCTGTCGGCGTAGTAGCCGAAGCCCGGGATCGGCTCGTAGCCGGACGACAGGTAGAGCTCGATCGCCTCCGGCTGCTTCATCCCGGTCTCGAGCACGAGCGCCTGGATGCCGGCGCCGGCCGCCGTGGATTCGAGGTGGGCGAGCATCTGCCGCGCGAGGCCGCGACGCTGCGCCGCGGGGACGACGTACATCCTCTTGATCTCCGCGGTCACCTCCGCGCCGAGCGCCTGCACGCTGCTCCGTCGCCACGCTCCGGTCGCCACCGGGACGCCGTCGAGGTAGCCGACGAAGAACCGGCCGAGGGGGTCCTCGAAGTCGCGCGGGTCGATGGGCGACTCGTCGCGGCCGCCGTAGCGGACGACGTACTCCTCCTGGACGGCCTCGACCAGCAGCTGCGCGTCGGGGTGGGTGATGGGGAGGCGCTCGACGTGCAGCACCGCCGGCTCAGGCGAGGGACTGGCCACAGGAGTCGCAGAACGTCGCGGAGGTGTCGTTGCGGGTGCCGCACTGGCGGCAGTAGGGGCCGGCCTGCAGGTGCTCGAGCGAGTCCTTGATCACCGGCACGGTCTCCCCGGCGACGTAGGACGCCTGGGCGCGCAGCCAGCCCACGTTGGCGGCGGCGAGGCCGAAGACGATGCAGAAGCCTCCCGCGCCGGCCATGAGGATCGACCCCGGGCCGTCGGAGGCCATCGGGTCGTCGAACTCGGAGGCGAAGGCGCTGATCCCCTTCACCAGGAGCACGACGCCGACGAGCAGGAGCACGACGGAGACGACGCGGGCCGTGGTGCGGACCGTCGACTGGTTCTGCAGCCCGGGTGAGCCGTCGCTGTTCATGGTGTGTCCCCCGTCGTGAGATGTGCGTGCGCGGATGCCACAATAGGCACCTCGCTGACAGCGTCGTCAGGACCCGCCCGTTCCGCAACGACCCGAGGTTCCTCCATGACCGACGCCCTGCAGATCCCCGCCGAGCTCCTGCCCGCCGATGGCCGCTTCGGCGCGGGCCCCTCCAAGATCCAGACCAGCCACCTCGACGCGCTCGCCGCGACCGGCTCCGAGCTGATGGGCACGTCCCACCGCCAGGCGCCCGTGAAGAAGACCGTGGGCCGGGTGCGCGAGGGCCTCGCCGCCCTCTTCGACCTGCCCGAGGGCTACGAGGTCGTGCTCGGCAACGGCGGCGCCACCGCCTTCTGGGACATCGCCTGCTTCGGCCTGATCCGCGAGAAGAGCCAGCACCTGTCCTTCGGTGAGTTCTCCTCGAAGTTCGCCACGTCGGCCAAGAAGGCCCCGTGGCTGGCCGACCCGTCGGTCATCGCGAGCGAGCCCGGCGCGCGCCCCGACGCCGTCGCCGAGGAGGGCGTCGACGCCTACGCCTGGGCGCACAACGAGACCTCCACCGCAGTGATGGCGCCGGTACGCCGCCCGGCCGACGTCGCCGACGACGCGCTCGTGCTCGTCGACGCCACCTCCGGCGCCGGCGGCCTGCCGGTCGACCTCACCGAGGTCGACGCCTACTACTTCGCGCCGCAGAAGTGCTTCGCCTCCGACGGCGGCCTCTGGATCGCGCTGATGTCGCCGCGCGCGCTCGCCCGCGCCGAGGAGATCGCCGCGACCGACCGCTACATCCCGCCGTTCTTCGACCTGCCGACCGCGATCGACAACTCCTCGAAGAACCAGACCTACAACACCCCGTCGGTCGCCACGCTCTTCCTGATGGCCGAGCAGCTCGACTGGATGAACGGCCAGGGCGGACTCAAGGCGATGGTCGAGCGGACCTCCGCGTCCTCCGACGCGCTCTACGGCTGGGCCGAGCGGACGGCGTACACGACGCCCTACGTCGCCGACCCCGCCGACCGCTCGCTCGTCATCGGCACGATCGACTTCGACGACTCGATCGACGCCGCCGCGATCGCCGCGACCCTGCGCGCCAACGGCGTGGTCGACACCGAGCCCTACCGCAAGCTCGGCCGCAACCAGCTGCGCATCGCGATGTACCCCGCAATCGACCCGTCCGACGTGGAGAAGCTCACCGCGGCGATCGACTTCGTCGTCGAGAACAGCTGACCGCTCAGCCGTTCAGCAGCTTGAGCACCGCGCGCTCGAGCGCGGCCTGCCGGGCGTCGTCCGTGTCGTACTTGCCACGGACGGTGACCGTGCGGCCGCGCTCGTAGGCCTCCACCACGCGCGGGTCGACGTACGACGTCCGGGCGAGGGTCGGGGTGTTGCCGAGGAACTCCGAGACCTCCTTCATCGCGCTCGCGACCGCCCGCTTGCGCGACGCCTTGGTCTCGCCCGGCTCGTCGGTCTCCGCGAGCGCGGACGCGGCGATGACGGTGGCGTGCCAGGTGCGGAAGTCCTTGGCGGTGGCCTCGATGCCGAAGCAGGTGCGGATGTAGTCGTTGACGTCGGCGGCGCCGAGGTCCTTCCAGTGGCGGCCGTCCTTCCACGCGAGCAGCTCGTCACCACCGCCGCGCCGGCGCCGCATCACGTCGAGCGCGTCGATCGCGGCGGGGTCGTCGATGTCGATGCAGTGCTCGACGCCGGACTTGCCGACGAAGCAGAAGCGCAGGCCCTTCTGGTGGCGTGAGACGTGCTCCTTGAGCAGCGTGGTGAGGCCGAAGGAGCCGTTGGTGTCGGTGTAGACGTCGTTGCCGATGCGGAAGTAGCCGAGGTCCAGCAGCCGTACGGCGACCGCGCACGCCCGTTCCAGCGACATGCCCTCGGACCCGATGTCGGCGAGCACCCGCTCGCGCGCCTTCGACAGGGCCTTGCCGAAGCCGAGGATCCGGTCGAACTTCGCGGCGTCGCGGCTGGTGCGCCACTGCGGGTGGTAGAGGTACTGCCGCCGCCCGGCGTCGTCGGTGCCGACGGCCTGGAGGTGGCCGTTGGGGTGGGGCGTGATCCACACGTCCTGCCACGCCGGCGGGATGACCAGGTCCTTGCAGCGCTGCGCGTCGTCGGCGCCGAGCCGGTCGCCGTTCTCGTCGAGGTAGGTGAACCCCGAGCCCGATCGTCGTCGGGTCCAGCCCGGCTGGTCGGGGAACGTACGCCGCAGTCGGGGCATGCCGGGAAGGTAGTGCGGGCGACGACCGGCTGCGAACACCCCGAAGGAGGGTCAGGAGTCGAGCGCCGCCACGATCTCGTCGTGGGCTGCCCGGCCGAAGGCGACGAGCCGCGCCTCCTCGACGTTGGTCGCGGTCTCGCGCAGCGTGTCTATCGCTGCCCGGATCGCGTCGTCGCGCGGCCAGCCGTAGGCACCGGCACTGATCAGCGGGAAGGCGACCGACCGGGCGCCGAGCTCGTCGGCGACCGCGAGCGCACCGGTGTAGCAGGAGGTGAGCAGACCTCGGTCTCGTTCGCCTCGGTTCCAGTTGGGGCCGACCACGTGGATCACCCACTGAGCAGGCATCCGGCCCGCGGTCGTCCACCCGGCCGAGCCGGTCGCGAGACCGTGCGGGAAACGGCGGACGCAGTCCTCGAGCACCTCCGGGCCGCCCGCGGCGTGGATCGCACCATCGACGCCGAGCCCGCCGCGCATCGCCCGGCTCGCCGCGTTGACCACCGCGTCCACCTGCTGCGTGGTGATGTCGCCCTCCACGACCGTGAGCTCCACCGCCGCTCCTCAGAACTGGTTGCGGTGCAGCACGCGGCGGGCGAGCTCGGCCTGGCTCGCAGTGAGCCGGTGCTCGGGCACGCGCACCGTGCGGTCGCGCAGCGTGAAGGAGTAGAGGAACATGTCGGGCTTCGTCGTGGTGTCGCCCTCGGCGAGTTCGTCGGAGTCCAGACCTGCCTCCGCGACCAAGGTGCGCAGCTCGGGCTCGTCGGTGTCGTCGAGGTCGACCTCGGCGGTCTCGGTGCGGCCGGCGAAGCCACCGGAGCGCTCCACCCGCAGCACCCAGCCGGCCGGCCGCTCCGGCGGCTCGGGGGTGCCGACGGCGTCGGCCGGCTCGACCCCCACCTGCGCCCACGCGTCGCGTACGACGTCGGCGTGCGGCCCGGCGGCCGCGATGGTGGCGGCCGCGAACTCGGCGAAGCTCGCCGTCGTCGGGACGTCGCCGCCGGTGAGGGCGTCGTACCAGACCCGGCCGGCACCGGCGACCGCCGTGCCGCCGATGGCGACGGCGGCGAGCTGGAACGCGCGGTTGGGGATGCCGGAGTTGAGGTGGACGCCGCCGTTGTCGGTCGTGGTGGTCACGAAGTCGTCCATGTGGCCGACCTGCGGGTCCTTGCCGAGCTCGGGGTCGTCGTAGGCCGTGCCGGGGGCGGCCATGTCGCGCAGCGCCCGCGCCTCGATGCCGGGCTTGAAGATGCCCTCGCCGATCAGCCAGTCGCCGTCGGCGGCCTCCTGGCCGAGCACGCGCTGCTTGAGGCAGGCCGCGAAGGCGTCGGCGACCGACTCGTTGAGGGCACCCGACTGGTTGCGGTAGACGAGGTCGGCGGTGTGCTCGACGACGCCGTGCCCGAACTCGTGGGCGAGCACGTCGATCGGCTTGGTGAAGCGCTCGAAGACCTTGCCGTCGCCGTCGCCGAAGACGAGCTGGGTGCCGTCCCAGAAGGCGTTGTTGTAGCGCGAGCCGTAGTGGACGGTCAGGCTGACCGGTGTGCCGGCGCCGTCGTGGGAGCTGCGGCCGAGCTCCTCCGACCACATCGCGAGCGTGGCCGCGATGCCGGTGGCCGCCTCGTCTACGGCGAGGTCACCGGTCTCGGGATCACCGTCGGAGCGGATCGGGTCACCCGGCAGGTCGGTCGTCGAGCCGGCGTCGTGCACCGTCCACGCCGAGTCGGTGACCAGGCCCGGCGGCAGCATGGTCATGCCGGCCCCGAGACCGCGCCCGGCGCGCAGGGCCTCGTCGAGGAGGACCTGGCCCGGACCGCTGACGCGCTCGGAGAGCCAGGGCGGGATGAAGCTGCAGTGTGCTGCCCGAGTGTTCGCCATGGGACAGGTCTACCGCGCCGCCCCGACAGCCGGTAGGCCTCCGGGCCGGGTGGCTGCCGCGAAGTCTTGATCTGGCGCCCGGGCCACTAGACTTGGTGCGCTGCGGCTGTGACGGCCGCGCCCGGCCCGGACCGCCCGTCCCGGCCTCGTCTCCGCCCGGAAGGCCCCTGCATGCCCACCCAGTCCCGTTCCGACCTGCGCAACGTCGCGATCGTCGCCCACGTCGACCACGGCAAGACCACGCTCGTCGACGCGATGCTCCGCCAGGCCGGCGCCTTCACCGCGCACCAGGCCGAGAGCGTCGCCGACCGGGTCATGGACTCCGGCGACCTCGAGCGCGAGAAGGGCATCACGATCCTCGCGAAGAACACCGCGGTCCACTACACCGGACCGTCGGCTCCCGAGGGCATGACGATCAACATCATCGACACCCCCGGCCACGCCGACTTCGGCGGCGAGGTCGAGCGCGGCCTGTCGATGGTCGACGGCATCGTGCTGCTCGTCGACGCCTCCGAGGGCCCGCTCCCCCAGACCCGCTTCGTGCTGCGCAAGGCGCTCAACGCCGACATGCCGGTGATCCTCGTCGTGAACAAGACCGACCGCGGCGACGCCCGCATCACCGAGGTCGTCGACGAGTCCTACGAGCTCTTCATGGACCTCCTCGACGAGTCCCACAGCCAGGACGCGCTCGACTTCCCCGTCGTCTACGCCTCGGGCAAGGCCGGCATCGCCTCGCTCGAGCAGCCCGAGAACGGCACCATGCCGGAGGGCAGCGACCTCGAGCCGCTGTTCCGCACGATCCTCGACACGATCCCCGCCCCGCAGTACGACGACGAGGCGCCGCTGCAGGCCCACGTCACCAACCTCGACTCCTCGCCGTTCCTCGGTCGCCTGGCGCTGCTGCGCATCCACCAGGGCACCCTGAAGAAGGGCCAGACCGTCGCCTGGATGCAGCGCAACGGCGACGTGAAGAACGTCCGCATCACCGAGCTCCTCATCACCGAGGGCCTCGAGCGCAAGCCGGGCGAGTCCGCCGGTCCGGGCGACATCGTCGCCATCGCCGGCATCCCCGACATCACCATCGGCGAGACGCTGGCAGACGCCGAGAACCCCATAGCGCTGCCGCTCATCCACGTCGACGAGCCCGCCATCTCGATGACGATCGGCACCAACACCTCGCCGATGGTCGGCAAGGTCAAGGGCGCCAAGGTCACCGCCCGCCTGGTCAAGGACCGCCTCGACTCGGAGCTCATCGGCAACGTGTCGCTGCGCATCCTCCCGACCGAGCGTCCCGACGCCTGGGAGGTCCAGGGCCGTGGCGAGCTCGCGCTGGCGATCCTCGTCGAGCAGATGCGCCGCGAGGGCTTCGAGCTCACCGTCGGCAAGCCGCAGGTGGTCACCCGTGAGGTCGACGGCAAGGTGCACGAGCCCTTCGAGCGCCTCACCATCGACGCGCCGGAGGAGTACCTCGGCACGATCACCGAGCTCCTCGCCGTCCGCAAGGGCCGCATGGAGGGCATGACCAACCACGGCACCGGCTGGGTGCGGATGGAGTTCGTCGTCCCGGCCCGCGGCCTGATCGGCTTCCGCACCGACTTCCTCACCGAAACCCGCGGCACCGGCATCGCGCACCACATCTCCGAGGGCTACTTCCCGTGGGCCGGCGAGATCCGCTCGCGCAACAACGGCTCGCTGGTGGCCGACCGCGCCGGCGCGGCGACGGCGTACGCCATGACGTCGCTGCAGGAGCGCGGCGTGCTCTTCGTCGAGCCGACCACCGAGGTCTACGAGGGCATGATCGTCGGCGAGAACTCCCGCGCCGACGACATGGACGTCAACATCACCAAGGAGAAGCAGCAGACCAACATCCGGTCCGCCACCTCCGACAACTTCGAGAAGCTGATCCCGCCGAAGCGGCTCTCGCTCGAGCAGTGTCTGGAGTTCTGCCGCGAGGACGAGTGCGTCGAGGTCACGCCCGAGATGGTGCGCATCCGCAAGGTCGTGCTCGACGCCAACGCCCGCGCCAAGACCGCTTCGCGGGCCCGGAAGGCCAACAAGTAGCCGTCGCCGTGCCGGGACCTGACGACATCGGCGAGCGGCTGGCTAGCTGGCTGGAGGAGCTCGGGCTCTCCGACCAGCTGGCCGCCGCCGGGTTGCCGACGTACGACCGCAAGGACGGCGTCGTGCGGTGGCGCGAGCCGGGCACGGTCGAGCCGCTCAGCGCCGAGCGCCTGGCCGACCTCGACCGGCAGCTGCGC
Source organism: Nocardioides sp. BE266 (assembly GCF_031457855.1). Classification (NCBI taxonomy): domain Bacteria; kingdom Bacillati; phylum Actinomycetota; class Actinomycetes; order Propionibacteriales; family Nocardioidaceae; genus Nocardioides; species Nocardioides sp. BE266. The sequence continues at coordinate 268,499 of NZ_JAURTI010000002.1, read as the reverse complement.
GCGCAGGGCGACGACCCGGCCCACGCCGTACCCGTCGCGCTCGTGCGGCTCCGTCGCGAGGCCCGGGAACGGGCAGCGCTGCTGGCCGCCGGGTGGCTCGACTACGCCGGTGTCGCGGCGCTGCGCGGGATCTCGGAGGACGCCGCCCGCTTCGCGCTGCACAAGGCGCACAACCGACGCGCGGTGCTCCTGGTGCAGCAGGAGGGCGCGACGCTCGTCCCGTCGTTCCAGCTCGACGCGACCGGCGAGGTGCGCACCGAGCTGCTCGTCGTGATCGAGACGCTCCTGTCCGCAGGGGTCGACCCCTGGCGGGCGTGGATCTGGCTGACCACCCCGGCCGGGCTGCTCGGTGGCGACATCCCGCACGAGGCGGCGCGCGACCCCGAGGAGCTGCCGATCGTGCAGCGCGCCGCGGTCGCGCTCGCCGGGCGCGCGACCGCGTCGACCGGGCTCAGCAGCCGAGCGCGGTGAAGGCGAGGTCGCCGAGGAAGACCCGGTGGTACTGCGTGCCGCCGCTGTTGTTCCAGTAGGTCAGCTTCAGCGACTTCACGTCAGCCGTCCCGAAGCTCACCGACGTCTGGGCGCCGCCAGCGTTCTCGCTGACGTTGGAGTCGGCCGAGCGAAGCCAGGGGCTGGCTTCGGACCCCGCCCCCGTGATCCCGTCGTTGGCCGCGGCGAAGGGCACCACCACGTTGCTGGCGTTGTAGCCGATCAGCTCGACCCGGTCGGCGTACGCCGGCGACGTGATCGTGTCGACGTCGGTGATCCAGAACTGCAGGTTGCGCACGGCCCGCCCGAAGGTGATCGTGACCTCCTGCCGGTTGGCGCGGCCAGCCGTGCTCGTCGCGTGGTAGAGCATCACGCCGCGCTCGTTGGCCCGACCGCCGAGGCTGGTCACCACGGGGTCGGCCGTCGTCCCGCTCCCGGTGTTGGCGGGGATCGAGAGGTTGCGTGTCGGGTCCGGCACGTTGGCGGACGTGGACGAGACGCTCTTGAAGGTCACCGGGACCGGCGTGCCGCCGCCCGTCGTGCTCACGCTGGCTGAGGAGTTGCGAGCATCGGTCCGCGTGTAGGACGTCGTGCCCCAGTCGAGCCGGTAGGTGTAGCGGGTCTGGCAGGGAGAGGCAGCGAACGCCGGGGCGGTGGCCGCGACGCTGACGACGGGCACGCTCCACGCGACGCCGCGCACCACGCTGCGCCGGGACGGAGTCCTGGGGTCGGGCATGGGGAGATCTCCTGCGTCGGTCCGAGTACCTTCACGGGTCGATCTTTACTTTAGGGAGCCGGGGCAATGCCTGCAAAGCTGCCCGGCGCCGTCCGCGGGTCAGCAGCCCTTGGACGTGAAGCTGAAGTCGGTCAGCGCGATGACCTGGTTCCCGTTGCCCGCGGAGTTCCAGTAGACGAGGCTCAGCGTCTTCACCGCGGTGGTGAAGGTGACCAGCTTGTTGCCGGCGCTGCTGCCGGAGCCGATGTTCTGGGAGTCGTTGCGCGGCCGCCAGGGCTGGCTCTGCGATCCGTCGCCCCACACCACCACGCTCGTGCTCGAGGTGGTCGCGACGGGCGACTGCGTGAAGGACGCTGCCCCGGAACCCGTATAGCCGGTGAGCTCGACCTGGTCGTACCAGTTGCCGCTCGAGGAGTCGATGTCGGCGATCGAGAACGACAGCTCGGTCACCGGCCGGGAGAACGTGATCAACAGCTCCTGCCGGTTGCCGCGGCCGGCCTGGAGGTTGTCGTGGGTCAGCTGGAGGCCCGGTCCACCCGTGCCACCGACGTTGGTGCCGCCGAGGACGAGGTTGTTCGCGGTCCGGCTGACGGTGCCGACGGTCGTGCTGTCGAAGGTGACCGTCACGTTGGAGGCGCCGCTGCCGGCCGGCGCGAGTGCGGTGGCGTACCCCGTCTTCTTGCCGGTGCCCGTGCCGGCGGGGGTCGCGGGCGGGGTGTACGTCGTCCTCGCGGTGTTGTTCCAGTCGAGCGCGAAGGCAGCAGTGAGCGAGCCGCACGAGGCGGCGAACGCCGGAGCGGTGGCCGCCATGGCGACGACGGGGACGCTCCAGGCAGCCCCACGCACCAGCGTGCGGCGGCTGGGGGCCAGCTCGGCCATGCGGATCACCTGCTCGGGCGGACGTTCGGAAACGCCTTTACCTTAGGTACGCCGCTCCCCGCGCGCGGGGTTTTGCCGATAACGGCGATGTGACGTGTGTCAGCAGCCCTTGGCGTCGAACCCGAAGTCCGTCAGGAAGATGCGCTGGTTGCCGCCGGCCTGCGTCGTCCAGTACTCGAGGGTGATCGTCGTGTTCGCGGCGATGGTGCCCGAGTAGGTGACCTTGACGCGCGCGCCAGCTGCTTCGTTGCCTACGTTCGTGTCACTGTCGTTGTAGTACCAAGGGTCGTTGCTGGTGCCCGAACCACGCAAGTTCGTGTCGCGGTTCGGGGTGTAGGTGCCTGTGAGGGACACCCGGTCCCACCAGCCCGAGTAGACGGGATTGCGCTGGGAGCCGACGTTGGTCAGCGAGCTGTCGATGTCGCTGATGTAGAAGTTCAGGCCGGTCACCGCGCGGTTGAACGAGATCGCCACGGTCTGGCGGTTGCCCGAACCCGCCGTGATCGGCGACGAGTGGGAGATGTTGAGCGCCTTGCCACCGAGGTTTCCGACGTTGGTCTCGGACGAAACCGTCAGGTTGTCGGAATCGCGGGTCACGGAACCGGTGGTGGTGCTCTTGAACGTCGCCAGGATGGCGGAGCTGCCGGCTGGCCCGGTGATCGACGTCGTCGCGGTGACCGCGTTGCCCGACGTCGAGGTGTTAATGGTGGCCGTGTTCCAGTCGAGGGTGTACGCGTAGGTGGTCGCGCCACAAGACGCGGCGAAGGCCGGAGCCGTCGCGGCCATCGAGACCACGGGCACGCTCCAGGCAGCGCCGCGGACGACGGTGCGCCGAGAAGGACGTACGGTGTCGAGCACGTTCGTGTCGATCGCCATGTTGGTTGAGCCCCCACTGGGTTGCGGCGAACCCCCACGGCCGCCTTGATGACTCAAAGGTAGGGAGCCGTGGGGCACGATTCGGTAACAACTGGACTCAGTACGGTGCGACTTTCAACCACAGATGTGATCTGGGTCTCAGGCGGTCGAGCAGGTCTCCGGGGTCACCGGGCCGGGTGGCGCGGGGTGGTCGAGACCGTGCTGGCCGAGCAGCACGACCACCACGACGGCCAGGACGAGCCCTGCTCCCTGACGCACCGTCACTCCACGTACGTCGATGAGCGCCACGCCCACGAGACCCAGGACGACCAGCGGCAAGGCAAACCTCGCCTCGGGGGTGGCCGCGACCGCGCCGCCCAGGACGCCGAGCGCGAGCGCCCCGACGGCGACCACCAGGCTGCGCGGCACCGCCCCACGTCGTACTGCCTGGACCCAGCCGAAGCCTCCGGCCACGACGGCGGCGACCACCAGGAGGGAGAGCTGCGAGGTCGACGGGTCGAAGGTGTCGTAGTAGGGCGTCGACCAGGTCCACATCAGCCAGGCGGTCAGCTTCTGGGCGACCAGGTCGATGGACTGCGGCACGTAGGTCATCAGGTGCCCGACCAGGTCGCTCGGCGAGCTGATCGGTGCCTGCTGGACCGCCGCCATGTCCGGGTCGCAGAAGAACTGTTGCGGCGCGATCGAGGACGGCACCGTGTCGTAGCGCACGACCCAGGCCGAGTAGGTCAGCTGGACCTCGTTGATGATCTGGAGCCCGTCCCACCAGGTCTCGAAGGAGCCGGGTCGGAAGAGCTGCAGCACGCCTTGGGAGAGCACGGCCGTCGTCGACCCGAGCACCACCCAGATCCACCCCCGCCGGACCCAGACGGCCCACGCCAGCAGCAGCAGCAGGGACGGCAGGAGGTACGCCGGGCGCAGGTTGACGGCCGCGCCGAGCAACGCGCCCGCGGCGACCAGGCGAGAGCGAGTGGGCGTTGCGACCAGGACGAGCATCCCGACGACCGCGGCGAGGGACCAGATGTCCATGAAGCCCACGGGCGCGAAGCGGCCGAGCACCACCACGACGGCGAGGCAGGACCACGCGGGGCTCCACGTGCCGACGGTCCCGAGGCGTCGCAGGAGTGCGGGGACCAGGAACGCAGCGAGGGCCGCGAGCAGCAGCGCGTTCTGGAACAGCACGGCCCGCTCGATCGACAGTCCCGTCTTGCTGGCGAGAGCAGCCGGCACGTAGACGAGCTGGGTCAGCGCCCCACGGGTCCCGTAGCCGGCGGGCACCTCGAGCCCGTCGACGAGACGGTTCGCGCTGTCGACGTACACCGAGGCGTCGAAGAGCTGGCCGGACGGACCGGTGGCGACGAGCGCGAGCCAGGTGAGCACGAAGCAGGCCCACGAGAGCCCCCTGGGCCCGAGTCCGGGACGGGAGATCCGTTCACCCACTACGCGAGACCTCAGCGAGGAACTGCTCGTACTCGCGGATGTAGTCGTCGGCGTCGTAGGAGTGCGAGGCGAAGACGCCCAGCACGGCGTCCTCGGAGTAGCGGTACTGCGTGCCCCAGAGCATCGGCGGCATGTAGAGAGCGACGTCGGGCGAGCCCAGTCGTACCTCGCGGCGGTGCGTGCCGTCGTCGACGATCGAGTGGACCGACCCCTGCAGGCACACCAGCACCTGCGCGCACTCGCGGTGGGCGTGCTCGCCACGCACCTCCTTCGACGGCACCCCGAAGACCGCGAAGAAGCGCCGTGGAACGAACGGCAACGCCGACTCCAGCTCGACAGCGGCCAGGGAGCCACGCAGGTCGCTGGCGGTCTGCACCGGGATCAGCCGGGCGCCACCGGGCAGGACGTCCTCGGGCTCGGTGGCCAGCGGCTGCTCGACGAGCTCCGCGGCCGGAGACGGGGCGGAGTCGGCGTACCCCACGATGCGCGCCGGGCTGCCGACGACGATCGCGTGCGCCGGCACGTCGCGTACGACGACCGCTCCCGCGCCGACCATGGCGCGGCGGCCGATCCGCACGCCGGGAAGGACCACGGCGTTGGCGCCGATCGAGGCGCCCGGACCGACGACGGTCTGCGGATATTCGGCGAGGTACTGCTTGGAGCGCGGGAACGGGTCGTTGGTGAAGGTCGCGTTGGGGCCGACGAAGACGTCGTCGCCCAGGCGCATGCCGTCCCACAGCTGCACGCCCGACTTCACCGTCACGCGGTCGCCCACGACGACGTCGTTCTCGATGAAGACGTGGTCGTTGATGTTGCAGTCGGCGCCGATCCGGGCGCCGGGCAGCACGTGCGCGAACGCCCAGATGCGGGTGCCGTCGCCGACCTGCTCGGACTCGCAGATGCCGGACGGGTGCACGAAGACGCTCACGCCTCCTCCTTCGGGTGGGGTGACCGGGGGTCGTGGACCCAGTGCGTGCGGGTGAGGGCCGCCGGACGACGCTTGGTGTTCTCGTAGGTGCGCCAGACGTAGGAGCCGAGCACCCCCATCCCGGTGAGCAGCAGGAACGTGGAGAAGAGGATCGTCAGCATCAGCGGCGTGTAGCCGGGCGAGTCGATCCGCCCGGCGAGCCAGGAGACGAGGACGACGAGCCCGACGACGAGGGTGATCAGGGTGCCCACCACGCCGAGCGCGGTGAGGGCGTGGATCGGGATGCGGGTGAAGGCGAAGACCGAGTCTGAGAGGTACATGACCTTCTTGCGCAGGGTCCAGCCCGACGTGCCCTCGGTGCGCGCGAGCCGGTCGTACGGCACTTCCACGCGGCGGAAGCCGACCCAGTAGAGCAGCGCGACGAGCGAGGTGTGGGACTCGTCGAGCAGCACCAGCCGCTGGGCAACGTCACGCGTGCAGGCGAAGACGTCGACCCCGCCGGGCGGGATCTCGGGGTTGATGGTGCGACGGTAGAGACCCCAGAAGACCTTGGACATCAGGGCCGACCCACCCGGGTCCGAGCGGCTCGCGCGGCGCCCGACCGCGACGTCGTACGACCCCGACTCGAGCTCTCCGAAGAAGCCGAGCATCACCTCGGGAGGTTCCTGGAGGTCAGCAGCCATCACCCCGACGTAGTCGCCTCGGGCGGCCGCGAGCCCGGTGCGGATAGCGGCGAAGGACCCGAAGTTGCGGCTGTGCTCGAGCACCTGGACGGCCAGGTGCTGCTGCGGCACCAGCGAGGCGAGGACGTCGGCGGAGTCATCGGGGGACCCGTCGACGACGAAGACCGCCTCGAGGTCGCCGGCGAGCTGGTCGGCGACGGAGGCCAGGCGCGTCAGCACGTCGGGCAGCGTGGCGCGGTTGCCGTAGACCGGGATCACCACGGAGTAGCGCGGCGCGGCGGTCGCCTCGCCAGGTTCAGGGACGGAAGGACGCAAGTGCCTCACCCACCCTCGAGATCTCGTCGGGCCTCAGCTCGGGGAAGACCGGCACGGAGAGTACCCGCGTGCTGAGCCGCTCGGTCACCGGGAGCACGACACCGCCTCCGTCGAGGCCTGGCTGCTGGTGGTCGGGGGTCGGGTAGTGGACGTCGGTGCGGACGCGGGCCGCCTCGAGGTGCGCGCGCAGCGCGTCGCGGTCGTCGGCCTCGACGACCGCGAGGTGCCCGGTGTGTCCTTCGTCGGCCGCTGGCAGGACGCGTACGCCGTCGGGGGCGGCGTCGGCATAGGCGCTGATCACCGAACGCCGCGCACTGTTCCAGTCGTCCAGCAGGGGGAGCCGTCGGCTCAGGACGGCGGCCTGCAGCTCGTCGAGCCTCGAGTTGCGCCCACCGTCGTCGGCGATGCGGTACTTGGTGTCCCAGCCGTACTGGTGCAGCCGCCGGACCCGCTCGGCCACCTCGTCGAACGACGTGGCGACGGCACCGCCGTCGCCGAGGGCACCGAGGTTCTTGGTCGGGTAGAAGGAGAAGGTCGCGGCGTCCGCGAGCGACCCGACCCGACCTGCCGGGGTGAGGCCCCCGAGAGCCTGCGCGCAGTCCTCCAGCACCAGGGCGCCGACGGCGTGCGCCGCCTCGCTGATGCGATCGACCTCGGCGGCGCGCCCGTAGAGGTGGGTCACGATGACGACCCCCACCTCGTCGCTGATGCGGGCCGCGAGGTCGTCTGGGTCGAGGCAGTGCGTGGCGGGGTCCACGTCGGCGTACGACACCGCGAAGCCGGCCCGACGGGCAGCGACCGAGCCGTAGCCGCCGGCGTTGGCGGCACACAGGACCGTCGTGCGCCCGTCGGGCATCAGCGCCTTCAGCGCGATCTCGAGTGCGTCGGTGCCGTTGCCGACCGGGACCACGTGCGGCACGTCGAGGTAGGCGGCGAGCTCAGCGGCGAACGCCGTGGTGCGCGGCCCGAGGAGGAACCAGCCAGAGTCGAGGGTGTCGACGAGGTCGGCGAGTAGCTCCTCGCGGTGGAGGGAGACCGACCGGGAGAGGTCGTTCATGGGCACCCAGTCCACGATCTCTCCTCGACACACCCGGCTGCTACGGCCCCACACCCTAACGTGGTGCGGGCGGCAGTCGCGGGTTTTCGGCGGGGCGCCGAGCACCTCTCGTTGGAGCCGTTGCTCCTACGATGCGGGGCATGTCCAGCGCCCCGACGGCCTCGTTGCTCGTGCTGCTGACCCTCGCGGTCGTGCTCGCGGTCAGCGCGGTCGCGAAGATGCGTGACCCGCTCGCCGTCGAGGACGCGCTGGTGTCGCTCCGGGTGCCGTCCTTCGTGCCGCGCGGCCTCGTGGGCCGCGGCCTCCCGTGGGCCGAGGGAGCACTGGCACTCCTCCTGCTCGCCTCCCCCAGCGCGGCCCTCGTCGTGGTGGCCGCACTGGTGACGCTGCTGATGGCGGTCTACACCTGGCTGATCGCCCGGGCGCTCACGTTCGAGGACCCGGTCGAATGCGCGTGCTTCGGGACGCTCGCCAGCCACGTCGTCGACCGAGTCACCCTCGCCCGCAACGTCCTGCTGCTCGGCCTCTCGGGGGTCGCGGTCGCGATCGGTGTCGCCGGTGGGTCCGTCTGGGCCGCCGCCACCGATCTCGGAGGTGTGGACTGGTGGACGCTCCTCGCCGCCCTCGCCGCAGTGACGGTCGCGGCGATGATCGTCCGACACTCCGACGGTGGCGCGGCTCCGGCCGGTGAGCCCGAGCTGGACTACGAGCGCACCCCCATCCCGTACGGCGTGCTGACGATGCCCGACGGCACGTCCTCGACGCTGGTCGAGCTCGCGGCGACCCAGGCTCGGCTGCTCGTCGTGCTCAAGGAGCACTGCGGCGCCTGCGTGCGCACCGCGGAGAAGCTCGACTCCTGGGCCGAGCAGCTGGCCCCTGCGGTGGGCCTCATCGCGGTGCACGGTGAGCCCGGCCTCGACCTGCCGCACTCGGCGGAGCTCACCATGATCGAGCCGCAGCACAACGTGCGTCGGATCTTCTCCGTCGGCGCTCCCGGCGCGGTCCTTCTGGGCGCTGACGGACTGATGGCGGGCGGCCCCGTCGCCGGCGCGGGCGACGTGGAGCGGTTCGTGGCGGAGATCCTGGAGGAACTCGGCGAAGCGCCCGTGTGACCGTCAGCGGCTGGAGGCCAGATCCTTGGCGTGCCAGCGGTGCTTCACCTCGGACCACGTCAGGTCCTTGAGCCTCAGGGCCGGCCGCTCGACGAGGATCCACGATGCGTACGCCACGAGGTAGGTCACGGCGAGCGCCAGGACGATGTGCTGCACGAGCGAGAGGCCGGGCAGGAACCACTCGATGAAGATCTGCATCGGGAAGCCGTAGAGATAGACGCCGTACGAGATGTCGGCCGTCGGCGCCCACCGCGCCGGGATCGTGACCCCGGCCCACAGGACGAAGTAGCAGAGCGGCAGCGGCCACAGCACCTGCTCGAGTCCCACCTGGTTCGTGACGACGAGCGCCGCCACGCACGCCAGCGCCAGCCACGGACTGACCGGCAGACGGTCACTGATCGCGTAGACGAACATCCCCGCCACGAACATGGCCAGGAGCCACCGCCAGTCGCCGTCGGTGAGCTTGGCGTAGAGGGTCAGGCCGACGATCGCCACGCCGAGCACCAGTGTGGGCCTCTTGCGCACCACACCGACGAGCAGGAGGCCGGCGACGAAGTAGCAGAGCAACTCGTACTCCAGCGACCACATCGATCCGATCCACACCCGGTCATCCACCGTGCCCGACAGGTGACCAGCGAGGTTCACGAGGTCGACGTTGCGCAGCAGGAAGCCGGCCACGACACGGGGTTGCCACGCTCCACCGCTGAGGAGCGTGATCGGCGCGAGGACGAAGGTGACGACAGCGAGGCACACCCACGCACCTGGGAAGATGCGCAGCCCGCGGTGCCAGAGGAACGTCCCCAGACCGAGGCGCATCCGCGATCGCGCGACGAGAAATCCGGACAGGCAGAAGAAGCTGCTGACGGCCCAGCGGCCGAAGGGTGGCTCTCCGCCCCACATCTCCCCGAACCCGCCGATCGGCCAGGCGTGCGAGAAGATCACCAGACTGGCAAGGACCAGGCGGACGAGGTTGAGGGCATTCGGTCGGCCCACGACGGCTTCGCGGATGGTCACCGGCGACACCCTAGGCGTCGTGTCGGTCGCACCTGTCCTGAATGCAGATCTTGTTAGGTTTCCGAGGTGGACATCGTTCTCAGCGTGGTCATCCCGATGCACAACGGCGAATCCACCATCCGCCAGGCACTCTCGTCGTTCGGCGCCCAGCACGCGCCGCCGCCGTTCGAGGTCGTGGTGGTCGACAACCGCAGCACCGATGGATCCGCCGAGGAGGTTCGCGACTTCGCGGCAACCAGCCCCTTCCCCGTGCGGCTCGTCGAGGCACACGAGCGAGCGGGCGCGGCGTACGCCAGGAACACGGGCGCCCAGAATGCCGCCAGTCAGCGACTGGTCTTCTGCGACTGCGACGACACCTACGACCCGTGGTTCCTCAACGCGATGAACGAGGCGCTCGACCACGCCGACATCGTGGCCGCGTCCCACGAGCGCCCCGACGAGTACGCCGCAGGCCTTGCGTCATCCCCTGTGGACCAGCGAGGGGCCCCTCACGCTCCCCAGTTCAACCTGCTCGGCTACCTGCCGACCGGGGGCGGTGGAGGTCTGGGGGTCCAGCGCCAGCACTGGCAGGCCGTCGGCGGGTTCGACAACAGCTACCGGCGAGGCGCCGAGGACAACGACTTCTACTGGCGTGTGCAGGAGGCGGGAGGCGTGATGCTGGCAGCGCCGCGTGCCATCGTCATCTACCGGCATCGAGAGACGCTCGATGGGACGTTCAGGCAGTACCTCAGCTACCGGCGCGGGGCGACGCTCCTCCAGGCCAGGTTCGATGTCGGCGACCGCGTCACGCTAGCGGGCTCGCTCCGTCACCTCGCCCAGACCGTGCTGAGCGCACCGAGGTTGGTGAGGACGGAGGCCGGGCGCCGGTCGCTGGCCGCCCAGCTCGGAGGCATCACCGGCAGCATCCTCGGGCTCGTGCGGCACCAGCTGCTCCGAAGGATTCCCCCTCGCGAGCTGATGACCTCCTGACCCCACGAGCCGAGGAAGCGCGTCAACCGACGCGACGAAGCACGATCTCCATCGGGTCGTCCTCGTCCATCAGCACCGACACGATCGAGTCGCCGGTCGAGTGCTGGTGGTCGGACCAGAGGAGCTCCAGCCCCTCCTCGGCGAAACGGGCCTCGGGGTCATCGCCCATGTAGGCCTTGCCTCCCTGCCCGGCCAGGTAGGCGGAGCCGCCGACCATCTGCACCTGCTCGATGAGGCGCTCTGTCGCAGCGTGGGTGGGTGGATCGGTGACGACCAACGGGGTCTCGATGCCGAGCATGTCGCGGACCGCCTCGATCATCGAGATGTTGACCTCGTCGAGCATCCGGCCCTCGCACGCGAGGATCCGGTCGACCAGCTCCGCCCCACGCGTCGAGAAGAACTTCGACCCGGCGTAGCGACCGCGGACCACGTCGGCGATGCGCTGCTGCCAGCCTTCGGCGACCTCGATCGAGTTGATTGGGACGAGGGCCGGCTTGCCGACGAGCTGGTGCGAGCACCACGCGTCGCGCATCTTCACGCGCCTCTGGTAGCCGTGCTTCTGGAACTGGTCGTGCACCGACAGGATGAAGGTGTCGCAGGTCGCCATCTTGAACCAGAAGCCGGAGTACGGCAGTAGGTCGGGCTGGTGGATGGTGACCTTCACCGGCGCACCTGCCGGACCAGGGCGTACTGCTCGGCGAACTCCACCTTGCGCATGTGGCCGACGGTGGCGGCAATCTCCTTGATGCTATTCATGGGGTGCGCTCCGCCGGGATTCTCGGACGCGTACGCCGCACAGGCTGCCGCCTTCAGGTCGGCCTGCTCCTCGGTGAGCGACTCGAACACGTTCCAGCGAAGGTCGGACGGGTAGAGGTTCACGTCGTAGACGGCGATGTCGTAGACGAGCACGCTGTTGGGCACCCAGTGACCGGGTGACATCGACAGCCGCGCGGATCGCATGCCGGCCTCGTACACGCCGATGTGGTCCTGGTGGAGCGACGGGAACGGCAGGTAGACCTCATCGGGCTGGACGTCTGCCATCACGTCGTCGATCCGGCCGACCAGCTCGCTCATGAACTGCTGCGTCGTCCCGTCGACATACTCCAGGCACCGAGTGTCGGTGACGCCGAGGAGCTCCATGGCTCGTGCGTGCTCGGCCCTGCGGTCGTCACCGCTTTGGGTGACGACCACGACGGTCGAGTCCTCCGGGTGCTTCGCGAGCAGGCCGCCGCACCCGAGGGACTCGTCGTCCATGTGGGGTGCGATCACCAGTCTGCGCACTGCGGGCCCCCTCCGGGCTCGTGGCCGAGTCGAGTCCTCGGCACGGGTTGTCGCCGTTCCGGCACGCCGGACATCCTGCCTCAACCTCAGCACGACCGTGGTGCGGAGGCAGGAATGGCGCGCGCGAACGAGCCTGTTCGACTCGATCGTCCGCGGCGGCTCGACGACGACGTCTAGACTCGCGATGGACCCCGACGACGTCAGAGGAGACCAGTGGGACGCCTCCTGAGGACGATGAACGGTCTGTTCGACGCCCGCACGAGGGTGCGCCTCCTCCTCCTGCTGGTCGGATCGCTGGCCATCGCCGTCGCCGAGGCAGTCGCGGTGGTCGCGGTGCTCCCTCTCATGGCCCTGGCCACCGGCAAGACGCCGGAAAGCAGCGCCCAGCTGCGCACCGTGTCGGACCTGCTCGGTGAGCCGTCGACGTCTCGGCTGGCGACCTACGTCGCCGTGCTGGTCCTGGCCGGTTTCGTCGTCAAGGGACTGGGGTCGATGGCCTTCCGGTGGTGGTCCATCGGATTCATCATGCAACAGTCGATCCGGACGTCGTCCGGCCTGCTGAACTACTACCTCAAGGCCCCGTACTCCATGCACGTGCGGCGCGGCACGCCTGACCTGCTGCGCGTGCTGAACGAGGGGTCGGGCTTCGTCTACACCGCCGTCGTCCTCGGCTCCATCTCCGCGACGACGGAGCTGATCACGCTCGCCGCGCTCTCCATCACGCTCCTCGTCGTCAATCCGCTCGCGACGGTCCTCGTCGGGACGTACTTCGCCGCGGCCGCTTGGCTCCTCCAACGAGCCGTCAAGGGGCGCGTCCGCGTCGCGTCGCACGTCCTCCTCGAGGAGGCCATGGTCTCCAACAAGACGACGCTCCAGGCCCTGGGCGGGATCAAGGAGATCCAGCTGCGACACGAGCAGGACCTCATGGTCGACGCCTACCGCGCCAGCCGGACACGGGCCGCCGCGGCACAACGCTCGAGCTCGTTCCTGGGAGAGATGCCCAAGTACGTCCTGGAGATCCTGTTCGTGGCCGGCATCGGACTGATGACAGTGCTCGCCTACGCGCAGAACGATCCCGAGCAAGCCCTGGGCACGATCGCGCTCTTCGGCGTGGCCGGTTTCCGGATCCTCCCGAGCATGGTGAGGTGCCTGGCGTCCATCACCCTCGTCCGGACAGGCGTGCCCGCTCTCGAGCTCGTCGAGGCAGACCTGGTCCACGCTCGCGAGGAGCCACCCTCGGACCCCACCGCCAGCGAGAGGCTCCCGCTGGAGCACGGCCTCGTGCTCGACTCGCTCTCGTTCCGCTACCCCGACGGCGTCCGCGACGTCCTCTCGAACGTCTCGCTGAGCATCCCGGCCGGCTCCTCCGTCGCCTTCGTGGGGTCGAGCGGCGCCGGCAAGACGACCCTCGTCGACATCATCCTCGGCTTCCACCGCCCGACTGGCGGTGCGGTGCTGGCCGATGGGCAGGACGTCTTCGACGACCTTCCCCGGTGGCGGGCCGGACTGGCCATGGTCCCGCAGGACGTCTACCTGCTCGACGAGTCCCTCCGCGACAACATCCGGTTCACCGCCGCTCCTGCCCCGGCTCCCGATCCCGACCTCGCCCGCGCGGTGGAGCAGGCCGGCCTGGCGGACGTCGTCGCAGACCTGCCCGCCGGCCTCGACACCGAGGTCGGCGAGCGCGGATCGCGGATGTCGGGTGGGCAGCGCCAGCGCGTCGGGATCGCTCGTGCCCTCTACCGCAACCCGACCCTCCTGGTGCTCGACGAGGCCACGTCTGCGCTCGACAACGAGACGGAGTTCAAGGTGGCCCAGACGATGTCGACGCTTCGTGGCGAGGTCACCCTGGTCGTCGTGGCCCATCGCCTCTCCACCGTCAAGGACTGCGACACCATCGTGTTCCTCGAGGACGGGAAGATCCGGTCGCAGGGGTCCTTCTCCGAGCTCCGGTCCAACGACTCTGCCTTCGCCCGGCTGGTCGCCCTCGGCTCACTCGACGCCTGACGCCACCACGTCACCCAGGTGCTGCACACGGGCGGCGAAGTCGTTCTCGAAGCAGTGCTCCTCCATGAAGGAGCTCCCGGCCGCGCCGGCCCGCGCCAGCTCGGACGGGGACGCCATCAGCTCCTCGATCCGACTCGCGAGCAGATCGGCACGTCGGGGCTGCGTCGTCCAGCCCAGACCGGCCACGTCGACCAGGTGCGCCAGTGCGACGTTGTCGAAGCCGATCACGGGCACTCCCATCCCGGCCGACTCCAGGTAGGTGCCGGCGGGGTCGGACTGCACGTGCGGCAGCACCATGAGGTCGATCGACGAGGCGACTGCTCGGCACCACTCGTCGGCGAAGTCGACGGTGCCGTGGAAGTGGACGCCCGGTGCCTCCCGCTCGAGGCTCGCCCGGAGCTCCCCGTCGCCGAACACGTCAAGGGTCACGTCCAGACCTGATGCCGCGAGTCGACGGTGGACGTCGACGGCGTACTCGGGTCCCTTGATCGGGATCAGGCGGCCGGAGAAGCCGAGCCGGAGCGGCCCTCCCGACCACGGCTGGTGCACCTGTCGGGCCGCATGCACGTCGGCGAGGCGGACGCGGCTGTCGTACATACGAAGCGGTTTCGGGTTGTGGCTCGCGTAGGCGTCCCACGCCACCTGGCCGTTGCACTGGATGCCGTCGGCGCGCGACGCGAGACCCTGGAGCCGGGGCGTCAGGCGCCGGAAGCCGATCTCGGCCCGCACCCGGTCGAGAGGTGCCATCGGGCTGGCCAGAGCCATCTCGAGCCGTGACTTCCCGGTGTGTTCGGCAGCGAACACCGTTCGGCGCGCGGCTCCCACCAGGTCGGCGAAGCGCAGGTCGAGCTGGACCAGGGCGACGTCTGCTCGCACCGAGCTGAGCGTGCCGGCGACGTCCGCGGTGGTCGCGACCCGATAGGGCAGACCGGTCGTCTCGAGGGACACCGCACCCAGGTTCGACTCGTCCGCGGACTCGGCCTGCGGGCCGAGGACCAGCACGTCGCCGTCCCAGAGCTCGGCATACATCGCGATCCCGTCGGCGAACTTCGCGGTCGTCGAGAAGACCCCGTCATGCAGGTCGACCGGACCGGGAGGCACCACGACCAGCAACGGCATCGGGCGATCCTAACGGCCCGCGCCCCGCGCCGGCGCGAGGTTGCGCGACCGCAGCTCGCCGTCGAGGGCCTGCCACAACCGAGCGTGGTCGAAGTGCTGGTGCGCGTGCTCCAGCGACCGGGTGACGAGCTCACTGCGTCGCGTCGGATCGCCCAGCAGGCCCTCGATCCGCGCCCGCAAGGCGGGCGCATCGGCCACCGGGGGCATCGCTGCCGTGACCCCGTCGGTGAAGTAGTCCTCCATCGCCTCAGTCCGGGTCACGACCACGGCACACCCCGCCGCAGCAGCCTCCATGGCCACGGTCTGCCCGGTCGGGTACGCCAGCTCGTGCGTGGGCACGACGACGACCTGCGCGCGGGTCAGCAGCGCCCGGTACTCCGCGTGGGGGACCGTCCCGAGCACGTCCAGCTCGGCAGGAGCGGACAGGTCCGCGAACCGCTCACGCGGGGCGACGACCGTCACCCCGATCCCGCTGCCGTCGACGGCTCGGGCGAGCGTGTCGTAGTCACGTCCCCGGTCCCAGCCCACCGAGAGCACCGGGATGTCCCGCTCCTCCCCCGCAGCGCTCACGGGGAACTGGCTCGTGTCGATGCCGAACGGCAGCACGGCGAGCTTGTCCTCGGCAACGCCGTGCGAGACGAAGACGTCCCTCTGGTTGCGACTGAAGAAGCCCACCACGTCGCAGGCCGACAGCATCCGTCGGAGCCGGCGACGGCGTACGTCGTCCGCGGTGAGCAGCTCCTCGGCGGCCCAGCAGAAGATCCCGACCAGAGGGGTCCGGCGCATGCGCGGCGTGGCGTGCCGGAGCATCGCGGGGTAGGCGATGTTGGGCTCGAGGTAGGCCAGGGTCAGGTCCGCACGACGTGAGGCACGCAGCCCGAGCTGGTCGACCTGGAAGCCCCATCGGTGGTGCACCACGTCCCGGACCTTGCGCGGCAGCGGCGCGCGCGGTGGGAGGACGAGGTCGTACCCCAGCGGCTCGAGGGCCTCGAGGCCGTAAGGCTGGGGCTCCGCGCGCGTCGTCGTGCTGTTGAAGACCAGGACTCGTGTCGTCACTGGTAGTTCCGCAGCTCGGGCAGCACGCGCTCGTCGTGGAGCACATGGTCCTGGTACTTCCACGTCAGCGGTGCGACCACGTGGGCGAGCACCTCCGTCCATCCGAGCGGATAGCCGGGGTTGTCGCCGCGGACGTTGCCGGGGTTGGCGGCGAGCGCGTCGGTGTTGTCGTCGAGGACGGCGCACACCCTGGTCCACCACTCCTCCGTGAGCGCGGTGCGCGGTCGCACGACGAGGCCGCCATATCCCAGCAGCTGCTGGGAGACGGACCGCAGGTCCTGCTGGAGGCGGCCACCGACGAGCGGTGCGTTGAGGCGGTGCCGCTCGGTGTAGCCGAGGATCCACGCACCGGACTGCTCCAGTCGCTCGTACGCACCAAGCCAGGGCTCCCGCGGTCGCTTGACGTCGCTGTAACCACCACCGTGCACGTGCAGCAGGTAGGCCCGCAGCACGTCCGAGCGGTGCACGAGCGAGAGGTGCTCGTACTGCGGCGGCAGGGCGAGCTCCGGCACCAACCAGTCACCGATCGTGTCCGGCGTCACCAGCACCACGTCCAGCACGCCGTTCACGCGCCTGATCTCGTCGAGGCTGCGACGGCGCTGCTCGGGCATCGCGTTGTCGCCGGTCCACACGACGAACAGCCGGCGCGCGACCGACTCCCCAGGCTCGACGTGCCGGCCGGCAGCCGACGCGGCGAGCCACGTGTCGGCGTACGTCGCCGCGGGGAACGGTCGCGGCCGCCGACGCTGCCGCCATGCGTGCAGCGGCTCGAGCAGCGGCCCTCGCCACTGCGGGAACCCCCACCGCGCCCGCTTCACGAACACGGCCACGTGGTGCTTGGTGCTCTGAAGCGCCTTCACCGTGCCATGCGGGAGCAACCGCTTGCCCCACTCTGCGGTTCGCGAGACAGAGGTTGGCATGGCCCCGATCGTAGTGAGGAAGCGCCGGCCCCCCGACTAGGCTGCTGTGGCCAGTCTCCGATCGACGCGAGCACGAGGTCATGACCACTCCAGCAGATCCGAGCTCCTCAGCGTCCGGCTTCGCCGCTCGGCCGGACGTCTCGGTCGTGATCCCCCACTACGGCGATCCTGCACCGGTGACCGCTCTGGTCGCCCAGCTCCACGACGAGCCCGGCGTCGCCGAGATCGTCGTGGTGGACGACTGCTCGCCCGCCCCGCTGCCGCAGGTGAGCGGGGCGCGAGTGGTCCGAAGGGACACCAACGGAGGGTTCGGGTCTGCGGTCAACACCGGCGTCGCCGCAACCGGCTGCGAGCTGGTGCTGATCCTCAACAGCGACGTCAGCATCGAGCGCGGCTTCGTCCGACGCCTGGTCGACGCGGCAGCGCCGTGGCAGCCGGCCCTGGCGGGACCAGCCGTGCAGACGGGCGGTGCCGTCGAGCACACTGCACGCCGCTTCCCGCGGCCTCGCTACCAGGCCCTCGAACGGATCCGCGTGCTCGCGCGGTTCCACAGGTCCGAGTGGTGGCTGCGCGGGATCGGGCAGGACCTCCGGGTACGGGCCGGGGCCGACCGGACCGTCGACTGGATCGCGGGGGTGTGCCTGCTCGTCCCCCGTGCCTCCTTCGACCTCGTCGGCGGCTTCGACGAGCGCTTCTTCATGTACGCCGAGGAGGTGGACCTCCAGCAGCGGCTCGCCCTCGCGGGCGTGCGGCGCGTCTACCTCGGCTCGGTCTCGCTGGACCACGTTGGTGGAGCCTCGTCCGATCCCGCACGGGCGCAGACCTGGCTCGCCGAGTCACGCCTGACGTACGCCGCGAAGTGGGGCGGAGTCGGTCGGCTGCGCGCCCTGCTCACCGGGGTCGCGCTCGTCAACGTGCTCACCACCGCCGCGCGCCGCGTGGCCGGGCGCGACGTCCACCCGCTCCGCGACCTCTCCACCGACCTCGAGGAGGCGTGGAAGCCGGCTCACCGAGCCAGGTAGTGCCGCCACACGGACGCCTCGTCCGTCGCGCTAGGTCGACCCCACTGGTCGAAGCACTCCGCATCGGCGAACCCGGCGTCCGCGAGCTGGCGGACCTGATCCGGCGGAGAGATGTAGTAGGTCAGCAGGGACCAGTCGTGCGCGTTGTCGTTGACGAGGACGTGGTCGCGTCCGACCAGCTCGCGGCGGCGCATCTCGCGGCGACGCCGGGTGTGCAGCAACGCATGGGCGCTCTGCTTCAGCATCGTCCGTCCGGGGCGGGCGTCCTGCCACGGCAGCTTGCCGAGCCTGGAGTAGTCGCGGTTGTGCGAGGAGAACATGAAGTGGCCGCCGTCAGCGAGCACTCTCCGGACCTCCGCCAGCACCCGACGCCGGCCCTCGTCGGCCACGTAGTCGATCCCGTTGAACGAGAAGAGCACGAGGTCGAACGAGCCGTCCGCGAACCGGGACAGGTCGCGGGCATCACCGACGGAGACATCGGCGCCGGGGAAGCGCCTGCGACACGCATCGACCAGCTCGGGCGAGTAGTCGATGCCGACGTAGGAGCCGACGCGGTCGAGGAAGTGCGCCGTGGTCCGGCCGGCTCCCACTCCGATGTCGAGCATCCGGGCGCCGGACAGGTCGCCCACCCGCTCCAGCAGGCGCTCCTCGCCCTCGTGCAGCGACTCCTGCGCGGCGTACTCGTCGACGATCCCCGCTTGGCGGTACGTCGCCTCGTTCAGTCCCTCGAAGTCGCTCATCGTGCAGGAGCCTAGTCGCGGGAACTCGGTCCCGCCCGCGGTCCCGACGCTAGAGTGACGCACCATGACCCGGGCCTCGATCGTCGTCCCCTCACGTGGCGGATCGGCCCGCCTGCCGATGCTCTTCGAGTCACTCCGGGCACAGACGGACCCCGACGTCGAGATGATCGTGGTCCTCGACGGCGACATCGACGACAGCGACTCCGTCGTCGCCCGCTTCGGGAAGGAGTTGCCGGTCAGGTCGATCGTCTTTCCCGAGAACAGAGGGCGTGCAGCCGCCCTCAACGCTGGCTTCTTCGACGCGACGGGTGACGTCCTGATCCGCGCCGACGACGACCTGGAGCTCGAGCCCGACTTCGTCGAGCACCACGTTCGACTGCACGCGGAGGCACCGCGCGGCGTCATCGCCATGTGTCGCGACATATTTCCGGACACGCCGTACGCGCGGGCCTACGGCATCCGCGCCGACGAGGCGATCCGCCAGCAGGCCTTCGCAACCCCGCCCGAGCGGACCTGGCAGTGGTGGTCGGGCAACGTCTCGTCCACGCGCGACGACTTCCACCGGGTGGGCGGCTACGACGAGGACTTCCGCGCCTACGGCTGGGAGGACGTCGAGTGGGGCTACCGGCTCCACCAGCTCGGTCGCGAGATCCTGGTCGCACCGGGATTCACGACCCTTCACCACGGCCCGGTGACCAGCACGACCGAGCGCGTGCAGCGCGCCTTCCACTCCGGAGAGGCATACCGCAAGTTCATCTCGAAGCACGGGCCGGAGGCGCGGACCTTCACTCGCCTCGATCGCAGCCCGTGGAACGCCCTCGTGCGGGTCGGTTCTGCTCTCTCGACCGAGCGCTCGCTGGGATTCGTCGGACGCACCCTCGACCGGACGCTCGACAGGCTGCCGGAGTGGCCCGCGGAGAAGCTCGTCGCCCTCGCCGTCCAGTCGGCCGCGGATGCCGGACGCCGCTACCCGGACCGGGTGCGGACCCACCTGTGACTCCTCGCCGGATCCTTCTCGTGGTGCCCGCCTTCCACGGCTACGGCAACTCGATCGCCGGTGCGCTCCGCCGCGCCGGGCACGAGGTCACGGTCCACCCCTACGACTCGAACGCCCGGCTCAGCGACAAGGTCCGCACCAAGGTCCTCCACGAGCTGCCGGGACGCCTCGGGTCGCCCTCCGGTGACCGCGCACGCCGACAGATGCTGACCGACCGCGCCGTCGAGGCGCTGCGTGGCAGCCGTCCTGACGTCGTCATCACCGTCAAGGGGGACGCGCTCGGCCAGGGCTACTGGGAGGCGGTCGACCGGTCCGGAGCCCAACAGCTCCTGTGGCTCTACGACGAGCTGGCGCGGATGTCGTTCGACGAGAGCGTCATCGCCTCGCGTCCCTCGATCGTGTCGTACTCCCCCCACGACGTCAGCGCCCTCGAGACTCGCGGGCTGCGCGCGGGACACGTGCTCGACGCCTTCGACCACACGATCCCCTTCAGCCCGGTCCCCAGCGACGACGTGGTCTTCGTCGGCGCACGCTACCCCGACCGGACCCGGATCCTCACCGGCCTGCACGCGCGTGGCATCCCGGTGCGCGCCTACGGGCGCGACTGGTCGCACCATCCGGTCGACCGCCTCCGCACGTGGCAGCTCGCGCGCCCCGACCTGCCAGCGGAGCGCGACGTCGACCGCGCCACGGCGTACGGCGTCACGGCTGGTGCAGTCGCGGCGCTCAACTCCCACACCGACCAGGACGGCTTCACCATGCGGACCTATGAGCTGCCCGGCACGGGGTCGCTCCAGCTCATCGACAGGCCGGACGTCGACCAGCTCTACGAACCCGGCCGTGAGGTCCTGGTGTTCTCCGGGCTCGACGAGCTCGCCGAGCTCTGCGAACGCGCCCGGTCCGACCGGGCGTGGGCGCGCGACATCGCGGAGCGCGGGCGGGTGCGCACGCTGGCCGAGCACACCTTCGACCACCGGGTGCCCGTGCTGGAGGCGGCATGGGCCTGAACCACCCCAGCGACCTCGCGGCCTGGCACCGCTGGCAGCAGTCGCGGCACCGGCTGCGACAGCTGCGCCATTCCGTGCGCAGGCCGTCGGGGGCGGCCACAGAGAAGCTCGTCCTGACGACGTACGACGTCGAGCCGCGCCTGCTCGTGGCCCTCGACTCCTCCTCGCCGACGAGCCACGCGTCGCTGGTCGAGCCGCTCACCCATCTCGGCGTCCCCTTGGCCCTGCTCACCCCCGGGCCGCCGCCCGCGCTGCCCGGACGCCAGCCGCTCGCCACCGAGGAGGTCAGCTCGCAGCTGCCGGCCGCGCTCCGGGGATTGCGAGCCGTCGTCTCGCTCGGCAGCTACCTCCCCCGCGGCGAAGCCGCCGACGCGTGGGCAAAGGAGCTCCGGATCGACTCGTTCGTCGTGCAGCACGGCGCCCTCACTCCGCACGCACCGCCACTGCCCCGGGACGCCCGCCTCCTGACCTGGAGCGACGCCGACGCCACCTTCTGGCGCTCCGGGCGCGCCGACGTCGAGCACGAAGTCGTCGGAAGCCAGCTGCTGTGGCACGCCGCCGGACGGCCGCCGACCGACGCGCCAGACACGCGCCTCACCTACCTCGGTCAGATGCATGCCGCCGAGCTGTCGCGGCGGCGGCTGGTGCTCGCGGCCGCGTCCTTCTGCCGTCAGCACGACGCGACCTACCGACCGCATCCCTCGGAGCGCGACAAGCTGTCCCGGCTGACGCACGACGGCTACCGCCGGCTCGGGATCACCGTCGACGGCTCAGTGCCCTTGGCCCAGCTCGGCGGGCCGGTCGTGAGCGTCTTCTCGACCGGCGTCCTCGAAGCAGCGGCGCAGGGCCGCGACGCGTGGGTCGACTTCCCCCGCCCTCCCGCATGGCTGGGCGAGTTCTGGGAGCGTTACGGCATGCACCGTTCCGGAGGCACTCCCACCCCGCCGCCCCCACGTCCCGCGTCCGAGCCGGCGCGACGGATCGCGGCCCTCCTCACGGAGGCGGTGTCATGACGCTCTGCGTGATCCCCGCCAGGGGCGGCTCGAAGGGCGTCCCGCGCAAGAACCTCCTCGACGTCGGCGGCAAGCCACTCATCGTCTGGACGATCGAGCAGGCCCTGGCAGTGCCGGATCTCGACGTGCTCGTCTCCACCGACGACGAGGAGATCGCCGACGTCGCCCGCGCGGCGGGCGCGCGGGTCCCGTGGCTGCGCCCGGCCGAGCTCGCCCAGGACACCACGCCGACAGAGCCTGTGGTCCGCCACGCCATCGAGCAGGTCACTGCCGAGCGCGGCCGGCCCGAGGCGGTGATGCTCCTCCAGGCCACCTCACCCGTGCGCCACGACGACACGCTCGCGCGCGCCCTGGCCGAGTTCGCCGCCACGGGGGTCGACTCGATGGTCGGCGTCGTCGAGCAGCCTCCGTTCATCTGGCAGGCCGGCGACCCGCCCACGGCGGCGTACGCCGTGGACGCGCGACCACGGCGCCAGGACCTCACCGACGAGACCCGCCGCTACCGCGAGACGGGCTCGCTCTACGTCACCCGCACCGAGATCTACGAGCAGCACGACAACCGCCTCGGCGGCCGGATCGGCCTGTTCGTGATGCACGAGGACGAGGGGATCGACATCGACACCGAGCTCGACGTCGCCCTCGCCGTGCGCCTGATGACCGCACGTTGAGCGGAGTCCCCCCGCTGAGCGCGTCGGCTGGCTAGTGTTTTGCCGTACGTACACCCACGGAAGGCACCAGCCTTGATCATCGAGCGTGACCTCACGCCGTACGTCGTCTACTCGGGCGACCCGGTCCTCCGCGCCCTGGAGAAGATCACCGCCAACAAGGCGCGGGTGATCTTCCTCGTCGACGCGCACGGGCACCTCGACGGGGTCCTGTCCGACGGCGACTTCCGTCGCTGGGTCAGCAGCGCCGCGAGCCTGACCGTCGACGTGCCGGCCATCGAGGCGGCCAACACCTCACCGCGCAGCCTGCCGATCGGCAGCAGCCCGGCCGAGATCTCCCACGCCTTCGGGTCGGGCATCGACCACGTCGCGCTGGTCGACGACCGCGGGCACCTGGTCGCCGTCGCGATCAACCGCGCCGACGAGCTGCGCATCGGCCGCCACGTCGTCGCGGCCGACGCCCCGACGCTGCTGATCTCCGAGATCGGCATCAACCACCAGGGCGACGTGTCGCTCGCCAAGCAGCTCGTCGACCTGTCCGTCGAGGCCGGCGCCGACATCGTGAAGTTCCAGCTGCGCGACATGGACTCGCTCTACCGCCAGGGCTCCTCGGGGTCGGGCGGCGAGGACCTCGGCCCGCAGTACACGCTCGACCTGCTCGCCAAGTACAACCTCGAGGCCGACCAGCTCTTCGAGGTCTTCGACCACTGCCGCGACATCGGCATCGACGTCATGTGCACCGCCTGGGACCCCGTCTCCGTCGACCGGCTCGTCGACTACGGCGTCCCGTCGCTCAAGGTCGCCTCGGCCGACATGACCAACCACGCACTGCTGCGCCACATGGCCGCCAGCGGCACGCCGATGGTCATCTCGACCGGCATGTCGACCGAGGGCGAGATCCGCGAGACCGTCGAGCTGGTGCGGAGCACCGGCGTCGCGCACGCGTTCCTGCACTGCCAGTCGACCTACCCGGCGCCCTTCAAGGACGTGAACCTCGCCTACCTCACCCGGCTGGCCGAGCTCACCCAGGCACCGGTCGGCTACTCCGGCCACGAGCGCGGATTCCACGTTCCGGTCGCCGCGGTCGCCCTCGGCGCCCGCATCATCGAGAAGCACTTCACGATCGACCGCGACCTGGAGGGCAACGACCACAAGGTCAGCCTGCTCCCCGGCGAGTTCCGCGAGATGGTGCAGCGGGTCCGCGAGGTCGAGGAGGCCCTCGGCACCTCTGCTCCGCGCGCCGTCTCCACCGGCGAGATGATGAACCGCGTCAACCTGGCCAAGTCGCTCGTCGCGGCGCGCCGCATCGAGGTCGGCGAGGTGCTCACCGACGCCGACATCGACATCAAGAGCCCCGGACGCGGCCTGCAGCCCAACGCGTACGACAAGCTCGTCGGGCGCACCACGACCCGCGCCCTCGAGGCCGGGGACTTCTTCTACGCCACCGACCTCGGCGACGCCGCCCCGAAGGGCCGCGCCTACGACTTCCGCCGGCCGTGGGGCCTGGCCGTGCGCTACCACGACATCGACGCGATGACGAAGGACACCACCCCCGACTTCCTCGAGTTCCACTTCTCCTACAAGGACCTCGACCTGCCGGTCGCCGAGGTGTTCGCGAAGTACGACGGCGGCCTGCCGATGGGCTTCACCACACACTCTCCCGACCTCTTCGCCGGCGACTTCCTGCTCAACCTCGCCTCCGAGGACGACGCCCACTGGGAGCGGTCGATCCGCGAGCTCCAGCGGGTCGTCGACACCACGCGCGAGATGCAGCAGCACTTCACCAAGCACGCCGACGCGAAGGGTGCGATCGAGGGACCGGTCATCGTCGCCAGCCTCGGCGGCTTCACCACGGACGCCTTCGTGCCGAAGGCCGAGCGCGAGCAGATGTACGCCCGCGTCGCCGCCGGACTGGCCCGGGTCGACGACTCCGGCGTCCGGCTGTGCGCGCAGACGCTGCCGCCGTACCCCTGGTACATGGGCGGCCAGCTCTACTGCAACCTCTTCGTCGACCCGCGCGACACCGCCGAGTTCGCGGCCCGCTACGACCGCCGCCTCTGCTTCGACGTCTCCCACTCCAAGCTGTCGGCCAACTACCTCGGCATGTCGTTCGCCGAGGCCACCGACCTGTTCGCGCCGCACACCGAGCACCTCCACCTCGTCGACGCGACCGGCGTCGACGGCGAGGGCGTGCAGGTCGGCGACGGCGAGATCGACTGGGCGGTGCTCGCCCAGCAGCTCGACGCGATGTCGCCGGGCGTGAGCTTCATCCCGGAGATCTGGCAGGGGCACGTCAACGACGGCGAGGGCTTCTGGGTCGCCCTCGAGCGGTTGGAGCAATGGTTCTGACCCCACCCACCGCCCTCTGGGTGGTGCCGGTGAGCAACCTGGCCGGTGTGGCGCGCCACGTCCTCGACGTGGCGCGCTCCGGTCTGCCGGGGTGGAGGCTGGTCTTCCTCACCCCGCCGGGCGACCTGCCCGACGCGTTGCGCGACCTGGGCGCCGCGGTGCTCGTCGAGCCGTTCGGCCCCGACCACGGGACCCGCGCGTCGGTGGCCTCGCTGCGCCACGCCGTACGCACGCTGCGGCCCGCGGTCGTTCACAGCCACCTCTCGCACGCCGACATCGTCGCCGCGATGGCGGTCGGTCGCGGCACCCGGCTGGTCACCACCGAGCACGGCATCGCGCGCGACGACCTCGTCTACCACCGCTCGCCGGCCAAGGCCCGAGTGATGGCTGCTGCCCACACCGCCCGCCTGCGCCGCTTCGACGCGGTCATCGCGGTCAGTCGCGCGACCGCCGACGCGATGACCGAGAAGTGGCACCCGCGGCGCCCGATCACCGTCATCCCCAATGGCGTCGACCCCGTGGTTTCGAGGCTCGCTCCGCTCGCACCTCAACCACCAAGCGAGGGCGGCCTGCGGGTCCTGTCCCTCGCCAGGCTCGCCCCCGAGAAGCGGCTGCCAGCCCTCCTCGACGGCTTCGCCGCGCTGCACCGTGAGCACCCCGACGCCCGGCTGACCATCGGCGGCACGGGTGAGGAGGAGGCGGCGCTGCGGTCCCATGTCGAGCGGCTCAGCCTCGGCGACGTCGTCACCCTGCCCGGCTTCCTCGATCCCGACGTCGCCATGGCGGAGCACGACGTCCTCGCGATGCTGTCGGTCTGGGAGAACTGCTCCTACGCCCTCCTCGACGCGGCCTCCCGAGGGCTGGGCGTCGTCGCGAGCGACGTCGGCGGCAATCCCGAGCAGCTGCCGGCCAGGTGCCTGGTCGACGCCGACGACCCCGCAGCCGTCGCCACCGCCCTCGCGACACAGGGCCTCGAGCCTGCGGCCCGTCCCGGGCTGGAGGGCTGGCCGACCGTCGCGGACATGTGCGCACGCATCTCCGAGGTGTACGACGGCCTCGGAGGAGAGCGATGAAGCGCATCGAGTCGCCGTGGAACCTCCCGGACGAGAGCATCGACCGCGCCGACACCGCCGACCGCGAGATCCGCATCACCGACTTCGCGCTGATGGCCGTGCTGCCCTTCAGGTCTTTCGAGGTGGCCGGCTTCCCGATCAACGAGTTCGCGATGGCCGCCCTGGTGGGCCTGTGCCTGCTGCGACCCGCACGCGGCAACGCGAAGCTGCCCGAGGTGGTCATCCTCATCGTGGCCGCCCTCATGACGCTGCTGGTCTACTCGGGCCTCGCCAACCACATCGAGTGGACCCGGCGCGTCGGGCACGTCGCGATCCTGTGCGGTCTGGTCTGGGCCGGCAGCACCGGCCGCCTGTCGCTCCGATCGGTCGGGGCGGGGCTGGCTGCCGGCCTCACGGCCGTGGTCGCGCTCGGCGTCGCGGGCATCGGCGGCGGCGCGTACTCGGGCCGCCTCACCGGATATCTTGCCGACCCCAACGCCGGGGCGTACTTCCTCGCGGTGCTCGGGGTGCTGGCTGTCTTCTTCTCCGACGACCGGTGGAAGGTGCGCCTCGCGGTCGCCGTGCCCATCGTCACCGGCCTGGTGCTCACCTACTCGCGCACCGGGCTGCTGGCGCTCGCCTTCGCCGTCGCCTGGATGTTCCTCGGTCGACGGCTGGGCGTGTTCGGAGGCGCAGCAGCGGCGGCGGGGCTCGTGTGGCTCGTCGGCAACATCCCCGACGACCTGGCGCTCTCCGGCCCGTTCTCCAACCGGTCCGGCAGCGACGCCCTGCGCGAGCGGATCATCGCCCAGGAGCGGGTCCAGCTCTCCGACGCACCGTGGTTCGGCCACGGCCCGGGAACGGCCCGCGTCCAGATCGGCGACCTCGAGTTCTTCTTCCACAACAGCTACCTGGCCACCCGGCAGGAGGGTGGCTGGCCGGCCCTCCTGCTCGTGCTCGCCCTGATCGTCTACGCGTTCCTGCGGCTCACCAGGCGGGCCCGCCGAGGCGACCTCGTCGCGGCCGGCGCCCAGGCCGCACTCATCGGCGTGGCCGTCATGGCGGTCACCCTCGGCGAGGTGCTGCTCGACACCCCGATGGCGGTGGCCGTCGCGATGGCGCTGGGCTACGCCCTGCGCGAGCACGAACCCGGGGTGGTGGCGGATGGCTGAGCACATCCACCTGGTGGCCAACAACCCCGACCTCGGCGGCGGCGAGCGGATGCTGCTCCGGCATGCCGAGGCCCTGACCGAGCTCGGCCACCACGTCCAGGTCGTGACGGCCGGCGGGGAGCTGGCCGAGGTCGCGGCGGCGGCAGGCATCGACGTACTGCCGATCCGGGCCACGGACCGCCCGCGCTACATCCGTGCCCTGCGGAACTGGGACCGCCGGGAGCGCGACGGCCTGCTGTGGTGCCACGGGCTCGTGCCGGCGCTCGCGACGGCGGGCCACCGCCGCCGCATCGTGCACCTCCACCAGCAGCCCCAGTCGAGGGGGCAGGCCGCCGCGCTCGTGGTGGCCCGCAGGCCTGCGCTCCGCGTGCTCGTCCCCTCGCAGGCGATGACCCACGACGTCATGGGCGCGCGTGTCCACCTCAACTGGACCGAGGACCTCCCGCTCCTGCCCCGGCCGCCACGGCGGCCCCGCCTGCGCGTGGGCTTCCTGGGCCGACTGACCACCGACAAGGGCCTCGACGTGCTGGCCCGAGCGGTCGGCACCCTCGTCGGCGCCGGTCACGACGTCGAGCTGGTCGTCGGCGGCGACGACCGGCACGTCCCCGCCGATCGCCGGGACGCGGTGCTGCGCGCCCTCGACGAGACCCCGGCCGAGGTCTCGCTCCTCGGCCAGGTCGAGCGCGCCGAGGTGCTCGCCCGCGTCGACGTCGCCGTCTTCCCGAGCATCTCGGCCGAGCCGTTCGGCCTGGTGGCGGCCGAGGCGATGGCCAGCGGCGTTCCCTTCGTCGTCTCCGACGCGGGTGCGCTTCCGGAGGTCGCCGGACCCGACCACCCGTGGATCGCCCGGACGGGCGACGCCGACGACCTCGCCCGGGTGATCGCCCTGGCCCTGTCCGCCTCCGACGACGACGTACGTGCCGTGACGGAACGGGCGCGTGCACGTTGGGAGGCTGACTACTCCCCGCACGCCGGCCGGCTGCGGGTACGACGACTGCTCGAGGAGCTCGCCCCATGAGTCGGCCGACGGTGGCCATCGCCCACGACTACCTGACGCAGCGCGGAGGCGCGGAGCGGGTGGTCCTCACGCTGATGAAGGCGTTCCCGGAGGCGAAGGTCTACACGACCCTCTACGACCCCGACGGCACCTATCCCGACTTCGCCGACGCCGACATCGTCACCTCGCCGCTCAACCGCGTGCTGCTGCTGCGCCGCGACCACCGCCGCGCGCTGCCCCTGCTCGCCCCGGCCGCCTCGCGGATCAAGGTCGACGCCGACGTCACCATCGTGTCGAGCAGCGGGTGGGCCCACGGCTTCGACATCGGCGGCAGGTCGGTCGTCTACTGCTACTCCCCGGCCCGCTGGCTCTACGACAGCGAGCGCTACCTCGGCGGCCCGACCCACAAGTCGCTCCTCGGCCTGGGCCTGATGGCGATGCAGACCCCGCTGATCCGGTGGGACAAGCGCGCGGCCCGGGCGGCCGACCGCTACCTCGCCATCTCGCGCGTGGTCCGCGAGCGGATCCGGTCGACGTACGGCATCGAGCCGGAGATCGTCCCGGCGCCGCACAGCATGGACGCGAGCGCACCCCAGGAGCCGATCGAGGAGCTGGAGGACTGGCAGGGCGGCTACGCCCTGGTCGTCTCCCGCCTGCTCCCGTACAAGAACGTGGACGCCGCCATCGAGTCGGCCCGGCACTCCGGCCACCGCCTCGTGATCGTCGGGCGCGGCCCGGAGGAGACGCGGCTGCGTGCGCTGATCCCGGCCAACGTGCGCATGTTCAGCGGCCTGACCGACGCGCAGATGCGCTGGGCGTACTCCCGCGCCCGCGTGCTGATCGCCCCGAGCCACGAGGACTTCGGGCTGACCCCGCTCGAGGCCGCGGCCTTCGGCGTGCCGACGATCGCGCTGCGCGGCGGCGGCTACCTCGACACGATCGTCGAGCACGAGACCGGCCTCTTCTTCGACCACCCCGAGCCCGACGCCATCACCGCGGTTCTCGACCGGGCCGACCTCCACCCGTGGAATCCTGACGTCCTGCGAGCCCGCGCCGAGGAGTTCAGCGAGGGCCGCTTCATCGAGCGGATCCGCGGCATCGTCGACGCGGAAGGGAGGCTGGGCTAGGTGCGACCCGAGGGCATCCGCCTGCTCCCCTGGCTGGTCGGCGCGGTCGACTTCGTGATGATCAGCCTGGCGGCGGTGCTGGCGATCCGATTCCGCCTCACCCTGTCGGTCTTCGACACCGCCGACGACGTCCTGCAGAACACCGCCGTCGCCAGCGTCTTCTTCGTGGCGACGTGGGTGGTCATGCTGGCGATCTACGGCACCTACGAGCGCCACGTCTTCGGCGCCGGCCCCGAGGAGTTCAAGCTCGTCGTCAACGGCTCCTTCTTCACCGGCGCCCTCGTCGCGACGATGGCGTTCCTCCTGCAGTACCCGCTGTCCCGCGGCTTCTTCGTCCTCTTCTTCACGATCGGTGTGCTGCTGCTGTTCGTGGGCCGGCTGGGGAGCCGCCGGGTGATCCAGCGGCTCCGCGCGGCCGGGCACTTCACCGAGAAGGTGCTGCTCGTCGGCAGCCCGATCTACATCGAAGAGATCCACAAGGTGCTGGATCGGGAGTCCTGGCTCGGCTACCGGGTGATGGGCTGCCTCGTGCCGCCCGTCCACGCCGGTCCGTCGACCATCTCCTCGGGCGTCCCCGTCCTCGGGCTCATCGACGACGTCCGCGCGATCGTCGACGAGGTCTCGCCCGACATCGTGTTCTTCACCGCGGGCGCGGTGAAGTCCTCCACCCAGCTGCGCCGCCTCGCCTGGGACCTCGAGGACCACCAGGACGTCCAGATCATCGTCGCGCCCAACCTCACCGACGTCTCCAGCGAGCGCGTGAGCATCCGGCCGGTTGCCGGCCTGCCGCTGATGCACCTCGGCCGCTCCCGTTCGCAGCTGGCGACCAACGACGCCAAGCGCGCCTTCGACCTCGTCGGCGCGGCCCTCATCCTGCTGCTGGTCTCGCCGGTCCTGCTCGGGCTGATGCTGTGGATCCGGCTCCACGACGGCGGTCCGGCCCTGTTCCGGCAGGTCCGCGTGGGTCGCGAGGGCAAGGAGTTCACCTGCCTCAAGCTGCGCTCGATGCACGTCGACGCCGAGGCCCGCCTCGCCGAGCTGGAGACGCGGGAGGGCCACGTCCTGTTCAAGAGCACCGACGACCCTCGGGTGACCAAGCCGGGCAGGCTGATCCGCCGCTTCTCCCTCGACGAGCTGCCCCAGCTGTGGAACGTCGTCCGCGGCGAGATGAGCCTCGTCGGCCCACGCCCGCCGCTGCCCAGCGAGGTCGAGCAGTACGAGGACGACATGCTCCGCCGGCTCAACGTGCTGCCCGGCATGACCGGCCTGTGGCAGGTCTCCGGGCGCTCGGACCTGTCGTGGGAGGACACCGTCCGCCTCGACCTGTACTACGTCGACAACTGGTCGATGGTGCAGGACCTGCTGATCCTCGCCCGCACCGTCTCCGCCGTGCTGGCCAGCCGCGGGGCCTACTGAGGAGGCTCAGTCCTTGCCGGACTTGGCCAGCAGCTTGCGGCGCCGGCCCTTGCCCGCGGTGGAGTACGCCTGGCGCGAGGCCTCCTCGGCCTTGTAGCCGCCGTACCCTCCGTAGCCGCCGTAGCCGCCGCCGTACGCGATCGCGCTCGCGCCCTTGACCGGCGCCTTGTTCAGTACGACGCCCAGCAGCCGACTGCCGACCTGGTCGAGGATCCGACGGCAGTGCTGGCTCTGCTCGATCTGGGTCTTGCCCGCGGCCTGCACGAGCAGCGCGCCGTCGCAGAAGGCCGACAGCAGGCCCGCGTCGGTGACCGGCAGCAGCGGCGGGGCGTCCAGGATCACGAGGTAGTCCTGGGACAGGTCGTCGATGAACTGCTTCATCCGCAGCGATCCGAGCAGCTCGCTCGGGTTCGGCGGGATCCGCCCCGCCGGGAGCACGCTGAGGTTGGCCATGCCCGAGTCCACGATGACCTCGCGCATCTCCACGTCGCCGGCGAGCGCCTGGGTCAGCCCCACCGCACCGTCGATCTCGAAGGTGGTCGCGATCTGGGGGCGACGCAGATCGGCGTCCACCAGCAGCACCGGCGTGCCGGCCTGGGCCACCAGTCGGGCGATGTTGGAGGAGACCGTCGACTTGCCCTCTCCCGCGAGCGCCGAGGTCACCACGATCTTCCGCGGCTCGTTGTCGACGTCGATGAAGCGGAGGTTGGTGCGCAGCTGGCGGAACGACTCGGCCGCGCGGCCCAGGTCACCGCGGACGCCGCGGTGGCTGCGCCCGAGCGCGTCCTCCTTCGGGATGATGCCCAGCACCGAGGCGCCGGTGGCGTCCTCGACGTGCTTGACCGAGCGGACCCGGCGATCGATGAGGCGGCGCGCGATGAGCACGGCGTAGCACAGGGCGAGGCCGCCGGCCGCACCCTTCATCGCCGCCTTGCGGTAGTCGGGGGTGAACGGCGCACCCGGCAGCTCGGCCGGCGTCACCTGCACGATGCGGGTCAGCGGGTCCTGCTTGGGGTTCGCCTCGCCGGTGTCGACCTCCTGGGCGTACTCCACGACGGCGCCGACGACGCTGGTCGCCAGGTCGCGTGCCTCCTCGGGCGTGGTGCCGGTCGCAGTGATCGTGAGGGCGTTGACGTCGGCGTTGACCGTGGCGGTGAAGCGGCTGGCGATCTCCGCAGGTGGGGTGTCGAGGCCGAGGTCCTCCACGACCTTCTCCGCGACCGGCTGCGAGTTGACGAGGAAGGCGTAGAGCCCGGCCTTCTCCTCGGCCAGCGCCGAGTTGCCCTGCTCCTCGCCCGCGGACGTGGCCTGGCCCACGACGACCAGGCCCGACGAGGTCGCCGAGTAGAGCACGGGGTCGCGCGTCGTCTTGGCCATCATCAGCAGCGCGCCGAGGACCGTGCAGCCGATCAGCACCCACACATAGGCGCGACTCAGCCTGACGAAGTCCCCGAAGGTCATGCTCGCGAGTCTAGGGCGTACGGCGTGCCTGTCCGGGCGGAACGCCGACACCGCCGTGGCGCTGCTGGCACGATGTGGGACATGACCGAGGAGCCGGACGGCCGGACGGCGCCCATCGCGGCGCGGGTCCACCTGGCCCACGCGGTCGTCCAGAAGCTCGCCGACGACGGCGACCTCGACCTCCTCCACCTCAAGGGTCCGGCGGTCCTGCCGGGCCTCCGCGCCGAGGGTCGCCACTCGAGCGACGTCGACGTGCTCGTCCGCCCCAGCCACCTGGCGCGGCTGGCCGCCGCTCTGGAGTCCGTGGGCTGGGAGCAGCGCACCGACTTCTCCACGGGGTCGGTCTTCGCCCACGCCGCGAACTGGTGGCACGACGACTGGGGCTGGGTCGACGTGCACGTGCACTGGCCCGGCGTGATGGTCGACGCCGAGCAGGCCTTCGACGTGTTCGCGCGGACCAGCGAGATGCTGCAGATCGCCCACCGCGACTGTCGGGTGCCCGACCGCACCGCCCAGCGGCTGATCCTCGTGCTGCACTCGGCACGCTCCGGCGGCAGCTCCGACATCGACCACGCCTGGCTCGCCGCCGACCCGGGCGAGCAGGACGACGTACGCAAGCTGGCGGCCGAGCTCGACGCCGAGGTGGCCCTGGCCGCGGGGATCGGCGAGCTCGAGCTGTACCGCTCCCACCCGACCTACAAGCTGTGGCGCCACTTCGCCGAGGGCGGCAGCCGCAGCAACGAGTGGCGTGCCCGGCTCGCGGCCGCGTCCGGCCCGCGCGCCAAGGCGCGCCTGGTGACCGCGGCGTTCCGGGTCAACCAGGACCACCTGCGCATGGAGCTCGGCCGGCCGCCGACCAAGGCCGAGATCCGCGAACGCCAACGCGTGCGGCTGCGCCGGGCGGCCGACGAGCTGGTGAAGCGGGTGAAGCGGTCGTGACGCACATCTACCGGATCGCCGACGACGTGGCCTGGGTCAGCCAGGAGGACCTCGACGCCGACGAGGAGCCCACGGCCTACCTCACCCGGGTGCCGCGGGGCATGCCGATCATGCTCGAGGGGTCCGGGTGCGTCGTCTGGCTCGCGCTGGCGGACGGCGGGACGCTGGAGGAGGTCACCGCGGCCGCGGCGGCGATGTCCGACGCGGCCGTCGACGACATCCGCGACGACGTGGCCGAGCTGGTCGACCAGCTCGTGATCATCGGCGTGGTGCGCGAGGACTGACCACGAGGCGCGCCAGCGCAGCGCCCAGCAGGGCGCCCAGGCCGTTGGCGACCACGTCGTGCCAGCTGCCCTCGCGGTCCAGCCAGAGCCACTGCACCACCTCGATCGCGGCGGACGCCACGGTCGCGACGCCGGTGGCCCACCACCACGGCCATCGCATGACGGCGACGAGTGCCGCCCCGACGGGCACGAACAGCAGGACGTTGAGCAGGTAGCCGTAGTGCTCGGGCAGCGCCCAGTCCGGCGCGATCGGCACGTCGTAGCGGAACAGCGTGTAGAGCCGCACGGTCAGCCGGTTCAGCCACCAGCCCCACGGTCCGGCGACCAGCACCACCATGCCGAGGACGTACGCCGCTCCGGCCGCCGCCGCGATCCGACGATCCCGCGCCCACGTCACGGGCCCACCCTAGAGTTGGGGCCGTGAGCACCGAGACGACGACACCCGACGTCGTGGTCGAGGCCCTCGGCGTGGCCGTCGGGATCCCGGTCACCGGCGAGGCGATCGACCGGCTGCGGCGCCAGTGGAGCCGCGCGCTCACCGAGCGTCCGCCGACCACCAGCGTCGACGTCACCCGCGACGAGTCGGACGACGACGCGGCGTTCGACTACGCCATCACCACGCGCGTGACTCTCGCGGCCCTCGACGCCACCGCCGGGCAGCGGATCAACCTGCACGCGGGCGCGGTGGCCGACGAGGAGGGACGCGCGATCGCCCTGGTCGGGCCCTCGGGGTCCGGCAAGACGACCGCCATCGGGATGCTCGCCGGGCGCCTGGGCTACCTCTCCGACGAGACTGTCTCGCTCGACGACTCGCTCGTGGTGCACCCCCACCCCAAGCCACTGTCCGTGGTCATCGACCCGGTGGTCTCGCCCGCGAAGGACTCCGTCTCGCCCGACGACCTGGGCCTGCTGCGGCCACCTGCGTCGTCGTACCTCCACCGGCTCGTGGTGCTGCACCGCGGCGCCGACGACTCCGGGATGGTGCCGCTCACCGCCGCCCGCGCGATCGTGGAGATCGTCGAGCAGAGCTCGTCGCTGGTCCACGTCGACCAGCCCATCCGCCGCCTCGCCGACGTCATCGACGCCTGTGGCGGGGCGTGGGGCCTGCACTACCGCGAGTTCGCCGACCGGGTCGACGAGGTCGTCGACCTGCTCGACAGCGAGGCGCAGGAGCCGCCCGCGCGCCTCAACCACCCCTTCGACGGCCGCGATGCAGCGGCGGTCGAGGGCCGCTGGACCCGCACGCCGTGGAAGGACGCGGTGGAGTACGACGACGAGCTGGTCGTCATGGTCGGTGACCGCGTCCAGGTGCTCGGCGGCCTCGGGGTGGCCCTCTGGCTCGACCTCGGGGAGCCGCGCACCGAGGACGAGCTCGTCGCCGAGGTCACCGCCGCGTGGGGCGCGCACCCTCAGGCCGCCGAGCTGGTGGCTGATGCGCTCGGCGTGCTCGCCGACCAGGGCCTGGTCCGGCCGCCGGCCTGACCCCTCGGCGGTCCTTCAGAGAGGCGACATCGGCCGCGATCCGGCCCAGGTCTCGGTGGCGCGGACCGCGACGCCCATCAGCGCCACGCCGAGCACGATCGTCTGCAGCCCCTGCAGGTTCGCGGGCAGGAGGTGGTTGAGCGGTGCGAAGACGACGTGGAGAACCAGCGCTCCGGGCACCCACAGCGGGACGGCGCGGCCGCGCAGCAGGACGAGCGCGACGACGAGCTCGCCGAGGTAGAACGCACCGAACAGGCAGAGGACCCCGATCCGCAGCGCCGGGTCGTGGCTGAGCGCCTCCGACTGCGCAGCCGTCAGGCCCACGATGCGCACCACGGCGCGGAAGAGGACGAGGAGGGCCGCCACACCGGCCATGCCGATGATCCCGAGCGCCCAGATCCAGAGGCCGACCAGGCCGGACGCCTGGTGCCGGCGCGGGAAGAGCCAGAGGAAGGCAGGCAGCCCCATGGTCAGGCCGACCGAGGCGAGGAAGAAGGAGACCGCCGCCATCAGCCAGGCGTCGTCCTGGTGGGTGACCGACTCGATCAGCTGCCCGACCTCGGCGGTCGGCGGCATCGACAGCGCGCCGAGCACGAGCAGGACGGCCCCGCTCGCCAACGACGCCGTCGACCACGGCAACCACCCAGCACCCACGAGGCGCCACGGTAGGCGCCGACGGGCCCTCCCCCACTCCCCATGGCCCCCCAGTGACCCCAACGGGCTACCCCGCCGATCCCCCGCGGACTACGCCGGTAGCGTGCGCTCCATGACCGCTCGACGCCAGCTCCCGACCGACGAGGCCCGCGACCTGCTCGCCCTCACCCGCGAGATCGCCACCAAGGAGCTCGCGCCCCGGTCGGCGGAGGCGGAGGCCACGGAGACCTTCCCGCGCGACGTCTTCGCGATGCTCGGCCAGGCCGGCCTGCTGTCGCTGCCCTACCCGGAGGAGTTCGGTGGCGGTGAGCAGCCCTACGAGGTCTACCTCCAGGTGCTCGAGGAGATCGGCGCCGTGTGGTCCTCGGTCGGCGTCGGCGTGTCCGTGCACGCGCTCTCCTGCTTCGGGCTGGCCTACTTCGGCACCGAGGAGCAGAAGGCCGACTGGCTGCCCGACATGCTCGGCGGCGACCTGCTCGGGGCCTACTGCCTGTCCGAGCCGCACGCCGGCTCGGACCCGGCCGCGATGAAGACCACGGCGCGCCTCGACGGGGACACGTACGTCATCAACGGGGCCAAGGCGTGGACCACGCACGGCGGCCACGCCGACTTCTACAAGGTGATGGCCCGCACCTCGGACGATCGCAACGGGATCTCCTGCTTCCTCGTCCCGGCCTCGTCGGAGGGGCTCAGCGCCGACCCGCCGGAGCGCAAGATGGGCCTCACCGGCTCGGCGACGGCGACGATGCGATTCGACAACGTCCGCGTCCCCGTCGAGCGCCGCCTCGGTGCGGAGGGCGACGGCCTGAAGATCGCGCTGGCCGGCCTCGACTCGGGCCGCCTCGGCATCGCCGCCGTCGCGACCGGCCTCGCCCAGGGCGCCCTCGACTCCGCGGTCGCCTACGCCTCCGAGCGCGAGACCTTCGGCAAGGCGATCATCGACCACCAGGGCCTGGCGTTCGTGCTGGCCGACATGGAGGCCGCCGTCGTCTCCGCCCGCGCGACCGTGCTGCACGCCGCCCGCCTGCGTGACGCCGGGCTGCCGTTCTCCCGCGAGGCCTCGATCGCCAAGCTGGTGGCCACCGACAACGCCATGAAGGTCACCACCGACGCCGTCCAGGTCCTCGGCGGCTACGGCTACACCCGCGACTTCCCCGTCGAGCGCTACATGCGCGAGGCGAAGGTCATGCAGATCTTCGAGGGGACCAACCAGATCCAGCGGATGGTCATCTCCCGCTCGCTGGCGAAGGACAACAACGGCGCGATCGGCTAGCCCGGTCGGTCAGACGTCCGTGACCCGGACGCCGGCGTGTGCCTTGTAGCGCCGGTTGATGGCGATCAGGTTGGCGGTCAGGGCCTCGACCTGGTGCGCGTTGCGGAGGCGGCCGCCGTACATCCCCCGCATGCCGGGTACGACGTCGGCCAGCGCCTGGACGAGGTCGGTGGCCTCGCGGTCGTCGCCGAGGACCAGCACGTCGGTGTCGATCCGCTCGACCTCCGGGTCCTCAAGCAACACGGCGCTGACGTTGTGGAAGGCGCCCACCACGCGCGACCCGGTGAGGATCGCCGCCGCTTGCTGCGTGGCCGAGCCCTCCTCGACGAGCAGCGCGTAGGGGCCCTGCTTGTCGAAGCCGAGGGGGTTCACGCAGTCGACGACGACCTTGCCGGCGAGCTCGCCCTTCAGCGACTCGAGCAGCTCCGCGTGCCCGTCCCACGGCACCACGACGAGCACGATGTCGCCGGCGGTCGCCGCGTCTGCGTTGGTGGCACCGCGCACCCGGCCCGCGTCGGCGAGGGTCGCCGCCGTGTCCTGCGCGCGCAGCGCGTCGCGCGACCCGAGCACGACGTCCAGCCCGGCCGCTGCGAAGCGCCGGGCCAGGCCACGACCCTGGGGTCCGGTGCCACCGAGGACGGCGATGGTCAGGGACGCGAGGTCGGGCCCGTGGGCGTGGTCAGTCATGCCGCCGACGCTAGCGAAGGCCCGCACACCCCTCGGAGCCAGACCACCCGTTGGTGCGTTGTCCGGCCGTGATCAGCGAGCGAGCGTGGTCTACATGACCAAGCGCATCGCATTCCTGACCGCCAACGAGGGCATCGAGGAGGTCGAGCTCACCCAGCCGTGGCAGGCCGCCGCCGACGCGGGTCACACCGTGGAGCTGCTGTCGCTCGAGGACGGCGAGGTCCAGCTGTTCCAGCACCTCGACAAGTCCACGACCCAGCAGGTCGACCGCCTCGTCGCCAACGCCTCACCCGACGACTACGACGCCCTGGTCCTCCCCGGCGGCGTCGCCAACCCCGACGCCCTGCGCCTCGACGAGGCGGCCGTGGGCTTCGTCCGCGCCTTCGTCGACTCCGGCAAGCCGGTCGCCGCGATCTGCCACGCCCCGTGGACCCTGGTCGAGGCCGGGAGTGTCCGGGGTCGCCGGCTCACCAGCTGGCCGAGCCTCCAGACCGACATCCGCAACGGTGGTGGCGAGTGGGTCGACGAGGAGGTCGTCGTCGACGGCAACCTGATCACCAGCCGCAACCCCGACGACCTCCCTGCCTTCAACGCGGCCCTCCTGGACGCCGTCGGCACCGACTGACCGGCCCTACTTGCCCTTGAGTCCCCCAGAGACTCAAGGCCGAGTCCCGGTCGTGTCGCTCGGGCGGGCGGTGGTCCACCCACATTTCTGG
Source organism: Nocardioides sp. BE266 (assembly GCF_031457855.1). Taxonomy (NCBI): domain Bacteria; kingdom Bacillati; phylum Actinomycetota; class Actinomycetes; order Propionibacteriales; family Nocardioidaceae; genus Nocardioides; species Nocardioides sp. BE266. Next base: position 230,568 of record NZ_JAURTI010000002.1, on the reverse strand, counting down.
CCCGCGGAATGTCGGTCGGCCACCGCCCATGCGCGCGTCGTACGACGCCGCGCCGGCGGGCGGTGGTCCACCCACATTTCTGGCCCGCGGAATGTCGGTGGACCACCGCCGTCCCTCGGCTGGCTGAAACCGGGTAGTCCAGTGGCGAGTGGCTGCAGGCAAGCCGCCGGACCAACCACTCGCCACTGGACTACCCCGACCACGGGCTGGAAGCAGGTGTGGCGTAGGTCACACTTCTGCGGCACACTCCCGGGTGGAAGCGCTCTCACTCGGAAGGAACTCCATGCCTCGTCCCCCGCGTCGTACGCCATGGCGTACTGCGATCTCCGCCCTCGCCCTGGTCGTCGTCGGCCTCGCGCCACTCCAGCTCGCCGGCACCGCCACCGCCGGCGCACCGGACGCCCGGCACGGGTCCAAGCCCAAGCCGCCGGCCACCGCGCCGAGCCTCGGCGACCGCGTGGTCGTCTTTGACCCCTCGATGCCCGTCGCCGACATCGAGGCGCGCGCGGAGTCGATCTGGACCCAGCAGGTCGACGCCGAGATGTCGTCGGAGCGCTGGAGCCTGCTCTTCAAGCCCGGCACCTACGGCACCGACGCCGACCCGCTGCAGATCAAGGTCGGCTACTACACCGAGGTCGCCGGTCTCGGCGCCTCCCCGTCCGACACCGTGATCAACGGCAAGGTCGAGGTCTACAACCGCTGCCTGACCGACGGCCCCACCCAGCCCTACTGCGTGGCGCTCAACAACTTCTGGCGCTCGATGTTCAACCTGACGATCAACGTCAACGGCACCGGCCAGGACGGCTGCCGCGGCTCCGCGAACTTCTGGGCGGCCTCGCAGGCGTCCGCGCTGCGCCGCGTCGACATCCGCAACGGCAACCTCTCGCTGATGGACTACTGCACCGCGGGTCCGCAGTACGCCAGTGGCGGCTTCCTCGCCGACTCGCGCGCCGGCACGATCATCAACGGCTCGCAGCAGCAGTGGCTGACCCGCAACAGCGACGTCGCCTCGTGGTCGAACGGCGTCTGGAACCAGGTCTTCGCCGGCACGATCGGCGCACCCTCCGAGGCCAACTTCCCGACCGAGACCTACACGACCCTCGACACCACCCCGGTCAGCCGCGAGAAGCCCTTCCTCTTCATCGACGGCTCGGGCGCGTGGAAGGTCCACGTGCCGGCGGCCCGAAACGGCTCGCGCGGCCCGGACTGGACCGTGGGCGCCGACACCGGTCGCGACCTGCCGCTGTCCACCTTCCACGTCGCCAGCCCCGACCAGCCGGCCCGCGTGCTCGCCACCGCGCTCGCCCGCGGCAAGCACCTCCTCCTCACCCCGGGTGTGTACGACGTCGACCGCAGCCTGGAGATCAGGCGCAGCGACACGGTGGTGCTGGGCATGGGCCAGGCAACGCTCACCGCGGTGGGCGGCTCGACCCCGATCGTCGTGGACGGCAAGGCGAGCGGCGTGATCATCGCCGGCGTCACGATCGACGCCGGCACCGGTCTCTCGCGCTCGCTGATGCACCTCGAGGGCCAGAGGGGCCACGGGCACCACTGGCGCGGCCGCTCCGACCGGCACGGCTCCTCGAGCACGCCGAGCACGACGCTCAACGACGTCTACTTCCGCGTCGGCGGGCCGCACGTCGGCCGCACCCAGACCGCGCTGGTCATCGACGCCGACGACGTGCTGATCGACCACATCTGGGTCTGGCGCGCCGATCACGGCGTCGAGGGCTTCACGGCCGGGGCCAGCGGTGACACCGACCGCTGGCGCACCAACACCGGCCGGGTCGGGCTGGTCGTGAACGGCGACCGGGTGCGGGCGACCGGCCTCTTCGTCGAGCACTTCCAGACCTACAACACCGTCTGGAACGGCGAGGACGGTCACGTCGTGCTCTACCAGAACGAGCTGCCCTACGACCCGCCCACGCAGGCCGACTGGACCCAGCCGGACGGCACGCTCGGCTGGCCCGGCTACAAGGTCGGCGACCGGGTGCGGAGCCACCAGCTCTTCGGAGGAGGGGTCTACGTCTTCAACCGCAACGACCCGTCCATCACCACCGAGAGCGGCTTCGAGGTCCCCGACCGGGCCGGCGTACGGCTCCACCACGTCATGACGGTCAACCTCGACGCCGGAAGCATCGAGCACGTCGTCAACGACACCGGCGCGCGAGTGGACAGCTCCGCGCCCGGCGTGCCGAGCTTCCTGGTCGACTACCCGGCCGGCTGAGGCTCGACCAGCCAGCGCCCCAGCAGCGTCCCGTCCTGCTCCAGCAGCAGGGCGGGACGCAGCCGGGCGTCGACCTCGGCACCGGTCGTGATGCGCGGCGCGTCACCGCCGGCCAGCATCGGCACGATGGTCAGGCACAGCTCGTCGACGACACCCGCGGCCAGCAGGTCGGCGAACAGCGAGGGCCCGCCCTCGCACAGCTGCTCGGTCCACCCGCGCTCGGCGAGCGCCTGCTTGAGGGCGGCCAAGTCGATCTCGTCGTCCCCGAGCACGAGCACGTGGTCGTCACCCAGCGACTCGCGCGCCGCCTCGAGCCCGTCGGCAGACCCGATCGTGGCCATCAGGACCCGTCCGCGCGGGGCGTCGCGCAGCGTCGGCGGCACGTCGGCCGATCGGCTCACCACGACCAGCGGCAGTCGCGGTACGTCGTACTCCTCCGCGCGGAGGGTGCCCGCCCCGACGACGAGGCAGTCGGCGCGCTCGCGCAGGGCGTCGAAGACCCGCTTGTCGGCCGCGTTGTTGATCGACCCGCTCAGGCCGTCGGAGCCGGTGGCGGCGCCGTCGACGGTGCTGACGAAGTTCACCCGCAGCCACGGCTGCCCGTGGGGTGCGTAGATCCGGGCCAGGTCGTCGTCGGTGAGGTCGGCCAGGCGCTGCAGCTCGAGGTCCCTGTGGGTCACGCCCCTACTGTTGCACCGTGATCACCCTCGCCGACCTGGCCGCCCTCCAGAACGCCCATGGCGATGCGTGGGCCAACCCGATCGTGCCCGTGGTGCTCGACGGCCCCAAGGGCCAGGTGCGGATCGGCGACGGCCCGGTCACGCTGATGGGCTGCGTGAACCTCTCGCGCGACTCGACCTACCGCGAAAGCGTGGCCATCAGCCCCGACGACGCCGTCCGGATGGGCCGGATCCAGGCCGCGCAAGGGGCGGCGGTCATCGACCTGGGCGCTGAGTCCAGCAACGCGCGCGCCGCCCGCGTCACCGCTGACGACCAGATCGCCACCCTCGTGCCGGCCGTGAAGGGCCTCGCCGAGGAGGCGATCGTCTCCGTCGAGACCTACGAGCCGAGCGTCGTGCACGCCTGTCTCGAGGCCGGCGCCCGCATCCTCAACATGACGGGCCGTGAGCACGAGGACGAGATGCTCGCGCTCGCCGCCGAGTACGACGCCGCTGTCGTGATGTGCTTCGGCGAGACCGCCAACGTCCGCGAGATCGCCGACGTGCCGCCCGACGCCGACCCGGTCCCGGTGCTGCTCGACCACTTCGCGCCCCGCATCGCCCACGCCCGCGAGCTCGGCGTGCAGCAGGTGGTGATCGACCCCGGGATGGGCTTCTACTACGGCAACCTCGTCGACCCGCCCACCCGCGCACGCCACCAGACCCGGGTGCTGGCCCAGGTCTTCCGGCTCCGCGAGCTCGGCGTGCCGGTCTGCAACGCGGTGCCGCACTCCTACGACCTCTTCAGCGACGAGTTCCGCAAGGCCGAGGGCTTCTACGGCGTCTTCGCCGCCCTCGGCGGCACCCACCTGATCCGCACTCACGAGGTCGCCCACCTCCGCGCGGTCCTCCACGCGCTCGAGCTGCTCGCGGTCCGCTGACCACACCCTGCAGGCAGTTCGTTTGCTCCGAGCATGTGCGCACGCTCAGGCGACCAGTGCGTGGCGGCCAACTGCCTGCTTCATGCGCCAGCGGACGACGTCCTCGATGGCCGCTGCGACCTGGTGAGGCGAGAACATGACGTCCGCCCACGTGAACCTCAGGACGACCAGTCCGAGTCGGGCCGCCTTCGTGTAGCGGTCCACGTCGCGTTGCAGCCCCGCCTTGGTCCAGTGGTGCTCGAGGGACTCGGCCTCGATGACGATGCCGAGGGTGCGATCGAGGAGGTCGACCCGTCCCACTCCGGGCACCTCCCCCTGCGGGATCGCCGTCAGACCGAGCACTGTCATCGCGATCGCATGGAGGCAGGACTCGAACGGATTGGCCCGCAGGTGCGTGGCCGTCTGCGCCACACGAACTGCCTTGGCGCGGCCGGTCCGGGGGCTTCGGGCGGCGGCGACGAGGAGGTCGTCGCGGTCGACGATGCCTTCACGCAGTGCGGAGTCGGCCACGGACAGGGCCACGTCGAACTCGTACGCCCGTGCACAGTCGATCACCGTGCGCGTGCGCGAGGTGACGTTGCGGCGGCGCTCACGGTCGGACAGGTCGGCCCAGTGCAGCTCGTAGGCGCCCGCGGGTTTGCGCGCGCTCCGTGGGAGCGTGATGCACGGCCTGACCGGGTCGTGCTTCAGCTTCCAGCCGAACTCCTGCGCGGCGCTGAGGTGCGAGGCCGTGCCTCCCGTGCGGGCCACGGCTCGCATCGTGGCTTCCGCGTCCGCCAGGCAGTACCTGTTGTGGCGGGGCTTGCGGATCCGGCCCTCCGCCATCGCAGCCGCAATCTGTGCCCGAGTCGTCAGCACGACGAGCTCACCGAACGGCGCCACGCCGCCCAGCTCACGAAGCGCGTCGACTGGGTCCACGACGTCAGGCTGGCACCACCCGGTCCCGGTTCGCTCGCTCCCTCCACAGGCACCCTGCAGGCAGTTGGAGCCTTGCGCGACCCCGCGCACGCTGGGCCGAACCGCTCGGCCGACCAACTGCCTGCATGGTGTCGGGCCTCAGCCGAGGAAGTCGCGCACCCCGGCGACCAGGCCGCGGGCGTAGCGCGCGCGGCCCTTCGGGGAGGTCATCACCCGCGCCTCGGCGGCGCTGCGCATGTTGCCCAGCTCGACCATCGCGGTGGGTACGTCGGACAGGTTGAGCGTTCCGAGGTCGGAGCGGACGTCGAGCCCGTCACCACCGGCGATGTAGTTCGCCACCACGAAGTCCGCGCCCTGGAGGCCGGACCTCACGGCCCTGGCGAGCCGCATCGAGGGGGCGGCGATGTCGTCGGTCCACGGAGCCCGGTCGGGCGGCACGATGACGTGGAAGCCGCGGGCGCCGGCGGCGTACGACCCGTCGGCGTGGATGGAGAGCTTCAGGTCGGCGTCGATGGCGTTGCCGGCCCGGCCGCGCGCGTCGACGCACGGCCCCCAGCGGTCCTGGCGGTTGCTGTGGCGGGTGAGCCGGACGGTGGCGCCGAGGTCGCGCAGCCGCTTCGCCACCAGCCGGGAGACCTGCCAGGCGAAGGTCGCCTCGGGATAGCCGCCGTTGGTCGCGGTGCCGGTGGTGTTGCAGGGCTTGGTGAAGCCGCCGGCCGGCACCGGGCGGTTGATCTGCGCGGGGTAGTTGTGGTTGCCGAGCTGGTGGCCGGGGTCGATCACGATCGTGCGGCCGGAGAGGGGCTCCTTGGTCTCGACACGGGCTCGTCCCTCGCCCTGCTCAACCAGCGGATCCGCCGGTTGAGCAGCGAGCGCAGCGAGCGTGTCGAAACCAAGGCCCACCACAAGTGCGAGGAGCAGGACGACCGCGCGCCGGAGCATCAGCCCGCGTATCCGTGCGGGTTCTGCGACTGCCAGCGCCAGGTGTCGGCGCACATGTCGTCGACCGACTTCTGGGTGCTCCAGCCGAGCTCGGCGTTGGCCTTCGAGGGGTCGGCGTAGGACACCGCGACGTCGCCGGGGCGCCGGGCGACGACCTCGTAGGGGATCTCGCGGCCGACGGCCCGCTCGAAGGCCTTGAGCAGCTGGAGCACGCTGGTGCCCTGGCCGGAGCCGAGGTTCCACACGTTCACGCTCTTGTCGGTGGTGGCGAGCGCCTCGAGGGCGGCGACGTGGCCGGCGGCGAGGTCCTCGACGTGGATGTAGTCGCGCACGCCGGTGCCGTCGACGGTGTCGTAGTCGTCGCCGAACACCATGAGCTTGTCGCGCTTGCCGACGGCGACCTGGGCGATGAAGGGCATCAGGTTGTTGGGCGTGCCGGACGGGTCCTCGCCGATCGTGCCCGACGCGTGTGCGCCGACGGGGTTGAAATAGCGCAGCAGCGCGAAGCGCATGTCGGGAGCGGCGACGGCGACGTCGTTGAGGATCTGCTCCTGCATCACCTTGGTCCAGCCGTAGGGGTTCGTCGCGAACGTGCGGCGGTCCTCGGTCGCGCCGGCCTGGTCGGTGCCGTAGACCGTGGCGCTGGAGGAGAAGACCAGCTTGTCGACGCCGTTCTTCTGCATCGCGCGGACCAGCGAGAAGGTGGAGCCGAGGTTGTTCTCGTAGTAGTCCAGCGGCTTCTCCACGCTCTCGCCGACGGCCTTGAAGCCGGCGAAGTGGATGACCGCGTCGAAGTCCTCGGCGGCGAAGAGGTGCTCGGTCTTGTCGTAGTCGCACAGGTCGAACGAGTGCGTCGGCAGCGCCGTACCGGTCAGCGACTCCATCCGTCCCAGCACGGTCGGGTGGGCGTTGCTGAAGTCGTCGACGATGACCACGTCGTGGCCGGCCGCGACGAGCTGGATGACGGTGTGCGAGCCGATGTAGCCGGCGCCGCCGCTGACGAGGATCTTCATGCGCCTCACCCTAACGATGGCCTCCCCTGACAGAATGCGCGCATGCCTACCGCACTCATCACGGGAATCACCGGCCAGGACGGCCTCTACCTCGCCGAGCTGCTGCTCGAGAAGGGGTACGACGTCCACGGGCTGATCCGCGGCCAGAACAACCCGCGCCGCGAGCTCGTCCACAAGGTCGTCCCGGACGTCACGCTGCACAACGGTGACCTCACCGACCTGTCCAGCCTGATGCGGGCGATGCGCGACACCGATCCCGACGAGGTCTACAACCTCGGCGCGATCTCCTTCGTGGCCTACTCGTGGGAGAACGCCTTCGTCACCAGCGACGTGACCGGCATGGGCGTGCTCAACATGCTCGAGGCCGTACGCCTCCACGCCGGCGACGACCCGTCGCGCATCCGCTTCTACCAGGCGTCGAGCTCGGAGATGTTCGGCAAGGTGCAGGAGGTGCCCCAGTCGGAGAGCACCCTGCTCTGGCCGCGCTCGCCCTATGGCGTGAGCAAGGTCTACGGCCACTACATGACGATCAACTACCGCGAGTCCTACGGCATGCACGCCTCGTCGGGCATCCTGTTCAACCACGAGTCGCCGCGCCGCGGGCCGGAGTTCGTGACCCGCAAGATCAGCCAGGCCGTGGCCCGCATCCACCTCGGCCAGCAGGACTCGATGGCCCTCGGCAACCTCGACGCCCGTCGCGACTGGGGCTTCGCCGGCGACTACGTCGAGGCGATGTGGCGGATGCTCCAGCAGGACGAGGCCGACGACTACGTCATCGCCACCGGCGAGACCTGGTCGATCCGCGACTTCCTCGACCTCGCCTTCACGCACGTCGGCATCGAGGACTGGTCCAAGCACGTCACCCAGGACCCGCGCTTCATGCGCCCCGCCGAGGTCGAGCTGCTCATCGGCGACGCCTCGAAGGCCAAGGACAAGCTCGGCTGGACGCCGACGGTCTCCTTCGCCGAGCTCGTCGCGATGATGGTCGACAGCGACATCGCGGCGGTCAAGGCCGGCTGGTGACCGCTCGCGCCTTCATCACGGGCATCGGCGGTCAGGACGGCACCTACCTCGCAGAGCGTCTCGTCGGCGAGGGCGTGGAGGTCCATGCCCTCGTCTACTCCTCCGATGGTCACCCCCAGCACTGCCCCGACGAGGCGGTGCTGCACACCGGCGACCTCGGCGACCTCGAGGCGACCCGCCGGCTGGTGCACGAGATCTCCCCGCAGGAGGTCTACAACCTCGCGGCCGTCAGCTCGGTCGCCCAGTCGTGGGACGAGCCCGACCGCACGGCCCACGTGAACGGTCAGGCGGCGGTCGCACTGATGGAGTCGGCGCGCCAGGTGGGCGGCGTACGCGTCGTGCAGGCGTCGAGCGCGGAGATCTTCGGCGAGCCGGGCGAGTCACCGCAGACCGAGGACACCGCCATCCGCCCGGTCAACCCCTACGGCGCGGCCAAGGCCTTCGCGCACCTCTCGGCGCACGTGTTGCGCCAGCGCGACCTGCACGTCTCGAGCGTGATCCTCTACAACCATGAGTCGCCGCGGCGGGCCGAGCGGTTCGTGACGCGCAAGATCACCTCCACCGCCGCTGCGATCGCGCGCGGTGACGCCGACGAGCTGGTGCTCGGCAACCTCGACGCGCGCCGCGACTGGGGCTGGGCGCCGGACTACGTCGACGCGATGGTCCGCGCCGCGCGTGCCGACGAGCCGTCCGACTACGTCGTCGCGACCGGTCGCGCACACTCGGTGCGCGACTTCGTGGCCGCTGCATTCGCGGCCGCCGGCATCACCGACTGGGAGCCGCTGGTCCGCAGCGACCCGGCGTTCTTCCGCCCCGCCGACCCGACCGAGCTGGTCGGCGACGCCAGCAAGGCCCGCGACGTGCTGGGCTGGGAGCCCACCGTGGCGTTCGAGGAGATCGTGGCCCGGATGGTGGCCGCCGACCTCCTCACCTAGGTGGTCGAGTAGCCCGCGAGCGCCAGCGAGCGGGCATATCGAGACCCACCTGTCATCCGGGGAGGTCTCGATACACCTCGCTCGTTCCTCGCTCGGCACTCGACCACCTGATTGAGGCGGTCGCGCAGCAACCGCTCAGCCGTGCGTGAGCAGGCTGAGGAGGTACTCCCCGTAGCCGCTCTTGCGCAGCGGCTCGGCGCGGGCGGCGAGCTCGTCGTCGGTGAGGAAGCCCATCCGCCAGGCGACCTCCTCGGGCGCGCCGACCTTGAAGCCCTGCCGGCCCTCGATGGTGCGCACGAAGTTCGAGGCGTCGTTGAGGGAGTCGAAGGTGCCGGTGTCGAGCCAGGCCGTGCCGCGCGGGAGGACCTCGACGTGGAGGCGGCCCTCCTCGAGGTAGCGCCGGTTGAGGTCGGTGATCTCGAGCTCGCCCCGCGCCGACGGCTCCAGCTCGGCGGCGTACTGCACCACGTCGTTGTCGTAGAAGTAGAGCCCGGGCACCGCGAAGTCGCTCTTCGGGTTCTCCGGCTTCTCCTCCAGCGAGAGGGCGCGACCGGCGTCGTCGAACTCCACGACGCCGTACGCACGGGGGTCGGCGACGTGGTAGCCGAAGACGGCGGCACCGTCGAGGTCCTTGAACCGCAGCAGCTGCTGGCCGAGGCCGGAGCCGTAGAAGATGTTGTCGCCGAGCACGAGGGCGGCCCGGTCCTCGCCGATGTGGTCGGCGCCGATGATGAACGCCTGCGCGAGGCCGTCGGGGCTCGGCTGCACCGCGAAGGTGAGGTTGATGCCGAACTGCGAGCCGTCACCGAGCAGCCGGTGGAAGCCGTCGGCCTCGTGGGGCGTGGTGATGATGAGGACGTCCCGGATCCCCGCGAGCATCAGCGTGGAGAGCGGGTAGTAGATCATCGGCTTGTCGTAGACCGGGACCAGCTGCTTGCTGATGCCCTGGGTGATCGGGTGCAGGCGAGAGCCGGTGCCGCCGGCCAGGATGATTCCGCGCATGGGCCCACCCTAGGGGTCCGACGATTTATCGGTGTTCGGGTGCGTTTGAGACCATCAAGCACATGCCTTCTCGCCGCCGCTCGTCGTCCCATCGCACCGTGCGACCCTGGATGATCGCCTGCGGCCTGTTCCTCCTGCTCGTCGTCCTCGGTCTGCTGGCCCTCCCGTTCCGCAAGGCCCCCGCCGCGGCGGAGAACGCCAAGGCCGAGCTCGAGGCGGCCAGGACTGCCCTCACTGCGAAGGACTTCGACCTGGCGGAGGAGCACGTCGCGAACGCGCGGCGCCACGCCGACGAGGTGCAGGGCGCCGTGCAGGGCATCGGTGGCGACGTCTGGAGCCTGATCCCCTTCGTGGGGCGGCCCGTGGCCGACGTACGCCACATGGGCAACGCGCTCGACGAGCTCACGTCGGTCGCCGAGATCGGCGTCGAGACGTGGCCCCTGGTCGACGGCAAGAAGGCGACCTTGTTCCGCGACGGGTCGGTCGACGTCCCCACGCTGACCACGGTGGTGCGCGGCGTGTCCGACGCCAGCGCCAGCCTCGACACGGCCCAGCTCGAGCTCACCGAGGTTCATGACTCCGCGATCGGGGTCGGCACCCGCGTGGCCGACGCGCGCGACGACGCGGCCGAGATCGTCGACCCGCTGGCCTCCAACGCGCGACGCTTCAAGCCGCTCGCCGACGCGCTCCCCGACCTGTTCGCCGCCGACGGCAAGAAGTCCTACCTGCTCTCCCTGCTCAACCCCTCGGAGCAGCGCTTCTCCGGCGGCGCGCCCCTGACCCTGGCGGTCATCGACGTCGTCGACGGACGGGTCACCGTCGGCGAGGCGCAGGACGCCACCGACCCCGACCTCTACCGCGTCGGCCGGTGGGACAAGGTGGAGGGCAACCCCTTCCACAACGGCAAGCTGCGACTCTCGACGTCCACCTACGCCCCTGACTGGTCCGTCTCCGGCGAGGAGCTCTTGCGCGGGTGGGAGCGCAAGCGCGGCCAGGACCTCGACGGTCTGATCGCTGTCGACGTCCCCGCCCTGGGAAGCCTGCTCGACATCACCGGGCCGGTCGAGGTGCCCTACTACGGCACCCTCGACGGTGCCGGCTTCACCGAGAAGCTGATCGGCGACTACGACTCCTTCTCCTCCAACGAGGAGCGCAAGGAGCTCAACCGGGCGATGATCCCGATCTTCACCGACCGCGTCCTCGGGTCGGGCAACGGCCTGGAGAAGGTGCAGTCCCTGCGCGACTCCGCCCGCGCCCGCCACTTCGCCATCTACATGCGTGACCCCGACGTGCAGGCTCCACTGGCCGACATCGGGCTGTCCGGCGACCTCTCCGACACCGAGCACGACTACGTCGCGGTCTTCAACCAGAACACCAACGTCAGCAAGTCCGACTACTGGCAGAAGCGCTCCGTGACGAGCGACGTACGGCTGCGCAAGGACGGCTCGGCCCGGGTCAGCATGAAGATCACCGTGCACAACGACTCGCCGCCCTACCTCCAGCCGTTCGGCGACCCGCGCGGTGGCACGTACTTCACCCGCTGGAACGGCATGACCGTCGGGGTCTTCCTGCCCGATGGCGCGAAGATCCGCAGCGCGAGCGCTGCCGGCAAGGGTCTCGGCATCGACACGTTCGACTACTACGGCCGCCCCTACAAGCTGCTGCGCCTGGTGCTGCCGCCCGGCGAGACGCGCGAGGGCCTCCTCGAGTACGACGTCCCTGCCGCCGCGGTCGCCTCCGACGACGGCACGCTGGTCTACCACCTCGACGCCACCCCGCAGGGCATGGTCGTCCCGCAGTCGCTCCAGGTCACCGTGCACTGGCCGAGGGGGTACGACGTCGCCGACCTGCCCGACGGCTGGACCCGGTCGGGCCGCGGCGTGGCGTCGTACGACAACCCGGGACTGGTCACCCAGCCGAGCTTCAGCATCACCGGCTCGGCGGGCTGAGCCACCGGCCCCTAGACTCCGGGCCATGGAACGCCTTCTTGTGACCGGGGGCGCGGGGTTCATCGGGTCGAACTTCGTGCACCACCTCATGGAGCACACCGACCTCGAGGTCACCGTGCTCGACAAGCTCACCTACGCCGCGAGCAAGGAGGCGTTGGCCGGGCTCCCCGAGGACCGGGTGCAGCTCGTCGTCGGCGACATCGCCGACGAGGACACCGTCGACCCGCTGGTCGCGGCGCACGACGCGGTCGTCCACTACGCAGCGGAGTCGCACAACGACAACTCGCTCAACGACCCGAGCCCGTTCATCAAGACCAACATCCTGGGGACCTACACGATCCTCGAGGCCGTGCGGAAGCACGACAAGCGCCTCCACCACGTCTCGACCGACGAGGTCTATGGCGACCTCGAGCTCGACGACCCCAAGCGCTTCACCGAGGACACCCCCTACAACCCGTCCTCCCCCTACTCCGCGTCCAAGGCCGGCTCCGACCACCTCGTCCGCGCGTGGGTCCGCAGCTTCGGCGTCCGTGCGACGGTGTCGAACTGCTCGAACAACTACGGCCCCTGGCAGCACATCGAGAAGTTCATCCCCCGCCAGATCACCAACGTCATCGACGGCATCCGCCCCAAGCTCTACGGCTCCGGCGAGAACGTCCGCGACTGGATCCACGCCGACGACCACTCCTCCGCCGTGCTCACGATCCTGGAGAAGGGCCGCATCGGCGAGACCTACCTGATCGGCGCCGACGGCGAGAAGAACAACCTCGAGGTCGTCCGGCTGATCCTCAAGCTGATGGGCCAGCCCGAGGACGCCTTCGACCACGTCACCGACCGCGCCGGCCACGACCTGCGCTACGCCATCGAGTCGGGCAAGCTGCGCCACGAGCTCGGCTGGCAGCCGCAATTCCAGGACTTCGAGTCCGGCCTGGCCAACACCATCGCGTGGTACCAGCAGCACGAGGACTGGTGGCGCCCCCACAAGGACGCGACCGAGGCGAAGTACGCGCAGAAGGGCCAGTGATGGCCGATCTGACCGTCGAGACGACCCCGATCCCGGGCCTGCTCGTCGTACGGATGCCCCTGCACGGCGACGCGCGCGGCTGGTTCAAGGAGAACTGGCAGCGGGAGAAGATGGTCGCCCTCGGGCTGCCCGACTTCGGCCCGGTGCAGAACAACATCTCCTTCAACGCCTCCCGCGGTGCCACGCGTGGCATCCACACCGAGCCGTGGGACAAGTACATCTCGCTGGCCACCGGGCGGATCTTCGGCGCGTGGGTCGACATGCGGGAGGGCGAGAGCTTCGGCACGACGTTCTCGATCGAGGTCGACCCGTCGATCGCGGTCTTCGTGCCGCGCGGCGTGGGCAACTCCTACCAGGCCCTCGAGGACGGCACCGCCTACACCTACCTCGTCAACGACCACTGGCGCCCGGGCGTGAGCTACCCCGCCCTCCACCTCGCCGACGAGTCCGCAGCCATCGCGTGGCCGATCCCGCTCGACGAGGCGGAGATCTCCGAGAAGGACCACAACAACCCGCGCCTGGGCGACGTCGTGCCGATGAAGCCGAAGAAGACGCTCATCGTCGGAGCCCTCGGCCAGCTCGGTCGTGCCCTGCACACCGCCCACCCCGACGCCGACCGCGTCGACCTCTTCGACGGCGAGGGGGTCACCGCCCTCGACCTCACCGACGCGGCTGCCGTCGCCGCCTGGCCCTGGCACGAGTACGCCGTCGTGCTCAACGCCGCGGCCTACACCGCCGTCGACGCCGCCGAGACCACCGAGGGCCGCGTCGCTGCGTGGGCCGCCAACGGCACGGGTCCGGCCACCCTCGCCCGCCTGGCCCGCGAACACGGCTTCACGCTCGTCCACGTCTCCTCCGAGTACGTCTTCGACGGCACCGCCCCGCTCGACCCCGGCCACACCGAGGACGAGCCGCTCTCGCCGCTCGGCGTCTACGCCCAGTCCAAGGCCGCGGGCGACCTCGCCGTCGGCCTGGCCCCGCGCCACTACCTCCTGCGCACCTCCTGGGTGATCGGCGAGGGCAAGAACTTCGTGCGCACCATGCAGTCGCTCGCCGAGAAGGGCGTCTCCCCCAGCGTCGTCGACGACCAGGTCGGACGGCTCACCTTCACCGGCGAGCTGGTCCGCGCGATCGGCCACCTGCTCGACTCGGGCGCCGCCTACGGCACCTACAACGTCTCCAACGGCGGCCCGGCGATGTCCTGGCGGGAGATCGCCCAGGCCGTCTTCGAGCGCTCCGGGCGCAGCGGCGACGACGTATCCGGCACCAGCACGTCGGCGTACGCCGAGGGGGTGCTCGCGCAGGGCAACCCCTTCGCCCCGCGCCCCCTCAACTCGGCGATGTCGCTGGAGAAGATCCGCGCCACCGGCTTCGAGCCCGAGGACGCGATCGCCGCCCTCGACCGCTACCTCTCCTGACCCTGTCCGCTGGTTGAGCAGGGCGCCCCGCGCCACCGCCGGTTGAGCAGGGCGCCCCGCGCCCGTGTCGAAACCAAGGACCTTGGTTTCGACACGCTCGCTTCGCTCGCTGCTCAACCAGCGGCGGTGTCGCTCAACGCGGTGACGTGACCTCGGCGAGCGCAGGGCGGACGTCGGCGATGTAGACGAGCGCGGCGATGGTGAAGACGAGGTGGATGATCCCGAGCGGCGAGGAGCTGATGAGGATCAGCTGGGCGGCGAACCCGAGGCCGGTGATCGCGCACCATGCCTGCTTGGTGAGCTTGCCGGCGGCGTTGTAGGCCTCGACGGAGTAGGTGAGGGCGTTGACGAACGCGAAGCCCTTGACCGCGAGCAGCACCACCAGCACGACGAGCCAGGTCGTGCTCTGGAAGGCGTAGATGTCCACGGCACCAGAGTAGGTGACAGCGAGAAGGGCCCCCGTCAGGTCGACGGGGGCCCTTCGTGCTCAGAACAGCATCAGCTGCTCGTCGTCTCTTCAGTCGCCGACCTTCTCGGCGGCGTCGGTGACGGCCTGGACCGCGTTGGACGCGGTCTTCTTGGCGGCGGTGGCGGTGGCCTTGGCGCTGCTCTGGGCGATGGCCGTCTTCTTGGCCGGGGCCTTGCGGGCGGGCGCCTTCTTGGCGGCGGCCTTCTTCGCCGGGGCCTTCTTGGCGGTCTTCTTGGCGGTCTCGACCTTCTTGGTGGCCGTGGTCTCGGCCTCGACGGCCTTCTTGGCCTGGGTCGCGGTGGTCTTCGCCTTGGTGACAGTGGTCTTGGCAGAGGTCACGGTGGCCTTGGTGGACTCCTGGCGGCGGATGCGGCCGACGAGCGACTCGCCGCGCTTGACCAGGTCGGCGTAGGTCGCGTTGGCGGCGGCGACGTTCTCGTCGACCAGCGTGGAGACCTTGGCGGGGTAGGCCTTGGCCTCGGCCTGGAGCTCGGCTACGCGGGCCTCGATGGCCGTACGGCGGGCCTGGGCGTCCTTGGCGAGGGCGTCGACGCGGGCCGAGACGACGGTGACGGCCTGGTCGCGCAGCGCCTTCGGGTCGGCAGCGGTCTTGGTGGCGCTCTTCTGGACGTCCGCGACGCGGGCGGTCGCAGTCTTCTGGACGTCGGCCACGCGGGCGGTGACATCCTTCTGCACGGCCGCGACGCGCTTCTGCACGTCGGCGACGGCGTCGCGGACGACCTCGACGGCGAGGTCGGTGACACCGACGTAGGCCAGCACGGGCTTCAGGGCTTCGGTCTTGATGTCGAACTTGGCGGTGGCCATGTCCTTCTCCTTCTGTGGGTGGGCTACTGAGGTGGTACGGGGTGGTTGTTGAGTGCCAGGAACGAGGCGTAGACGTCGAGGAGCGACTGCTTCTGCCGCTCGGTCAGGCCGGTGTCGGCGAGGACGGCGAGCTCGACGGAGCCGGCCTGCTCCGTGTCGGGGTGGACGATCCCGGCACGGACGTAGAGCTGCTCGGCCGAGACCCGCAGGGCCCGGGCGAGCTGCTGGAGCACCTCGGCCGACGGCTTGCGCAGGCCTCGCTCGATCTGGCTCAGGTAGGGGTTGCTGACGCCGACCTGGTCGGCGAGCTGACGCAGCGAGAGCCGCGCCGCGAGGCGCTGCTCCTTGAGGTAGTCCCCCAGGGAGTTCAGCGAGCTGACGACGGACTTGCTGCCCTTGTCACTCTTGTCCTTGGCCATGTCTCCAGTCTGCTAACACAGTTAGCAGATTGCAAACTCTTCGCCGGTGACCGCACTCACACGCCAATGCACAAGCGCACATTCGCGCTAACAGGCATGGAATTGATCGCACGGCCTACCATCGTGCGATGGCCAGACGACGACTCCACCCCTACGCGCGAGCACTGGTGGCCGTGCTCCTCGCGGCCTGGCTCGCGGTCCTCGCAGTGGCACTCCTGGCGCCCTCCCCGGCAGGCCCGACGTGGCTGGTGGAGACCGTGGCTCGCATCGGAGCCGAGGAGGGCCTGCCGTCCTCGCTCGTCGCAACCTCCCGGGTCGAGTTCGTGCTCAACGTGGTGGCGTTCGCGCCGGTCCCGTTCCTGGGCGCCATGCTCTGGGACCGCCTCACCTGGCGCGACTGGACGGCCGGCGGGTTCGTGGCGTCCTTCGCCGTCGAGGTCGTCCAGGCCGTCGCCCTGTCCGAGCGCTCGGCCACCATGTCGGACGTGGTGGCCAACACCCTCGGTGCCCTGGTCGGCGCCGTCGCAGGGGCCGCGCTCGTCGGGATCCTCGGCACCGCGGAGCGACGACAGATCCGTTAGAACGCGGCGCGGATCTCCCCGACCGGCTTGCCGCCGCCGAGCAGGTCGAGCCGGCCCGTCGCGGTGACGGCCTCGGCGTCGACGCCGCCCTCGTCCAGCACGCCGGAGCGGCGCAGCGCCTCGGCCATCAGCACCGGGCGCACACGCGGGGCGCCGTCGTCGGTCTTGAGCGTCCAGGCACGGCCGTCGGGCAGCGCCACGGCGTAGCACGACTCGGCACCGGCCTTGCCGATCAGGCCGGGGACCGCGCGGTGCAGGCGCAGCTCGTCACGGGTGGAGCCACTGACGTACTCCGGGTGCTGGCGGATCGCCGCGGCCACCCGCTGCTCGGGGCCCTCCGTGGCCGTCGCGAGCGCGGCGAACGCCCGCCCCAGCCCGACCAGCGAGGTGGAGAGCAGCGGAGCGCCGCAGCCGTCGATCGCGACGGTGGTGACCGGCTCACCGGTCAGGCGGGCGAAGGTCTCGGCGATCGCCACCTGCAGCGGGTGGTCGGGTGCGAGGTAGGTCGCGGTGTCCCAGCCGCGGAGGACGCACGTGGCGAGCATCGCCGCGTGCTTGCCCGAGCAGTTCATCAGGATCGACGACCTCGTGCCGCCGGCGCGGATCACGGCCTCGCGGGCATCGTCGTCGAGCGGGTAGTCGGGCGGGGTCTGGAGCGCGGACTCGTCGAGCCCGGCGGTCGCCAGGATGCGGCGTACGCCGTCGACGTGGAACTGCTCGCCGGAGTGGGAGGCGCAGGCGAGGGCCACCAGCTCAGCCGGCAGGTCGAGGCCCAGCTCGAGCATGGCCAGCGCCTGGATCGGCTTGTTGCTCGAGCGCGGCAGCACCGGCACGTCGACCGCGCCCACCGACCAGTCCACCGAGCCGTCGGCGGCGAGCGCGACGACCGAGCCGTAGTGGTGACCCTCCACGAAACCGGAGCGGACGATCTCGGCCACCACGGGCAGAGCGACGGGCAGACCAGCGACAGACATGGGCGCAGGCTACCGACCACAGGTCTGAGAAGATGCGCGGGTGATCCAGCACTGCCCCACGCCGACCGAGCTCGACGACCTGGAGCTCCTGGTCTCCGGTGCCTACGCCCCCGTCACCCGCTTCAACGAGCCCGGCTCGCCGGTCACGCTGGCGCTCCCGGACGGCGCCACCGAGGCCGAGCTGGTCGACCCCGAGGGCCTGCCCCTCGCACGCGTTGCGGCTGACGGCGCGCTCGAGCCCCTGACGCACGCGCAGTACGGCCCCTTCCGCCGGCTGCACCTCACGCCGGCCCAGGCGCGCGAGCAGCACGCCGGCGCGACCTTCGTGCCCGTCGTCGACGCCCTCACCGAGGCCGACCTCGACGACCTCCGCGGCCTCGGCCGCGTCGCACTGGTCGCGCTGATGGGCACCGGCACCCCGTCGCTCTCCCCCGTGGCGCTGGTGCGGGCGACGCTCGCGGCCGCCGACCTGCTCGACGACGCTTCCGTCATCGCCGTACCCCTGCCCTCGCACGGCGACGCGGAGGCCGACCACGAGCTCGGCGCCCAGGTGGTCGCGACCTACGCCGGCCCCGACCCGGTGCACGCCCTCGCGGACCGCGACTCCGCCTACCCCGACACGATCGGTGCCATCGTCGAGGAAGACCAGCCCGAGCCCGAGGAGCAGGGGCTCGTGCTGTTCTTCACCGGCCTCTCCGGCAGCGGCAAGTCGACCCTGGCCCGCGCACTGATGGACCTCCTCCTCGAGCAGGGCGGTCGATCGGTCACCAGCCTCGACGGCGACGTCGTACGCCGCCACCTGTCGGCGGGCCTCACCTTCTCCAAGGCCGACCGGGAGACCAACATCCGCCGCATCGGTTGGGTCGCTGCCGAGATCGCCCGCCACGGCGGGGTCGCGGTGTGCTCGCCGATCGCCCCCTTCGCCGAGACCCGCGACCAGGTGCAGCAGATGGTCGAGGACGCCGGCGGCGCCTTCTTCCTGGTCCACGTCGCCACGCCGCTGGAGGAGTGCGAGCGCCGTGACCGCAAGGGGCTCTACGCGAAGGCGCGGGCGGGCGAGATCCCCGAGTTCACCGGCATCTCCTCGCCCTACGAGGAGCCCACCGACCCTGCCGTCCGCGTCGACACCACCGGTCGCACGATCGAGGACGCGCTCGACGACGTCCTCGTGGCCCTCGACGAGGCCGGCTACCTCCACCTCACCGGCTCCCCCGAGGGGTCGGCATGAGCGAGCCGCTGAAGGTCCTGTTCGTCTGCACCGCCAACATCTGCCGCTCACCGTTCCTCGAGCTGACGGCGAGGCAGCTGGCGGGCGACGCTCCGCTGGAGTTCTCCAGCGCCGGCACGCAGGGGTGGGTCGACGAGCCGATGAACCCCGAGATGGCCGTGCTGCTGCCCGCCGGTGCGGCGGACGCCTTCCGCAGCCGCCGCCTCGACGCCGCGATCCTCCGCGACGCGGACCTCGTGCTGACCGCCGAGGCGTCCCACCGCTCGTACGTCCTCGACGAGCACCCCGAGCACTTCCGGAAGGTCTTCACCGTCGGGCAGCTCGCGGCCTTCGCCACCGAGCACCCCGACCTCGACGGTCGCGACCTCCTCGCGGCCGCCGGCAAGCGGCGTTCGGCGCCGCGTCCCGAGCACGACATCGCCGACCCCTACCGGCGCGGGACTGCGGCCGCCGAGGCGGCGGCGGGCACAATCTCGAGCATGTTGGGTGTGTTGGTGCCGAGACTGGGAGGATCCCGCGCATGAGTGACCTCCTCACCCTCACCGCGCTCTCGATCCTCGCGGCCGGCTTCTTCGTCGGCATCGTGGTCGGGCTGACCGGCATGGGCGGCGGCGCCCTGATGACGCCCGCCCTCATCTTCCTCGGCGTGGGCGAGGCGGCCACGGTCGTCACCGCCGACCTGACCGCCGCCGCGATCTACAAGACCGGCGGCGCGATCGTGCACAAGCGCGAGGGCTCGCCCAACATGCAGCTGGCCAAGTGGCTGATGATCGGGTCGATCCCGATGGCGCTGCTCGGGCCCCACCTCGTCTCGTGGGTCGTCCCACCGGAGGAGATCGACGACACGCTCAAGCTGTGCATCGGCTTCGCGCTGCTGCTCGCGGCAGCGACGTACGCCCTGCGGCTCTACCTCAACCTGCTGCGGGTCCGCGGCGGCGACCACCCCGACGACAACCCGGCGATCCGCCCCGTCCCGACTTTGCTCGTCGGCGCCCTCGGCGGCCTCCTCGTCGGAATCACCAGCGTCGGTTCCGGCTCGGTGATCATGATCGCGCTGCTGATGCTCTACCCCGGTCTCTCCGCGGTGCGCCTGGTCGGCACCGACCTCGTCCAGGCCGTGCCGCTCGTGCTGGCGGCCGCGATCTCCAACATCGCCCTCCACGGCCTCGACTGGAACCTGCTGATCCCGCTCGTGCTCGGGTCTGTCCCCGGCACCCTGATCGGCTCCGCGATCGCCCCGCGCGTGCCGCAGTCGTTCATCCGGCGCGGCATCGTCGTGGTGCTGACGATGAGCGGCGTCGCGCTGCTCGACAAGGCCGGCTGGGCTCCCCTGGGCGCCGGCGAGGACGAGACCCACCCGATGCTCATCGCCGGGGTCGGCCTCGTCGTGCTCCTCGTGCTGCCGGTCGTGTGGGGCTTCATCCGCAAGTCGCAGGGGCTCCCGATGTTCGGCCAGCCGACCATCGCCCAGCTCGAGGACCCCAGCTACCGCCCCGGGCTCGTGGGCATGAAGAAGGTCGACGAGTCCTAGGGCCGCTTCCTGGTCTGCCCCGGCCGTGGGTCGGCGTGTCGGAGACGGCGTACGGCGTGTCGCGGGCGCCGACGCTTCGAAGCGGCCCCTGTGGAGAAGTGGTCGCGCCTCTCGAGCGACCGGACGACACTCACTGGCCATGGACGCCGTGGATGCACTGACCCGCCTCGGCGGCATCGGGTCCACGGCCGACATCCTCCTGCTGACCACGCGCAAGCGCCTGCGCCGTGCCGTCGAGGCGCGACACGTGGTGCACGTGTCGCGCGGCCGCTACTCCCTGCCGACGGCCGACCAGGCTCGGGCGGTCGCGCTCGAGGTGGGAGGTCACCTGCGGCTGCTCTCGGCGGCCGCGCACCTGGGGTGGGAGACCCAGTGGCCGGCGCGCTACCCGCAGGTCGTCGCGCGGGCGAAGCCCGAGCACCCGGTCGACGGCGAGCTGGTCTGCGACACCCTGCCCCGCAACGACCTCGACGGGTGGTCGACCTCGCATCTGCGCACGGTGCTCGACTGCGCCGCCGAGCTCCCCTTCAGCGAGGCGCTCGCGGTCGCCGACTCGGCCCTGCGGCACGGCGACCTCACCCACGACGACCTGATGGCCAGCCTGCGCCCGGACACCCCGGCGCACGTGCGGAAGGTCCTCGAGCACGCCACGCACCTCGCGGCCAACCCGTTCGAGTCGGCGCTCCGGGCGATCCTGGTCGACGCCGGCATCGACGTCGTACCTCAGTGGGAGACGACCGTCTCCGGCGTGACCTACCACCCGGACCTGGCCGACCCGTTCCACGCGCTGGCGATCGAGGCCGACTCCTGGGCCTTCCACGCGGGAAGGCCCGAGCACGACGCCGACTGCCTGCGCTACAACGCGCTCGTCGTCGCCGGCTGGACGGTCCTGCGGTTCACGTGGGAGCAGGTGATGTTCGCACCCGACGTGGTGGTGCGGACCGTGCGCGCTGCGCTAGCCCTGCCGGTCGCGGCCTGAGGGGCCGGTCCTGGGACGCGGCAGGCCGGGTGCGCGGCGTGTCGCGAGTGGCGTACGGCGTGTCGCCGGGGAGGGCTGCGGAAAGTGGCCCTCAGGCCAGGCCGAGGAGCTCCCGGCAGCCGGCCGGGGTCATCGGCGCGCGCTGGGCGATCCGGCCGAGGTCGACGGCGCGGGAGACGAGCTGGGTGTTGGACTCGACCGGCACGCCGCGGCTGATGGTGAGCACGTCCTCCATGCCGACGCGCAGGTGCCCGCCCATCGAGAGCGAGGCCATCGCGACCGACAGCGTGGAGCGGCCGATGCCGGTGGCCGACCACGAGGTGACCTCGGGCGGCAGCGCGGCGACCCCGGCGACCAGCGCCGGTGCGGTGCCCGGCATGCCGCCGGGGACGCCCATCACGAAGTCGACGTGGACCTTGCCGCCGGCAGGGGTGCCGTACTCCCGGATCAGCCGGCCCAGGGCGTGCACCTGGCCGAGGTCGAAGAGCTCGAACTCGGGAGCCACACCACGCGAGAGCGCCAGCTGGTAGAGGTCCTTCACGAAGGGCCAGGGGTTGAGGAAGACGTCGTCGCCGAAGTTGGTCGTGCCCATGGTCAGCGAGCACGAGTCGGGCTCGGCGTCGAGGACCTGGAGGCGCTTGTCGAGCGGGTCGTGCACCGACCCGCCGGTCGAGAGCTGGACGACGAGCGACGACGACTCGCGCACGGCCGCGACCCACTCGCGCAGCAGCGACTGGTCGAGCGTCGGCGCGTGCTCGCCGTCGCGGACGTGGATGTGGATCATCGCGGCGCCGGCGGCCTCGCACTCGGCGGCGGTGCGGCCGATCTCCTCCGGGGTGGTGGGGAGCTGCGGGCAGTCGGCCTTGGCGGTCTCGGCTCCGGTGGGAGCGACCGTGATCAGCAACGCATCAGACATGGCGGCATCCTTGCACCATGCGTGCGGTCATCCAGCGGGTCCTCTCCGCCAGCGTCCGGGTCGACGGCGAGGTGGTCGGCGAGCTCGACCGCCCCGGGCTCCTGGTCTACCTCGGCGTCACCCACGACGACGGGACCGCGGAGGTCGCGTGGACGGCCCGCAAGATCTGGGACCTGCGGCTGATGCGCGAGGAGCAGAGCGCCAGCGACGTGGGTGCGCCGGTGCTGGTCGTCAGCCAGTTCACGTTGTACGGCGACGCCCGCAAGGGCCGCCGCCCCACGTGGCAGGCCGCCGCGCCCGGTCCCGTGAGCGAGCCGTTGTACGACGCCGTGTGCGCCGAGCTCGAGCGGCTCGGCGCACAGGTGGCGCGCGGGCGCTTCGGCGCCGACATGCGGGTGGAGTCGGTCAACGACGGACCGATCACCCTCGTCCTCGACACCCCAGCTCCCCAGGTGGTCGAGTAGCCCGCGAGGAACGAGCGGGCGTATCGAGACCTAGGACTTTGGTCCGGTCTCCCACACTCGCGCCCAGTCGACCTCCATGTGCTCGGGCAGCTCGCCGTTGAAGCGCGGCAGCTCGTAGTCGGAGGACAGCAGGCTGAGGATCAGGAACTCCGGGCGCCCGGAGGTCTCCTCCTCGATGCGGTGGGTGACCTGGCCGTCGATGCGGAAGACGTACTCCTCGGGCGTCCACTCCACGGAGAACACGTGGTACTTCTTCGACCAGTCGTCGCCGTACTGGTCGAGGTCGGGCACCCAGCCGCCGACGGTCCGCTTCTTGCCGGCCTTGTCGAGGTAGTAGGTGAAGCTCGTCAGGCCGCCCTGGGGGTGGTTGTCGCCGAAGTACTCCATGACGTCGATCTCGGCGCCGCCCTTCTTGGCGCCGCCCTTGTGCTGGCCGCCGACGGCCTGCATCCAGAAGGCGGAGTGCTGGCCACGGGCCGACTGGGTCCTGATCCGCGCCGCGGCGAAGCCGTAGGTATAGCTGTAGAGGCCCTCGGTGCCGACGTGACCGTTGACGCGGTAGGCCACCTGCTTGCGGCGGCCGGGGAGCTGGCAGTCCTGACCCTCCTTCTCGGGGTCCTCGTCGACGCTGAGCTGGAGCACGCCGTCCTGGACGGAGGCTGCACTCGCGTCGGCGCGCGAGCACGTGCGGAGGCCGATGTTGCCCTGCTCGCGGGTGCGCCAGACGCCGCCCTTCTTCAGGTCGACGGTGTCGGCCTCGAAGTCGTCGGTGAAGGTGGGCTGGGGGGCGTCGGCGGTGGAGACCTTGGTGCCGATCGCGTCGTCGTCGTCGCCCACGATGACCTGCAGCTCGCCGGGCGTGGTGCTGGTCAGCGCGACGTGGCCCTTGTCGTCCGTCTCCTCCTCGGAGACGGCCGCCCACCCGCCGTCACCGGTTCTGGCGTAGAGGGTGACGGCGGTGCCTTCATCCTCGTCGGCGACCGTGGCGTCGACCACCCACGCGGCCGAGTCGGCCAGCTGCGTGTCCTCGCCCGTGGCCGCCAGCTGGGGCAGGACCTGCACCTTCAGCCGGTCGCTCGTGGAGTACGACGGCGGGCCGTCGTCGCCGGACGACGAGCAGGCTGCCGTGACGAAGGCCACGGCCAGCAACCCGCAGAGCAGGCGCCTGGGGCGTGAGGAGCGGGGGGCGAGTCGGAGGTTGCGGCTCATTCGCCCGAGTCTTGCCGACCACACCCGGCGACGCGAATTCACCGGGGCGACGCCCGTCGCTACGATGATGGCTGCTGTCCCTAGAGAGGTCCTTGCTACGCCATGACCAACACCCACGTCGACTACCAGCTGAGTCAGCTCGACCAGCTCGAGGCGGAGTCGATCCACATCTTCCGTGAGGTCGCCGCCGAGTTCGAGAAGCCGGTCCTGATGTTCTCCGGCGGCAAGGACTCGATCGTCATGCTCCGCCTCGCGGAGAAGGCGTTCTACCCGGCGAAGATCCCGTTCCCGATCATGCAGGTCGACACCGGACTGGACTTCCCCGAGGTCATGGAGACCCGCGACCGCTGGGTCGACCGCCTCGGCGTGCGCCTGGTCGTCGCGTCGATCGACGAGGCGATCGCCAACGGCGTCCTCGTCGACGACGGCAAGACCAGCCGCAACCGCATGCAGACCGCGACCCTGCTCAACGCGATCGAGGAGAACGGCTTCACCGCCGCCTTCGGTGGCGGACGCCGCGACGAGGAGAAGGCCCGCGCCAAGGAGCGCGTCTACTCCCACCGCGACGAGTTCGGCCAGTGGGACCCGAAGATGCAGCGCCCCGAGCTGTGGAGCCTCTACAACGGCCGCCTGCACGCCGGCGAGCACATGCGCATCTTCCCGATCTCGAACTGGACCGAGCTCGACATCTGGGACTACATCGGCCGCGAGGGCATCGAGATCCCCTCGATCTACTTCAGCCACCAGCGCCGCGTCTTCGAGCGCGACGGCATGCTGATGACCGAGACGCCGCTCAACCCGATGCGCCCCGGCGAGACCGCCGAGGAGCGCACCGTGCGCTTCCGCACGTGTGGCGACATCACGCTGACCGGCTGCGTGGAGTCCACCGCCAGCACCATTGACGAGATCATCGACGAGGTCGCGGCCGCCCGGGTCACCGAGCGCGGTGCGACCCGCGGTGACGACCGATTCTCCGAGGCGGCCATGGAAGACCGCAAGAAGGAAGGCTACTTCTGATGGGCGCCACCGATGGCCAGATGGACCTGCTCCGATTCGCGACCGCCGGCTCGGTCGACGACGGCAAGTCGACCCTGATCGGCCGCCTGCTCTACGACAGCAAGTCGATCTTCGCCGACCAGCTCGAGGCAGTGGAGAAGACCTCCACCGACAAGGGCCACGAGTACGTCGACCTGTCGCTGCTCACCGACGGCCTGCGCTCCGAGCGCGAGCAGGGCATCACGATCGACGTCGCCTACCGCTACTTCGCCACGCCCACCCGCAAGTTCATCATCGCGGACACCCCGGGCCACGTGCAGTACACCCGCAACATGGTCACCGGCGCCTCGACCGCCGACCTCGGCCTGGTGCTCGTCGACGCCCGCCAGGGCCTCACCGAGCAGTCGCGCCGCCACGCGGTGCTGCTGTCGCTGCTGCGCGTCCCGCACCTGGTGCTCTGCATCAACAAGATGGACCTCGTCGACTGGTCCGAGGAGACCTACGAGCGGATCCACGCGGAGTTCACCCAGTTCGCGACCAAGCTCAACATCCCCGACCTCGAGGTCATCCCGATCTCGGCGCTCAAGGGCGACAACGTCGTGGACCGCTCGGAGAACACGCCGTGGTACGCCGGCCCGACGCTGATGCACCACCTCGAGCACGTGCACGTCGCCTCCGACCGCGACCTCGTCGACACCCGCTTCCCGGTGCAGTACGTCGTACGTCCCAAGTCGGACGAGCACCACGACTACCGCGGCTACGCCGGCCAGATCGCCGGCGGCGTGCTGAAGAAGGGCGACGAGGTCATCGTGCTGCCCAGCGGCATGACCTCGAAGATCGAGGCGATCGACCTCTTCGACCGTGAGGTCGACGAGGCGTTCCCGCCGATGTCGGTCACGGTGCGCCTCGAGGACGACGTCGACGTCTCGCGAGGCGACATGATCGCCCGCGTCAAGAACGCTCCGAAGCCCAGCCAGGACATCGACGCGATGGTCTGCTGGATGACCAACGAGCCGCTGCGTCCGCGCCAGAAGCTCGCCATCAAGCACACCACCCGCACGGGTCGCGCGATGGTCAAGGACATCCAGTACCGCCTCGACGTGAACTCGCTGCACCGCGACCAGGACGCCGGCGAGCTCGGCCTCAACGAGATCGGCCGCGTCCAGCTGCGCACCACCGTGCCGCTGCTGTGCGACCCGTACTCGAAGAACCGCACCACGGGCTCGTTCATCCTGATCGACGAGGCCACCGGCGTCACCGTCGGCGCGGGCATGATCAACAGCGGCAGCTGACGCGCGCCGCACGCAAGAGGCCCCGACCGGACACGGTCGGGGCCTCTTCGGCACTCAGGGACGCGCTCAGCGCTGTGACGCGACCATGATCGGCCTGGACGTCACGCGAACCGTGGTGCGGCCGCCGCGGTCGTCCACCGCCCCGTTCTGGTTCTCGACCCGCACGGTCGAGCGAGGCGTCGTGATCGTGGCCTTGCCACGACGCTTCCAGTAGATCGTGCGGACCTCGCCGCCCTTCTTGGCGGTGCAGCGCCAGAGTCCCTTCCTCGTGGTGCAGCCCTTGAAGTTGGTCCTGTTCAGCCACGACCGCACGACGGCGTACGACTTGCCCGGCCCGAGCGCGCGCCCGGTGCTGTCGGCCATGTTGATCGCCATCGTCGAGTTGCTGAACCACCCCAGCCAGTAGGTGCGCTGCATCCGGGCCGCAGCGCTCAGCACGTAGGTCCGGATGACGTACGAGCGCTGCTTGGCGACGGGGTACCTGGTCGTCGTGGTTGCGCCACCACCGGGGACCCCGTAGTTGATCTCGTTGTTCCAGATCGGCTTGCGGACGCCGATGCTGGCCAGCGATCGCCGGATGTCTTTCATGATCGCGTAGGAGTCCTCGGGAGTGCCCCTCTGCTCCGGGAAGGGATCGATCGCGATCGCGTCGATGTAGCGGTGGACCCGCACGCCACCGATGCGCTGCTGGAAGTACTCGAGCGTCCACCTGCGCTGGCTGGCGAGCCGCAGGGCGACCGCAGGGGAGACCACCTTTGCCTTCCGGCCGGCGGCCTTCCGGATCGCCTTGCTGGCGATCGCCGTGAGCTGAGCCATCTGGCGCGGCGTGCCCTTCCAGTTCTGGACGATGTTGGGCTCCGGCCAGATCTGGTAGTCGAGCCTCGTGCCGTACCTCGTGGCGAGCTTGGTGACGTACCGCTTCCAGGCGGCGGTATCAGGCATGAAGTCGTCGTACTCCGCCGAGCCGGGCCGGGTGGAGTGGAAGCGCGGCGTCTGTCCCAGCAGGACCATCGGCTGGGCGCCGATGCTCTCGGCGGCCGCGACCTGCTGGTCGAGCCGGCTCCAGTCGTAGTGGCCTTGCCGTGTCTCGACGTTCTGCCAGTACAGGAGCGAGGTCGTGAAGTTCGCGGCCCCGACCTGGGCGCCCGGCGCCGTGGTCCAGTCGCTGTCGTGCATGCCCCAGAACTCCGGCTTGATCTTCTGGGCGTGGGCGGGCGCGACGGCACCCCCCAGCGGCAGAGTCAGGGCCACGGCCAGTGGCAGCCAGGTGACAAGACGGAGCGGACGCCAGGACGAGGACATCGGGGACAAGTCGCAGACTTTCGACGTGAGCGGTTGGTTCAATGCAGACAAGGCCATCGACGTTAGCAGCGCGGTCTCCCAGGCTCGAGGTCAGGCGGCGCGACGGGCAGCGCTCGACGGGGCCATCGGAGATCCGCGTCCAGCGGACAGCCGACAGAGCGGACGCGGATTCCTGCTTGGGTTCGCGCGTCGTTACCATGGTGCCTGCTGTCCCGACGAGGGGCCCTCGCCCACGCCAGCCGCAGACCCAGTCTGACGACCGGCTGCGAACGGCCGCTCGACGAGGTCACCTGACGGCTCGCAGGGGGTTGCGGTGACCACCCGCACGATCCGCCTCGGCTGCTGCTCCTCGCGGCTCCGCGCGCGGGGTGGGCTGGACCGCAGCGCCGTCCACACACGAAGAAGGCTGTCCAACACTCATGTCCTTGGCACTCGGTAACCAAGTCATCGGCGTCATCGGTCTCGGCTATGTCGGGCTACCGCTGGCCGTCTCGTTCGCCAGGCACTTCGATGTCGTGGGCTTCGACATCAACCCGACTCGCGTCGAGGAGCTCAGCGCGGGGCACGACCGGACGCTCGAGGTCGACGAGGAACAGCTCCAGGCGGCGAAGCGCCTCACGCCCACCACCGACGTCGAGGTCCTCCGCGACGTCGAGGTCTACATCGTCACCACCCCGACGCCCATCGACGAGCACAAGCAGCCCGACCTCGGCCCGGTGCTCGCTGCGACCCGGACCGTGGCGATGACGCTCAAGCGCGGCGATGTCGTGATCTACGAGTCGACCGTCTACCCGGGCGCGACCGAGGAGAACTGCGTCCCGCTCCTGGAGGAAATCTCCGGACTGAAGTTCAACGCGGACTTCTTCGTGGGTTACTCCCCCGAGCGCATCAACCCGGGCGACAAGGAGCACCGCTTCGAGACCATCGTCAAGGTGACCTCGGGGTCCACACCGGACGCCGCGAAGTTCGTGGACGCGCTCTACAACACCGTCGTCGAGGCTGGCACCCACCTGGCGCCGTCGATCAAGGTCGCCGAGGCGGCCAAGGTCATCGAGAACATCCAGCGCGACATCAACATCGCCCTGGTCAACGAGCTGGCGCTGGTGTTCAGCCGCCTCGGCATCGACACCCTCGACGTGCTCGAGGCCGCGGGCACGAAGTGGAACTTCCTCCCGTTTCGGCCGGGTCTCGTGGGCGGTCACTGCATCGGCGTCGACCCCTACTACCTGACCCACAAGGCCCAGGCGGTCGGCTACCACCCCGAGGTGATCCTCGCCGGTCGCCGGCTGAACGACTCCATGGGTGAGTACGTCGCGGCACAGCTCCTGCGCGCGATGATCGCCAACGGGATCGACCTACGCGACGCCCGCGTCCTGGTGATGGGGCTGACGTTCAAGGAGAACACTCCCGATCTGCGCAACACGCGCGTCGTCGACATCGTCTCGGAGCTCGGCACCTACGGGATGCGGGTCGATGTCCACGACCCCTGGGTCGATGTCGACGAGGCACGCCACGAGTACGACATCGAGGTCGTCACGCCGGAGGTGGACACCTACGACGCTGTCATCCTGGCCGTCGGTCACGACGAGTTCCGTGCCCTCGGCTCTGACGGTGTGCGGGCGTACGGCAAGCGGGGCGGACACGTCCTCTACGACCTCAAGTCACTGCTGCCCAAGGGCGCAGCCGACCTTCGACTATGAGACTGGAATCCTGATGCGCATCCTCATCACTGGTGGCGCCGGCTTCATCGGCTCCAACCTCTCGCGGCTCGCTCTCTCTCACGGCCACGAGGTTGTCGTGCTCGACGACCTGTCCACCGGGTTCCGCGACAACCTGGACGGGCTCGACGTCGACTTCATCGAGGGCAGCATCCTCGACCCCTCCGCGTTGGAACGCGCAGTCGAGGGAGTGGACAGCGTCGTTCACCTGGCCGCGCTCGGCTCGGTGCCACGCAGCATCGCCGATCCGGTCCGCAGCCACGAGGTGAACTCCACCGGCACCCTTCGGGTCCTCGAGGCGGCCAGGGCCGCTGGCGTCGGACACGCCGTCTGCGCGTCGTCGAGCAGCGTCTACGGACTGAACCCGGCCCTCCCGAAGAGCGAGCGCGAGTGGGTTCGCCCCATGAGCCCCTACGCCGTCAGCAAGTTGTCGACAGAGCAGTACACACTCGCCTACCAGCAGTCGTACGGCATGGACACGCTCGCCTTCAGGTTCTTCAACGTCTACGGCCCCCGGCAGCGCGCCGGCCACGTCTATGCAGCCGTGATCCCCACGTTCCTGGACGCACTGCTGCGAGATGAGCCGCTGTGGATCAACGGAGACGGCAGCAACTCCCGCGACTTCACCTTCGTCGGCACTGTGTGCTCGGTCCTGCTCGACGCCGTCGAGCGCAAGGTCTCCCATCCCGAGCCGGTCAACCTCGCCTTCGGCACGAACACCTCACTCCTGCAGTTGACGCGCCACATCGAGGAGGTGGCCGGGTCGACGGCCGACGTGCGTCACCGCGATCCACGCCCCGGCGACGTTCCGCACTCGCAGGCTGACAATGCCTCACTTCGAGCGCTGTTCCCCGACGTGACCGCAGTCGAGCTCGAGAAGGGCCTGCAGGACACGCTTCAGTGGTTCCGTGATGTCTCGTAGGATTTGGCGACGTGGCGCGGCCGACACGCTGCCGAAGGTCGTCCTGATCTCGCCTCTGCCCCCACCGCTCGGCGGCATAGCTCGCTGGACACGCACGATGGTGGATATGCCCGCGGAGCGGATCGGGGTCGAGCTGCTCGTCGTCGACTCGTCCCACAGGCAACAGCGGACAGATGAGACCAGCACTGTCCACAGAGTGGCCAGCGGGCTGCGGCAGCTGCTGATCGTCCTCCACGGGCTTCTCGCCCGCTTCATGACGTCCGGCAGGCCATCGTGCGTGCACGTTAACAGCTCTGGAAGTCTCGGCCTGGTCCGCGATCTCATCGCCCTGACCGTCTGTAGGGGACTCCGAGTGCGGACCGTCCTGCACCTCCGTTTCGGTCGCACGCCGGAGATCCTGTCGAACGGTTCGGGCGAGGGGAGGCTGCTCCGTCGGGCTGTCAGGACCGCCTCGGTGACATTGAGCATCGACGAACCGACGCACCGTGCCGTCTCGAACCTCGTCGGGTCCACCCGGGCGCAGATCCTGCCGAACTTCATCGAGACGGAGCGCTACGAGGCCAACCTTGAGAGGGACTCCCGCGTCGCACTCTTCGTGGGCTCCGTCGGAGCGTCCAAGGGCATCGACGAACTGGTCTCGGCCTGGACCGACCTGGCGCCGAGCGGCTGGCATCTGCGACTCGTCGGCCCTCCCGCTGCCACCTACGCGTCCCCCGCCTGGCTGGGAACGCTCGACGCGTCAATCGAGCTAGTGGGACCGCGAAGCCATGACGAGGTCATCGCGGAAATGACGCAGGCAGCTTTCCTCGTTCTTCCCAGCCACACGGAAGGCTTTCCAAACGTCATCCTCGAAGCTATGGCCACCGGAACACCTGTCGTCGCGACATCCGTGGGCGCGATCCCCGCGATGTTGCGCGACGGCGCGGGGATCGTCGTGCCGCCGAAGGACGTGCCAGCGCTCGTCGCGGCCCTCGAGGTTGTCACGTCGGCCCCAGAGATTCGCTCGTCGATGGCGGCCACCGCCCTTCGCAGAGTCAGGGAGACCTACTCCCTGGACGTCGTCGTCGACGCCTATCGACGCCTGTGGTTGTCCGAGTAGTGCTGACCGTGAGGACCACACCGGGATGGTAGAGGTGACGACGAGCAGATTCACGCGAGAGCAGCAGATCGTCCGCGGCATCATGACCGCTGCCGTGAGCCGGGGTTCTGCGGCGATCGCGCCTTTTGCGTTGATCTACGTGCTGCTGCCGGCGATGGGAGAGCAGACGTTCGGCGCTTGGCTGACCGTCACCTCGCTCACGGGCATGCTCGTGTGGGCCGACCTCGGTCTGGGCAACGGGCTCATGACGCAGCTCTCGCGGTCGCTCGGTATCGGCGATCGAACCCAGGCCCAGCGAGAGATCTCGACGGCGTACCTCTTGGTGTCGATCGCCGGGCTGATGATGTTACTCGCGCTTTCCGTGACGCTTCACGTTCTCTCGTGGGCATCCATCGTCGGTCTCTCGGACTCCATGTCCCAGGAGGCGAGGACGCTCGCGATGGTGTCCATCGGAATGTTCGCGTGCAACGTGCCACTCTCACTGATCCAGCGCGTTCAGTACGCCGCTGAGCAGGTCTCGCGGAGCAACCTCATCACCGCGCTCGGCCCGTGGACGTCGCTGGCGTGTGCGGCCATTGCTGCGGCTGTCGGCGCCCCCCTGTGGTTGCTCGTGCTCGCTGCCGCGTCAGGACCACCCGTGGCGAACATCGTCGCGAGCGCGACTTTCTTCCGTGCCAACCCTCATCTGCGACCCACATGGGGCGGGATCAAACGAGATCAGGCAGGGCCGCTCCTTCGCCTCGGCGGCGCGTTCTTGGTCATCACCACGATGGCGGCCGTGGCGTACAACCTCGACAACCTCGTGATCGCTCAGGTCAGGGGCGCATCGGCGGTCACCGAGTTCGGGGTCTCAGCGCGTCTGTTGACAGCTCTCGGCCTAATCGTCACCGTTGTGAACCAGCCCCTCTGGCCGATGAACGCTCGTGCGCTCGCCGCTCACGACTACCCCTGGGTCCGTCGAACCACGGCACGCATGGTCAAGCTGTCGAGTGCGACCGTTCTGCTGGCGTCCGTCGCCGTGATCGCACTGACGCAAGTCCTGCTCGACGTCCTGACTCACGGCGTGCAGACAGCGAACTACACGCTCTTGCTGGCGCTCGCGTCATGGTGGCTCGTCGTGTCAGCCACATCGCCCCTTTCGATGGTGCAGAACGCTGCCGGTCATATGCGTCCACAAATGCTGGGCTGGACCGCCTTCCTGCTGGTGTCGGCGCCGGGCAAGGTCGTCGCAGCCGAGCAGCTGGGGATCGAGTGGGTGCCGCTTGTCGGCACTGTCGCCTACCTCGTGACGGTTCTGCCTGCCCTGCTGGCCGGCTACCGATCGTCTGTCACGCCTAGCACTTCGTCGGAGTAGGAACGGCCGTCCGCCAGCGCGAGGACGTCGACGCGCGAGAAGAAGGCGATGGCGGACCACAGCACGATCGACTCGAACCAGAAGCCGGTCAGGATCACCGGAAGGCTCACCACCAAGAACGCGCCGACGGCCCGAATCACCCGCGTGTCGGCAGTCGACATTGGCTCGCGCAGCGCAAGTATCCACACGCTCGCGAACGCCACGATTCCCAAGCTCCCCAGGCCCGCGGCCACGTCGAGGACGACAGCGTGGGCGTTGATCCCCATCGTGTTGCCAGGCGCGGAGGGGAGCGAGCCAGCGCCCCCACCGAGCAGCCAGTTGTCTTCGAACACGTGCCGGGCCAGTGGCCACACGCCTAGACGACCGTTCAGGTCCCCCGTCTCTCGGGTGCTGCCTGTCGCGGACCTGCGCAGCAGGGCGTCGCTCCACCCCAAGGCGATGGCAGCGTTTGAGATCACGAAAACGACGATCAGCGCCCACCAGACCAGGCGCGGCAGGAACCGTGAGGCGACGAGCCAGACGACCAGTCCCACAAGGGACAGCATCGCCCCACGAGCCCCGGTGAGGACGACTCCCAGGTAGACGACCGCTAGGAATGCACCGGCCGCGGCGAGGCGGTAGTAGTCCGAGCGGTTGCGTCGGAAGACGACGAGGGCAGACATCACGGCCGCTGCGGTCACCAGCGAGTACGCCGTGAAGTTGACGTTGACCCCGTTTACGCCGACGCGATCCGCGGTGGCCTGAACGGCCAGACGGAACCCTGAGGCGTTGTGAGCCGCCGCGAGGACGGCGATCGTCGCACCGGCGATCATTCCGGAGCCGACGATGACGACGTCGCGTCTCCGTCGACACACGGCTCGAACGGACATGAACACGACCACGCTGGTCGCCAGGTTGACGCTAGTGGTGACGGTGAGTGCGGTGGAGCTCGTCCACAGCAATGACGTGAAGGCGAGACCTGTCAGTCCGATCGCGGCAAAATCGGCCGGCGCCGGCCTGAACGTCCGAAGGGACGTCAGTAGCACCAGCAGGCACAACAGCGCACCTTCGCGCCACGCCAAGTTGGGCGCGACGAAACTCAACGCGGCCACACCCGCTACCGCCAGGCTTCGTGCGTCCCAGCGGAGCACCTCGTTGCCCATCATCTGCCGGATCCCGACCCGGCTGGCGTTCGGCATCAAAGCGGCACCTGTCGACGCGGAAGCATCGCGTCCGACTCGATCATGATCCTCAGCGTCTCCAACCTCTCCGACGAAGGCAGTCCGTACATCTGGGTCTCGTGCGAGATCGCCTCGTCGAGCGTGAACCTGTGGCCCACCACGCGCGCCGGGTTGCCGGCCACGATGGCGTAGTCGGGCACCGACTTGGACACGACCGCTCCTCCTGCGACGACGGAGCCTGTCCCGACGTCGACGCCTCGCAGGATGACCGCCCGGGTGCCGATCCACACATCGTTGCCGATCGAGACTCCCAGGTCCTCGTCACCGCGCTTCCAGATGACGTCGATCATCGGGGTACCTACGACGGAGATGTTGTGGCCCCCGCCGAAGATCGACACGTCGGGCCCGAACATGACGTTGTCCCCGATAATGATGCGCGACTGCGCCGCGATGAGGGTGGGACGGTGACCGAGGTTGACGTTGTACCCGACCGAGACGTTGCCGTAGGAGTACGTACCGGAGGGGTCGAAGAAGAACCTCGAGCCGTGGCGGGCGAATCGAGGGCGGTGAGGGATCATTCGCGCCCGTCGCGACGCACGCGCCAGTAGCGACGGCCCCCTCCAGAAGGCCTCAGCCCATCTCATGCACGCCCCCGTGACGACATCTCGCCGAGCCAGCTGTCCAGATGCGCAGCGTGCGCCCGGAAGTCGAAGTTTTCCTCGGCGGTCACGCGAGCGCGACCCGACATGTCCGCGATGTCCGCCTCCGACAGCGAACGCGCAGTGTCCAAGGCCACCATGGCGGATTCGAGGGTGCTGTCTGCCATCACGAGCGAGTTCCGGCCGGTCTTGAGGTACGACCCTAGGTCTGAGGTGAGGTTGGCGATCGGCGGTGTGCCTGCGGCAAGCGCCTCGACCAGCTTTGTGGGGAAACCCGCGTGGGCGAACCGCTTGTCCGGTCGAGCCAAGGGTGCCCAGGTCGCGCTTGTGACGAGCGCCAGGCTGTCCTCCGACGACAGACGACCCACTGTCCGGACCGAGTCGGGGATGGACGTGACCCCGGGAAGCCTCAGCAGGTCATCCTCGCTCGGGCCGGCGACCACCAGTTCGAACGACCTTCCGTCGGGATCGACGGCTGACAGCGCCGCGATGAACACGCCCAGGTCGTCCTTCCGGCCGGGAGTGCCGCAGTAGGCCAAGCGCTGCAGGGCACCGCGGCCCGCCTCCCACGCGATCGCCTGCACGTCGAGGAGGGGAGGGATCACCACCACCGAGGCGCTGCTCTGCCTGGAGACGAAGGAGGCGAGGAACTGCGAGATTGCGATGACTCCGTCGCACGCAAGCAGCGAACGACGCATCATCAGCTCGTTGTCGATGGCGAACGGGCCCCATCGGCCACCGGGGAGGTGCGAGCGGTCGTACCACTCGACGGCATCGGCGGCCACGAGGCACCCGACTCGCCGCGCCCACGACTGGATCCTGCCCATGTAGAGGGCGCCGCCGCCGTAGATGATGACGAGATCCGGACGGACCCGACCGAGCTCGGCGACCGTCTCCGTGCCCAGACGCACCCGCCGCGCCACCTTGTCCTTGGCGTCGGCGCCGTCGGGGATCACCTCGACCCTTCGGAACGTCACCGTCCCGGCGCTCTCTGCGGGCAGGTCGATCGCCGGGGCAAGGACGGTGACCTCGACGTCTGGTCGGGCAGCACGGATTGACCTCACCAACCCGAGGACTCTCTGCCGGATGGCTCCGGTCACCGGGTGGGGAACGGCGTAGGCGATCTTCACCCTGACGTCACCCGGTGCCCCGGATGCCGGCCCACGCCGCGTGCCGTGACGCCGTAGAGGCGATGAACCGCACCACCCTGTTGCTCGTGTCGCCGATCTCGTACCCCGCGGGTATCGACGAGGAGATCGCACCGTCCTCCATGGCGATCCGGACCGCCCGCTCGACGTCGTCGACGTCGAGGCCCGTCATGATGATCGAACCTGTGTCGAGCGCTTCCGGCCGCTCGATCGAGTCCCGGAGGGTGATGGCGGGGAAGCCGAGGATCGACGACTCCTCGGAGATCGTGCCGGAGTCGGAGAGGACGCAGGCCGCCTCGAGCTGGAGCTTGTTGTAGTCGTGGAAGCCGAAGGGCTCCAGCCAGCGGATGTCGCCCTCGACCTCGTGGCCCAGGGCCTCCATTCGCTTGCGGGTGCGCGGGTGCGTGCTGACCACGACGGGCAGGCCCCACTCCGCGGCGACCCGCTCCAGGCAGGCGATGAGCATCTGGAGCCGCTCGGGAGAGTCGACGTTCTCCTCCCGGTGCGCGCTGACCAGGAAGTAGCCACCCGACTCGAGCTCGAGCTCGTCCAGGACGGCGGAGGCCTCGATCTGGTCGCGGAAGTGCTCGAGCACCTCCCGCATCGGCGAGCCCGTCACCAGCACACGACGCGGGTGCAGGCCCTCGGCGAGGAGGTTGCGACGGGCGTGCTCGGTGTAGGCGAGGTTGAAGTCGGCGACGTGGTCGACGAGCCGGCGATTCGTCTCCTCGGGCACGTTCTCGTCGAAGCAGCGATTGCCGGCCTCCATGTGGTAGGTCGGGATCCGCATCCGCTTCGCCATCACGGTCGCGATGCACGAGTTGGTGTCGCCCAGGACCAAGAGCGCGTCCGGACGCTCCTCGACGAGCACCTTCTCCGTGCCGACCAGCACGCCGCCCAGCACCGCTCCGAGGCTGCTCGTGTCGACGCCGAGGTAGTGATCGGGGGCGCGCAGTCCGAGGTCGTCGAAGAACACCTGGTTGAGGGAGTGGTCGTAGTTCTGACCGGTGTGCACGAGCACGTGCTCGATGCCGCTCGTGGCGTCGAGACGGTCGATCACCCGGGCGAGCCGGATGATCTCCGGACGCGTGCCGACGACGGTCATGACCTTCATGCGTGCGCCTCCTGGGCGATGGTCTCGGGGAACTGGTCAGGATTCTGCTGGTCGAGCAGCTGGTCGGCCCAGAACACGGTCAGCAGATCGTCCTCACCCACGTTGCGGATGTTGTGCACCCACAGCGTCGGCATGTCGACGAAGACGGGCCGTTCGCCGCTCACCCGCAGGGTCACGACTTCGTCGTGCAGCAGCCGGCGCAGCTGGATCTCGGCCTCGCCCTTGACCACCACGAAGCGCTCGATCTTGTGCAGGTGGTAGTGCTCGCCACGCTTCTGGCCGGGCTTGGTCGTGGAGGCGTAGGACATGCCTGTCCCGCCGTGCGACCGCACCGTCTCGAACAGGTCTCCGCGGTTGTCGGAGTGCACCTGGGGAGCCACCGCGGGCGCGTCGGCGAAGGCCGCCGCCCGGTAGGTGTTGAACAGGTTGAGCCGCATCGCGGTGGACACGTCGGGAATCTCTCCCCGACCGCCGTAGAGCTCGTGGAACTCCTCGAACGCCTCGAGCACCGAACTGATACGGATCGCTTCGCCTGCCACTCGGGTGCGTACGTCCTGTCCCGTCGCCGCGATCAGTGCCGCAGCGGCGTCCTGGGCGTGCAGCAGCTCGATCTCCCGGTCGCCCGTCACGCTGGGCGTTCGCCCCGCAGCGACCTCGTGGGCGAACGTGGCCACGAAGGAGTTGTAGCCGGGGCGCCCGTGCTCTCCGAACAGGTTGGGCAGCAGCAGGTCGGCGAAGTGCCCGCCCGTGTCTGCACACGCAGCGGAGAG
Organism: Nocardioides sp. BE266; assembly: GCF_031457855.1. NCBI lineage: Bacteria > Bacillati > Actinomycetota > Actinomycetes > Propionibacteriales > Nocardioidaceae > Nocardioides > Nocardioides sp. BE266. Next base: position 193,388 of record NZ_JAURTI010000002.1, on the reverse strand, counting down.
GACGCCCGCTGCCGCTGCCTTGCCCCGGCCGTAGGCGTTGTCGAGCTCGGCCTGGACCGAGTTGGCGTAGACGACGTCGATGGGCCGGCCGGACGCTCGTAACGCAACCGCCAGCGACTCGGCAGCGCTCACGTTGCCGGACTCCACCTCGGCGTCCGTGGCGGCTCGGTTGACTCCCGCGATGTGGATCACCGTGTCGGCACGGTCGAGCGCGGCGGCGAGCACGTCCGGGTCAGCGAGCTCCTGCCGGCCGAGCCGGACGGGCTCGATCCCGTGGAGCGCGCGGAGCCGGCACGCGGTGTGCCAGCCCAGGAAGCCGAAGCCTCCCGTGATCGCGACCTGCTTCACATCATGTCCTTCCATCGTCGCCGATCCATCGGAGCCGACCAGCCGGCCGCGGTCAACCAGCCTGCGACCTGCCCCTGACCGAACCACAACATCTCGAGCCGCCGCGCCACGCCCGCCGCCGGGGGAACCAGCGCGCCCACGACGGTGAGGAGCCGCACGAGGAGGCGTGCGAGCCAGGTCCAGAGGTGGTGCGGCTCGCGCCCACCCAGGTCTCGCACCAGTCCAGCGACGGTCAACCCCTCCCACGGCTGGAGCACGACCTCGGGCGGCGACTCCTGCACCAGCACGACATGGGCCACTGCGTCGGCGACGTTCTCGACCAGCACCTGCGGGGTCGGTCCGTCTCCCCACCCGGCCACCGACGCGAGCGGAGACGAGACGACACGGTGCAGGCTGCGCGTGACCGCTCGGTCAGCTCCGTGGACCGACGTGGGACGGAAGCACACCGTCCCCGCACGCTGTCCCACGAGCTGCTCTCCCAGCGCTTTCGAGGACGAGTAGGGGCTGAACGGCGCGCGTTCCGTCGTCTCGTCGAGCGGGTCCCTGCGTCCCTGGACCGCGGCGGAGCTCACGTGCACGAGCCGGACACCGGCCGGTGCTGCATCGGCCACGACTGCCGGCAGGAGCGCATTGGCCCCGAAGAGGTCGTCGCCTGCTCCGGTGGCGTGGGCGAGGCCGGCGGCGTTGACCACTGCCCTGGCGTCGGCCAGCTCCCCTCGGAGACGCTCGATCTCCGCCGTCACGTCAGCACGCGAGAGCTCGGCCTGCAGGTCGGACGCCGTCCGCGCGCCGGTGTCGAGGCGAGGGGCGCGAACGGGCAACACGTCGACTCCTCGCTGGGTCAGCGCAGAGACCACGTGCGATCCCACGAAGCCACTGGCTCCGAGCACCGCGACGGGGCCTGTCGTCGGTCGGGGGCTCATCGCTTCCTCCGTGCCGCACTCACCAGCAGCTGCTCGAGGCGCTCGGTGCCGGCGGCCGCTGAGTAGTCCCGGACGTAGGCCGTCCTGCCGGCAGCACCCATCTGCCGGCGCGCGGCGAGGCTGAGGTCGGCCATCGCGACGAATCCTTCCGCCAGCGAGGCGTCGTCCTCGGGTGCCACCACGATGCCGCAGCCCGCACGGGTGACGACGTCGGCGGCCTCTCCCGCGACCGCGCACACGATCGGGCTCCCGCACGCCATGGCCGCCTGGACCTTGCTCGGGATCGTGCCACGGAAGAGTGGCAGATCCTTGAGGGAGACGAGCTGGGCCGCGGCCTCGGCCATGAGCCCGGGCATCGCGGACATCGGACGCGCTCCGAGGAACAGCACCCGGTCGGAGACTCCCAGGTCGGCCGACAGCCGTTCGAGACGCGCCCGCGCCACGCCGTCGCCCACGAACGCCAGCCCGATGTCCGGACGAGCGGAGAGCCGCGCCACGGCCATCACGGCGTGGTCGAGCGCCTGCACGTCGCCCATCCCACCGGCGTACATGATCCACGTGCGGTCCTCCGGCAGCTCCCGCGACGTGGCGTGCGCTGCTGGCGCGAAGATCTCCTCGTCGACCCAGTTGGGGATCGACACGGGAGGGACCACGACTCCGCGCCCCGCGAGCGTCCTGGCCATGGTCGGGCTGAGCGCGGCCGTTCCAGCGGCGCGCCGGTAGAGCCCGCGCAGGCCGATGTTGATGGCGGTCTCGGCGGCCCGGTTGAGCCGCTCTCCGGGCAGGAAGCCGCTCGCCGTGATCGTCTCGGGCCAGAGGTCCTGGACGTAGAGCACGTAGGGCACTCCGCTGACCCGGTCCAGGGCCCAGGCGGCGAGCCCGACCGTGGCGGGCGAGAGGTAGGTGAGCACGACGTCCGCGCCGCGCAGCCAGCCGACCTGCGCGGTCGCCGACGCGGCGAACGACGTCAGGGTGAGCCCCCGCCGAAGTGCGTTCTGGTCGTGGCTGGGCAGGTCGGGGACCCGCAGCAGCTCGATGCCGTCGCGCAGCTCGTGGGCCCGGGGCCGCATCCGGTAGCCGTCGTACACCTTGCCCTGCGGGTAGCTGGGGAAGCCCGTCAGCACCCGGAGCTGGTGCCCGCGCGCCTGCAGCCCGCGGGCGATCGCCGTGGGGTGCGCAGCCGAACCGGTCTCCGGCTCGTACCACTGGCTGATCATCCCGATCCTCACGCCACGACCTCCGGTCGCGTGAAGCGGGGCAGCAGGAGGTAGCCCACCAGCGCGAGGGCGACCACGGGCAAAGACACCTCGAGCGGGGCGAACGCGGCGGCACAGCACACCAGGGCGCTGACGCCCGCGCACATCAGGGCCGAGGCCGTGTGCGTCCAACCGAGGTCGACCAGCTGCTGGTAGACGTGCTCACGGTGCGCCTGCATCAGCGGACGCCGTCCGCGAGCGCGCTTGAGCAGCACCCAGCCGGTGTCTGCCAGGTAGACGACCAGTGGCGCGACGCACAGCAGCGCCGGCACACCACCCGCCCAGGCCCACACAGCTCCCGCGACGACCAGGAAGCCGATGCCGTAGCTGCCGACGTCTCCGAGGAAGACCCGCGCGCGTGGGGTGTTCCACGGCGCGAAGCCGAGCATCGCCCCCGCCACGCTCGCCCCGAGCACGAGCAGGCCGTCGAGGTCGTACTGGACGGCGACCCAGCACCACCACGCGCCTGCCACGACGGCGGTGAGCGCGGAGATGCCGTTGATGCCGTCCATGAAGTTGAAGGCGTTGACGTAGCCGGCGACGCCGACCACGACGACCAGCGCGAAGAGGGCCACCGCGTGGGCAGGTGAGGTGGCCGACCAGGTCCAGACCGCGACCACCACGCCGGCGAGGAGCTGGAGCACGAGCCGAACAGCCCCCGGCAGCGAGGCACGGTCATCGACCAGACCCACTCCGGCCAGCCCGAGCGCGACCACCAGCGGTGCCCACAGCACGTCATCGCCGGCCAGGGAGGCAGCGGCGGTCGCGATCGCGACGGCAGCCATCACGGCCAACCCGCCCCCGCGCGGCACAGGCGCGGTGTGGGAGGACCGCTCATTGGGTACGTCGAGGAGCTGGGCGCGTCGTAGCACCGGCACGAGCAGGCCGGTCAACGCCAGGCCGGCCGCCAGTGCCACCGAGAAGGCGACCATCACACTCCGGCGGCGATCTGCTGACGGAACCGAGGCAGCGTGTCCAGGAGCTGGACGACGCCGTCGACGTCCAGCCGCTCGGTGTTGTGCGAGTGGTAGTCGTCGAGCTCCGACTCGCGGCTGTCGCCCTCGTCGAAGTACTCGCCGTAGTTGAGGTCGCGGGCGTCGACTGCGACGCGGAAGTAGTCGCCCTGGTCGGTGGCGCGGGCGAGCTCCTCGCGCGTGGCCAGCGTCTCGTAGAGCTTCTCCCCGTGCCGGGTGCCGATCACCTGGAGGTCGGGCTCGACGCCCATCGCCTTCCCGACGGCCCTCGCGAGGTCCTCGATGGTCGAGGCAGGCGCCTTCCGGATGAACAGGTCACCAGGCTCCGCGTGCGCGAAAGCGTGCTCGACGAGGAGGACGGCCTCCTCGAGCGACATCAGGAACCGGGTCATGCGGGGGTCGGTGACCGTCACCGCACGACCCGACCTGATCTGCTCCACGAACAGCGGGATCACCGAGCCCCGGGACATCATCACGTTGCCGTAGCGCACCGTCGAGACGACCGTGTGCGCAGTGGGGTTGTTGCGCGCGAAGGCCTGGGCGACCTTCTCCATCATGGCCTTGGACATGCCCATCGCGTTGACGGGGTAGGCCGCCTTGTCGGTGCCGAGGCACACGACCGAGCGCACGTCGTTCTTGTTGCTGGCCTCGATGACGTTGGCGCTGCCCAGCACGTTGGTGCGCACCGCCTCCAGGGGGAAGAACTCGCAGCTGGGGACCTGCTTGAGCGCGGCCGCGTGGAAGACGTGGTCGACCCCGCGCGTGGCGCGGTCCACGCTGTCGTAGTCCCGGACGTCGCCGATGTAGAAGCGCACCCGGTCGTCCGCGAGCTCGAGACGCATGTCGTGCTGCTTGAGCTCGTCGCGGCTGAGCACGCGGACCTCACCCACCCCGGAGTCGAGGAGCCGGCGCACCATCGTGTGACCGAACGAACCGGTGCCACCAGTCACGAGCACGGTGGACTGGGGATCGACGGGGGTCGACACGGGGATCTCGCTTTCAGGATGAGGGGGGATGGATCGCTCAGCGATGGGTGGCGGCCGGGTCGGGCAAGTGCACCCAGTCCTCGAACGCTTCCAGCACGTCGGAGTGCGGCGCCTCGAGGTCGAACGAGTGCACGACGTTAGTCGAGAGCGGGCTCACCACCGAATGCGAGACGAGCGGGTGCTTGGACCGCTCGTCGCTCTCGGCGCCCCCGAAGAGGATCTCGTGGAGCTTCTCGCCCTCACGCAGACCGGTGTAGACGATGTCGACGTTCTTGCCGGACATCGCGATCAGCTGGCGGGCGACGTCGACGATCTTCACCGGCTCGCCCATGTCGAGGATCATCACCTCACCGTCCTCGCCGATGGCGCCCGCCTGGACGACCAGCTGGACGGCCTCCTCGACGGTCATGAAGTAGCGGGTCACCTCAGGGTGCACGACGGTCACCGGCCCGCCGGAGGCGATCTGCGAGGTGAAGGTGTGCAGCACGGAGCCGCGCGAGCCCAGTACGTTGCCGAAGCGGACGCTGATGTAGGCGCCTTCGGACTCCTGCGCGACGGCAGCCGTCAGCCGCTCGGCCACGCGCTTGGAGTAGCCCAGCACGCTCGTCGGGTCGGCTGCCTTGTCGGTCGAGATGTTGACGAAGGTCGTCACGCCCACGTCACGAGCGGCGCGCAGCACGTTGGAGGTGCCGAGCACGTTGGTCTTCATCGCCTCGTGGGGATACTGCTCGAGCATCGGGAGGTGCTTGAGCGCAGCGGCGTGGAAGACGACCTCCGGGCGACGGTCCTGGAAGATCTGTCGCAGCGCGGTCGCGTCGCGGATGTCGTTGAGCACGACATCGGGGCTGTCGAGGAGGGCGCGGCCGTGGATGGAGAGCTGCACGGCGTGGAGCGCGGACTCGTCGCGGTCGAGCATGATCAGCTCGGCAGGCCCGTAGCGGTGCAGCTGGCGGCACAGCTCGGACCCGATCGACCCACCCGCTCCCGTGACGAGCACGCGCTTGCCGGTGACGTAGCCCGCGATGGCCGCGACGTCGGTCTCGACCGCGGCTCGGCGGAGGATGTCGGTCATGTTGACGTCGCGGACGTCGCGGACGTCCGCATGGGAGGCGAATGACTCCGCGAAGGGGGGCAGCACCTTGATCGTGATGCCCAGGTCTGCTGCACGGTCGACCAAGGGCTTGATCGTCTCCTTGCTCGCGCTCGGGATGGCGACCACGACGGCGGTGGCGCCGGTCGAGGCCACGACCCGCTCGAGGTCATCAACCGTGCCCAGCACGGGCACGCCGAAGTGGCGCCGGTTGCGCATCCACGGGTCGTCGTCGAGGAACCCGACGGGCAGGAGCCCGGAGTCTGGGTGCGACCGCATCGAGTGCACGAGCCGGGCCCCGCTGCCTCCGGCGCCGACGATCACCGCCCGGCTGCCCGCCGCAGAGGTCATGGGAGCCAGCCGCATCGTGAGCCGGCGCCAGAGCGCGCGGGTGGTCAGCATCATGAAGATGCCGAGGAAGGTGCCCGTCATGGGCACGCTGCGGGCGACCCACTGGGGATCGACCGAGGCGTTGGCGACGAAGACCAGGATGCCCGCGACCGTGGTCGAGCAGCTCAGGAGGATGGTCTCCTCGTTGGTCGCGACCCCGACCCGGCCGAGGTAGAGCCGACCGACCAGGCCGACGCCCCACTGGAGCGTGACCGCTGCGCATGCCACCAGCATTCCGTCGCGGAGGATGGCGCCGGTCACGACGTCGTAGCGGACGACGATCGTGACGAGGTAGGCAGCCAGGAGGGCGACCGCGTCGAAGGCCATCAGCACAGCCGTGCGGCGACCCCGCACCACGGACTGGACTATCGAGTTGACCGGTCGCCTGTCCGGCTGGGTGGAGCCGGGCAGGGGCTGACGATCCCTGTCATGGTCGACCTGCGACATGCATTTTCCCCTGGTTGACGGTGCGGCGCCGGATCCCCACGATCCAGCGACTCTCGCCCAGGCCAACGAGCCCGAGCCAGTCAAGGTTATGTTGACACCGCCCGGAGCCGCTGCGAAATCGGGGTCGTGTGACTTTCAACATGTGGACGCCGCGTGGACATCTCCACGCGCGTTCCACGCGAGCCAATCGGCGCGGCCCGATCGATCCTGAGCGTTCCCGAGACTCGTTTTTCGGGTGAATTCAGCGTGGGAGGAGGACGCGCACGGTCGTGCCCACGCCGAGGGCGCTGTCGACCGACACCTCGCCGCCGTGGGCCTCGACGATGGTGCGCACGATGGTGAGTCCCAGGCCGGTGCCGGGCACCTGCCGGCGGCGGGCGTTCTGCCCGCGGTGGAAGCGCACGAACACGTCGCGGAGGTCGTCCTCGTCCATGCCCTCGCCGGTGTCGGCGACCGTGATCTGCACATGCCGCTTCGTGGCGCCGAGGGTGACCGCGACCTTGCCGTCGCGCGGGGTGTAGGTGATGGCGTTGGCGAGGAGGTTGTCGATCACCTGCCGCAGCCGCATCCCGTCGGCGACCGCCACCAAGGAGTCGGGGAGGTCGGACTCGAGGGTGACGCCCGCGCTCGCGGCGTCGACCGCGGCGGAGTCGAGGGCCTCGGACATCACGGTGACCACGTCGACGCGGTAGGGGTCGATGATCGTGGAGCCGGAGGTGGCGCGCGTGGAGAACAGCAGGTCGGCCACGAGGTGCGAGAGGCGCAGGATGTTGCGTCGCGCGGCCGCGATCTGCTGATGGACGTCGGGGCCGATCTCGCCCGAGTCCTCGACGAGCTCGAGGTAGGCCATGGCCGACGTCAGGGGCGTGCGGAGCTCGTGGGAGACCGAGGCGACGAACTCGTCCTTCACCTTGATGGCCCGCATCAGGTCGGTGACGTCCTGGTAGGCCAGGGCGGCACCCGTCAGCACGCCGAGGCGGTCGCGGATGGATCGCGCGGACACCGACAGCGCCCGCCGCGCCTCCGGGTCCTCGCCGACCCAGACCATGAAATCGTCGAACTCCTCGCCGGCCACGGCGCGCGTCGTCGGCATCTCCTCCGAGGTCAGGGCGCGGCCCTCGGCGTCGTACAGGAAGCCGGTCTGCCCCACGCGGCCGCGGTGACCGTCGGGGAACGCGAGGTCCATGAAGTCCTGGTGGCGCGAGTTGTAGCCCTGGTAGGAGCCGTCGGCGTCGAGCAGCAGCAGGCCGACCGCGACCGTGTCGAAGACCGCATCGCCCTTGCGCTGCTCGGACTCCACGGCGGCCTCGGCCGCGTCGAGGCGCTCGACGAACGCGTGGCGCTCGGTCAGGTCGGCGATCTGGGAGATGAAGTGGATCGGGGTGCCGTCGGGGCCCCGGAGCAGCGCGACCGACAGGTCACCGATGAGGATCGACCCGTCCGCGCGGATGTAGCGCTTGGTGAGGCGGTAGGAGCTGATCTTGCCCGCGAGGCACCGGTTGACCAGGCGTAGGTCGCTGGCGAGGTCGTCGGGATGGGTGATGGCCTGGAAGGACAGCTGCGCCATCTGCTCGGGGTCGTAGCCGAGCATGTCGCAGAGGGCGACGTTGGCGGTGAGGAAGTCACCCCCGGGGGACACCAACGCCATCCCGACGGGTGAGTGCTCCACGGTGAGGCGCCACAGGTCGTCGGTCTCGGGCAGACGCGTCTGCTGAGTCACGTGAGCCCCCTTCGCACGCCCGGGCCTGACGTTCTCACGGTAGGAGCAGGACACCCCGCGTGGGAGCCACTTCGGCATAACTGTGGCGAAAATGAGGAAAGCGCTTCCACGAGCCGCTGGTTCCCGAGATTGCCGCGAGCGTCACCGTCGGCTGTTATGTTCCGCCGCGATGAAGACTCTCTCGCTCCGCACCGTCTCTCACACCGTCGCCGGCGCCCTCGCCGCTGCACTGATCGCCGGCTTGCCGGCTCCCAGCGCACAGGCCGAACGAGTGAGGCCCGAGCTCTTCGGGATGGACCTGATCCAGTCCACCGCACCTCCAGCTCCGCTGGAGTCGACGCCCACGATGCGCCTGATCATCAACTGGGCCAAGGTGGAGAAGGAGCCGGGCAGCTACGACTGGTCGACCGTCGACGCCATGATCGAGATGGCGCGGAAGCACGACTCGAGGCCGCTGCTCACCTTGTACGGCACACCGAGCTTCTGGGCCACGCGACCGTCTGCCATCGCGGCATATGTCCGCCCACCCAGGCTCAGCGCCTACCGGGCGTTCGTCAGGGCGCTCGCCCTGCGCTACGGCTCCCGCGCGGACTACCAGCTCTGGGCCGAGATGAACGTGCCCGGCAACTACTTCGGCCCCGTCCGGCACATGGCGAAGATGGCCCGCGTCGCCTCGCAGGAGGTGCACACGAACGCCCCCGGCGCCCAGGTCGTCGCACCGCAGGGGCCGATCCGCTACAAGGAGAACCGCGACTGGTTCCGCGACTTCTGGAGCCAGCGCGTCCACGGGAAGCGGGTCGCGAAGTGGGTCGACGTGGCGTCGCTGAGCGGCTTCCCCCTGCCCAAGCACGGGCCTGAGAAGGGCATTCGCCTGGTGAAGTGGCTGCGCCGCATCACCAGCGAGCAGGGCTTCTCCGGGCCCATCTGGATCGTCGAGATCAACTACGACGTCAACGGCCCCAACCCGACCGTCCCGATCAGCACGGACCAGCAGGTCGCCAACGTGGTGAAGACCTACGTGCTCAACGCCTCCATCGGGACGCAGCGGGTCTACTGGCACTACTGGTCGAGGCCCAAGGACAACATGAACACGGCCATGCTGACCGACGACGGCCAGCTCGCGCCGCCCGGAAAGGCCTTCGGTGTGATCCAGCCGTGGCTCATCGGCACGCGGGCCGAGGAGTGCACGATCACGAAGAACGGCGACCTCTACAGCTGCCTCTTCACCCGCAAGCGGGTGGAGCGGCGCGTCATCTGGACCGTGTCGGGTCGCAAGCGGATGGTTGCCGTCCCGGAGCGCACCAAGCGGGTGTACTCCCCCGACGGGACCGTCCGCAGCCTCGGCTCGCAGAAGCGCGTCCGGGCCGGCGTGGTTCCGGTGATGATCGAGTCCCGGCGGGCGAGCGGGAGCAAGGACGACTCCGGCGACTGACGCCGCACACCGAGCACGGCACGGGGCCCCGACCAGCGCATGGTCGGGGCCCCGTGGCGTCTCGTACTGGTCAGGCTCAGGCGCTGACGAGCACCTGCACCTCGGCGACGGTCCCGGTGGCGGCCACGACGGGCGTGTCCACCGGCTCCGCCTTCGGCGCGAGCGTGCGCAGGGTCCACTCGCCGTCACCGGCGAAGAACCGGAAGTGCCCGGTCGCCGAGGTGGGCACCTCGGCGGTGAACTCGCCGCTGCGGTCGAGCAGCCGGACGTACGCGTTGGGCACCGGCTCCTGGCCGCGCAGGACCTGGCCCTGGATCACGGCCTCCTTGGCCACGTTGACGCCGTCGAGCGACAGGCCGCCCTCAGTTGCTCCGCACATGTCAGGCCTCCCCCGCCTCGTCGCCGAGGGCGACCGGGACGCCCACGAGGGAGCCGTACTCGGTCCACGAGCCGTCGTAGTTCTTCACGTTCTCCTGGCCCAGCAGCTCCTTGAGCACGAACCACGTGTGCGAGGAGCGCTCGCCGATGCGGCAGTAGGCGATGGTGTCCTTTTCCCAGTCGACGCCGGCCTCGGAGTAGATCGCCTTGAGCTCGTCGTCGGACTTGAACGTGCCGTCGTCGTTGGCCGCCTTGCTCCACGGCACGCTCGCCGCGGTCGGGATGTGACCGGCGCGCTGGGCCTGCTCCTGCGGGAGGTGGGCCGGGGCGAGCAGCCGGCCGGCGTACTCGTCGGGGCTGCGCACGTCGACGAGGTTCTGGGTGCCGATCGCCGCGACGACCTCGTCACGGAAGGCGCGGATCGAGGAGTCCTGCTCGGTCGCGGTGTACGACGTCGCCGCGCGGCTGGGCAGGTCGGCGGTCAGCTCGCGGGAGTCGAGCTCCCACTTCTTGCGGCCGCCGTCGAGGAGCTTGACGTCCTGGTGGCCGTAGAGCTTGAAGTACCAGTAGGCGTAGGCGGCGAACCAGTTGTTGTTGCCGCCGTAGAGCACGACGGTGTCGTCGTTGGACACGCCCCGCTCGGAGAGCAGCGCCTCGAACTGGGCCTTGTTGACGAAGTCGCGGCGGACCTGGTCCTGGAGGTCGGTGGTCCAGTCGAGCTTGATCGCTCCCTTGATGTGGCCCTTGTCGTAGGCAGTGGTGTCCTCGTCGACCTCGACGAGGACGATGCCGTCGGTGTCGAGGTTGTCCTCGACCCACTGGGCGGTGACGAGCGAGTTCTCGCGGCTCATGGTGGTGTGCTCCTTGGTGGTGGTGAACAGTCGTGTGGTGGTGCGGGTGGATCGGTGGTCAGGCGGTCAGGCGGCGGGCGAGCAGGTAGACCTCACATCCCAGGCAGAAGGCGAAGACGGCGTTGAGCAGCGCGGCCACCAGCGCGAACCCGACCGCGACCTGCCCGACGAGGGTCGCCCCGGCCAGCAGCGCGACGAGGCCGACGGCGGCGAAGGCGAGGCCCACGGCCTGCGCGAACCGCGGCGGCTCCGGCGCCTCCCACTCGGTCGGCGGCGCCAGGCGCGGCCGGACGAGCGTGCGGAAGAGCCAGGCGTGCGGCGTGGCCTGCACCCCGCGGACCGCGCCGAGGGCGAACAGCGCCGCCTGCACGGCCAGCAGCGCGATGCTCCACGGCTCGGGCAGCAGCAGCACGGCGACCAGCACGACGGCGGTCAGGCCGGCCGTGAGCTGGGGACCGCGCGGGTCGATGCCGCCGTCGGCGGGCGTGCGCACGCCCGGCGTCGTACGACGCGTGGCGGCGGGATGGGTGGTGGACATGTCGCTCCTGGGAAGGGGTCGTGGCCCGGCTCGGTCCGGGCGCGCTGGGGACGTGCGCAGCGCACGGGTCACACCAGAGTAGTCCAGTAATCCACTAGACTTGGATGGTCAGATCTGGCGGACCCGTCAGGACATTCGACACAGCGCCGAGCGCACGCGGCAGTGGTCCACTGCGCGGCGACGGGTGAGCATGGTCGAGGACATGCCGATGACAGTAGGCCGTGCCGGCCGCCCAGGACCGCGCTGTCTCACGATGCGGTCCATGCATCCATATCGTGAGATCAGACGGTGCCGAGCGCGCTCAGCACCTGCGCGCGCGTCGGCGCTCCCGTCGCCCGGGTGACCTCCTGGCCGGCGCCGTCGAGGACCACCGTGGTGGGCGTGCGGAGGATGCCGAAGGCGCGGGTGGCGTCGAGGTGGTGCTCGGCGTCGATCTCGACGTGGGTCACGCCGTCGACCAGGCCGACGACCTCACCGAGGACGCGGCGGGTGGCGCGGCAGGGGGCACAGAAGGCGCTGGAGAACTGCACGAGGGTGGCCCGCTCCCCCAGCGTGCCGCCGACGGCGGCGACGAGCTCGGCGCCCGCAGGGACGTCGGTTGCCTCCGCAGCGACGTCCTCAGCCGGGCGGCGTACGGCATGGGTGCCGCGGAAGCGGCCGTCGGTGGCGAGGCGCCACAGCCCGACGCCGACCGCGAGGACGACAGCGGCGACGGCGATCCAGGCTCCGGTGCTCACGGAGCCCTCAACGCGCGAGGGTCCGCGATGTGTTCCCAGGTCAGCGGGACTGGAGTCGCACCACCTGCTCACGCAGGCGTGCGACCTCGACCTCCAGCTCGAGCACGGCCCGGATGCCGGCGAGGTTGAGCCCCGCGCCGAGCAGCTCGCGGATCCGGTGCAGCCGGTCGATGTCGTCCTCGCTGTAGAGACGGGTGCCGCCCGCGGTGCGGTCGGGCTCCACCAGGCCGCGGCGCTCGTACACCCGGAGGTTCTGGATCTGCATCGAGGTCATCTCGGCAGCCACCGAGATGGCGAACACCCCCACCTCGCGTCGTCCCATCGCCTCTCCTCGACTTCCTGTGCCTCGGGCCTTGATTCTGCCTGACGCATGGAATATAAGAAACCTGTATCACCCGTTACACATCGCGGAGCGCCCCCGACGCGCTCCACCCGATCAGAGAACCAGGAGGAAGACACCATGCTGATCCGCAGCGCAGACCCGTTCCGTGAGTTCGACCGACTCACCCAGCAGGTCATGGGCACCACCAACCGCCCCGTCGCCATGCCGATGGACGCCTGGCGTGAGGGTGATCGCTTCGTCCTCGAGTTCGACCTTCCCGGCGTCAACGCCGATTCGGTCGACCTCGACGTGGAGCGCAACGTCCTGACGATCCGTGCCGAGCGCGTGCCCGGCAACGGCGACTGGCAGATGCTCGCCTCCGAGCGCCCGCGTGGTGCGTTCAGCCGGCAGCTGGTGCTCGGCGACAACCTCGACCTCGAGCGGATCGAGGCGTCCTACCACGACGGCGTCCTCCGGCTGGTCGTCCCCGTGGCGGAGCGGGCCAAGCCGCGCAAGATCGAGCTGCGCACGGACGGCGAGTCACCCGCCGCCATCGGGGCCTGACCCCGATCCACCTCGCCGTCAGAACGCGCCAGACCCCGCGGAGCGAGTGCTCCGCGGGGTCCGCGTGGGTGCCGGAAGGCCGTCAGCGCTTGAGCTTGACGGTCTTCTCGACCTCGGCGTTGCCGTACTTGCCGCCCTTGAGCGTGATCACGAAGACGAGCTTGTTCTTGCCCTTCGTGAGCTTCTTGAGGGTGAGGCGGGCCTTGCCGTTGACCAGCTTGGCCTTGCCGACCTTCTTGTAGACCGGGGCGCCGTACTCGTCCTTGCGGACGATCTTCTTCACCACGACCTTGCCCTTGAACTTCTTGGCCTTGACCTTCTTGGCCGAGACGTCGATCGAGGCCTTGCTGCCCTTCACGGCGACCTTGACCTTCGGCTTCTTCTTGATCACCTGGGAGGAGACCACCGCGGTGCCGTTGAGCAGGCCGTTCTCGGCCGAGACCCGCAGCGTGAGGCGCTTGTTCTTCGCCGCCTTCGTCACCTTGTAGGTGCTGCCGGTGGCCACGAGCGTGTCGCCGATCAGCCACTGGTAGGTGTACGTCGTGCCGCTCTCGAGGGCCCAGACGCCGGGGTAGGCGCGGACCTTGCCGCCGAGGTAGGGCTTGCCGTTGATCTCCGGCTTGCGGAAGGCACGCAGGTCCTGCGAGAGGGCCGCGTTGATGCCGCCGACGGTCTGGCCGCTCTTGACCACGATCTCCTTCGCCTTGGCGAACGAGGTGTTGTCGTACCACTCCGGCGCGTGGACGCGGACATCACCGGTGTTGAACGAGCGGAAGTAGCCGAAGTCGATGAACTGCACCTTGTAGGTGCCGGGCACCAGGCTGGTGGTGGCGTAGGTGCCGTCGTCCTCGACGTAGGTCGTCTGCTCGTCGACCGGGTTGCCCTTCTCGTCGAAGAACCGCACCGCGGTGCCCTCGACCGGCAGGGCGGACTCGGAGGTCACGGTGCCACTGACGCCACCGGTGAGCGGGAGCGCGATGTCGACCGCGCCGGCGGGCTTGCCGACGGTCGGGGCGACCTCGTAGGTCTGGGCGCCGCCGAACCAGCGCGGGAGGCGGGAGTACTGCCCCTCCTCGCGGTCCAGCGTGTCGACCGCCTGGACCTTGAAGGCGTTCTCGGAGGTCTCCGAGAGGCGCGTGAAGTAGTACTGACCGGCACGGTTGGTGCGCACGGACTCGACGTAGTCGGGCTTGTCCGCGTCGGCCGGGGTGTCGTACGCCGTCACCTCGGCGCCGATGACCTTGGCGCCCGAGGAGTCGGTGATCGTGCCGGAGACGTCGACCGTGGCCGGGTCGATGGCCGCGTCGGGGTCGTTCGCGAGCGCGGCGCTGACCTGCACGATGCCGTCGACGCCCACGTCGACCGGGTCGGAGGTCGCGAGGGTCGCCTTGTCGTTGAACCACTCGGAGAGGTACTCGCCGACCGGGTCGGTGAACTGGACGCGGTAGCTGCCGGGGGCGACGCCCTCGATGCGGTAGTTGCCGGTGGCGTCGGTGAGGTCGCTGCCGACCTGCGAGCCGGACGTGGTGTAGACGGTCGCGCGGGCCCGCTCCAGCGGGACGCCGGCGCCGTTGGTGATGCCGCCCTGGACCACGCCGCCCTTCGAGAGGGTCACCTGGCCGAGGTTGGCGCCGGCGCCGACCACGTCGGCCGTGGCCAGCGTGGCCTTGTTGCTGTAGTACTCGAAGGCGTAGCCGGAGGCCGAGAACCGGACCTTGTAGGAGCCCGGGTCGACGCCGACCACCCACGAGCCGTCGGCACGCGTGGAGCCGAAGGTCTCGGTGGTGCCGTCGGCAGCGTTGTAGACCTGGATCGACGCGTCCTCGATCGGCTTGCCGGACGGGGAGATGACCTGACCGGCGAGGGTCGGGCGGGCCGCCAGCGACACGGGGGCGAGGGTGGTCGGGCCGGTGACGCCGACCGGGTCGGCCGTGTCGAACGTGGCCTTGTCGTTGTAGTACTCACTGACGAAGACGTTGTCGTCGTCGCTGAAGAAGAACTTGTAGGTGCCCGGCTCCACGTTGATGCTCACGACGCCGTCGGCCACGACGCTGTAACCCGCGTCGGTGTAGCTGCCGTCCGCCTGCAGCGCGTAGGCGGCGACGTAGCCGTCGAGCACGTTGCCGGCCGGGTCGGTGAGCGTCGTCGTGACGCCGACCGGCGCGGCGTTGGCCGGTGCGGCGACCCCCGTCGCGAATGCTGCCGCGGCGAGCGCTCCCGCTGCCACGATCGATGTCAGGCGCGTGGGTGCGCCCGTCCGTCCAGACTGCATCTGGATCCCCCTGTTCTCGGTTGTCGATGCCGGGCCGCGCCGAACCAGCCGACGGCGCAGCGCGTCGCCAACCAGCACGTCCCCCGTTGCGGAGCCGAATGACCCCGAACGAGGAGCATCTTCACCTATTCGGACCCGTTTCAAACACCCGGGTCCGGAACCCCTTGCGTCAGCCGCCTGCGAAGGGGGGCAGCAGCTCGACCACCGTGCCCGGTGCGACGAGCACCGAGGCGGGGTCCTGCGAGCGCACCGGCTGGTCGCCGAGCAGCACCGAGCACACCGCGACGGTGCGGGCCATCCGGTCGTCCGGGTGGCGTTCGAGGACACGCGAGACGACCTCGGAGAGAGGCAGCGCGCCGGTCACCACGAAGGTGTCCTCGGCCGTGCCGGCGGCCGCGCGGGCGCCCGCCCAGTAGCGCACGGTGACCGTCTCATCGCCGCGATCGCGCCCGGATGCCGTACTCATGCGGGATATCCTTCCTCATCCCCGGCTGAGAGGAGGGCCCCGCCATGAGCGCCCTGCTGCTGCTCACTGGTGCGCTCCAGCCCTCCGCCGAGGTGCTGCCGGGGCTCGCGCTCCTCTCGCACACCGTGAAGATCCTCCCCGCCCAGGGCAGCGCGCTGCTCGACGCGCCGGAGTCCGACCTCGTCCTCGTCGACGGCCGGCAGGACCTCGCCGCCGCGCGCGACCTGTGCCGCCTGATCCGCACCACGGGCGCGGACGCGCCGGTGCTGCTCGTGGTCACCGAGGGCGGCCTGGCCGTCGTCGCCCACGACTGGGGCATGGACGACGTCGTGCTGCACACCTGCGGCCCTGCCGAGCTCGACGCCCGGATCCGGCTGGCGATCGGCCGCTCCAGCGCCGCCTCGCCCGACGACCCGACCGCCCACGTGATCCACCGGGGCGAGGTCGTCGTCGACGACGCGACCTACACCGCCCGCATCGGCGGACGCCCGCTCGACCTGACCTACAAGGAGTTCGAGCTCCTCAAGTACCTCGCCCAGCACCCAGGCCGCGTCTTCAGCCGCGAGCAGCTGCTGCAGGAGGTGTGGGGCTACGACTACTTCGGCGGCACCCGCACCGTCGACGTGCACGTCCGGCGGCTGCGCGCCAAGCTCGGCACCGAGCACGAGCACCACATCGGCACGGTCCGCAACGTCGGCTACCGCTTCGTGCTGCCCAGCCGCGACAAGGACGCCGAGGGCGTCACCGAGGCTCAGCCGAGCGAGTCGCGCCCGTAGGTGAAGCGGGCGCACGCCTGGCGCGGGTCGCCGACGACGGCGACGGGCCGGTACGACGTCCGGCGACCGCCGCGACGCACCGACAGCCGCGGCCTGCGGCCGTCGACGTACGTCACCTGCTCGACCTCGCTCCACGGCACCACCTCGGTGTCGGGGTCGGCGAGGAGCTGCAGCCCGGTGCGTCGCATCGAGTGCACCAGGAGCTGTGCTGGCGTCTTGCGCGGGCGCAGCGGCGGGATCGCGAGCTGCTCGCGATAGGTCAGCTGCCGCACGGCGAGACCCGCCTCGGTGACGTGCACGACCGGGGTCGTCCAGCGCCACGTCGGCTTCATCACCAGGACGGCCAGCACCTCCGGGCCGGCCGGGCCGAGGACCGCGCTGCTGATGCTCGGGTACCAGGTGCGCGAGATGCCCTCCTCGCGCAGCACCTCGAGCAGCCAGTCCGACATCGACGGGTTGTCGGGCACCGCGGCGACGAGCCCCGCGACGTCCACCTCCAGGTCGGCCTCGTCGACGATGACGTCGGGTCGGTCCCAGCGCAGCACGTAGGACGCGTGCCCCGCGCTGACGAGCGCCGTGCGGACGAGGACCTCGAGGCTCTCGCGCACCAGCTCGGCGACCGCCTCGTCGTCGAGAGTTCGCCCATCCGCGAGGAGCTCGGCGAGCTCGCGGCCGCGGCCCTGCGCCACCAGGTGCAGGGCCTGGCTGAGGTCGGAGGCGCCGTCGGTCAGGGTGTCGACGGCCGACATCACCACGAGCGCCCGCTCCTCGTCGCGACGGCGGTTGCCGAACAGCACGGCGCGCTCCCACGCGACCCGGGTGAGCGACTCCTCGCGGGCCAGGTGCTCCTCGACCCGCTCCGTCACGGCCGGGGCGTCGGAGAGCACCAGCAGGGCCGGCTCGTCGTCGGGGACGACCCCCGAGTCGGTGTGCGCCTCGCGGCCCCACTCGTGGAGCCGCTCGATGCGCTTCGCCGTCGGCGGGTGGGTGTCGAACGGGGAGTGCGGCTCCTCGGCGATGAGGCGGTCGACGTCGAGGTCGCTGCGTGCCGGGTCGGAGAGGAACTCGGCGTAGCCCGAGAACAGGCCGCGCGGCACCATGCCCACGCTCGCGCCGACGGTGGCGTACTCGTGCACGTAGGTGGACCACGTCGACGACGACGACGCGACGGCGCGCATGGCCGAGACACCGTTGCTCGATCCGGCCAGCGTGGCCGCCCAGCGGTCGGCCTCGAGCTCCTGGTGGCGCCAGAGCGCGTGCAGGACACGGGTGTAGCCGCTGCGGTAGCTGCGGAACACCCAGCCGAGCGCGTGCCGCGGACCGAGGCCGGCGACGACCTCGTCGAGCGCGACCAGGCCGCGGCGCGTGACGCCGGTGAGGGCGGTGTGGCGCTCGCTGTAGTGGCCCATCTCGTGGCCGAGCACCCACAGCAGCTCGCTGCGAGTGAGGGTCTGGAGCAGGGGTACGCCGATGTAGAGGACGCGCGCGCCGGGGACCAGCCCCAGCAGGCGGGAGCTCTCGGTGACGCCGGCGTTGGCCTCGGCGACGAGGCGCACCTCGTCGGGCTCGGGCGTGCCGACGCCGCCGGCGGCCTCGCGGACCAGGCGCCACAGGTCGGGCTGCCCGACGGGCGAGACCTCCACCCCGTCCGGCGCGACGGGCGTCGTGCGGAAGACGCGGGTGAGCGCCACGACGAGCACGAGGGCCACCGCGGCCAGCACGGCGCCGACCAGCACTCCTCCCGGGAGGCCGCTCGCGAAGATCCAGGCCACCGCGGCAAGGAGCCCGCCGAGCACCAGGGCGGCGAGCACGAAGACGCCCGCGAGCATCACGACAGCCAGTCCTGCACGCAGCCGTGCCAGCATCCTGCTCACCCCTTCTTGTCCCGAGCGCCGCACATGTTGCCCGACCCGCCTGCGTCCCCGTGGCGCTTCGCCGGAATCGCAACCGGCCGGAGACCTCGCCGCGACCGCGCCGCTAGGGTCGCCACGTGGACCAGGTCATCGCGATCGCCGACGAGGCCGCTGCTGCTGACGGGGCCTCGCCGCTCGACGAGGCCGCCCGGATCGCCCTCGCCGACGGTGCGGCAGAGGTGCTCCTCGAGGACGACGGCTTCGCGCTGCTGCACGACGGCGACCTGTCGCTCGCCGTGCGTCCGGCGGCCCGCGGTCGCGGGATCGGTGCTGCGCTGCTGGCCCGCGCCTCGTCGTCGTACGGCAGCGGGGTGACGGCGTGGTCGCACGGCAACCACCCGGCCGCTGCCCGGCTCGCCGCCAGCCACGGGTGGGACAAGGTGCGCGACCTCTGGGTGATGCGGCGCCCGACCTCGCTCACGCTGCCGGCCCTGTCGGTGCCGGACGGCGTGACGGTGCGCGGCTACCGGCCGGACGATGCCGAGGCGGTCGTCGCGGTGAACGGCGCGGCCTTCGCGCACCACCCCGAGCAGGGTGCGATGGACCTCGACAACCTCGCCCGCCGGATGGCCGAGCCGTGGTTCGACCCTGCCGGCCTGCTCGTCGCCGAGGACGCGTCAGGGCTGCTCGGCTTCCACTGGACCAAGCAGCACGACGCCGAGCACGGCGAGGTGTACGTCGTCGGCATCGCGCCCGCCGCGCAGGGCCGCGGCCTCGGCAAGCTGCTCACCCTCGCCGGGCTGCACCACCTCGCGGGCCTCGGCGTGGCCGAGGTGCTGCTCTACGTCGAGGCCGACAACGCCCCCGCGGTCGCGGTCTACTCGGGCCTCGGGTTCGCCCACGCGGACGCCGACACCCACGTGCAGTACCGCCGCCGGGCCTGACCCGCCTCATCGCGATGTCTGAGGACGTGGTGAACGTCCGGGACCCCTGATCGCGTTCACGACGTCCTCAGATATCCCGTCGGTCGGGGCGGCACCGGAGGCGTCAGCGGAGGGGGCGGACGTGGAGCCCGACCTCGGGGTCGACGACGACCTCCTGGGCGGCGGGCATCTCATCGACGGTCAGGGCGGCGTCGACCGGGACGTTGCGCTTGACCAGCGCGAGGGCGATCGGGCCGAGCTCGTGGTGGCGGGCGCTCGAGCCGACGAAGCCGACGTCGCGGCCGTCGTACGACACCGGGGAGCCGGCGGCGGGCAGGCGGTTCTCCGAGCCGTCGAGGTGGAGCAGCACGAGGCGGCGCGGCGGCCGGCCGAGGGTGTGCACGCGCGCGACCGTCTCCTGGCCGCGGTAGCAGCCCTTGTCGAGGTGGACGGCCGGGCCGATCCAGCCGACCTCGTTGGGGATCGTGCGGTGGTCGGTGTCGAGACCGAAGCGCGGCTCGCCGCGCTCGATCCGCAGGGCCTCGAAGGCCCAGAGCCCGGCAGCCGGGCCGGCTGCCTCGGCGTATGCCTCCATGCGGTCGCGGGGCACCAGGTCGTAACGCCCCATCCCGTCGCCGGGGCGCCACATCACGGCGAGGTCGTCGACGAGGGCGACCTCGACGCGGGTCATGAAGATCATCTTCTGGAGCCACTCGACCAGCGCGGGGCCGGCGCCGGGCTCGGTGTGCGCGGTGAACGCCTCGCCGTCGTCGACGCCGGTGAAGGCGTGCTCGACATGACCCTGCGGGCTCAGCACGAGGGCCTGCGTCCAGGTGCCGGGGGCGAGGCCGTCGAAGTACTGCGTCGTGAGGTTGTGCAGCCAGCCCAACCGCTCGGGGCCGGAGATCCGGAGCACGTCGCGGTGCGACAGGTCGACGAACCCGTCCCCGCCGGCGAGGCTGCGCTGCTCGGTGTTGAACGAGCCGTAGTGCGCGGCCACCGGGGCGTCGATGCCGTCTCCGGCGACGGCTCCGGGCAGGGCGAGGAGAGGGCTGGCCATGGCTTCTAGTCTAGGCCGGGTCCCCGAACCGGGCCGCTGAGTCTCCGAGGGACTCAGGTCCCAGCGCAGTCGGCGCAGGTGCCGAAGATCGCCAGATGACCGACGTCCACGGTGAAGCCGTCGTCCGCCAGCGTGGCGACGACCGGAGCGACCAGGTCGGGGTCGTACGAGCTGACCGTGTGGCAGCGCCGGCACACGACGTGGACGTGCTCGTGCTCCAGCGTGGAGTGGTACGTCGGCGCCCGGTCGCTCAGGTGCGTGTGGCGCACCAGCCCGAGCTCCTCGAGCACCTCGAGCGTGCGGTAGACGGTGGAGGCGTTGACCGAGCTGACCTGGCTCTGCACGTGGGCCAGGACCTCGTCGGGCGTGGCGTGGCGGAGGTCCTCGACGGCCCGGAGGATCAGCTGGCGCTGCGGGGTGAGCCGCAGCCCCTGCTCGCGCAGGCGCGCCGCGAGGTCGTCGCTCATGCGCGTTGGAGGCGGGCCCAGGTGTGGGGCTGGAGCTCCTGGCCGACGGCGGCCATGTCGTAGGCGTAGAGCAGGTCGCCGTCGACGTTGCCGTACATCCGGGAGCCGCCGTTGACCTCCTTGGCCGTCTCGGTGAACGCGACGCCGGCGGTGTGCAGCTCGAGCTTGCCGCCCTCGGCCGCGCCGTACCAGATCTCGGAGAACCCGATGTTGTGCGAGAGGAGGAACTCGACCTTGCCCGGCTCGGGGCAGCGCAGGAAGCCCGTCTCCATCGCGGCGTCGCGGACGAACTCGCCCGCCTCGTCGACGATCCAGGCGCGCGACATGTAGTGGAAGAACGGACGCCCGTCGTGGGTGAAGATCAGCTCCTGGCCGAACTGGAACGACTCGATCGTCGGGTAGGCGCCGTGGCCGTTGCCGCGCCAGGTGCCGAGCAGCCAGGCGACGGGGCCGCAGTTGGGGTGCAGGTTGTCCGGCAGCTCGAAGGGCATGGGCGCCACTCTAGGGCGTGCCTCCGGCCCACGGCCGGCGCGCAGCAGGCTGTGGCGCCGGTGGCCCGCCCTTAGTGTTTGGCCATGGCTCGATCACTGGTCGTCAAGGTCACCTGCGGTGCCGAGGACGCCGAGCGCTGCAACCAGGCCTTCACGGTCGCTGCGGCGGCCGCCGCAGCCGGCGCCGACGTCTCGCTCTGGCTCACTGGGGAGGCCGCGTGGTTCGGCGTGCCGGGCCGCGCGGAGGAGTTCGAGCTCTACTTGGCCACGCCGCTCGACCAGCTGATGGCGGCCGTGCTGACGAGCGGCACGATCACCGTCTGCTCGCAGTGCGCGGCCCGCCGCGGGCTCGCCGAGGGCGACCTGCGTGAGGGCGTACGCATCGCCGGCGCCGCCGTGTTCGCCGAGCAGGTCCTCGGCGACGGCGTGCAGGCGCTCGTCTACTGATCGGAGCGTCATCTGACGTTCACCTTTCGGTGCCACACTGGTCGACATGTCCGACCCGGCCACCCTCACCAGCACTGTCTCGCCGTCGGTGGAGGAAGGGCCGGTCGCCGAACCCTTCGGCCACCCGACGGACACCTTCGACGTCGAGCCGCCCTACACCCCCGACGATGCGGCCATCGAGGCCGTGGAGAAGTTCGAGGACCGGTTCATCGACCGCGAGATCTCGTGGGTGCGGTTCAACCAGCGGGTGCTCGAGCTGGCCGAGGACCCGACGCTGCCGCTGCTGGAGCGGGCCCGCTTCCTGGCGATCTTCGCCAGCAACCTCGACGAGTTCTTCATGGTGCGCGTCGCCGGCCTCAAGCGGCGCATCGACGCCGGAGTGGCGGTCCGCGCGGCCAGCGGGCTGATGCCCCGCGAGCAGCTCGAGCAGCTGTGGACGAGCAGCCGCGCCCTGATGGAGCGGCACGCCCAGGCGCTGGTCGACCTGCTGCCCGAGCTCGGCAGCCAGGGCATCGAGATCGTGCGCTGGGCCGACCTCGACCGCGAGGAGCAGAAGGTCTGCAAGAAGCTCTTCAAGGACCGGATCTTCCCGGTCCTCACGCCGCTGGCGGTCGACCCGGCCCACCCGTTCCCCTACATCTCCGGCCTCTCGCTCAACCTGGCCGTGGTGGTGCGCCATCCCAAGACCCTCACCGAGCACTTCGCGCGGGTGAAGGTGCCGCCGACGTTCGGCCGCTTCGTCGGGCTCGGCAACCAGCGCTTCGTGCCGATCGAGGACGTCATCGGCGAGCACCTCAAGCGCCTCTTCCCCGGCATGGACGTGCTCGGCGCGCACACCTTCCGCGTCACCCGCAACGAGGACCTCGAGGTCGAGGAGGACGACGCGGAGAACCTCCTCAAGGCGCTCGAGAAGGAGCTGCAGCGGCGCCGCTTCGGCCCGCCGGTGCGCCTCGAGGTCGAGCAGTCGATGGACCCCAAGGTGCTCGACCTGCTGGTCTCCGAGCTCGGCGTCAGCGTGGACGAGGTGGTCTCGCTCCCGGGCCCGCTCGACCTCACCGGCATGCACTCGATCGCCGACCTGCCGCGCGACGACCTGAAGTACGCGGCGTACCTCCCCTCGACGCACCCGAGCCTCGCCGAGGTCGAGTCCGCCTCCCCCGTCGACGTCTTCGACTCGGTGTCGCGCCACGACGTGCTGCTGCACCACCCCTACGACTCGTTCGCCACGTCGGTGCAGCGCTTCCTCGAGCAGGCCGCGGCCGACCCCCACGTGCTGGCGATCAAGCAGACGCTCTACCGCACCTCCGGCGACAGCCCCATCATCGAGGCGCTCATCGACGCCGCCGAGGCCGGCAAGCAGGTGCTGGTGGTGGTGGAGATCAAGGCGCGCTTCGACGAGCAGGCCAACATCCGCTGGGCCCGCAAGCTCGAGCAGGCGGGCTGCCACGTGGTCTACGGCCTGGTCGGGTTGAAGACCCACTGCAAGCTGTCGATGGTCGTGCGCGACGAGCCCGACGGCATCAAGCGCTACGTCCACCTCGGCACCGGCAACTACAACCCGAAGACCGCCCGGATCTACGAGGACCTCGGCCTGCTCACGGCCAACCCGGAGATCGGCGAAGACGTCGCGCTGCTCTTCAACAACCTGTCCGGGATCAGCCGCAACCGGACCTACGACCACCTGCTCGTGGCGCCCCACAGCGTGCGTGACGGGCTGATCGCCCAGATCCACCAGGAGATCGCCCACCACGAGGCCGGTCGCGCCGCCGGGATCCGGATCAAGGCCAACTCGATCGTCGACGAGGCGGTGATCGACGCGCTCTACCTCGCCTCGCAGGCCGGCGTCCGCGTCGAGCTGGTGATCCGCGGCATCTGCGCGCTCCGCCCGGGCGTGCCCGGGCTGTCGGAGACCGTGCGCGTGCGCTCGGTGCTGGGGCGCTTCCTCGAGCACAGCCGGGTGTTCTGGTTCGAGAACGACGGCGCTCCCGCGGTGTGGATCGGCTCGGCCGACATGATGCACCGCAACCTCGATCGCCGCGTCGAGGTGCTCGTCCAGCTCCTCGACGAGCACGTCATCGCCGACGTCGGCGCGCTGCTCGACCTGGCCCTCGACGAGGAGACCTCCGCCTGGGACCTGCAGGCCGACGGCGAGTGGGTGCACCACAGCGGCGTACGACACCTCCAGGACGAGCTGATCGCGCGCCAGCGCAGCCGCCGGCGCTGATCAGGGGCCGTTTTCGAGCGACACGCCGGGCGACACGCCGAGCGGCGTACCCGAACTGATGGGCCCTGATCGGGCCTGAGGTCTCGGGTTGCATCTCCGGGCAATCCCTCCCCTAGCATGTTCCCCGGTTCATCCGCCCCCCGTTCGGAGTTCACCGTGCGTTTGAAGTTCCGCCCCGTCGACAGCTCGTTCTACGACCTGTTCAGCGAAGCAGCCGGCCACCTCGTCGTCGGAGCCCAGCTCCTCAGCGAGATGCTGGCCGAGGGCACCTCCCGTGCCGAGGTCGCGCAGCGCATGCGCGAGGCCGAGCACGCCGCCGACGAGACCACCCACTCGATCATCCGGCGGGTCAACAGCACGTTCGTCACCCCGTTCGACCGCGAGGACATCTACTCCCTCGCCTCGGCGCTCGACGACGTCATGGACATGATGGACGAGGCCGTCGACCTGGTCCTGCTCTACGAGGTCACCTCGCTCCCGGCCGAGACCACCCAGCAGGTGGAGGTGCTGCAGCGGTGCGCCGAACTCACCGCGGCCGCCATGCCGTCGCTGGAGGCCATGGGCTCGCTCGACGAGTACTGGATCGAGATCAACCGCCTCGAGAACACCGGTGACAAGTCCTACCGCCGGATCCTCGCGAACCTCTTCAGCGGCGACTACGAGGCCCTCGAGGTCCTGAAGCTCAAGGACATCGTGGAGTCCCTCGAGGGCGCGATCGACGCCTTCGAGAAGGTGGCGAACATCGTGGAGCAGATCGCCGTCAAGGAGTCCTGACTCGATGGAAATCGCGATCATCATCGCGGTCGTCGTCGTGGCCCTGGTGTTCGACTACACCAACGGCTTCCACGACGCGGCCAACGCGATCGCCACGTCCGTCTCCACCGGCGCGCTGAAGCCGCGCGTCGCGCTGGCGATGGCGGCGGTCATGAACTTCGTCGGTGCGTTCCTGGGCCAGAAGGTCGCCCACACCGTCTCCGACACCATCGACCCGGGACCGGGCACCCACGGCCTGGTGATCGTGATGTGCGGCCTCCTCGGCGCCATCACGTGGAACCTGATCACCTGGTACTACGGCCTGCCGTCCTCGTCGTCGCACGCCCTCATCGGCGGCCTCTGCGGCGCCGCGGTGGTCGCCGGCGCCACCGCCAACTGGGCGGTCGTGCTCGACAAGGTCGTCATCCCGATGTTCCTGTCGCCGCTCGTCGCCTTCTCGCTCGGCTTCGCGCTGATGCTGGCGATCATGTGGCTCTTCCGCAACGCCAACCCGGGCCGCACCAACCGCGGCTTCAAGGTCGCCCAGACGATCTCCGCTGCCGCGATGGCGCTCGGCCACGGCCTCCAGGACGCCCAGAAGACGATGGGCGTGATCTTCCTGGCCCTGCTGACCGGCGGCTACGTCGCCGAGTCCGACGGCCTCCCGCTCTGGGTGATCCTGGCCGCGGCCAGCGCGATCTCCCTCGGCACCTGGTCCGGCGGCTGGCGCATCATGCGCACCCTCGGCCGCCGCATCATCCACCTCGACCCGCCCCGCGGCTTCGCCGCCGAGTCGGTGGCGGCCTCGGTCCTCTACACGACGTCGTACGTCTTCGAGGCGCCGATCTCGACCACCCACACCATCACCTCCGCGGTCATGGGCGTCGGCGCCACCAAGCGCCTCTCCGCCGTCCGCTGGGGCGTGGCGAAGTCGATCCTCACCGCCTGGGTCCTGACCTTCCCGGCCGCCGCCCTCGCCGCCGCCATCTGCTACGGGATCGCCCACCTCTTCCTCCCCTGACCTCCACCTGCCCGCAACGCGGGATATCTGAGGACGTGGTGGTCGTTCATGACCGCCGATTCCGTTCATGGCGTCCTCAGATATCCAGGGTCGGGAGGTCACGCCGCGCTCTGACGGTGGGCCAGCAGGCGCCGCTGGTCGTACGTCGACAGCTCCCGGCGGGCGGCGACGGTCGTGGTGTCAATCCACCACGCGGGGAGGTCGACGCTCCAGCTGCGGTCGGAGGCCGGCTTCCTCGCCGCGCGCGCGTAGGCCTCCCGGAGCCTGACCTGGAAGGGCCCTCGATCCGCCAGGTCACCCGCCATCATGGTCGCTCCCTCGAGGCCCAGCGCACGATACGCGGCCTCCTTGGCCACATCCTTGTGGCGCACGTCGCCGGCGAGGTGCAGCGCACCGTCGTACATCCCGTAGACGCCTGCGTCCGGGTCGATCCCGTCCGGGGTGCCCACGAACCGTCCGCTGCTGTCGAAGACCGGGTGGTTGGACAGCAGGCGATGTGGCCGGACCTCATCGAGCCAGGTGAGCCGCATCACCGGCTCCATCGGGGACCACGCGTTCTCGTCGAGCAAAGGCAGGACCCGTCGGACCCGCTCGACCCCCCACCTCGCGACGAGGTCGGTGTCAAGGAAGTCGGCCAGCTCGGCGACCGACACGAGGTCGTTGAAGGCTGCCATGTCGAACGCGACGATCGCCGCCTCGTCGCTGGGCGCCTTGCGCATCTCGAAGGCGACGCTCCACAGCGGCGTCGTGACGCGCACGCCATCGATCCTGAGTAGGTGGTGGAGGGCCATCACCTCCTGGGAGACGGTCAGTCCCGTGCGCGGACGAAGGCGATTGCCACTGCTGACGGCCACCGGCACTGGCAGGAGCTCACCGCCGCGACCGACGCCGCCGAACCACACACCGCCCGACCAGGACAACGACGCCCAGCCTGTGACAGCGCCGTACGCCGGGAGCTGCGCCGCGGCCTCCACGATCCGCTGAGCAGGATCAGTGGAGTCCACGTCCGACGGCACCCACAGGTCGTGGCCGGCCCGCCTCCACTCCCCCGACCTGGTGCCCCAGGCGGTCGGGCCGTCGACACCCGCTCGGTCACGGCGCGAAGGCCATCGTGGGCCGGGCCGCAGCCCCTCCCGCGGACCCGAGCCGATCAGTGGCCAGGCGCCGGCAGTCCAGATCTCAGGGGGCACCCGGCCATCGTGCTTGTCAGCTGCCCCTCGCCGCTCCGGTCCTCCACAGGCAGGCGCACTGACGGGATATCTGAGGACGTGGTGAACGAATCCGAGGTGGATCTCCGTTCACCCCGTCCTCAGATATCTCCCGAAGGCGGATCGACCAGCGGCCGGAGGCGCGCGCGTCCGGGGTGGTCGGGGACGCCCTGGGGACTGAACCCCCGATCAACCCACCAGGACGTCCCGGGCCACCCCGGACGGGGCGGCTCAGCCGAAGCGGCCGGAGATGTAGGCCTCGGTGGCCTCGTTGTCGGGGTTGGCGAACATCTTCTGGGTGGAGTTGAACTCCACGAGGTGGCCGGGCTGGCCGGCGGCCTTGAGGTTGAAGAAGCCGGTCTCGTCGGAGACGCGGGCCGCCTGCTGCATGTTGTGGGTGACGATGACGATCGTGTACTCGGACTTCAGCTCGTGGATCAGGTCCTCGATGGCGGAGGTCGAGATCGGGTCGAGCGCGGAGCACGGCTCGTCCATCAGCAGCACCTGCGGCTCGACGGCGATCGCGCGGGCGATGCAGAGGCGCTGCTGCTGGCCGCCGGAGAGGCCCATGCCGGGCTTGCCGAGGCGGTCCTTGACCTCGTTCCAGAGGTTCGCGCCCTTCAGCGAGCGCTCGACGATGTCGTCGGCCTCGGCCTTCTTCATCTTCTTGGAGTTGAGCTTGTTGCCCGCGAGGACGTTGTCGTAGATCGACATCGTCGGGAACGGGTTCGGCCGCTGGAAGACCATGCCGATCTGACGGCGTACGGCGACGGGGTCGACGGCGCTGTCGTAGAGCGACTGGCCGTCCACCATCACCTTGCCCTCGACGCGGGCACCGGGGATCACCTCGTGCATGCGGTTGAGGGAACGGAGGAACGTGGACTTGCCGCAGCCGGACGGCCCGATGAAGGCGGTCACGGAACGCGCCTTGATCGTCATGCTGACACCTTGGACAGCGAGGAAGTCGCCGTAGTAGATGTCGAGGTCGTCGACGGTGATGCTCTTGGCCATGGGGGTGAGTCTCTCTTGTCTTTCGGGATCTGGCTCAGTGGCCGGTCTGGGGGGCGAAGATCCTGCCGATGATGCGCGCCACGAGGTTGAGCAGCATGACGATCACGATCAGCACCAGCGCGCCTCCCCAGGCGATCGCGATGCCGGGAGGGGTCCCGCCGGGCGTCTCGGCGATGCCGGGGTTGGCGTTCTGCGTGTAGATCAGCACGGGGAGCGTCGTCATCCGCTCGGAGAACAGGTTGAAGTTGGTCCGGGTGGTCAGGCCCGCGATCAGCAGCAGCGGCGCGGTCTCGCCCACCACGCGTGCGATCGCCAGGGTCACGCCAGTGACGATGCCACCCAGGGCGGTCGGCAGCACGACCTTGACGATGGTGCGCCACTTCGGCACCCCCAAGGCGTACGACGCCTCGCGCAGGTCGGCGGGCACCAGGCGCAGCATCTCCTCCGTCGAGCGCACCACCACCGGGATCATCAGCAGCGACAGCGCGACCGATCCGCCGAAGCCGAGGCGGGTCGACGGCCCGAAGATCAGGATGAAGAGCGAGAAGGCGAACAGCCCGGCGACGATCGACGGGATGCCGGTCATCACGTCGACCAGGAAGGTGATCCAACGCGCCAGCCGGCTGCCCTTGCCGTACTCGATGAGGTAGATCGCGGCCATGATGCCGATCGGCACGGAGATGACGGCCGCGCCCAGCGTGATCAGCAGGGTGCCGATCAGCGCGTGGTAGATGCCCACCTCCTGGTCGAGGCTGGTGCGGTACATCGAGTAGGTCAGGAAGGTCGAGTTGATCGCCGGCAGGCCGCGGTCGACCACCGTCCAGAGCAGCGAGACCAGCGGCACGATGGCCACCGCGCAGGCGGCCCAGACGAGCCCGGTGACCATCCGGTCGGTGGCGCCGCGGGGTCCTTCGACGACGCGCGCCCAGGCGGGGAGCGCGACGAGGTAGATCACGCCGGCGACCAGCGCCCATGCCACGAGTCCCCACCCGAGCAGGAGCATCGGGAGCGCGCCGGCAGCGATCGCGACGACGCCGACGAGCACCGGCGCGAACCGCGGGAGCTTGGCGGCCGTGAACGACACCGGCTCGGAGCGCGGGCGGACGGGAGCAGCGGTGGCGCTCATCGCGCAAGCCTCCTCTCGTTGCGGGTGACGACCCATCGGGCGGCGAAGTTGACCAGGAAGGTGACCAGGAACAGCACCAGGCCGGTCGCGATCAGCACCTGGATCTTGCCCGGGGTGCCCTCCTTGTAGTTGGAGGCGATGTTGGAGGCGATCGAGGCGGGGTTGCTGCTGGAGATCAGGTTGAACGAGATGCCACCGCCGGCGGAGAGGACCATGGCGACGGCCATCGTCTCGCCGAGGGCACGACCGAGGCCGAGCATGACCGCGGACACCATGCCGGAGCGGGCGTAGGGGAAGACCGCCATCCGGATCATCTCCCAGCGCGTGGCGCCGAGCGCGAGCGCGGCCTCCTCGTGCAGGCGCGGGGTCTGCGAGAAGACCTCGCGCGAGATCGCGGTGATGATCGGCAGGATCATGATCGCCAGCACCAGGCCGGCGGTGAGGATCGTGCGACCGGTGCCCGAGGCCGGACCGGCGAAGAACGGCAGCCAGCCCATGTTGCCGTCGAGCCAGACATAGGCCGGCTGCAGCTGGCGCGCCAGCACCGAGATGCCCCAGAGGCCGAACACGACCGAGGGCACCGCGGCGAGCAGGTCGATGACGTAGGCGATCGGCGTGGCGATCGACTTCGGCGCGTAGTGGCTCACCACCAGCGCGATGCCCCAGGCCAGCGGCACGGCGACGACCAGGGCGATGACAGCGGCCAGCACCGTGCCGAACAGCAGCGGGGCGACGTAGCCCGCGAAGTTCGTCGCGTCGCCGTAGAACTCGGCCGGCTTGGCCAGGCCGGGGACGCCCTCGATCGCCAGGAAGATGAAGACCCCGGCCAGGGCGAGCAGGATCGCGATCCCAGCAGCCAGGGCGGTGCCGGAGAACACCCGGTCGCCCAGCCTCGCCGGGCCCGTCTTCTGATCAGCGGCGATGGTTGCCACGTGCTACCTCACTCAGTCGTTTCATGCGCCCGTGCGGCGGGTCGGGATTCCCGGCCCGCCGCACGCAGCGTGGGTGGTCGTGGGACGGTGCCCCCGACCGGTGGATCAGCCCGCGGTGATCGCGTCGACGATGCTCTGCGCCTTCTCGGCGACCGAGCTGGAGAGCGGCGCGGAGCCGGCCTCCTGCGACGCCGCCTGCTGGCCCTCGTCGGAGACGATGTAGGACAGGTAGCCCTTGACGAGGTCGGCCTCGGCCTGGTCCTCGTAGGTCTGGCAGGCGATCAGGTAGCTGAGCAGGACGACCGGGTAGGCGCCCGACTCGGTGGTGGTGCGGTCGATGTCGACGGCCATGTCGACGTCGGCGCGGCCCTCGGCGGCCGGCGAGGTCTCGACGACCTTGGCGGCACCCTCGGCGGACGGTGCGACGTACTCCTCGCCGACCTTGACCGAGACGACGGACAGGTCGCCGACCTGGCTCTCGTCGGCGTAGCCGATGGTGCCCTTGCCGCCGGAGATCGCGGCGACGACACCGGAGGTGCCCTCAGCGGCCTCGCCACCCTTGACCGGGAAGGCGTCCTCGGCCTCGTAGGACCAGGACGTGCTGGCCTTGCCGAGGTAGTCGGTGAAGTTCTTCGTGGTGCCCGAGTCGTCCGAGCGGTGGACGGGCGTGATGGCCAGGTCCGGCAGGGTGGCGTCGGGGTTCTGGTCGGCGATCGCCTTGTCGTTCCAGTTGGTGATCTTGTTGTCGAAGATCATCGCGATCGTGTCGGCGTCGAGGTTGAGCGCGTCGACACCCTCGACGTTGAACGCCACGGCGATCGGGGAGACGTAGGCGGGGACCTCGATCGGGTCCTGGCCGGCGCAGCGCTCCTTGGCGCCGCTCAGCTCGCCCTCGTCGTCGGTGAGGTAGGAGTCGGAGCCGGCGAAGCTGGTGCCGCCCTCGATGAAGTTGGTGCGACCGTCGCCGGAGCCGACGGGGTCGTAGTTGACGGTCACGTTGCCGTCGTTCATGCCCTGGAAGCCGGTGGCCCAGGCGCCCTGTGCCTTCTCCTGCGAGGAGGCACCGGCGCCGTTGAGGTCACCGGACAGGCCGCCGGAGGTCTCGCTCGAGCTGTCGCTGCCCGTGTCGGCGCTGCTCTCGTTGCCGGCACCGCAGGCGGTGAGGGAGATCGAGAGGGCAAGCACTGCCACGCTCGGGGCAAGCAGCTTGCGGAAAGAAGTGCGGTTCACTTCGAGTGCTCCTGAAAGTCTGATGTGTGCTGACAGTGAGGGACGGTAGGCACGGCAGGAGAACGAGCACGTCGTCGTCGGTGAACGGGCGATGAACTCGACCGGGCCGGATGGCGTCGCACACCCGTGCGTGAGACGGCGATCACATGAACTCGTCCGGCGACCCTTGACGCAAGGGCCGCCGACGTCCTACAAGCTCAGGGCTGCAGCACCTCGGTCGCGACCACGCGACCCTTGCGGTGGTGCGCCACGAGCATGCCGCCGGGCTCGAGCTTCGTCTCGGGCAGCCGCAGCGCGTCCACGACCGTGGGGAGCACCGGGCGGTGGGTGCACAGCACCGTGCTCTCGCCGCTGTCGAGGAGCGCGTCGACCAGGGACACGACCCCCTCGACGGACGCGTCCTCCTCGCTCAGCTCGTCGTACTTCTTGACCGGCCAGCCGGTCGTGTCGACGTACGGCGTCACGGTCTGCACGCAGCGGGTGCTGGAGGAGGTGTGGGCGGAGGTCACGTCGAACGCGGCGAGGAGCGGGACGAGGCGCTCGGACTGCAGCTCGCCGAGCTGGACGAGCGGGCGGAGCCGGTCGTCCTTCTTCCAGCCGCCGCGCGAGCGCGCCTTGCCGTGGCGCAGCACGACCAGCGCACGCGTCTTGCGCCGCAGTGGCTTGGCCTCGGCGAGCGTCTCGCGGTCGTGGGGGTAGGTGAGCCGGCGCATCGCGGCCTCCCACGGCACCCACTGCACGGAGTCGATCTCGTCGTTGGGCTTGTAGCGGCCGACGTCGTCGCTGCCGATCACCCGGGCGGTCCAGTAGTCCACCGTCTTGAACCGACCGTTGGACATCCGGTAGCGCTGGGACGACAGCGCCGGCCCGAGCCGGACGTCGAGACCGGTCTCCTCCGCGACCTCGCGGACGGCCGCCGTGACGACGTGCTCGCCCGGATCGAGCTTGCCCTTGGGGAAGGACCAGTCGTCGTACTTGGGCCGGTGGACCAGCAGGACCTCACCGCCCTTGCGCGTCACCACGGCGCCTGCAGCGCGCACGTCGCGGGGCTCCATGGAAGTAGTGTCACACCACATCCCGATCCACGAGGAGCCCGTCCGTGCAACGCCGTGCCGTCCTCGCCCTCGTGGGCGTCCTTCTGGTGCTCGTCGCGGGCCTCGTCGCCTTCCGGATGGTGGACCGCGGTACGCCGCTCCAGCGGGCGCTCGACCTCGTCCCGGCGGCCACGAGCCGGGCGTCGTGGACCGACTGGGAGGCCGTACGCACCGAGCTGGGGACCGACGTCGGCGCCTCCTCCGACGCCCGGGCGGTCGACGCGTTCCTGTCCGATGCCTTCTCCCGCGACCTGTCCTCGATGTCGGCGTTGGCGACGTCGGCCGGGGTGATGCAGGAGCAGCTCGGCTTCTCGCCGGCGACCATCGACTGGGAGCTGCTGGCCCAGTCGGGCGACGGCGCGGTCGACGTGATGAAGGTCGGCGACAAGGCCGACCTCGACGACCTCGCGGAGCGGCTGGCTGAGAAGGGCTGGAAGGAGCCTGACGAGGAGGACGGGGTCTGGGTGGGTGGCCCCGACGTGCTGTCGGGCGCCGGCTCGTTGCTCACCCCGGAGCTCCAGCACTTCGCCCTGCTGCACGACGAGGGCATCGTGCTCGCCTCCGACCAGGCGCCCTACCTCGAGCAGGTGCTGGAGGTCGTGCACGGCGACGCCGACGCAGCCGGCGACCTGGCCGACCTGGCCGGGTCGCTGGAGACGCCGATCGCCGCGGCGGTGTACGACGGCGACTACGCGTGCGAGAAGCTCGCGATGTCGCTGGCCGACGACGATGCTCAGGCCGAGGCCGACCAGCTCGTCGCGGCAGCGGGCGACGTACACCCCCTGACCGGCTTCGCGATGGGGATCGAGCCCGACGGCGACGTGCGGGCGCTCCTCCAGGTCGAGGACGCCGACGACGCGCCCGGCGACGCCGACGCGCGTGCCCAGCTGGCCGCCGGTCCGGCGCCCGGCCAGGGCGGGGACTTCACCGACCGGTTCACGGTCACGGAGGCGGGCTCGGACGGGCGCGTGATCACGCTCGACCTGCGCCCGGCGGAGGGCGAGTACGTGCTCTCGGACCTGACGAGTGGACCGGTGCTGTTCGCGACCTGCTGAGAGGTCGGGCTCAGTCCTCGGCTCAGTCCTCCGAGGGCTTGCGCGGCGTGACGCCGAGCAGCCGGTCGATCTCCTCCTGCGAGAGGTGCTCGTCGGACTCGCTCGCGGCGATGATCAGCGTGGTGGTGAGCTCCACCTCGCCGAGGAGGTCGCCGTCCTCGAGGGTCACGTCGAACTGGTCGTGCACGTCACCCTCCCTCATTCTGTGGACGCGAGCCCACTGTCGACTGTACGTGTTGGGGTCCAGTGTCCACGACAGGCGCCGTCCGGCAAATGACCCTTTCGTGTCACTAGTCTCCCCCGAAACCCACTCCGGCCCCTCCCCTTTATAGGGGAGAGGCCGGAGCTTGGATCAAGTCTGGAACAGGTCCAGCGTCAGCCGATCAGAGCGGACGGACGTTCTCCGCCTGCGGGCCCTTCGGACCCTGGGTGACGTCGAACTCGACCTTCTGGTTCTCGTCCAGCGACTTGTAGCCGTTGGTCTGGATGGCCGAGTAGTGCACGAAGACGTCGTCGCCGCCGTCCTCCTGCGCGATGAAGCCGAAACCCTTCTCGGCGTTGAACCACTTAACGGTGCCCTGAGCCATGATGCTCGTTACTCCTTTGTCGGGGCGGGAGTCGCCACTTCAGCGACCCGCACCAGATGCGGTGACACGCCGCTTGCGACTCACGAGCTGGCAGGGCCCGAAGAACAAACGCCGTTGGATCACAAACTCCGCGGGCGTCGACCTGCTGGAACTTGCACCTGTTGCACGACAAACCCTACCAACAAATCGCCGTACGTCACCGGTCGTGCACCACGTGCTGGTGAACACCAGACCAACGGGCCCGCCGAGGGGTCTCGCGGGGGCGCCTCACACGGCCTGACAGCATGGCCGGGTGACCCTCGCCGCACCCCCGCGCGTGGCCGTCTGCGGCATCAGCCTGGAGGCCTCCACCTTCTCCCCCGCCCTCACCACGGCCGCGATGCTGGCGCCGCGTCGGGGTCGCGAGGTGCTCGACGCCTGGGACTTCTGGCGCGACGGCGGGACGCTCGCCGACCGGGCCGAGTGGATCGGTGTGCTGCAGGCACGCAACATCGCCGGTGGCGCGATCCCCGCCGACGACTACGCCTCGCTGAAGGCGGAGATCCTGGCCGGCCTCACCGCCGCCGTGGCCGAGGCGCCGCTCGACGGCCTGGTGCTCGACATCCACGGTGCCGCCAGCGTCGTCGGTCTCGACGACATGGAGGGCGACCTCGCCCTGGCCGTGCGGGCCGTGGTCGGCCCCGACTGCCTGATCAGCAGCGGGATGGACCTGCACGGCAACGTCTCGCGCACGCTCGCCGAGACGGTCGACCTGCTGACGACCTACCGCACCGCGCCGCACGTGGACTGGCAGGAGACCAAGGAGCGCGCGGCCCGCAACCTCCTCGACCGCCTGGCCCTCCCGGTCGGGAGCCGCCGACCGGCCAAGGCGTGGGTGCCGGTGCCGATCCTGCTGCCGGGCGAGATGACGAGCACGCGCCAGGAGCCCGCGACGAGCCTGTACGCCCGCGTGCCCGAGATCGAGGCGCTCGAGGGCATCCTCGACGCGGGCATCTGGATCGGCTACCCGTGGGCCGACGAGCCGCGCAACTGCGCGGTCGTGATGGCCGTCGGCGACGACGCCGAGCTGGCGCTGTCCTCGGCGGTGGACCTGGCCGGTGAGCTCTGGGAGCGCCGTGAGGAGTTCGGGTTCGTCGCGCCGACCGGGTCGCTCGACGAGGTGCTCGCCGCCGCCCTCGCGTCCCCGGTCACGCCGTACTTCATCTCCGACTCCGGCGACAACCCGACCGCCGGCGGTGCCGGCGACGTGACGTGGACGCTGGCCGAGCTGCTGGCGAGCCAGGCGCTGGCGGCGAGCGGCAAGCGGGCGATCTACGCCTCGATCCCGGACGCCGCCGGCGCCCTGGCCGCCCAGGAGGCCGGGGTCGGCGCCGACGTGCACCTCACCCTCGGCGCGCGCGTCGACGACCGGCCCGCGCCGCCCGTCGAGGTCTCCGGCCGGGTGGTCGCGGTGGTCCCGGGCGACGACAACCTCGAGGTCGTCGTCCGCACGCCGTACGTCGACGTGGTGCTGACCCGGCGTCGCCGGCCCTACCACCTGGAGTCCGACTTCACGCGGCTCGGCCTCGACCCCCGCAGCGCCGACATCGTGGTGGTGAAGA
This sequence comes from Nocardioides sp. BE266, assembly GCF_031457855.1. Taxonomy (NCBI): domain Bacteria; kingdom Bacillati; phylum Actinomycetota; class Actinomycetes; order Propionibacteriales; family Nocardioidaceae; genus Nocardioides; species Nocardioides sp. BE266. Next base: position 157,835 of record NZ_JAURTI010000002.1, on the reverse strand, counting down.
TCGGCTACCTCGAGCCCGAGCTCTTCGACATGGCCGCCGACTGGATGCTCGCGCTCACACCCGGCGGCGTGGACCAGCACCTCGCCCGGCTCGGCCACCGGCGGATCCAGCGGCCGATGTTCCCGCTGGACGACGTGTCGTCGGTCGACCCGGTCGCAGGCGCCGTGCTCTTCCCCGGCGACACGGCCTGAGCCGTCAACGCCCCAGCGCGGCCATGACCTCCGCGACCACCGCGGCGCTCGTCACCATCCGGCTGCCCTCGTCGTAGCCCGCCGAGACCCCGGCCGAGGCGATCGGCGCCTGCGCGCGCAGGTGCACCTCGCGGGCGCCGGTCGCGGCGACGACCTGCGCGACGTTGGCGGGACGCACGCCACCACCCACCGCGATCCGTACGTCGTCGCCCCCGCGTCGCACCAGGTCGGCCAGCTCCGGGAGGCGGTCGAGCGCCGGACCGGGGCCACCGGAGGTGAGCACGCGCGTGACGCCGAGGTCGCGCAGCAGCGCCAGCCCCGACGGCTTGTCGGGCACGGAGTCGAAGGCCTTGTGGAAGGTGACCGGTGCGTCGCCGCACGCGTCCACGAGGCGTCGTACGGCAGCGGCGTCGATGGCGCCGTCGGCCTCGAGCGTGCCGACCACGAACCCGAGCCGCGTGCCCGCCGGCACGCCCGCGCGGGTGGCCTCGATGTCGGCGACCATCACGTCGATGTCCTGCGCGGCGTGGACGAAGTCGCCGGCCCGGGACCGCACCAGCACCCGGATCTCCAGGCCCGGCGCCGCCTCGGCGCAGTGGCGGACGAAACCGAGCGTCGGCGTCGTGCCGCCGTCGACGAGTCCGGCACACACCTCCAGGCCGTCGGCGCCGCCGGTCGCGGCGACCGCCGCTCCCCCGACGTCCTCGAGGCAGATCTCGACCAGGGTGTGGGCGGTGTCACTGTGGGTCACGGGGGCCACGCTATGCCGCGGGGCGGTCCGCTACGTTCGTGTCCCGACCTGACCAAGGAGAGCCCGTGAGCGTCCTCGTCTTCTACAAGCCCACGCCCGAGGGCGCGGAGGCCATCCGGGCCGGTGCCGTGCAGGCGGCCTTCCACGCGACCGACCTGATCGTGCACAACCTGCCGGTCGACGCGGCCGAGGCCGAGACCGTCGAGGCCCTCGCCTCCGGTGCCGCCACGGGCTCCGGTGTCACGGTGCGGACCATCCAGGCTGCCGCCGACGGCTCTCCGGTCGACCAGTTCCTCGCCGCGGCCGACCAGCCCGACGTCGACCTGCTGGTGCTCGGCATCCGGCACCGCACCCAGGTCGGCAAGCTGATCCTCGGCAGCACCGAGCAGCAGATCCTTCTCGACGCCCCGCGCCCGGTGCTCGCCGTCAAGGCCTGAGCCGGCTCTGAGATGATCACCCCAGCCGCGGGACCTCCCGCGGCGCGGGCCTCTAGCTCAATTGGCAGAGCAGCAGACTTTTAATCTGTTCGTTCAGGGTTCGAGTCCCTGGAGGCCTACCGCGACTCAGCGCTCGGGCACGCCTCGCGCGCCGGAGTCGGTGAGCTCGGCCTCGCGGGCGGCGGCGGCCTCGAGCTCCTGGCGGCGGGTCTCCTCGACCATCGCGCGGGTGGCGTCGTAGATGCCCGGGTCGGAGACCAGGTCGGCGGCGCCGCCGCGGAGGCGGGCGAGCGCGGCGCGGGCGAAGATCTGCTGCTCCGTCGTGGTGCGCTCGGAGCGGTTGTTGCTGATGAACGTGATCGCCCAGCGCATCAGCGCGGAGACCTGGTTCTTGAAGCCGGTGAGGTAGACGAGGTGGACGCCGAGCCACATCAGCCAGGCGACGATGCCGCTGAGGCGGAGCTTGCCGACCATCGCGACCGCGCGGAAGCGGCTGATGATCGCCATCGAGCCCTTGTCGAAGTACTTGAACGGCTCCTGGGGCGCCTTGCCCTCGACCCGGTTCTTGATCTCCTTCGCGGCGTACTTGGCGCCCTGGATCGCGACCTGCGCGACACCGGGGAGGTTGTCGAGAGCGATCATGTCGCCGACCACGAAGACCTCGGGGTGGCCCGGCAGCGTGAGGTCGGGGTTCACCGCGATGCGACCCGCGCGGTCGAGCGGGGCGCCGGTCTGCTCCGAGAGCGTCTTGCCGAGCGGGTTGGCCTGCACGCCGGCGGCCCAGATCTTGGCGACGGAGTTGATCCGCTCGACGCGGCCGTCCTTGAACTTGATCTCGAGGCCGCGCTCGTCGACCTCGGTGACCATGCCGCCGAGCATGACCTCGACCCCGAGCTTCTCCAGCTCGCCCTGGGCCTTCTCGCCGAGCTTGGCGCCGAAGGGCGGGAGCACCTGCGGGGCGGCGTCCACAAGCACGACGCGGGCGTGGCGGGTGTTGATCGCGCGGAAGTCCTTGCGCAGCGTGTTGTGCGCGAGCTCGGCGATCTGGCCGGCCATCTCCACGCCCGTCGGGCCGGCGCCGACCACGACGAAGGTGAGCAGGTGGTCGACGTCGTCGCCGCGGGTGGCGCCGAGCTCGGCCATCTCGAAGGCGCCGAAGATGCGCCCGCGCAGCTCGAGGGCGTCGTCGATGCTCTTCATGCCGGGCGCGAACTCGGCGAAGTGGTCGTTGCCGAAGTACGACTGGCTGGCACCTGCGGCGACCAGCAGGGAGTCGTACGACGTCACGGTGTCGCGGCCGAGCACGCGCGAGGTGACCGTCTTGGCCGTGAGGTCGATCGCGGTGACCTCGCCGAGGATGACCTTGGCGTTGTCCTGGCCGCTGAGCACCTCGCGGGTCGGGGGCGCGATCTCGCCCTCGGACAGGATGCCCGTCGCGACCTGGTAGAGCAGGGGCTGGAAGAGGTGGTGGGTCGTCTTCGCGATCACCGTGACGTCCACGTCGGCGCGCCGCAGCGCCTTGGTGCCGAAGAGGCCACCGAACCCGGAACCGATCACGACCACCTTGTGGCGGGTCGCCTGCGTCGCGGTCATGAAAGCTCCTAGGGTCGTAGGTGCGGTCTTGGGTACCCATTGTCCTCTTGTGCAACCGGGCACGCGAAACGCCGTACGCGTCTGGTTGCTCACACGGGTCAGCGGGCCTCCTGAGAAGTTAGAGTCTCAACAAGGTTTGGGCCAAGCCCGGACTGGGTAGTGACGTCCCGCTGGACTATCCACATCCTCGAAAAGAGTCCCAGTGCCGCTGACTTCCGAGCTGACCCTGGCATCGTCGCCGCGCGCCGCGGCCGATGCCCGGCGCTGGGTGGGCGACATCTGCCGGCGGCTCGAGCGCGACGACCTCGTCGAGTGCGCCGAGCTGGGGGTCTCCGAGCTCGTGGCCAACGCGATCATCCACGCCGACGCCCCCTTCAAGGTCCGCGTGCGCGGCACCGCCAGCCACCCGCGGATCGAGGTGGAGGACGGGTCCACCAGCCCGCCGGTCCCGCCCGCGCCGGTGCCGCACGACGACCTCGACCTGCTGCTCACGTTCGGGCGCGGCCTCGCGATGGTCGCCCAGTGCGCCCTCGCCTGGGGCGCGACCATCGAGAACGACGGCAAGATCGTCTGGTTCGAGCCGGCGCCGCAGATGAGCGACGCCGCCTCTGCGGAGTGGGTCATCGACCACCACGACGAGCCGGGAGCCGAGCCCACGAGCGAGGCGGCCGTCGAGGTCCGGCTGCTCGGCATGGACGTGCCGCTCTACACCTCGCTCGCCCAGCAATACAACGAGCTGCGGCGCGAGCTCCGGCTGCTCTCGCTCTCCCACCAGTCGGACTATCCGCTCGCCGGCGACCTGACCGCGATGTTCGCCAACTTCGAGCGCCAGTTCCCCGACTCCTACCGCGACCAGGTGCAGGTCGCGGAGCGCAAGGGCCAGCCCCGCGTTGACCTGAGCTTCGCCATGGTCCGCGAGGCCGCCCCGATCTTCACCACGATGAGCGAGATGTTCGACGTGGCCGACGCCTTCTGCCGCGCGGAGCGCCTGCTCTCGATGGCCCGCACCCCGCGACAGCGCGACCTGCAGAACTGGCTCCTCGCCGAGCTCGTCCACCAGCTCGGCGGCGCGGAGGCGACTCCGTGGGCCGGTCCCCCGCCCGAGGGCACCCGCACCAGCCAGGTCGGGTGAGCGCCCCCCGCCTGCGCGGCACCGACCTGCTCCTCGTCGCCGCGGGAGGTGCCGCGGGAGCCCTGCTGCGGTACGCCGTCGACTCGGCGTCGCCCCACGGGCTGTTCCCCTGGCCGACGCTGGCGATCAACGTGGTCGGCGCGTTCGTGCTCGGCGTGCTGCCCGCCCTCGACGTCGTACGACGTTCGCGGCGCGTGGCGACCGCCCTGGGACCGGGCGCCCTCGGCGGCTTCACCACGGTGTCGGCGTGGGCCGGCCAGGTCCGCGAGCTCGCGGGCGACGGCCACGTCGCGGTGGCCGGCGCCTACCTCGCCCTCACCCTCGCCGCCGGCCTCGGTGCCGCGGCCGCGGGCCGGCGCATCTCCCACCGCCCCGAGCCGGAAGCAGCGTTGGGATGAACCACCCCACGACGTTCTCCTCCTCCGCTCCGCTCCCCCGGACAACGCCGCGGGGACCCCGATGAACGCCCTGCTCGTCGTGCTCGGTGCCGCGGTGGGCGCGCCGCTGCGCTACGCCGTGGCCCACCTGCTCGACGACCGCTGGCCGACCGGGACGTTGCTCGTCAACGCCGTCGGGGCGGGGCTCTTCGGGCTGTTCGCCGCGCTGTCGCTGGGCGACCAGGGGTGGGCGCTGCTCGGCACCGGCTTCTGCGGGGCGTTCACGACGTTCTCCTCGTTCGCGGTGCAGGCCGTCGACCGGCCGGCACGCGCCGCGGCGGCCTACGTCGTCGCGACCACCCTGCTGGCGGTGGGCGGCTGCGCGCTCGGGTGGGTGCTCGGGTCGTCGCTCTAGACCGGTCGCCTAGCCCCAGCCGAGCTCGTGGAGGCGGGCGTCGTCGAGCCCGAAGTGGTGGGCCAGCTCGTGCACCACGGTGATCCGGACCTCCTCCTCGAGGTCCTCCACCGTGTCGGCCATGTCGAGCAGCGGCCCGCGGAAGAGCAGGATCCGGTCGGGCAGCTCGCCGGCGTGGTTGGCCGGGCGCTCGGTGAGCGCGAGGCCGTCGTAGAGCCCGAGCAGGTCGGGGTCGTCGGCCGGTGCCTCGGGCTCGACGAGGACGACCACGTTGTCCACCAGCCGGGCGAGGTCGTCGGGCAGGTCGTCGAGCGCCCGGCCCACCATCGCGTCGAAGGCGTCGGGGTCGAGGTCGATCGGCATGCGGCCAGCCTAGGCAGGCCGGTGAACCGGCAGGCAGAGCCGTGCACCATGGGCGGAAATACAGATCAGGGAGAGCCTGGCGGCTCTCCCTGATCTCTGCATGCAATGGCGACCCCGACGGGACTCGAACCCGCGGCCTCCGCCGTGACAGGGCGGCGCGCTAACCAACTGCGCTACGGGGCCAGGTGCTTCTGCGAAGCGGGTGGAACTGTAACCCATGCTCGTCGGAGTCCACCAAATCGGCGGCCACCTCGGTGCCGGATCGCACCCCCAACCGGATTCGAACCGGCGCTACCGCCGTGAAAGGGCGGGGTCCTGGGCCGCTAGACGATGGGGGCCAGCTCGACCCGGGACACGCCCGGGCGAGCGTCGTACAGCATAGGGCCAGCACGGGCCGCCCTCCCAACCCGGACCCGACCCGGACAGGACCCGGAGGGGTGGGCGACACCCGGAAAATTTGGTCACTTGTCCAGATGGGCTCTCGCCGTAGCCCGAGAGTCACTAGCCTTGCCCCGTGGGCACCGCGTCTCGGCAGTTGCGCTTCCTCGTCGTCGACGACAACGAGGACATCCGCGACGTCTTCTGTCGCCTCGTCGAGCGCGCCGGACACTCCGCCTCCACCGCGGTGGACGGCCAGGACGCGGTCGACGTCCTCCAGCGGGAGTCCTTCGACGTGATGCTCCTCGACCTCACCATGCCGCGCATGAACGGCGTCGACGTGGTGCGGTGGATGAGGGAGCATGCAGACGTTGCTCCGACCACCAAGGTGGTCGTGATCAGCGCGTGGGCAGGCGAGCACCGGGCAGTCCTCCAGGAGCTCGGTGTCGAAACTGTGATGCAGAAGCCGCTGCGCATCCAGCAGCTGACTGATCTGATTGAGGAGACACTTAAGGATGTGGGGTCCTGACTCGTCCCTGAATGCAATTCCGGGTCGGACCTCCGGTGGAAACACCAACACGCACGTCTCCCTGACGTGCACCAACCCCAACCCTGGAGAAAACACCATGATGAAGCGCATCCGCACCCACATCGAGTCCAAGCGTGCCGCCAACCAGATGCAGGCGATGTACGCGTGGCGTCCGGCTCCCCCCCGCCGCTGAACGGACTCGTGACACCCGAGAAGTGATGCTTCACCAGTGATGCACATGGACAGCGCCGAGTCGGCCGGCGGCCGGCTCGGCGCTGTTCTCTCGGCACCACGCACCGGCGTGGTCGCCCTCGGCCCGCGCGGGCCCTGGCTCGCCACGACGCCCGCGCTGGCCAAGCAGGTCCTCACCGATGTCGACCACTTCGACTTCCCGGGCAACGTCAGCCGCGGCGGTGACCTCTCCGGCAGCCGTGGCGACACGCGGTCGGGCCACCTCGTCTTCGACCCGCTGACCCCTGTCCAGGTGGCTCGCGGCGTCGCCACCTTCGCCGAGCTCTGGCCCGAGGCCCTTGCGGCGCACGACCGCGACACCCCCCGCGAGGCGTACGACGCCATGGAGCTGCTGCGACGCCCGGTGGCCCGCGCGACCTGCGACGCGCTCCTCGACGACGCGAGCACGGACCAGCGCGAGGCCGTCGGCGACGCCGTCCTGGCGTGGATCGACGCCCTGGCGCCGGTGATCGCCGCAGCGCGGGCGCCGCACCGCTGGAGCCGCGTCCGCCGGGTCGAGCGGGACGCACGGCTGCGTCTCGAGGCGATCCTCGAGCACGTCGACGGCCTCCCCGGCACGCCCCAGCAGGCGGCCACGATGCTCGCCGCGGGGATCCAGGTCCCGATCGCCGCCGGCTCCTGGCTGCTGGCCTGGCTCGGCGACCAGCCGACCCACGATGTCGACCCCATCCACGCCGTGTGGGAGACGCTGCGGCTCACCCCGCCGACGTGGATCACCGCACGCCTGACGACGACCGACGTCGAGCTCGACGGTCGGCTCGTCCCGTCCGGCTCCGTCGTCCTGGTGAGCCCCCTGCTGCTCGGGAGGCTGCCCGAGCTGGTGCCGGGCGACCCCGACGAGCTCGGCGACTTCGATCCCTCTCGCTGGCGCGACGACGCCCGCCGCCCGGGCGCCTGGTTGCCCTTCGGCGCCGGACCCCACGCCTGCCCCGGGCGCAACCTCGGGATGGCCGTCCTCGTCCACCTGGCCGAGTGGGCGGTCGCCCACCGTGTGAGGTTGACCCAGGAGGTGAAATTCGACCAGAGCAGGGGCTTGGCACCGCTACCGTGCAGGTTCAGGCTCAACGCGCAGGGAGGGACGACACGGTGAACGACCACGTCTCCCTCCAGCGCACCTCCGGGTGCGAGCCCGTGTCCAGCGAGGCCGCGACCCTGGCGCGCGAGATCCTCGACGGAGACCTCAGCATCGACCACGCCATCGCCCGGGCGGCCGAGCTGCTGCTGTCCAGCGACCGGGTCGAGGTGGTGGCCACGGCGCTGACCAGCTTCGCGCCCGAGGACGAGGCCGGGTGGACCCGGCTGGGCGGCCGCGCGTGGGTCCGCGAATGGGCCAACCCCGGTGCCAGCGCCTCCATCCTGCCCCCGACCGGGGCCGGACCCGAGCACGCACTGACCATGCCGTGGATCTCCCGGATCGCACGCTCGGGGCTCGCGATCCTCGTCGACCGCGAGCTGTTGCCGGAGGAGGCGGACCAGGACCGCGAGGAGCTGAACCGCGTCGGCGTCCGCAGTCTGGTGGGCTCGGTCTACGGCGCGCGGGGCGCGATGTTCGGCAGCCTGTCCGCGGGGAGCGAGAGGGCCGGGCAGTGGCCCGAGGAGCTGATCGGCAGCTTCCGCCTGCTCAACGCCGCGATCACCTCCCGGCTCACGCAGGAGCACTCCCGTCGCGCTCTCGCCGAGGCGATCGAGACCAGCAACGAGGCCCAGCTGTCCTACCAGCACTTCTTCGGCGCCGTCGGCCACGAGCTGCGCACCCCGCTCGCCGCGATCATGGGCTACACCGAGGTGCTGATGGACGACGCCAGCAGCAACCCGCAGGACCCCGTCTCCGCAGGCCTGCTCCAGGACGGCCCGGTGATCCTGCGGGCCTGCGAGCAGCTGGTCTCGGTGGTCGACAGCCTCCTCGGGGCCGGACGCACGTTCACCGACGACGACCAGCGCCAGGACGTGGTGGTCGCCGACGCCGTCGCCGACGTCGTCCACTGGCACCGGGCGCCCTCGCGCAGTGCCGGCGTGACCATGGAGGTCGACATCGACCCGTCCGTCACGGCGTGGGCCCACCCCTCCGCCGTCCGACAGGTGCTGACCAACCTCGTCGGCAACGCCATCGCCTACCACCGGCCCGAGGGCGGGTCGGTGCACCTCTCCGCGGTGTCGCTGCGCGGCGAGAGCGGGCAGGAGATGGTGCGGATCATCGTCCGCGACGACGGGCTCGGCCTGACGTCCGAACAGATGCAGCGGGTCTTCGAGCCCTTCGTCCGCTTCGCCGACAAGGCGTCCAAGGGCAGCGGGCTCGGCCTGTCGATCTCCCGCACGATCGCCGAGCGTGACGGCGGGGCCGTCCAGGGCACCTCGACGCCCGGTGTCGGCTCGTCCTTCTGGCTCGAGCTCCCGGCGAAGGCGCCGTACGTCCCGTGAGGGCGGCCGATTCTCCGCACCCGTCGAGCCTGCGGTAGTCTCCTCCGCGTTGGCCAGGTAGCTCAGTTGGTACGAGCGACCGACTGAAAATCGGTAGGTCGGCGGTTCGACCCCGCCCCTGGCCACCACACACGCCGCAGGGCCCCGATCGCGTCCCGATCGGGGCCCTGCGGTGTCCTGCCGCCACAATGGCCCGGTGCTCCCCCGCCTCGAGGTCGTGCGTCGCCTCCGCCCGGTCGACCTCGTCGCTCCCGGGTTCGTCCAGGTCAGTACGACGTCGGGCGGGCGGAGCCCGTTGCCCGCGGTCGCGCCCTACGTCGCCGCGACCGCCGGCCTCGACGGGCCCGTCGCGCTGCACCTCGGCGACCAGCGGCTGGCGGCAACGCTCGACGACGGCTCGGTCTCGCTGGAGGTCACCGGCAGCGGGACGCTCCGCAGCCGGCGCTTCCACCGCGCGGAGTCACCGAGCGGGCTCGGGGTGAGCCTCACCGGCACGCACGTCACGGCGTGGAGCCAGGAGGGCGGGCGGTGGGTCGCCCGGGCGCGGCACGACCTGCGGGAGGTGCTCGACACCCGCGACGAAGCAGCACTGGCCGGTCTGGAGGTCGAGCTCCCTCCCAGCGGCGGCACCGCCGGCGGCTTCGGCCAGCTCGGGCTGCGCGACGTCCGCTTCGTGACGCGGGAGGACGGCACTCCGCTGCGCGACGACGGCGCCCTCTGGCTCACCGCCACCTCCGCCGGGCCGGGCTTCTTCGACACCGCCCACACCAGCGTGTGGCGCTTCGACCCCGACGCCCTCGAGGTCGCCCACACCGCCGACCTGTTCTTCCGGCGACCGGACCGACCGGGGGTCTTCGGCGACCACGCCACCCACCTGCTGAGGTCCGACGGCCGCTGGCTCGTGGCGACCAGCACGTGGGGAGACTTCGAGCGGCCGCGCACGCGCGCTGGTCGTCGTACCGAAGCGGGGTTGCGGGTGACCCTCGCCGAGTCGGACGCCGACCTGCTCCACGGCCGCCACGTCCTCGACACGCGCGAGCTGCCGATGCCCACCGACGGGCTCGCCTCGATCGCGACGTGGGACCCGCATCTGGTCCGCCGGGGCGGCGAGTGGCTGGTCGGCTTCGTCAGCGCGCGGAAGTTCTTCGACTTCCACCCGGCGGTGGCCGGCGGCCCGTCCCTCGACGAGCTGCGGCTGCTCGGCGCGGCCACGGACCGCACCGCCACCGAGGGCACGACGCTGCTCGAGGTCGACGGCGAGGTCGTCGTGCTGGCCAGCGACGGGCGCGACGGACCTCGGGGCACGCGGGCACGCTTCCCCGCCTTCGACCTGGCGATGGCGGACCGCGGCGTGCTCGACGCGCCGTACCCCACCAACCTCCCGTGGCCGTCCCTCGCGCAGGTCGACGGGACCTGGCTGATGGCCGCGTTCAACGGCCGTCCGGCCGGCGGCAGGCTGCTCGGCTACGGCACCCACGGGGACCTCGTGGTGATGCGGTCGCGGTGACCGCTCAGGGCTACCCTGAGGGTGATGGCGGTCACCACCCCTCGACCGCGCTGAACAGGCCCGCACACCCCGCGGCCGCACCCACCAGAAAAGGATCCAAGCATGTCAGGAGCACGCAGTTCCGGAGTCGACGTCTTCGAGCTCGGGAGCGAGCACGAGCAGGTCGTCTTCTGCAACGACCAGTCGACCGGTCTCAGGGCCATCATCGGCATCCACTCCACGGCACTGGGCCCGGCCCTCGGCGGGACGCGGTTCTACCCCTACGCCAGCACCGACGACGCGATCGTCGACGTGCTCAACCTCTCGCGCGGCATGTCCTACAAGAACGCGCTCGCCGGCCTCGACCTCGGCGGCGGCAAGGCCGTCATCATCGGCGACCCGGCCGAGCTGAAGACCGAGGCGCTGCTGCGTGCCTACGGCCGCTTCGTGCAGTCGCTCAACGGCCGCTACTTCACCGCGTGCGACGTGGGCACCTTCTCGGAGGACATGGACCACATCGCCCGCGAGTGCGACTTCGTCACCGGCCGCACCGTCGCCCACGGCGGCGCCGGCGACAGCTCGGTGCTGACGGCCTTCGGCACCTTCCAGGGCATGCGCGCCGCGGCCGAGCAGGTCTGGGGCGAGCCCACCCTCGCCGGCCGCACCGTCGGCATCGCCGGTGTCGGCAAGGTCGGCCGCCACCTCGTGCGCCACCTCATCGAGGACGGCGCGACCGTCGTCGTCACCGACGTGTACGCCCCCTCCGTCGAGGCCATCCGCGCCGAGTTCCCGCAGGTGCAGGCCGTCGCCTCCACCGACGAGCTGGTCGCGAGCGAGCTCGACGTCTACGCCCCGTGCGCGATGGGCGGTGCGATCAACGACGAGGTCCTCGAGGTGCTCACCGCGAAGATCATCTGCGGCGCGGCCAACAACCAGCTCGCCCACCCGGGCATCGAGAAGCAGGTCGACGAGCGCGGCATCCTTTACGCCCCCGACTACTGCGTGAACTCCGGCGGCGTGATCCAGGTCGCCGACGAGCTCGAGGGCTTCTCCTTCGAGCGCGCCAAGCAGCGCGCGACCGGCATCTTCGACACCACGCGCAAGGTCTTCGAGCTCGCCAAGGCCGACGGCGTCACCACCGCGACCGCCGCCGACCGCCTGGCCGAGCGCCGGATGCGCGAGGTCGGCCGCCTGCGCGGCATCCACCTCGGCTGACCGGGCGGTTCGTCCGCGTCCTGGCAGGTGACCGGGCACTTCGTCCGCGTCCTGGCAGCTGACCGGGCACTTCGTCCGCGTCCTGGCAACTGACCGGGCACTTCGTCCGCCTCGAGGCGGACCAAGTGCCCGGTCGGCGTGTCTGACGCGGACCAAGTGCCCGGTCGGCGTGTCTGGCGCGGACCAAGTGCCCGGTCGGCGTGTCTGGCGCGGTGCCCGGTCGGCGTGTCTGGCGCGGTGCCCGGTCGGCGTGCGGGCGCGGTCGTACGCCCGGTGGCCCGGGAGGCTGCGCTCAGTCAGGCAGCGGGTGGGTCAGTCTGCGCGACGACGCGGGTCGGCATAGTCCGCCCAGTCGTCCTCGTCGGGCTCGACCTCACTCGAGGAAGAGTGATGGTCCTCGCCGTGCAGCTCCTTCGCCAACGCGCCGAAGTCCGTCTCGTGGGTCCGGTACTTCAGGTCGCGTGCGACCTTCGTCTGCTTCGCCTTCGCTCGGCCGCGCCCCATAGGGTCGACCCCCTCGCACACTTGGCCGGGGCTGCCGAGGAGCACCTCGACGCGCCCGGTCTGATCGGTTACATATCGTGGGGACAACGCTACCTGAGCGGTGGCTGTTCCCGCACACCGAGACACCGCATTTCGTTCTGCTCGGAGCGAAAATGCTCTCTTCGGGGCTACCAGCCCGGGTGCTGGCCCTCGAGCAGGACCCGGCCGCCGTTGTCGGAGTCGGCGCGCGCCTCGCCCGCCACCCACGCGCGAACGCCGTGGCCGGCGAGCGCGGAGATCGCGGCGTCGACCGAGTCCGGGGCGGTGAGCGCGACCATGCCGACGCCGCAGTTGAGCGTGGCCTCGAGGTCGGCCTGCGACACCCCGCCCACCTGGCGTACGACGTCGAAGACGGGCTGCGGGGTCCACGTCGAGCGGTCGATGCGGACCGACAGCTCCTCGGGGAGCACCCGCTCGAGGTTGGCGGCGAGACCGCCGCCGGTCACGTGCGACATGGCGTGCGTCTCGGTGCGCTCGGCGAGGTCGAGACACGCCTTGGCGTAGATGCGGGTGGGCTCGAGGAGCTCCTCGCCGAGGGTGCGGCCGAAGTCGTCGACGTGGCGGTCGACGGTCCAGCCGGCGCCGCCGGACTCGGGCGAGCCGAGGAGCACGTGGCGCACGAGGGAGTAGCCGTTGGAGTGCAGGCCGCTGGCCTCCATCGCGATGACCACGTCGCCCGGGCGGACCCGGCCGGGGCCGAGCAGCTTGCTGGCCTCGACGACGCCGGTGGTGGCGCCCGCGACGTCGTAGTCGTCGGGGTCGAGCAGCCCAGGGTGCTCGGCGGTCTCGCCGCCGATGAGCGCGCAGCCGGCGACCACGCAGGCCTCCGCGATGCCCTTGACGATCGCGGCGATGCGCTCGGGGACGACCCGGCCGCAGGCGATGTAGTCGGTCATGAAGAGCGGCTCGGCGCCGCACACCACGAGGTCGTCGACGACCATGCCGACGAGGTCGAAGCCGATCGTGTCGTGCACGTCCATCAGCTGCGCGATCGCGACCTTGGTGCCCACGCCGTCCGTCGAGGTGGCGAGCAGGGGGCGCTCGTAGCGGGTCAGCGCAGAGGCGTCGAAGAGGCCGGCAAACCCACCCAGGCCGCCGATCATCTCGGGGCGGCGGGCCTTCTCGACCCAGCCCTTCATCAGGTCGATCGCGCGGTCGGCCGCCTCGATCGAGACACCGGCTGCGGCGTAGGCCCCGGCGGAGGACTCGGTGGGCTGCTGGTCGGACACGGGGCTCCTCGAACTTCGCGGCGTGCGGATCAGGGGTTGTTGAGGACCGGGAGCGCCCGGCCCATCGTCGGCGACTGCAGCGTCGCCTCGAGCAGGTGCTTGCCGAGCAGGCTCTCGTCAGGCAGCTCGATCGGGTACTGGCCGGTGAAGCACGCCTGGCAGAGCCGCTCGGCGGGCTGGCCGGTGGCCTCGATCATGCCCTCGAGCGAGATGTAGCCGAGGCTGTCGGCGCCGACGCTGGCGGCGATCTCGTCGACGTCGAGGCCGTTGGCGATCAGCTCGGCGCGGGTGGCGAAGTCGATGCCGTAGAAGCACGGCCACTTCACCGGCGGGCTGGAGATCCGGACGTGCACCTCGAGGGCGCCCGCCTCGCGCAGCATCCGCACCTGGGCGCGCTGGGTGTTGCCGCGCACGATCGAGTCGTCGACCACGACGATGCGCTTGCCGCGGATCATGTGCTCGAGCGCGTTGAGCTTGAGCCGGATGCCGAGCTGGCGCAGCGTCTGGCTGGGCTGGATGAAGGTGCGGCCGACGTAGGCGTTCTTCACGAAGCCCTGGCCGAACGGGATCCCGGACTCGGCGGCGTACCCGGACGCGGCGGGTGTGCCGGACTCGGGCACCGGCATCACGAGGTCGGCCTCGACGGGGAACTCGCGGGCGAGACGGCGGCCCATCTCGACGCGCGCCTCGTGGACGTTGCGGCCGGAGATGGTGGCGTCGGGGCGGGCGAGGTAGACGTACTCGAAGACGCAGCCCTTGCGGTCGGGCTCGGCGAACTTGTGCGAGCGCAGGCCGTTCTCGTCGATGACGATCATCTCGCCGGGCTCGACCTCGCGGACCACGCTGGCGCCGATGGTCGCGAGGGCGGCGTCCTCGCTGGCGACGACCCAGCCGCGCTCGAGGCGGCCGAGGACCAGCGGGCGGATGCCCTGCGGGTCGCGGGCGGCGTAGAGGGTGTCCTCGTTCATCCACACGAAGCAGTACGCCCCGCGCAGCTGCGGCAGCACCTCGAGGGCGCGCTGCTCGAGCGAGGTGTCCGGGTGGTGGGCCAGCAACGCGGTGACCAGGCTGGTGTCGTTGGTGGCACCCTCGACACCCTTGATGTCGAGCTCGCCCGACGGGCCGGGGAGCGCCTCGACCATCTCGCGCAGGTCGTGGGTGTTGATCAGGTTGCCGTTGTGGCCCAGCGCGATCGATCCCTCGGCCGTGGGCCGGAAGGTCGGCTGCGCGTTGTGCCAGGTGCTCGCACCGGTGGTGGAGTAGCGCGAGTGGCCGATGGCGAGGTGCCCCTTGAGGGACTCCAGCGTCGACTCGTCGAAGACCTGGGAGACCAGGCCCATGTCCTTGTAGACCAGGATCTGGCGCCCGTTGCTGACCGCGATGCCCGCGGACTCCTGGCCGCGGTGCTGCAGCGCGTAGAGACCGAAGTAGGTCAGCTTGGCGACGTCCTCGCCGGGGGCCCAGACGCCGAAGACGCCACAGGCGTCCTGCGGGCCCTGGTCGTGAGGGTCGATGGCCGTGGTCAGACGGCCGTCGCCGCCCTTCCGCATGCTCGTCTCGTAGGGCACGACCTGCAGTCTACGGTCTCCGCACGTCGCGTCTCACATCCGTGCGGCGCCGTCCCGGATCGCCTCCCGGATGCGGGTGTAGGTGCCGCAGCGGCAGATGTTGCGGATCGTGTCGAGGTCGGCGTCGGTGACCTGGCGCCCCTCGGCCTTGACCCGGTTGACCAGCGCGACGGCGGCCATGATCTGGCCGGGCTGGCAGTAGCCGCACTGCACGACGTCACGCTCCAGCCACGCCTCCTGCATCGGGTGCAGGCCGTTGGCGCCGCGCTGCTGCTCGGCCACCTCTCCCGGGAGCCCCTCGATGGTGGTGATCTCGTCGTCGCTGCCGAGGCTGCCGACCGGCACGGCGCACGGGTTGAACGCCTTGCCGTTGACGTGCGAGGTGCAGGCCTTGCACACGTTGATCCCGCAGCCGTACTTCGGGCCGGTGATCCCCAGCAGGTCGCGCAGGACCCACAGGAGTCGTACGTCGTCCTCGACGTCGACCGTGACCCGCTCGCCGTTGACGATGAATGTCTGCTCTGGCATGTCGGTGCTCCTCAGCGGTTCAGGACGTGAGCTCGAGGCCGTTGACCGGCGACTGCGGGATCGGCGGGACGAACGACTTGGGCTCGAACGAGAGCTGGTCGTGGTTGATCGGGAACTGCGTCGGCATGGTGCCGGTCGCCCGCGCGTACGCACACGCCACCGCGGCGAACGTCGCGGCCACTCCTGCCTCGCCGGCGCCGCCGGGGACCTTCTCCTCGGACGGCACCACGATCACCCGGACGTCGGGCGGGGTGTTCCACTGCCGCGTGTAGAAGTAGTTGTCCCAGCTCGCCTCGAGGAAGTGGCCGTCGCGCAGGTGGAGGCTGGAGGTGAGCGCCAGCGCGATGCCGTCGTTGATCCCGCCCTGCATCTGCGCCTCGAGCCCGCGCGGGTTGATCGCGAGGCCGACGTCGATCGCGAACGTCACCCGGGTGACCCGCGGCCCAGTGACGGCGTCGCGGACCTGGCGACCCGTCGTCGCGGGGCGGGTGTCGATCTCGACCAGGCAGGCCGAGACGCCCTTGTACTCCTTGTGGATCGCGATGCCCTGCGCAGTGCCGGCCGGCATCGGTCGACCCCACTCGCCCGCTTGCGCGACGGTGTCGAGGACGGCCAGGAGCCGCTCGTTGCGCTGGAACTTCCGGCGGAACTGGTAGGGGTCCATCCTCATCTTCGCGGCGAGCTTGTCGACGACGAGCTCGCTGGCGACACGGACGTCGGGTGAGTAGATGTTGCGCATCGACCCGGTGTTGAAGCGGTCGTCGGTCTCGACGAGCGTCTGCGTCACGGCGCCGAAGTCGTAGGGCACCTCCTGGGTGAGGGCGAAGATCGTCTCGGCGAAGCCGAGGTTGCCGACGCCGGCCGGGAGGTCTGCGGCGGCGGCGGTGATGATCTCGCCGAGGCCGTGGCGGAAGTCGGTCTCGACGCAGGTGAGCGACTGGTTGAACGCGAGGACGTTGGTGCCGAGCACGGTCGCCTGGACCCGGCAGGTGCCCATCGGGTGCGTACGACCGACGCGGGCGTCGTCGGCGCGGTGCCACATCAGCTTGACCGGCGCGCCCATCGCCTGCGAGATCTCGGCGGCCTCGAGGGCGCCGTCGAAGAAGAGCCGCCGACCGAAGGACCCGCCCGCGGTGACGACGTTGACCTTCACCTTGTCCTGGCTCATGCCGAGCTTCTCGGCGATCCGCTGCTGGGCGACGATCGGCGACTTCAGGCCGGCCCAGATCGTGGCGCCGTCGGGTCGCACGTCGGCTACGGCGCTGTTGGTGTCCATCGGCGAGTTGCTGCGGAACCAGAAGGTGAAGTCGCCCGAGACCGTCTGGGCGAGCGGGGTGTCGGGGAGCCTCGGCATCGGCAGCTGAGCGGCGCGCACCTTGCGCAGGATCGTCGCGTCGCTCTCCCCCGCGACCGGCCCGTCCTTCCAGGCCACCTCGAGGGCGCGCACGGCGTCGATGCACTGGCCGAACGTCGCGGCGCGCACCGCGACGCCGGTGCTCACCTGCGCGACGTGGGTGACGCCCGGCATCGCCTCGACCTGCGTCTGGTTGCGTACGGACACGGGCGTGCCGTTGAGCGTGGGTGCCCGGCAGACCATCGTCGGCAGCGCGTCCGGCACGTCGAGGTCGGTGGTGAAGTCCTTCTGGCCGGTGACGGCCGCCAGGGCGTCCACGCGGTTGGTCGGCGTGCCGATCACGCTGAACTCGGCCTCGCTCTTGAGCTCGACCTGGACTGCCCGGCCCCCCGCGCTGCCCGCAGCCTTGACGGCCAGCTCGCCGTAGGTGACCGACGAGCCGTTGCGCGCCGTGATCACGCCGCCCTTGGCGACGAGCCCGGCGACGGTGTCGCCGAGGACGATCGCGGCAGCGTCGAGCAGCGCCGCGCGGGCGACCGCGGCCGCGACCCGGATCGGGGTGTACGTCGCGATGGTGGTGTTGGAGCCGCCGGTGAGCTGGTTGAAGAGCAGCTCGGGTCGCGCGGGCGCCAGGGTCACGCGCACGCGATCGACCGGCAGGTCGAGCTCCTCCGCGATCAGCATCGCGGTCGAGGTGGTGATGCCCTGGCCGACCTCGGCCCGCGGGAGCTCGAAGCTGGCGGTGCCGTCCTCGTTGATCGTGACCGTGACCAGGTTCGCGGTCGGGCGCGCGGCGTCGGTGAGCATGTCGTTGAGGTCGTACAGCTCGGCCGGCTGCGGCGCGGTCGGGATCTCCGCGGCGGCAGGCGACGTGTCGGCCAGCACGAGGTCGGCGGCGGCGACGAGGGTCGCACCGCCGAGGACGTAGCCGACGAAGCGGCGGCGGTCGACAGCGTAGGGCGAGCTGTCGCCGGGGATGTGGGGGTCGCGGGGGTGGGGCACCGAGTCACCCGATCTGGTTCAGCGCCGGTGTCCTACCGGTGCGGAGGTCCCTCCCCAGGAACGCTGCCCACTCTGACAGTGCTGCTGTCAGCATGCAATGGCAGGTCCGCGCCTCGATATCTGAGGACGTGGTGAACGGCCTCACGGCCGATCCACGACCACCACGTCCTCAGATGTCGCCGTAGAGCACGGACCTCATCCGGTGGAGGGCCAGCCGGGCCGCGGCCTTCCCGACCGCCGGGAGAGGTACGACGTCCAGGAGCGGCAGCGGCCGGGTCCAGGCCGGGTCGGAGGGCAGGGCGCCCTCGGGGCCGGAGTACCTCGGGGTGGAGGCGCGGCGGACCGCCTCCTCGACACCGAGCAGCTCGCCGCCGTCGGCCGGCACCCAGGTGCGGGAGGGGCGGCAGACCATGTCGTGGTGCAGCGACTCGATGAGCGCCGTGACGGTGTGGAACGGGGCGGTGGTGGCGAGCGCGGTCGCCAGTCCGACGATCCCGGCCGGGGCGACCGGGGCCGGGACGCTGAGGCGGGCGAGACCGGCCCCGCGGCCGCAGGCGCGCATCAGCGCCGGGTAGGAGAGGACGTCGGGACCGCCGAGGTCGACCGCACCCTCGTCGGTGCCGTCGAGCTGCTCGCCGACGGCACGGAGCACGTCGGAGACCGCCACCGGCTGGACCGCGTGCTGCATCCAGGTCGGCACCGGCTGGACCAGGAAGAGCGTCGCGATCTGGCGGATGATCTCGAACGACGTCGACCCGGCTCCGATCACCACGCCCGCGCGGAGCGCCACCGCACTCGCCCCGGAGGCCAGCAGGATCCGCTCCACCTCGAGCCGGGAGGCGATGTGGGCCGACAGCTCGGCCTCCGGCACCTCGGGCACGAGCCCGGAGAGGTAGACGAGCCGTCGTACTCCTTCGGCGGCGACCGCCTCCGCGACGTTGGCCGCGGCGAGGCGGTCGCGGTCGGGGAAGTCGGTGCGGTCGAGCGAGTGGACGAGGTACACGACCGCGTCGACGCCTTCCAGCGCCCTCGCAACCGCGTTGAGGTCGGTGACGTCGCAGCGGATCGCCTCGACCCGCTCGTCCCACCCGAAGCGGTCGGGGTCGGGCGCCGACGACGACGCGGCGACCACCTCGTGGCCGTGCTCGAGCAGGTGCGGCACGAGCCGGGACCCGACGTAGCCGGTCGCGCCGAGGACGAGGACCTTCATGACTCCCCGAGGTGCTTGAGGAGGTTGCGGGAGAAGACCGTGCCCATGTGCTTCACGACCCCGGCCATCACCCGCTCGACCGCGGGCCGCGCCAGCCCGGGTAGCGGGAGGGTGCACGCGATGTCGAGCTCGATGCTGACCTCCGTGCCCTCACCCTCGTCGGCGAGGCGGTAGGTGCCCTCGACCGCGGTCATCTCGTCGGGGCGCGACGGGTCGTGGCTGAAGTCGATCCGCTCCTCCGGCTCGAACGTCATCACCTCGGTGAACCGGGGCGCGACGGACACGCCGAGCACCGGGATGGTGCCCATCCGCCAGGTCCAGCGGTCGCCGTCCACCTCGATCCCGGTGACGTACGGCGTCATCCGGGCGATCAGGTCGGCATCGGTCAGCACCGCCCACACCTCGCTGCGTGATGAGCGCAGCACGGCCGTGGACCGGTCGCCGGCTCGGAAGGTCGCCATGGCCGTCACGCTACCGACGCCGCGGGCGGCTCGGCCTCACCCCGCCGAGCGAGCAATCGAGCGGTGGTCCACCTACATTTGAGCTCGCCGAAATGCAGGTGGACCACCGCCCACCGGCGCGTCGCCACCGACACGCTCGAGCGGCGGTGGCCAGCCCACATTTCCGGGGCTCGGAATGTGGCTCCACCACCGCCCTCCGAGATCAGCGGGGCAGCTCGCCCAGGTTGCGGAGGAGCAGCGCCTCGGCCTTGACGACCTTCTCGAACTCGGCGAGGTGGAGGCCCTCGTTGGCGCCGTGGGCGCGGGTGTCGGGGTCCTCGACGCCGGTGACCAGCACGCTGGCCTGCGGGAAGGCCTCGAGGAACTCGGCGATGAACGGGATCGAGCCGCCGACGCCCATGTCGACGGGGGGGGTGCCGTCCCAGGCCTCCGCGAAGGCGGCGCGCGCGGCGTCGTAGGCCGGGCCGCTGGCCTCGATCTGGGTGGCCTCGCCGGTGTCGACGACGGTGGTCGAGAGCGTCGCCCCCCACGGCGTGTGCTTCTCGAGGTGGGCCTGGAGGCACTGCACGGCGTTGTCCGTGGTGTCGCCGGGCGCGATGCGCATGCTGATCCGGCAGCGCGCGGCGGGCACGAGGGTGTTGGAGGCGCCGTCGACCTTGGGCGCGTCGAATCCGGTGATGCTGACCGAGGGCTTGGTCCAGAGGCGCTCGACGATCGAGCCGGAGCCGATCCACTCGATGCCCTCGGCGGCGCCGGACTCGGCGCGCAGGCGGGCCTCGGGGTACTCCACGTCGGCGGCGGGACCGGAGTGCAGCCCCTCGACGGCGACGTTGCCGGCGTCGTCGTTGAGGCTGGCGATGATGCGGCTCAGGGTCATGATCGAGTCGGGCACGAGGCCGCCCCACATGCCGCTGTGCACGGCGTGGGTCAGGGTGCGGATCTCGACGTCCATCCGCACGAGGCCGCGCAGCGAGGTGGTGAGGGCGGGCTCGCCGATGTCCCAGTTGCCCGAGTCGGCGATCACGATGACGTCGGCCTCGAGGCGGTCCTTGTAGGTGTTGAGCAGCTCGACGAGGGTGTCGGAGCCGACCTCCTCCTCGCCCTCGATGAACATCACCAGGTTGACCGGCAGCTCGTCGCCGAAGATGCGTACGGCGCCGAGGTGGGCGGCGATGCCGGCCTTGTCGTCGGCGGCACCGCGCGCATACAGACGGAGGTCGCCGCGCGCATCTTCTCGTGACGTCGGCTCCCACGGCGGGGAGTCCCAGTCGGCGTGGTCGTTCTCGGGCTGGACGTCGTGGTGGGCGTAGAGCAGGACCGTCGGAGCACCCTCGGGGCCGGACTTCTTCGCGATCACGGCCGGCGGCGCACCGTCGTACGCGCGCACGATCTCGGCCTCGAAACCCTCGGCGGCGAAGAGGTCGCGAGTGGCCTCGGCGCTGCGCTCGACCTCACCGGCCCGGGCCGGGTCGGCGGAGACCGACTCGATGCGGACGAGGTCCTCGAGGTCGCGGCGGATGCCGGGCATGACCTCGGCGAGACGAGCGGGGATGTCGACAGTCATAGGGGTCACCCTAGGACCCGGGTTCTAGCTGTCGAGACTCGCCCATTCGCCGCTCCGCTTCTCCATCATCAGCTGGCGTTCGGAGTCGGTGAAGCCGAGCCGACGGTAGATCCCGATGGCGTCGCCGTCGGTGTCCGCGACGATCACCAGGGTGCGTACGCCAGCCCCGTCGAGGAGGTGGTCGAGGCCGTGCTGCCCGGCCGCGTGGACGACCGCAGCGGCCAGCCCCTTGCGGCGGTGGTCGGGGTGCGTCTCGACGCTCTGGAAGCGCGCGACGCCCTCCTCGGTCACGAAGATCCCGGCCGTCGAGGCGAGCACCCCGTCGACGTACGCACCGAAGCGCGTGCCGCGACCGGCGTCGACGAGCCGCCGCTCCTGGGCGTTCTTCTGGCGCGCGAAGGTCATGAAGCGCTCCTCCGAGGTCTGCGGGTAGAGCTGCTGGCTCAGCCGCGCCCGCGCCTCCCAGTCCTCGTCGCTGACCAGCTCCCGCACCTCGGCGTCGACCTCGCGCGGAGCCACCAGGGAGCCGGTCGTCAGCACGGTGGCGACGTCGACGGTCATCCCGGCGGCCTCGAAGGCGACGCGGGACTCGTCGGACAGGTCGGCGGTGTCGATGCCCAGGCTGACGTGGTCGGCCGCGGGGAACTCGGTGTGGAACGCGGCCACGACCTCCTTCTCGCCACCGGCCACCGGCGGCTTCTCGAGCAGGATGAAGTTGCCCCAGAAGTACGACGGGTTGTCGGGCGAGCGGACCACGAGGTGGGTGCCGCGGTCCTCCACGACGCTGCCCGAGGAGGTCAGGAGCGCGAGGTCGGTGCGGAAGCCGAGGGAGCTGACGTGCATGGGCGCACGCTAGCCGCACCGGGCCACGGCATCCCAGCTACAGGTTGTCCGCCGCGGTGTCGGGGTCGGCCGTCGTCGACGGGGACTCTCCCCGCTCCGGGTCGGCGCCGGTGTCCCACCGCCAGTCGCGCACCTCGGGCAGGTCGTCGCCGTGGGTCCGGGTCCACGCCCGGGCACGCCGTCGGGTGTCGACCATCAGCTGGCGCACGCCCGCCGCCCGCTGGCCGAGGCCGGGCACGCGGTCGATGACGTCCATCACGAGGTGGTAGCGGTCGGTGTCGTTCATCATCACCATGTCGAAGGGCGTGGTCGTGGTGCCCTCCTCCTTGTAGCCGCGCACGTGGATGTTGTCGTGGTTGGTGCGGCGGTAGGTCAGGCGATGGATCAGCCACGGATAGCCGTGGTAGGCGAAGACCACCGGCGTGTCGGTGGTGAAGACGGCGTCGAACTCGCTCTCGCTGAGGCCGTGCGGGTGCTCCGTCGCGTCCTGGAGCCGCATCAGGTCGACCACGTTGACGAAGCGCACCTTGAGCTCAGGCAGGTGCTTGCGCAGCAGCGACGTCGCCGCCAGGGCCTCCAGCGTCGGTACGTCGCCCGCTGCCGCGACCACCACGTCGGGCTCGCTGTCGTCGTTCGACGCCCAGTCCCAGATGCCGAGGCCGCGGGCGCAGTGCAGGTCGGCCTGCTGCGCGTCGAGCCAGTCGAAGCTGGGCTGCTTGCCGGACACGACGACGTTGACGTAGTGCTCGGACTCCAGGCAGTGGGCCATCGTGGACAGCAGGGTGTTGGCGTCCGGCGGCAGGTAGACGCGGACCACCTCGGCCTTCTTGTTCACGACGTGGTCGATGAAGCCGGGGTCCTGGTGGGAGAAGCCGTTGTGGTCCTGGCGCCACACGTGCGAGCTGAGCAGGTAGTTGAGGCTGGCGATCCGCGGTCGCCACTCGATGTCGCGCGTGGTCTTGAGCCACTTGGCGTGCTGGTTGAGCATCGAGTCGACGATGTGGATGAAGGCCTCGTAGCAGCTGAAGAGCCCGTGGCGACCGGTCAGCAGGTAGCCCTCCAGCCAGCCCTGGCAGGTGTGCTCGGAGAGGATCTCCACGACCCGGCCGGAGCGGGCGAGGTGCTCGTCGAGGTCGCTCAGCTCCCCGGCCCACACCTTGTCGGTGACCTCGTAGACCGCGTCGAGGCGGTTGGACGCGGTCTCGTCGGGCCCGAAGATCTTGAAGTTCGTGTCGTTGTCGCGCACCACGTCGACGAGGTACTGGCCCAGCACGCGCGTCGGCTCGTGGATCGAGGCACCGGGTCGCTCCACCTCGACGGCGGAGTCGCGCCAGTCGGGCAGCCGGAGCGGGTGCTTGAGCAGGCCGCCGTTGGCGTGCGGGTTGGCGCTCATCCGCCGGGTGCCGGACGGCGCCTGGCCGGCGACCGCCTCGACGGGCCGTCCGTCGTCGCCGAAGAGCTCCTCGGGCCGGTAGGAGCGCAGCCACTCCTCGAGCTGCGCGCGGTGCTCGTCGTTCTCCCGGGTGCCGGCCAGCGGGACCTGGTGGGCGCGCCAGGTGCCCTCGACCGGCTTGCCGTCGACCTCGGCCGGGCCCGTCCACCCCTTCGGCGTGACCAGCAGGATCATGGGCCAGGGGCGGCGCTCGACGTCGCCGTCCTCGCGCGCCGCGCGCCAGATCTCGCGGATCGTGTCGTACGCCTCGTCGAGGGCCGCGGCCATCTGCTGGTGCACGTCGGCGGGGTCGTCGCCCTCCACCGTGATGACCTGGTGGCCGTAGCCGCGCAGCAGGCTCTCGAGCTCGTCGCGGTGGATGCGTGCAGGGATGGTCGGGTTGGCGATCTTCCAGCCGTTGAGGCTCAGGATCGGCAGCACCGCGCCGTCGTGCACGGGGTCGACGAACTTGTTCGCGTGCCAGCTCGCCGCGAGCGGGCCGGTCTCGAACTCGCCGTCGCCGACGACCGCCGTCACGAGGAGGTCGGGATTGTCCATCGCGGCGCCGTAGGCGTGCGAGAGGACGTAGCCGAGCTCGCCGCCCTCGTGGATCGAGCCGGGCGTCTCGGGCGCGACGTGGCTCGGGATGCCACCCGGGAACGAGAACTGCCGGAAGAGCCGCGACATGCCCTCGCGGTCGAAGGAGATGGCCGGGAAGACCTCGGAGTAGGTGCCCTCGAGCCAGGCGTTGGCCACCGCCGCCGGGCCGCCGTGCCCCGGGCCGCACAGGATGATCGCGTCGGCGTCGCGCTCGCGGATCAGCCGGTTGAGGTGGGTCCAGACGAGGTTGAGCCCGGGCGTCGTGCCCCAGTGGCCCAGCAGCCTCGGCTTGATGTCGTCGCGCTCGAGCGGCCGCTCGAGCAGCGGGTTGTCGAGGAGGTAGATCTGCCCGACGGCGAGGTAGTTGGCCGCGCGGAACCAGAGGTCGAGGTCGTGCACCTGCTCATCGCTGAGGGTCGCCATGGCTCTTTCGTACCCGAATCGGGATCCAGAAGTGCAGGCCTTCCGACCCTGTTCTGGAGGGCTACTCGCCCACCACGTTGACCAGCGGCTCGCCGGCCACCATGCGGCGCAGCTGGTCGCGGACCAGTGCGGAGATGCGCGGCAGCATCGCCGTCGTACCTCCTGCGATGTGCGGCGTGATCAGCACGTCGGGCGCGTCCCAGAGCGGGTGGCCGTCGGGCAGCGGCTCAGGGTCGGTGACGTCGAGGGCGAAGCGCAGCCGCCCGGCATGGGCGAGGACCGCGTCGGTGTCGAGCACGGGGCCGCGGGCCACGTTGACGACGAGGGCTCCGTCGGGCAGCAACGACAACGCGGCGTCGTCGAGGATCCCGCGGGTGGCGTCGCTCAGCGGCACCAGCGCGACCACGACGTCCTGGTCGGGCAGCAGGTCGGGCAGGTCGGCGATCGCGCGCACCCGGCCGACCAGGTCGTCGTCGCGCTCGCGCGTGGCGACCGCGGTGACCGAGGTCTTCATCGGCAGCAGCCGCTCGGCCAGAGCGCGGCCGATGGAGCCGTAGCCCAGGACCAGCACCCGCGAGTCGGCCAGCGAGCGCCGCATCTTGTCGGAGGTCCAGTGCCCGTGGCTCCGCACGGCCTCGGGGATGCCGCGCAGGCTGGCCAGGACAAGGCCGACCGCGTGCTCGGCGGTGGCGTCGTCGTGGACGCCGGTCGCGTTGCAGAGCGTGATCCCGTCGGGCAGCCGCTCGGCCACGCCGTCGTACCCGGCACTCTGGAGCTGCACCACCCGCAGCCCGTCGAGCAGGTGGCCGCGGTCGATGACGTCGGCGCGCGTGGCGTAGTGCGGCACCCAGAGCGCGACCTCGCCAGCGGGCGGCGGGCCGTCGCCGTTCCAGATCGCGACCTCGACGCCGTCGACCGGGCCGACCGCGTCGGCCAGCTCCTGCGTCGCGATCGCGGCCTTCATGCCTGCTCCCCGGTCAAGGGGAGGTACGGCGTCAGGTCGGTGCGCTCGCCGCTCGCCGACACCCGGCCGGAGTCGACCGCTTCGGCCCACGTCGTCCGACCCGTGGCGACGGCGAGCCAGGTCTCGGCGTCGGTCTCGACGACCGCGGGCGGCGTGCCGCGCGTGTGTCGCACGCCGGGGATCGCCTGCACGGCGGCGTAGGGCGGGACGCGGACCTCCACCGAGCGGCCGGGCGCGCGCGTCTCGAGGACGGCCAGGTAGTGCTTCACGAGCGCCTTGGTGTCGGCGCCCTCGAGCTCTGCTTCAGTCAGGACCTTGAGTCGGGCAGGCACTCGTCGAGCCTAGTCAGGCCGGCTCAGGCGATGGAGTCGAGGATCTCCAGCTGGGACTGCCACGCGGGCGACTCCGGGTCGATCACCACGAAGTGGTCGCCCTCGACCCGGATGATCTCGGCCCGCGCCCCGGCCGCCGTGGCGTCCACGACGTAGCCCTCGGACTGGCCGAGCGAGACGATCGCGTCGTCGACGCCGTGCACGCACCACACGGGTACGTCGAGCGGGATCTGCTGCTGCGGGTCCCACTGCGCGTCGTCGGGCCCGGGGGTGTGCCCGAGCAGTGCCGCGGCCGCCCCGCCGCCGAGTCCCATCCGCTCGGACATGACGAGGTCGAGCACGCCGGCCTGCGAGATCGCGTGCGTCACCGCGACGCCCGGATCGACACGACCGGCGGCCCACACGGCGAGGTGCCCACCGGCGGAGTGCCCGAGCGTCACCACGGTGGAGAGGTCGAGGCCGTCGACCTCGGCCAGGGCGTCGATCGCCGCGGCCACGTCGTCGAAGGTCTCGGGGGTGCCGCCGCCGTTGCCGACCCGGCGGTACTCGATGTTCCAGGCGGTCCAGCCCCGCTCCGCGAGCGAGGCGGCCAGCGGCTGCCCGAGCGTGTAGTCGTACGCCGCCTTCCAGAAGCCGCCGTGGATGACCACCACGACGCCGCGCGAGGCACCCTGCGGGCGATAGAGCTCGACGAACTGGGAGGGGTCGTCGCCGTAGGTGATGCGCTCGACGCCGTCCGGCGTGACGGGTCCGGGATCGGGCGTGGGCACGACGGACTCCTCGGAGCAGGTCGTCAGCAGGACGAGCGGGGCGAGCCCGAGCACGGGCAGGGCCAGAAGCGTACGACGGCGCATGTGCGGTGTTCGGAGCCGATCCGCGGATCGCTCGGTCACCCGTCGGCGCGTGGCTGCATGACCTGCACGACCTGGTAGGTCCGGCGACCCGGCTCGCGGCCCCGGGTGCGCTCGGCCCACGCCTCGATCACGGCGTCGATCTCGCCCCGCAGCTGGTGGGCCTCGTCGTCGGTGAGCTTGAGCGCGTGGTCGGACACCGCGAAGACCCCGCGGCCCTCCTCCTTGCTCATCGCGAACGCGCGATCGACCACCTCGTGCAGCGAGGCCATCTTGCTGCTGCGGAACACCTCCACCGCGGCCCGGCCCCCGGGCGCCTCCGCGAGCTCGCTGAGGTTGACGGTGAAGCCCTGCTCCGCGGTGGCCCGCCACACCCGGTCGCGCTTGTCGCGCGCCTCCTCCGGCGCCTCCTCGACGAGGCCGTACTTCGCGAGCTGGCGCAGGTGGAAGCTGGCCTGGTTGGCCGGGATGCCGAGCTCGCGCGCCACGTCGGCGGCGCGGATCGGGCCGGTCGCGGAGATCTCGTCGAGGATCCGCGTGCGCACCGGGTGCGCGATCGCGCGCAGGACGCGGGGGTCGGACAAGGGCTTCGGCTCGGCCATGCGCGCATCGTAGCGAAAATGCGCACGCACTATTGCGCAACATCACTTGCGCAACATATGGTGCGCATATGCCCGGATACCGCCAGCTCTCGAAGAACCGCGACTTCACCGTCCTCTGGATCGGCGACACCGTCAGCGAGCTCGGCAGCGCGCTGTCGATGTTCGTCTTCCCGCTCATCGCCTACGCCCTCAGCGGCTCGGCGCTCACCGCGGCCGTCGTCGAGGCGGCCTACCTCGGCGGGCTGTGCGCGACGCTGCTGCCGGCCGGCGTGCTCGCCGACCGCGTGGACCGCAAGCGGATCATGCTCGTCTCCAGCGCGACCGGCTGCGCGGCGTACACGTCGCTCGCCGTCGCGGGAGCGGTCGGCGCCCTCACGCTCCCCCACCTGGTCGCCGTCGCCCTCGTCGCGGGCGTCGCGGCGGGCGTCTTCAACCCGGCCCAGATGTCGGCGATCCGGTCGGTGGTGTCGACCGAGGACCTGCCGACCGCGCTCAGCCAGAACCAGGCGCGCCAGCACGTCGCCTCGCTGCTCGGCGGCCCGCTCGGTGGTGCGTTGTACGCCGTCACCCGCTGGCTGCCGTTCGCCGTCGACGCGGTGTCGTACGCCGTCGCGTGCGTCACCGTGAGCCGGGTGCGCACCGACCTCTCCGCGCCGCACCGCCGGAGCGAGCCGCTGCGCCAGCAGCTCACCGAGGGCTTCCGCTTCATGTGGGCGCGGCCGTTCTTCCGCACCCTGATGACCTGGGCATCACTGACCAACCTGGTGACCAACGCGATCTTCTTCGTGGTCGTGCTGCGGATGGTCGCCGACGGCGTGCCTGCCGCGCAGATCGGCCTCGTTTCCACCGCCGCCGGTGTCGGCGGCATCCTCGGCGCGATGCTCGCGCCGAGCCTGATCCACCGCATGCCGACCGGCCGGCTGACCGTGCTGATCGGCTGGATGTGCTGCCTGCCGCTGGTGCCGCTCACGGTGTCGGCCAGCGTGTGGACGGCGTGCGCCAGCACCTTCTTCCTGCTGCTGCTCAACCCCGTCGGCAACGCGGGCATCAGCTCCTACCGGATGGCCGTCACGCCCGACCACCTGCAAGGCCGGGTCGGGTCGACCAGCCAGTTCGTCTCGATGTCGATCATGCCGCTCGCGCCGCTGCTGGGCGGCTGGCTGCTCGAGCACCAGGGCGGCACGACCGCCATCACCGTCCTCGTGGTGGCGTCCGCGCTCCTGGCCGTGCTGCTCACCGCGAGCCGCTCGATCCGCTCGGTGCCGCGGCCCTCGGAGTGGGTGGTCGAGGAGGCCGCGCCGCCGATCAGCGCTCCGGTGGCCGCGTAGATCCCGGGTCGGTGTAGTCCAGTGACGAATGGCTGATTCGGCGGGGTAGTCCAGTGGTGAACGGCTGTCCAGAAGCACCCAGGACGACCGTTGTCCACTGGACTACCCCGACGTGCCAACGCGGGAGAAGCGGGCGCCGACCTCGGCCACCTTCTCGGCCAGCTCGGGCGGGGACTCCACGACGAAGTTGCCGCCCGAGCCGGCCAGCACCATGACCGGCCAGGCCAGGTCGTCGACGTTCATCTCCAGCAGGCAGCCCGTGCCGTCGGGCGTGACGGTGCCCCAGCGCCCGACCTGGGTCGCGAGCTCGTCGGCCGGCACGTCCACCCGCACCCGTACGGCGTACCGCTGGGGCATCTGCCTGATGCCCTGCTCCACGAAGGCGAGGGCGTCGTCGGCAGGCAGGTCGCGCGGGCGGAAGCGCTGGCCGGTGGGCTCGGGGTCGGCGATCCGGTCGAGGCGGAAGCTGCGCCAGTCCATCCGGTCGCGGTCCCAGGCGACGAGGTACCACCGGCGGCCGAGGCTCACCAGGCGGAGCGGCTCGACGCGGCGGTGGGTCACCTCGGCCTCGCGCGCGGAGTAGTCGAAGCGGAGCAGCTCGCTGTCGCGGCAGGCCTGGGCGAGCGTGGTCAGGACGGCGGCGTCGAAGACCGGCGCACCCTCCCAGGGGCCGGGTGACTCGGTCTGGCTGGCGACCGCGTCCATCTGGCGGCGCAGGCGCGGCGGCATCAGGGACAGCACCTTCGAGAGCGCCTGCACCGACCAGTCGTCGACACCGGCGACCGCGGCCGTCGCGGTGGAGCGCAGGCCCACGGCGATGACGACGGCCTCCTCGTCCTCGAGCAGCAGCGGCGGGAGCGACCCGCCGGCACGCAGCTGGTAGCCGCCGGCGGCGCCGCGGACGGCGTCGACGGTGTAGCCGAGGTCGCGCAGCCGGTCGACGTCACGGCGGAGCGTCCGCGAGCTCACCTCGAGCCGCTCGGAGAGCTCCGGACCCGGCCAGTAGCGGTGGGTCTGGAGCAGGGACAGCAGCCGCAACATCCGCTCGCTCGTGCTCATGCCCTCAGAATATGTTCAATGCGGACAGGAACTGACCGCATACGTCCCTAGCGTCTTCTTCATGACCTTCACTCACACAGGACCGGCGATCGTGACCCGTGGCCTGACCCGCCACTTCACGTCGCGCAAGCAGACCGTGGAGGCCGTCCAGGGCCTCGACCTCGAGATCGGGCAGGGCGAGCTGGTCGCCTTCCTCGGGCCCAACGGGGCCGGCAAGTCGACCACCCTGCGGATGCTCACCACCCTCATCCCACCCACCTCCGGCACTGCGAGCGTGGCCGGCCACGACGTGGTGACCGGGCAGCGGGACGTGCGCCGCGCGATCGGGTTCGTCGGCCAGGGCAACGGCGCCGGCCACCGCCAGCTCGGTCGCGACGAGCTCATCAGCCAGGGACGGGCCCACGGCCTCTCCCGCGCCGACGCCCAGCGCCGGGCGGCCGAGCTGATCGACGACCTCGACCTCACCGCGGTCGCCGACCGCAAGGTGTCCTCCCTCTCCGGCGGCCAGCGCCGCCGCCTCGACATCGCGATGGGACTGGTGCACCTGCCGCGGGTGCTGTTCCTCGACGAGCCGTCGACCGGCCTCGACCCGCAGAACCGGGTCAACCTCCAGGGCCTGATCCAGCGTCTGCACGCCGAGAGCGGCAGCACTGTCGTGCTGACCAC
Source organism: Nocardioides sp. BE266 (assembly GCF_031457855.1). Lineage (NCBI taxonomy): Bacteria > Bacillati > Actinomycetota > Actinomycetes > Propionibacteriales > Nocardioidaceae > Nocardioides > Nocardioides sp. BE266. Next base: position 127,739 of record NZ_JAURTI010000002.1, on the reverse strand, counting down.
CCACTACCTCGAGGAGGCCGACGCCCTCGCCGGCCGCGTGATCGTGGTCGACCACGGCCGGGCCATCGCCGACGACTCCGCCGCCCGGCTCAAGAGCGGGCTCGGTGACCTGGTCCGCCTCGGCTTCGCCACCCCTGCCGCCTCCGCGCGGGCCGCCGCCCGCCTGGAGCGCGTGCCCGAGTCGCGCGTCGACGTCACCGACTCCTCGGTGGACCTGCGGGTCAAGGACGGCTCGACCCTCGTCGGTGAGCTGCTCGCCGACCTGGCTGCGGACGGCGTACCCCCGGAGCGGGTGGAGGTCGCGCGACCCACCCTCGACGACGTCTTCCTCGACCTCACCGGTCGCAGCCTGCGCGAGACCCAGCAGTCCCCCGACCCGTCGGCCACCGAGGCCGACGCCACCACCATCGAGAGCGAGGTCGCAGCATGAGCACCTTCGTCGCCGACACCGTCAACGTGATGAACCGCGAGCTCAAGCCGCTCTGGCGCGAGCCGATGGCGGTCATCTTCGCGATGATCCAGCCGCTGGTCTTCCTCGGGCTCTTCGCGCCACTGCTGCCGGAGATGGCGTCCGGCTCCGCGCTCCAGTGGTTCGTGCCCGGGATCGTGGCGATGACCGCCCTGATGGGTGCGTCGTTCACCGGCTCGAACCTGATGGAGGAGATGCAGTCGGGCTCGCACGAGCGCCAGCTGGTCTCGCCTCTCGGCCGTCCTGCCCTGCTCGTCGGGCGGGCGCTCAAGGAGGTCGTGCCGATGCTGATGCAGGTCGCGATCATCGTCGCGGTCGTGACGCCGTTCAGCTTCGACCTCCACCTCGGCGGCGTCCTCGCGGCCGCGGCCGTGCTGTCGCTCTTCAGCATCGGCGTCGGCGCGCTGTCGTTCGCGCTGGCGCTCGCGTCGAAGGGCCAGGACTGGATGTTCTGGACGGTCCAGCAGACCCTGCTGTTCCCGACCCTGCTGACTGCCGGCGTGCTGCTGCCGATGGACGGCGCCCCGCGCTGGCTGGAGGTCGTCTCCACCCTCAACCCGATGACGTACGTCGTCGACGCGGTGCGCGCGCTCTTCGCGGGCACCTTCCCGGCCGACGTCGTCGCGCGGGGGGTCGCCGGTGCGGCCGTCGTCGCGGCCCTCGGCCTCTGGGTCGGCGTGCGGGCGATGCGCCGCTCCAGCTGAACGGACCGCTGGTTGAGCAGCGAGCGCCAGCGAGCGTGTCGAAACCAAGGTCCACCGTGGCCTTGGTTTCGACACGGGCGCGGGGCGCCCTGCTCAACCGGCGGCTTGTCGGTCAGGTCAGCCGGCCGGCCGAGCCGAGACGCCAGATCGCGGTGCCGCGGAGGCCGAGGTCCTGCGCGAGGGTGGCGCGGCGGGCGATCGAGCTGAGGCCCGACCACCAGAGGCGGCTGCCGTCAGGGAGGCGGGCCGACCACTCGGCCGGACCCGATCGCCAGCGGGGCTCGACGCCCGCACGCTCGACGAGGCGCTGGGCGGCCTTCACGGTGAGGGTCCGCCCGGTGCCGTCGGGTCGCCAGAGGTAGCCGTAGCCCGCGATGCCGAGGTCGAGCTTGGCGGCCGGCACTGCCTCGAGCGCGGCGGCGACGCTCTTCTCGACCCAGGGCAGCCCGCCGACCGGGCCGGGACCGGACCACCCGGGGCCGTGCTGGTCGTAGGCCATCAGCTGGATCGCGTCGACTACGGCCGCGAGCTCGGCGAGCCGATACCCCCGATCCCTGTACGCCGATGCGGTGCTGCTCGCCGACACGTCGATGGTGATCGAGGCACTGGCCGGCAGCCGCTGCCGGAGAGCCACCACGAGGGCGACCAGGCCGCGGGAGTCGCGGCGCCGGACGAGCTCCAGGTCGACGTTGACGCCGTCCCAGCCGCCCGCGACGACGAGGGCGGTCAGCCGGTCGGCGACGATCGCGACGTGGTCCGGGTCGGACAGCAGCGACGAGGCCGCGTCAGGGTCGAAGGCACCGAGCCGGTCGCTCCAGTTGCCCACGAGCAGCTCGGCCCGCAGTCCCTGCCGGTGCGCGACCTCGACGAGCCGGAGGGTCCGCGGATCGGGCGTGGTCGTCGAGTCACCACGAGGCTTCAAGGAGACGGCGGCGACAGTGACCGTGGTCAGCGCACCCGCGTCCCGGCGGATGATCACCGGCCGGGTGCTCGGCAGCGCGTAGCCGGTGACCGCGAGCCCTTCAGGTGCGGCCCGCTCGGGGGTGGGTGCGGCGCCCGCCGGCGCCGGCGCGAGGAGGAGCAGGGCGAGGGCAGCGATCGTCGTACGCACGCGGCCGAGTCTGCCCCGAGCTCGCTGTAACGCCGGGTTATGGCTTGTTCTACCCATCTCCGGCGGGGGTGCCTACAAGCAACAACCCGGCGTTACAGCGGGAGTCAGGAGCCGAGGACCGCCGGGAGGGTCGCCTGCCAGGCTGCCTTGGCCTCGGCGACGGGCACCTCGAAGGCACCCTCGACCGAGATCGTGTCGCCACCGGTGCGGCCGAGGGGCGTGACGGGCACGCCGTGGCGCTCGGCGAGCGCGACCAGCGCGTCGGCCTGCTCGTCGGTCACCGTGACGATCGCGCGGGCCGTCGACTCGGAGAAGAGCCCGACGAACGCGTCGCCGGCCAGCGCGACCGAGACGCCGATGCCGGCCGTGAAGGTCGACTCCGCGAGGGCCTGGGCGAGACCGCCCTCGGAGAGGTCGTGGGCGCTGGTGACGACACCGTCGCGGCCGGCGTCCTGCAGCAGCAACGCCAGCGCCTGCTCGGCAGCGAGGTCGAGCACGGGCGGTAGGCCACCGAGGTGCCCGTGCACGACGTGGGCCCACTCGGAGCCCGAGAGCTCGTCGCGGGTCTCGCCGAGCAGGAAGACGCGCTCGTCCGCGGCGCGGAAGCCGGTCGGCGTACGACGCGTGACGTCCTCGATCACGCCCAGCACGGCCACCACCGGGGTCGGCAGGATCGCCGTCTCGCCGGTCTGGTTGTAGAGGCTGACGTTGCCGCCGGTGACCGGGATGCCGAGCTCGAGGCAGGCGTCCTTGAGGCCGCGGCAGGCCTCGGCGAACTGCCACATCACGGCCGGGTCCTCCGGCGAGCCGAAGTTGAGGCAGTCGGAGACGGCGAGCGGCCGCGCGCCACCGGTGGCGACGTTGCGGAACGACTCGGCGAGCGCGAGCTGGGCGCCGGTGTAGGGGTCGAGCTTGGCGAAGCGGCCGTTGCAGTCGGTGGAGACCGAGACGCCGAGATTGGTGTCGGCGTCGACGCGCACCATCCCGGAGTCGGCCGGCTGCGCGAGGACGGTGTTGCCCTGGACGTAGCGGTCGTACTGGTCGGTGATCCACGACTTGTCGGCGAGGTTCGGCGAGGCGACCAGCCGGAGGAGCGTGGACCGCAGCTCCTCGCCCGACGCCGGACGCGCCAGGCGCGAGGCGTCGTCGGCCTGCAGCTCGTCCTGCCAGTCGGGGCGGGCGAAGGGGCGCTGGTAGGTCGGGCCGTCGTGCGCCACCGACCGTGGAGGTACGTCGACGACGCGCTCGCCGTGCCAGTCGATGTGCAGCCGGCCGGTGTCGGTCACCTCGCCGACGACCACGGCCTCGACGTCCCACTTCTCGCAGATCGCCATGAACGCGTCGACGTCGCCGGGCTCGACGACCGCCATCATCCGCTCCTGCGACTCGCTCATCAGGATCTCCTCCGGCGCGAGCGTGGAGTCGCGCAGCGGGACCCGGTCGAGCTCGACGTGCATGCCGCCGTCACCGGCCGAGGCCAGCTCCGAGGTGGCGCACGAGAGGCCGGCGCCGCCGAGGTCCTGGATGCCGGCGATCACGCCGGCGGCGAAGAGCTCGAGCGTGCACTCGATGAGCAGCTTCTCCATGAAGGGGTCGCCGACCTGGACGCTGGGGCGCTTGGCCGGCCCGCTGCTCCCATCGGAATTGGCGTCGAACGTCTCGGAGGCCAGCACCGACACCCCGCCGATGCCGTCGCCGCCGGTGCGGGCGCCGTACAGCACGACCTGGTTGCCGACACCGGACGCCTTCGCGAGGTGGAGGTCCTCGTGGCGCAGCACGCCGACACAGAGCGCGTTGACGAGCGGGTTGCCGGCGTAGGTCGCGTCGAAGACGGCCTCGCCGCCGATGTTGGGCAGGCCGAGGCAGTTGCCGTAGCCGCCGACACCGGCCACGATCCCGGGCAGCACGCGCGCGGTGTCGGGGGCGTCGAGCGGGCCGAAGCGCAGCGGGTCCATGACCGCGACCGGCCGCGCGCCCATCGCGAGGATGTCGCGGACGATGCCGCCGACGCCGGTCGCGGCGCCCTGGTAGGGCTCGACGAACGACGGGTGGTTGTGGCTCTCGACCTTGAAGGTCACGGCGTAGCCCTGGCCGATGTCGATGACGCCGGCGTTCTCGCCGATGCCGGCGAGCATCTTGCCCACGGGCGTCTCCTGCGGGATCTCGCCGAACTGCTTGAGGTGCACCTTGGTGGACTTGTAGGAGCAGTGCTCGCTCCACATCACCGAGTACATCGCCAGCTCCGAGCTGGTCGGGCGGCGGCCGAGGATCTCGCGGATCCGGGCGTACTCGTCCGCCTTGAGGCCGAGCTCGGCCCACGGCTGCTCGCGCTCGGCGTCGGTCGACGCCTGGGCCACCGTGTCGAGGGTGCCGGTCGCGCCGGACGTGGTCAGGGACTGGGCGCTCGTGTCGGGCACAGGCGCCAATCTACCGGCGATCGACTGGAGGCTGCTTCCCGGCCCACCAGGTCTCGACACGCTCCGTCCCGGCTTCGCAGGCTCAGCCGGAGTCGCTGCTCGACCACCATCGAAGTAGTGCGCTGTCGCGCCCTACTTCAGCAGTCCGTCCGCGAGGATCTCGAGCATCGGCCGCACCGCGGCGGGCTCGAGGTCGGACTGGTCGGCGACGGTCGCGACACCGCCGACGAGGCGCGCGACCTGGAGGGACGACACGTCGTCGCGTACGGCGTCCTCCGCCCGCAGCTGGTCGAGCACGCGGCCGCTGGCGGACTGCAGCACCTGGCACTTCGTGCGGATCGGGGAGGCCTCGTCGCCCATCGCGCCGGTGATCTTGGCGGGGCCGCCCTTGTGCACGCTGATCAGCCGGACGTACTCCTCGAACCAGTTGAGCAGGACGTCGCGCGGATCGCCCTCGTGGGCGAGCGCCTTGTCGGCCGTCTCCTCGACGTGGTCGACCCACGCCTGCATGACGGCGTCGATCAGGTCGTCGCGGCTCGGGAAGTGGCGGTAGAGCGTGCCGGGTCCGACGCCCGCCTGCTTCGCGATGAGGTCGAGCGAGGCGTCGTACCCCTGCTCGCGGAAGACCTGGCGAGCGACCTCGACGATGCGGTCTCGGTTGCGCTGGGCATCGGCTCGCACGGAAATCTCACCTCGGGCTTGCTAAACGGAGACAGTCTCCGTATTGTCGTGGAGGAAGCGGAGTCATCCTCCGGATCTACTGTACCTCGGCCCACGAGGCCAGAACAGGACCGCACCTCATGTCATCCACCACCTCCCTGCGCCAGCAGGGATCCCCCCGGGAGCTCCCCGTGGAGCTGCCGCCGCAGGCCGGCCGCGCAGCCGCCGGCATCGCGATCGTCCTGGTCGCCCAGCTGATGATCGTGCTCGACGCCACCGTCGTGAACGTCGCGCTCCCCCGCATCGACGCCGACCTGGGCTTCGGCCCCGCGTCGCTGTCGTGGGTCCTCAACGCCTACACCCTCGCCTTCGGCGGACTGCTGCTCCTCGGCGGCCGCCTCGGCGACGTCTTCGGCCGACGCCGGGCCTTCGAGCTCGGCCTCGCCGTCTTCACCGTCGCGTCCGCGCTCGGCGGACTGGCCCAGACCCCGGGCCAGCTCGTCATCACCCGCGCCCTCCAGGGTGTCGGTGCTGCGCTCGCCGCGCCGAGCGTGCTCGCACTGCTCACCACCAGCGCTCCCGACGACGCCGCGCGCAACCGGGCCTTCGCCCTCTTCGGCGCCGTCTCCTCCGGTGGCGCGTCCATCGGCCTCATCCTCGGCGGCCTGCTGACCGACGTCGGCTCGTGGCGCTGGACGCTCTTCATCAACGTGCCGCTCGGCATCGCCGTGCTGCTGCTGGTCGGACGCTTCGTCGACGAGACGCCGCGCCGCCCCGGCCGCTTCGACCTCGTCGGTGCCGCGAGCGCGACCGTCGGCGCCGTGTCCCTCGTGTGGGCCCTGATCGGCGCACCCGAGCACGGCTGGACCTCGCCGCGCACCATCGGCGGCTTCGTCCTGGGCGCTGCGCTGCTCCTGCTGCTCGCCCGCACGGAGACCCGGCACCCGCACCCGATGGTGCAGCCGCACCTGGTCCGCCGCCGCCGCGTCGGCGCGCTCGCCGCGATGGCGCTGGTCATCGGCGCGAATCTGTCGATGTTCTTCCTGGTCGTCCAGTACGTCCAGACGGTCCTCGGCTTCGGTCCGCTGATGTCGGGCTTCGCGTTCCTCCCCTTCAGCCTCGGCATCTTCGGGATGTCACGCGTCACCCCGTGGCTGATCGGGCGGGTCGGACCCCGCGCGATGCTGATGACCGGCACGGCCGCCCTCACCGTGGGCTACGCCTGGCTCAGCGGTGCGGACGCGACCGGCACCTACCTCGGCGCCGTCTTCGGCCCGATGCTGATCGCGGGCCTGGCCACCGGCCTGGTGTTCATGCCCATCACAGTCACGGTGCTCTCGGGCGTCGAGCACGAGCACGCGGGATCCGCGTCGGGCCTGCTGCAGACCACGCAACAGCTCGGCAGCGCCGTCGGCGTCGCGGTGATCGTGTCGGTGTACGCCGCCGGCGCGGTGCCTGGCCAGTTCGTGCCCGGCCTGCAGGCGGCCTTCCTCACCTCGGCCGGATTCGCGGCCGTCGCCCTGCTCGTCGCGGCCACCGTGCTGCGTACGCCCAAGCAGGAGGTCGCGGAGGTCGTCACCGACCCCGAGCCCGAGCTGGCTGCCGAGGCGGCCTGACCCACCCGATCCCCACGGGATCAACGATCCGCGCCCCCGCCGTCGGCCTCCCGGTCGGCGTCGGGGGCGTCATCGTGCTCGCCCTCCTCGGCCTCGTCGACCTCGGCCTCGGGCACTCGGTCCTGGTCCTGCTTCTCGGCCTCGCGCTCGGCCCGGCGGGCAGCGCGCTCGGCACGCTTCTGCTCGAGCTCGGCGCGCTTGGCCTCCTTCGCCGCCTGCTTGGCGGCGTCCTTGTCGGTGGCCGAGAGGGCGGCCTCGGACTCGGCCTGCCCCTGCAGCTTGGGGGTCGCCAGCCGCTGCGAGCCGCTACGCCCGCCGGCCATGCCGCGCGACATCGTGCCGGCGCGGGCCGCCATGCCGCCGGCGCCCATGCCCCCCATCGGAGCTGTGCCTGCGGGCGACGTACGACGACCCCCGCGCAGGCCCGGGGCGGCGGCACCGGCCGCCGTCGCGATGAAGGGGGCCAGGCCCGCTGCCGAGATGCCGGTGAGGTGCGGCATCTCGAACGAGATCGGGCCGATCGGGGGCAGCCCGGCAGCGCCGCCTCCGCCCTGCGCCGAGCCGGGCACCGAGGTGCTGGGGATCGGGACGGTGCCCACGCCCGACTCCTCGGTGCCCCTCTCGATGCCGCCTGCGAAGGTGCCGCCGCCGATCGTCTGGAGCTCGGTGCGCACCATGATGAACTCCGAGCGCGCCGACCGCAGCCGGGTGCTCTCCTGGTCGAGCGAGAGGGTCAGCCGCCGGCGGATCTCCTCGGCCTCCTCCTGGCCGGCGGTCACCTTGGTGCGGTCGTCGTCGGCCTCGGGCTTGAACACGAGGTAGCGGGAGTCGCCGACCACCTCGTGGGGGATCATCTCGACCTTCGTCCAGGCCAGGTCGAGCTCCTTCTGCGAGGAGGTGATGATGCTGGCCACCGCGCGGAGCGAGCCGGAGATCTGGCTGGCGAGGGTGGTGAAGCGGTCGAGGTTGGCCAGCACCTGGCGGCGGTGGTGGTCGTAGCTCTCGGCGGCCGCGGCGTCCCAGCCCTCGGTCGCGCGCACCGCGGCGTCGACGATCTCGTCGCCGCGGCGGGCCATCAGCGTCGCGATCTCGCTCCACCGCTGCGCCGCCACCTCGAGGGGCAGCACGTCGGAGCGCAGCTCCCACAGGTTGGCGGGCACGGCTAGCGACCTCCCCGTCCGGGCCGGTGGCCGAAGCCGCCGTCGGCCATCTGCTGGGTGGTGCGGTCGAGCTCGGAGGCCACCGTGTCGTCGGCGCGCACGGCGTCGTGCGCGGCGTCGACGAGACCGCTGACGCCCAGGGCGAGGGTCTCGGCCAGCGACGCGACGACCTCGCCGGCGTCGGCCAGCGAGTCGGCGTAGGACGCCGAGACGTTGCGCGTGCCGACCGCGTCACCGAGGTTCGCGCAGGCCCTCGAGAGGTCGTCGAGGGCCGTGGACCAGTCCTGCACCATCGCGTCGAGGATCGCCTCCGAGGACGCGGCGAGCTCGACCAGCCTGGTCGGGTCGACCTGCATCAGGGACCGCTTGCCGCTTCCGCTCACCTGTGCGGGATACCCGCGACGACCGGGCCCAAACACCCCTCCACCGAACCTGTGGGTAAACAAATCACGGCCTGCGGTTTCGCCGCGCCGACTTCGGGGAACGTGACCCGGCACCCCTCGAGCTCCTCCCCCTCGGCCCCCAGGAGATGCTGATGAACGCCGTGATGACCGTCGACCTCTCGGAGCTCGACGCCTGGTCAGCCCAGGTCCAGCGCGCCAGCGACGACCTCACCGGCATCGCCCGCAACGGCGGCAACGCCCTCGTCCAGACCGACTTCGGCCCGATCCTCGAGACGATGATGGGCGCCTACAACTCCCTCCTCCCCTCGGTGAACCAGTCGCTCACCGACAACGGCACCGGGATGGGTGACCACGCCGAGGCCCTGCGCGCGACGGCCCGCGACTTCACGCTCACCGAGGACGGCGTCGTACGACGTCACCGTGCCGCAGGCGCCGACGGGCGCGACGGCTCGAGCAGCTTCTTCGACGTCGCCGACACCACGATCCGCAGGGCCGGGCCGACCGAGACGAGCCTGCCGCAGATCAGCTTCGGCTTCCCCTACGACACCGTGTGCGACCTGGTGCGGATGCTCACCGGCTTCGACATCCGCGCCGAGCTCGCCGAGAAGATCGGCGGCGACGTGGTCGGCGCCTCCTCGCAGGGCTCCTCCTTCGGCAGTCTCGGCACCTCGATGAAGGGCGTCGCCGCCAACCTGCAGAGCGGCGGCGAGACGATCTCGAAGACGTGGCAGGGCGGCGCCTCCGACGCGGCGATCAAGCAGATCGGCACCTGGGTGGGCTCCCTTAACACCCAGGCCGGCCAGCTGATCCAGATGGGCCAGAACATCGTGCAGATCTGCCGCGACGCCTGGCAGACCGCGCTCTCGGTCGTGCAGTGCGTGAAGTCGGCCGTGCAGACGGTCTCCTCGGCGCTCGCCACGATGAGCATCCCCGGCGTCGGCTGGGCCCGCGTCGTGCAGGCCGTGTGGCAGGCCTTCCAGGCCGTGATGAAGGCCTACAAGGCGATCATGAAGCTGATCAACATCCTCAAGCAGGTGAAGTCGTTCATCGAGACCGTGAAGAACTTCTTCGACGGTGACAAGGCGCCCGTCTCGACCCCGACCGCCCCGACCTCGACCGGCACGCCGAGCAGCGTCATCCGCGACCCCGAGTCGGTCAGCACGCCGACCATCGGGCAGCGCGCCCCGGTCGCGCCCACCGCGCCGACCCCCGCCCTCGCATGAACTCACCCCACGACGTTCTCGTCGTCCCCCGCTGCGCTCCTCCCGCCGACAACGCCGCAGGGACCCCGAGATGAGCGACGAGGTCCGCAGCCAGGCCGAGATCCTGGCGGCCATCGCCGAGGCCCGCGACGACCTCGGCGCGAGCCTGGCCGACCTGCAGGCGACCGTCGATCAGATGAACGCCCGCCCGCTGCTCACCGACGAGGAGAAGGAAGCCCTCGAGGAGCAGGCGGAGTCCGGTGAGCTCGGCGAGGACATGCAGGCCCTCGTCGAGAAGATCAAGGGCGGCGAGGACACCTGGGAGCAGGTCTTCGCGGGCGAGTCGCCGAACGGCGTACTGCTGCAGGGGCACCTGACGCGGATGTTCGAGGAGCACAAGGAGGACATCGCACTGGCCTTCGAGGAGCTGGTGGAGGAGGAAGAGGCCAAGGGCAACTTCCTGCTCGACGAGGTGCCCAGCAGCGACTCCTGAACTACAGCGTTGTAGTTCTCCGGAAGCCCTGTTACGTGTGTGACTGGTGTGGTTTTGTCCACCCATGCGTCGCGTCGTCCTCGCCTTCCTCTCGCTCATCCTCCTCGTCCCGCTGGGCTCCGTGCCCGCGGGCGCGTCCGACGGCACGAGCGCGCCGAAGCTCGCCAGCCAGCTCCAGATCGCGATGGCGACGCCGGGCGACTTCACCGGCCACGGCTTCGACCAGTGCCTGGCCCCGACCCAGTCGGCGATGGACACCTGGTGGAAGAAGTCGCCCTTCTCCGCGGTGGGCATCTACATCTCCGGTGACTCGCGCGCCTGCCGCACGCAGACCAACCTGAGCCCCACCTGGATCGCCACCCAGGTGGCCCGTGGCTGGCGGCTGCTGCCGATCGCGCTCGGTCCGCAGGCCTCCTGCCAGCCGCGATTCCCGCGCTACAAGGACGACTTCAAGATCTCCAACAAGTCCGCCGGCGGCTACGCCACGGCGGCCGCACAGGGCGTGGCCGAGGCCGACAAGAACGTCGCCGACGCGATGGCGTACGGCATCGGGCCGGGCAGCACGATCTGGTACGACCTCGAGGGCTTCGACCTCAAGAACACCGCCTGCCGCGAGTCCGCGCTGGTCTTCGTCTCCAACTGGGTGAGCCGGATCAAGGCGCAGGGCTACGTCGCCGGCTTCTACTCCAGCGCCAGCTCCGGCATCAAGATGCTCGACGACGCCCGCCTCCAGCGTCCCGGCCAGTTCGTGCTGCCGGACCGGATCTGGATCGCCCGGTGGGACGGCGCCGCCAACACCTCGACGACGTACATCCCCGAGGACGGGTGGCGTCCCGGCGGCCGGATGAAGCAGTACCGCGGCGGCCACAACGAGACGTGGGGCGGCGTCACGATCAACATCGACAGCAACTACATCGACCTCGGCGCCGGCTCGCAGCCCGTGGCGGAGGGACGCTGCCCGGGCACCCGGCTCGGCTACTGGAAGTACCCGGCCCTGTCCCCCGGCACCGCCCAGGCGACCCGCGTGAAGGTGCTGCAGTGCCTGCTCACCGAGCAGGGCACCTACTCCGGTCCGCTGAACGGTGCGTACGACGCCGCGACGATCGCCGCGGCGCGTGCCTGGCAGGCGGCGCGGAAGTTCACCCCGGCCGACACCTTCGAGAAGCGCCACTGGGTCGCGCTGCTCTCCGCCGGAGCCCGTACGACGATCAAGCTCGGCTCCGCCGACGAGTCGGTCCACCGGCTCCAGCGGGCGCTCAACGCGGCCGGCGCCGGCCGCTTCCGGGCGACGGGCGTCTTCGACGCCAAGACCGAGGCCGCGTTGCGGACCTACCAGAAGCGGCTGAGGATCAGCGTCTCCGGCGTCGCCACCACCCAGACCTGGAACAAGCTCCAGCAGGGCCGCTGAGGTCGCACCGTTCTTTCGTGATCCCCGGCTGACCGGGGATCATTGAACTTGTCGGCCCGTGCAACGCCTGACAAGTTCAGGAATCCCCGGCTGACCGGGGATCGCTGACGAGTCAGGCCGGCGGGCCGACGACGAGCGCGACGCCGGTGAGCCCGGCGACGGCGAGCAGGCCGACGAGCAGGCCCTGGGCGGGCCGGCGGAGCAGCCAGGCGGCGAGCTTCTCGAGGATGCCCGTCGGCTCCTCGGTGCGCAGCCGCCAGGTGTCACCGAGCAGCCCCGCGCGCTCGGCGTACGACTCGAATGGCACGGTCGCGAACGGCGGGATCGCCGCCAGCAGGCCGAGCGCGACGCGCCCGAGCGACCACCGCTGGTCGATCCAGAGCAGCACGGTGGTCAGGCAGTAGGCGATGAACACGACGCCGTGGACCATGCCGAAGACCTGCACGCCGAGCTCGGTGGTCTCGGTGACGTACTTGAGGAACATGCCCGTCAGCAGGAGCGCCCAGGTGACGGCCTCGGCACGCGCGACGAGGCGGTAGAGACGAACAGGGTTCACGCGAAGACCTTCGAGGCGAGCGAGGTGAAGAAGCCGAGCCCGTCGGTGCCGGGACCGGTGAGGTCCTCGACCGCGTGCTCGGGGTGGGGCATCAGGCCGACGACGTTGCCGCGCTCGTTGGAGACGCCGGCGATGTCGCGCAGCGAGCCGTTGGGGTTGTCGTCGAGGTAGCGCGCGACCACGCGGCCCTCGCCCTCGAGCAGGTCGAGCGTCGCCTCGTCGGCGACGAAGCCGCCCTCACCGTTCTTGAGCACGATCGTGACCTCCGCCCCGGCGGCGTACGACGACGTCCACGGGGTGTCGACGCGCTCGATGCGCAGCCGCTGGTCGCGGCAGACGAACTTGCGGTGGTCGTTGCGGATCAGCGCACCGGGCAGTAGGTGGGACTCGCAGAGGATCTGGAAGCCGTTGCAGATGCCCAGGACCGGCATGCCCTTCCCGGCCGCCTCGATCACCGACGTCATGACCGGGGCGAAGCGCGAGATGGCGCCGCAGCGGAGGTAGTCGCCGTAGGAGAAGCCTCCCGGCAGGACGACCGCGTCGACGCCCTTGAGGTCGGCGTCGCCGTGCCACAGCGCGACCGCCTCGTTGCCGCCGATGCCGACGGCACGGCGCGCGTCGACGTCGTCGAGCGAGCCGGGGAAGGTGACGACCCCGACCTTCATGCGGGGTCCCCGCGGAAGTGCGAGCGCAGCGAGCAGTTTTGTGGGGTGCTCATCGTCCGGCCTCGTGGGCGACCTCGGCGACGGAGTGGTCCTCGACGTGGACCTCGTAGTCCTCGATCACCGGGTTGGAGAGCAGCGTCTCGGCGACCTTGTCGATCTCGGCGAGCACCGCGTCGGTGATCTCGCCGTCGACCTGGAGCTCGAACCGCTTGCCCTGGCGGACATCGGTGACGAGGTCGAACCCGAGGCGGGGCAGCGCACCGAGCACCGCCTTGCCCTGGGGGTCGAGGATCTCGGGCTTGGGCATGACGTCGACGACGACTCGGGCCACGGAGTGCTCCTGGGGACAGGCTGGAGGTGGGCGAGCCCGATTCTAGTGAGCCTTGCGCGGGCCCCGTGCGCCGGGCACGCATGTGCGGACACGGGCGAGGATCACCACGAAGGCAGTTCAGGCATGCAGCACGGGCGCTGAGCGTGCGGACGACAGCGATCGACGCGAACTGCCTTCCTGATGCAGGACCCAGCCACGTCACTCGCGGCGGCGGGCGGCGACGATCACGAGCCCGAGGCCGAGGCCGGCGACGAGGGGGCCGAGGATCGCCCAGATGCTCTGGTCGGTCATCGGGCTGCCCTTCAGGTAGCCGAGGCCCTGGGCCGTCCACACGCCGCCCGTCAGCACCATCACCACGCCGAGCGCGATGAGGAGGGGTCGCATCAGCTCAGCTCCCGCTTGAGGATCTTGCCGGTGGCGGTCATCGGGAGGGCGTCGACGAACTGCACGATCCGCGGGTACTTGTAGCCCGCCATCTGCCCCTTGCCCCACGCGACCAGCTCGTCCTCGGTCACCGTGGCGCCGTCCTTGCGGATGACGACGGCCTTGATCTCCTCGCCGTGGCTCTCGTGGGGAACGCCGATCACGGCGGCGAGCGAGACGTCCGGGTGCGTGAGGAGCACCTCCTCGATCTCGCGGGGGTACACGTTGTAGCCGCCGCGGATGATCATGTCCTTGGACCGGTCGACGATGTAGAACCAGCCGTCGGCGTCCTTGCGGCCCAGGTCGCCGGAGCGGAACCAGCCGTCGACGATCGCCTCGGCGGTCGCGTCGGGACGGCCGTAGTAGCCCTTCATGATGTTGGGGCCCTTGATGGCGATCTCGCCCACCACGTCCTCGCCGTCCTCGACGTCCTCGCGCACACCCGGCTCGGGGTCGATCAGCTTCATCTCCACGCCGGGGATCGGCTTGCCGATCGAGCCGACGCGCACCGGCTCGCCCCAGACGGAGAAGCTGGCCACCGGCGAGGTCTCGGAGAGTCCGTAGCCCTCGAGGATGGTGACGCCGAAGCGGCGCTCGAACTCGTGGTGGACCTCCACCGGCAGCGCGGACCCACCGGCCACGGCGACCCGCATCCGCTCGGCGAGCTTGTGCACGTCGACCCCGGAGTCGTCGAGCGCGCCGAGCAGGCCCCAGTACATCGTCGGGACGCCGGCGAAGAACGTGACGTCCTCCTTGTCCATCAGCGCGAGGGCCGGCCCGGCCTCGAAGCGCGGCAGCAGCACGACCGTGCCGCCGAAGGCGAAGCCGGCGTTCATGATCACGGTCTGGCCGAAGGAGTGGAAGAGCGGCAGGACGCAGAGCAGGGTGTCGGGCGTCTCGGCGTCGGCGCCGAAGAGGGCGTCGCTGGCCAGCGCGTTGCTGATCATGTTGCGGTGCATCAGCTCGGCGCCCTTGGGCTGGCCGGTGGTGCCCGACGTGTAGAGGATGACCGCGGTGTCGTCACCGTCGACGTCGACCGACGAGAAGATCGGAGCGTGCCCGACCAGCGCCTGGCCGAGCGTCTGGGCGCCCTCGATCGGCGACGGCGCGGCCGGGTCGGCGGTGATCACGAAGAAGTGGTCGCAGCCCTCGGCCTGCTGGAAGCCGGCGTACCCCTCCGTGCCGATCGGGAGCTCGGGCGTGCCCTGGAAGCAGAAGTACGCCTTCGCGTCCGAGTCGTCCAGGTGGTAGGCCACCTCGCGTCCCTTGAGCAGCACGTTGAGCGGCACCACGGTCGCGCCGGCCTTGAGGATGCCGTAGTAGACGATCGGGAAGTACGGCAGGTTCGGGCAGCTCAGCGCGACCTTGTCGCCCGGCTCGATGCCGCGCGAGACCAGCAGGTTGGCGACCTGGTTGGCGGCGGCGTTGACCTGCGCGTAGCTCAGGCGGGAGTCGCCCAGCACGACAGCAGTGCGGTCCGGGTGGGCCTCGGCGGAGCCTTCGAGGAGCGAGGAGAGGTTCGGCATGACGTCAACCTACTCACCGGTTCGCAGGCCGTCACGCGTCTGCCGGAGGCTCCTGGCGTTGCGTGATCCGGTGAGTGGCGGTGCGGAGGTCGGCGGCGATCGCGCGGCCCGCGAGCAGCCCGGAGCTGCCGGCGGCCATGGCGTACACGCCCGAGCCGGTCACCTCGCCCTCGGCAACGACGCGACACCCACGGCCGGTCGAGGTGAACCGAAGCCGCAGCGTGGCCTCGACCCCGCGCCAGGTGCCGCGCTCGGCCCACGAGCGGAACGGGGCGAACTCGACGACGACCAGGCTGGGACGCACGCCGACCATGGTCAGCTCGGTCCAGGCCTGGCCGAGGTGCGGCTCCTCGTCCTCGGGCACGTCCGTCGACAGCAGGCTCGACTGCCACTCCGGGCGCAGCCGGGGATCGACGAGGTAGGTGAAGGCCTGCTCCGCCGTGTGCGGCATCTCCACGGTGGCGGAGAAGCGGCGGGTGGTCAGAACGTCTCCCCGGTGAGCAGCTCGAACGCCTCGACGTAGCGCGCCCGGGTGCGCTCGACGACGGCATCGGGCAGCGGCGGCGGGGCCTCGCCCGAGTGCCGGTCCCAGCCCGACTCCCCGGTCAGCCAGTCGCGCACGATCTGCTTGTCGTACGACGGCTGGGCGCGCCCGGGCTGCCACAGGTCGGCGGGCCAGAAGCGGCTGGAGTCGGGGGTGAGGACCTCGTCGGCGAGGATCGTCGTGCCGTCCGGACGCCGGCCGAACTCCAGCTTGGTGTCGGCCAGGATGATGCCGCGCTCGCGGGCGATGGCGTGGGCCTTGTCGTAGACCTCCATGGTCAGCATGCGGAGCTCGGCCGCGGCGTCGTCGCCGACGGCCTCGACGACCGCCTCGTAGTCGACGTTCTCGTCGTGGTCGCCGAGCTCGGCCTTCGTGGCCGGCGTGAAGATCGGCTCGGGGAGGTGGCTGCCGTCCTGCAGCCCCGCGGGCAGCGCGATGCCGCAGACCTCGTTGGTGCGCTGGTAGTCCAGCAGCCCGGAGCCGGTGAGGTAGCCGCGCGCGACGCACTCGACGGGGTACATCTCCAGCCGCTCGCAGATCACCGCGCGACCGGCGACGGCCTTCGGCACGTCGGTCGACACGACGTGGTTGCCGACCAGGCCGGCGAGCCGGTCGAACCACCACAGCGACATCCGGGTGAGGATCTCGCCCTTGTCGGGGATCGTGGTGTCGAGGACGAAGTCGTAGGCCGAGATCCGGTCGCTCGCGACCATCAGCAGCTGGCCCTCGTGCTCGCCGGAGTCGATGCGGTAGAGGTCGCGCACCTTGCCCGAGTGGAGATGGGTCGTGCCCTCGATGACAGGGGCTGCAGGGATGTTCAGCTCGGCCACGTGCTGAGCCTATCGGGGCGCAAGGGCCGCGTGCCCTCTACCGCACGAGCGTCGCGACGGCGTGACGCAGGTCGTCGCGCAGGCTCCTGGCAGCAGCAGGTGTCGTGAACGTGTCGCCGGGCTCGAGGTCGAGGTCCTCGAGCGCGTCGACGAGCTCGCCGAGCGGACGTCGTACGACGTCCTGGGCGGCGGTGAGCCGCCGGTCGAGGAAGAGCGAGCCCGGCCTCGTGCCGCGACGCTCGGCGGCCAGCTCGCGGGCCCGCTGCTCGGCCCGGCTCCACGGCTCCGGCTCGCCGGCGCGGATCCCGACCGCGACCTCCACCATCGCGACCGCGGTGGCGTCGAGCGCCTCCTCCTGCCACTCCGCCTCGACGAGCGCACCGGTGACACAGCGGTCGAAGCACGCGTCGAAGGCGGCGGCGAAGGTCTCGACGGCGGCGTCCACGAGGCCATCCAACCAAGGTGGCACGTTCCGCCCCGCACCGCGGGTCGGGGACGTACCGTCCTCCTCGCTCGGGTTTCGCGGAGGCGCCATCAGGGCATCTGACCTGCGCAACCACATGTCCACGGGGGTTTCCTTGCTACGCATCACCTTCTCGACCCTGGCCGGCGCCTCGGCGCTGTGCGGAGGGCAGGCCGACCACGTCGCCGAGATCAAGTCCTACGTCAGCCACGTGTGCGACCGGCCGTCGGCCTTCCGCGGGGTGCTCAACCTCTTCGAGGGCTCCTACAACGCCGGCGTCAACGCCGCCCTGGAGGGCCTGCAGAACTCCGTGCAGATCGGCGACAAGATGAGCCGCGAGCTGTCCGCCACCCGCGAGGACTTCATCGAGACCGACCTGAAGGCCTACAAGCGCATGCGCGACGCCCTCGGCGACCTCGCCGCGATCGCGCCCTACCAGTTCCCCACCGGTGGCGACGACTACCAGCCCGGCGGCACCCCGCCGCCGGCCTCCCCGGGCGGGCGCGACGACGACCTCGACGGGCTCGACCACGGCGACTACGGCGACGCCGCCCGCGACCAGGCGCTGCGCGACACCCAGCGCGAGACCGACCAGCCCGACTGGGCCAAGAGCCACAAGGACCGCTACTCGGACTGGTGGGACCGCCAGACCGACAAGGACGGCGACGAGCGCCGCGTCGACGAGAACGCTCGCGACCGGCAGCGCGACGACGCCCGCGACGCCGGAGAGCGGGCCCGCGACGAGGCGAAGGCCGACGGCGCGAGCCGTGCCGAGGCCCGCGACCACGGCAAGGACACGCGCCGCGACACCAGCCGCGACCACCGCGACTTCAACGACGGCCGTGACCTCGGTGGACGCACGGGCGCCCACGCCAACGACCTCTACAACGAGGCGAGCGACCTGCAGGACAACGTCAACGACCTGGTCGACCACGTCGACAACATCGGCGAGAACCACGAGCAGGCCGAGGACCTCGACGACTTCCGCGACCGCGACGAGGACAAGGACCTGCAGGACTGGGGTGCGCGATGAGCATCATGGAGCGGTACGACGCCAGCCAGGCCGTCGAGGGCGGCCGTCCCGACGGCGGGATGGGCGACTACATCGACAGCCTGCGCGACGACTGCGGCCTCATCATCGGGGCGATCCTGTGGGCGGTGAAGAAGTTCGCGCACCGCGACCTGCTCGCCGAGCTGCTCGAGCCCATCGCCGGTGACTTCAACGCCATCTCCTCGATGCAGAAGGGGTGGCTCCAGGTCGCGAGCGCGAGCGGCGCCGTCGGCGACAACTACGCCTCGCTGCGCTCGCAGATCGCGCCGGACCTCGACGGGCAGGCCGCCGCCTCGATCGACGCGATCCTCGACCGGATCGCCGAGGCCCACCAGGGCCAGGAGGACGCCGCCGAGCTCATCGCCGAGCAGATGGGCAACATGCTCGAGGTCGCCCAGGCCACCGCCGAGTGCGTGTGCGCAGCGCTGGAGTTCATCGACTCCTGCATCCAGGAGATCCTGGCCGACGCGGCCGTGCCGTTCGCCGGCTGGGTCAAGGCGGGCGTGTCCGCGCCGGGCAAGGTGCGCCGGGTCATCCAGCTCATCAGCCAGGGCAAGAACGCCATCGAGAACCTGCTGCGCTTCGCCAAGGTCGCGATCACCGCGATGAAGTACCTCAACGCCCTGTTCGACACCGCCAACCTCGTCCTCAACGCCATCGAGGTCGGGGGCGACGTCGACAACTCGACCGACGTCGACGACACCGCCGACGCCGGCTTCTAGAGTGGGGACCACCATGGACCGCAACGATCCCCAGCTGCGCGCAGCCGTACGACGCTCCAACGAGGCCAGCCGCGCGGCGGTCGCCGACATCCGGGCGCTCACGGCCTCGATCCGCCGGAGCCACGCGCAGTTCAAGACCGAGGCGGCCGGTCGTCGTACGGAGCGCGAGGAGGCCAACCGCCGCGGCGACAACGGGCCCGACGTCCAGCGCGTCCAGCAGCGCGTCGACCGGGGCGAGACGACCTGGGAGGCGGTCCGCGACGGCTCCGACGACCACCCCAGCAGCATCCGGGTGCGCCAGATGATCACCGCCAACCTCGACCACCTGGCCGCGACCATGGCGACCGACCCCGAGATGGCCGAGCAGCAGCGCGAGCTCGACGTCCTCAACGCCGAGCTCGAGCGCCTCCGGGACGCCGACGGCCGATGAGGGCCAGCTATCGCGTCACCCCGCTGCTGGCGTGGGTGTTCTCGCTCGTCGTCCTGGCGGCGAGCACCGTCCTGCTGGGCTTCTTCGTGCGCGACACCGTGCGGCACGTCACGGCCGACGACCAGCCGGCGGTGGTGACCGACGTCGGCGGCACCAGCCCGCGGGTCAGCAACAACGACCGTCGCCGCGAGCGCAGCATCAGCTTCCGGCTCGAGGACGGCACCGAGCACGCCGCGTCGGCCGAGCAGAGGTGGTTCTGGTCGCCCAGCCCCGGCGACACCGTCCACGTGCACGAGACCTCGCCGGACTCGTGGGAGATCAGCGAGGAGTTCTCGTGGATCGGCACCCTCGGGTGGATCGCGGCTCTGCTCGTGCCGTGGCTCGTGGCCCTCGCGAAGATCTGGGAGTGGACGGCGAGGAAGCGCAACCCCGAGCGGTTCGCGGAGAAGGAGCGGCAGGCCAAGGAGCGCGTGCGCGCCCGGCTCGACCGCTCACGCCGACGCAGCTAGCGGTGCAGCCACCACGACATCCTGCGCGTGATCCACGGCAGGACGACGTAGGTCATCAGCGGCATCAGCACCGCCACTGACGCCAGCACCCGCAGCGGCAGCGCCCAGCCGCCGACGACGCTGTGCGCGATGACCCAGTTGGCCGCGAGGCTGGCCGGGAAGAAGCCCATGAAGATGATGACCATCTGCTTCCACCGCGGTGGCGGCGCGGGGACCGCGTGCGTCGCCTCGATCGAGGTGGGCTCGTCGAACCACCCCTCGATTCCCGTACGCCGCTCGCGTCGGCTCTCCTCGACGTCCCCCTGCGCCGCCTCGAGCCACCAGGCGCGCTGCGGGGAGGCCTCCCACGCCGCGAGCGACTCGGCGTCGGCGAAGCGGTAGAGCATGTGCCAGTCGGGCGAGTCCACGCCCGGCCGCACCCACCCGGAGCCGAGGAAGCCGTCGAACTTCTCCGCCATCGACGTGCCCGCCTGCATCCACGCGAGCATCTGCGTGGTCTGGGACGGGTCGACGTGGCGGGTGACGGACACGGTGACGGGGGCGGTCATGCCTCCAGTCTCGGGCGCGGGGTCGCCGGGAGTGAAGCCGCGGACGACGAGATCCCGCCCACTCCACCTCTGGTTCTGCATTTGTCGACTGACTTACTCTAGATTCAGTCCGACGCCCTGGGAGGGGAACGCAGATGACCCGAGCACCACGACCCGACTTCCTCGTGATCGGCGCGCCCAAGGCCGGCACCACCGCCCTGCACGCGGCCCTGGCCCAGCACCCCGACGTGTTCGTCTCGACGCCGAAGGAGCCGAAGTACTGGCTCTGCGACGGCGCACCTCCGCCGGCGTGGGGCGGCCCCGGCGACAAGCACTCGCAGCAGGAGTGGATCTGGCGCGTCGACCAGTACTTCCCGCTCTTCGAGCCCGCCGCCGCCCACCAGGTCCGCGGCGAGAGCACGCCCTTCTACATGTGGAGCCGCGGCGCGCACCGCCGGATCGGCGAAGCCCTGCCCGACGTCAAGGTGATCGCGGTCGTGCGCGACCCGATCGACCGCGCCTACAGCAACTGGATGCACCTCTGGTCCGACGGCCTCGAGCCCGAGCCGGACTTCGTGACCGCCTTCGGCCGCGAGGACGAGCGGGTGCGGGCCGGGTGGGCACCGTTCTGGCGCTACCGCGAGCTCGGCCGCTACGGCGAGCAGCTCGACCACCTCCTCCGCCACGTCGACCCCGACCGGGTGCTCGTGCTGCGCTACCGCGAGCTCGTCGACGACCCGCGCATCGCCGTCGACCGGGTCAGCCGCTTCCTCGGGATCCGCGAGGGACTGGTCGAGGCGATCCCGCGCGACAACTCCCGCAGCTTCGTCTCCCCGGGCTGGCGCCCGCGCGTGCTCGGTCCGGTGGTGCGCGGCGGCGCCCGCCTCGGCCAGTTCGCCCCGCCCCAGGTCTGGCGGGCCGTGCACCCGTCGCTCGTCGCCCTCCTCGGCGACGGCCGCCACGCGCACCGGCCCAAGCTCGATGCCGGCACCCGCGAGCGCCTCGTGGAGTCGTACGCCGACGACATCGCGCTGCTGGAGCAGCTGACCGGGCAGCGCTTCGACGACTGGCTCTCCCCCGAGAGCCGCGGGTCCTACGAGGAGCGCGCGACCGTGACGCCGATCAGCGCTCGCTTGTAGAGGTCAGCGCACGCAGGTGACGAGGTCGTGCGCCCCGTCGGGACGGGCCGCCTCGACGTAGTAGCGCACCCGACCGTCGGGCAGCGGCACCGCGGTGGCGTAGCGGAAGGCCCCGTCGGAGTGGGGCGAGGAGATCGGCGGGTGCTCGGTGCGGGTCAGGGCTGCACCGTCCCACGTCGCCACCCCGGTCGTCTCGAACCAGTTCGACTCCGCGTCGGGGCGACCGTCGTACAGCACCGTGCCGTCGGGCAGGACCGCGGACACCCGGGCACCGCGCGCGTCCCAGCGGCCCTCGCGGCCGGCGAGCACCTCGCCGTGGTCCTGCCAGTCCAGGCCGTCGGCGCTGGTCAGCCGCCGGGTCGTCATCCGGTCCTCGTGGCCGGGCTCGTCGAGCGGGTGGCAGCACAGCCACATCTCGTAGCCGTCCGCGCCCACGGTGACGACCGGGTCCTTGACGCCGGTGTGCTCGTCGCCGGCGTGCGCCACGTGGCGCCGACCCTCCGGCAGGTCCTCGACGGTGTCGGCGGTGAGGCTGTCGACCCACCAGTGCATCGAGCCCGGGGTCGCGCAGGAGAGGTAGAGCCGCCAGCCGCCCCCGATCAGCGGCACCAGCGCCGGCCGCTCGAACGACTCGGCGCCGAACGCCTCGCGCGAGACCTCGGCGACCTGCTCGAAGGAGATCCCGTCGTCGGAGCGGGCAACGACCACGGACACGCCTCGGCCGTCGGTGAGCGGCCGGCGCACGCGCCAGGTGAGCCAGAAGACGCCGTCGACCAGGACGGCGCTGGCCGCCCCCGCCCAGTTGCCGGCGCCGACGCCGGGCGCGGGAACGACGACCTCGACGTCGTCGTAGGTCGGCGGGATGACCGTGCTCGTCGTCATGGACCCACGATAGTCGACAAGGCTGATGCACATTGAGAGGTGCCCGAGCGAGCGTGCGTGCACTGACCCGCGGCAGGGGCTGGTGGGTCAGTAGCGTGTCGCGAAGGTCGTCGCACCGCTCGGGCTCGCCTCGCGGACGGCCACGTGGGTGACGTGCGCCATCGAGGGTCCGTCGTGGCACCACGCGACGAGGGCATCAACGGCGGAGGCATCGCCCTCGGCGTGGACGAGCACCGAGCCGTCGGGCTCGTTCCGCACCCAGCCGGCGACGCCGAGCGAGCGGGCCTGCTCCTGCGTGTACCACCGGAACGAGACCCCCTGGACCCGGCCACTGACCCGTGCCTGGACCGCCTTCATGCCCCCATCATGCGACGGATCAGCCGGCGCCGATCGTGTAGGTCACCTGGCCGGTCGTGCCGTCGGCCACGACCATGGCCGACTGGTCGCCCTTGGAGTACATCGCCAGGCGGGACTCGCCGGTCTCGGTGACCTGCTGCTTGGTCCAGCCGTTGGCCTCGAGGTCCGCGACGGCCTGGTCGAAGGCCGCCACCGCGTCGTCGCTCGCGACGGTGACCATCGCGCCGTCCGGGGTGTCGACCGAGGAGAGCACGTCGCCGTCGACGATGGACAGCTCGTCGGGGAACGCGTCGGGCACCTCTCCGCTGCCGACCTTCACGGTGCCGTCCTCGCCCTCGATGGTGACCTCGTCGCCGTCGATGTCGACGTCGACGTCCTCACCGGCGTCCTCGAGGGCCTGCTCGGCGAGCTTCTCGCCGGCCTTGTCGCCCGCGGAGTCACCGCCGCAGCCGCCGACCAGCCCGGTCGCCGCCACCAGCACCACCGCTCCCGCGGCGCGCCGCCACCCGATCCTGCGCATCTTCTCCCCCAGCCCTTCGTCCGTGGTGGGGCCAGCCTTCCGACTCCCGGGAGGGGTGGCAAACGGGCTGGACCAGTGGTCCAGTCGGGGCGCTCGGACCCCGCTCCGGCGGGTGGGCCGGGGCTCAGGTCGGTGGTGAGAGGCTGGCGAGGATGACCGAGCAGACCCGGGACCACGCCGCCGACGCGACGTACGAGCCCGACCCCCGGCGCTGGCGGATCCTGGCGGTCTCGCTGGTGGTCGGCTTCATGTCGCTGCTCGACGTCACGATCGTCAACGTCGCCGTCCCGTCGATCCGCGCCGGCCTCGACACCAGCGCAGCCACCGTCCAGTGGGTGGTGTCGGGCTACGCCCTGGCCTTCGGCATGACCCTCGTGGCGGGCGGGCGCCTGGGCGACGCCCACGGCCGGCGCCGGCTGATGACGATCGGGCTGGTCGGCTTCATCGTCTCGAGCGCGGCCGTCGGGCTCGCTCCCAACGCCGCTGCCATCGTGCTGGCCCGGCTCGCGCAGGGCGCCAGTGCGGGCCTGCTCACGCCCCAGAACTCCGGGCTGATCCAGCAGCTGTTCCGCGGACCCGAGCGCGGTCGGGCGTTCGGCATGTTCGGCTTCACGGTCGCGGTCGCCTCCGCGACGGGCCCGCTGATCGGCGGCGCCCTCATCGCGCTGCTCGGCGACGAGCAGGGCTGGCGCTCGCTCTTCCTCGTCAACGTCCCCATCGGGCTCGTGGCGCTGGTCCTGATCCGTCGTCTCGTTCCCGACAACCCGGGCGGTGACGACGCCGAGAAGGACCCGCGCGTCGACCTCCCCGGCGCCCTGCTCCTGGGGCTGGCCGTGCTCTCCGTGCTCTTCCCGCTGATCAGCATCGAGGGCGGGGCCGGCCTCCCGCTGCTGCTCCTGCTGGCCTTCCCGCCCCTGGCGTGGGCGTTCGTACGCTGGGAGGTGCGCACCGTCCGGCTGGGTCGCCCACCGCTCCTCGACGTCTCGTTGCTGCGCGGCCTGCCGGGCTACGCCAACGGCCTCCTGGTCGGGACCCTCTACTTCACCGGCTTCACCGGGATCTTCCTGGTGCTGTCGGTCCACCTGCAGGAGGGCGAGGGCTTCACCCCACTGCGGACCGCCCTGCTGATGACGCCGTTCGCCTTCGGCGCCGCCGTCACGTCACCGGTCGCCGGGCGCCTGGTCGGGCGGTTCGGGCGCCGCGTCACCCTCGTCGCGCTCTCGGTCATGATGACCGGCACCGCGCTCGCCGCGTGGCTGGTGACGTCGCCGCCGGACGCCCTGTGGTGGACCCTCGCGCCCGCCATGTTCCTCGCCGGCATCGGCGGCGGCGGGGTCATCTCCCCCAACTTCACCCTCAGCTTGTCCGAGGTCCCGCCCCGGATGGGCGGAGCCGCGGGCGGAGCGCTGCAGACCGGCCAGCGGATCGGCTCGGCGTTCGGCGCCGCGCTGCTGATGACGGTCTACCAGTCGGTCAATGCCGTGACGTCCGCCCCCGTCGCGGCACGCTCGGCGTTGTTGGCGGCGCTGTTGGTCCTGTCGGTGGCGCTGGCTGCCGCCGTACGGTCCTGGCGGCTCGGCGACTGAGGCCCTTGCTGCCTCTTCCAGCGATCCCCGGCTGACCGGGGATCGCTGAACATGTCGGCCCGTGCACGGCCTGACAAGTTCAGCGAGAGCCTGACAAGTACGCCAGCGTGGGCAGCGGTGAGCGACTACAGGATCGCGCCCGGGACGTACGACGCTGCGTCGGGGTGGCGCGCGGCGAGGTCCTCGATCCGGGCGACGACTGCGCGGGTCTGGGCCACGGCGGCACCGGTGAACTCGATCGGGTCGGCGACGAGCGCGTCGATCTGGTCGCGGGTGAGACCGAGGCGTGCGTCGGCGGCGAGCTTGGCGAAGACGTCGTTGTCGGCCTGGCCGGCGCGCATCGCGAGCGCGGTGCCGACGGCGGCCTCCTTGATCGCCTCGTGGGCGGCCTCGCGGCCGACGCCGTTGCGGACCGCGGCCATCAGCACCTTGGTGGTGGTGAGGAAGGGCAGGTAGCGGTCGAGCTCGCGCTGGATGACCGCCGGGAAGGCGCCGAACTCGTCGAGCACGGTGAGGAAGGTCTGGAAGAGCCCGTCGGTGGCGAAGAAGGCGTCGGGCAGCGCGACTCGACGCACGACCGAGCACGAGACGTCGCCCTCGTTCCACTGGTCGCCGGCGAGCTCGCTGACCATCGACAGGTGGCCGCGGATGATCACCGCGAGGCCGTTGACCCGCTCGCAGGAGCGGGTGTTCATCTTGTGCGGCATCGCGGACGAGCCGACCTGGCCCTCCTTGAAGCCCTCGGTGACCAGCTCGTGGCCGGCCATCAGCCGGACGGTGGTGGCGAGGTTGGACGGACCGCTGACGATCTGCACGAGGGCCGCGACGACGTCGAAGTCGAGGGAGCGCGGGTAGACCTGTCCGACGCTCGTCAGCACCTGCTCGAAGCCGAGGTGGGCGGCCACCCGCTCCTCGAGCTGCTCCAGCAGCGAGGCGTCGCCGTCGAGCAGGTCGAGCATGTCCTGGGAGGTGCCCATCGGGCCCTTGATGCCGCGCAGCGGGTAGCGGGCGAGCAGCTCCTCGACCCGCTGGACGCCGATGAGCATCTCGTCGGCAACAGTGGCGAAGCGCTTGCCGAGCGTCGTGGCCTGGGCGGCGACGTTGTGGGAGCGGCCGGCCATCACGGTGGCCTCGTGCTCGGCGGCCAGGCGGCCGAGGCGGACCAGGGCGGCGACGGCGCGGTCGCGCACCAGCTCGAGCGAGCGACGTACCTGGAGCTGCTCGACGTTCTCGGTGAGGTCGCGCGAGGTCATGCCCTTGTGGATGTGCTCGTGCCCGGCGAGGGCGGAGAACTCCTCGATGCGGGCCTTCACGTCGTGGCGGGTGACCCGCTCGCGCGCGGCGATCGAGTCGAGGTCGACCTTGTCGACGACGGACTCGTAGGCCTCGACGACTCCGTCGGGGGCGTCGATGCCGAGGTCGCGCTGGGCCTTCAGCACGGCGATCCACAGCTGGCGCTCGAGGACGATCTTGTGCTCGGGCGACCAGATCTCGGCGAGGTCGGCGCCGGCGTAGCGGGTGGCCAGGACGTTGGGGACGCTCACGGCCCTCATTCTCCCATCACGGGGAGACGAGCCGGCGCGCCGCCTCCACCACGGACGCCCGGCGCTTGGGCCGGGTGTTGTTGCGGGCCGACGGGATGTACTCCGGCGGCAGGGAGGCCCACGACGTGGCGACGCTGATCAGCAGGCCGAGCAGCACGTCGGCGGGGAAGGCGTCGGTGACCCGGCCCGCGCGCTGGGCGGCGCGGATCGCCGCCAGCTTGCTGGAGTTGGCCTGCACGATCGCGGCATGGGGCGGGTCGTCGCCCGAGCGCTCGAGCCGGTACCACGTGGCCAGCCGGGCCAGCGACGGGTCGTCCTCGAACTGGTCGAAGATCCGCCCCATCGACTCCGGCAGGTCGTCGGCGTCGAACGGGTCCGACTCCAGCACGTCCTGCAGCAGCGCGGCGAGGACGGCCTCGAAGAGCCCGTCCTTGCTGCCGAAGTAGTGGTAGATCTGCGCCTTGTTGGTCCGCGCAGCGACGGCGATGCGGTCGACCCTGGCGCCGGCGATGCCGAGCTCGGCGAACTCGGCAGCAGCCGCCTCGAGGAGGCGCTGCTTCGTCGCCTCCGCGTCGCGTGCCATGGCCGGAACTTATCAACCAACCGTCCAGTTGTTCAGTCCGTCGTCCACACCCTCGACCACGCCGGGAGCACGGCACCGACGAGCGGCTCCGGGTGCCCGACGCGCAGCCGTCACTCGAGGACGGCCGCACCCTCCACGGCGCCGAGCGGCTCGGCGGCGATGTCGCGACGCCACTGCGCGCCCGGGAAGCTGATGCTCGAGATCCCCTCGTACGCCTTCGCGCGGGCGTCGGCGA
Source organism: Nocardioides sp. BE266 (assembly GCF_031457855.1). Taxonomy (NCBI): domain Bacteria; kingdom Bacillati; phylum Actinomycetota; class Actinomycetes; order Propionibacteriales; family Nocardioidaceae; genus Nocardioides; species Nocardioides sp. BE266. The sequence goes on along the minus strand of NZ_JAURTI010000002.1, from coordinate 100,672 downwards.
CGTCGGTGCCGGTCGCGCGGACGGCGAGCACCCGGCCGCCGGCGGTCACCAGCCCGGCCTCCGTGCGCGCCGTCCCCGCGTGGATCACGTCGACGTCGTCCTCGTCGAGGAGGGTCTCCGTGCCGATGATGACGTCGCCCTTGCTGGAGCCCTCGGGGTAGCCGGCGCTGGCCATCACGACCGAGACGGCGGCACCGTCGGCGAAGGTCGGCTCGGGCGCCGCGCCGAGTTCACCGGCCGCCGCCGCGGAGAGCAACGCACCCAGCGGCGAGGTGAGCAGCGCGAGCACGGGCTGGATGTCGGGGTCGCCGAAGCGGCAGTTGAACTCGATGACCTTCGGGCCGGCCGAGGTCAGGGCGAGCCCGACGTAGAGGCAGCCGACGTAGCGCGCGCCACGGCGGCGCATCTCCGCGAGGGTCGGCGCCACGACCTGCTCCATGACGAGGTCGACGGTGCCGTCGGGCAGCCAGGTCAGCGGGGCGTAGGAGCCCATGCCGCCGGTGTTGGGGCCGCGGCCGCCGTCGAAGATCCGCTTGAAGTCCTGGGCAGGGACGAGCGGGCGCCCCACCGTGCCGTCACAGACCACGAACAGCGAGAACTCCGGCCCGTCGAGGAACTCCTCGACCACCACCCGGTCGCACCCGGCGGCGTGGGCCAGCGCCTCGTCGCGGTCGCGGGTGACGACGACGCCCTTGCCCGCCGCCAGCGCGTCGTCCTTCACGACGTACGGCGCACCGAAGGCGTCGAGTGCCGCGGCCACCTCGTCGGAGGTGGTGCACGTGCGCGAGCCGGCGGTCGGCACCCCGGCAGCGGCCATGACGTCCTTGGAGAAGGCCTTCGAGCCCTCGAGCCGTGCCGCCTCGAGCGACGCGCCGAAGCACGCGATGCCGGCACCGGTCACCGCGTCGGCCACGCCGGCCACGAGCGGGGCCTCGGGACCGACGACGACCAGGTCGGCGCCGATCGACGTCGCGAGCGCCGCGACGGCGGAGCCGTCCATCGGGTCGACGTCGTGGAGGGTGGCCACCGCTCCGATGCCGGGGTTGCCGGGAGCGGCGTGCACCTCGGTCACCGCAGGGTCGCGCGCGAGCGCGAGGGCGAGGGCGTGCTCGCGGCCGCCGGTGCCGATGACGAGGGTCTTCACGGGAGCCGAGCCTATCGGCGGCGTCGCAGGCGCCGACCGGCCGTTCAGGACTCGGTGGGGCCGCCGCCGTGCCGGGCGAGGAACTCCAGCGACGCCTCGGCAACGGCCTCCCAGTGGCGGTCGATCACCAGCGAGTGGCCGACCCCGGGGATCTCGACGATCTCCGTCGGAGCGTGCTGGTTCTTGCGCTGCTGCTTGTAGGCGGCGTTGGCCAGCGCCCACGGGACGATGTTGTCCTTCTCGCCCGAGACCACCAGCATCGGGCCGCGCCGCGGGCTGCGCTTGTCGGCCTGCGCCTCGGTGCGCGGGTCGAGGTTGGCGGTCGCGGCCTGGAAGAGCGGACGGCCCGGAGCAGGCGTGTGGAAGGTGTCGTACAGCCGGCGGGCCTCGGCCTCGTCGACCGCGTTGGCGAAGCCGTAGCGGAACTGCTCGAAGGTCAGCGTGACGGTCTTCTTGCGGTTGGCCGGGTTGCCCAGCACCGGGAACGACGCCTTCAGTGCCGAGAACGGCAGCGGCAGCACGCCGCGACTGGGCGCGGGGTCGATGCTCACCGTCGCGAGCGACAGGCCACGGCCGGCGATGATCTGCGCGAGCAGCCCGCCGAAGGAGTGTCCGATGACGACGGGCTTGTGGGCGAGCGCGCCGACCACCTCGGCGGCGTGGTCGGCCACCTGGCCGACGCCGACCCCGGACAGGCTGTCCGCGTTCGCGTGCGCGGCCGCGTGGTCGGCCTGGTCGCCCGGCCAGTCGACCGCGAGGGCGGCGTAGCCGCGCTGCTCGAGCAGCGTGATCCACGCATCCCAGCTCCCGGCGAGCAACCAGAGGCCGTGGACCAGGAGGACCGGCCGGCGGCCGGACGCGTTCACCCGCTCGACCTCGGCGGCCTCGCGGGGAGTGATGGTGCCGGTCATGGCGCGGGTCCCTTTCCTCGTGGCGACCCGAGGCTGGGGTCAGCCGTGCACCACCACAGTCTGCTCGCGACCCGGGCCCACGCCAACGCCCCAGATCTTCGCGCCCGACATCTCCTCGAGCGCCTGGACGTAGATCTGCGCGTTCTTGGGCAGCTCGTCGAACGAGCGGCACCCGGAGATGTCGCTCTTCCAGCCGTCGAAGTACTCGTAGACCGGCGTCGCGTGGTGGAACTCGGTCTGCGTCATCGGCATCTCCTCGACCCGCTGGCCGTCGATCTCGTAGGCCACGCAGACCGGGATCCGGTCCCAGGCACCGAGGATGTCGAGCTTGGTGAGGAAGAACTCGGTGAGTCCGTTGACCCGGCTGGCGTAGCGCGCGACCACGGCGTCGTACCAGCCGCAGCGACGCGTGCGGCCGGTCGAGACGCCGATCTCGCCACCGAGCTGCTGGAGCTGCACGCCGTCCTCGTCGAAGAGCTCGGTCGGGAAGGGGCCGGAGCCGACGCGGGTCGTGTAGGCCTTGATCACGCCGATGACCCGGTCGATGCGCGTGGGCCCGATGCCGGCGCCGACGCAGACGCCGCCGGCGACCGGGTTCGAGGACGTGACGAAGGGGTACGTGCCGTGGTCGACGTCGAGCATCGTGGCCTGGGCGCCCTCGAAGAGCACGGTCTGGCCGGCGTCGAGCGCCCGGTTGAGCAGCAGCGAGGTGTCGCAGACCATCGGCCGCAACCGGTCGGCGTACGACGTCAGCTCCTCGACCACCGCGTCGACCTCGATCGCGCGGCGGTTGTAGACCTTGGTCAGCAGGTGGTTACGGACGTCGAGCGCGGCCTCGACCTTCTGGGTCAGGATCTTCTCGTCGAAGATGTCGGCGATCCGCACGCCGACCCGGTTGATCTTGTCGGCGTAGGCCGGGCCGATGCCGCGGCCCGTGGTGCCGATCTGGTTCTTGCCGAGGAAACGCTCGGTGACCTTGTCGATCGTCGCGTGGTAGCTCGCGATGACGTGGGCGTTGGCGCTGACCTTGAGGTCGGCCACCTCCACGCCCCGCTCGACGAGCCCGTCGAGCTCGCGGAAGAGCGCCTCGGGCGAGACGACCACGCCGCCGGCGATCACCGAGGTGGCGCCGGGCGTGAGGATGCCGCTGGGCAGCAGGTGGGTGGCGTACTTCTCGCCGTTGACGACGATGGTGTGACCGGCGTTGTGGCCGCCGCTGGTGCGGACCACGAAGTCGATCGGGTCGGTGGTGGCGAGCAGGTCGGTGGCCTTGCCCTTGCCCTCGTCGCCCCACTGGGCGCCGAGCACGACGATCGCGGGCATCTCAGCCCTCCTCTGTCATTCGGCAGAAATCAACGGTGCAGGAAATGCAGAAAGCCCCGGCACAAGGCACCGGGGCTCTTGCGACGCCACGCTACCGCACCTCGACCGGCCTGCCGAGCCAGCGGACCTGGCCCGGACGAGCGGCACCCCCTGAGGGTGGACAGCGCTCGCGGGCCGGTGGGCTAGTGTCCGGCCGTGCGATCGCTGCTCGTCATCACCAACGCCGACGCCGGGACCTCCGACGAGGAGCGCCTGGCCACGGCCCTCGAGATCCTGCGGACCGACGCCTCGGTCGAGGTCGCCAAGACGTCCAACCCCGGTGAGCTCGACGGCGTCCTGCACCGCGCCGGCGGTCGTACGGTCGTGGTGGCCGGCGGCGACGGAAGCATGCACGCGGTCGTCACGGCCCTCTACAAGCGCCACGAGCTCGCCGGCTCGACCCTCGCGCTGCTGCCGATGGGCACCGGCAACGACTTCGCCCGCGGCAACGACATCCCGCTGGAGATCGAGGACGCCGCCCGCCTCGTGCTCGACGGCGAGGCCCGCACGGTCGACCTGCTCGTCGACGAGACCGGCAGCATCGTGGTCAACAACGTCCACGTCGGGGTCGGCGCCCAGGCCAGCCGCAAGGGCGCGACCTGGAAGACCCGGCTCGGCTCGATCGGCGTCGGCAAGGTCAACCTCGGCAAGCTCGGCTACCCGATCGGCGCCGCGATGTCGGCCTTCCACCCGCCGAACTGGCGGCTGCGGGTCGAGCTCGACGGGAAGGTCGTCAACGACGTGAACCGGCCCGTCCTGATGGTGGCGATCGGCAACGGCGGCAACGTCGGCGGCGGCACGGAGCTCAACCCCGACGCCGACCCCGAGGACGGCATGCTCGACGTGATGATCAGCCGCGCGGTGAAGCCGCTCGCCAAGCTCGGCTACGTCGCCCGCCTCCGCAAGGGCGAGCACGACGAGCGCGACGACGTCGTCACCCTGCGCGGGCGGACCGTCAAGGTCAGCGGCGACGAGTTCTGGCTGTCGGCCGACGGCGAGATCTCCGGGCCCGAGCGCAGCCGCAGCTGGCGCCTCGAGCCGGCGGCGTACTCCATGATCCTGCCCTGAGCAGACTCGCTCAGAGCCAGCCGCGTCGGACCGCCTCCACGCCGGCCTGGAAGCGGGTGTCCACGCCGAGCTCGGACATCAGCGACGCCACCCGCCGGCGGACGGTGCGCAGGCCGATGCCGAGCTTGCGGGCGATGACCTCGTCGGTCGCGCCGGCCATGAGCTGCTCGAGGAGGAACTGCCGTCCGTCGAGGCTGATGTCGCCCGACTCGAGCTCGGGGACCGGAGCGGCGCTCGCCCACATCGACTCGAACCACATCGTCAGGGCGGCCACGATCGAGCGCTGCCGGATGTGCACGCGCGGCTCGTCGACGAAGCCGAGCGGCTCGGGGAGCACGGCGTGGGCGTCGCCGAGGATGAACATCCGGGTGCGCACCTCCGACATCACGCGGATCTCCTCGCCCAGCCGTGCGCGCACACGCAGGGCTTCCGGCGCCTCCGTGAGCGCGCGCGCCGGGTAGATCGCCCGCGACCGGCGCCCCGTCGCCATGGCCTCGGCCAGCATCTCGCTCACCCGCGACTCGCGCGGCATGGCCCAGGCGTCGGGCCGCAGCCACAGCATGTCGCCGCGACTGGTGCTGAGCATGAGCTGCAGGAGCTCCAGCGGGTTGCCGCCGGAGCTGAGCTCGCCGTCGAGGGGGTGGACCTCGCTGAGGTTCTGGCGGTCCGGGCGGGTCGTCGCCGCCACCAGGTGCGGCACCGCGCTCGACAGCTCGGCCAGCTTGGTGGCGGACACCGCGGCCGTGCGCGCCTCGTGCAGGACGAGCTCCGAGAGCACCTCCGCCAGGGGAGGTACGACGACGCGGTCGTCGGTCACCACGACCAGTCCGCGGTCGGTCAGCGGCGTGAGGTCGCGCAGCAGCTTCTCCGGCTCGACCGGGACGAGCTGGGCCACGCCCGTGAGCGTGTGGCCCGACACGGGGACCAGCCGGAAGTAGAGGTGCTCGGTCGCCCGGTCGAGGCCGAGCGCCGCGAGGACGGAGGACGGATCACCGGGCATGGCTGGCAGTTTAGTGCCAGCGGCACTCACGACCCGTGTGGCAGCGACCGGCCACCCCATACTTGATCGACCAGTCGCGTGCGGGGGTGTGCGACGCGGTCTGCTCCTCAGGAGCACAGCGTCGGAGTCGCCGCGGGGGACGACTCCGGCGCTTCCTCGATTTCGGGCCCGGGCACAACGCCTCCGGACGCCGTGTCCGCCGCCTTCGCCCGCGCGTCGGGCGCCGCGCCGGCCCCGTTAGCCTTGCGCGCATGGCACGAGGACAGCAGGGCGATCCGGTCGACTGGGTGACGCGCGCGGCGGACGACGCCGTACGCCACGCCGGTGAGGGCAACCTCGTCACCGTCGCCTCGGGCGCGTCCCCGAGCGGCCCGATCCACCTGGGCAACCTGCGCGAGTTCATCACCCCGCACTTCGTCGCCGAGGAGCTGCGCCGCCGCGGCGTGCCCGTGCGCCACCTCCACTCGTGGGACGACTACGACCGCTTCCGCAAGGTGCCGGCCGGGGTGCCCGCGGAGTGGGCCGAGCACATCGGCCGGCCGCTGACGGCCGTGCCCGACCCGTGGGAGTGCCACGCCAGCTGGGCCGAGCACTTCAAGGCGCCGCTGCAGGAGTCACTGCGCGAGCTCGGCATCGAGATGGACGAGGTCTCGCAGACGGAGATGTACACCGCCGGCGCCTACCGCGACCAGGTGCTGCTGGCCGTGTCGCGACGCGACGACATCGAGGCCGTGCTCGCCAAGCACCGCACCAAGAAGGTCGCGCCCGCCGAGGACGCCTCCGAGCAGGAGGCCGCCGACCTCGCCGACTCCGTCGCCAACGAGGACGACGAGGAGGGCGACCCCTCCGCGAGCGCCTCCGCCGACGCGATCGCCCGCTTCCCCTACCGCCCCTACTGCCGCCAGTGCGGTCGCGACACCGTCACCACGACGGCGTACGACGACGCCACCACGACCCTGTCCTACACCTGCTCCTCCTGTGGCTTCGTCGGCACCACCGACCTCTCGACCGACACCGACGGCAAGCTGGTGTGGAAGGTCGACTGGCCGATGCGCTGGGCCTTCGAGAAGGTGAACTTCGAGCCTGCCGGCCGCGACCACATGACGCCCGGCTCCTCCTACACCGTCGGCACCGAGATCGCGCCGTCGATCTTCGACTGGCGCGCACCGGCGCGGGTGATCTACGCGTTCGTCGGCTTCGCCGGCGTGCAGAAGATGTCGTCCTCGGCCGGCGGCGTGCCCACCGCGACCGACGCGCTGCGGATCCTCGAGTCGCCGATGCTGCGCTGGCTCTACGTCCGCCGCGCGCCCACGCAGGCCTTCGACATCGACTTCGGCGCCTCGGTCGTCCGGCTCTACGACGAGTGGGACGCGCTCGGCCGCAAGGCCGCGGAGAAGTCCGACGTCGCGACCCTGGCCTGGCACCGCGCCTCGGCGACCGCGGCGGCGGGCACCCTGCCCACGCCGACGGTCCCGGTGCCGTTTCGGACCCTGTCGTCGGTCGCCGACGTCACCGCCGGGTCCGCCGACCTGATCTCCCGGATCATCGAGTCCTCGGGCTTCCCGCACGACTCGGTCGCCGACCTCGAGCCGCGGCTGACCAAGGCGATGCAGTGGACCGCCGAGCACGTGCCGGCCGACGAGCGCACGACGGTCCGGTCCTCGCCCGACACCGACCGCCTCGCGTCGCTCACCGAGGACGAGGAGCTCTGGCTGCGGATCTTCCTCGACCGCCTGCCGGCCGAGCCCGACCTCGACGCGGTGACCGCCGTCGTCTACGGCACGCCCAAGGTCGCCCGCGGCCTCGGCTTCGAGGACGCGCCGAACGACCAGGTGAAGGCCGACCAGAAGGACTTCTTCCGGCTGCTCTACAACCTCCTCGTCGACGCCGACCGCGGCCCCCGCCTGCCCACCCTCGTCCTCGCCCTCGGGCTGGAGAAGGTACGCCAGCTGCTCGGCGCCTGAGCGCCCCCTGGGGGCCACTCGAGCGGACATATGGCCGCTCGGGTCGAGTCGTCCTGCTCACCCAGCGACCATTTCACCCGTCCAGTACGTCACTGCGCACCCGCCCCGGATTGACCGGGAGTCATCCACAGCCATCGCCATTCGCTGCCTGTCCACACCCCTCGCCGACGCAGGGTCGCGCCTCACCCCAGCGCCGTCGCATCGTGCCTGCATGAGACCAGCACTTGCGGCAGCAGCGGCCGCGCAAGGCGACGTGTTCAGTCGCAGACAAGCCCTCCTCGCGGGCTACACCGACCGGGAGATCAAGGCGCTGACGAGGCCGGGCGGGATCTGGGCGGTCGTGCGGCACGGCATCTACTGCCAACGACTCGACCTGGACCAGCTCGACACGCGCGAGCGCTGGATCATCAAGGACCGTGCAGCCGTGCTCAGCAGCGAGCGCCCGGCGATCTTGAGCCACGACTCGGCCGCCAGAGTCCTCCGGATCGACACGCTGGACCCGCCGACCCAGTCGACCCACCTCACGATCTTGGGCCCGACCGGGAGCCGGACCAACGGCGGCGTGACCCGCCACCGTGATCTCCTCCCGTTGTGCGCCGAGAGGGCCGACGACCTCCTCGTCACGTCCTACGCGCGCACTGCTGTCGACATCGCACGCTGGCACGGCTACCGCCACGGATTGGTCGCCATCGACTCAGTCCGCCACCTGGGCGTGCCACTGAGCGATCTCGACGCCGAGCTCTCGCGGATGGTTCGTCATCCCCACGTGGCACGTGCCCGAGCGGCGGTCAGCGACTCCGACCCGGGCGCGGAGTCCGTCCTCGAAACCTTGGGCCGCGAGCTCGTCGCGTCGTTGGGACTCGGCGAGATCGAGACCCAGTTCGCAGTGCAGATCGCTGGTGGCCGCATCGTCTGGTGCGATCTCCGCGTGGGCTGCCACATCTTCGAGTGCCACGGCAAGCTCAAGCTGATCCCGGTCAGCGCGGGCGGCGTGGCCGACGAGCCCCCGGAAGAGGTCCTGTGGAAGCAGCAGGCCAGGCAGACAGCCATCTGCGCCGAGGGGTTGGGCGCGTCGAGCATCGTCTGGGCGGACTGCTTCGGCGCCGGTCGGGAGAGGGCCCAGCAGCGGCTGCGCAAGGAGTACGCCGTGACGGAAGCGCGATTCGGCCGAGAGCTCCCCGCCCACCTGCGCAGGTTCGCCGATGCGCATCCGCGCCGGCGTCCCGCGGGCTTGTGGACGCCCGACCTCGCGTCAGCCGCCTGAGGGCGAACAGACGACTAGGACGCACCTTTGGGCTCTTGCTGCGCCGTACGACGCTGCTCGAGCGGCCATATGTCCGCTCGAGTCGGGGTGCGAGCACCGACGAACCTCGTCAGCGGCGGAAGCTGACCGGCTCCCCGAGGTAGTGCTCGAGGTCGGCGCGGACCGCGTCGCTGACGGTCCACGCGGACTGCGCGTGGTGGTCCCAGAGGACGTTCACGCACTCCCAGACGGCGGCCGGGTGCCCGCCCGCCTCCACCCGGAGCTCGGCCGACACCGTGAACGACGTACGCCCGATCCTCGACACCCACAGCGCGGCGAGGAACGGCTGGTAGGGCACGAACCGCATCTCGGAGTGGTACTCGATCGTCTGCGACGCGACGAGCTCCGAGACTCCCGGGTCGGCCCGGTGCAGCAGGCCCGCAGCGCCCTCGGGCAGGCCGGGGAGGCGGGCGAAGCGGAGGAACTCGTAGCGGGCTTCGTCGAGCACCCGGACCGCCTCGACGTTGTCCACGTGGCCGGCGAGGTTGATGTCGCGGAAACGTGCCTGGATCTCGGTCGTGAAGGTCTCACCCATGGCCGCAGTCTCCCCGACCCGGTCCTAGGGTTGACCCATGACCTCCGGTTCCTTCGGCGGCGACCTGATGGCCGGTCCCCCGCCCACCCACCTGCCCGCCGACCCTGCCGACGCCGAGCTCGCCGGCGGCGACGCCCCGGCTGCCGTCGTACGCCGTCACCCCGCGTCGCCGGCCGCGTGGGCCGCCCTGGCGCAGCAGGCGCAGGAGGCCGGTGCGGACGACGTGACGGTCTACGCCTACGCCCGCGTCGGCTACCACCGCTCGCTCGACATGCTGCGCCGCAACGGCTGGAAGGGCCACGGCCCGGTGCCGTGGGAGCACGAGCCCAACCGCGGCTTCCTGCGCTCGCTCGCGCTCCTCGCGCTGGCGGCCCGCGCCATCGGCGAGACCGAGGAGTGGGAGCGCTGCTCGACCTTCCTCCGCGACTCCAGCACCACCGCGGCGGACGAGCTGCTCTGATCCCGGACCGACCGTTCGTCGCGCCAGACCGACCGCTCGTCGGCGCGATGATTTCGGCCCCTCCCAGGGGTGAGTGACGGCCGTCACGCCGGGAGTAAGGTCGCGCGGGTGAATTCCGGGAACACACCACAGTCGCGCCCCGACCAGGGCCCACCCCCGACCGACAAGACCAAGATGGCGATCGCCGGCGTCCTGCTGTTGATCCCCATCGTCGCCCTCCTGTGGGTGCCCAGCTATGCGAAGGCGGACCCCGAGCTCCTCGGCTTCCCGTTCTTCTTCTGGTACCAGTTCCTCTGGGTCTTCATCTGCTCCGCGCTGACCTGGACGGCCTACCGGCTCACGCTGTCGGCACGCGGCAAGACGACCCACAAGGTGGGTGAGGACCGATGACCCCGCAGCTCACGGTGATGGCCACCGACACGGGCGGCGTCAACGGCGTCGCGCTCACGGTGCTGATCGTCCTCTTCCTCCTCGTCACCGTGGCCGGCTTCATGGCCAGCCGCTTCAAGCGCGCGGAGTCGATGGAGTCGCTGGAGGAGTGGGGCCTGGGTGGTCGCACGTTCGGCACGTGGATCACGTGGTTCCTGCTCGGCGGCGACCTCTACACGGCCTACACCTTCGTCGCCGTGCCCGCCGCGATGTTCGCGACCGGTGCGGTCGCCGGCTTCTTCGCCGTGCCCTACACGATCGTGCTCTACCCGATCATCTTCATCTTCATGGCGCGGCTGTGGTCGGTGAGCCACCGCCACGGCTACGTCACCACGGCCGACTTCGTCCGCGGCAGGTACGACGACCGCGGCCTGTCGCTGGCCGTCGCGGTCACCGGTTTCGTGGCCACCATGCCCTACATCGCCCTCCAGCTCGTGGGCATCCAGGCGGTGCTCGAGGTCGCCGGCCTCGGCGGCGGCGACAACATCCTGGCGAAGGACGCCCCGCTGTTCATCGCGTTCGCGGTGCTGGCGGCCTACACCTACTCCAGCGGCCTGCGCGCCCCTGCGGTGATCGCCTTCGTGAAGGACATCCTGATCTACCTCGTCATCATCGTCGCGATCGTCTACCTGCCCGGCAAGGTCGGCGGCTGGGAGGCGATCTTCGGCGCCGCGCAGGACAAGATGACGGCCGCCAACCCGGCCGACGGCAAGCCCAACGGCGCGTTCCTCCCGGGTGTCGGCCAGGGCTGGGCCTACGCCACGCTCGCCCTGGGCTCGGCGATGGCGCTGTTCATGTACCCGCACTCGGTGACCGCGTCGCTGTCCTCCAACTCCCGCAACACGATCCGGCGCAACGCCGCCATCCTGCCGGCGTACTCCTTCGTGCTGGGCCTGCTGGCCCTGCTCGGCTGGGTCGCGATCGCCGCGGGCACGCAGCCGATCGGCCTCGACGGCAAGCCCAACGCGCAGCTGGTGATCCCGCAGCTGTTCGAGGATATGTTCCCGTCGTGGTTCGCCGGCGTGGCCTTCGCCGCCATCGCGATCGGCGCGCTGGTGCCGGCAGCGATCATGTCGATCGCCGCGGCCAACACCTTCAGCCGCAACATCTACAAGGAGTGGATCAAGCCCGACGCCACGTCGGCGCAGGAGGCCAAGGTCTCCAAGCTGATGTCGCTGCTGGTCAAGGCGTTCGCGCTGGTCTTCGTGCTCTCGCTCGACAAGCAGAACGCGATCAACTTCCAGCTCCTCGGTGGCATCTGGATCCTCCAGACCTTCCCGGCCGTGGTCTTCAGCCTCTTCACGCGGTGGTTCCACCGCTACGGGCTGCTGCTGGGCTGGGCGGTCGGCATGGTCTACGGCACCGTGCAGGCGTGGCAGGTGGCCAACCCGCGCGCCGGCATCAACCACTTCGGCGGCTCGCTCGACCCGATCCCCGCGATCGGCGACCTGGGCTACATCGCGATGACGGCGTTCGTGCTCAACGTGGTCGTCGCCGCGATCGTGAGCGCGGTGCTCCACGCGCTGAAGGTCTCCAACGGCAACGACGAGACCATCGCGTTCGACTACTTCGCCGACGCCGACGACCCGCGCGTGCAGAAGGACCTCGCCGAGCACGGCTCGCACGACGAGCCCTACGGCGACCCGGACGACATCCCGGGCAACGCACCCGCCCGCTGATCCATCGCTGGTTGAGGTGTGAGGGCGCCCGCACCTCAACCAGCAGGGGCGCCGGGGGAATCGATGTCACCGGGCGGGTGTTCACTGGGATCGTGACTGTCACCCGAGGCTCCGAGACTCCGACCGACACCGAGATCAGGCCATGGCCCGCGCTGGGCGCCCTCTGCGTCGGCTTCTTCATGATCCTGGTCGACATGACGATCGTGTCGGTGGCGACGCCGGCGATCCTGGAGACCTACGCGCCGCACGGCGCCTCGGTCAACGACGTCATCTGGGTGACCAGCGCCTACCTCCTGGCCTACGCCGTCCCGATCCTGATCACCGGCCGGCTCGGCGACCGCATCGGCCCCAAGCGGATGTACCTCGGCGGCCTCGTCGTCTTCACCGTCGCCTCGCTCTGGTGCGGCCTGGCCTTCGAGATCTCCGACAGCATCTGGATGCTGGTCGCCGCGCGCGTGCTCCAGGGCTTCGGCGCCGCCGCCGTCGCGCCACAGACGATGGCCGTGATCACCCGCATCTTCCCGCGCGAGAGCCGCGGCTCGGCGATGAGCCTGTGGGGCGCCACCGCCGGTGTCGCCACGCTCGTCGGCCCGATCCTCGGCGGCGTGCTCGTCGACGCCGCCGGGTGGGAGTGGATCTTCTTCATCAACATCCCCGTCGGCGTGATCGGCTTCTACCTCGCCTGGCGCCTGGTGCCCTCGCTCGAGGTGCACGAGCACTCGTTCGACTGGCTCGGCGTCGCGCTCAGCGGTGTCGCCCTGCTGCTGCTCGTCTTCGGCATCCAGGAGGGCCACGCCCTCGACTGGAACGGCACGATCATCGCGATGATCGTCGGCGGGCTGGTCGTCGGTGCGGTCTTCGTGTGGTGGCAGTCGAAGATCCAGCGCGAGCCGCTGATGCCGCTCTCGCTGTTCCGCGACCGAAACTTCTCCCTCGCCAACCTCGCCATCACGACCGTCGGCTTCGTCTTCGCCTCGATGGGCTTCCCGCTCATGCTGTGGGCCCAGCTGGTGCGGGGCGACTCCCCCACGCAGGCCGGCCTGCTGCTCGCCCCGATGGCGGTCATGTCGATCCTGCTCGCCCCGATCGCCGGCCGGCTCACCGACCGGGTCCACCCGCGGATCCTCGCCGGCACCGGCCTGACCGTCCTGGCCATCTCGCTGGTGCTGCTGGCCTCGTCGCTCGGCGCCGACACCCCGCTCTGGCAGGTGCTCGGCTCGATGGCGCTGCTCGGCGTCGGCAGCTCCTTCGTCTGGGCGCCGCTGACCACGACGGCCAACCGCAACCTCCCGCTGCACCAGGCCGGCGCCGGCGCGGGCATCTACAACGCCAACCGCCAGATCGGCTCGGTCGTCGGCGCCGCCGCGATCGCCGTACTCATCGACAGCCGGCTCGCGGCCAACGGCCTCGGCGGCGGCGGTACGTCCGAGGCGTCCGTGGGCGGCACGCTGCCCGAGGTCGTGCACGAGGCCTTCAGCACGGCCATGTCGCAGGCGATGTACCTCCTGCCCGCGGTCCTCGTCCTCGGCGTCGTCGCGGTCCTGCTCTTCGAGCGCCCGCGGCACTTCGGCGAGGCACAGGCTCCGGCTGCCCCGCCCGCCGCGCACTGACGTACTCCTCCAGACGACTCACGAGCGGTGCGTGACGGGGATTTCCCGAGCTGGGAATCCCCGTCACGCACCGCACGTGTCGTGTCGGCGTACGACGCGCCGGCGGGCGGTGGCTCACCTACATTCCGTCGGTCAGGAATGTAGGTGGACCACCGCCCAGATGCATCAGCCGGCGATCGAGGTCCCCGCCGAACGCAGGTTCTGGCAGGCCTCGACGATGCGCTCGGCCATGCCGGCCTCGGCGGCCTTGCCCCAGGCGCGGGGGTCGTAGGCCTTCTTGTTGCCGACCTCGCCGTCGACCTTCAGCACGCCGTCGTAGTTGGCGAACATGTGGGCCGCGACGGGGCGGGTGAAGGCGTACTGGGTGTCGGTGTCGACGTTCATCTTCACCACGCCGAAGTCGACGGCGTCGCTGATCTCCTGCGCGGTCGAGCCGGAGCCACCGTGGAAGACCAGATCGAAGGGGCGGGCGTCGGCGCCGAGGCCGAGCTCGGAGGCGGCGGCCTCCTGCGCGGTCTTGAGGATCTCCGGGCGGAGCTTGACGTTGCCCGGCTTGTAGACACCGTGCACGTTGCCGAAGGTCAGCGCGGTCATGTAGCGACCGCGCTCGCCGGCACCGAGCGCCTTGATCGTGGCGATGGCGTCCTCGGGGGTCGTGTAGAGCTGGTCGTTGATCTCGTTGGCGACGCCGTCCTCCTCGCCGCCGACGACGCCGACCTCGATCTCGAGGATGATGTGCGCCGCCGCGCACTTGGCGAGCAGCTCCTCGGCGATCTCGAGGTTCTCGCCCATCGGCACGGCCGAGCCGTCCCACATGTGGGACTGGAAGAGCGGCAGCTCGCCGCGGGCCACGCGCTCGGCGGAGATGTCGAGCAGCGGGCGGACGAAGCCGTCGAGCTTGTCCTTGGGGCAGTGGTCGGTGTGCAGCGCGATGTTGACGGGGTAGTTCTTCGCGACCTCGGCGGCGTAGGCCGCGAACGCGACGGAGCCGGTCACCATGTCCTTCACCGACGGGCCGGAGAGGTACTCCGCGCCACCGGTCGAGACCTGGATGATGCCGTCGGATCCGGCGTCGGCGAAGCCCTTGAGCGCGGCGTTGAGCGTCTGGGACGAGGACACGTTGATGGCCGGGTAGGCGAAGGACTTCTCCTTCGCGGCGTCCAGCATCTGCGCGTAGACCTCGGGGGTGGCGATGGGCATCGGGGTTCTCCTCTGAAGCGGTCAGGCAGGCGCTGCCAACCCTAGTGGCTACCCGCGAGTCCGGAACTTCGCCCGAAGCCGTCTCACCACGTGACAACCGATGTGCCGGCTGGTCCGTGTTGACGGGTGCACACTGCACACCGGGGGAAGGACCAGCATGGACACCGAGATCGACTGGGCACGCGAGCTCGAGCAGTCGTTCGGCACGGGCGACGACGTCCCCGTCGGCCACTACGTCGCCGTCGGGCACCAGGCCGTACGCCGTCGGCGTGCCACGGTCGCGGCAGCCGGCGTGGCCGCCGCCATCGTGGTCGGCACGACCTGGGCGCTGGCCCCCGGCGGGGCGCCTCGGAGCGACGACGCGCCGGTCGCCACCGAGCCGAACCCGACCGCGAGCCCGACCTCGAGCCCGACGTCGGCCGCCCCGGAGCCGGTTGCCACGTTCCCGTGGCGCAAGAACGACCCGCCGGCGCGTGCCACGCCCGACGGCCTCGAGATCCGTCCGGGCGCCGTCGTCCACGAGCGCCGCGACGACCTCTATCCCGGCAAGGACACCGAGTCGGCCGCGCTCGACATCTCCTACAAGGGCGGGCGCTGGTGGCTGGTCCTGGAGTGGGACGGCGGCGGCAGCTCGATGTCGTCCCTGCGTCCCGAGGACGGGCTGTTCGACACCTTCGACGCGTTCGTCCGCGCCGAAGTGGCCAACGGCGGCATGACCTCGGGCCCCGCGGACGACGACCCCGGCATGGCCGATGGCCTGGTCACCTGGCGCGGGGGCAAGCTCGAGACGGCTCCCAGGGTCACCGTGGTGAGGCAGGTCCCCGATCCCGTGCCGGGGGACGACTCGCTCGGACTGGTGCTCCAGTCCGCCGAAGGCACGACGTGGATGCTGCTCACCCAGGGCGGCGACGCGGCCTCCTGGTCGCTCGACACCGACTCCGGCTGGCTCACGTTCGACCAGTGGCTGGCCGACCAGGTGGCGCTGCAGAGCGGCAACCCCGGCCTGGACCTGGTGGACCTCGCCGAGGACGGCACGGTCACCGCCTCGGCTCCGGGCGTCGTGGTCCTCGACCAGCGCGCAGACCCCGACCTCGAGAGGTACGGCACCGGCAAGCACCCCTCGGCGGTAGCACTGCTGGAGTGGCAGGGCGAGCGCTGGTTCGTCCTCGCCGTGGGCTTCCCCGAGGGGGCCTCGGTCACGACCGTCGCGGAGGCCAAGGCCGGGGGCGCCGACACGCTCGACGAGTTCGTCGCGTTCATGGCCGACCGGGCCGACCAGGGCGGCATGCGATGAAGCACGACGCAGCGTTCTCGGACTTCGTCGCCGCCCGGCAGACCCACCTGCGCCGCATCGCGTACGCCCTGTGCGGCGACTGGCACCGGGCGGACGACCTCCTGCAGACGGCCCTCACCAAGCTGTACGTCGCCTGGCCGCGGATCCGCCACGAGGGCGGCGAGGAGGCCTACGTCCGCCAGATCAT
This sequence comes from Nocardioides sp. BE266, assembly GCF_031457855.1. Classification (NCBI taxonomy): domain Bacteria; kingdom Bacillati; phylum Actinomycetota; class Actinomycetes; order Propionibacteriales; family Nocardioidaceae; genus Nocardioides; species Nocardioides sp. BE266. The sequence continues at coordinate 84,526 of NZ_JAURTI010000002.1, read as the reverse complement.
GGTGCGGGCCAACATCGACGAGTCGCGACGACCGTGGCGGCGCGAGCGGCCGAGCAACCAGCTGCCCGACCTCCCGGCCGACGGCGGCACCGACGTGGAGGAGCGCTCGGCGCTGTTCGCCGCGCTCCAGGCGCTGCCCGAGCAGCAGCGCAAGGTGATCGTGCTGCGGCACTGGCTGGGACTGTCCGTGCGGGAGACCGCGACGGAGCTGAAGATCAGCGAGGGGACGGTCAAGAGCCACAGCAGCCGCGGGCTCGCCGCGCTGGAGGCGGTCCTCTCCCGCCACCGCTGAGCAACTGATCGCGCCCCTGCGGCGTCGTACCTGTGACAGGCGCCGCGGACCGTGAGGAGGTGTGCGATGGCACCCACCCTTCCCGTGCGCCACCGACGCGTCCTGACGTACGTCGGTCTGGTGGCCGCGCTGGTGATCGGGATCCTCGCGTGGTCCGCGGTCGCCGCGACGCGCGACGAGCCGAACGGGTCGGGAGCATCCTCGTCCGCGAGCCCGTCCGCCGCCGCCACCGTCGTACGGATCCCGCGTCACCTGAAGGCCTGGCTCGAGGCGGTCCCCGGGTCCGACCTGCCCGAACCCCGTGCGGGGGTCACCGTGCTGGACCGGGTCGACGCCCCGGACGAGCTCGCCGACGCGATCGGCCTCTCGCTCGAGACGGACGGGGATGCCCGGTGGGTCCTGGCGGTCCGCCGCACCGACGGCGAGCTGGTCACCTACAGCGAGGTCCCGGCGCAGTCGCGCTGGCTGACCTTCGACCAGTGGCGCACCGACCTGGTGCTCCAGGAGGAGGGTGCCCCCGGCCTGGTGCTGGCGAGCGTCGGCGACGACGGCGTGATGATCCCGATCGCCGACGGCGCGGAGGTGGTCGACCAGGCCGTCGACCGCGACCACCGGATGGGTGCCTTCCGCGAGCGGCGCCACTCGGTCTTCGCTGTCGCGCTGGTCAGGTGGGAGGGCGAGAAGTGGTTCGTCATGTCCGAGAGGTACGACGACCAGTCGAGGTCGACCGCGATCGCCGCGCGCCGGACCGGGACCACCGCCACGACGGCGGAGGAGTTCATCGCCCAGTACTCCGAGCTCGGCAAGCGGCCCTGAGTGTCGTACCGAAGGTGGATGGCGCGGCCGCCCGCGGCCACCTAGGTTGACGGCCATGACACGACGACTCGGGACGAGTGCCGCCCTCATCGGGCTGCTCGCCGCAGCCCTGACCACCTTCAGCGCACCGGCGACCGCGGCCGACCCGCTCTTCCAGGCACCGGTCGTCGGCCAGTGCTCACCGATGACCCGGGCCGAGCTCGACCAGCCGACCTACGCCGGGGCGCCCGTGGACTGCGCAGGCGCCCACACCTCCCTGGTCATCGCGGTCACCACGCTGCCCGACGGCCTCACCTACGACAGCCCCGACCTGGTCGACCTGGCCCTCGAGACCTGCTACCCGGCCCAGAGGAAGGCGCTCGGCACCAACGTGCTCGGCGCCCGGCTGACGGCATACGCCATCGGCTGGTTCGGCCCGAGCGCCGAGCAGCAGGCCGCCGGCGCCCGCTGGCTGCGCTGCGACCTCGTCCTCCTCGGCGGCACCGAGCTGACGCCGCTCCCGGGGAAGCTCGACGTCGGGAAGTACCCGTTCAAGAAGTCGGTCTCCCGCTGCCTCGCGGGCCGCGACTTCCTGGTCACCACCTGCTCTGCGAAGCACACCTACCGCGCCACTGCCGCGATCAAGATCAAGGCCAACCGATACCCCAAGGAGAAGGCGTGGAAGCGCATCGGCACCGACCGCTGCCGCAACGCCACGACCTCGCGCACCTACCGCTTCAGCTGGCCGTCGAAGGTCGACTGGACGGTCGGCGACCGGGCGCTGGTCTGCTACACGCAGACGAAGAAGTAGTCACCCGCGCCAGGCGTCCTCGCCGGTGAGGTCGGCGTAGGTCCGCACCCAGCTGTGCATCGCGATCGCCGCAGCCGCGCTGGCGTTGATCGAGCGCGTCGAGCCGAACTGCGCGATCGAGAAGGTGCCGTCGCAGACCTCGCGCGCGCCCTCCGAGAGCCCGGGGCCTTCCTGCCCGAACAGGAAGCACACCCGCTCGGGGAGCTGCATCGTCTCGAGGTGGAGCGACCCGGGCAGGTTGTCGATCCCGAGCAGCCGCACCGGCTCGTCGAGCGCGTGGAGGTACGCCGCCAGCGCAGCCGTGTCGGCGTGGTGGCGCACGTGCTGGTAGCGATCGGTCACCATCGCGCCGCGCCGGTTCCAGCGGCGGTTGCCGACGATGTGCACCTCCGCGGCGAGGAAGGCGTTGGCGGTGCGCACGATGGTGCCGATGTTGAAGTCGTGCTGCCAGTTCTCGATCGCGACGTGGAAGCCGTGGCGCCGGGTGTCGAGGTCGGCCACGATCGCCTCGAGGCTCCAGTAGCGGTAGCGGTCGACCACGTTGCGACGGTCGCCGTCACGCAGCAGGTCGGGGTCCCACCGGTCGCCCTCGGGCCACTCCCCCTGCCACGGGCCGACGCCCACCTCGGGCGGTCCGTGCGGCATCGGGTCGTACGGCGCCCGCTCCCCGTCGCGCGCATGGTCGTCCTGCATGCCTGCATGCTAGGGATCGCTGGTTAGGGTGGCGCGCGTGACCGCTCTCCTCGACCCGGCCGGGCTCGTGACACCGCTGCTGCTGGGCATCGACTGGATGGACCCCAACTGGCTCCTGGACCGCTTCGGCGCCGAGCTGTTCTGGATCAGCCTGGTCATCGTCTTCATCGAGTGCGGCCTGTTCTTCCCGATCCTGCCCGGCGACACCCTGCTCTTCGCCCTCGGCCTGTTCATCGCGACCGGGCAGCTCGACCTCCTTCCCGGCCCGCCGCTCGTGGAGCTGCTGGTCGTGGTCGCCGCCCTCACCGGGGCGGGATTCCTCGGCAACGTCGTCGGCTACGAGATCGGCCGCCGGATCGGCCCCCCGCTCTACGAGCGCGACGGGCGGATCATCAAGCGCAAGTACTTCGACCAGACGACGGCGTTCTTCGACCGCCACGGCAACAAGGCGCTGGTCATCGGCCGGTTCGTGCCCTTCGTGCGCACCTACATCACGGTCGTCGCGGGCGTGACGCGGATGGACCGGCACCGCTTCTTCCTCTGGAGCCTGGTCGGCGCCGTGCTGTGGGTCGTGTCGATCTGCCTGCTCGGCTTCTTCCTGGGCGACGCCTTCCCGCACCTCGGGGAGAGCATCGACAAGCTGGTCATCGTCATCCTGGCGTTCTCCATCATCCCGATCGCGATCGAGTGGTGGCGGCACAAGCGCACCAACGCCCCCGGCGCCGAGATCGGCCCGCAGGACGGCGGTCCGGACCGCGACATCACCGGCCGCGACGTCGACTGACGCCCCGGCGCCCCCGTCAGCGGTGCACGGCGTCCAGGTCGGCCCGGGTGAGCACCGACCGGACCTCGAGGTCCACGTCGGCCAGTGGGTTCTCGTCGGCGGGTGAGCGGTCGATCGCGCAGACCACGACCTCGACCGTGGCGCCGGCAGCACGCAGCTCCCTCGTGGCGTCGCGCACAGCGCCACCGGTGGTGATCACGTCCTCGATGATCGTGATCCGCCGGCCGGCGACGTCCGGGCCCTCGGCGAGCTTGCAGGTGCCGTACTCCTTGGCCTTCTTGCGGACGAAGAGCGCGGGCAGCCCGGTCTTCGCCGAGACCATCGTCGCGATCGGGATGCCGCCCAGCTCGAGGCCCCCGAGGAGCTCGGTGCCCTCGGGGAGCAGGTCGAGCATCCGGGTCGCGACCCGGTCGAGCAGCGCCGGCTGCGCCTCGAAGAGGTACTTGTCGAAGTAGGTGTCGGCGACCTGGCCGGACCGCAGGACGAACTCCCCGGTCAGGCGGCAGGCGGCGTCGATGTCGCGTGCGAGCGTCTCGTCAACCACGCCCGCAGCCTAGCGACGACTGCCGACCCGCCTCAGCCGGCCCGGCGACCCTGCTGCGCGCCGCCCCGGAGCCGGTCCGGACCGGGGTGCGGGACGGCGGGTCCGGGCGTAGCGTCGAGAGGCTTCTCGGACCGTGCGAGGCAAGGAGGGACGATGTTCGTGCAGGTGTTCCAGGGACCGGTCTCCGATCCCGCGAAGGTCAAGGAGCTGCTCGACCGCTGGGTGACCGACCTCAGCCCCGGCGCCGACGGGTGGCTGGGCAGCACGTCCGGCGTCACGGGCGACGACAACTGGTTCATCGGCGTCGCGCGCTTCGACTCGGAGGACGCCGCCCGCCGCAACAGCGACCGACCCGAGCAGGGCGCGTGGTGGGGCGAGCTCGAGCAGCTGTTCACCAGCGAGCCGGCGTTCCACGAGAGCAGCGACATCGTCGCCGACGAGCACGGCGACCTCGACGCAGCCGGGTTCGTGCAGGTGATGCAGGGCCGCACCAGCGACAGCGCCCGTGCGCGCGAGCTGACCGACAACGACGACCCGGCGTGGCAGGACTACCGGCCCGACGTGCTCGGGAGCCTGATGGCCGTCCACGGCGAGGACGCGTGGACGATGGTCATCTACTTCACCAGCGAGGCCGACGCCCGCGCCGGCGAGCAGAAGGAGCCGCCCGAGTCGGTGCGCGAGGCGATGGCCGAGCTCGACCAGCTCGCCATCGGCGAGACGACGTTCCTCGACCTGCGGGAGCCCTGGTTGGCAAGCCCTTCCTGACGCACCCGACGTCCTCGACGCGGCGGCTCGCTATGTTCGGGACATGTCCCGGACCGCCGCCCGCCTGGCCCACATCCCGCCGACCGTGTTCAGCGAGATGTCCGCGCTGGCCGTGCGCACCGGTGCGCTCAACCTCGGCCAGGGCTTCCCCGATGTCGACGGCCCGGCGTCGGTGATCGCGGCTGCCGAGAGCGCGCTCGAGAGCGGTGCCAACCAGTACGCCCCCGGCATCGGCGTACCCGCGCTGCGTGAGGCGATCGCGCGGCACCAGCAGCGCCACTACGGCCTCGAGCCCGACCCCGCGACCGAGGTCGTGGTCACCACCGGCTGCACCGAGGGCATCGCCGCCGCGCTGCTCGGCCTCGTCGACCCCGGCGACGAGGTGGTCGTGCTGGAGCCCTACTACGACTCCTACGTCGCGATGCTCGAGATGTGCGGCGCCCGGCGCCGTCCGGTGCAGCTGCGGGCGCCGACCTTCCGGCCCGACCTCGACGAGCTGCGCGCCGCCGTCACCGACGACACCAAGCTGATCCTGCTCAATACCCCGCACAACCCGACCGGCACCGTGCTCACCCGCGAGGAGCTCCAGGTCATCGCCGACCTCGCGATCGCGCACGACGTCGTGGTGGTGACCGACGAGGTCTACGAGCACCTCGTCTTCGACGACGCGCTCTCCGGCGAGGGACACGTCCCGATCGCCACCCTGCCGGGCATGTGGGAGCGCACCCTGACCCTGTCGAGCGTCGGCAAGAGCTGGTCGTTCACCGGCTGGAAGGTCGGCTGGGCCACCGGGCCGGCACCGCTGGTGCAGGCGCTGCTCGCGGCCAAGCAGTGGCTCACCTTCACCTCGGGAGCACCCCTGCAACCGGCCGTCGCACACGCGCTCGACCACGAGCGCGACTGGCCGGGCGGGCTCGCACGCGACCTCCAGGCGCGCCGCGACCTCCTCTGCGACGGCCTGGCGGCCGCCGGGCTGGCCCCGCGCGTGCCGGAGGGGACGTACTTCGCGACCACCGACATCAGCCACCTCGGCTGGGCCGACGGGCGCGAGTTCTGCCTGGCCCTGCCCGAGCGCGCGGGTGTCGTCGCGATCCCGACGCAGGGCTTCTACGACGACCAGGAAGCGGGTCGTCAGCTGGTGCGCTGGGCCTTCTGCAAGGTCCCCGACGTCATCCGTGACGGCGTACGACGACTCGCTGCCGCCGACCTCGCCCGCTGAGGCGCTGCCGCCTCAGCAGCCCTGATCAGCGTCCCGGGTAGTCGCGGGGCGGGTAGTCCTGGCCGTCCTGCTCCGACGGGTTGTCGGGGTCCTGGTGGGTCGGCGGGACCTGGCCGTAGGGGTTGGGCGAGCTGCTCGGCTGGTCGCCCTGCGGCGTGCCGTAGGGGTTGCCGTACGGGTTCGGGTAGTCCGCCCCCTGCTGCGGGGCCTGCTGCGGCGCCTGCTGCTGGGGCTGCTCGCCGTAGCCGCCGTAGGGGCCGGGCTGCTGGCCGGCCTGGGGGTCCTGGGGTGCGCCGTAGGGCTGGTAGCCGCCGTAGCCGCCCGGGTAGGCGGCGGCATTCTGCGGGACGCGCTTGAACCACGCCCCCGCCCCACCGACGAACAGCAGCACGATCGTGGCCAGGCAGGCGACGAGCGGGATGATCGAGACGCCGCTCATGATGCCGAGCAGCGCGAGCGTCGCGGCCACGGCCGAGGAGATGACGAGCAGGATCCGGGCGACGCTCGAGCGCCGCAGCACGAAGACCGCCAGGACGACGGCGATGACGCACCACACGGCGATGCCGAGCATCAGCGCCATGCCGACCCCGAACGCCTGGTCGAGGTCGACGTCGAGGTTCTGGTACTCGGGCTGGCGCTCGAGCTCGGCGATCACCTCGTCGCGGGCTGCGAGGGACACCAGCGCGATTCCGCCGAAGAGCAGGCCGATGAGCCCGGAGAAGACGATCGCGATCCATGCGGCCGCGGTGACCGTGCCGGGTCGCTGGTCACCGCTGGGCACGGGCGCGGCTCCGTAGGGCTGCTGTCCGTAGCCGGCGGGCTGGCCGTAGGGCTGCTGCCCGTAGGGATCGCTCATGGCTACATCTCACCACGCCGCCGGTCGCGGGTCAGCGCGGCTCGAGCGCGAACCAGCGCCGGACCTCGACCCGGCGCAGGCACACGACCGTCGCGACGGCGGCCGCGGCGGGGACCACGACGAGCACCGTGTTGAGCACGAAGACGAGGCAGCCGCCGGCGCTGAACGCGGCGGTGAGCATCAGGGCCCGACGGGCCCAGTCGCGCCGGGCCATCGCGAACCCGGCGAAGACCAGGGCGGCGATGCACCACACGACGAAGGCGCCGGCGTAGAGGTAGACCGTGCCCTGCACCTGCTGGAGGGTGACGCCGTCCTCGATCAGCTCGGGCTGCTGCTGCTCGAGCACGCTCATCAAGAAGTCCGGCGAGAGCCCGGCCATCGCGATCCACAGCAACGACAGGGCCAGCAGCCCGCCTGCCATGACGACGGTCAGCACGAAGGCCGTGACCATCGCTCCGGGGCGGGTGTGCAGCAGCACCTGGTGCTCCTGCCACGAGGGCGGCGGGCCCTGCTGGGCGGGAGCGGGCCACCCGGGTGCCATCGGCGGCGTGCCGAACGGTCGCTCGGCCGGGCGTGGCTCGGTCGGGGCGGGCGGGGTCGTCCAGCCCGGGTTGCCCGGCTCGGGCGTCGTACGGGAGACGGGGTCGGGCTTCGGGGCGGGCTCGGGCGGCGTCCACTTCCCCGTGGCGAACCACTCGCGCGCCGGCACCATCCAGAGCATCGCGGCACCGGCCGCGACGAACGCCCCCGCGAGGCCGCCGGACGGCATGCCCGCGAGGAAGACGGGGACGGCGAAGACCGTCAGGCCGAGGCGGGCGCCGCGGTCGGGCTTGCGGACGTACCAGCCCAGGATCGCGGTGGCGCAGGCAGCGACAGCCGAGACCATCGCGGTGATGCGCAGGAGCTGCCGGGTGCTCTCCATGTCGAGGCCGAGCGAGGAGAACGGCGGCTCGGAGAGGAAGGTGTCGATGGCCCGCTGGGTCTCGAGCGACCCGAGGCTGGACACCTGCTCCCACGACGTGATCAGCACCAGCGCCGACGCGAACATGACGATGCCCGACGCCAGGCTGACCTGGGGCGGACGCTGCTCGGTGGGCTTGCTCACCGGGCCATTGTCCCAAGCGCACCCCAACGCGTCCCGACAAGGGGCCGATCCGCCCACCCGCAGGCTCCGTCCGGGGGTTTCTCAGGGTCGCTCTCAGGGGACGTCTCCGCGCTGTCCCCGATGCGCGCGCACGTGGTGCGAGGCGAGGGTTGGGCCCATGATCAGCGTCGAGTCCCTCACCAAGCAGTACGGCCCCTTCACGGCCGTCGACCACGTGTCCTTCACGGCCGCGACGGGCCGTGTCACCGGCTTCCTCGGCCCCAACGGTGCCGGCAAGTCCACCACCATGCGCGTCATGGTCGGCCTCACCCGCCCGTCCTCCGGCCGCGTCACCATCACCGGCCGCGACTACCGCGAGCTCCTCAACCCCGGCCTCGAGGTCGGCGTCCTGCTGGACGCCTCCGCCCAGCACGCCGGCCGCACCGGCCGCGAGATCCTCGCGATCGCCGCCCAGACCATGGGCCTGCCGAAGTCGCGGGTCGCCGAGACCCTCGCCCGGGTCGGCCTCACCGAGGACGAGGCCTCGCGCCGCGTCCGCGACTACTCGCTCGGCATGCGCCAGCGCCTCGGCATCGCCACCGCCCTCATCGGCGACCCGCAGGTCCTCATCCTCGACGAGCCGGCCAACGGCCTCGACCCCGCCGGCATCCGCTGGATGCGCGACCTGCTCCGCGGCTTCGCCGACGACGGCGGCACGGTCCTCCTGTCCTCGCACCTGCTCCACGAGATCGAGGTCATCGCCGACGACATCGTCGTCATCGGCCAGGGCCGGATCGTGGCCCAGGGCAGCAAGTCCGAGCTGCTCGCAGCCGCCGGCACCCTCGTCCGTACGTCCGACGTCGACACCCTCGCCCGTGCCCTGCACGAAGCGGCCGTCGTCACCAGCCCGATCGACGGCGGCCTGCGCGTCGACGCCGACCCCGAGCTCGTGGGAGAGACCGCACACCGTGCGGGCGTCGTCCTGCGCGAGCTGCGCGCCGCCGACGGCGCCGGCCTGGAGGAGATGTTCCTCGAGCTCACCGCCGAGACCGCTCGCGAAGGAGCAGCAGCATGACCACCACGACCCTCTCCCCGTCGACGCCCGTCGACACCCCCGCCCGCCCCGCGCGGTCGGTGGCCCCGATCCCGATGACCCGACTGGTGGGCGTCGAGCTGCGCAAGATGTTCGACACCCGTGCGGGCTTCTGGATGATGGCCAGCGTCGGCATCGTCACCGTCCTCGCCACCGCGGCGGTGATCCTGTGGGCGCCCGACGAGGCGATCACCCAGAACACCTTCTCCTCCGCGATCGGCATGCCGCTCTCGGTGGTGCTGCCGATCATCGCGATCCTGTCGGTCACCGGTGAGTACAGCCAGCGCACCGGCCTGACGACGTACACCCTCGTGCCCTGGCGTGGACGGGTGATGACCGCCAAGGTGATCGGCACCCTGCTCGTCGGCGTGGCCGCGATGTTCCTCGCGCTCGCCGTCGGTGCCCTCGGCAACGTCCTCGGCTCGGCCATCACCGGCCTGGACGCGGTGTGGGACATCTCCCTGGCCCAGTTCGGCAACATCGTGCTGGCCAACACGCTCGGCATGCTGATGGGCTTCATGCTCGGCGTGCTGTTCCGCTCCTCCGCGGGCGCGGTCGTCGGCTACTTCGTCTACTCGCTCGTCCTGCCGATCGCCTTCGGCACGCTGGCCGCCTTCCAGTCGTGGTTCGCGGACCTCCAGCCATGGGTCGACGTGCAGTTCGCGATCACCCGCCTCTTCGACAACACCATGACCGCCGAGTACTGGCAGCAGCTCGGTGTCACCACCCTCGTGTGGCTCTGGATCCCGCTGGCCCTCGGGCTCCGCGCGGTCCTGCGTGCCGAGGTGAAGTAGCAGTCCCCCTGCTCACCTCAGGCGAGTCGGCGGCTACCGGTCGGGGGACCGGTGGCCGCCGACGTCATCTCACGGCTCGTCGGCCTCGCGCTGGGCGCTGAGCTCGGCGGCGTACGCGAGGGTGCGGACCGGTAGCACCTCGACCGTCTCGTCCTCCCAGTCCCGGTACAGGTCCTCCGCGGTGATGCGGATCCCGGTGACGACCTCGGCCATCGCCAGGCCGACGGCGAACGCGAGGGACTCGCTCTCGTCGTCCTCCTCGTCGCTGTCGAGGTCCACCCATGCCAGGTCGAAGAGCGGTCGCAGCTCGTCGGGCACCCGGGACAGGTCGTCGGCGTCGAGGTAGGTGTACTCGGGGTCGTCGAACAGCACGACCCCGTCGCGTGCGCACCCGAACCGGTCCCACGCCTGGATGTCGGAGCCGACCACCGCCGCGCCCCGACCGCCCGTCGAGAGCTGCCTCAGCGCCTCGACGGTCGGCGCGGCGAAGCCGGTGTGCTCCATCGCCAGCACCCCTCCGGCGACCTCGGCGAACGTGTAGGCCGAGAGCTCGTCGTCGTCCACCACCTGACCGTCGGCCAGGCCGGCGTCAGCTGCGATCACGCCCCGGACGTCGGCCACCGTCGCGCCGGCGACGAGGACGACGGTCAGCGACTCGACCTCCGCCTCCTCGACGACCTCCTTGTAGTGCTCCACCCGTTCGCTCATGGACGGACCCTATGCACGCAACTCGCTACCGGCCGGGGTATCTGAGGACGTGGTGGACGGATTCGTGACCCGCGCCCGTTCACGGTGTCCTCAGATATCCCGCTTCTGACAGGCTGGCGGCATGCATCCCGACGCCTGGCTGGTCGTGGTCGACCCGCAGCGGATCTTCGCCGACAGCGCGAGCCAGTGGGGCTCGCCGATGTTCCCCGACATCGTGGATCCCGTACGACGACTCGCCGCCGCAGCCGGTGAGCGCACCGTGGTCACGCGCTGGGTGCCCGCCGAGGACCCGCAGGGCAGCTGGGCGGACTACCTCGAGGCCTGGCCGTTCGCCAACGTGCCCGAGGGCGACCCGCTGCTCGAGGTCGTGCCCGAGCTCGCCGGCATCGGCAGCGAGGTCGTGTCCCTGCCGACCTTCGGCAAGTGGGGCTACGCCCTGCAGGCGATCACCGGGCCCACGCCGCACCTCGTGCTGACGGGCGTCTCCACCGACTGCTGCGTGATCTCGACCGCGCTCGCCGCCGCCGATGCCGGCGCCACGATCACCGTGGTGACCGACGCCTGCGCCGGCTCGACCCCCGAGAACCACCGGGCCGCGATGGACGTGATGGCGCTCTACCCGCCGCAGATCACCCTCGCGACGACCGCCGAGGTCCTGGCTTGAGCCGGGTGATCCACACCGGTCAGGCGCTGGTCGACGTCGTGGTCGAGGTGCCCGACCTGCCCGCCCGCGGCCAGAACGTGATGGCGACGTCCGCCACCGACTACGCCGGCGGCACGGTCACCGTGCTCCTGGCGGCGGCCCGGTTCGGCGCGGAGTGCGTCCAGGCCGGCGCCATCGGCACCGGTCCCCACGGCGACCTGATCCGCGCGGCACTGAGCGACGCCGGGATCGGGGTGACGGCCCCTCCGGTCGAGGGCCTCGACACCGGCATCTGCGTGGTGATGGTCGAGCCCAGCGCCGAGCGCACGTTCGTGACCACCCTCGGCGCGGAGCGCCACATCAGCGTCGAGTCGCTCGCCACCTCGGACCCGCGGCCGGGCGACCTCGTGTGCGTGACCGGCTTCTCGCTCGCCCTGGCCGCGACGGGCGAGCCCCTGCTCGCGTGGCTGCCGTCGCTCGATCCCGACGTGGTCGTCGTACTGGACCCGGGGGCGGCGTTCGCCACCCTCAGCCCGCACGTGCGCGCGGCGATGCTCGAGCTCACCGACGTCTGGTCGAGCAACGCGGAGGAGGCCGAGGACATCCTGCGCGCGGCCGTCCAGGAACCGCCGAAGGACCTCGCCGAGCTCACGACCGCCGTCGCACCCCTGCTCCGTGGCGACGCCGTCGCGATCGTCCGCGACGGGCCGGAGGGCTGCGCGGTGCACGTCGACGGCGTGACGACCTACGTCCCGGGCTTCCCGCAGACGCCCGTCGACACCAACGGCGCCGGCGACACCCACACCGGCGCGCTGCTGGCCGAGGTGGCCGCAGGTACGCCGTGGGTGGAGGGCTGCCGGCGCGCCAACGCCGCGGCCGCGATCAAGGTGACCCGGCGCGGGCCGGAGTCGGCCCCGACGGCCGCCGAGGTCGACGCCTTCCTGTCCACCGTCTGATGGATTTCCACGCGCTCGGGTGGAAGTTCAGGCGTTGATCGGGTCGCCCACGCTCAGCCCCGGATGAACTTCCACGCACTCGGGTGGAAATCCATCAGGCCTCAGCGGACGAGGCAGGGGCGCTTCGGGTCGAAGGTCCAGTCGTCCACGAGGTACTGCATGGCGACCGCGTCGTCGCGGGCGCCGAGGCCGTGCTCGAGGTAGAGCTCGTGCGCCTCGGCGAGCCGGTCACGGTCGAGGGTGACGCCGAGGCCGGGAGTGGTCGGCACCTCGATCGCGCCGTCCTTGATCTCCAGCGGTGCGGTCGTCAGGCCCTGGCCGTCCTGCCAGATCCAGTGCGTGTCGAGCGCGGTGATCTCGCCGGGCGCGGCGGCGCCGACCTGGGTGAACATCGCGAGCGAGACGTCGAAGTGGTTGTTGGAGTGCGAGCCCCAGGTCAGGCCGAAGTCGTGGCAGAGCTGGGCGACGCGGACCGAGCCCGCCATCGTCCAGAAGTGCGGGTCGGCGAGCGGGATGTCGACGGCGTTGGTGCGTACGGCGTCCGCCATCTGGCGCCAGTCGGTCGCGACCATGTTGGTCGCGGTGCGCAGGCCGGTGCGGCGCTTGAACTGCGCCATCACCTCGCGGCCGGAGTAGCCGCCCTCGGCGCCGCACGGGTCCTCGGCGTACGCGAGCACGTCGTCCTTGCCCTGCAGCAGCCGGACCGCGTCGTCGAGCAGCCAGCCGCCGTTGGGATCGAGGGTGATGCGCGCGTCGGGGAAGCGCTCGTGCAGCGCGGTGACGGCCGCGACCTCCTCCTCGCCCGGGAGCACGCCGCCCTTGAGCTTGAAGTCGGTGAAGCCGTAGCGGGCCTGCGCAGCCTCCGCGAGGCGTACGACGGCCTCGGGGGTCATCGCCTCCTCACGCCGGACCTTCGCCCAGTCGTCGGCTCCGTCGTGCTCGCGGAGGTAGGGCAGGTCGGTCCTGTCGGGGTCGCCGACGTAGAACAGGTAGCCCAGCATCGGCACGCTGGTGCGCTGCTGGCCGTCGCCGAGCAGCTCCGCGACAGGTACGCCGAGCGCCTGGCCCGACAGGTCGAGCAGGGCCGACTCCAGCGCGGTCACCGCGTGGATCGTGGTGCGGAGGTCGAAGGTCTGCAACCCGCGGCCGCCGGCGTCGCGATCGGCGAAGCGGGTCGCCACCTCTCGGAGCAGCGAGCGGAACCGCGCGACCGGCTGGCCCACGAGGAGGTCGGCGGCGTCGGCGATGGTCGCCCGGATCGCCTCGCCGCCGGGCACCTCGCCGAGGCCCTCGCGGCCCTCGGAGTCGGTGACGATCGCGATGTTGCGGGTGAAGAACGGCCCGTGCGCGCCCGACAGGTTGAGCAGCATCGAGTCGTGCCCGGCGACCGGGACCACGTCGACCTTCGCGATGGTGGTCACCGCTCGAGCGTCCCATCGATCCGGCGGAGAACGCCCCACGGGTTGTCGTCGCGGACGGCCTCGGGCAGCAGCGCGGCGGGCAGGTCCTGGTAGGCGACCGGGCGCTGGAAGCGCTCGATGGCGAGGCTGCCGACGCTGGTCGTGCGGGAGTCGGACGTGGCCGGGAAGGGCCCGCCGTGGACCATCGCGTGGCCCACCTCGACGCCCGTCGGCCAGCCGTTGAAGAGGATCCGGCCGGCCTTGGTCTCCAACGTCGGGAGCAGTGCGGCGGCGGCCTCTGTGTCGGCGTCGGTCGCGTGGACGGTCGCGGTGAGCTGGCCCTCGAGGCCCTCGAGCCGCGGCAGCAGGTCGGCGACGTCGTCGAAGCGGACGACCACGCCGGAGGCGCCGAACACCTCATCGGTGACCGGGTGCTCGAGCGCTGAGGTCTCGACGACCTGGGGCGCGGGAGCGAGGTCGCCGGCGGCGGAGCCCTGCGCCACGACGCGTACGCCGGTGACGTCGCGCAGCGTGGCGGTGCCGGAGCGGTAGGCCTCGGCGATGCCGGGGGTGAGCATCGTCTGGCCGGTCGCTCCGGCGACCGCCTCGCCGGCCGCGCGGAGGAACGCGTCGCCCTGCTCCCCGGACGGGAGGAAGAGCAGGCCGGGGTTGGTGCAGAACTGGCCGGAGCCGAGCGTCAGGCTGCCGACGTACGCCGTCGCGAGGGCGGTGACGTCACCCTCGAGCGCACCGGGCAGGACGACGACGGGGTTGATCGAGGACATCTCGGCGTAGACCGGGATCGGGACCGGACGGGCGGCTGCAGCCTGCACGAGGGCGAGGCCGCCGCCGCGCGAGCCGGTGAAGCCGACGGCGGTGATGCGCGGGTCGGCGACCAGCTCCTGGCCGGTCTCGATGCCGCCGAGGACGAAGGAGAAGGTGCCGGCGGGCAGCCCGGACTTCTCGACCGCACGGGTGATCGCGCGGGCCACGAGCGTGCCGGTGACCGGGTGGGCCGGGTGGCCCTTCACCACGACCGGGCAGCCGGCCGCGAGGGCCGAGGCGGTGTCGCCGCCGGCGGTCGAGAAGGCGAGCGGGAAGTTGCTCGCGCCGAAGACGGCGACGGGGCCGAGTGGCACCATCCGCTGGCGGATGTCCGCGCGCGGGAGCGGCGCGCGGTCCGGCTGGGCGGGGTCGATGCGCACGCCGAGGTGGTCGCCCTGGCGTACGACACCGGCGAACAGCCGCAGCTGGCCGGTGGTGCGGCCCACCTCGCCGGTGATCCGACCCTCGGGCAGGCCGCTCTCGCGGACGGCCTCCGGGATGATCGCGTCCTGGTCGGCCTCGATCTCGGCAGCGACCGCCTCCAGGAAGGCGGCGCGCGCCTCGGGGGTGGTGGCGCGGTAGGCGCCGAACGCCTCGGCGGCAGCAGCGGTGGCCGCGGCGACGTCGGGCTGCTCGGATTCGGTGCCCGCCACAATTGAGGTCGGGGCGATCGAGGTGGCGAGGTCAGACATGGGTTCCTCTCACGTAGTGGTGGTCGAGCGACCTGTGGTGGTCGAGCGCAGTCGAGACCGGTCAGGCCTTCGAGCCTGCCACCTTGTCCACGAGGGTCTGCAGCTCGTCGCGCTCGGCCTGGGTGAGGTCGGAGAGCGGCGGGCGGACCGGGCCGGCGGGGCGACCGACGGCGGCGAGGCCGGCCTTCACGATCGACACGGCGTAGCCGGACTCGCGGTCGCGGATCTTCGTGTAGGGGATGACGAAGTCGTTGAGCATCGCGTAGACCGTCTCCTGGTCCTGGCGGCGCACGGCGTCGTAGAAGTCGAGCGCGAACTGCGGCACGAAGTTGAAGATCGCCGAGCTGTAGGTCGTCACGCCGAGCTGCAGCAGCGGCAGCGCGAAGACCTCGGCGGTCGGCAGGCCGCCGACGTAGATCAGCCGGTCGCCGAGCTGGGCGTAGGTGCGGGTCATCTGCTCGATCGAGCCGACGCCGTCCTTGAAGCCGACGAGGTTGTCGTTGCGCTGGCACGCCTGCTCGAGCGCGTCGGTGCCGAGCACCGCGTTGGCCCGCGAGTAGTAGATGACGCCGAGGTCGGTCGCGGCGCAGACCGCGCTGATGTGCTCGACGAGTCCGCGCTGGCCCGCCTCGGTGAGGTACGGCGGCATCAGCAGGATGCCGTCGGCACCGGCCTTCTCGGCCGCCTGGACCTGCGCCACGGCGTTGACCGTCGACCCGGTCGCGGGCGCCAGCACGGGCACCTTGCCACCGGCGCCGGCGATCGCCGCGCGCACCACGCGGTCGGTCTCCTCGGGGTTGAGCGAGAAGCCCTCGCCCGTGCCGCCGGCGGCGAACAGCCCGGCCACGGGGTAGCCGCTGAGCCACTCGAGGTGCTCGCGGTAGGCCGGCTCGTCGAACTGCAGGTCCGCGTCGAAGTGCGTCACCGGGAACGACAGCAGGCCGCTGCCCAGGGTCTCGACAAGCTCGGTGGGGCTGTAGTTCGTCACGCGGCGTCCTTCGGTCCGAGGCGGGTGCAGTGGGCGCCACTCGTGTGGCGGTGCTCACCAACCTAGGAAGCCGCGATGATGCCTGTCCAAGCCCGTTTCTGGATCGAGTGATGCATCAGACGCATCGGGCCCACGCACTCGCTACCCTGCCTCCGTGACCCCGGACGTCCTCCTCGTCGGTGCCGGCGACCTCGGTGCGGCGGTCGGGCTCCGGCTCGCCGACCTCGGCCACGAGGTGCTCGCACTGCGCCGCAACGCCTCGCTCGTGCCGCCTCCGCTCCGTGGCCGCTCGGTCGACCTGACGAGCGGGTCGCCCGACCTGTCCGACGTGCGCCCGCGTCTCGTGGTCGTCGCGCTCACCGCACGGCCGCGGACCGAGGAGGCCTACCGGGCGACGTACGTCGACGGGATGGCGCGGGCGCTCGACGCGCTGCCGGAGCCGCCGGAGCGCGCCGTCCTGGTCTCGTCGACGGCGGTCCACGGAGGCAGCGACCTGCCGGAGCTCCAGGACGAGACGTCGCCCGTCGCGCCGTCCGACGGGCCGGGTCGCCAGCTGGTCGCCGCAGAAGAGGCCTTCCACGAGCGGCTCCCCCGCGGCACGGTGCTCCGCCTCTCCGGCCTGTACGGCGGCTCCAGCACGCGGCTGCTCGACATGGTCCGCGAGGGCCGGGTCACCGACCCCCACCGCTGGACCAACCGGATCCACCGCGAGGACGCCGCGGCGGCCGTCGTCCACCTGCTCACCATGGCCGCTGATCCCGAGCCGCTCTACCTCGGCACCGACGACGTACCCGCCCAGATGGGTGACGTGGCCGCCCACCTCGCGCGGCTGCTCGACGCGCCCGAGCCCCCGACGGCCGATCCCGCGCAAGGCCACGGCAAGCGGCTCTCCAACGCCCGCCTCCGCTCGACCGGCTGGGCACCGAGCCGGCCGAGCTACCGCGAGGGGTACACCTCGTCGCTGGTCGAGTAGCAAGCGAGCGCCAGCGAGCGGCGTATCGAGACCCTGCTGACCAATGGGTCTCGATACGCCTCGCTCGTTCCTCGCTCGGCTACTCGACCAACGAGTGGTGCACGATTCCCCCGTGACCATCACCCGTGCCGACTTCGGCGACCCGCGGCTGGCGGCGTTCCTGCAGGCGCACCTCGACGACATGGAGCCGACGGCGCCGCCGGAGAGCCGGCACGCGCTCGACCTCTCGGCGCTCCAGCAGCTGCACGTGCGGATGTGGGTGGCGACCGATGCCGAGGGCATCGTCGGCACGGCGGCGCTGGCCGAGCTGGAGCCCGGGCACGAGGAGCTCAAGAGCATGCGCACCGAGCCGCGGGTGCGCGGGCGTGGCGTCGCCTCCGGGCTGCTCGCGCACGCGCTGGCCGACGCCCGGGCGCGGGGCGTCGGGCGGGTGTCGCTGGAGACCGGCTCCATGGCGTTCTTCGAGCCGGCGCGGGCCCTCTACGCCAAGGCCGGCTTCGTGCCCTGCGAGCCGTTCGGGTCCTACGTCGCGGACCCGAACAGCACGTTCATGACGGTGCGGGTCGGCTGAACTCGTCGTCGTCGTACGACGGCAGGTTGACCGTCACGGTGGTGCCCTTGCCGAACTCGGAGGCGAGCGCCACGCTGCCGGAGTGCCGGCGCACGATGCGGTCGACGATCGCCAGGCCGAGGCCGGTGCCGGGCCGCGCGAGCGCGTCGGGGTTGGTCGAGCGGAAGAACTCACGGAAGAGCTGGCGCTGGTCGGCCTCGGTGATGCCGATCCCGGAGTCCTCGAAGGTGACCCGCACCCCGTCGCCCTCGTGCACGAGCTCGGCGTTGATCGTGCCGCCCTCGTGGGAGTACTTGATCGCGTTGCTGGCGAGGTTGGCGAGCATCCGGTGCAGCTCCTCGGGCCGCCCTGACACGGCCACGGGCTCGTCGGGGACCTTGATGTCGCAGGTCTGCCCCTTGGCGATGGCGGCGTGGTGGCACTCCTCGGCGACGTCGAGCAGGGTCTGGCGGAGGTCGACCCGCTCGGGCACGAACTCGTGGAGCGGGTCGGCGACCTGGGCGACGTTGAGGAGGTCCTCGATGACGGCCTGCATGCGGGCCGCGGCGCGGTTGGCGGCGGCCACAGAACGCTGGTCCTCGTCGGCGAGGCTGTCGACGTCGAGCATCTCGAGGTTGGCGGTCATCGAGAAGAGCGGCGTGCGGAGCTCGTGGCCGAGGGTGTTGACCAGCTCGAGCCGGTAGCCGTCCATCATCCGCAGCCGGTCGGCGACCGCGCGCTCGCGCTCGAGCTGGCGGGCGTTGGCGACGGCCCGGCCGAGGTCGCGCCCGATGTCGCGCGCGGCGTCGCACTCGACGTCGCTCCACTCGCGGTTGCCGGGGGCGCGGGTGAGGCAGAGGAAGCCCATGCACTCCGGGCCGGCACCGAGCGGCACGAACAGCACCGAGCCGATGCCGAGGCCGTCGAGGAAGGTGAGCAGCCGCTCCGCGTCCTGGGGCGGCAGGCCGGGCTGGTCGTCGCCGTGCCAGGAGAACGGGGCGACGTACTGGTCGGCCCAGTAGCGGTGCGCCAGCCGCATCACGACGTCGTCGATCTCCGAGAAGAGCGGGTCGACCTCGGCCCCCTCGGCGTACCAGACGGTGGACGATCCACCCTCCTCGTCGAAGGCGGTGAGCCACATGCCGAGCGCGTCGAAGCACTCGACGACCGTCGAGCGGCAGGCCTCGATGACCTGGCGCAGCGAGGGCTCGCCCAGCGCCTGGCGCACGATCTCGCGGGCCTGCGCGGTGATGCGCACCCGCTCGGAGAGCTCGCCCCGCTCGAGCGCGAGGAGGACCAGCGTGCGGGCGAGGCCGGCGTACTTCTGCAGAAGTGCCAGCTGGTCGGGTCCGGGGCGCCGGCCGTCGTGGGGCACGTCGACCGACAGCAGCCCGCGGATGACGCCGTCGTCGTCGCGCACGGGCGAGGTGAGAGTGTCGAGCGGGTGCCAGGCATCGGGACCCTCGACGTCGCTGACCTCGGGGATGAAGCTGTGCTCGATGAGTTCCTCGCTCACCCGCTCGTGGGGGACGAAGAGCCAGGCCCCCCACTCGTCCGCGGTGGCCAGCTCGCCCTCGACGAGGTGTGACGGCAGCCGCCGGCCCATGATCGTCTCGGCGAGGCCCTCACCGGCACACGCGACGACCTCGAACTCGTCCTCGAGGCGCAGGCTGATGGCCGCCTGCTCGAAGCCTGCGAGCACGGCGACGCCCTCGACCAGCACCTGGAGGTGCTGGCGCGTCTCGTCGTCGGACCACGGCTGACCCGTGATCCGACCTGCACCTGCCTCTTGCACCTGCACCCCCGTGCATCGGTGTCGTCCTTATCCGGGCCACCTTCTCAGGTAAAGCCGGATCGCGGGGCCGTGTCGGCGAAGTCGTCACCATTCACAGGTCGGTCACAGGCGCGCGGCGGCGACCAGCTCAGCCGCCCGCTCCATCCCGCGGGCGGTGTACGCCGCCAGCCGCTCGCGCGCCGCGTCGAGCACGGGCGACGGTGGGTAGCCCTCCGGGACCCGGGAGGGGTAGAGCGCCACGGAGTCGGCCCACGCCTTGACGTCGGGCTCGCTCGTGAACGCCGCCGTGGCGCGGGTGCCGAGCAGGTTCATCTCCACCCAGTCGGCCAGCGTGTTGCCGTAGTGGCTCGGCGGGCAGAGCCGGTTCTTCTCGGCGTCGTCGTCGCGGGTCGCCTCGACGTAGCCGACCAGCGCCGCGCCGAAGCACGGGAAGCCGGCCCGGATCGGCTGGAGCGTGATCGCCTCGGGACGCCACACCGGCACCAGCGGCGGGATCTGCAGGCCGCTCGCCGCGCAGTGCACGACCAGCGCGTCGTCGGCGATCTCGACCGTGCCACCGTCGAGGACCAGCCGGCCGCGCTCGGCCAAACGCACGTGCCCCAGCCGTACGACGTCCTCGACCGTCCGCAGCAGGTCGATCTCCCAGGCGCCGATCGTCGGGCACCGGGCCATCGTCGGGGTGAGCGACCGGTCGATGCGCAGCATCACCCCCACGGCCTCCATCCTCAGGAACAGGTCGTCGAGCGACTCGGCGTGCGCGGCCGACTCCCAGACGTCGGCGCCCATCGTGGCGAAGACGGCCGGGTCGGGCTGGATCACGGCGCGGTTGAACATCCAGGGCTCGCGCGGGCGCACCCACGTGATCGCACCCGGGTCGGTCCCGCGCTGGAGCAGCCAGACGATCGCGTCGGTCGCGGTCTTGCCCGACCCGACGACGACGTACTGGCTCGGGGTGTCCTCGAGCCGCGCCAGGTCGTTGACCGGCACCACGCGCGCTCCGTCGACCGCGAAGGGCGCCGGCACCTCGGCTGGGATGGTGGGGGCGAGGTAGCGGGCGTCGACGACCCGGGTGCGCTCCGCGACGGTCCACCGGTCGCCGTCGGCCGAGACCACTTCTCCATCGGCGTACTCGCTGCCGGTGATCAGCCGCACCCGACCGGTCGCCTCGAGCCGGGCGAGGGCGCGCTCGTAGTACTCGACGATCTCGGTCTGCGAGGCCCGCTCCTGCAGCCCCGCCTCCGGGCCGCTGTCCTGCAGCCGCCCGCCGCCGAGCAGCGTCGACGGCACGCCGTAGAACGCCGAGGACTGGTGCAGCCGGACGAACGGGTAGGCCTCGCGCCAGTGCCCTCCCGGCCCCGCGCGGCGGTCGACGATCACGACCCGCGCGTCGGAGTGGTCGACGAGCGCGTCGGTGAACGCCATGCCCGTCGCGCCCGCGCCGACGACCAGGTGGTCCGCGTCGATCTGCTCGCTCACGGGTCCATCCTCGTCAGCACGTCCAGCACGCGTCGTACGACCGGGGTGACGGCCTGGCGCGACCAGATCGCGTGCAGCTCGACCGGGCGCTCGGGGTCGGCGTCGACGCGGGTGTCGCCGCCGTGGTGGGCGAGCTCCTTGAACACGACGCCGTCGACGTGGAGCGAAGCGGCCGACGCCGGTGCGAGGGTGAGGCCGCGCTCGGCGGAGACCAGCAGCATCGCGGTCAGCACCTGGTGCACGCGCTGGTCGACCTTGGGGTGCGCGTTGGCGAAGAAGCGGACCGAGAGCTCGTGGAAGTAGCGCGACTGGTCGGGGTTGTAGCCGATCACCGTCTCGCCGTCGAAGTCCTCCGCGGCCAGCGGGTGGTCGGCCGCGGCGAGCCGGTGGCGCTCGGGCACCACGGCCATCAGCGGCTCGCGCAGCACCACGCGCGAGCGGAGCAGCGAGGTGTCGAACGGCGGGCGGGCCAGGCCGATGTCGAGCTCGCCGCGGCGGATCCCCTCGACCTGGTCGTTGGTCACCCGCTCCGAGAGCACGACCTCCACGTCCGGGAGCTCGGCGGTGAGCCGGCGCAGCAGCGGGCCGAGGATCGAGATCGCGGAGACCGCCGTGAACCCCAGTCGTACGACGCCGGCGGCGCCCGCGTCGACGCGACGGGCGAGGTCACCGGCGCCCTCGACCAGGTTGAGCAGCCGGTAGGCCTCGTCGAGGAAGGCGCGCCCCGCGCCCGTCAGCTCGACCCGACGGTTGTCCCGCTCGAGGAGCCGCGCGCCCACCGACTTCTCCAGCTTCTGGATCTGGCGCGAGAGCGGCGGCTGGGTCATCTGGAGCCGGTCGGCGGCGCGTCCGAAGTGGAGCTCCTCGGCGACCGCGACGAAGGAGCGGACCTGGTCGAGCGTGATCACGGCCCGAGAGTACGATGCTCCAGATGGATCAGTCCATGCACTATCGGGCTTGGACCGGCATCGTCGTGCAAACCTAGTGTCGGTGGTCACACCCCGAGACCAGGAGCCACCACATGCGCAAGCAGACCCTCAGCCTGGCGGTCGTCGCCACCGGCGCCGCCCTCGCCCTCTCCGCCTGCGGCGGGGTCCAGACCACAGCTGGCGGCGGCAGCGACAGCGGCGACTACCCGACCGGTGCGGTCAACATGCCGGTCGGCGCCTCCGCCGGCGGCTCGTCCGACCTGATCAGCCGCCAGATCTCCCGTGGCCTCTCCGACGAGCTCGGTGGCTCCTTCCCGGTGATCAACCGCGAGGGCGCCAACGGCGCGCTCGCCGCCGCCGAGGTCGCCAAGGCGAAGGCGGACGGCTCGACCATCTCCGTGCAGAACGCCTCGCTCTTCGCGATCACCCCGCTGGCCGTCCCGGAGGACCAGGTCACCAGCATCGACGACTTCGACGTCGTCGAGGGCGTCTCGCGCGACGACTACGTGCTGGTTGCCAGCAAGGGCTCGGGCTTCACCTCGATCGACGACTTCAAGGACGCCGACGGCAAGATCACCTACGGCACCACCGGTGTCGGCACGGGCGCCCAGCTGGCCTGCGCGCTGACCTTCAACATCGACAAGACGCCGGCCGAGGCCATCCCGTTCGACGGCGGCGCCCCCGCCCTCACCGCCCTCCTCGGCGACCAGGTCGACACCGCCTGCCTCCAGGTCGGCGAGGCCATCGAGAACATCCGTTCCGGCAAGATCACCCCGATCGTGGTCTTCGGCCCCGAGCGCGTGGAGTTCCTCCCCGACGTGCCCACCGCGCAGGAGTCGGGCCTCGACGTCGAGGTCGCGCAGTACCGCTTCATGACCGTGCCCAAGGGCACCCCGCAGGAGGTCCAGGACAAGATCTCCGAGGCGATGAAGGCGACCTTCGAGACCTCGGAGTACCAGGACTTCAACAAGCAGAACAACCTGACCCCGATGGAGATGTCGGGCGACGAGGTGGTCGCCCAGCTCGAGGAGGACAAGCAGCGCTACGCCGACCTCGTCGAGCAGTACGGCATCGACCTCGGCGACGCCAGCTGATCCCTGGGCCCCACCCCCACCCGAGGGGGCACCCCACCCTCACCGCACTGAGACGAGAGACCCATGAGCGAGACCACACCGCGCCCGGACGCCCAGGAGCAGGACATCCTGGCCGAGCTCCAGGCAGAGGTCGCCCAGGACCTGGCCGACGAGCGGCCACCTGCCGGCGGACCGGCGTACCAGCTGGTCTCCTCGGTCGTCGTGCTGGTGCTCGGGCTGGCGGCGGCATGGCTCGCGCACGGCTACGGGCTCGGGTCGCTCAAGCGACCCGGCCCGGGCTTGTGGCCATTCGTCGTCTCGGTCCTGATCGTCGTTCTCGGCGTCGTGCTGCTCGTCCGGGGCCGCACGCTCGACGACGCCGAGAAGTTCACCCGCGCCAGCCTGCTCGTGCTGGTCGGTGCCGCGAGCTTCGTGGCCCTCGGCGTCCTGCTCCCCCTGGTCGGCTTCGAGATCCCGGCCGTCCTGCTCGGCATCGTCTGGCTCCGCTTCCTCGGCGGTGAGTCCTGGCGCAGCACGATCGTCATCTCGGTCCTCACGACCGCGGCGTTCTACCTGCTGTTCCTCTACGCCCTCTCGATCCCGCTGCCCCACCTGATCGCCATCTGAGCGGCACCAGGTCAGAAGAGAGAACCCCCATGGACTTCAGCGCCTTCCTCGACGGCTTCAGCGTCGTCACCCAGCCCGGCAACCTGCTCTACTGCCTGATCGGCGTCGTCGTCGGCATGCTCATCGGCGTGCTGCCCGGCCTCGGCCCGGCCGCCACGATGGCGATCCTGCTGCCGATCGTCTACAACGCTCACGACCCGGTCGCGGCGATCATCATGCTCGCCGGCATCTACTACGGAGCGCAGTACGGCGGCACGATCACGTCGGTCCTGCTCCGCATCCCCGGTGAGGCCAGCTCCGTCGTCACCGTGTTCGACGGGTTCGCCCTGGCCAAGCAGGGCAAGGCCGGCACCGCCCTCGGCATCGCGGCGATCGGCTCCTTCGTCGGCGCCACCATCTCGATCATCGGCCTGACGCTGCTCGGCCCGATCGTGGCCGGCTACGCCCTCGACTTCGGTCCGCCGGAGTACGCCGCGCTCGCCCTCCTCGGCGTCCTCCTGGTCGCCACGATCGGCAACGGCAACACGGTCAAGGCCCTCGCGGCCGCGGCGGTCGGTCTCCTCCTCGCGACCGTCGGCAGCGACACCTTCACCAGCGCGGACCGCTTCACCTTCGGCAGCCTCAACCTCGAGGGCGGCATCGACTTCGTCGTCGTCGCGATGGGCCTCTTCGGCGTCGGCGAGATCCTCTACAACCTCGAGGAGCGACACGGGAAGCCCCACGTGCCGGCCGCGATCGCCAACATCTGGCCCTCGCGCAAGGACCTCAAGGAGGCCGGCCCCGCGATCGGCCGCGGCTCGGTCATCGGCTTCGTGCTCGGTGTGCTGCCGGGTGGCGGTGCGGTCATGGCGTCGCTCGCTGCGTACGCCGCCGAGAAGAAGGTGGCCAAGAAGCCCGAGCGCTTCGGCCGCGGCGCCATCGAGGGCGTCGCCGCCCCCGAGTCGGCCAACAACGCCGCCGCCACGTCGTCGTTCATCCCGCTGCTCACGATCGGCATCCCGGCCAACGCGTCCATGGCGATGCTCTACGCCGCGCTCCTGGTCGTCGGCGTGACGCCCGGACCTCAGCTCATCGACGAGCGCCCCGACCTGTTCTGGGGCGTCATCAACTCGATGTACATCGGCAACCTGATCCTGCTGCTGCTGAGCATCCCGCTGGTCGGCGTCTTCGTGCGGATCCTCCGCGTGCGGCCCGCGATCCTGGCGCCGATCACCGCGCTCATCACGATCCTGGGCGTCTACACGATCAACAACTCGATCTTCGACGTCTTCGTGATGATCGTCTTCGGCATCATCGGCTACCTGATGAAGAAGACGGGCTTCGAGCCCGGCCCGATGGTCCTGGCGTTCGTGCTCGGCTCGCTCATCGAGAAGAGCTTCCGCCAGTCGATGCTGATCTTCGACGGCGACGCCACCGGCTTCGTGACCCGCCCGATCTCCGGCACCATCCTCGCCTTCGTCTTCCTGGTCATCGTGTTCCCGCTGATCCGGAAGGGCTTGCGCCGGAACACCCCCGCCACCGAGACCACCACCCCCGAGACCGTCCAGCGAGAGGACTCCCTGCGATGACCGTCCTGATCGGCTACGTCCCCACCCCCGTCGGCGAGGCGGCCCTCGAGGCCGGGCTCGCGGAGGCGAAGGCCCACGACGACGACGTCGTCATCCTCAACAGCCCCAGGCGCCGCACGACCGTCGACGGCGAGCTGATCAGCGCGGCCGCGGCCGACGAGCTGGTGGCCCGCGCCGCCGCGCTCGGCGTCACCGCCCGTGTCGACCACGCCGACCACGGCGAGGACCTGGTCGAGACGTTCACCAAGGTCGCCTCGTCGGTGTCCGCCCGGCTCGTCGTCATCGGCCTGCGCCGCCGCTCGCCGGTCGGCAAGCTGGTCACCGGCAGCGACGCCCAGCGCCTGCTGCTCGATCTCGACGTGCCGATCCTCGCCGTGAAGCCCGCGAAGTGAGCCGTTCGCGGATCTCGCGGGTCGTCGTCACGCCCGTCGCGTTCGAGGACCCGCCGCTGCTCAACGTCGTCGGCGTCCACCAGCCGTATGCCCTGCGCGCGATCGTCGAGCTGCACACCGACTCCGGCCTGCTCGGCCTCGGTGAGACGTACGCCGACGAGGTGCACCTCGCCCGGCTCGAGGCGGTCGCCTCGGCGCTGCCCGGCCACGACCCGTACGACCTGAACGGCCTGCGCCGACTCGTCACCGACGTGCTCGGCCGGGAGACCGGCGGTGGCGGCGCGTCGTTCGGCGGGATGCTCGACGTGGACTCCGCGGTCGACACCGTCTACTCCCCCTTCGAGGTCGCCTGCCTCGACCTCCAGGGGCACGAAGCCGGCGTGCCGGTCAGCTCGCTCCTCGGTGGCGCGGTCCGCGAGTCGGTGCCGTTCAGCGGCTACCTCTTCTACAAGTGGGCCGGCCACCCCGGCTTCGCCGACGACGCCTGGGGCGAGGCGCTCACTCCCGCGCAGCTGGTCGACCAGGCGCACCGAATGGTCGACGGTTGGGGCTTCGGCTCGCTCAAGCTCAAGGGCGGCGTCTTCCACCCCGACGAGGAGTGCGAGGCGATCGAGGCGCTCCGCGACGCCTTCCCCTCTCTTCCGCTGCGGCTCGACCCCAACGGGGCGTGGACTCCTGCCACGTCGTTGAAGGTCGCGGCCCGGCTGGCCGGAGTCGTCGAGTACCTCGAGGACCCGACCCCCGGCATCCCGGGCATGGCGGAGGTCGCGGCCGGCACCGACGTACCCCTGGCGACGAACATGTGCGTCATCGCGATGGAGCACCTGCCGCCCGCGATCGCGCAGGACGCCGTGCAGGTCGTGCTATCCGACCACCACCTCTGGGGCGGACTGCGGAAGTCCGCCCAGCTCGGCGCGATCACCGAGGTCTGGGGTCTGGGGCTGTCGATGCACAGCAACTCCCACCTCGGCGTCTCGCTCGCCGCGATGGTGCACCTCGCCGCCGCGACGCCGAACCTCACCTACGCGTGCGACACCCACTACCCGTGGAAGACCCAGGACGTCATCACCGACGGCGTGCTGTCCTTCGTCGACGGCTCCGTCGCCGTGCCGACCACTCCCGGCCTCGGCGTCACCCTCGACCGCGACAAGCTGGGCGAGCTGCACGAGCTCTACCTCTCCTGCGGCGTACGACGTCGCGAGGACACCGTCTACATGCGCTCGATCCAGCCGGACTTCGAGGTCAACACCTCCCGCTGGTGAGCTCCTCATAGGTGATCGAGTAGCCCGCGAGGAACGAGTGGGCGTATCGAGATCCCTGAGTCGTCGAGGGGTCTCGATACACCTCGCTCGTTCCTCGCTCGGCACTCGACCACCTATAGGTCAACCTTGACTTATATAAGGCGCACGTGAAACTGTCGCTGCATGTTCGACGTAGCCAAGCACCTGGGCGCGGTCACTCGCGCCGTCGAGGACAGCACTCACGAGGGCACGCCGGTGAAGGTCGTGGTCGCCTCCCGCACCTACCCGACCGACGTCGAGGACCTGTGGCACGCGGTCACCACGCCTGAGCGGATCGCCAACTGGTTCTCGCCGGTCACCGGCGACCTCCGCCTGGGCGGTCGCTTCCAGGTGGAGAACAACGCCGGCGGCGAGGTGCTTGCCTGTGACCAGCCGAAGCACCTCGCGATCACGTGGGAGTTCGGCGGCGACACCTCCTGGGTCGACGTACACCTCGAGGAGGCCGCCGAGGGCGCCACGCTGACCCTGCGCCACTCGGCCGACGTGCGGGACAACCCGCACATGGAGCGGTTCGGACCCGGCGCCGTGGGTGTCGGCTGGGAGCTCGGCCTGATGGGCCTGGCGGAATACCTCGCAGCCGGCGAAGGCGTCTCCCACGACGAGTTCGAGGCGTGGGGCGCCTCGCCGGACGGCCAGTCGCTGATGACCGGCTCGGCGACCGGCTGGGGCGAGGCCGACGCCCTCGTCTCCGGCGACCCGGAGGCCTCGCGAGCCGCCGCGCAGCGGACCGCCGCGTTCTACACCGGCGCCGAACCGCCGGCCTGAGCGTGCACGCCTTCGACGTCCTCGGCGACCCCGTACGCCGTCGCATCCTCGAGCTGCTCGCTGACGGCGAGACCAGCGCGGGCGACGTGGCGTCGGCAGTGGGTGCCGAGTTCGGCATCAGCCAGCCTGCCGTCAGCCAGCACCTCCGCGTGCTGCGCGACAACGGCTTCGCGACCGTACGCGCCGAGGGCACCCGCCGCCTCTACGCCGTCGACCCCACCGGGCTGCAGGAGGTCGACGCCTGGGTCGAGCGCTTCCGCGTCTTCTGGGACCACAAGCTCGACGCCCTCGGCACCGAGATCGCCCGCGGCAAGAAGGCCCGCCGCACCCCATAGGTGGTCGAGTAGCCGCGAGCCCTCGGCGAGCGGCGTATCGAGACCCGCTTCTGATCGAGGGGTCTCGATACGCCCGCTCGTTCCTTGCGGACTACTCGACCGACGAAGGGTTGGGCCAATCAGCCCACGCGGCGGCGGGTGTTGCCGAGGTGGAGGCGCATGGCGGCGCGGGCGGTCTCGACGTCACCGGCCAGCACCGCGGCGGCGACGTTGTCGTGCTCGCGCTGCACGCGCTCGACGTGGGTGGCGTCGGTCATCGAGTACGCCTCGTTGAGGCGGGTGCGCGGGAGCATGATCATCATCGGGCCGAGCGAGCCGAGCAGGTCGACGTAGAACCGGTTGCCGGTCGCGCGGGCGATGGCGAGGTGGAAGGCGAAGTCAGCCTCGACCGCGCCCTCGTGCCCCGCCCGCACGAAGCCCGACATCGCGTCCTCGATGAGAGTGACATCCGAGGGCGTGTGGTGGAGCGCCGCCAGGGCGGCCGCCTCGCTCTCGACGCCGATGCGGAAGTCGAGCATCGCCATCACGTCGGCGTGGGTGCGGATCGCCGACGACTCGACCGAGAACGACGACGACTCGGGCACCGCGAGCACGAAGGACCCGCGACCCTGCTGGGTCTCGACGAGGCCCTCGGCCCGCAGTCGCGTCACCGCTTCACGCACGACGGTGCGCGAGACGGCGTACTCCTCGATGAGCTCGGACTCCGAGGGGAGCTTGGCGCCCGGGGCGAGGTCGCCGGCCAGGATCTTGTCCTTGAGGCCGGCGACCACAGCCGCGGAGAGAGTCTTCACGCCGTGAAGGTAGCGGTCTCCACGGTGAGCGAGCGCATCTTCTCGGTCAGCGTGAAGCCGAGGCCCGGGCGGTCCGGCACGAAGATCTGGCCGTCGTGGATGTCGATGCGCTCCTCGAAGAGCGGGTTGAGCCACTCGAAGTGCTCGACCCACGGCTCGGTGGGGTACGTCGCTGCGAGGTGGAGGTGGATCTCCATCGCGTAGTGCGGCGCGAGGTCGAGGCGGTGGTGCGCGGCGAGGGTGGCGAAGCGGAGGAACGGCGTGATGCCGCCGATGCGCGGGGCGTCGGGCTGCACGATGCCGCGGTAGCCGGCGTTGACCAGGCCCATGTGCTCGTCGACCGAGGTGAGCATCTCGCCGGTGGCGATGGGGGTGTCGAAGGTCTGCGACAGGTCGGCGTGGCCGACGTGGTCCCACGCGTCGAGCGGCTCCTCGATCCAGATCAGGTCGAACTGCTCGAGCTCGCGGCACATCCGGCGGGCGCGGGCGCGGTCCCACTGCTGGTTGGCGTCGACCATGAACGGCCCGTCGCCGAGGTGCTCGCGCAGGGCCGCGACGCGTCGCAGGTCCTCGCGCCAGTCGGGCTGGCCGACCTTGATCTTGATGCCGCCGATGCCGGACTCGATCGAGGCGGTGGCCTTCTCCTTGATCTCCTCGACCGAGGCCTGGAGGAAGCCGCCCGACGTGTTGTAGACGCGGCACGAGTCGCGGTGCGCGCCGAGCAGCTTGGCCAGCGGGAGGCCGGCGCGGCGGGCCTTGAGGTCGTAGAGCGCGACGTCGAGCGCAGCCACGGCCTGGGTGGCGACGCCCGAGCGGCCGACCGAGGCGCCGGCCCACATCAGCGACTCGTAGATCTTCGCGATGTCGCTGGGGTCCTGGCCGATCGCGACGTCGACGACCTCCTTGAGGTGGGCGTACTGCGCCTTGCCGCCCGCGCGCTTGGAGTAGCTGAAGCCCATCCCCTCGAAGCCCTGCTCGGTGGTGAGCTCGACGAAGAGCATCACCGTCTCCGTGAGCGGCTTCTGCCGGCCGGTCAGCACCTTGGCGTCGCTCACCGGGTTGGGCAGCGGGAGCACGACGTGCGACAGCTTGATGGAGCGGATGCGGTCGCCGGTGCTCGTCTGCGCGGCCACGGCGGGCGGGGTCAGGGTCTGCGTCATGGGGGTTCCTCGGGTCGTCACGAACTTGTATGATGAGTTTGCAACTCATTACACAAGTTCGTCAACCCCCAGGGAGCAGACGTGTCAGCCGACCGGCGTCAGCAGCCGTCCCTCGTCGAGGTACGACGCCACGTTGGCGAGCACGAGGTCGGCCATCGCCTGCCGGGTCTCGACGGTCGCGCTGCCGATGTGCGGCAGCAGGACCACGTCGTCGCGGCCGAGCAGCGCCGACGGCACGTGGGGCTCCGAGGCGAACACGTCGAGCCCGGCGCCGGCGATCCGGCCCTCCTCGAGAGCGGCGACCAGAGCGGCCTCGTCGACCACCGAGCCGCGGGCGACGTTGACCAGGAACCCGCGAGGGCCGAGGGCGTCGAGCACCGTGGCGTCGACCAGGTGCCGCGACGCGTCACCTCCAGCGGCGGCCAGCACGAGCACGTCGCAGCCCCGGGCGAGCGACTCCACGTCGGGCGCGTAGGCGTACGACACATCAGTCCGGGCGCGCCGGTTGTGGTAGCTGATCGTGGTGCCGAAGCCCTCCAACCGACGGGCGATCGCGAGCCCGATCCGGCCGAGTCCGACGATGCCGACGCGCGAGCCCGACACTCGACGGGCGAGCGGCGGCGTACTCCCCGACTCCCACAAGCCGCGACGCACGAAGCGGTCGGCGGCGGAGAGCCCGCGCATCACGTCGATGACCAGCCCGACGGCCGCGTCTGCGACGCAGTCGGTCAGCACGTCGGGGGTGTTCGACACGACGACACCGCGGCGCGCGGCCTCGTCGACGTCGGTCGCGTCGTAGCCGACGCCGAAGTTCACGACCGCCTCGAGGGCGGGCAGCCGGTCGAGGTGCTCGGTGCGCACGCCCCAGACGCCGCTGGTCACCGCGACCCGGGAGCGAGCCGCCTCGCCGGCAGAGAGGGCAGCCAGCTCGCGGGCTCCGTAGTCCTGCTCCAGCCGCGCCACCAGCTCCGGACGCAGCGTCCCCACCATGACCACCGTCGACTCACTCACGCCGCGACGCTAGGGACGGCCGCCGGGCATCGTCCATTGCCGATCGGGCATGGACACCCGCGCGCGACCGCGGATCGGCCACTGGGAGCATGGAGCACGACATGGACCTGCTGATCGGCTTCACCACCATCCTGGTGGTCATCGCAGCAGGTGCCGCGCTCGCGCACGTCGGCGTCCTGGACCGCCGCTCGCAGCGCACCCTCGGCGAGATCGCCTTCTTCGTCGCCTCCCCCGCGCTGATGGTCGTCACGATCAGCCAGGTCCACCTCGAGTCGGCGGCCGCCAACCTCGTCGCCTCGTCGGTGTCGTTGGCCGCCTCCTTCGCGGCGTACGTCGCCCTGGCGCGGCTGCGCTGGCGGCTCTCGACCGGACCGCTGCTGATCGGCGGCCTGTCCTCGGCCTACGTCAACGCCGGCAACCTCGGCATCGCCATGGCGGCCTACGTCGTCGGCGACATCACCGTGGTCGTGCCCGCGCTGCTGGTGCAGATGATGGTGGTCCAGCCGATCGCGCTGATCGTGCTCGACCGGATCACCGGCCGCGGCGAGGGCATCGCGTTCGCGCTGAAGCGGCTCTTCACCAACCCGCTCACCCTCGCCGCCGTCGTCGGCGTCGTGCTCGCGGTGACGGGGTGGCGGATCCCGCGCGTCGTCGAGGACCCGCTCCAGCTGATGGCAGGGGCCGCGATCCCGCTGATGCTGATGTCGTACGGCGCCGCACTGAGGTTGAGCCCGCCGCTCGGCAAGGCCGGCCACAACGGTGAGGTGCTGCTGGCCAGCGTGCTCAAACTGGTCGTGATGCCCGTGATCGCCTGGGCCGTCGCGGTCGGCCTCGGCATCGAGGGGCGCGCGCTGCTCGGCGTCGTCATCACCGCTGCGCTGCCGACCGCGCAGAACATCTTCCTGCACGCCACCCGCTACCGCGTCGGCGAGGACGTCGCCCGCGAGACCATCCTGATCACGACGCTGGCCTCGCTGCCCATTGCCCTGCTGGTCGCCGTCGTGCTCGGCTGAGCACCCACCCCGAGGAGACACCCGTGACCGACCTGCTCGACCGGC
Source organism: Nocardioides sp. BE266 (assembly GCF_031457855.1). Taxonomy (NCBI): domain Bacteria; kingdom Bacillati; phylum Actinomycetota; class Actinomycetes; order Propionibacteriales; family Nocardioidaceae; genus Nocardioides; species Nocardioides sp. BE266. Next base: position 52,780 of record NZ_JAURTI010000002.1, on the reverse strand, counting down.
TGCGCGACGCCGTCGGCGACGCCCACGTGATGACGTCCGACGAGGACGTGGCTCCGTTCGTCGTCGACTGGACGGGCGTGCACACCGGGCAGGCACTGGCGGTCGTGCGGCCGGCGTCGACCTCCGAGGTGGCCGCCGTCGTGGCTGCGTGCCACGAGGCCGGGGTGGCGATCGTGCCGCAGGGCGGCAACACCGGACTGGTGGGCGGCGGCGTGCCCGACTCCTCCGGCGACCAGGTCGTGCTGTCGCTGGGCCGGATGCGCACGGTGCGCGCGGTCGACCCGGTCGCCGGGACGATCACCGTCGACGCCGGCGTCGTGCTCGCCGACGTGCAGGCCGCGGCCGCCGAGGCCGGACGGCTCTTCCCGATGTCGCTGGGCTCGGAGGGCAGCTGCACGATCGGCGGCAACCTCGCCACCAACGCCGGTGGCACCGCAGTGCTGCGCTACGGCATGACCCGCGAGCTGGTGCTCGGCCTCGAGGTCGTGCTGCCCGACGGCCGGGTGTGGGACGGCCTGCGCGGGCTCCGCAAGGACAACACCGGCTACGACCTGACCCAGCTGTTCGTCGGCTCGGAAGGCACCCTCGGCGTCATCACCGGCGCGATCCTGCGGCTCTTCCCGCCGACGCCGCGCCACGCGACGGCGTGGGTCGCCGTGCCGTCCGTCGCGGCCGCGGTCTCGCTGCTCGCTCTCGCGCAGCAGCACGCCGGGGTCCACCTCTCGACGTTCGAGATCGCCAACCGGCAGGCCATCGACCTCGTCCTCGCCCACCTGCCCGGCGCCGTCGACCCGCTCGCGGAGCCCAGTGAGTGGTACGTCCTGGTCGAGCTCGCCGGCTCGGAGACCGACGACGGGCTCGACGAGGCCCTCGAGGCCGTGCTCGGCGCCGCGGTCGAGGACGGGCTCGCTGCCGACGCCGCGATCGCCGGCAGCCCCGCCCAGCGGTCCGCGCTCTGGGCACTGCGGGAAGGGATCTCCGAGGTCCAGAAGGTCGAGGGCGCGACGCTGAAGCAGGACGTCACGCTGCCGATCGCCGACCTCGCCGAGTGGACCGTCGCGATGGGCCCGCAGCTCCAGGAGATCCTCCCCGGCGTGCGGTCGGTGACCTACGGCCACGTCGGCGACGGCAACCTGCACTACAACCTCAACGCTCCCGCGGGTGGCGACGACGACCTCCGCGCCGCGGCCGCCGACCTCTCTACGGCGATCTACGACTCGGTCGCCGCGGCCCACGGCTCCATCAGCGCCGAGCACGGCCTCGGACGGACGAAGGCGGCGGCAGCAGCGTCGTACAAGTCGGCGGTGGAGGTGGACCTGATGCGCGCGGTGAAGCGGGCGCTGGACCCCGACGGGCTGATGAACCCGGGCGTGCTCCTGCCACCTGACTAGGGTGGGAGCGTGAAGGCACAGACCCTCGGACGCGTCCTGCTCGGCTCCTTCATGGTGGGTGCGGGCGTGCTGCACCTGACCACGCAACGCCAGGAGTTCCAGGCCCAGGTGCCCGACTGGTTCCCGGTCGACGAGGACCTCACCGTCCTCGGGTCGGGCGTCGTCGAGATCGGCCTGGGCGCGGCGTTCGTCGCGCTCCCCAAGCACCGGCGCACCATCGGCGCACTGCTCGCGGCCTTCTTCGTCGCGATCTTCCCGGGCAACGTCGCGCAGTACGTCGAGGGCACCGACGCCTTCGGCCTCGACACCGACCGCGCCCGCTTCATCCGGCTCTTCTTCCAGCCCGTGCTCGTCCTCGCCGCGCTCTGGGGCGGCGGCTGGCTGAGCCGACGCGCGGAGCCCGCCCGCGCCGAGGAGCTCGAGACCGAAGAGGTCGACGCCGGCGAGTAGGCCCTCCCTCGGTGGTTGAGGTGCGAGCGGAGCGAGCCTCGAAACCACGTGGATCACCATAAATTTCGAGGCTCCTCACTGGCGCTCCTCACACCTCGACCAGCAAGGTCAGGCCGGGACGGGCACCGCGTCCACGAGCGTGTCCTCGGGGGCGTGGGTGCCCCGACCCGGGAGGGCGAAGAGCCCGACGACCGCACCGGCGAGGCAGAGCAGCCCGATGACCAGGCTGCCGGTGTGCAGGCCGCTCATGAAGGCGTCCTGGAACCCATCCCCCAGCCCCGGCTGACCGGCCGCGATCGCAGCGGCGGCCCCGACGGAGTCCTGCGCGCTGGCGAGCACGTCACCCGGCAGCTGCGCCCAGGTGCCGTCGCCCAGCCGGGCGGCGTACACGCTCGAGAACACCGAGCCGACGACCGCGACGCCGAGCGTCCCGCCGAGCTCGCGGGTGGCGTCGTTGACCGCCGACCCGACGCCGGCGCGTGACGGCGGCAGCACCAGCAGGATCGACTCCGTGGCGGGCGTCGAGATGAAGCCCATGCCGAGGCCCATCAGCACCATCTGCGGCACGATCACGGTGGCGTACGACGCATCGACGCTGACCGTTGAGACCCAGAGGAACGCCGACCCGAAGAGCAGCAGCCCGGTGCTGACCACGGCCTTGGTGCCGATCCGCGGCGCGAGGATCGCGCCCACGACGGACGCGACGGCGATCGACAGCGCGACCGGGAGGATCCGCGCGCCGGTCGAGAGGGTGCCGTAGCCGCGGACGAACTGGAAGTACTGCGTGATCAGGAAGATGAAGCCGAACAGCGCGAAGAAGGTGACCGTCACCGCGCCGCTCGCGGCGCTGAACCGGCGGTCGCGGAAGAGGCTGAGGTCGAGCATCGGGTGCTCGGCGCGGCGCTCGACGGCGACGAAGCCCAGCAGGAGGACGGCGCTCAGCACGAAGCCGCCGATGATCTCCGGGGAGCTCCAGCCCTGCTCGGGTGCCTCGATGATGGTGAGCACCAGAGTGCTGAGCATCGCCACGGACAGCGCGAGACCCGGGAGGTCGAGGCGCGGGACCGACGGGTCGCGCGACTCGGGCACCAGGACGTACGCCGCTCCTGCCGTCACCACCGCGAGCGGGACGAGCGCCCAGAAGACGCTGCCCCAGGCGAAGTGCTCGAGCAGCAGTCCGCCGGTCACGGGGCCGGCCGCGACACCGATGCCGACGACGGCGCCCCAGATGCCCAGGGCGGCAGCGCGCTCGCGGCGCTCGCGGAAGGTGTTGCTGATGATCGAGAGCGTGGTCGGGAAGATGACTGCCGCGGCGGCGCCCATCGCCACCCGGGCCGCGACGAGCGCGCCGGCGGAGTCGACCAGCGCGCCGACGGTGCTGGCGGCAGCGAAGCCGAGCAGGCCGAGGATCAGGGCCGGGCGCCGGCCGTAGCGGTCGGAGAGGCTGCCCGCGGCGAGCACGAGGGCGGCGAAGGCCAGGTTGTAGCCGTCGACGATCCACTGCAGCGCACGGGTGCCGGCGTCGAGGTCGGTGGAGATGCTCGGCAGGGCCACGTTGACGATCGTGGTGTCGAGGTTGATGGCGAGCACGGCCGCGCAGACCGTGAGCAGGACCGGGAGCTTGGAGCGCATGACGTTCCCCTTATGTGGACAGTGACAACATCAAGGTGACACGCAATGTGACCGCTGTCAACATCGAGCAGTAGAATGGTCCCGTGCCGACGACCGAGAAGCCCTATCACCACGGCAACCTGCGGCAGGCGCTCGTGGACTCGGGCGCCGAGCTGGCGCGGGCGTCAGGGCCCGAGGGCGTGGTGCTGCGCGAGGTCGCCCGGCGCACCGGCGTCTCGCACAACGCGGCCTACCGCCACTTCGCCGACCGCGACGAGCTGCTCGGCGAGATCGCCGCCGTCGCCGCCGACCACCTCGAGCGCGCGATGCGCACCCGCCTCGACGAGGTCGACGAGACCGACCCTGCCCGCCGTGCCGCGGCCCGGCTCCGCGCGACCGGGCGCGGCTACATCGAGTTCGCGGTGGCCGAGCCGGGGCTCTTCCACGTCGCCTTCTGCCCGCTCGAGTCCGGCCCGCACTCGAAGGAGGACGCCGGCGCCTACCTGCTCCTGGGCAGCGTGCTCGACGAGCTCGTCGAGGCGGGCGCGGTCACCCCCGCCGACCGGGTCGGCGCGGACGCCGCCTGCTGGGCGGCGGTGCACGGACTGTCCGTGCTGATGATCGACGGCCCCCTGCGCGACCTTACCCAGGAGGAGCGCTCCGGGGTCATGGAGAAGCTGCTCACCACCGTCGAGCGCGGTCTCACCCGCCGCTAGAGAAGGCCGGTCCCGCCGCCTGCGTGGGCGCCGCGGTGGCCACGGCGCCCATCGCGAGGAGGACGGCCAGCACGGCTCCGAAGAGCTTGAGCAGCGGGCGCAGCGAACCAGGACCGTTCATGGTGGAACCCCCGAGAGAAGGCCCGGCCTCGGTCAGACCGGGCGCGTGCTCTCGACCCTGCCGCGACCTCCGGCGGAGGGTCAAGCCGCGCGCGCAGACCCTCGACCAAGGGATGAAATTCGTACGACGTTCGGAGGATGCCCACGGTCTACGACGCGGCCGGCCCGCACATCAGTACGTGTCGGCCAGCGTCGTGGCCATCGACTCCCACTGCGCGTAGGCGTTCGGACAGCACGAGCGCTGCACCGCGTCGGTGGCCAGGGTCTTGCTCATCGTCTCCCAGCCGGAGACGTCGAACAGCCCACGGTTGCTGGTGTACGCCGAGACGCCGAGGAAGCCCTGGGTGGCGTACGTCGGGTTGACGCAGGCCGTCCCTCCGGAGCACCAGCCCTGGCTCGGCCGCTGCTGGAACAGCCCGAGCGAGTCGCGGTCGCCGAACTGGATGTTGCAGAACTTGGACTCCTGCATCGCCGTCATCAGCGCGATGATCTGCGCGTTGCGGTTGCCGCCGGCGCCGCGGGTGGCGGTGAGGATCGACTGCACGTTGGCGACCTGCGCCGTCGAGAGCGACGAGGCGGTCGAGCCGCCGGTGGAGTAGCAGAGCGTCTGGTCGTAGGTCTGGCTCCAGCCGAGCAGCTCCTGCCAGGTCTCGGTGTCGACGGTGCCGGTCTGCGGCAGGCCGCGGTTGGCCTGGAAGGACACGACCGATGCGCGGGTGCCGGAGCCGAAGACGCCGTCCACGACGAGGTTGGCGCCGTACTTGTTGAGCTGCGTCTGCGCGGCCTTCACCGCGTTGGCGTCAGCCGAGCCCTGGCTGACCGTCACGACCAGCCGCGGCCACGTGCCGCTGCCCGCGATGCCGTCGACGGGCGAGATGCCCTGCGCCGACTGGAACGACTTCAGGTTCGCAGTGGTCCCGCTGCCGAAGGCGCCGTCCGCGGTGGTCGGGTAGCCGCGCGAGGTGAGGAGGTGCTGGAGGGTCATCGCGTTGTTGTTGCGCGGCTGGCCGGCCTTGGTGATCGGCCAGGCGCTGGCCGCCTGGGCCGGCGCGGCCGCGAGGAGCATGGACGCGGCGACCAGCAGGGCAACCAGCGCGGCAAGAGGAGTACGCCACGCGCGGCGGCGCGCAGGCAGGGTCGAACGGTGCATGTGGAGCTCCCGAGAGAAGTGCCGGTCCATCCCGAGAGGCCCGGCGCGTGCGCACGACCCTGCCCCGCCCTGCGCGAACGGTCAAGGCGCGTCGCACCTTGCTGGTTGAGGTGCGAGCGCAGCGAGCCTCGAAACCACTCGCCTTCCGCTCGCAGCCCGGACGTACGACGATCGGAGCATGCCCACGATCTACGAGGCGGCCGGCGGGCTCGAGGTCTTCGTCCGGCTGGCCGAGGCGACCCACCAGCGCTGCCTGGCCGACGACCTGCTCAACCACCCGTTCTCCCACGCCGACAACCAGCCCGACCACACCGAGCGACTGGCCGCCTACTGGGCCGAGGCACTCGGCGGGCCGCCGTCGTACACCACCGAGTGGGGCGGCAGCGAGTCCCACGTGCAGCGGCTTCACGCCGGTGAGGCGGAGTACACCGTCGAGGCCAGCCCGCGCTTCGTGCAGTGCGTGGTCGCGTCGTTCGACGAGGCCGGAGTGCCCGAGGACCCGGCTGTTCGTCGGGCCATCACCGACTACGTCACCTGGGCCGCGACCGGCCCGTTCCAGGCCTGGGGTCGTTCGAGCGACGACGTCCCCGACGACCTCCCGCTCCCCCACTGGGACTGGGACGGCCCAGTCCTCATGTAACGCCGGGTTAGTGCCTGTACCCACCGTGATGCATGGGGGTGGGTAGTTGGGCTAACCCGGCGTTACAGGGGGGTTCGCGGCGATCAGCCGGCGAGCAGCGTGAGCCCGTCCTCGCCGGTGTCGACGGTGACCGAGCCGCCGTCGGTGACCTCGCCGCCGATCAGCATCCGCGCGAGCGGGTCGCCGATCGCGGACTGGATCAGCCGCCGCAGCGGGCGGGCGCCGTAGGCCGGGTCGTACCCCGTCTCGGAGAGCCAGGCGCGAGCCGCATCGGTCACCGAGATGGTGATCCGCCGCACCGCGAGGCGCTTCTCCAGCAGCGCGAGCTGCAGGTCGACGATGTGGGCGAGGTCGTCCTTGGACAGGGCCTCGAACATCACGACCTCGTCGAGCCGGTTGAGGAACTCCGGCTTGAAGTGCGCCCGCACGACGCCCATCACCGACTGCTTCTTGGTGTCGGGCATCAGGCTCGGGTCGACCAGGAAGTTCGAGCCGAGGTTGGACGTCAGGATCAGCAGCGTGTTGCGGAAGTCGACCGTGCGGCCCTGGCCGTCGGTCAGCCGCCCGTCGTCGAGCACCTGCAGCAGGATGTCGAAGACCTCGGGGTGCGCCTTCTCCACCTCGTCGAGCAGTACGACGCTGTAGGGGCGCCGCCGCACGGCCTCGGTGAGCTGGCCGCCCTCGTCGTAGCCGACGTAGCCGGGAGGCGCACCGACGAGCCGTGAGACCGAGTGCTTCTCGCTGTACTCGCTCATGTCGATGCGGACGATCGCCCGCTCGTCGTCGAAGAGGAAGTCCGCGAGCGACTTGGCGAGCTCGGTCTTGCCCGTGCCCGTCGGGCCGAGGAAGAGGAACGAGCCGGTCGGCCGGTTGGGGTCGGCGATGCCGGCGCGCGAGCGTCGTACGGCATCGGAGACCGCGGTGACGGCCTCGCGCTGCCCGATCAGCCGCTCGCCGATGACCGACTCCATCTCGAGGAGCTTGGCGGTCTCCCCCTGCAGCATCTTGCCGGTGGGGATGCCGGTCCAGGCCTCGACGACGTCGGCGATCTGCTCGGCGCCGACCTCCTCGCCGACCAGCGGCTCGAGGTCGACGGCCTCGGCCTTCTCGACCTCGGTGATCTGCTGCTCGAGCTCGGGGATCTTGCCGTACTGGATCTCGCTCGCCCCCGCGAGGTCGCCCTCGCGCAGCTTCTTGTCGGCCTCGATCTTGAGCGCGTCGAGCTGGCGGCGCAGCTCGCCCTCGCCCTGGAGCTGGTCCTTCTCGCGCTCCCAGCGGCTCTCGAGCCCGCGCAGCTCCTCCTCCTTGTCGGCGAGGTCCTTGCGCAGCGCGTCGAGCCGCTCGACGGAGGCCGCGTCGGTCTCCTTCGCGAGCGCGAACTCCTCCATCTTGAGGCGCTCGACCTGGCGACGGAGCTGGTCGATCTCCTCGGGGGAGGACTCGTGCTCCATGCGCAGCCGTGACGACGCCTCGTCGATGAGGTCGATCGCCTTGTCGGGGAGCTGGCGGCCGGTGATGTAGCGGTCGGACAGCGTGGCGGCGGCGACGAGCGCGGCGTCGGTGATGCGGACGCCGTGGTGCGCCTCGTACTTCTCCTGGATGCCGCGCAGGATCTGGATGGTGTCCTCGACCGAGGGCTCGCCGACGAAGACCTGCTGGAAGCGGCGCTCGAGGGCCGGGTCCTTCTCGATGCGCTCGCGGTATTCGTCGAGCGTGGTCGCGCCGATCATGTGGAGCTCACCGCGGGCGAGCATCGGCTTGAGCATGTTGCCGGCGTCCATCGCGGAGTCGCCGCCGGCCCCCGCGCCGACGACCGTGTGCAGCTCGTCGATGAAGGTGATGACCTGCCCGCCGGCGTCCTTGATCTCCTCGAGGACGGCCTTGAGCCGCTCCTCGAACTCGCCGCGGTACTTCGCGCCGGCGACCATCGCCGCGAGGTCGAGGCTCAGCACCCGACGGCCCTTGAGGGAGTCGGGCACGTCGCCGGCGACGACGCGCTGGGCGAGGCCCTCGACGACGGCGGTCTTGCCGACGCCGGGCTCACCGATGAGGACGGGGTTGTTCTTCGTGCGCCGCGACAGCACCTGGATCACGCGGCGGATCTCGGCGTCACGCCCGATGACCGGGTCGAGGCGCCCGTCCTCGGCGGCCTGGGTGAGGTCGACGGAGTACTTCTCCAGCGACTCGTACGACGCCTCGGCGGCCTCGCTGGTCACGCGACGGTTGCCGCGGACGGCCGTGATGGCCTCCCGCAGGCCCTCGGCGGTGAGGCCGGCGTCGAGCAGCACCTTCTGCGCCGGCGACTCGACGGTCGCGATGGCGACGAGCAGGTGGTCGGTGGCGACGAAGTCGTCCTTCATCGACCCGGCCAGGTCGAGCGAGCTCGCGAGCACGCGGGTCAGCGACGCCGACGCGCTGGGCTGCTGGACGGTCGAGCCGGTGGCGCGCGGCAGCTGCTGCTGGACGCCCTCCGCCTTGGCGAGCAGCGTCGCCGGGTCGACGCCCGCCTTCTGCACGAGGCTCCGACTGGTGCCGTCCTCCTGCTTGAGCAGGGCGACGAGCAGGTGGATGGGCTCGGTGTTGCTGTTGCCGCCCGTGGTGGCGGCCAGCTGGGCAGCCTCGATGACCTCGCGGCTGCGGGTGGTGAACTTCTCGGCACCGAACGTGCTCAACTCATCTCCTCCATGTCTGCGCGTGTGACCACTGTGGTCGACACTGGTTCAACGCGCCAGAAGTTGAGTCGATTCCCCTCAACTTTGAGAATTTCGTCGGCTCTCACTCGGTGGTTGAGGTGCGAGCGCAGCGAGCCTCGAAACCACGATGACCAACCGGCGGGGCCCAGTTCTCGACCGTCCCGAGACGATGTCGCGGCGTGTCGTCGGACGCGCACCGCGTGTCCCAGCGATCCGGCGCAAAGTTCGGCCCCGCCCCCTTGGCGGTTGAGGGTGGCTCGATCAGCGCCGGCGCAAGAGGTAGGTGTCCATCACCCAGCCGTCGGCGTCCTTGGCCCGGGCGCGGGCGACCTGGATGTCACCGACTACGGACGTCAGCCGCCCGGAGACGAGCTCCTCGTGGGGGCTGCCGAGGTTGGCGCCCCACCAGATGTCCCACTCCCCCTCGAGCGTCGTGGCCTGGAGCCGGCCGTCGAGCATCACGACGAGGTTGTCGTGCCCGGCGGCCACCTCGTCGGCGAGCCGGCGCCCCGTCGTCACCAGCACCGGCCGGCCGACCTCGTGGAGCACGACCCGGTGCCGGGCCGCGAGGAGCGAGAGCGCGGAGACACCGGGCAGCACGTCGTACTCCAGGCCCCTCTCGACAGCCAGGCGGTCGACCACGCGGATCGTCGAGTCGTAGAACGCCGGGTCGCCCCACACGAGGAAGCCGACCGTGCCGGGGCGTGAGGCGATCACGGAGCCGTACGCCGCCGCCCGCGCGTCGTGCCAGTCGAGGACGGCACCGTCGTAGTCGGCCGGGTCGTCGCGGTCCCGTGGCGGATCCGGTACGGCGACCAGCTCGACGCCGAGGTCGTCGCAGATCGCCCGGCGGAGGGCGAGCAGCGGGTCGCCGGGCCCCTTGTCGGCGGCGATGACGTAGTCGCAGCCCGCGATCGCCTCGCGGGCCTCGCCGGTCAGCTGCCCGGGGTGGCAGCCGATCCCGACGACCCGCACGCGGGTGGCCGCACCGGCCTCGATCATCGGTCCTCCAGCTCGCCCTCGACGTCGAGGTAGACCTGCTGGAGCGCGGCCATCACGTCGGCGTCGGGCGACTCCCAGAGCCCGCGGTCGGCGGCCTCGTGCAGCCGCTCGACGATGCCCCGCAGCGCCCACGGGTTCGACGTACGCAGGAACTGCTGGTTGGTCTCGTCGAGGACGTACTCCTTGGCCAGCGACTCGTACATCCAGTCGTGCACGACGCCTGCGGTGGCGTCGAAGCCGAAGAGGTAGTCGACGGTGGCGGCGAGCTCGAAGGCGCCCTTGTAGCCGTGGCGCTGCATCGCACCGATCCACCGCGGGTTGACCACGCGGGCGCGGAAGACGCGGTTGGTCTCCTCCTGCAGCGTGCGGGTGCGCACCGCGTCGGGCGTGGTCGAGTCGCCGACATAGGCCTTCGGGTCACTGCCGGTCAGCGCGCGCACGGTCGCGACCATGCCGCCGTGGTACTGGAAGTAGTCGTCGCTGTCGGCGATGTCGTGCTCGCGGGTGTCGACGTTCTTGGCGGCGACCTTGATCCGCTTGTAGTTGGTGCGCATGTCGTCGGCGGCCGGCGCGCCGTCGAGGTCGCGACCGTAGGCGAAACCGCCCCACGACGTGTAGACCTCGGCGAGGTCGTCGTCGCCCCGCCAGTTGCCCGACTCGACGACCTGCAGGATCCCGGCGCCGTACGACCCCGGCTTGGAGCCGAAGATGCGCGTCGTCGCGCGCCGCTCGTCGCCGTGCTCGGCGAGGTCGGCGCGCGCGTGGGCGCGGACGTAGTTCTGCTCGTCGGGCTCGTCGAGGCCCGCCACCAGGCGTACGGCGTCGTCGAGCATCGCGACCACGTGCGGGAAGGCGTCGCGGAAGAAGCCGGAGATCCGGACCGTGACGTCGATGCGCGGGCGGCCGAGCTCGTCGAGCGGGATGACCTGCAGGTCGTTCACCCGGCGTGACCCCTCGTCCCACGCCGGGCGAACGCCCATCAGCGCGAGCACCTCGGCGATGTCGTCGCCGCTCGTGCGCATCGCGCTCGTCCCCCACACCGAGAGCCCTACGGACTGGGGATACGTTCCGGTCTCGTCGACGTACTTCGCGACGAGCGACTCGGCCATCGCCTGGCCGGTCTGCCACGCCAGGCGCGACGGGACCGCGCGCGGGTCGACGGTGTAGAAGTTGCGGCCGGTCGGCAGCACGTTGACCAGGCCGCGCAGCGGCGAGCCCGACGGACCCGCGGCGATGAAGCCTCCGTCGAGCGCGTGGATCACGGCGTCCAGCTCGTCGGTGGTGCGCGCGAGCCTGGGTACGACCTGGGTGGCCGCGAACTCCAGCACCCGCTGGACCTCCGGGTCGTCGTGCAGCTCCTTCGCCCGCGCGACGTCCCAGTCGGCCTTGTCCATCTGCTCGACCAGGTCGCGCGCGATCGCCTCGACGCGGTCGGTCTCCACGGTCGTCTCCACCTCAGCTGGTCGAGTAGACACCGAGGAACGAGGGGTCGTATCGAGACCCAGGCCCAGCGCGCTCCGCAGCCCCGGCACCGCCTGCGCCTGCCCGCCGAAGACCTGGGCAGCGCGCAGGATCGACAGCACGAGGTTCACCCGCGCCTCGCCGGCGGGTGCCTCACCGAGCACGTGCAGCCCGTCGCGGATCTGGGCGTCCTTGATCTCACAGAGCCAGCCGTCGACGTGCATGATGAAGTCGTCGAAGTCCTCCGCGTCGGGCTGCTCGTCGAGCCCGAGGTCGCGGTGCATCTCGGCGGCGTGCATCAGCTGCCAGATCTCGCCGCGGATCGCCGGCAGCTTGGCCGGGTCCATCGCGGCGATGTTGGCGTGCTCGTCGAGGAGCTGCTCGAGGCGGGCGATGTCGCCGTAGGACTCCGCGCGCGCCATCGGCGGCACGAGGTGGTCGACGATCGTGGCGTGCGCGCGGCGCTTGGCCTGCGCGCCCTCGCCGGGGTCGTTGACGAGGAACGGGTAGACCATCGGCAGGTTGCCGAGCGCCGCATCCGTGCCGCAGCTCGCCGACAGCGCAGCGTTCTTGCCGGGCAGCCACTCGAGCGAGCCGTGCTTGCCGAGGTGCACCACCGCGTCGGCCTTGAAGCCGTGCTCCAGCCAGCGGTAGGCGCCGAGGTAGTGGTGCGTCGGCGCCAGGTCGGGGTCGTGGTAGATCGCGATCGGGTTCTCGCCGAAGCCGCGCGGCGGCTGGATGAGCAGCACCACGTTGCCTGCGCGCACGGTCGCGAGCACGAGCTCGTTCTGGTCGTTGACGAACAGCTCGCCGGGCGCCTCGCCCCAGGCCTCGACCATGTCGGCCTTCAGGTCCTCGGGCAGGTCGCGGGTCCAGTCGGCGTACTGCTCCTTCGTGATCCGGACGTGCGCGTCGGCCAGCTGCGCGTGCGTCAGCCACTCCTCGTCCTGCCCGCCCGCGGCGATGAGCGCATGGATCAGCGCGTCGCCCGCCGCACTCTCGTTGGTCGAGTAGCCGTCGCGAGGAACGAGCGACGGTGTATCGAGACCGTCCAGGATGTCGGTGACGACGTTGCCGTCGCCGAGGTCGTACCCCTCCGCGCGCAGCCGCTGCAGCATCCGGATCGCGGAGACGGGGGTGTCGAGGCCGACGGCGTTGCCGATGCGCGCGTGCTTGGTGGGGTACGCCGACAGCACGAGGGCGAGCCGCTTCTCGGCGTTCGGTATCCGGCGCAGGCGCGCGTGGCGGACCGCGATGCCGGCGACGCGTGCGCACCGCTCGGGGTCGGCGACGTAGTGGGGCAGGCCGTCGGCGTCGACCTCCTTGAAGGAGAACGGCGCGGTGATGATGCGGCCGTCGAACTCCGGGATCGCGATCTGGGTCGCCGAGTCGAGCGGGCTGACGCCGTCGTCCGACTCCTCCCACTCCGCACGGCTGCTCGTCAGGCACAGGCCCTGGATGATCGGGATGTCGAGCGCGGACATCCGCGCGACGTCCCACGACTCGTCGTCCCCACCGGCGCTCGCGCCCGCCGGCGTGCTGCCGCCGGCCGCGAGGACCGTGACGATGAGCGCGTCGAGCGTGCCGAAGGCGTCGTACAGCTCGTCGGGCGCGGCCCGCAGGGAGCCCGCGAAGATCGGCACCCCGACGGCGTCGCCCGTCGCATCGATGGCGTCGGCCAGCGCGTGCGCGAAGGCGGTGTTCCCGCTCGCCTCGTGGGCGCGGTAGTAGAGCACCCCGATCCGAGCCTTCTCCATAGCCGGTCGAGTAGCCGCCGAGGAACGAGGCGGCGTATCGAGACCCGCTCCCTCCGCGAACCCCCACTGCGGCAGCACCTTCGGCGGCTCGAAGCCCTCCCCGGTCAGCAGCACCGTGTCGGAGAGGAAGGCGTGGAGCTGGCGGAGGTTCTCCGGACCGCCCTCGGCGAGGTAGCGGTGGGCCTCGGCCGCGACGCCCATCGGCACCGACGACAGCTCCATCAGCTCGGCGCTCGGCGACTGCTCGCCGCCGAGCACGACGACGGGCTTGCCGGTCGCGGCGACGCGCGCGAACCCGGAGCACAGGTCCTGCGGCGAGCCGAGCAGTCGGCCGACCACGAGGTCGCAGCCCTCGATGACCTCGGCCATCGACTGGTGGCCGGGCCGCGCCGGGTTGGCGAGGACGTAGTCGGCGCCGGACGCCCGCGCGCTCAGCAGGTCGGTGTCGGACGTGGACAGGAGTGCGATGCGCACGGTTTCCTCCCGCGGGGTTCTCGCCCCTCGTTTGTCGGATCCCGCGTGGTCCAGTGTCTGGCTCGAGCCCATTGCTGGGCCCTCACAGTGGCGGAACCGCCCCGGACTCACACCGGGTTCCTGGGTTCCACGCAGGTGGCTCGCGCAGCCTACCCACATCGGTGGTCGAGTAGCCGCGAGGGACGAGCGGCGTATCGAGACCCCTCTCCCCCGCCGGTTGAGCAGCGAGCGCCAGCGAGCGTGTCGAAACCCAGGCCGTGCCATCCTTCGACCCATGGAGCGGACCCGAGGCGACCTGTGCCCGGGCGTCTTCCGTCCGTGGCCGGCCGACGACGGAGCCCTGGTCCGCCTCCGCATCCCCGGTGGCCACGTCTCGCGCACCACGCTTCTCTCGTTGGTCGATGTCGCGGAGCAGCACGGCGACGGCCGGGTCCACCTCACCAAGCGGGCCAACCTCCAGGTCCGCGCCCTGCCTCTCGTCGACGGAGCCGTGCCAGCCGAGGTCGTCGAGGCGATCCGCGCGACCGGTCTGCTCCCCCACCCCGACCACGAGCTGGTCCGCAACATCCTCGTCTCGCCGCTGACCGGCCTCCACGGCGGCCGCGCCGACCTCCGCCCGGTGACCGCCGAGCTCGACGAGCGCATCTGCGCGACCCCGTCGCTCGCGAAGCTCCCGGGCCGCTTCCTCCTCGTCCTCGACGACGGGCGCGGCGACCTCGTCGATCGCTCGTGCGACCTCGGCCTCGTCGCCCTCGACGCGGAGACGGTCCAGCTGCGGATCGGCAGCACCCACTGGGGTCCGGTCGTCCCGCTGCACGAGGCAGCCGCCCGACTCACCGGTCTCGCCCGCGCCTTCCAGCAGGTCCGCGACACCGCCTGGCACGTCGACGAGCTCCCCGTCCCGCCCGCGTCGCACGACGCCAACCCGCACCTACCCGCCGCGAGCACCCCGCCGTCGTACGGCGACGTGGCGGAGGGCATCACCCACCTCGAGGTCCCCGACGGAGTCCTCGACCGCGGCTTCCTCGACGGCCTCGCCGAGCACCTCGTCGTCACCCCGTGGAAGTCACTCCTGCAGGTGGTCGAGTAGTCGCCGAGGCGCGAGCGACCACCGCTGGTTGAGGTGCGAGCGAAGCGAGCCTCGAAACCCCTCAGCCCTGGTCGTCCCGGCGCTGGCTCCCGAGCCACACGCCCGCCGCCACGGCACCCGTCAGCGCCGACATCACGCCACCCAGAGCCATGACACATCCGAGGACGAACACGACAGGTAGGCCCACCTGGTAGTCATCGACCTCGGGAGGAGGCGTCCCGTCGCTCATGAAATCCACCGTGTAGGTGCCCGACTCGAGCCACTCCCGAAGCAGCACCGCGAGCCCCACGGCGAAGAGCGCGGCGCCGCCTGCAAGCAGCATCGCAATCGTCCGCTTGAGCGGTCCGTCCATCCGTCCCCCTGTGATCGAGCGCCGACGCTAGCGGCCCGCCCGCTGCGCCGTCCCAGGAACCGCCGACCCTCAGGCGAGCGCGTAGGGCGGGACCAGCGCACCGGCAACGACGCAGACCCACCCGAGGAACAGCCACGGATAGTGCCGTCCGGTCGACGGCGACGGGCTGCGGATCTCGCGCAGCCGGCCGCGGTAGCCGATCGTCGCGAGGGCACTGCCAGCGAGCGCGAGCGGCGGCCCGATCCAGAACGCACCGAGCCCGCTGGACGCGGCGAGGTAGGCATAGAGCCCGGCCACGCCGAGGCCGGCTGCGATGAGGGGCACCGCACTGCGGAGGAGCTGGGCTCGCTCCAACCGCTTGACGGTGCGGTCGACGGGGTCCATGGCGTCCGCACCGTACCGCCCGATGGAGACTGGCCCCGTGACCCGACCCGACGCCGAGACCGCCGCCCGCTCGCTGATCGCCGAGCGTTTCCCCGAAGCGCGGCAGGCGTGGCTGGGCGGGTCCGTGGTGCTCGGCAACGCGACGGAGACGTCCGACCTCGACATCACCGTCCTGCTCGACGAGACCGAGACCTATCGCGAGTCGCTCGTGCACGAAGGCTGGCCGGTGGAGCTGTTCGTGCACACCGAGTCGTCGATCCGTCACTTCGTCGCCAAGGACCGGGCACGTCGACGACCGACGATGGCGCGCCTGGTGTCGACCGGCGTCCCGCTCGTGCCCGGCGACGGCGGCACCGCGCTCCGGGCGGAGTGCGCAGCGGCGGTGGCCGCCGGCCCCGACCCCCTCAGCGCGGAGGAGCTGACCTTCCAGCGCTACTCGCTGACCGACCAGCTCGACGACCTCGCCGGCGGAGGTTCGGCGGGTGTCGTCGATGCCGTTGCGATCGACGTGTGGCGAGGTACAGCCGAGCTCCTGCTCGCCTGCGGAGGCTGGTGGTCAGGCACGGGCAAGTGGCTGGTCCGCGAGGTGGAGGCGCTCGACGCCGCCCGCGGTACGACGTACGCCTCGCGTCTCCACGACGGGCTGCACGCCGCAGTCGCAGGCGATCCGGACGCGCTCGTCGATCTCGCGGACGAGGTCCTCGACGGGGTCGGCGGTCGGCTGTGGTCCGGCTTCCGTCTCACGGCGTCGATCCCGGACTGACGCGTGCCCTAGGCTGCCCCCGTCACGCGACGCAGGAACCCGGTGCGAGTCCGGGGCGGTTCCGCCACTGTCAGTTTCCAGACTGGAAACAAGCCAGACACTGTCCGCGCGGCGTACCTGCCGACCAGGGGCGAGAACCCCGAGGAGCCGTGATGAGCCTGCTGTCCCGTCCGACCCGACGCTTCGACTACGTCGCCGACGGCGCCGCGATCTACGACGAGTCGTTCGCGACCATCCGTCGCGAGGCCCGCTTCGACCACCTGCCAGCCGACGCCGAGCGCGTGGCCGTGCGCATGGTCCACGGCACCGGGCAGGTCGACCTCACCGACGACCTCGTCATCCACCCGCGCCTCGTCAGCGCGGCGCGAGGGGCGCTCGAGGCCGGCGCACCGATCATCACCGACGCCCACATGGTCGCCAGCGGCGTCACCCGCAAGCGGCTCCCGCGGGACAACGAGGTGCTCTGTGCGCTGCACGACCCGCGCACGCCCGACCTCGCGATGCTGATGGGCACGACCCGGTCGGCGGCAGCGTTCTCGCTCCTCGAGGACCGGCTCGAGGGCTCGGTCGTCGCGATCGGCAACGCTCCGACCGCGCTCTTCCACCTGCTCGAGATGCTGCTCGACGGCGCCCCCCGACCGGCCGCGATCGTCGGCTGCCCGGTCGGCTTCATCGGTGCCGCCGAGTCCAAGCAGGCGCTCGAAGAGGTCGACCTCGACATCCCGTACCTCACCGTCCGCGGCCGCCGCGGCGGCTCGGCGATGACCGCCTCCGCGCTCAACGCGCTCGCCCAGGAGCGGGAGTGACCGGCCGGCTGTACGGCGTCGGGCTCGGCCCCGGCGACCCCGAGCTGATCACCCTCAAGGCCGCGCGCCTCATCGAGTCGGCCGACGTGATCGCCTTCCACGCCGGCGTCGGCAAGACCTCGAACGCCCGCACGATCGCCGCCTCGCTCATCCCGCCGACGGCGATCGAGGAAGAGCTCCGCTACCCCGTCACCACCGGCGAGACCGCGCACCCGGGCGGGTACGCCGGCGCGATGGCGGAGTTCTACGAGTCCTGCGCCTCGCGCCTGGCTCTTCATCTCTCCGAAGGCCGGATGGTCGTGGTGCTGGCCGAGGGCGACCCGCTGTTCTTCGGGTCGTTCATGTACCTCCACGACCGGCTGGCCGACCGCTTCGAGACCCAGGTCGTCCCGGGCGTGCCCGCCTTCGCCGCCGCCACCGCCGTCCTCGCCTCGCCGCTCGTGCGCCAGACCGACGTGCTCACCGTGCTCCCCGGCACCCTCCCGGTCCCCGAGCTCGCCCGCCGCCTCGCCGACACCGACGGCGCGATCATCATGAAGCTCGGCCGCCGCTTCCCCGGCGTCGTCGACGCCCTCCGCCAGGCGGGTCGCCTCGAGCACGCGCTCTACGTCGAGCGCGCCTCCATGCCCGCCGAGCGCTGGATGCCGGTCGTCGACGTGGACCCAGCCACGGTCCCCTACTTCTCGTTGATCGTCGTCCCCGGCGACAGCGTCGCGTCCGACCCGCAAGGCCGCCGCGATTCTCTCGTTGGTCGAGTAGCCCGCGAGGAACGAGCGGGCGCATCGAGACCCATCCACCCACTGCGAGTCATCGGCCTCGGCCCGGGTCCAGACAAGTGGCTCACCCCCGAAGCCTCCGAGGCACTCGCCGACGTCGACCACGTCATCGGCTACGGGCCGTACGTCGCCCGCGTCCCCCAGCGTGAAGGCCTCACCCGCCACGCGTCCGGCAACACCGTCGAGGTCGACCGCGCCCGCCTCGCGCTGGAGCTGGCCGCGCAGGGCGAGAAGGTGGCCGTCGTGTCCGGCGGAGATGCCGGAGTCTTCGGGATGGCGAGTGCGGTGTTCGAGGCCGCGGCCGACCACCCCGACGTACCCATCGAGGTGCTGCCCGGCGTCAGCGCCGTCCAGGCCGTCGCCGCCAAGGCCGGCGCTCCGGTCGGCGCGGACTTCGCGGTCGTGTCGCTGAGCGACCGGCTCAAGCCATGGTCGGTGATCGAGAAGCGCCTGCGCGCGATCGCCGAGGCCGATCTGGTGCTCGCGGTCTACAACCCCGCCTCGCGCAGCCGCACCAGCCACGTCGCCGACCTGCAGAAGCTCTTCCTCGAGCATCGCAGCCCTGACACGGTCGTCGTGGTCGGCCGCGATGTCGGGCGGGCCGAGGAGTCGCTGACCGTCACGACGCTCGCCGAGCTCGAGGCCGACACGATCGACATGAAGTGCCTGCTGATCGTCGGTGCCTCCTCGACCACGGTGACCACCGCCGGCCAGGTCTGGACGCCGCGCTTCGTGGAGTCGGAGTGACCGTCCACTTCGTCGGCGCCGGCCCGGGCGCGGCCGACCTGATCACCCTGCGCGCCGCAACGTTGCTCGCGGCCGCCGACGTCGTGCTCTACCCGGGGACCTACCTCGACGCAGAGGTCCTCTCCCACTGCCCCGACGCCCGCCAGGTCGACACCCAGAAGCTCGACCTCGACCAGATCACCGCGGTGATGGTCGACGCATCGGCCGACGGACTCGAGGTCGTCCGCCTCACCTCCGGCGACCCGTCGCTCTACTCCGCCCTTGCCGAGCAGACCGCACGACTCGACGCCGCCGGCGTCCCGTGGGACGTGTGCCCGGGAGTCCCGGCGTACGCCGCCGCTGCCGCCGCCGTCGGCCGGGAGCTCACCGTCCCGCTCGTCGCGCAGTCCGTCGTACTGACGCGCACGCAGGCCCGATCCACCGCGATGCCATCGACGGAATCGCTCGCGGCCTTCGCCGCCACGAGGGCGACGCTGGTCCTCCATCTCGCGATCACGAGGACCCGCGAGCTCGCGGAGTCACTGGTGAGTGAGTACGGCGCCGACTGCCCCGCCGTCGTGGTCCACCGCGCCACCCAGCCCGACGAGCTCGTGCTGAAGGGAACCTTGGCCGACATCGCCGACCAGGTCGAGAAGGCCAGCCTGAAGCAGGCAGCCGTCATCCTCGTCGGCTGGGCGCTAGCGCGGGAGGGCGCCGAGTCCTGGCTCTACAAGTCCAACCGCCCCCGCACCTGACCCCTCACTCCGCCGGTTGAGCAGCGAGCGCCAGCGAGCGTGTCGAAACCAAGGAGCCCGCGCACCCCTCACTCGTGGAGGATGCGCTGGAACAGCAGGTGGTCCTGCCAGCGGCCAGCGAGCTTGAGGTACGCCGGCGCCATGCCGTACTCCTCGAACCCGCAGCGGCGCAGCACGGTCTGCGAGCCGACGTTGTGGACCAGCGTGCCGGCCTCGATCCGGTGGAGGCCGAGGTCGTCGCGCGCCACCTCGACCACGCGCTCGAGCGCCCGGGTCGCGAGTCCGCGACCCTGGTGGCCGGCGTCGATCCAGTAGCCGAGGTTGGCGCTCTGGAAAGGACCGCGGGCGACGTTGGAGAGGGTCATCCGGCCGACGAGGTGGCCGTCGAGCGTGATCACGAAGGGGTGCTCCTGGCCGAGCGCGTGGCGCTCGACCTGCCCCGCGACGACACCCGCCTGGTGCTCGAGCGTGAAGAACGACTCGTCTCGAAGCGGCTCCCACGGAGCCAGGTGCTCACGGTTGGCCACGACCAGCGCGTGCAGGGCCGCGACGTCGTCGGCCTGCACCAGCCGCACCTCGAAGGACGGTTCGGGCACGTGGCGACGTTACCGCCAGCCACCTCCGCGACCTCTCCGCCACCTCGCCGGTTGAGCAGCGAGCGAAGCGAGCGTGTCGAAACCAAGGAGCCCCGGACCCACAACGGGATCCGGGGCTCCTGGAGCAGTACGTCAGGCCTGCTGACCCAGCGCGAACTGGATGTTGCCGTCCTCGTCCACGCCCCCGTCCAGCACCATGCCGTCGAGGACCTCGGCAGCGTTGGCGTCGACCCAGACGGTCGCACCGTCCTGCTCGATCACCTCGTCGCCGGCGGCCGCGTGGTCGGCGGGACTGACGGACAGCGACTGCCCGTCGGGCTCGGTCGCGATGCGGACGCCGGACATCTCCGGCACTTCCTCCGCGAGCTTGTTGACGATCTCGGTCACGTTCTCGGTGAGAGCAAGCATGGCTCTCCTCCCGTATGGCGAATGTGTCCCCTCCACCATTGCGAAGATCGCCCGCGCACTCAAACCGAGGGCCTCGACGGCGCAGACAATTGACCTCTTTGGGAACTGGGAGCGCCCGACGCCCGGGACTAACGTCGGCCCCACCCAATGCCGCGTACCGCGGCGCTCGTGACGCCCCGCCCAGCACCTGCTCCTCGACGCCCCCTGTCGCCCGGACCGACACCGTCCGAGCCCGAGGAGGGTCATCAATGAGCATCGACGTGGAGACGCTGCGCTCCCAGACCAGGGGAACGGTCACCGGACCGTCCGACCCCGACTACGACGCCGCTCGGGCAGTGCGCAACGGCATGATCGACAAGCGGCCGGCTGTCGTCGTACAGGCGGCCAACGCCGGCGACGTCATGGGCGCCGTACGCTTCGCGGCCGACAACGGCCTGACGGTCGCCGTCCGCGGAGGCGCCCACAGCGTCCCCGGCTTCGGTACGGCGGACGGGGCCGTGGTCGTCGACCTGTCGGCGATGCGCGGCGTGCGCGTCGACCCGACGACCCGCACGGCCCGGGTCGGCGGCGGCGCGACCTGGGGCGACCTGAACGCGGCGACGTACCCCTTTGGGCTTGCCGTGACGGGCGGCATCATCTCGACCACGGGCGTCGGCGGACTCACCCTCGGTGGCGGCATCGGCTACCTCTCGCGCGGCCTCGGGTTGTCGCTGGACAACCTGCTCGCGGCCGACGTGGTCACGGCCGACGGCACCTTCCACCTCGCGAGCGAGAAGGACGACGCGGACCTGTTCTGGGCGATCCGCGGCGGCGGCGGGAACTTCGGGGTGGTGACCTCCTTCGAGTTCCGGTTGAGTCCGGTGAAGGACATCTACGGAGGGCCGATGTTCTTCGAGCTCGATCGGGCCGGCGACCTCTTCCGCTTCTACCGAGAGTTCATCGCGGACGCGCCGGAGCAGTTCGGCGGCTTCCCGGCCTACCAGATCGCGCCGCCCCTGCCGTTCATCCCGGAGGAGCGGCACGGCACGACGCTCGCGCTGTTCGTGGCGTGCTGGGCGGGCGACCTGGACAAGGGCGAGCAGGTGCTCAAGCCCCTCCGTGACCTGGCGCCGACGGTGGCCGAGATGGTCGGCCCGATGCCCTACCCGGCGCTCAACATGGCCTTCGACGACCTCCTGCCGGCGGGCCTGAGGCACTACTGGAAGGCCAGCTTCGCCACGGAGCTGACCGACGAGGCGATCGACGCACACGTCGAGCACGGGGCGAAGGTGCCGGCGATGACGTCGACGATGCACATCTACCCGATCAACGGCGCCTGCCAACGGGTCGAGTCGGACGCGACGGCCTTCGCCTACCGCGACGCCAGCTTCGCGACCGTCATCGCGGGCATGTGGCCGGACGCAGCGGACGACGAGCAGAACACCGCGTGGGTGCGCGACTACTACGCCGCGATCGCGCCCCACTCCGACGAGGGCGGCTACATCAACTTCATGGCCGACGACGACCAGGAGCGGATCCGCGTGAACTACAAGGGGAACTACGAGCGGCTCCAGCAGGCCAAGACGAAGTACGACCCCGGCAACCTGTTCCGGCACAACCAGAACATCGCTCCGGCCTGAGGCCGGCCTCGCTCACTCGGCGGGGCGCTCCTGCGGCTCGAGGTGCGTCTCGTCGATGGAGGCGAGCTGCTCGGTGAGGAGTCGTCGCATCTGGTCGCGCTGCTCGGTCGCCATCTGCCGGAGCGACGCGACCTCGGCCTCGAGGGCGGCCTTCTCGTCGGCGAGCCCCGACAGGGCCGTCGTACGTTCGCTCTCGAGGCCGGCAGCATGCTCCGACCTGGCGTTGGCCAGCTCCGCCGCGACCCGGTCCGACTCGGTGCGGCTGGCCTGCGCGGCCTCGTCGGCCGACGCCCGCGCCTCGTTCACCAGCGACTCGGCCTCCGCCCGCGCGTCGGCGACGAGCTGGTCGGCCGTCATCGCAGCGAGCTCGAGCGTGCGTGCCGCGGACGCGTCTGCCTGGGCAGCGGGAGTCGGTACGGCGCGGGGGCTCTCGGCCGATGCGTCCGGCGCGAAGCCCGGCGCGGACGTGGCGTCCTCGTGCGGGAAGTACTCGGAGCTCGACATGTGTCCTCCACGGGTGCGTGCGTGCCTGTGCACCAGTGTGGGGGCTCAGGGTCCTGCTGTCGCTACTGGTCCACCTTTTTGGCGGCTGTGGTCAGGTGCCGTCCTCGGTCAGGGTCGTCACCGGCAGCCAGTCTGCACCCAGCAGCTCGGCGAGGTCGGTGAGGCCGGAGGTGTCGCTGCCCACGGTGTCGGAGGCCGCGGCGATCCGCTCGACCATCACCTTGCCGACCTGCTCCTCGACGGTGCCCTCGGCATAGGCGATGTGCCACGGCGAGACCTGGTGGTCGCGGTGCGTGCGGCCGGTGACCTGACGCCCGGCGATGCCGGAGAAGCGGGCCTGGTGGAAGACACCGACCCGCGGCTCGGTGCTCGCGGTGCGTCCGTCGGCGAGGGTCTCGCCGGCGTGCAGGCTGATCGAGGCGACGGTGGTGAAGACGCAGACCTTCGCCTGCCCGGTCTGGAACTTGAGCCGCTCGGCCTCCGGGTCGAACCGATCGCGGCCGTAGATCGTGGCGACCTCGATGCCGGAGTCGCGCAGCCGGTCGGCGATCGGGTCCGCGGCCGTGGCGACGAACTCGACCGAGCACGCCACCTGTCGCTCCGCCTCGACCTGCTGGGCGATCCAGGCGACCGTCGAGTCGACGCGAATGAGCCCGGCCTTCTGCCGGAAGCGCAGGAGCGCGGCCCGCCCCTTCGCGACGTTGCGACCGCGCCGGGCGATGTCCATCTCCCGGCAGAACTCGCCCCACTCCGCTTCGTACGCCGTCCGCTCCGCCGGCGACAGCGCCACCGGCATCCCGGAGATCGGCACCGCTCCCCACGGGGCCGCGCGGTGCAGCATCGCCGGCGGCCGCTCCTCGTCGAGCCAGCCGCGCACGAGCTTGAGGTCCGCAGCTCGCCGGGCGGGATCGGTGGTCCACGCCGCGCCGTACCGTCCCCGCTCCACCCCGACGCCGTGGCGCTCGAGCGCGTCGGCGTACAGCTCGCCGGGCTTCGTGGCGCTCGTCCACTCCTTTATCGACTCGCCGAGGACCTGCGCATAGGCCGGCGCGAGGTACGGCAGCTCGAGCGGCGTGTGCCCCGGCGTCGCGGTGGTCGCGATGACGAACGGCGCCGTGTCGTGCGGCTTCCCGTGCCCGGAGATCCGCGCCCACAGCTTCCACCGCTTCGTCGTCGTACGACGCAGGGCGTGGGCTTCGTCGGCGATGATCACGTCCCAGGCGTGGTCCTTGACCTTCTCCAGCCGGTCCCACGTGATGACGACCCACTCCAGGCCGCCGTCGCCCAGCGCCGTGATCGTGCGGCACCAGTGGCCGATCGTGATCGCGGCCGGTCCGCGACGACCAGCACTCTTTGCGCGCCTCGAATGTCACCGACCGCGTTCGCGCCCAGGACCGCGGAGATCGTCTTGCCCACCCCGGGCTCGTCAGCGAGCAGGAACAGCCGCCCACCCGCCTCCGCGCGTGCCGCGATCGCATCTGCTGCTTCGAACTGGATCCGTCTGGGCTCGAGCGCATCCGTAGGCTCGGGGTTCGGCGCCGGATCGCCGGGGTTGAGGGAGTTCTCGATGAACCGCCCGAGCGTGTGGGGCCCTGGTGCGTACGGCTTCAGGTGCTCGGGAAGTCTTCTGCCGACGTATAGATGGGTCTTCACTGCCGGGTGCCAACTCGCGCCGTCGACCTGGGTCCCGTACGGCACATCCAGCACCCACACCGGCTCGCCGCGCCCGGCTGTCGGCAACGGTCGCGGCTGCGTGGTGCGCCTCCGGCGCGGGGGCACGCTCCGTCGACGACTGCTGGATCGTCGGGAGCTGGCCACCTCCGGACGCTATCCGGGCCGCCGCTTCGAACGGAGTCGCCTCGCCCGCGCGCTGGCGGACCCTTTTCGGTGGCCCGAAGGCGGCGGATTCGGGCCGGTCAGGGCGCGCATCCGTCTTCACATGCTTGCGTTGGGCGCCTAGGTTCACCAGATGACCGAGCCGATCACACCGAAACAGCTCTCCGCCGAATTGGGCGTCAGCGATAGAGCAATTCGACAGTGGCTCCGCGATCAGGGCTGGCAGAACATGCCATACGCCCGCTGGGCGCTGACCGCGGAACAGGCGGATCAGGTCCGAGCCCGTTTCCGCGGCTGAACCATCCGCATCGCGTTCTGTCTGCTCGCCGAAGGCCGGACACCACGCCTGATCAGCGGCGGGCGGAGCGTTCAGTCGGATTCGGGCTGTGCCACCGGGTAGTCGACTCCGAAGTGGTCAGCGATCGCCGACGTGGTCTCGCAACCCCAACCAACTCTGCGAGAGATCGGCTCACTTTCAAAGCCTCCATCGCACGTGCCACCGCCAGATCCGCAATCTCGATGGAGAGCCAGAACGCGGCGGGCGAGAGGATCGTCGATCGAATTCAATCGACGCATAGCGTCGACCCATCGCGCCACAGGAGTCGGCCGATCGTCGACCTCGAGGACGACGTCCATGTGAAGCCGCTCGCTGGTTTCCTCGTCGTATTCGTACCGCGTCATGTGGGGACGCTACTTCCCCCGGAGACGGACTCGCTCACGAATCGACGCGATGGTCTGACCGACGAAGCACCCGCATCACGACCTGTCACACGCCTAAGGGCGGCGGTAAGACGCACGTCGACGATACGGGTTGATGGCGCTTGGCCAGTCGACATCAAGCGTCACTCGTACTCAAGCTCGCCTTCGTCCCAAGGGTTGAAGTGGTCGTAGTACATTTCCGTGCGAAGCCAGCGCGTCGTGTCGGTGTCGCCGGCGACATCCATCGCCTGGAGGATCTGTGGCGTCGGTGCTCGGTCTGGGAGTGACCGGTTGAGTTGCTCCCATTCCTGGTCACCAATTCCCGGGCGCATGCTGTGAGCCAGGTACGCGAGCAGTTGCGCGTCGCGTTCTAACCGCATGGCCTCCACCTCGGCAAAGATCGCGTCGCGGTCATCGTCGACTCCCCGGTCCCGCAGCCGACGCACCGCCACACGCTCGAGCTCGAACGGCTTTGGGTCGCTGACGCAGCCAGAGCCGTGGGACCAATTGCCGCGCCCGAGCGGCTTCGGCATCTGGCTGGCGAACACGGGCGTGTCGCACCATCTGCACTTCTTGCCTTCGGCGAACCGAGGCGCCGACGGTCGCCCCGCCAAGAGTGATGGGTTTCCCTTGAGATCCTGACCCCGCTTCACATCCGACAGGATGCGGGATGACTGCGCGGATCGTGTGGCGTTCGCGGAATTCGTCGGCGTCCGCTAGCCCGGCGGCGAAGTGACGCGGAGCTACGACATCAGTGTCAGGGCGCGGGCCTACGCTGCCGGCATGTGGGAAAGCCCGACAGCCCTGTGGGGACGACTGAAGCTGGGCCGCGAGGAGTATCTCCAGCGGCTCCTCACCACGCTGATCCTCGACGGCGAGGCGCCACCGTGGAACACGCCGCGGTCACCAGGCGCTGCGGGGCGACGGTTCCTCGAACTCTTGGATGAAGCAGCTCACGGTTCTCACGCCACTGATGGATCGTCGAGTTCTCCAGAGGTGTTCATCGATGAGTACCTGCTACCCAAGCTCGAGGACGAAGCGGCGAACGGCTGGCCGGACTGGGCCGTCTTATCTGATGACCGCGTGTGGGTCATCGAACTGAAGACGGAAGCCGGCAGCCACCGCGCCGATCAACTGCCGTACTACTTGAGGCTCGCCGCCGCGGCACACCCCGGCTGCAACCTGGATCTGACCTATATCACCGGTCCTCTGACCAAGCCCGCCCCAGCCCTGCTCCAGGGCCAGCGATACAGCCACCTCACCTGGCAAAACGTCCTCCCCCTCGTCGATAGCGCTTGGGGCGACGACCAACGCTCAGAGGTGGAGGCGTACGTGAAGATGGTCGCCTCGGTCGTGAGCAACCTGAGCCTGCTCGAGCCCACGGAGCAGCGCCAGGTGGTGTTGGGCTTGCCACGCCCCGACCTTCCCACTGCCACGGAGCGCGGGGTGGTCTCCGAACGGGAGACAGACGTCTCAAAGGGGGGTCCACCTGTGTTGCTGGATCTCGCTCGCGCAACTGCCGCCGACGGTCGCCAACGAGGCGTCGGCGCTCAGAATCCGGAAGCGCTCGAAGCGCTCCGCGACCGCGCACTTGCGGAGATCGACAGCATGCCGCCGGACGACGCGACTCGGTTCGTCCTTCCCTGGTTGTGGCAAGGCGGTCACACCGACGGCCGGGCACTCACGCTCGAGGGTGAGGAGTTCGGACTCGAGCTTCGCTTTTCCCGGTACAAGAAGATCCAAGTGAAGGTCTAGTGCTCGCTGCCGTCACGCGGCGGATTGACGCACGAACGGATCGCAAGCGGTACGTCTGCCTCCCTGTGGCGAGATGGGACACGCGCAAGCGCTTACATCCTCACAGAGAAACGTGCAACGCGCTCGTGTCACTTGATCGCCAGCGTGACGTCGCACCCCGTGACTACGATCCGGGGCATGACGGGGAGCAACGAGATTGAAGTCGCCAGCACGAAGTTCACGCAGATTCTCGACGCGTCAGCTCGGCTGCCAGGTGTCCGAATCGACCGGTCCGCCTACCTCCGCACTGCCTTGAAGCGGCACTGTTCTGAGGAACAGATCGCTCAAGCGATTGCCCAAACGCCAGCCGCGGCGGGGATCCCGCGCAGCGTGATCGAGAAGGTAGCCAGGACCTCGATCCGTTTCGAAACAGCCAAGGTCACCGGAATCTCAGCGGCAGCCGGCATCCCCGGTGGCATGGCGATGGCAGGCACGGTGCCCGCCGACGTGGCGCAGTACTTCGGGCACGTCATTCGCATCACGCAGAAGCTGGCCTACATCCACAGCTGGCCCGACTTGTTCGCCGACGACGAGGAGCTCGACGAGGCGACGGCAGGGTTACTCACACTCTTCATCGGCGTCATGTTCGGCGTTCAGACAGCCCAGACCGGGATTACAAAGGTCTCAGCCATGATGGCTGGCCAGGTCGTCAAGAAGCTTCCGCAGAAGGCGCTCACACAGGGAACCGTCTATCCCATAGTCAAGAAGGTGGCTGGTCTACTCGGCGCTCGAATGACGAAGCAGATCTTCGCGAACGGAGTCGCCAAGTTCGTGCCTGTGATCGGGGGCATCGCATCGGGCGGCTTGACCTTCGCTACGTTCCGGCCAATGGCGAAGCGGTTGGACAAGCATCTCAGCGGTCTTGACCTCGTCAAGCCGGAACCTCTTCCGGCGGGAGCGAGCTAAGCCGGCCCGCACTACTACGAACCGCACGAACTGAGATCGGGTCTGAATGGATACCACTTGGTGCTGAGCGCAGGCGCGCGGCGCGCCATACACGGCAGATGCGTGCCGTGGCACGTTGCCGTGCCGGACGCGGCGCAATGTCGCGCGCCGGACGGTACGCGGCGAAGTGACTCAAGGCCATTCGCAACCGGACGGGCATGACTACCCGAGGAGCGATGACCCCTAGTTCCATGCGGCCGGGAGGATGTGATGACACAACGGTAGGGTTCCACCCGTCTCGTAGCCGTTGAGCGGGAAGCTGAATGAGTCCAAGAGCAGTTGCTCGATGTACTTGGCGAGGCGGTTAGGTCCCTGCCAAATCGAGACCTGGGTACTGAGGATGTCGTTGATCTGCTTCTTGCCCTGATGAACCTTGAGGCGGGCCTCAATGTTCTTGCCGGCCTTGCCAACGTAGAACGCCCGCAGGTGGTCAGCATTGTGTTCTGAGCAGTAGTCAGCCTGCTGCCATAGGACGTATACACCAGGCACATTTCTGAGGCCGATCCACGTCACATCGTTGTTGGCTATCCCGTCCGCCCCCTCCGAGTACCACCCCGGGTGCGTCTCGACTAGGCCGCGCAGGGTGATGTTGATGCGGGTCTCCCGCTCAATCGCGGAGTCGAAGACGGCGTCCCCCGGCCACTCGTAACAAGTGCAGCCGCATTCCTCGAAGCAAGCCATAAAGCCCACGTTATGACCCCAGGCCTCAAACGGCAGAGACGAAGAACTCAGCGAACCTTGGAGACGCCGACTGGCCAGACGTCGGGCTAAAGAACGACTCGACTGGCATCCCGGTCTCTTGGCCTCCCTATAGTGCTGTGCGGATGAAGAGAGGCAACTCACCTCGCGGCACGCTGTTAGGCGGCGGAAAGACGCAGTCCGGAGCCACATCCGACACGCCATGCGTGCTCCTACGCACCTCCTTGCTTCAGAGGGTCGTAGTCCTGGTCAATTTCGAGCTCACCATTGGCCCCCCTGAACCATCGAGTCCCGGCAGAATCAGTGAAGTCCATTGAACAACGAAGAGCCGGCACATCGGCTCGTTCCCGCACGGCGGCGATCGGGTCGGTCCTCTGAAATGGCGCTATCCGCTCCGAGATGGGGTCTGTGGATGGGGGGAGCGTTGCGAGTTTCACCGTCCCAATCAACTTCCGACCCACTCCATCTGCCGCATCAAGCAAGACGCGAACCTCGACGTCATGAACCGGAACGGGCGACGCGTTACGCAAGATGCACGTCATCGTCTTCGCGTGGACGCGCGCTCCGGCCAAGCTCTTGATGTAGTCAACTTCGATCCATGCAGCGACGAGTACGGCCTGCTCTCGAATGATCGCGTTCTGCCGATCCCTCTCGCGATCCTGCTCAATTTCGAGTGCCCGGGCGGCAAAACGTGCCGCTAGCACTGCGGCGAGGAAGGCTGCGACCGTTGCCAGACCTGCAACCCATTCGGCGATGGATCCCCACCTAGCATCCATTGCGACACCGACGCAGATCGCGGGACCGAGAATCAGCACTGAGCCCAACACGCCTTCGAGAAGGTACGTTCGACCTTCAGGCGAGTCCGTCTGTCTGCCGCCGCTGGCGTCAGTGCTTGGTGCTTCTTCGGCAGTCACGAAGGGCACTGTTGCACGGCGTAGCGATGCCTGACTCGTGATCCATGCTGTCGTGAACCCAAGACGCGGTCTCGGCATCACGCAGCTCGTCGAACTTCCAAGCGGAATGCCGGTCGCCGCCCGAACGTTTGAGCGCCACTGGCCGACCCCGCGTCCTTCGCATACGCATGAATGTGGAGTCCAGATCCCCTCCACGTTGTAGCGTCCCACAAGACGAAAAGGGGGGACCAGCTGTGGACGTTGCGGCGCTGGGCAATCTCTTGAGCGGCCTAGTGGGAGCCGTGATTGGCGCGCTCGTGGGCGCCAAGGCAGCGACCGTTGTGGCGACTAGGCAGATTGAGGCGAGCAAGGGGCTGCAGCGCCGAGACGAGTTGCACGCTCTCATCGCGCAGTTTTGGGGCGGCTGCGACGCACTCTGGGTCGCCCAGCAAGACCTAGGTCTCACCAACTTGGAGCTCATGGTCAGCCGGCAGACCGGCAACGGCAACGGGCGACAGGACCTTTTCGACAGGCGCGGGCGAGCTTTTGAGGGCATCGAGGCGGCGCTCAAAGAGTGCCGCCGCGCATTGGCACTCATCCGCCTGCTGCACCCGGCTCTCGCGCCATCAGCAGAGGCGCTAATGAACGCTTCGCGGACCTACCATCCCCGCCCTAGCGATGAAGACATCCAAGCCAAGTTCCAGGCACCTCGGGCCGCCGCCCTGAACGCCTTCGAAGAAGCCGCACAGGCACAGCTCGTGTCCCCGGCAATGACGGCTGCGAGTTGATGTCGGTTCTCGTCGAGTGGCGCCGGACTGTCGGTGGTTCCGCTTATGCTCGCCGGGAAGTTTGCCTGTTGCCAAACTGATTCTTTCATTGAGGAGCAGCAATAATGCGTTTGACCAGTATAACGGTCCGGCGATTCAGAAACTTCGTCGAAGACCAAGAGATACATATCGAGGATGACGTCACCTGCCTTGTCGGGAAGAATGAGTCCGGGAAGACCACCGTCCTTAAGGCACCGCACCGACTAAACCCCGCGAACGGAACCAGCCTGAAGTTCAACATGACTCAGGAGTATCCGCGGTGGCGACTTGCCCGCGACCGCCGCGCGAACTCTGGGCTGTCTGAGACACGGCCTATCCAAGCAACATTTGCACTGGATGCAGCTGACATTGACGCCCTCGCGGGGACATTTGGTGTGCGTATTCCCGAGAATGTCAGTGTGCATGCGTCTCGAGACTACGACAACGACGCTGAGATCTGGTTCTCCTATGACGATGCCGACGTGATTGTTCAGGCTGCGGCGGACGTAGAAATCACGGGCGACGACCTGGATGCCCTCACTGCCTGCGAGGACCTTGTCGATGCAAGGTCGGTCGCGAAGGAGCAGGCAAAATCGCTCAAGGACGCCGATGAGCCCTTGCGCGCAAAGGCGATGACGGCTTTCGGCACAGCTCTTAACAAGTACGGCTTTCTCGAAGGCGGGTGGGAGCAGGAACAAGTCGACACCGTGTGGGATCGGCTCCCAAAGTTCTTCTACTTCTCTTCCTACAACGTGCTTCCCGGAGAAACAGACCTCAACGACCTCGCATCAAAGATCGCGGCTGGCAAACCACTCACCGACCGAGAGCGCTCGGTAGTCGCGTTGCTCGCGCACGCGGGCGAGAGGCCGCAGGACTTCATGGACTCCGACTACGACAGTCGGAAGGCGGAACTTCAAGCGGCGAGCGTCGACCTCAGCCAGCACGTATTCGAGTACTGGCGTCAGAACAATGACCTCGACGTCATCTTCGACACTGACAGCATCATGGTGGAGGAACCTGATGGCGTGGAGCGCCCGCACCGCATCCTCAAGATCGAACTGCGCGACGGCCGCCACGGAAACGTCGAGACGAACTTTTCAACGCGTTCCACTGGGTTCCAGTGGTTCTTCTCGTTCTTCGCCGCCTTCAGTGAGTACCAGCACTCGAAGAGTCCAATCATCGTCTTGCTCGATGAGCCAGGTACCAGTCTTCACGGCGATGCCCAGCGCGACTTCGTGCGTTTCATCTTCGAGGAGCTCGGCTCGTCAAAGCAGACCATCTACACGACTCACTCGCAACACATGGTCGACCCGACCAAGTACGAGAAGCTACGTGGGGTTCACGATCGAGCAACTCGATCTGATCCCGACCAAGGAGTCGTCGTGACGCCGATCAGTTTGAGCGCGGATCCCTCCACGATGCTCCCGGTGGAGTCGGCACTCGGCTATTCGGTTAGCCAGCATCTCTTCATTGGCTCTGGGCAGCACCTGCTCGTCGAGGGCAGCAGTGACTTCGTCTACCTGCAGCGGCTAACGGAGTACCTCCTCGTCAAGCCTGAAGGAGACAACCATGGCCTCGACCCACGCCTGGCGATCCTGCCGGTTGGCGGCATCGACAACATGCCAGCCTTCGTGGCGCTGCTTGGACGACGTCTCGCCGTGACGGCGCTCGTTGATGGCGATCGGACCAACGCGAAGTTGCAAAGAATCCAGAAGGCCGCGCGGCACAACGGGGTCGGCGAAGATGCAATCGTCGTGTGCTCCGACCTCGACAAGTTGCCGTCGAACGCAGACATCGAGGATCTGTTCGACGTTGCCGACTACCTGAAGCTGTTTAACTGGGCCTTCAACGAAGACGTCAAGGCCTCGGACCTGCCCAATACCGATGAGCCCATCATCAAGAAGATCACGGGTGTCCGCGGAGCGTTTGATCACGCAGTGCCGGCCCACGCGTTGACTGATCACCGCGAAGAGTTCTTCGAATCGATCAAGCCGAAGACGGTGAAGCAGTTCGCGGCGCTGTTCTCACAGCTCAACGGCACCGTGAACATCTGACAAGGCCGCTCAAGAAGCCTGGGTTGCGTGATCGCCTCGCGGCCTACTTCCCGCAACTAGACCGACCGGAGGGGACGAGCTCGATCAACCGCCGGATTCTTCGGAGCTGTCGCCCCATAAGAGAGCAGTCGGCGCCCACGGTCGGACGAGAACGCGACACGTGCCGACGCAGCATTCTGGGCGGGGTGCCCTAGGTCGAAGACCTACTTGGACCTACGTCGTTAGCGCCCATTGAGTGACTGCCCGTGCTGGGCTCCAGCCGGTGAACGTCCCCACAGGCGCGGCCGTCTCGACACTGATGCGGGTGAGCTCGCCGCCGTGGTCGGCGGACGCCTTGGCTAGCAACGTCTCGGTCTCCAACGTGACGCCGTGGACGACAAGGCGGCCGCCGGGCTTGAGGGCGGCGAGGCAGGTGTCGAGGACGCCTTCCCGGGTCACCCCTCCGCCGATGAAGATGGCGTCCGGAGCTTCGAGGCCATCCAAGGCTGAGGGGGCGCGGCCTTCGACGACCTGGAGGTCGGGGACGCCGAGGGCCTCAGCGTTGCGCGCGATGCGAGCGGCTCGCTCGGGGTCGGACTCGATGGCGATGGTGCGGCAGGTGGGGTGCGACCGCATCCATTCAATGCCGACCGAGCCGGCGCCGGCGCCGACGTCCCAGAGGAGTTGGCCGGGGGTGGGCATGAGGCGGGCGAGGGCGGAGGCGCGGAGGTCGCGCTTGGTGAGCTGGCCGTCGTTCTCGAAGGCCGGGTCGGGGAGGCCAGGCGCCCAGGAAGCGAGGCCGTTTCCAGAAACCTCGATGCAAATGACGTTGAGAGCCGGCGACGAAGCCGACCATGATGAGGCATCACCAGACACCGAGGACTCCGACGACGAGCCCAGGTCGCCGAGCACGGTCATGGAGGACGCACCCCAGCCCGACGAGGTCAGCAGCGCAGCGACCGAGGCAGGGGTCGAGGCGTCCGACGACAGCACCAGCAACCGCCGCCCCGGCGCACACTCGCGGAGCACGGACGACACGGACCGACCGACCACCGTCACCACCGCACAGGACGAGGACGACCACCCCATCCGAGCCCGAGCCAGGGACACCGACGAGACCGCCGGCACCACCCGCACCGGGGCGCCGTACTCGAGCAAGGTTGTCGCGATCCCGGAGACCAACGGGTCGCCGGAGGCCAACGCGACGACGGGTCGACCGGCGTACTCGGCAAGCAGCAAAGGCAGCTCAGAGGCCAAGGGCGACGGCCACGGGACCCGCGTCTGGCCCGGCACGGAAGGCACCAGAGACAGGTGCCGCGAGCCGCCCCAGAGCACATACGCCTCGCGCACCAGGGCCTGCGACGACGGCGAAAGAGAGGCCCACCCGTCGGCCCCGATCCCGACGACCACGATCTCCGTGGGCACACCAGTGGACGACATGGCCGCAGACGCTATCGTGACGCGCACAAGGCGAGAGGTGCCCCGAAGTCTGGGGAGAATCTGGGAAGCCGGTGAGATTCCGGCACAGGGCCCGCTGCGGTGACCGAGGCACGACCTCGGAAGTCCGAAGACCGGCCTCCCGCCAGTCAGTTCCAACCTGGCAACGAGAGCGGGAGCCCCCATGCCACTGCAGTACCCCCTATGCGCCGTCGTCGGATCTGATGACATGACGCTCGCCCTGATCCTCACCACGATCTCCCCCGAGGTCGGCGGCGTCCTCGTGCGCGGCGAGAAGGGCACGGCCAAGTCCACGACCGTCCGCGCCCTCGCGTCCGTGCTACCGCCGATCGAGGTGGTCGCCGGCGACCGGTTCTCCAGCGCCCCCGGCGACACCTCGCCCGATGGCACCTGGCCGCGTGACGCGGAGACCGAGACCCGACCCGTACGCCTCGTCGAGCTGCCCGTCGGCGCCACCGAGGACCGCGTGCTCGGCTCGCTGCACCTCTCCAAGGTGCTGGCCGACGGCGTCGCCGAGTACGAGCCCGGCCTCCTCGCCCGCGCGCACCGCGGCATCCTCTACGTCGACGAGGTCAACCTCCTCCACGACCACCTCGTCGACCTGCTGCTCGACGCCGCCGCGATGGGCCGCTCGACCGTCGAGCGCGACGGCGTCTCGGTCGCCCACGCCGCCCGCTTCGTGCTCGTCGGCACCATGAACCCCGAGGAGGGCGAGCTCCGCCCCCAGCTCCTCGACCGCTTCGGCCTCACCGTCGAGATCGCCGCACCGCGCGACCCTCAACTGCGCGCCGAGGTCGTACGCCGTCGCCTCGCCTTCGACGCAGACCCGCACGCGTTCGTGGAGTCGTACGCCGACGCCGAGCGCGCGCTGACCGACCGGATCGCCTCCGCCCGCAAGCTGCTGCCCGAGGTCGAGCTCACCGACGCGGTGCTGACCAAGGTCGCCGAGGTCTGCGCCGCCTTCGAGGTCGACGGCATGCGCGCCGACATCGTCACCACACGTACGGCGATCGCGCACGCCGCCTGGCACGGTCGTACCTTCATCACGAGGGCCGACATCCGCCAGGCTGCGCTGCTCGCGCTTCCGCACCGGCGGAGGCGGAACCCGTTCGATGCGCCTGGGCTGGATGAGGAGTTGCTGGACCAGATCCTCGGCGATGAGGAGCCGGAGCCTGAGCCGCCTGCGCCTCCGGAGCCGGAGGGTGACGGGTCGGATGATCCTGGTTTCGACACGGGCCCGGAGGGCCCTGCTCAACCGACGGATCACGCTGAGCGCCCTGCTCAACCGACGGATCACGCTGAGCGCCCTGCTCAACCGACGGATCACGAGGAGCGCCCTGCTCAACCGACGGATCGCGAGGAGGGTCTCGATACGCCTCCTCGTTCCTCGTCGGCTACTCGACCAACTGAGATTGTGGGCGCGGCGGATCCGTACAAGGTGCGGCGGTTCGAGGTCACCGGGACCGGCGCGGGTGAGTCGGGGAAGCGGTCGCGGGCCCTGACGACCAACGGTGGACGCGTCGGGTCCGACCCGACGGGCAAGGGCGGGCTCCACCTGGTCGAGACGATCCGGGCAGCGGCACCACACCAGCAGAGCCGCGGTAGGACCGACGGCCGGATCAGGTTCGAGGACACCGACCTCCGCACCGCACGACGCGAGGGCCGGGAGGCCAACCTCGTGCTCTTCTGCGTGGACGCGAGCGGGAGCATGGCCGCGCGCAAGCGGATGGAGCAGGTGAAGACCGCGATCCTCAGCCTGCTGCTCGACGCCTACCAACGCCGCGACAAGGTCGGGCTGGTCACCTTCCGCGCCGACACCGCGGAGGTCGCGCTCCCGCCGACCCACTCGGTCGACATCGCGGCCAAGCGCCTCGCCGACCTGCCGGCAGGAGGGCGTACCCCCCTCGCCGAGGGCCTGCTGACCGCGGCGGAGGTGCTGCGGGTCGAGAAGGTGCGCGACCCACGACGGCGACCGCTGCTCATCGTGATCACGGACGGCCGCGCCACCCACGGCAACGACCCCGTCGTCCGCAGCCGGAAGGCGGCGCAGTGGATCGCCGAGCAGGGCATCAGCTCGGTCGTGGTCGACTGCGAGAACGGCCCGATCCGGCTCGGCCTCGCCGCCCAGCTTGCCCAGCAGCTGCAGGCGACCCACCTGCCGATCGCCGAGGTCAGCGCACAAGCCCTGACCGGCGTGGCGAGGGTGGCGTGAGCACAGACCTGTACGACGTCATCGCCCGCCGGCGCGACGTACGTGCCGAGTTCAGTGGCGAGCCCGTCGACCTCGGGCAGCTGCGGCGTGTCCTCCAGGCTGCCCACGAGGCGCCGAGCGTCGGGCACAGCCAGCCGTGGGACTTCGTGCTCGTCTTCGACGAGGACACCCGCGAGCAGTTCGCCGACCACGTCGAGACCGAGCGCCGGGCCTTCGCCGAGCAGCTCGAGGGCGAGCGCCGGACGACCTTCGAGAAGATCAAGGTCGAGGGCATCCGCGAGTCCGGCCTCGGCGTCGTGGTGACCTACAGCCCCGAGCGCGGCGGGCAGCACGTGCTCGGCCGCCACGCGATCGCCGACACCGGCCTCTACTCCACCTGCCTGGCCATCCAGAACCTCTGGCTCGCTGCCACCGCCGAGGGCCTCGGCGTCGGGTGGGTGTCGTTCTACCGGGAGGAGTTCCTCGCCGACCTCGTCGGGCTGCCCGATGGCGTACGCCCGGTCGCGTGGCTCTGCCTCGGACCGGTGCGGCACCTGCAGGCGGTGCCCGACCTCGTACGACACGGCTGGCGCAAGGGGCGCTCGCTCGACGAGGCCATCCACCTCGAGAGCTGGAGGGGCTGACATGCCGCAGGGCGTCCCGACCACGATCCCCGACGACGGGCTCACCACGCGCGAGCGGCGCAACCGCCCGCTGCTCATGGTCCACACCGGCCCCGGCAAGGGGAAGTCGACCGCCGCCTTCGGGCTCGCGATGCGCGGGTGGAACCAGGGCTTCAGCATCGGGGTCTTCCAGTTCGTGAAGTCCGCCAAGTGGCGCATCGGCGAGCAGACCGTGCTCGAGCGGCTCGGCGATCTGCACGAGGAGACGGGCGAGGGCGGCCCGGTCACCTGGCACAAGATGGGCTCGGGCTGGTCGTGGTCGCGCAAGGCGGGCACCGAGGAGGACCACGCGGCCGACGCCGCTGAGGGGTGGGCCGAGATCAAGCGGGCTCTCGCCGAGGAACGGCACGACCTCTACGTCCTCGACGAGTTCACCTACCCGATGAAGTGGGGCTGGGTCGACGTCGACGACGTCGTCTCCGCGCTCGTCGGCCGCCCCGGCCGCCAGCACGTCGTGATCACCGGCCGGCACGCCGACGCGCGGCTGATCGAGGCCGCCAACCTCGTGACCGAGATGGGCCAGGTGAAGCACCCGATGGAGGTCGGGCAGAAGGGCCAGCGGGGCATCGAGTGGTAGCCCTCCCCCGCCTCATGGTCGCCGCGCCCGCGTCCGGGCACGGCAAGACCACCGTCGCCACCGGGCTGATGGCCGCGCTTGCCCACGCCGGCCACACCGTCAGCGGCCACAAGGTCGGCCCCGAC
The DNA here is from genome assembly GCF_031457855.1 of Nocardioides sp. BE266. Taxonomy (NCBI): domain Bacteria; kingdom Bacillati; phylum Actinomycetota; class Actinomycetes; order Propionibacteriales; family Nocardioidaceae; genus Nocardioides; species Nocardioides sp. BE266. The sequence goes on along the minus strand of NZ_JAURTI010000002.1, from coordinate 15,797 downwards.
TACATCGACCCCGGCTACCACGCCCTCGCCACGGCCCGCCCCGGCCGCAACCTCGACCCGCACCTCGTCGGCGAGGAGCGCCTCGTCCCGCTGCTGCTGCACGGCGCCGCCGGCGCTGACCTCGCGGTGATCGAGGGCGTGATGGGCTTGTACGACGGCCAGATCGGTGGCGACGGCTTCGCATCGACGGCCCACGTGGCCGCCGTGACGCGCACCCCCGTCGTCCTCGTCGTCGACATCTCGTCGGCTTCGCGCACGATCGCCGCGACCATCCACGGCCTGATGACCTGGTCGCAGCCGCCCGTCGACGTGGTCGGGGTGATCCTCAACAAGGCGGGCTCCGCGCGGCACGCGGACGAGGTGGTGCGCTCGATCGGCGACCGGCTGCCGGTGCTCGGGATCCTCCAACGCGACGACGGCATCGAGGCGCCCTCGCGGCACCTCGGGCTGGTGCCGGCCGCCGAGCGCGAGGATGCGGCGGCGGCGCTGGATCGGCTTGCCGCTCAGATCGCGGAGAAGGTGGATCTGGAGGCGGTCGTACGGCTGGCGTCGGCGGCGGAGGATCTGCACGAGCGGGCTTGGGATCCCCATGAGGCTCTTGGTTTCGACACGCTCGCTTCGCTCGCTGCTCAACCAGCGAGTCACTCGCTCGCTGCTCAACCGGCGAGCCACTCGCCGTCGGTTGAGCAGGGCGCCCTGGCGCCCGTGTCGAAACCAGGCGACGGCTCACGGATCGCGGTGGCTGGGGGGCGGGCGTTCACGTTCCGCTATGCCGAGACCGTCGAGCTCCTTCGGGCGGCGGGCGCGGAGATCGTCGACCTCGACCCGCTGACCGACGCCCGGCTGCCCGAGGGGACGACCGGGCTCTACCTCGGCGGCGGGTTCCCGGAGATGCACGCGGCCGAGCTCGGGGCCAACGAGCGGCTGCGCCGCGACATCCGTACGTCGATCGCGCGCGGGCTGCCGACCGTGGCCGAGTGCGCGGGCCTGCTCTACCTCTGCGAGTCCGTCCGTGGGCCCGACGGTCCGGCGGTCCCGATGGTCGGCGCGATCGACGCCGTCGCCGAGATGGCGCCGCGGCTCACGTTGTCCTACCGCATCGCGACGGCCGCGACCGACAACCTCCTGGCGAGGGCCCACGAGGAGATCACCGGGCACGAGTTCCACCGCACCCACCTGACGCGGGCTGCGACCGGCGACCCGGCCTGGCGCCTCCCCCACGACGAGGGCGTCGCGACGCCGAGCCTGCACGCGTCGTACCTCCACACCCACTGGGCCGGCCACCCCCAGCTCGCCCGCCGGTTCGTCGAGGCCGCGAGGAAGCACCAGGGCCCCGACCTCCGCCACCACGGGGACAAGGAAGCCACCAAAGGCCTGGTGGACCTCGCCGTCAACGTCTTCGACGGCCCGCGCCCGACCTGGCTCGACCGCGCGCTCCGGGAGTCGGTCGAGGCTGCGGACGCCTACCCCGACGCCACCGAGGCCGAGCGGGCGGTGGCGACGAGGCACGGAAGGGACGCGGCGGACGTCCTCGCGACGGCCGGAGCCGCGGAGGCCTTCACCCTCATCGCGAGGCTGAGGGACTGGCGGCACCCGGTCGTCGTACATCCCCAGTTCACCGAGCCCGAGGTCGCACTCCGCACGGCCGGCCACACCCCCGGCCAAGTGCTGCTCAGCCACCAAGACGGCTTCCGGCTGAAGGCCGAGGACGTCCCCGACGACGCCGACCTCGTCATCATCGGCAACCCGACCAACCCGACCGGCGTGCGCCACAAGGCCGACACGATCAGGAGCCTGACGAGACCCCACAGGCTGGTCGTCGTCGACGAGGCCTTCCTCGACGACGACGTCGAGACCCTGACCGACGAGCGGATCGACGGGCTCGTCGTCCTCAGGAGCCTCACCAAGATCTGGTCGATCCCCGGCATCCGCGCGGGCTACCTCCTCGCCGAGCCCCGGACAGTCGAGGAGCTCAGGCAGCACCAGACGCCGTGGTCGGTCTCCGCCAGCGCCATCGCCGCCCTCATCGCCACCAGCACTGAGCAGGCGAGGGACGAGGCACGACGACGGGCAGAGGAGCTGGCGGACCGGCGCCGCCACCTGGAAGACGGATTGCGCGAGCTCGGCATCGAGACGATCCCCAGCACCGCGCCGTACGTCCTCGCCCGCACCGGTGGCGGAAGCCGGGAAGCCTTGCGGGGCTTGGGTTTCGCGGTCCGGAGGGCCGACACGTTCCCCGGGCTCGACGACGAATGGGTCCGGATCTCAGCCCGACGAAAGGTGGTGACGGACGAGCTGCTGGGTGCGCTACGCTCGCTCCACCCAGTCCTGAGGAAGCCGGTGCGAATCCGGCACAGTGGCGCTACTGTGACACCGCTCTGAGCGGTGAAGTCAGACCCGACGGACTGGAAGTCACTCCCCATCAACCCGGGACGCTTTCATCCCGAAGGAGGAACCATGGCAGCCGCCATCTCCAGCCCCATCGCGGGCCCCGCACCGTCCGACCTCGTCATCCCGGTCAAGGAGCTCGCTCCATGGCTCGTCCTCGGCGCGCTGTTCGCCATGACCGTGCTGGTGCTGATCAGCTCGGTGCAGGGCGCAATCACCATCCCCGAGGGCACTGCGATCCACGAGTGGGTCCACGACGGCCGGCACCTGCTCGGCTTCCCCTGCCACTGACGGCCGGATGAGCACCCGTACCTTCCTGGTCCACGGTCTCCTCGCTGGTCTCCTCGCCGGTGTCGCCGCGTTCGTCGTGGCCTACACCGTCGGCGAGCCCCAGATCGACAAGGCCATCGCCCTCGAGGAGGCTGCCAGCGCCACGGCAGCCGACCACGAGCACAGTGACGGCGCCGCCGCTCACTCCCACGACGACGAGGACGCCGTCGTCTCCCGCAGCACCCAGTCGACCCTCGGCCTGGCCACCGGCACCCTCGGCCTCGGCGTCGTGCTCGGCGGCTTCACCGGCCTGCTCGCCGCGGTCGGCCTGGGCCGCCTCGGCGGCCTGCGTCCTGCCGCCAGCACCGCCCTCGTGGCGCTGCTGGCCGCGGTGTCCTTCAGCGTGGTGCCGTTCCTGAAGTACCCCGCCACCCCGCCCGCCGTCGGCTCCGGGGAGACGATCGACAGCCGCACGGCCGTCTACTTCGGCTTCCTCACGATCTCGGTCGTCGGCGTCCTCGCCGCCGTGTCCGTCGCGCGCCGGGCGGCGCGTCGGTGGACCGGCGTGCCGGGCGTCCTCGCCGGCGCAGCGACGTACGTCGTGGTGGTGGCCGTGGCCGCCGTCGCGTTCCCGAAGATCGACGAGCTCGGCGACTTCCCGGCCAGCATCCTCTGGGACTTCCGGGTGTCGTCGCTGCTGACCCTGCTGGCGATGTGGGCGGTGATCGGCGCGGCCCTCACCGCGCTCGTCGACCGCACCTGGCGCCAGCAGAGCGCGCTCCAGGCGAAGCGGGAGCTCGCGGCATCGCTGTGACCCACCCGCCGGTTGAGCAGCGAGCGCCAGCGAGCGTGTCGAAACCAAGGGCAGCAATGGTGAGCCGGGCACTCGGGATCGTGCTCGGCCACCTCGCCGACCGGGCCTTCGGCGACCCGCGCCGCGGGCACCCGGTCGCCCTTTTCGGCTGCGCTGCGGCGGCGCTGGAGAAGCAGACGTACGCCGACTCGCGGGCGCGCGGCGTCGTCCACCTGACCCTCCTGGCCGGGGCCGTATCGGGGATCGGCCTCGGCCTGGAGCGTCGCACCCGGGATCACCCGGTCGCGCACACGCTCGTCACCGCGGCCGCCACGTGGACCGTCCTCGGCGGCAGCTCGCTCGGCCGCGAGGGCACGGCGGTCCACGGCTTCCTGGTCGCCGACGACCTTCCCGGAGCCCGGCAGCGACTGACCCACCTCGTCGGTCGTGACACCTCCGTCCTCGACGAGGGAGAGGTCAGCCGGGCGACCGTCGAGTCGGTGGCGGAGAACACCTCCGACGCCGTCGTCGCCCCACTCGTCTGGGGCGCCGTGCTCGGCGTGCCCGGGCTCCTGGGCTACCGCGCGGCCAACACCCTCGACGCGATGGTCGGCCACCGCGGCGAGCGCTACGGCCGGTTCGGCTGGGCCTCCGCCCGCTTCGACGACCTGCTCAACCTGCCCGGCGCCCGGCTCAGTGGCCTGCTCGCTGCGGCCCTCGCCTCGACGGTCGGTGGCTCACCGGTCGCCGCCCTGCGTGCCTGGGCGCGCGACGCCAGGCGCCACCCCAGCCCCAACGCGGGAGTCGTCGAAGCCGCCTTCGCCGGCGCGCTCGGCGTACGACTCGGCGGGCGAAACCACTACGCCCACGGCGCCGAGGACCGCGTGCTCCTCGGCGACGGCCCTCCCCCGACCCGCGACGACATCGACCGCGCCGTCCGGCTCGCGAAGCACGTCGGCACCGGGGCCATCGTTGTCGCGGCGCTCATCGCGTTGCGCACCACGAAGGCAGTTCAGGGCTGATCCGGCACGGCTGAGCGTGGAGCCGGCCAGACAGGGCGCGAACTGCCTGCACCATGCCCGAGCTCAGCCGAAGGGCTCGCCCACCCAGCGCGCTGCTGCAGGAGCGTCCGGCACGGTCTCGACGCCGTCGGTCGCACCGGCCCGGCGGACCACCACGACCGGCACGCCGAGCTGGTCGGCGGCGGCCATCTTGGGCCAGGTGTAGGTGCCGCCCGAGTCCTTGGTGACGAGTACGTCGATGCCGTGCTCGGCCAGCTGCGCGAGCTCGCCGGCGAGGTCGTACGGGCCGCGGTCGAGGTAGACCTCCCACGGCTCGGGCAGCTCCATCTCCGGGGGGTCGACGACGCGCGCGACGACCCGGTGACCACAAAGCGGCCCGACGAAGTGCCCGAGCGGCTGGCGCCCGACGGTGAGGAACGGCCGGCGACCCAACGAGGCGGCGAGCGACGCGGCGGTGGCGTGGTCGTCGACCCAGTGCCAGCCCTCAGCCCCCGGCGCCTCGGACCAGCCCGGGCGAGCCAGCCGCAGGAGTGGCAGGTCCAGCTCAGCGCACGCGGCGACGGCGTTGGCCGACATGCTCTCGGCGAAGGGGTGCGTCGCGTCGACCACGGCGTCGATCCGGTGGTCGAGCAGCCACGAGCGAAGGCCGTCGACCCCGCCGAAGCCGCCGATCCGCACCGCGCCGACCGGCAGCCGGGGCCGCTCGACCCGGCCGGCGAGCGACGACACCACGTCGACCTCCGCCTCGACGAGCAGCGCAGCGAGCTCGCGCGCCTCGCTCGTACCTCCGAGCAGCAGCACCCTCATCGTGACGCCCCCGGCTCGAGCGCGGGCAGTCCGGCCGGCGCGCCGGTCGTCGCCAGTGCGAGCAGCGCGTCGACGTCGAGGTGCTCCTCGGCCAGGTCGCCGAGCAGGTCGAGCCGCCGCTCCCGCATCTCGGCGAAGCTCACCCCCGCCGACGAGTACGACGCCCCTGCCGCCGCAGCCACGTCGGCGAGGAGCGCCCCCCGGAGGTCGTCGCCCTCCAGGCTGCCGTGCCACATGGTGCCGAAGACCGCGCCCTCGCGAGCGCCACCCAGGAACTCCGAGCCACCGTGCCGGGCGATCCGCCCGTGGTGGATCTCGTAGCCCCCGGCGGGAGCGCCGAGCGCCGTACCGGTGGGCAGGCGCAGCACCTTGTCCGCGCCGAACGTGGTCGTGACGTCGAGCAGCCCGAGCCCCTCGACGTCGGCGCCGGGAGCCCCTTCGACACCGTCCGGGTCGGTGATCCGCTGGCCGAGCATCTGGAAGCCGCCGCAGATCCCGAGCACCGGCTTCCCGGCAGCGGCATGGGCGAGCACCGCCCGGTCGAGCCCGCGGGACCGCAGCCACACGAGGTCCGAGATCGTCGCGCGCGTGCCCGGCAGCACGACGAGGTCGGCCCCGGCCAGCCCGCGCTCGTCCGACGCGAAGACCACGTCCACCCCGGGCTCGATGCCCAGCGCGTCGACGTCGGTGAAGTTGGAGATCCGCGGCAGCCGCACCACCGCGACCCGCAGCCGCGTCTCCGCCTCGGACGCGCGACGCCCGGCGAGGTCGAGCGCGTCCTCGGAGTCGAGCCAGAGGTCGGGGTGCCACGGCAGGACGCCGTACACCTCACGTCCCGTCAGCGACTTCAGCTCGGACAGGCCCGGCCGGAGCAGGTCGAGGTCGCCCCTGAACTTGTTGACCACGAAGCCCGCGACGAGCGCCTGGTCGGCCGCAGACAGCAGCGCCACCGTGCCGAAGAACGCGGCGAACACGCCGCCCCGGTCGATGTCGCCGACCACGACGGTCGGGACGGCGCCGTGCTGCGCGAGCCCCATGTTGACGTAGTCGCCGGCGCGCAGGTTGATCTCGGCCGGGCTGCCCGCGCCCTCGACCACGACGAGGTCGTAGCGCGACGACAGGTCGTCGAAGGCGGCGTAGGCCGCGTCGCGCAGGTGCTTGCGGCCGCCGACGAAGTTCGTCGAGTCGATCGTGCCGCCGGGGCTGCCCATCACGACGACGTGGCTGCGCCGGTCACCGCCGGGCTTGAGCAGCACCGGGTTCATCGCGGCCTCGGGCTCGGCACCGGCGGCGACCGCCTGGATCCACTGCGCGCGCCCGATCTCGGCGCCCCGGCCATCCGGCGTCGCGCAGACCATCGAGTTGTTGGACATGTTCTGTGCCTTGAACGGCGCGACCTTGACCCCGCGACGCGCGAAGGCCCGGCAGAGCGCGGTGGTGACGATGGTCTTGCCTGCGTCCGACGTCGTCCCGGCGACCAGCAGCGCACTCACGGAGCCAGCCTAGGGGTCTCGACACCCCTCGCTCCGCTCGGGACTCGACCGGCGAAGATCGGCCTGCGACCAGACCAGACGGAATCTTTACCGGCCATCTGTTTCATTCCTGAGACAGTCGGGCAGAGTTGCTGTATGGGCAAGCTGATCTTCGACAACCGAGTGGTCGTGGTCGCGTTCCTTGCGCTCTCGTTCCTCAACGCGTTCGCGATCCAGAGCGGTTGGTACTAGTCGACTCACTCGCATGACACGATTCCCCGGTGGCGACACCGGGGCTCAGTTCTGACTGCTCACAGTGCTTCGGCCTCTGCTGCGTGCTGCTCCCTTTCTCCGCCTCGGCGGGCTTCGGGGTCGACAAGCCCGGCGGGACGCCGTGCCAAAACCTCGCCGCCGACGACGGCTGTCGCATCCACGCCACCCTGCGTGAGGACGGCTGGCCCGGGTGCACCGTCTTCGAGTGCTTCGGCGCGGGCCAGCAGGTCTCGCAGGTGACCTACGCCGGTGTCTCCTGGCGCGACCAGGACAACCTCCCCGAGATGGCTGCCGTGCTCTCGGTGATGCGCTTTCTCCACGAGATGCTCGTCCACCTCACCGAGGTCGAGCGCCGCTCCCCCGACCCCGCAGCCACCGCCGCGCGCACCGAGATCGAGGACCTCACCGGCCGTGACCCCGAGGCGCTGCTGACCTTCGACCTCGACGACCTCCACGAGCGCGTCGGCACGCTGCTCGCAGACGCCAGCACCCGAGTACGCCGCCCGCACCCCGCCGCGACCGACCGCACGCGCGCCGACCTGGCTGGCCAGCGCCTCGCGGGCGACCAGCGCGGGACGTCGTTCCGCGGCGCGACGCTCATCCGCGCCGACCTGCGCGACACCGACCTCACCGACGCCGACCTGCTGGGCGCCGACCTGCGCGACGCCGACCTCCGCGGCTGCGACCTCTCCACCACGCTCTTCCTCACCCAGCCGCAGGTCAACGCGGCGACCGGCGACGCCGCCACCCGGCTGCCCAACGGCCTGCGCCGCCCCGGCCACTGGAGCTAGAGCGACGGCGCCTCGCCGAAGGCGTGCCGGTCGCCGAACGGGTTGTCGCAGAAGATCACCGACCAGTGCACGCACCCGATCGGCTCGTCGACCAGCGGCTCGGCATCGATGGCCAGCACCCAGCGACCTGGCTCGAGCGCTGCGCGGTCGCCGACCAGGCCGCGGGCCGAGGACGAGGTGCCGAGGCTGTGGGTGCACCACGGCTCGCCGTCCGCCGTGCCGGCATCGACGTACGTCACCTGGGCCTTGTCGACGGTGCCGAGCGGCTGGCACCCGTCGTACGCCGTCGCGCCCTGGCCCTCGACCGCGAGCAGGGACTGGCCCTCACCCGGGCTCGCGACCTGCCACGCGCTGACGCTGCGGACCGCGCAGACCTCGCGATAGCTCTGGACCATCCACCCGGCGTCGTCGGTGTCGAACGCGCACGCCTGCTCGATCCAGTACGCGTCGGGCTCGCGACCCGCTGCCGCCGCGAGGTCCTGCTGGCGGTCGGCCGCAGCCGGCACGGCCTCCTCGAGCGCGGTCGTCACCTGGCCGGCGATGTCGTCGCGCTGCTGGTGCGCGCGGACGAGCACCGCGCCGTTGACGGCGAGGTAGCCCACGACGACGAGCGCGACGAGGCCGGCGAGGATCCGCAGGAACAGGCGCATGGCTCACATGTGTACCCGAATCTGAGTGTTCATACCGGGGGCGGCGCGGCGCGCGGTGCCCGACACTCGGCGCATGGACTCCTCCTGGCAACGCCCCGGCCTGCGCGCCGCCCTCCTCTACGCGGTCGCTGCGAGCCTCCTCGGGTCGGTGGTCTCGCTGGTCAGCCGGTTCGAGCTGACCCGCCGCAACGTGCCGACCCACGACCTGCCCGACGGGCCGGTCATCGTGGTTGCCAACCACACCAGCTTCGCCGACGGCATCCTGCTCGCCCTCGTCGGCCGCCGCCTCGGGCGTTCGCTCCGCCTGATGGCCACCGGCGGCGTCTTCCGCTCCGGGCTGGTCGGCCCGGTCGTGCGCCGGCTCGGCTTCATCCCTGTGCTACGCGGCACCAGCAGTGCCGCCGGCTCGCTCGACGCCGCGGCCCAGGCGCTCGACGCGGGCGAGGCCGTCGGGCTCTTCCCGGAGGGCCGCATCACCCGCGACCCGGCCCAGTGGCCGGAGCGCAGCAAGACCGGCGCCGTCCGGCTGGCCCTGCGAACGGGCGCCCCGATCGTGCCGGTGGCGATGGTCGGCGCGCACCGCGTGGTCGGCAAGCGCAACATCCTCGCCCGTCTGCTCGGCAACGTGCTGACCCGCCCGATCGTCAGCGTCGAGGTCGGCGACCCGATCGACGTACGACGTCTCGCCGGCGGCACCGACGTCGACGACGCCACCGTGCGTCGGGTCGCCGACGAGGTGATGTCCGAGCTGGTCAGACGGGTGGCCGAGCTCCGCGGCGAGGTCGCGCCGTACCCGCTGGGCGTGCCCGAGGAGGCGCTCGCGCCTCAGGAGTAGCGGTGGCTCTTGGCCGCGTGGCCCTTCTCGCGCGTGCACGTGCGGCCGCTGATGTTGCGGTGGCCGCAGAGGTCGTCACCCGCGGCCGCCTGCTCGGGCGCCTTCTTCGGGGTGGGCGGCGCCACGGGCGCCCGCACGGCAGGCTTCGCCGGCGCGGCCGCCGACCGCTTCTGCGCCTCGGCGTAGCGGGCCTCGCGCATCGCCCGCAGGTTGTCCATCTTGCTCATCGCTCACTCACGGTGGAGAACCTACGCGGCCGCACCGACACACCCGGTCACCGACTCCAGTCGATCGTGTCGTGCACGGCCTGCAGCCGCGCGCCGCGGACGGGATCGTGCTGCGCGACCCACGCGATGCGACCGCGCAGGTGCTCCTCCCAGGCAGGGACGTCGTCGCGGTTCTGGCTGCTCGGCCCGAAGCGGTGGCAGTTGTGCAGGATCGCCTTGAGCACGTCGACCTCGTCGCGGGCCACCTTCGGCCGCTCGTTGACGACCAGCCCGGCGAGGCGCTGGCGCCCGGCGCGCGGCATCACGCCGGTCTTGCGGGCGTTGAGCCGGAAGCCCTCGTCGCGCACGATCTCCTCGATCGCGTCGACCAGCCGCGAGGTGCCGCGACCCCAGCCCCGGTCGCCGGAGAACGCGAGGTCGTCGGCGTACCTCGTGTAGCGCCCGCCCCACGACGCGGCCAGCGCAGTGAGCCGCACGTCGAGCCGGTACGCCGCCAGGTTGGCCATCGCCGGCGACGTCGGCGCTCCCTGCGGAAGGTGCGGCGCCGCCAGCCGCCGCCCGAGCCGCCAGTGGGCGTCGAGGAGGCCGTCGTCCGCGGGCTGCGGCACGGCTCGCCACTGCGCGAGCGGCAGCACGCTGGTCACCAGCCCGGCCAGGCAGTGCGCGACGGGCTCGGGGTAGCCGGCCACGCGCCAGATGCCGAAGACGCGCTCGACCTTGACGCTGGCGAAGAACGCCTCGAGGTCGAGCCGGAGCACGACGGGCCGGTCGGCGTGGGGAGCGGCGTACGACCGCACGGAGCCTCCGGGCCGGAAGCCGCGGGCCGCGTCGTGCGGCGGGATCAGCGCGGCGACCTCGCGCAGGAGCTGGCGCTGGATCGCCTTGAGCCGCGGCTTGGGCGCCTCCAGGACGCGGATCGCACCGCTGGGCGCGACGCGGTGGCTGACGCGGTAGTGCTGGAGCGGCACGACAGAGGCGGTGCGGGCGAGGTGGCGTGGGTCTGCGAACCAGTCGAGCTCGCCGGGAGTCACGCGGAGGAAGTCGGCGAGGGCGCCGACGTCGTCGAGCGCCGGGAGCCGCCACCGGTTGGTGAGCATCCGCGGTGCGACGACCGGCTGGACGACCGGGCTGGCACGACGCGCCCTGGCCGCGGCCGGTCGCGACGCGAGGTTGGCGGCCAGCTCGCGCGGGCGGTCGGCGGGCGGGCGCGGGTAGAGCGCGAGCACCTGCCGGGCGAGCGGCGACAGCCACGGGGCCCTACGTCCGAGGACGACGACGCCGCTCGCGACGAGCCCCTCCTGGGTCCACTCGCCGGCGAGGAAGCCGGCCGCGAGGGCCCGCGCGAGGTCGGCCCGCATCAGGCGCGGTGGCTCGGGTGCGGCAGCGCGTCCCGACCTGTCCCGTCGTGCGCGCGATGACCTGCAGCGGAGCGCAGCGGGTCGCGCGCGGTGCCGTGCCCGGACGTACCGGTGGTCCCCGGGGTAGCCCCGGAGAAGCAAACCGGTGACGCGCACCGGTCCGCCGTCTCGAGTCCACGCTGCCGCACGCGGGCAGCGTAGCCGCCCGGCACGACAGCGCCGGGCGACCCGGAGGGCGTCAGCCGCCCCGACGCCAGACGACCATCGACTGGCCGACCGCCTGGTGGAGGACCGGGAGCTTGTTGGCCGGCTGGGCCGCGGCCGCGCGCGCGGCGAGCCCACGTCGTACGGCATCGAGCTCGGCGACGAGCTCCTCGTTGCGGGCGCGGAGCGCGTCGATCTGGTGCTCGAGCTCCATGATCCGGCGCACGCCCTCGATGCCGATGCCGGCGCTCGTGAGGTCGGCGATCTCGCGCAGCCGCTCGAGGTCGCGGTGGGAGTAGCGGCGCCCGCCGCCCCCGGTGCGACCGGGGGCGATCAGGCCCATCCGCTCGTAGGCCCGCAGGGTCTGCGGGTGCAGCCCCGTGAGCTCCGCCGCCACGCTGATCACGTACACCGCGGCGTCGGGGGACGGCGTGCCGAACGGGGTGCTCATGAGAAGAGGCCCTCGCGGAGCGGCTTCCCGGCGGTGGCGGTGCGGTAGGCCTCGAGGGCCTCCTTGGCCGTCGGGTCGAGGTTGGCCGGGACCTGCACCTCGATCGTGGCGAGCAGGTCGCCCTTCGTGCCGTCGCGCCGCGTCGCGCCCTTGCCGCGCACCCGGAAGGTGCGGCCGTTGGGCGTGCCGGCGGGCAGCTTCAGGGTGACCGGCGAGCCGCCGAGGGTCGGGATCCGCACCTCGCCGCCGAGCGCCGCCTCGTCGAAGGAGACCGGCACGTCGAGGGTGAGGTTGTCGCCCTTGCGGCCGAAGACGCGGTGGGGCGTGACCTTCACGGTGACGAACAGGTCGCCGGCGGGGCCGCCGTTGTCGCCGGCACCGCCCTTGCCCTTGATCCGGATCTTCGCGCCGTCCTTGACCCCGGCCGGGATCCGCGCCTGGATCGCCCGGGCGGAGGTGCCGCGGCCGCTGCCGTGGCAGGTCGGGCACGCCTCGTCGTAGACCAGCTGGCGACCACCGCAGGCCGGGCAGGTCTCGTTGATCGAGAAGGCACCGCCGGTGCCCGCGACCACGAAGCCGGCGCCCTCGCACTCGGGGCAGATGTGCGGCCGGGTGCCGGGCTTGCCGCCCGTCCCCTGGCAGGTCGGGCAGGCCGCGTCGGTGGTCAGCCGCAGCGAGACCGTGACCCCCTCGAGCGCCTCGGTGAAGCCGATCGTGGCCGTGCTCTCGACGTCGGCGCCCCGGCGCGGACGCGACGCCTGCTGCTGGGTGCGGCTGCGGGCGCCGCCCCCGAAGAGGTCGCCGAACATGTCGCCGAGCCCGCCGCCCGACCGGACGTTGCCGTCACGGAGCAGGTCGTCGAGGTTGAAGCCGCCACCGCTGAAGCCGCCACCACCCATGCCCGCGCCGAAGCCGCCACGCGACTGCAGCGCGCGGAACTCGTCGTACTTGGCGCGCTTGACCTCGTCACCGACGACGTCGTACGCCTCGGCGACGGCCTTGAACTTCTCGTGCTTGGCGTCGTCGCCCGGGTTGGAGTCGGGGTGGTTCTCCCGGGCGAGCTTGCGGTAGGCCTTCTTGACGTCGGCCGCGCTCGCGTCCTGCGCGACCCCGAGGACCTTGTAGAAGTCCTTGGTCGCCCAGTCGTTGCGGAAGCCTTCATCAGCCATGGGTGGACCTCCTCTCGGTCCTCGGAACGGTCACGAACGGGTACGACGTCAGGATCGGCTCAGGCGTCGACAGGGTCGACCACCAGGACCTGCGCCGCGCGCACCACCCGGTCGCCGATCTTGTAGCCGGCCTTGGCGATGTGCTTGCACGTCACCACGCTGACCTCCGGGTCGGTGCCCAGGTGGCTCAGCGCCTCGTGCAGGTTGGGGTCGAACGCGTCGCCCGGCTCGCCGAAGCGGGTCAGGCCGAGGTTGGTCACGACGCCGGTGAGCTGGTCGGCGACGGCCTTGAAGCCGCCCTCGATCTCCTCGTGCTCACGGGCCCGGTCGATCGTGTCGAGCACCTCGATGATCGGCGCGAGCACCCGGAACGTGGCGTTCTCGGCGGTCAGCTGGCGGTCGCGGTCGACGCGCTTGCGGTAGTTGGCGTACTCGGCCTGCAGGCGCTGCAGGTCGGCGGTGCGCTCCGCGAGCTGTACGTCGGCGGACGGGGCCACGACCTCGTCGTCAGCCAGGTCCTGCGGCTCCAGGGGGCCACCCTCCTCGAGCCAGTTGTCGACACCGCTGATGTCGCCCTCCGTCCCGGGGTCGGTGGTGCTGTCGGACGTGGGGTCGGACGCTGCGTCCGGCTGGCCGGCCGAGGCCGAGGCGCCCTCCACGGGCACCTCGACCTCGGTCTCGTTGGCCATCTCGCCGGCCGCGTCACCGAACGATGCGCTGCCGGACCCGGTCACTTGGACTCACCCTCCGAGGTGTCGTCCGCGGCCTGCTCGTCGGACGGCTCGTCGACGATCTCGGCGTCGACGACGTCGTCGTCGGCCTCGCCGGTGGCGCCGGTGGCACCACCTGCGGCGGCCTGGTCGGCCTCGGCTGCGGCGTACATCGCGGCGCCCATCTTCTGGCTGGACTCACCGAGCTTGGTGACCGCCGCGGTGATCTCCTCGGAGGACGCCTCCTCCTTGGCGAGGGTCTCCTTGAGCGCGTCGACGTCGGCCTGGACCTCGGTCTTCACGTCGTCGGGCAGCTTGTCCGCGTTGTCGGTGAGGAACTTCTCGGTGGTGTAGACGAGCTGGTCGCCCTGGTTGCGGGCCTCGACGGCCTCGCGACGCTTGGCGTCCTCCTCGGCGTACTGCTCCGCCTCCTTGACCATGCGGTCGATCTCGTCCTTGCCGAGCGCCGAGCCGCCGGAGATGGTCATCGACTGCTCACGGCCGGACGCCTGGTCCTTGGCCGAGACGTGCACGATGCCGTTGGCGTCGATGTCGAAGGTGACCTCGATCTTCGGCACGCCGCGCGGGGCCGGCGGGAGGCCGGTCAGCTCGAAGTTGCCGAGGGGCTGGTTCTGGCTCCACATCTGGCGCTCGCCCTGCGCGACCTTGATCTCGACCGACGGCTGGTTGTCGTCGGCGGTCGTGAAGATCTCGGACCGCTTGGTGGGGATGGTGGTGTTGCGCTCGATGAGCGTGGTCATCACGCCGCCCTTGGTCTCGATGCCGAGGGAGAGCGGGGTGACGTCGAGGAGCAGCACGTCCTTGACCTCGCCCTTGAGGACGCCGGCCTGGAGCGCGGCGCCGACGGCGACGACCTCGTCGGGGTTGACGCCCTTGTTGGGCTGCTTGCCGCCGAGCAGGTCGGTGACGACCTCGGTGACGGCCGGCATGCGGGTCGAGCCGCCGACGAGGACCACGTGATCGATGTTGGAGACCGCGACGCCGCCGTCCTTGAGGACGGACTGGAACGGCGCCTTGGTGCGCTCGAGCAGGTCGGCGGTGAGCTTCTGGAACTCGCTGCGGGTCAGCTTCTCCTCGAAGTGGAGCGGGCCGCCCTCGCCGTGGGTGATGTAGGGGAGGTGGATCGTGGTCTCGCTGGACGACGACAGCTCGATCTTCGCCTTCTCCGCGGCCTCCTGGAGGCGCTGCTTGGCGATCTTGTCGGCGCCGAGGTCGACACCGTTGCTGTCCTTGAACTTCTTGACCATCCACTCCACGACGCGGTTGTCCCAGTCGTCGCCACCGAGGTGGTTGTCACCGGAGGTCGCCTTGACCTCGACGACGCCCTCGCCGATCTCGAGCAGGGACACGTCGAACGTGCCGCCACCGAGGTCGAAGACGAGGATGGTCTGGTCCTCGCCCTTGTCGAGGCCGTAGGCCAGCGCGGCCGCGGTGGGCTCGTTGACGATGCGGCTCACGTTGAGGCCCGCGATCTCGCCCGCCTCCTTGGTGGCCTGGCGCTGCGCGTCGGAGAAGTACGCCGGCACGGTGATGACCGCGTCGGTCACGGTCTCGCCGAGGTAGGCCTCCGCGTCGCGCTTGAGCTTCTGCAGCACGAACGCGCTGATCTGCTGGGGGGTAAAGGTCTTGTCGTCGATCTCGACCTTCCAGTCCTCGCCCATGTGGCGCTTGACGGACCGGATGGTGCGGTCGACGTTGGTGACCGCCTGTCGCTTGGCGACCTCTCCGACGAGGACCTCGCCGGACTTGGTGAAGGCCACGACGGACGGCGTGGTCCGCGCACCTTCGGCGTTCGCGATGACGGTGGGTTCGCCACCCTCGAGGACGGCGACGACGGAGTTCGTCGTACCGAGGTCGATGCCGACCGCTCGTGCCATGTGTGTCTACCTCCTGCTGCGCCCCGGTCGGTCCGGGGTCTGTGTCTGGGGCGCGGGTGGCTGTGCCACCCGCCGATGCCTGCCATCCTGACGCGTCGCGCCGGGAGAGGCAAAACAGTTGAGTCGAAGCGGCTCAACTTGCATCACTCGATGTAACGCACGGCGAGGCGGGGTGTTCCCGATCCAGCCGACGAATTTTCTGGCGGGCCCGCGACCAGCCCCGCGATGGATTTCCACCCGAGCGCGTGGAAGTTCAGGCCACCCCGACGCCGCCACGCTCAGCCGCCGATGGACTTCCACCCGAGCGCGTGGAAATTCAGGCCACCCCGACGCCGCCACGCTCAGCCGCCGATGGACTTCCACCCGAGCGCGTGGAAGTTCAGGCCACCCCGACGCCGCCACGCTCAGCCGCCGATGGACTTCCACCCGAGCGCGTGGAAGTTCAGGCCCACCCCGACGCCGCCACGCTCAGCCGCCGA